>NZ_CALPDB010000003.1 GCF_943193155.1 Veillonella intestinalis | reverse complement strand
GGGCCGTGTCTCAGTCCCAATGTGGCCGTTCATCCTCTCAGACCGGCTACTGATCATTGCCTTGGTGGGCCGTTACCCCTCCAACTAGCTAATCAGACGCAACCCCCTCCTTCAGCGATAGCTTATATATAGAGGCCACCTTTCATTAAGTTCCGATGCCGGAACTCAATCGTACGCGGTATTAGCAACGGTTTCCCGTTGTTATCCCCCTCTGAAGGGCAGGTTGGTTACGCGTTACTCACCCGTTCGCCACTAAGATTGATAGAAGCAAGCTTCCATCGCTCTCCGTTCGACTTGCATGTGTTAAGCACGCCGCCAGCGTTCGTCCTGAGCCAGGATCAAACTCTCCAAGATATCTTGGAGCTATTTGCTAGCTCGTTTTCGTTGTTGTTAGCTTAACCGAAGTTATCTAACTTAGAATTTATTTGGTTAGTTTCAACGTCGTTGAAACCCGCACTCTGGCTATGTTCATTTCGTTAGAAATGATTACCTTACATTGTTCAGTTTTCAAAGATCTGCTACCAAACAAAACTTGCAACCTCTGCATATTTCGTTTGCATTTTCTTCACCGTCATCGCTGACGGTTTTTATATTGTAACACCATCGATACATTCTGTCAATAACTTTTTTACAAGATTTTGACGAACTTGAAATAAATCAGTTACAACTGGCAACACAATTCAATGCACTCAGAATTTAATTGCATCCTATTGCAGTGAAAGTGTCTTTGCCTTCACCCTCTGGATACCTCATAATTAGTACCCTCAAGTGACGACTTGACTATCTTACCAAAGTAGTCCATAAACGTCAAGCCCTTTTTTCAATTTTTCAAAATATACCACAGCAAAAATAAAAAGCTGCTGAGCATCAGTCTACTATACTAACTGCTCAACAGCTCTACATAATTACCATTCAATTATTTTTGATGACTATTCAGTCACTTCATAAATTCTATTCAATCGCTACTTAAATTCTATATTAAGTGCAGTTCAATTTAAGCACAGCTCAATTTCTTCTTAACTACGCCTTAAGCGCCACTTCTTAACTACGTCTTAAGCTCTAATAGTTTAATAGGTAACTTGTTCACCTAATTCAAATTCACCTTTTGAGGTAATAATACGTTCCCCTTTACTCAAGCCCATAACAATCGCTGTATACTCATCAACAGTTGCACTCGTTTCAACAACACGCACATCTACCGTATTATTAGCCGTTACTACATATACAAACTTGCCATCTTTATTTTCATGAACTGCTTCCTTAGGTACAGCTAAAACTGGTGCCGTCGCAGCAGATTCAATCACCAATGTATAGAATTCGCCTGGTTTAATCACATCATCCGTATTAGCAAACGTAGCTTTTACTAACACACTCGGTGTTCCTGCTGGCGCATTTGTATCTACATAGGTTAATTCACCAGGAATTTCTTTATCATCCACCTTTAAATATACTTTTAAAGTACTTTTAATAGCTGGATCCGCTAATTTCAAAGCAAAGCTCTGAGGAATGCTCAACGAAGCCACTACAGGTGAACTTTGCTGAATTAACATAAAAGGACGACCTTCAATCGCTACTTTTCGATCTTCATTATAAATAGCCGCCACACGACCATTCATAGGTGAAATAATTTGAGATTGCGCAATCTGCGTTTGTAATTGAGCAATAGCCGCTTGGATGCCGGCTACTTCTAAGCCATCACCAGTTGCCACATAGCCGCCCCCACTAGTTACTACAGTCGCTTGCGAACGCTGCACAATTGTCTGGTATTCTTTTTCAGTAATAATACCATTCATCATCATTTCGTGAGCACGATTTACATCAGCAGCCGAAACAGCGCCTGGCACAACCGTCGTTTCTTGCGGCACAGCTTGTATACCTGCACCACTTTGTCGTTCTCCTAGTTCCTGAATTAATTGGTTCAACTGTGTTTGCAAGTTACTCGTGTCTAACATAGCCACCACTTGTCCTTGTTTCACTTCATCGCCTACTTTTACGGCCATAGTGCTTACTTGCCCTGACACAGTAGGTTCAATTGTTACTTTATTCAAAGCCGTAATATTAGCATCATTACTAATCTTAACGGGCATTTCTTTTGTATCAACTTCTGCAGTCGTAACTTTAGTTGGTCCAAAGCAACCACTTAGAAGCATCATCATTAGCATAATTACAGGAATAATAGACCAACGAATACTTCGTTGCTGCTGTTTTGTCATGCCTGCGCCTCCACTCTATAAAACTCCATAAATTTATCTACTTAACAATGGCTTCAAAGGTTTGGTTACCATGAAACCGCACAAAATGGTCTTGCGTACGCGCTACCTCTTTCACCACGCTATCTAAGGAAACCGCTTTACGTAACCAATCTAAAGCCTCTGCGTCCTTTCCTTGATCAGCATAAATCGTAGCAATGCCATAAGCAGACCAAGTATTATGAGGGTCTTTTGCCAATACCTTTTCAAACCACTCTTTTGCTTCTTCTAACTTTCCATCTAACTTATATAACATGGCCATATTATAATAATTGCTTACATTATTTGGATTAATTTCATAGGCTTTTTTAGTAAATTCTAGCCCCGTCACGGCCTCGCCATTCAATCCCATAGCCATGCCTTTAATGGAATAGGCCTCATCTGAGTTAGGATAGGTCGCTAAAATCTCATCCGCTTTAGCAATAGCCTTAGTGTATTCATTTTGCTGTAATAAATACGTAGCTTCTTGAATAGATTCTACAGGCTTCGCCTCAGTAGCCACCGTCGTATTAGGTGTTATCATTTTGGCCGTTGCACTAGGCTCACTATTATGACTACAACCACTTAAAATAAATGCCAATCCCAAAGCAATTATTCCTATTGTATACTTTGCCTTCACGGTATACTCCTTTGCCGTTCCCCTTACGTAAACAGTCTTTTAATTTATACCCTATTCCTTATACCTACATAACGTACTATTAATTTAGAATAAGCTAACTATTAATTACTACTTAACTACTTAAATGTAGACTCCCGCACTCTGCAAAGTTGACCTACACACTTAATTTATCACTTCTCTTATTGCTATTTTATTATATACTATTTCCAAAAAATTCGAAATATTTTAACTACGAAAAACAGCGATTAACGCAAAATGAGCCCGATTGCAAGAGTTTTTCTATTCCTCTTGCAACATTCGGACTCATATATAATCGTCATACCATTACAAATTTTGAACCTATTTTAAAAACTTCACAATTCGTTTATTTTATATGGTGTGTATCTTTGAAGGCTTGCAATTGTGCTTCCGCTTCACTCATCCCCTTTGCTTCATACAAAGCAATCGCTTGTTTCATAGCTTCATAAGCAGTAGGTACAATTTTGGTAAAACGCTGAGCAAAGTTCTGCCAATTATCTAAGATATGTCGACCTTTACGACTGTTAGTATGTAAAACATGGGCCTCTACCAACGATTTAATTCGTTCTAAATCATCCCCTCCAGCAGGTCTTGCTTCGACTAAACTCATATTGCATTTTCGCACATCAAAATCTAGAATATACGCATAACCACCAGACATACCAGCCCCAAAATTACGACCAGTTTTGCCAAGCACAAGAATTTCACCACCAGTCATATATTCGCAGCCATGGTCACCTACGCCCTCTACAACAGCGGTAATGCCACTATTACGCACTGCAAAACGTTCTCCAGCGCAACCACTAATATAAGCCTCACCCGCCGTAGCACCATAAAAAGCTACATTACCAATAATGACATTTTGATCCGCTTCAAACAAAGCACCCCTTGGCGGATATACAGTAATCACACCACCAGATAAACCTTTACCTAAATAGTCATTCGCATCGCCTTCCAATTCCATAGTCATCCCCTTAGGAATAAATGCACCAAAACTTTGACCGGCACTACCGACAAAATTAAGTTTAATCGTATTAGGCGCTAATCCATTGGCCCCATAGCGTTTTGTAATTTCACTACCTACAATAGTGCCTACAACACGATGCGTATTATTAATAGCTAATTTAGCGCGGATTGGTTTTTGTTCTTCAATGGCAGGGCGACACATGCGCAATAATTTACCTTCATCTAGCGTTTTGGCTAATTCATGGTCTTGTTCATGTTGATGATAGTGACCTACAGAAATATCCGTATATGGCCTAAATAAAATACGTTTTAAATCGACACGAGATAATTTGTAATTATCCTCTACTACCTTTTGACGTAATAAATCAACACGACCTACCATATCCTGAACTGTACGAATTCCTAAACGAGCCATAATTTCACGGAGTTCACGAGCTAAAAATAGCATAAGATTTTCTACATATTCTGGCTTTCCTTTAAAATTCTTACGCAAATTTTCATCTTGAGTGGCTACACCATACGGGCATGTATTTAAATTGCATACACGCGCCATTTTACAGCCCACAGCAATTAATGGTAAGGTACCAAAACCAAACATTTCTGCCCCCAACAAGGCAGCTACAGCCACATCAAAACCTGTCATAAGTTTACTATCCACTTCAAGCACAATGCGATCGCGCAAACGGTTTAACAATAAAGTTTGATGCGTTTCAGCTAAACCTAATTCCCAAGGAGCCCCTGTATGACGCATACCAGTGCGACCAGCCGCGCCAGTACCACCATCATAGCCACAAATCAAGATATTATCAGCCTTGGCTTTGGCTACCCCAGCGGCAATCGTACCAACACCAGCTTCAGCGGCTAATTTCACACTAATACGAGCCTGACGATTTGCATTTTTCAAATCAAAAATCAATTCTGCTAAATCTTCAATCGAATAAATATCATGATGAGGTGGTGGCGATACTAATTCCACGCCCGGTGTAGAATGACGGGCTTTCCCAATAGGAGGATATACTTTCTTACCTGGCAATTGTCCACCTTCGCCAGGCTTAGCCCCTTGGGCGCATTTTATTTGTAACTCTTTAGCATGTACTAAATATTCAGAGGTAACACCAAAACGCCCTGAAGCAATTTGCTTAATTTCACTACATAAGTTATCCCCATTCGGCAACAAAGTATAGCGACTTGCATCTTCGCCGCCTTCGCCAGAATTACTCATTGTACCTAAGCGATTCATAGCAATAGCAATTGTTTCATGAGCCTCCTTACTAATGGCACCATAACTCATAGCCCCACCTTTAAAGCGTTTCACAATCGACTCAACAGGCTCTACTTCTTCAATCGCAATACCGCCACCTACGGGATAATTAAAATCTAGTAAACTACGCAATGTAACATGATAATCATGGCGAATACCCTCTGCATATTCTTTATACAGCTCATAATTATTGTCCATACAAGCACGCTGTAATAAATCAATAGTCTTAGGATTATATAAATGAGGTTCTCCATCTTTCATAGGACCATAAAAACCACCAGCTTCAAGCGTTGTTGCCTTAGCTTCAAAAGCGCGTTCGTGCCGTGCCAAAGCTTCACGAGCCACACCTTCTGTACCAATACCGCCAATACGAGTTGGCGTATTTACAAAATATTTATCAATAAAATCACTATTAAGACCAATGGCTTCAAAAATTTGTGCCCCATGATAACTGCGCACGGTCGAAATCCCCATTTTTGACATAACTTTTAAAATACCACTTACCGCCGCCTTAATATAATTCTGTTCTGCTGCTTCTGCTGTTATTTGGCCTAAACGCCCTTCTTTTTGTAAGGACGTAATTGTTTCAAAAGCAATATATGGATTAATTGCAGTCACACCATAGCCAATCAATGTACAAAAATGATGGACTTCACGCGGTTCCCCTGATTCTAAAACAAGTCCAATGTCCGTACGCAATACCTTCTTAATTAAATGATTGTGCACCGCTGCTACAGCTAACAACGCTGGAATTGGCGCATGAGTCGCATCTACACCGCGATCTGACAGAATAAGAACATTATGATCTGAACGAGCCGCCTCTTCAGCTTTAGAACATAATTCGTCCAAGGCTTGGCGCATACCTTGACTTCCTTCTGCCGGATTAAACAAGATAGACAAAGTTGTACTTTTCATGCGGCGGCAATCTAACTGTTTAATAGCTGCAAATTCCTTATTTGTTAAAATAGGGCGATCTAAGGATACACAGTAAGTTCCACTTTTATGCGGGTCCATCATATTGCCACTATTGCCAAACATAACCCCTGTAGACGTTACCATTTCCTCACGAATAGCATCAATCGGTGGATTGGTAACCTGTGCAAATAATTGCTTAAAGTAACTGTAAAGTAGCTGTGGCTTGTCTGACAAAATTGCCAAAGGTGCATCAGCCCCCATCGCCCCTACAGGATCTTTTCCATCTTTTGCCATAGGTTGAAGCATACGCACTAAATCTTCTTGCGTATATCCAAATACTTGTTGTTGCTCTTGTAAATTAGTAACTACTGGCAAATCTTCTTCATTAGCAGGTGCAATATCTTCTAAGTGAATAATATGTTCTTTCACCCATTCTCCATAAGGCTGCTCAGTAGCAATGCGATGCTTGATTTCTTCATCTGACACAATACGTTGTTCTTTTGTATCAACAAGTAACATTTTACCTGGCTCTAAACGACCTTTGTAGCGAATATTCTCAGCCGACTCATTCACCACCCCAACTTCAGAAGCCATAATAAGACGATCATCACTAGTAATATAGTATCGCGACGGACGTAACCCATTGCGGTCCAATACACCACCTACTACAACCCCATCTGTAAAACCCATCGCAGCTGGGCCATCCCAAGGCTCCATCATAAAACTATTAAATTCATAGAAATCGCGCTTTTCTTGACTCATAAGGGGATTCTTTTCCCAAGGTTCAGGAATCATCATCATCATGGCATGAGGTAAACTACGACCTGTCATATAAAGAAATTCCAGCGTATTATCAAACATAGCTGAGTCTGAGCCAGTATCATCCACTACAGGAAATACCTTCTTGATTTGTGGAAAATATTCTGAATTAGCCTTGCCTTCACGAGCATTAATCCAATTAATATTGCCTCTAATCGTATTAATTTCACCATTGTGCACAATAAAACGATTAGGATGCGCTCGTGCCCAACTTGGAAATGTATTCGTGCTAAAACGAGAATGCACCATAGCTAACGCTGATGTAAAATCTAAATCAGCTAAATCTAAATAAAAGTCACGCAATTGTTTTGGCGTGAGCATTCCTTTATAAACAATGGTCTTAGCCGATAAAGAAGCAATATAAAAATCGCCACTTTCCGCTTTACTTAAAGGAATAATCTTTTTTTCAGCTTCTTTACGAATGACATATAAAATGCGTTCAAATTCTTCATCATTCATTATATTATCGCCTTTACCTATAAATATTTGAATGAACCAAGGGCGAATAGCCGCTGCTTCAGCACCTACGGCATGCGAATCTACTGGTACTTCACGCCACCCCAAGACAACTTGCCCTTCTGTTTTTACAATCTCTTCTAAAATAGCCTTCTGCTTATTCCGCAATGTTTCATAGGGATGTGCAAAAATCATACCTACCCCATAGCTTCCTACAGGGGGCAATGAAAAGCCTAATACTTCACATTCTCGTTGAAAAAAATTATGTGGAATTTGTACTATAATACCTGCCCCATCACCCGATGAAGCATCGGCACCACGAGCCCCTCTATGTTCTAGCCGCTCTAAAATGCGCAAGCCATCATCAATAATATCGTGAGATTTTCGACCTTTAATATCAACTACAAACCCCATACCACAAGCATCTTTTTCATAGGCTGAATGATATAGCCCCTTTGCTTGCCACTGTGACTGCTCCTGCTGCTGAATTTCAATTTGCGTTTTCCCTACTACCTGTGATTGTCCCATAAACCCCGGCTCCTTCCAAGCTACTACTCTCTCTTTACCTAACCTAATGTTGGCTCAATTTCATAGGATAAACATCTATACCTTAGTTGCATATACCCTACAAAATTTCCATCTCTTTAAATTCTATAGAAAATAGATTGTTTATATTATAAACCCCATTCTCAAAAATTGCATATAGAAAATACAGATATATAAGGTGCAATAAACTCATGTATACAAGGTACTAACAAATACAAAAAGGACTTCTTACCTAGGTAAGAAGTCCTAAATTCACTACAACAATCCTCAAAATTAAGTTACCAATTTATATTTTTATGTTATATCGATGTATAAAAATACATCAATAAATCTATGCGCCAAAGATATTCATCAAGAACTAGAGCGCCCTTAAGTATTTCAATTATATACTACTACAGCGCCTCTTGAGCACTTAGGTCATATACACTCATACCATCTAATTGGGCACTTCGTTCAGCCGTTCCTTGCTGGCAAGTAAAGATTAAAATCTGATCCACCTCACCAATATGAGCTAATACTTTTAATGCAGCCTCTTGACGACCTTCATCAAAGCGCAACAATATATCATCCAAAATAATCGGCAATGATTCTACACGTTCCCCAAATACTTTAGCCAAACTAAGTCGTAACGCTAAGTATACTTGATCGCCTAAACCACTACTCCAATGCTCAGTAGGCACTACTTCACCAGACGCTAATACGGCTTGTAACGAAGAGGCTGTATCCCCTAATTGTAGTGTATATTTACCATCCGTCATCATAGACAAATAATTAGATGCCGTAGCCATAGCCTCCGGTTGACGGTCTTTTTCATAATCAGCCTGTGCCAATTCCATAAAATGACTAACCAACACTTGCGTAGCCCAAGCAGTTAACGCCTCCTGTAATTCCCCTTCTAATTGCTGTTCTTCTTGTAAAGCTAGGGACATTGCTTTATCTTGCGACAAAGTACGCATAGCCTCCTGTACTTGGCCTCGTTTTTCATATAAAGCGGCCAAGCGTTTCTCTAAAGCTTGTACCTCCGAATGACTGCGCTCTGCTTCAGATTGCCATTTCTCTTTATTCCCTGATTTCAAGCGCCGATATAAAGCTTCATGACTATCCTTTTTAGACGCAAAAAGCGCTAATTGATCACGGCTCTGTTCATACACTTTTTGCCATTGTACATATTGATCTTGCAACAATAAGCGTTGGCGATATTCTCCAGCTGTCGCAATCCCATTCTTCTGCAGTAATTCTGCCTGTTCTAAAAGCAGCGCTTTTTCCTGACGACTCCACTGTTCATATTCTTCGTGATAATTACGTCGTTGCGATTCTTTTTGTTCCCATCGTACCTGATTTTGTCGATGCGATTTTAACAAATTATATACCCGCCGTAACTCAATTGGCGTCACAGGAATATCCACTTCTAACTTATTCCACAAAGCAGCACAGCGACTCTCAATTTCATGCAAGGATTCCTCATGTTCTTGCAATCGCTTTTCATACTCTTTATACT
The DNA here is from genome assembly GCF_943193155.1 of Veillonella intestinalis. Lineage (GTDB taxonomy): Bacteria > Bacillota > Negativicutes > Veillonellales > Veillonellaceae > Veillonella_A > Veillonella_A intestinalis. The sequence continues at coordinate 299,319 of NZ_CALPDB010000003.1, read as the reverse complement.
GATTTAAATCGTCCATATAAGTGTCATATTCTTGCTTAAGAGCAAAAAATTGATTGTCCGTAAGCACGCGACTAGCCCCTGCGGGTAACCACCGTTGCCAAGCTTCCATAGCTTTATTACCAGCCGCTTCAAGTTCCTTTCCTTCTGCTAGCCATTGACTATAGACTTGTTCGTAACTATGGATTTTAGCTAAGGCTAAATTTTGATTACTAAAAGCAGACCGTTTTTCTGTTACCAAAGCTACAAGTTCAGTCATATCAGCAGCCGATTGAGGTGTAGTTACGCCCGCTTCTATGGCTAACTTTTCTAAGGCCTGCTTCTGTCGCTCGCTTTGATGCAAAGCAGCCTCATAAAGGCCTTGTTGTTTTCGCTTGGTTTGCCAATCATATGCAAAGAGCGCGCCACCTCCAACGGCCAAAACAATAGCTAACCATACACCCATATCAGGCAATAATACAAGAGCTAACACAGCCAATACTAATAAACTGATTGCACCATATCGATAATACGGTTTAGCAGCGCCTTCAGCCAAGGCTTCTTGTTCGGACACAGCAGTCTCATAAGAAGTGTATGCATCCTGTATCAACTTCACGTTAGACTCTAATGTCTGTAGCGTATGTTCTTCATCCTTTACCTTAGAGTTTACTAATTCTACAGGCTCCACTGGCTTACGTTTTTGCCAATGTAAGTAATTATCCTGCGCACTCCGCAATTGACGCGCTAAGGCTTCCCCTTCGGCCCAATTAACCTCAGCAGGCATTTCGGCCTCAGGGCGCCAAGCATTATGCAACGTCCGTGACAAATCTAGCTGTTCTTTCACGCGTTTCAAGTAAGCTCGACCTTGTTCACATTCTTTTTGTAATTGCGTCCATTTGCCTAACTCTTGAAACAAGCTTTCAATTTCTTGACTATATACACCAATTAAAGAATCAGGGGCAAAATTATCCGGTACTAAACCAGCTTCTTTGCCACTCCATAATTGCATATTATTACGACATTGCGTAATTTTTTCGTCTATTTCGTAAAAAGCATCTTTTTCTAACAATTCTGTTACGGCATAGGTATTCATCTGTTCTTTGGCATGTTCGGCTCGTTTATATACATCCCAAGCACGCAATACCAAATCAACTTCTTTGCCATAATCTTGCCATTCTTTAAGCCGTTCTGCCAATTCTTTTTCTGTAGTCACCATACCATCTAATTCTTGCTGGTAGGCCGTGTAAGCCTCTTCATGCTTACCTAAATTAGCCATAGTCTCACGAACTTGTTTTAAACGCTCCATGAGGACATTAATTTTTCGTTTACCATTAGCTGACGCAACCAACAAATCGGACGAGGCTTTTTCAATATCTTTTACCGCCGTGCTTAAACGTTCGCCCCCTTCACCACCAAAGAAACGAGCTCGTACTTCAACCTCGGCTAGCACATCAGCACCTTGCAGTTCATCTACAGTAATAGCAAAAATACGATCATAGGTCTTTTTGTCTAAACCATGCCACCACAGTGATGCTGGTTCTTCATTAATAGGACCTTTTCCAAGGGGATAAAAATTTAATTTTTTCCCATCTCGCCCAATATGGTATAACACCCCTTCACGTTCTACAATAAGATGTCCTGAACCATACCCATAAGTCTTACTTTTTTTACCGAATAGTAAAAAACGCAACGCTTCTAGCAAGGAGGTTTTGCCACTTTCATTAGGTCCATAAATGACCTGAACCCCCGATGTGGCCGGTGTAAAAGACCACTCCCGATAAGGGCCAAACTCTTTAATATATATCTCCTTAATCCTCATCCGTATCTCCCATGAGACAACGAGCTCCTGCTACTTCTGCTCGTCGCAATGCTTCTTCTAAAACTTCATCCGTTAATAAATTATTATATATTCCTAAGCGTTTACTCTCTGGTCGTTCATTAATAAGTTCACGAATGCGCCCGATTTGCTCCTCTTTAGGCAAAGAACCTAAGGTATCGAAACTGCGTAAATAGTCGCCTACCATATCTTCCATCTGGCGTCGTGCAGCCCAATCAGTTTCGCCCACCGTCTTATCAACAATGGCGTAAGGCATCACAAAGTTATACTTATTTTTCTCTTCTTCCTGTGCCATCTGTAGCCATACTTGCCGAGCCTCAAGCTGATTACACAATTCATGCACAGGACCTGTACCCGTCAAAATAATTTCTAACAAAATTTGTTTCTTTAACTTTCTTAATAGCTCTTTCTTATGGCGAATCATTTCTAACATATCTGCATTGTCAGTGAGACTACCAATATCTATCGTCACCTGTTCAAAGCGAATCGGTGCTGTTTCCTGAAATTGCATGGTCACATGGCCTGTCGCACTGACATCCACCAAATAACAGCCTTTAGGGCCCACTTCCTTCTTATGTAAACCTTGCGTATTACCAGCATATACAACATAAGGCGCCTCATGCAGAACTTGGCGTTTATGAATATGGCCAATAGCCCAATAATGCATAGGCGAGCTAGTAAGTTGCGTAAGGGTTGTAGGCCCCACGACTTCATGGTCAGGCATAGCACCTACTGTGCCATGAAAAATCCCGATTGAAAAAGGATCTTCCGCCCAAGGTTTTAAGAATTGAGCTACATCATCTGCCCTATTTTGCGAACTACAACTGATACCATATATATACGCTACTACTTTTCCTTTTACCACTAAAGGCTTGCGCTCACTTTGTAGTGACGAAAAAACATGAACTAGCTCTGGCAAGCGTATCTTAGTAGTCCAACTTTCCGCTGGATCATGATTGCCTTGCACTAAAAAAACAGGTATCTGTTCACGACTTAGCCGCTCACACTCATAAGCAAAGCGAACTTGCGCCTCTAAATTGTGCGTATCACTATCGTATATGTCACCAGTAATTAACACAGCCTGTACCTGCTGTTCTATAGCTAAGTCTACAATCTCTGAAAAGGAACGATAGGTCGCTCTATTCACAGCTTCGTCGACTTGTTTGCCAAGGGATTTTAAATATTTAAAAGGAGTCCCTAAATGAAGATCTCCACATTGTATAAAACGAAATGGTATCATTTCAAACTCCTTTCCATGCATTTGCCAACTGTGCTACTGCCTCCTGTAACTTAGCGGTAGGAATAGCACTAAATGATAATAAACAATGAACTTCGCCATCAATCATCGTATCCGTTTCAATACGCACATCACAACCAGACTTGTGGGCTTTAGCCAATAAGTCTGCCCCACTTAATAGAGTATATACAGTTAAACCAATATATACCCCACCTTCTGGCAAATACGCTTTAGCACGATTACCAAAAGCCACTTGCAACAAACCGACTAAATGTTTACTTTTATCCGCATAGTGTTTACGCAATCTTCGAATTTGCTTAGACCATTCGCCAGCCCCCATATAGCGAGCCCATACTAATTGTTCCATAACGCTAGCACTTTGTCGATAGGACCTGCGATATGTTAAAAAATCCTGCCATAGCGATGGTGGCAATACCATATAACTAATACGAATGGACGGCGGCAATACCTTGGAAGGTGTGCCGAGATAAATAACGCGTTCCTCGGGAGCTAGCCCCTGTAACGAGGATATAGGGCGACCATAATATCGAAGTTCACTATCATAATCATCTTCAATTAAGTAACTACCCACAGCTTTAGACCACTGTAAAACTTCTTTACGTCGCCCCGCACTCATGACTCTGCCTTGACGATCACCATGAGACGGAGTGCAATACAAAGCCTGTACCTTCATAGCTATTAAATCCTCTATAAGAGTTTCACTATGTTGATCAATGGTAACTACAGTAAATCCATAATCTTGAAAAATGTGAGTTACGCCTATTAAAACACTACTATCAATTGCAACAGTAGTAATATGAGCGCGTTTCAAAAGGGCGGCTATCATCATAACCATAGGCTGCGTGCCACTACCGATAATAATTTGTTCCGCTGTTGTTCGCACCGCCCTAGCTGTATTCAAATACTGTGCCAATTGTACGCGCAACTCCCATTCACCTTGAGGATCACCATACGCCAAAAGACGTTCTGGTTCTCGTAATACATAACCAATATAACGCTTCCAACGAGTATAATCAAATCCTTCTGGGTCCATAGCACCAGTAGCAAAATTGTATTGTATTAAAGATGTCTCTATATCCTTAAAACCGCTAGCCTTAATACTTTGTTGCTGCGGCCTCGCACCTATTCGATAATGAGGCAGAAATGCGCCTGCTCTCCCTTCCTTTATATCGCTAAATGACTTTCGTAACCAATCCTTTTCAGAATCACTGACTATATTCTCTCCGCCCATAGGCAATGGTAATACTTCATAGGGCGACCGATCATGAGCCTTTATATAACCTTCTGCAGCTAATTGTAAATAAGCTTGCTCCACCGTAATTTTACTTACTCCCACTTCACCAGCTAAAGATCGAACTGAGGGCAAACGAGAACCTGCCTCATACTGCCTTCCTTCAATACGCTGTTTTATATATTGATAGATTTGTTCATATAAAGGCGTAGCACTATTTCGTTCCAACACTAACATAGTCCTCGCCTCCTCTCTTCATGCATTTACATATATCCATCAAATACTTGTAACTTAGGGTCAAACTATATTACTTTCTATTTTATCACAGGCCTTTTAAATTCGTAATCTGTCCTAATCATTTTTTGTTATTTTTTTACAAACTGGTATTATCTCTCCCAAGATATATCTATCTGCGCCACTATTGTTAACCTAAACATATTTTAATAGTTGCTGTTAAGTCTATCATATATCAACAGGCCTTATTAGCCAAACCGTATATCATCAGTCATTGTTAACCCTTATATACATCGAAAGTTATTGTTAACCTAAATTAAAATTCATGGTTGACTATCTTTTGTAAGCTACGTATAATAAAGGCAACGACTCACAGTCGAAGCTCAGAGGTAGAGCGGGATAAACTTTAGAATACAGAGGTGTAGGTTCATGACAACAACAAACAAGATTGGTTACGAAGAAATTATTGCGTACGCCCAACGCATTTTAGATGGTGGTGAAATTACTCCAAAAGAAGCAGAACAGCTAATTAATGTATCAGACGAAGATACGATGATACTCTTAGCTATGGCTGATAAAATTCGTCAAAAATTTAATGGTAATGAAGTGGACTTATGCGCTATTGTAAATGCCCGCTCTGGTAAATGCCCAGAAAATTGTAAATTCTGTGCTCAATCAGCTCACCATGAAACAGGTGTAACTGTATATCCATTTATGGACGAAGAAGATATTGTTAACCACGCTAAAAAAGCAAAAGAAGCCGGTGCTATCCGTTTTTCCATTGTAACAAGTGGTCGTAACACTAATAATCCAAAAGAATTTGACCAAATTCTCAGTGCCCTTCGTCGCATTCATAAAGAAACAGGTCTTGAAATTTGCTGTTCCTTAGGCCTTCTTACCTATGAACAAGCCCTTCAATTAAAAGAAATTGGCGTAACCCGCTATCATTCTAATATTGAAACAGCACCAAGTAACTTCCCTAACATTTGTAGCACTCACAATTTTGAAGATAAAATGTTCACTATTGAAAATGCTAAAAAAGCAGGTATTCGGGTCTGCTCTGGTGGTATTATTGGCTTAAACGAAACCTTAGAACAACGCGTAGAAATGGCCTATGAATTAAAACGTTTAGGCATTGACTCTGTGCCTCTTAACATTTTAAATCCAATTAAAGGTACACCTTTCGAACATAACAAACCATTAGCACCACTTGAAATTTTGCGTACCTTTGCTATGTTCCGTTTCGTATTACCATCCGCTCAAATTCGTACAGCTGGTGGTCGTGAAGTTAACTTACGCGATTTACAAGCTCTCGCTTTAACCGGTGGTCTTAATGGCATTATGGTTGGTGGTTATTTAACAACCGATGGACGTTCTCCGCTTCAAGATTTACAAATGCTTGAAGATTTACAATTAGAACGTACTGCAGCCCAACCAAGCCAAGCAAACTAAGCTGCTTTCATAGTCACAAGACTATATAGGCACATCATAGTAGTACCATACTTGATGTATATAACTTTTTCCTTCAAACGAGAAGGGGCATTGGAAACCCTCCATTTCCAATGCCCCTTCTTTATTTATATCTTTACTTTATTTGTGTCTATAAACTTTTTATTTACACCTTTCGCCTTACTAACTTTTATAACCCCCACATAGCTAATAAAGGCTCATAAATGAAATGTAAAAAACTCCATGCACCAAGGCCACATACTGCACCAACTAACGCACCATTAATCCGAATCCAACTCAAATCATCTTCTACTTTAGACTCAATAAAGTAAATAAAACGATCCGTACTTAAAGCGCCCAGTACTTGTCGCACAATGACACCTAACAAAGCATGACCTCGTACTAACAAATAGCCTGCCATATGCTGACACATGTTTTCAATTTTTACTTCAATTTCAGGATTGCGACTATATACTTGCCATAAATCTTGCAATGACTGCTCTAATACTTTCACCGGTGTTTCTTCTTCAAAAGTATCTTCTTTATCCGCCATATGAATTACGTTATGAATATACGGACAAATATAAGTTTCTAAAATATCCGCCCAATCTTGCTCATCAATCCACCGTTGCCATACACCATCAATAGTCTGACTCACCGAGCTATTATATGCCAATTCTTGCAAAGGACCTAACCACTGTTGCATCCAGACTAAACGTTCAGTGCTCCCTGGTCGTTTCCACCGTTCTAAAACCATATATAATTCTCGCAACATAGCCATCGCCATATCACGAGCATTAATAATATCGGTTGCTTCTGAAACACCAATTACAATGGCAGAGATAAAACTGTCCTTACGAGCTTGAATCTCACGATCAATTGTATGCGTAAGCCACAAAAGAACCTGCGGTTTATCTAAGGCTTCTTGTAGCAATACTAACCCTTTAATAATCGTTGTTTCATGCTTATTTGTACGACATACATCGGTCAAAAATTGTTGCATCGGCCCCGTAATAGACTGACGATGTAAAAAATGCTGTAATTTTTCAGCACCCCAAGCAGCCCATTCCTTTTCACTGCGACTATGCCAAACTAAATGCAATAAACTGCGCAATGCTTTTCGGATATATTGACGACCTCTATCGCTTTGGATATAACTATCAATATATGGCAAAAATTTAACCGATTGTAGCGCGCGCTGGCATTGTTCTAACGTAAGCAAACGAGTTTCAATTAAATGAACTAAACCGGATATCATTCGCTCCTTATTCCGAGGAATCAGTGCCGTATGATAGGGAAAACCCAAAGGCTTACGGAATAAAGCCGTCACAGCAAACCAGTCAGCCACACTACCAATAAGGGCAGATTGAACTAACCAATACAATGCTTCATACCAAGTGGCATGTATATAAAATTGGCCAACAAATACTATGCCATACAAAATAGCGGAGATAATCAAAATGCGATTGGCCCACACACGATAAGGTACACCACCAATCATAGACTTACACCTCCTTGTACGAGCTGAGCGGCTACATAAAAAAGCCCACCCAGCACAGCACCTACTAAGGAGCCATTAATACGAATCATCTGTAAATCATGATATAATTTGCCTTTAATAATATCGGCTAAGCGCTGTGGCGAATACGCCATTAATTCCCGTACTACCGATGTATCGACAAAAGGTCGTAACTTGCGAAGCAATGGCACTAATTGATACAACAAAAGACGCTCTAAACTTTGTAATTTACCCTTATCTTGTAATAGACTACGTGCATACGCTTCCGCTTCTTCTTGAGCGCGTTTAAAAATACCTTGCCAGGTTTTTGTGTCACCTGCTAATTCTACATCTTCTAAGGCATCTTGTAACCAACGATTTTTTAAATTTTCAACCGTTTGTCGCCACTGTCCATTTCGTTCTAGTTCTGATAAGCCCCACAGCACTTTATTATACACATATTGCCCCATAGGTGAATAAATAGACTCTTGAGAGGCTAAAAACTCGGCCCCTTTTTGTTGAATTAACTCAGCTACTCGCTCTGGGGAAAAACTATCACTACCAAGAGCTAACGCTAGTTCACGCCAAAATGAGTTTTCTGCATACCGATTCATCATAGAAGCTACAATGCCTACAATATACGGCCTAATACCTTGCGAACTGAGTAAGCGTTGCGCCATACGATTCACATATAGCCATAAAACAGCCGCTGTATCCCGCTGCATCATAAGATGTCCAAAACGAATCAATAAAGGCGCTACTTCCCAATGAGCTACACCCTGTTTTATAGCATTTGTTACTTCCTTCCGCAAAGGCGCGCCATCAAAACGGCTCCCCATTTGTGAGCCTACTTCCTCAATAAATTGATTAATTTGGCGCCGTCCTTCCTCACTAAGAAAATACATGAGAATTCGTTTAGGTAGTTGTTCTTTTTTTATAATCATATACACAGGCTGTACCCGCAATAATTCTTCTACCATCATATAGCGAGCAGTCTCTACTAGGCGTGCCTTACTACGAGGAATCAATGCTGTTTTATAAGAAATCCCCAAAGGCTTTGCAAACAAAGCAGTCACTGCATACCAATCGGCTAAACCACCAATCATAGCAGCCCCACTCACATGGGTTAAGAAGCCAAACAACGGATCTGCACGAAACGGATACACCCCTAGAAATATAACCATCATGACCACTAATAGCAATGTAGCTATCGGCCATGCTGTTCGTTGTTTCATATCAAAAATCCTTTCAACCTATTCAATCCCATAGACAGCTAAGTCTACTTCATCACCAGGTTGTTGGGGAATCCAAAGAGGCATGTGCTCATATAACGATTTAAAATACAAAGAAGGTTCCCACACTGGACCATTAGCATGCATAGGCACAAATAATTTTGGCTGTGGCACTACATGAAGAAGCTCAATAGCCCCCCATTCACGAGCAGCCTCTAAACGAGCATCTATAGGGAATAAAATTAAATCGGTCTGCATACCAGCTACGCGTTGGAATTCTTTACGCGCAAAATCACGAGCAAAGTCAATATTTTCCGGCGTATCACCTAACCAATGCCACCAATTTAAATCGCCCGCATGGAATAATTTACTACGCCCTGTATCAATTAAGAAAGAACCACCTTCATCAGTAGAGCCATACATGGTAACTTTCAAATTATTTACTGTGGTAGTATCACCTACAGCCATCACGGTTGTACGGCTAGCTGGCATATCTTGATGAGGCACATCTTCATGCACAATATATCGAGTTGTATCACTGTTAAAATCTAAAATAGCTGGTGAATAGTGATCCCCATGCCAATGAGTTACAAAGAACCACAGCTCTTTACCAGCAGCCTGTGCGGCTTTTACAAGCTGGGCCTGATCTTTCCAATAATCAAATATATAACATTGACGACCTGCGTCAATCATAAATCCACTGTGTTCTAAATAATATAATTTCATATGCTGTCCTCTCTTACTTAAAAGAAGTCTTATTTTGAGAATATTATTAGTTATTCCTTTATATTATACCACAAAACAAAAAGCAAAAACTCCGTTCTTGTCAGAGTTTTGTAAAACTATGACAAAAACGGAGTCAATATATTCATATATTATATGAAATTAGTATTCACCTATAGCCAATTAAAATGCCTAACACTTAGTTGACTACACAGTAAATTAATTATTCAGCACTTTCAGCTGCTGCAATAGCTACTACATCAACAATATCAGTAGCAAAGCAACCACGAGATAAGTCATGAATTGGAGCACCTAGACCTTGAATCAATGGACCAAGTGCTGTAGCACCAGCAAAACGTTGTACTAATTTATAGCCAATGTTAGCTGCCTGAAGATCAGGGAAGATAAGAATATTAGCTTTACCTGCTACTTTGCTACCAGGCGCTTTACGTTCTGCAACAGAAGGCTCAATGGATGCATCCAATTGTAATTCTCCATCAAAGTCAAAATCTACATTGCGTTCTTTTAACAATTCAACAGCGGCCACAACTTTGTCAACTTCTGGGGAGGACGCAGAACCCTTAGTGGAGAAGGATAAGAAGGAAACACGAGGATTTGCCATGTTACCAACTTTGCGAGCTTTTTCAACAGAGGACATAGCAATATCTGCTAATTGTTCAGATGTTGGGTTAGGAATTACGCCGCAATCAGAGAATACGAGCATACCTTCATCACCATATTGTTTTTTGTCAGTAAATACAAACATAGAACTAGATACAGTTTTAAGACCTGGTTTAGTTCCTACTACTTGTAAAGCAGCACGTAATACATTAGCTGTTGGGCTAGCAGAACCTGCTACCATGCCGTCAACAACACCAAGATGTACTAACATAGCACCAAAGAATAAGCAGTCCCCAAGCATAGTTGCTTTTGCTTTTTCTGGAGTCATGCCTTTTTTAGCACGTTTTTCAACAAAAATATCAATCATTTCTGGTAAACGATCATACGTTTCAGGATTGATAATTTCAGCACCATCAATGTTGAAACCTTCTTTTTGTGCTAATGCTTTAACATCATCAGGATTACCAACCAATACTGGTGTAGCAAAGCCTTCTTTAAGAATCAATGCTGTTGCTTCTAATACACGAGCGTCTTCGTATTCTGGTAATACAATTTTTTTACCTAATGGTTTTACTTTTGCTTTTAAATTTTGTACTAATTCCACAATATCGTCCTCCTTGACTGTGAACAACCTGACCACGCAGGTTAGTTATTACTGTTTTATTATACCAAATTCGCAAGAGAGATTAAAGGGCTAGAGGTTATATTACTTTTTGTAAATTATCATGACTATTTGAGATACATAAAATTCCTACTAAATAAATTGAAATTTACAGGTATTTAACAGTAACGTATAATAAAGCCAATAAAGGTTAACCATAAAAATCAACAAGGTTAACAATGCAGATTAGGGATTAGGTATCAAAGAGACTATGAAGGGAAAAACCATTATGAAACAAATATCGATTCGTTCCATCTGTGAAATTGGCATTTTAGCTGCTATGATTGGCATTACAGGAGCTATCAAGCTTCCAAATGTCATCCCTGGTGTTGATTTTCAGCTATCTGCCCCATTAGCGGTTGCAATCTGTGCCGTCTTTGGCTTCAAACGATATATTATAGCAGGCTGTTTAGCCAGTCTTTTATCTTTATTATTAGGCACCCAAAACTTACTCAACGTGGCTATTGCCATGCAATTCCGTCTTATTGCCGGTGCCGTCCTGTATTTAGGCCGTAATACGATTTGGTCACAAATCATCGCAGGCCCTATCGCCTCTATTATGGCACGTCTAACCTTAGGTCTTATTTTTGGTAAATTAGCATATGCTATGATTCTCATGGCTATACCAGGCTATATTTTTACCGCTATTTGTTCACCCCTTTTAGTAAAAGTCCTTAGTAAAGTACGGCGAGCCGTTCCAGCTGCAGTAGGAGGTTCCACTCATGTACTATAGCATTCGCATGCGAGCAGCCCAAGGTGGGGCACACGAAAAAGGAGGGCATCATATTTCGGGGGCCGAACGAATTGTAAGGGAAAATGAATTAGAACAATTAGCATCTGAACTAGTACACCGAGCGCTCCATCACAGCAAAGGCCGTGCTGATTTTATTCGTCTCACCATCGACACTATCGATACTAAAAGTATTCAATATATTCCCGCCCTTACAGTGAAAACAACGCAAGCTAAATCGGTCATAGACGCCTATGCTATAGCTAACCAATTATTAACGAAACATGGAATTACAGCTGAAGCGCTACAACAAGGGCTTCATTTACTCAAAACACAGACAGAAGCTATGCGTGGCGCCATGCTCTGCAACGCCCTTACAGGCGAACGTATGGATATCTTAGGTAATCGTGGCCTACGAGTAAGTCGCATGGCCTTTGCCGATGAAACTAATGCTTGTAACTATTTTAAATCCCAAGGGCATGAAGGACTCCATTTTCAGGAAGCCCTAGTCCTAGCTAGCAAAGTTCTCAGTGCCCCCCAAGTAGTCGGGGAATTTTGCATTTCTGATGATCCCGACTACACCACTGGTTATGTAAGCTATGGCAACTCCTATCACCGTTTAGGTCCACTTAAAGAATTAGGCGATATTCGTGGCGGCCGAATATTTTTTGTCAAACCAACGACACAAGTAAGTGAATTGCAAAGCTATCTAGAAAATACAACAGTATTAGTAACGGTCCCTTCTGATAGTGTTAACGATTTAATACCGCCTGCTGCCCTTTAATTTTTTTATAATTTTAATAATTACGAGGTGTATTATGCTTTCATCTACGCTGCAGGAATTTTATGAATCACAACTAAATCAACTAACTAGCACTAACCAATTACGCCATTGCACAGCCTATGAGCCCATTGATAGTACCCATGTCCGTCTCCAAGGCAAGACTTATCTAATGATGGCCTCTAATAATTATTTAGGTCTCACTCATCATCCAGAAGTGCTTGCCCATGCAAAAAAAGCCCTTACCAATTATGGTACGGGCTCTGGTGGTGCGCGCCTTACATCAGGAACATATCCTGCACTCTCTCAATTAGAGGCACAACTTGCTAATTTTAAAGGTACAGAGCAAGCACTTATATTCAACACAGGCTATATGGCCAATGTAGGTACTATTTCAGGTTTAATGTCTAAAGGGGATCATATTCTAAGCGATGCCTTAAACCACGCCAGTATTATCGACGGTTGTCGCCTCAGTGGGGCTCATATACATATATATAATCATAATGACTGTAATCACCTTGAATCACTACTAAAATCACTACCGCCTACTGGCAAACGACTAATTGTGACAGATGGCGTTTTCAGCATGGACGGTGACATAGCGCCTTTACCAGACTTAGTGACCCTTGCCAAACGCTATGAAACCTTGCTCATGGTAGATGACGCTCACGCTACCGGGGTTATTGGCTCTGGTCGAGGCACCGCACATCATTTTAATTGCAGTCAAGAGGTCGACATTCAGCTCGGCACACTTAGCAAAGCCTTAGGCAGCGAAGGCGGTTTTGTCTGTGCCAATGAGCTCATCATTAATACGCTTATTAATCGGAGCCGTAGTTTTATTTTCTCCACCGCCTTAGTACCAGCGGCTATTGGCGCCGCACAGCAGAGTCTCACCCTATTATCGCAAGATGCTTCCATATACCAGCGACTACAACATAACATAGAGTATATGACTCAAGCTCTATTACAGAAAAGAATCACTGTGGCTCATAAAACAACAGCCACCAGCCTAGCAGCACAGTATCAACCAACACCTATTTTCCCTATCATCGTTGGCTCTGCCGAAACAGCCCTAAAATTATCTCAGGAACTATTTGAACGAGGTATTATTTTAACAGCTATTCGTCCGCCAACAGTACCACAAGGCGAAAGTCGTTTGCGCCTAACGGTAACGGCCGCTCACAAAGAATCGGATTTACAATATGTAGCCGATACCCTAAGCGAACTTATTTAGTGAGGGTAATGGTATCAAACTGTGTACCATCTGATAAATAAGCATCTACCGTAAGCGAATCCGCTTGCTTACGCAATACCAAATAATTATCGGCCTCTAAATATGGCGATTTATATTCATCTAAAGGATGATCAAGCCAAATATTTGCATATTTCACATCACCGGCTACCCCAGTAATAATATAATAAGGGCCTGTTTCACTGCGCTGAAAATTCTCTACATGACCACGACGTCGATACATGTGATAGTGAGCCGATAATACTAAGTCCACATTGTACTTTTCAAAGGTTGGCATAAACATGTAACCCATTTCATTAATACCGGCCGTTCTATTAGGAGCCTTCGTATGAGGGTAAGTAAATGCATCACGATGCATAAGCACGACTTTCCATGGCTGTTTTGTATCTGCCAAATCTTGCTCTAACCAAGCTAATTGTTCTGCTTGTACCGCATCACGATACATTTCATTCATCTCTTGAAACTGTGTATTCAACACAACAAAATGAACATCCCCATAATCATAGGAATAAAAAGCACGCCGTGATGAATCACCAGCAGCTGTACTTTCTAAGCCTACCGTAGGTGCTTTAAACTTGAAAAAAGCATCATAGGCGGTAGGCTCTTTCATTTGCCAATCTAAGGAATAATATTCATGATTTCCTATAACACCGGAAAAAGGAATATTGCTTATCATAGGTTCTACCGCATCAAACCAAGCATCCCACTGCGAAGCAGATTCACCATTGTCTACTAAATCGCCCATATTAATGAATAAGCCCGCCTCTGGATTATTAGCATATGCCGTTTTTACCAATTCATGCCACCCACGATAATCAGCTGACTGCGAATCAGGAAAAACTAAGGCCGTAAATGTATCATTAGCAGCTGTTTTTAATATGCGCCAATCTTTAGTCACTATATTTTGCCCAACTTGGTATTCATACGTTTTATTCGCTGCTAAGCCTGTTAATTCTGCTCTATATAAATAACGAATTGTATCATCTTCCTCAAATCGTACCCTTGTGGCTGCTACCGTCTGAATTTCACTGTCTGAAGCACCGGCTAGCTTATATAATACAACGGGGTCCTCTATAGGCTGTCTTGTTTCCCACATAATAATTCGTGAATGAGCCATATCAGGCGTAACTAATTGCCGCACATAACGAGCTTCAACACCAGCGTGTGGCATATACTGATAATACAAACTGCGACTTTGTCGCATAATATGAGCGCCCCAAGCAGTTGATGATACAATGGTGCCTAGCACCACAACTAACGCAATTACAGCAGACAGCCAAATGAACCACGGTTGTCTTTTTTTATGTCCTTCCATGTTATAGCCCCTCCAACATTCTCTTTATCTCTACTATTAACCTAATGGAATATATACGGCTAAATATTTCCTAGATCCACAATTAGATTAACTCAATACAATTAACTTTCAGTATATCGAATATACTCCATTTAATTGTATTATATAATTTAGAGTTAACTTCAAGTCAAGGCATTTTTTTACTACTTTGAGAATGTAATCGTAACATTCCCATCACCAAGCAATTCTTCCCAATCCATAGGATTAACCGCTTCACCTAAATCCGTATAAACATAGGAGCAGACCAAGATTGTCCGCCAAGACCACTTACAATCATACTCACTAGGACCATAATTTTAATAATTATTCTATTCATAGCTACTTATCTGTCCTCCTACTATTAAAGTTATTAATTTAGTAGCAACACACTAATTTCTAAAAAAATACTACTCATAAGTACTTAAATACCTACAAGTAGTATTTTATAAATTACTTCAAGTTTTTATGGAAGAATTCTGTAATTTCTTTAAATGGAATTACATCTGTCTTATCATATAAATCTACATGAGTAGCACCTGGTACAATAAGCAATTCTTTATTATCACCAGTTAATGCCTTCATTACATCTTCGGACATATAACGAGAATGAGCATTTTCACCAGTCACCAATAATACAGGACGTGGTGCGATTTCATCTAAATGCGCAGACATACTGAAATTCATGAAACCATACGGCATAATGTCTACCCAAGCCGTTGTAGAGTTAATGGAACGTGGATGATACCCTCGACCAGTGCGATAGAAATCAAAGAATTGTTTACCTACTGGATCCATATCTGGAGAAGCTACTTCTGGTAACAAATGACCATCTTCTAAGGTTATTAACTGTCCATCAATAATAGGTACCTCATGATAGCCAGGCGCCGTAGTACCTCTATCAACCATTTCCCAACGTTTATCCGCTAAGTATTGTAATACTTTATCACGATCATCCGCTGTATAATAATCATTTAAGCCTTGCCCAATCGAGCGGGACATATCATAAAGAACAGACGTAGCCACTGCTTTCACGCGTTTATCCATAGCCGCATCAGATAATGCCATACCGCCAAAACCACAAATACCCATAAGACCAATATTATCACGGTCTACATTGTCTAAAGTACCTAAAAAGTCAATGGCAGCACTGAAGTCTTCTGTATTAATATCTAGAGATGCCATATTACGTGGTGTGCCTCCACTTTCCCCCGTATAGGATGGGTCAAAAGCGATTGTTACAAACCCCTGCTCAGCTAATGCTTGTGCATATAAACCAGAAGTTTGTTCTTTAACAGCCCCAAAAGGCCCTGCAACGGCAATGGCTGCCATTTTACCAGTTCCAGCTTTAGGCGTATATAAGTCGGCTGCTAAGGTAATGCCATAACGATTGACAAAGGTCACTTTGCGATGATTTACTTTGTCACTTTTTGGGAAAATTTTATCCCATTTTGTTTCTAATTTTAATGCTTCTGGTTGATTCACCGGTGAATTAATTTTATCTTGTGCATCAGTTGTAGGCCTTACTTGTTGCTGTGCTTTAGCCACATGCGCTGCATTGCTCGCAATTGGCACATACTCTACCTCAGCTGCCAAAGCAGAATTATGACCACCACTCATACCATATACCGAGGCAACTACAGCTGCAATTACTGCTTTTTTCAAAAAAGATTTACTAAGTTTCATATATATCCTCCTTAAACACAATGACTATATAAATATTTAATAATTACGAACTTAAACGAGCTTCATATAGGCGCTGTCCTATAAAAATAATAGTAGCCACTACGACTAAACATATACCGCCATACATAATAGTTATATACACCATAAATAGAACCATTCAGTGCAATTACAAAGAAAATCGCTAGCCATAAAGAAACTTTACGCAACACCTGTAATTGTTCGCCATAAGAAATCTGCTCATGTGGTAATGAATCAGGAATCTGCCACAAGGTTAAAGCAAAAACTAAGGCGGTTACTAATGCCGAAAATAAAAAGGCAAAGCTCAAACCTAACTGAATTGTTAAAAAATTACTAATAGGGATACCTATAACCATACCAGCAGCCACACCCATATTAATCTTAGCCACTGCTTTTGGTGCATCTTTCTTTGCAACTGAACTAGCGGCCAAGGAAAATGCCATAGCACAATACACAGGATGTAGTAAGGCTGGCACTAAACGAGCTATAAATAAAGTCTCAAAATTAGGCGCCCACGCCGCCAAAATACTTGTGATCGTAAATACGGCTAATACGAATAACATTAGTGGTTTGCGTGGCCACTTTGATAGTAGTAAAGGCATCGTCGGCCCTGCTAAAGCGACACCTAAGGCAAAAACACTCAATAAGCTACCCGCCTGAATTAAGGAAATATTATATTGCGTGGCAATATACGGTAATACACCAATAATACCCATTTCTGTATTTAAAATACCGAACACGCCAATAGCTAGAATATAAACTAATTTAGACGATGTCATATCACCTCTCCTTTACAATTATTTACCTTGTAAATTTGCACTGCCTAGACCTTCTAATTTCTAATCTATACAGAAGCCGCTTAACAAAGTTTCGATACTTCTATTATATTCAGAGCAGTAAATATAGCAATTATTTATAATTTATATCTAGTTATGCTTTTAATCTATTTCTATTTAGTCTATACTATAAGTAACAAAAGAAAAGGAGGACCTATGGAAATACGTGTACTGCGCTACTTCTTAGAAATGGCTCGCGAAGGCAATATGTCACGAGCTGCACAAAAGCTTCATATTACACAGCCTACTATGTCAAAACAGCTTCGTGATTTAGAAAACGAATTAGGTGTTAAGCTCTACACGCGCACTAATTACAATATAGAGCTAACTGAAGCCGGCCATTTACTACAAAAACGTGCTCACGATATTGTAGATTTAACAGATAAAACTACCCTGGAATTCCAGAATTTAGCCACCCTAGCTGAAGGTACCATATATGTTGGCAGTGCTGAATCAGAATCGTTTACCACCGTAGCAAAAGCTATTAAAGAGCTACAATTAGTACATCCTAAAATTCAACTCCATGTTTTCAGCGGCAATATTCAAGATGTATTAGAACAACTCGATAAAGGCCTCTTAGATTTTGCTTTTATTATGGACTATCAAGACTCTACAAAGTATGAAAGCTATCCAATGCCTATGCCCGATCGATGGGGATTAATAGTTCCTCAAAATAATTCGCTGTCACAGAAAGACTATTTAACATTGCCAGAACTCATAGGTTTACCATTAATTTGCTCTCGTCAGAATATGATTATCGACTTTCCACGCTGGTTTGGTAATGCTAAATTACATATTGTAGCTACCTATAATCTACTGTATAATGCCATGATCCTAGTCCGTGAAGGCGTTGGCTACGCTCTTACCTATGATAAAATAGTCAATACGGCCTTAAATAGTGATTTAACCTTCATTCCCCTTAGCGATGTAAACATATCAACTATGTATTGCTTATGGCGAAAACAACACACCTTTAGTACAGCAGCTCAATTATTTTTAGATACCTTATCAAAACAAATCAAAAGCGTATAATAAAAGGACTGATACCCTCTCATTAAGGTATCAGTCCTTTTTAATTGCATTAGCATCACTTTATTTAGTTAACCGTAATTCATCAAATTGTACGCCATCATCCCAAAAGGCTTTTACTATCAAGTCATTGTTCTCTTTACTTAACACTAAATAGTTTGTTCTATCGTCTGATGGCGGCGCAAATTCATCGAGTGGATGAGGTTTCCAATGTTCATTATAAAAAACATCGCCCGCCACACCACTAACAATGTAATAAGGCCCTGTAGTGCTTCGACTATAATTAACAATATGACCATGACGCCGATACATATGATAATGGCCCGATAATACTAAATCTACATTATAGGCTTCAAATACAGGCATAAACATCCGGCCAATAACGGAAATGCCAGATTCACTACTCGGATTTTGAACCCGTCCATATTGCAATACATCACGATGCATTAGAACAACCTTCCAAGTTGCTTTAGATGCCTCTAAATCCGCTTTTAACCACGCCACTTGTACATCTTTCATATGTTCCCGCACCGCTTCAGGCACGGCTTCTAACTCTGTATCTAATACAACAAAATGAACATCCCCATAGTCAAAGGAGTAATATGGCTCACGTCGTAACGATGAATTTGCCTGTATAAAAGGAAAAAAATGCGCATAAGCTATAGGCGCACGTAATTTTAAATCCATCGTATAAAATTCATGTGACCCAATAACACCTGCGAAAGGCACTTCTGAAATCAGTGGCTCCACTGCTGTAAACCACTGATTCCATTGTGTCGCTGATTCACCATTTTCTACTAAATCACCTAGATTAGCAAAAAATTGAATATTAGGATTCTTTGTATAGGCCGTGTTTACTAAATTCGACCACTTCGTATAATCATTAGACTGTGAGTCTGGAAAAATAAGGGCCGAAAAATTAGCATTCTGCTTCGTACTCAACGAATGCCACTCATCATCAATATGACCTTCACGCCCCACTTGATACTCATATTCTTTATTGGGCTGTAAATCCCGCAAATCTACCCGATAAATATATCGCCGTTCCTTATCGTCTTCAAATAATTCTGATACAGCATACACCGTTTGAATGGTATCATCACTTTGCCCTTTTAATTTATACTTAACCACTGAATTGGCTTGTTGGGCTTTCGTTTCCCATAAAATAATACGCCGTGTACTCATATCAGGAGTCACTAGCTGACGTATATGTAATGGCTTGCTATCAGGAATTGGCATATATTTGTGGTATCCCGCCACAATTCGTTGCCAAATGCCTGCGTCCTTTTCATCTGCTCCACTATAGCTCCACCACACAAAAGCCATTATGAGGCACACAAAAATGGCGCTCACGGTTAATCCCGCACGCTTCATAGTCTTTTATTTCACTCCTATTTAATACTTTTCAAACTTGCCACCACAACACATACATAAATATACATACTATTTCCCGTTACAATACGCATATCTATATATACATTCAAATATCTCTATCATACTATACACTAATATCATTATATATCATTAGTTATATATAACGCAACATTTATAATAAACTTTCATTAATTACATATATATTCTTTCGCATACAACAAATACTGTAATAGATAGACAATTCACCTACTAAAATACCATATTTTTAATATAAAACATAAAAAAGAGAAACTAATGAATCGTAAAAATATTCATCAATTTCTCTTTTTTAAACATTTTGCAAAATAAACTTATTCAATCAGCTTATCAAATCTTATTTACGAGCTAAGTATTTACGTACGTCAACAGCTACTGCCACAACTATAATTAAGCCTTTAATGATGAGCTGCCAATATGGTCCCATACCTACGAATGTTAAGCCATAATTTATAACAGTAAAGATAAGTACCCCTGCAATAATTCCCGGCACAGTACCAATACCACCGGTAACAGATACGCCACCTACTACGGCAGCTGCGATAGCATCTAATTCATACATATTACCATAGTTATTGGTAGCCCCACCAGTACGAGCGGCTTCAAGAATACCACCAACACCATACAAAGCGCCCGCAATAACATAAATAGCAATTAAAGTGGCTGCCACATTAATGCCAGATACAACAGCGGCTTGCGGATTTCCACCAATGGCAAACATGTTTTTACCAAGTACTGTTTTGTTATATACAATCCACATAACAAAAGCAATAACCGCTGCAATCATAACAATATAAGGAATCGTAATAAAGCCTAAATCCAGTGATCCAGAGCCAAATATAGTAAACTCTGACCGCAAACCACCGATAGGTTGCGAATTATTTGGTTCCATATCAAAGTACAAAGAACATACCCCATAGGTCATAACCATCGTACCCAACGTAGCAATAAATGGTACTATTTTTAAATAGGCTACGATTAACCCTGAAATGAGACCTACCGTAGCGCCCACTGCGATAGCAATAATAATAGGTAAAAAGGTTGGCAACTCTGGCACCTGTGCAAAAAACGGATGCGGATAATTAGGCATCTGCGACAAGGATGCTGAAACAACCGCGGTTAAACCAACCACACGACCAGCGGACAAATCACAGCCAGCCGTGATCAAAATCATAGCCGAACCTAAGGCAATAATAACACGTGGTGATGATTGAATTAAAATATCACGAAAACTTGTCATCGACAAAAAGTTAGGACTATAAATTGAAATAGCCGCTACTAAAACAATCAATACAATATAAATAGCATTTTGCGTCATAAACTTGCTAATGCGTGATCCACTCATAGTTTTATCCTCCTATACTAAACCTGCCGTAGCAAGTTCCATGATTTTTTCTTCAGTTGCATCCTTCGCATCAATAATGCCTTCCATAATACCATTACTCATGACCATAATGCGGTCACTCATACCTAGTAATTCAGACATTTCCGAAGATATCATGATTACACTTTTACCTTGTGAAGCTAAACGATTAATAATCGTATAAATTTCATATTTAGCCCCTACATCAATCCCTCGAGTTGGTTCATCAAGCAGCAAAATTTCTGGATTTGTATTTAACCATCTTGAAATTAATACTTTCTGTTGATTCCCACCAGATAAGGATTGAATCCGAGTCTGTGTATCTGGAGTTTTAATACGCAGTGAATTAACCCCCTCTTGGGTGTCAATTTCACGCAATTTGTCATTTAATAGGCCCACCTTATTGCGATATTTTGGCATGCAAGCCATCGTATTATTATCTACAATATTAAGCATTGGGAAAATGCCAGTAGCCCGTCGTTCTTCTGTTAATAGGGCAATGTGATGTTTCTTAGCATCACGAGGGCTCTTAATCTTAACTTCTTTGCCATGAATAAAGATCTTGCCTGATGCTAAATGGCGTAATCCAAAGAGCGCTTCTATAACTTCCGTTCGTTGTGCCCCTACAAGACCACCAATGCCCAGCACTTCACCTCTACGCAACGAGAAATTCACATCTTTAAAGGAGTGATCTCGCACTGAGGTCATCCCTTCAACACGCAATACTTCTTCTCCTGGTTCATTCGTTTTCTCTGGGAAAAGCTGCGTCATTTCACGGCCTACCATCCGCTTAATAATTAAATCAGTCGTTAATTCTTCAGATGGCCAAGTTCCTATATAGTTACCATCACGCATAATCGTTACTTCATCAGATATGCGTAGGATTTCTTCCATTTTATGAGAAATATAGATGATAGCCACGCCTTTAGCTTTCAAGTTGGCAATAATTTTAAATAAGTGCTCTACTTCATCACTTGTAAGCGACGAGGTTGGCTCATCCATTACAATAATCCGTGCATTGTGTGATACGGCTTTGGCAATTTCAATACTCTGCAATTTAGAAACAGATAAATGTCCCGCTAACTCCTCAGGATCAATCGCCACATCTATCTCTTTAAACAGAGCTAAGGTATCCTCTTTCATTTTCTTATGATCCACTAATTTAAGCGGACCAAATTGCTTGGTTGGAAACCGTCCAAGCCATAAATTTTCCATTACATTTCGTTGTAGCACCGGATATAATTCCTGATGAATCATGGATATACCTAGCTCCAACGCAGTGCGTGAATCAGAAATGTCAACTGGTTCACCATCTAGTATAATTTGTCCCTCATCCTGTTTATATATACCGAATAAGCATTTCATCAAGGTCGATTTCCCAGCACCATTTTCGCCCATAAGCGCATGTACCGAACCTGGACGGAGCCGCAGAGATACATCATTTAGTGCCTTTACGCCGGGAAATGATTTAGTTATATGTTGCATCTCTAAAATATACTCACTCATGCTTGCCCTCCTACCAGTTATTAGTAAATGAGGGAGGCCTGCAACAAGCCTCCCCCCTCTTACTGACTATTTATCACCTAAGATTTGATCTGCATTGTCCTTTGTTACGATTTCGTAAGGAACCCAAATATATTGTTTGTCTACTAATTCAAATCCTACATTATCTTTTGTAGGAGTTTCACCTTTGGATAATACTAACATTAAGTTAAATACAGCATCCCCTTGTTTTTTTGCATTGTTAAGTACAGTACCTAATAAAGTGCCATCTTTTAATGCTTGTACTGCTGGTGCTGTCGCATCTACACCAACAACTGGCATGTATTTACCATCTTTAAAGTAGCCAGCTGCTTTTAATGCTTCAATAGCGCCTAAAGCCATATCATCATTATTGGAAATTACAGCATCAATTTTATCGCCATAGCTAGATAAGAAAGCAGCCATTTTTTCTTGACCTTTTACACGATCCCACATAGCTGTATCTTGTGCAATTTCTTCTACTTGAATACCTTCACTTTTGAGGGATTCAATTACATATTTAGAACGAAGTTCTGCATCTTGGTGACCTGGTTCACCTTTAATCAATACATAGTGTAATACATTGTCTTTGCTCTTATAAGCTTCTGGATGTTTTTTGAAGTAATCTGCTAAGATTTTACCTTGCATTTCACCACTTTGTTCAGCTTTAGCCCCTACATAGTATACTTTATCCCATTTTGCCATATCTTCTTTTAAAGGCTCACGATTTAAGAATACTACTGGTACATTAGCGGCTTTAGCTTTGTCGATAATCCCACCTGCTGCTGGACGGTCAACAATGTTAACACCAATTGCTTTATATTTCTTATTAAGGAATAAATCAACTTTTTCATTCTGTGTAGGTTGGGAGTTCTGGCTATCTACGATATCCACTTTTGCTTTCCCTTTAGCGTCTGCATCAATACGAGCACGCACGCCACTCATGAAGGTATCGTCAAATTTATAAATGGCAACCCCTACTTGTGGTAAATCGCCACCACCTGAACTACCAGAATCACTGCCACAACCACTCACTACCAACGCCCCTACTGCGAAGGTTGCTAACATTGCTGCTTTCCATGCCTTTTTCACGAGAAATTCCTCCTTTAAGATGAAACTGTAGACTCTATATTTCGCTATGAATTAGCGGTTCTACCAATTATCGGCCTCCATTGAGCCATACATCACTGGCACGGCGACTACTTAGAATATCTACCATGCCTAACAAAGTATAATAACTACCATTACCGGAATACACCAAATCCACAGACTGTGCACGATGTAAATTTTTCTCTAGCACCGTTCGTAAAATTGGATCCATAGTACCTACCGCATTGCCCATGGCACTACT
Organism: Veillonella intestinalis; assembly: GCF_943193155.1. Classification (GTDB taxonomy): domain Bacteria; phylum Bacillota; class Negativicutes; order Veillonellales; family Veillonellaceae; genus Veillonella_A; species Veillonella_A intestinalis. The sequence continues at coordinate 275,292 of NZ_CALPDB010000003.1, read as the reverse complement.
CAAAATGATGCGTTGCGGATTAATCATGTTATATAAATTCGCTAAGGTAATTCCTAGATATTTCCCCACCCGATTCAAGGCTTCTAAACAAATCTCATCGCCTTCAACAGCGGCTTCATAAATAGGTTCCACACGGAATGCATCAGCTAAAATCTCTTGATTAGTCGCTACTTTAGATAGGCGACCTTTTTTAACTTCAGTCAATACATATTCCCGAATAGCCGTTTCAGAGGCTACCTCTTCTAATCGAGTAAAGGAATTCTGCTTAGTTTCGTCAATATCAATCACAGAATAGCCAATTTCACCAGCATAATCATTGTAGCCCCGATACAGCGAGCCATGATAAATCAAAGAAGCACCTAAGCCATAACTAAATTTTAAAACTAATAGATTTTCAATCCCTTTGCCACTGCCATAATAATATTCACCAGTTGATAAGCAGCGAACATCATTTTCTACATAAGTCGGCAATTGGAACCGTTCTTCTAAAATATATTTAAAAGGAATATTAGTCCATTTACCATTAGGTGAGTAAATGGATATACCTTTCTTAGAATCAACTGGGCCTCGCAACACTAAACCAATAGCAGCTATCGTCCAGCGCATATCTTCAATAATATCTTCAGCGCAATGATAAATTGTATTTAAAATTTCTTCTACGGTTAAACCAATAATAGACTGTTTCATCTGATGAAGTATAACCCCACCAGATTGCACAACATAACAAACTACATTGTGTGTACGCACATGAATAATGAGGAGCATCTCCTTTTGCTCATTAAATTTTAAGAGCATAGACGGGCGACCTAAAGCACTTCGTTCTTGACGATCCTCATAGATGAGACCTTTTTCTGCTAAGGTATTACAAATATTAGTCACTGTCGGTGGCGTAATTCCTGTATTACGTGCAATAATAGCCTTTGAAACAGAGCCATTACGGCGTATATAATTTAATATAATCTCATCATTATTCAATACCTGCTTAGATTGCATGCCTTCACCTCCTCAGGTATTTATAAACTGTAAACGCCATCACCTATTTCGGCATCGTATAAAGTAGGTTCTGTTCCAATAACCGCTTCATATAATTTAGGTACATTTTCTTTAAATGCCGCCACATCTTTAGTAGCCACCAAGGCAATTGCACAACCACCAAAACCGGCGCCTGTCATGCGAGAAGCTAAACAACCTGGTTGTTTGCGAGCAATCTCTACCATCGTATCTAACTCTAAGCCACTCACTTCATAATCATAACGCAACGATGTATGAGATGCCGTAATAATTTCAGCAATCTTTGCTGTATCACCAGCTTTTAAAGCCTCCATAAAGGCTAACACTCTCAGATTTTCTGTAATGACATGCCGTGCCCGACGACGTAATACATCATCAGCAATTAGATCTAAATCAGCTTCAGTTCCTAGCGCCAACGCTTCAAGCGGGTAATGTTTTTGAATCTCTGCCCACGCCGCATCACATTCTGCTTTACGCTCATTAAACTTAGAGTCTACTAAGCCCCGCTTTTTATTGGTATTCATAATAATAAGGTGATAATCACCCCAGTTGAGGGGCACATGCTTAAATTCCATAGCTGTACAATCGAGGAGTACGCCATGACCTTCTTTGCCATGACTAATAGCAAATTGATCCATAATCCCCACCTTGACGCCTACAAAGTTATACTCTACTTGTTGCGCCATTTCAGCAAGTTTAGTCCGATCAATAGGCGTTAATCCTAACTCGGTCCATAGCATATAACCAGTTAAATCTAAAATACAAGCCGAGGACGATAACCCCGCCCCTGCTGGCAAATTGCCACTGTAAAATAAATCCATACCAGACAATGTGTGACCTGCTTTTTTTAGAAACTCTATAATCCCAAGGGGATAATTAGCCCAATCATGGACTGGATCATATACAAAATCATCATGTATGTCGACCACCACTGTGGTTTCCATATTTTCAGAATAAAGACGAACTTTTGAATCGTCCCGTAGGCGCATAGCTCCCCAAATCCCACAGGTTAAGGCCGCAGGAAATACATGACCACCATTATAATCTTGATGTTCACCAATAATATTCACACGCCCAGGGGCGAAATAGCAATCAATGGGCTTTCCAGTATCTCCGAATTGCTCAATAAATTTAGCTATTAGTTCCGCTTTATTCATTATTCATATCTTCCTTTTCTAAAATTTGATCAACTAGCTTGCGTAGTACAGGGGCTGTTTCCTCTACTGCACTCGTATTGGCGGCCGCCCAAGCCCCCATTTCAGAAGATGCATAATATTTAATCTTATTAGCTTCTCTAAATGGTGGGTAAAACTCAATATGGAAATGGTAATAATCTTTAGCCTTAGCATATTCAGGACTATTCACTGGCATTTGATGATATACCATCATATATGGGAATGGCGCTTTGAATAATTCATCAAAAGCCTGTGTTACTACTTTTAAAATGCGTGCTAAATCTTCCCGTTCTTTAGCCGTACAATCTGATAGCATTCCCAAATGGCGCTTTGCTACGATAAATACACCATACGGATAATCTGTAAAGAACGGAATATAGGCAACAAAACTGTCATTTTCTGCAACAATACGTTTATCTGAATCTTTTTCTTCTTCGTTCATTTGGCAAAGTAAACAGCGTTTCCGTTTTTCATAGTGCTCTTTACAATTACGAAGCTCCGTTTCAATCTTCTGTGGCACAAAAGGATAGCCATAAATTTGGCCATGTGGATGCGGCATCGTTACACCCACCGCTTCCCCTTTATTTTCAAAAGGATATACATATTTAATGCGTTCATCTGCACTTAACGCCGTACAACGATCAGCAATTAAATCCAATAGTTCCACAATATGAGCCACCGACAAATCATAAAATTTCACATTATGTCGTGGCGAGTATAAAATTACTTCACATTTGCCATAATTTTCAGCACTTTTGTAGAAACCACCATCCCAATACGGCGCTTCAGGATGTTGGGTCAACGCAGGAAAATCATTATCATAAGCATATACAGTAAATTCTGAAGGTACCTTTTTCCCTTCCCCAGGGCAAAACGGACACCAATCTTTTGGCATATTGGGACGCAATTTACGGTTTGATGCGACCATCGTCCATGTGCCGAGCAATGGATTCCATCTTAATTCTGACATATTATCCGCTCCTCGCACTTAATAAACTACTTAAGAAAATATATTATAAATATATTTTTTCATATGTCACCCTTTTTTTCAAGCCACAAACAACAATAGACCATACCAATTTCACATACCACACAGACAATCAAAAAAGAGGCCATAAAGTCGCATAAAACTTGCAACTTTATAACCTCTTGACGATATATTTTATAACTTATCAACAAAAAAGTTAAGTATTTACTTAATTTCTTAATTAAGTATAACCTAAAAACATATATAAAAATTTACACGACTCTCATCTTAGCCCATTTATTTCTTTTCTTTACTGATTAAATCTGTTAAATCAGTTTCAATCACATTAGCCATTAAATCTTCGTATGAAATATCATCAGTTAAAGCCTCTTCATTTACGTGACCATATTCATTATTGGCTTGATCCCATTCTCGTCGCTCTGCTTTTAGACCATGTTCATCAAGAATTTCATCATCATAACCAGCTAAGAGTGGATTATGTCGTGATTGACTAGCCATAGCTTGTGTCGTTACAGTTTTTTCTTTTTTCGCCTTAGTTGAAACTTTGCCGTCCTTTTTAGCGCTTCCATTGGCTACGCCGTCCTTCACCTCTTGTAAAGCATTCAACAACGCACTGGTATCTGTATTTTCACCGATATTACGCCATACTTCCAATTCATCACTATCTACTAAAGTAAACAAATATGCCCATACAATACGATTATACCGTCTAAAGTCAGTGACTACGCGAGCTACTTTAGATTCAATTCCTACTTCTTTAGCCACTTCTTCAATAGTATGCAATAATTCTACCGTATGACCATTGGCAATAGATTTAACACAAGAAGTTACAATTTCACCCATTCGTTCGTGTAACGCCACTTCCGCTTTAGCGCCAGCCTTTGCTTCATAAATTTTACGCAGTTTAGAACGAACTAACATAGCTTCTTCGGAACCAATATGCATGAAAACAATGCTCATTCCCTGATCATCAAGGCGTTCACCGAATAAGCGAGTCATCCCCGCTTCGCTGATAAGAAATGTGCCATCACTTTCACGACATTCAGTTTCATTAAAACAATTAAGCCCCGTTCCTTGACAAGCTTTGATGACCGCAGTCAAACCAACTTCCCACAACTTAGCCGCCTCGCTATCGGTAAAGACTTGATCAACCACCGGAACGGCTTGTTTTTGAGTCGGCTTTTTAATAGCTAACTCAGCTAAGGTGCTGGTGCTATGAGCCTCGAAATAAGGCTTTTCAAACTCATAACGAGCCTGCCCTACCATCTGAAGCAATACATCTTCAGGTTTCTCATAATACCGCCCGTGAAACGGATCCTTCCCATACCAATTAACCACTACATCATCAATGACTACGAGTTGAAGTGTATCATATACGGACAACGTCCCTTTTTCAATGGCTTTACTTACTTGCGCAGCTAACGCCAAATACCCCTTCCTCATAGCCTCTGAATCACAACGGAATTCTCGCATTCTACACATCCTTCCTGTCAAACCCGCAAATCCGTCAATCCTTTTATAAGTTATATAAAGATAACTCTCTATATAATTAATATAATAGATATTCTTCCATATCCTATAATAACAATAAAATTTAATATATGCTAGAGTTAATGTCATAAAAATCATATATATTATACATTTTTAGAATAATAATTGCAGCAAGTATTCATTTTATGAATTCCAACTAATTTTTCTCAAATTTTAGACTATTTTTGTCAGTAAAATCTTCGTTAACCAAAGGTCAATCTAGCAATTAAATTGTTAAAAACTAATTTTTTCGTCCATTCCCTTGAAATTATTGTTCTTTTTGTGTTATAATAAAAACATAGAAAATAATCGATATTCAAATTGATGTTCATTTTGAAGGGAGTTTAGATATTATGAAATTACAAAAAACATTACTTTTAGGTTTAGCATTCGCAACAGTAGCAGGTGCAGCTTCTGCAAAAACATTACCAGCTGATCAATGGTACTGGGTACATTCTGACAAAGATTACACAACTCGTGTTAATGTACAATCCATTAACTACGATGTAAATACTGATACAGCTGATTTCCAAGCAGCTGCTGTAAACCCTAACACTGGTCTTACAGATGTTGTTACTTACAAATTAGACTTTGCTAACAACACAATTTACACTTACCAAAAAGATGTGTACCCTAACAACTCTGAAAACGTACAAAGCACTTCCAATGCTAATGGTGCAGGTCATGCAATCCAACCTAACACAGCTGACGCTGCTTTAGAAAACGTAGTAGCTAACCTTGCTAACCGTAACTATCAGTTAAAAAACAAACCTGATATTGCAATCACACCAGCTGAAGCACAACAGAAAAAAGTAGAAGATGCTAAAATCGCTGCCACTTGGCAAAACGCTAAAGTAAAAAGCGCTAACGAATTCCAGAAAACTGATGTAATCATCGAAAACACTGACACTGAAGCAGCTCAACCTGAAAAGAAATAAGCTTGCTTTAAACAAATAAAGTAGTTAACCTACTTCACCTTACACCTTACCACATATGAATAGTGAATAGGCAAGTATAACAGTTGTATGCATTGCTCACTATTAGTAAAGCCCCCTCGGCCTAGGCCGAGGGGGCTTTTGTGTTTATTCATTTTCAACCAATGCAAATACGCGCGCTGTAAAGCCTGTACCATTCTTTAACCGTGGGAAGGTTACAAAAATAATCGTACCTACTGGTGGCAACTCATCTAAATGAGCTAACACTTCTACTTGTATTCTATCTTGAGATAAAATATATTGTTCAGCGGGCAATGGATGGCAGTCTGGTTGAAATGCACGAATCGCTGCATCCGTATCTGCTGTTTCATGACCAATAGCGCCAATATTACGCTCTTTTACCAAAAATTCTAATGTAGGAATAGGCCAACCTGGAGAATGTGGCTTTCCTTCCTCATCTTTATTTTCAAAATCATTGGCCGGGCGTTTATACCAATCTGTTCGAAAGGCTACAAAAGCACCTTCAGGAATCCGACCATGTTCCGCTTCAAAAGCTAGAATATCTTCAACCGATAATTCATAATCTGGATTTTTTGCCACTGCACTAGATTTATCTATAACAACTAATGGATATACCATTTCTTCAACACGAAGTTGATCTTGAGTTCGTCCTTTAGGGTCAAAATGAATGGGTGCATCTACATGTGTACCATATTGCCCTACCACAGTATATTCTTTAATCTGCATAGGCGCTGCAGTCCAAGTATCCCCTTCTTTTTTGTTCTCAGGATAATCATACAGCACGGTTTCTTTTAAAGGCTGGAATCCCCACCAATGCGGCGTTTCAGGACTTAATTCATGTGTTAAATCAACAAATCGATATTTTGGCGATTTCCATGCCGCCACCTGTTCCCATAAATGTAAACTCATAGTCTCTCCTCTTTTCTCTTGATAAAATTGATAAAAAATTCTCTTTTCTCTATGTTTACCTTGTTAGGTAAACATCCGTTTGTATACGGTAGATATATTATAACATTGAGGGAAGAAAATAGAAATTCATTTATAAAAACTGCACTATAAATTACCTTTACTTATACTTTTCACTAACTAATTTTGTAAATACAAAATCATTTACGACCCTCTCTATTTCTCTAGAATTCCTTAATCGATTTGCATTTTTTAATAGTACATCCAAACACTCTTTATAATTAAGTAGTTGTTTATCCATTTCACCTAATCTCGCAAATAATTCAATAAACTTCTTACCAATCAGCTCTTTTACATATATTTCCGATAAATTTCTATATTCAATAAAAGCATCAAACCGATTATAAATAGCATCTCCAACAGCATTTCTAATCTCTGCTAAATCCAAAAAATTAGACGTGCAAATAATTATACTATTCTTCAAATTCACTTTATAATTTTTATCGCTAAATGAACCTTCATCAAACATTTCATAAAATGCACTATAAAAAATATTATTAGCCTTATCAAATTCATCAAATAAAATTACATTACTTTCTCTATTAAGTAAATCTTGGGCAAGTGATGAGCTTGTATGTTTTGAACCAAAAACATAATTAGAAAACGATTCATTTTGATACATTGAAAATTGTCTTCTAAAAAGTTTCTCTCCGACCAAATTTGAAATAAACTTTGCAGTCTCAGTTTTCCCAACCCCAGAAGGACCATAAAACAACATCACTAATGGTTTTTCTTTATTATATCCTTCTGACAATTTATAAAAACTTGTCATTAATTTATTCTTTACGTTTGTCTGCCCCAATATTGTTTTTTCAAAGCTTTGATTAAAAACATCGATATTGTTCGCTGTAATTTTTTTGTACTCATATACTTTTATATTTATTTTCTGATAAAAGCTATTAAGTTGATTCAAAATTATTTCTGGTGGATTTTGAAAATACAGATTTTTAATCTTTACTTCTTTAATTATTGATAAAAAACCATACAAACCAGAATCACTTAATCTTGAATATTCCTCAGAAAAAACCACTAGATTATTTATACTTCTCTTCTTTCTTACCTCTGGTTTCATCTTGTCTGTTACAAATCGATATTCTTTATTTTTCTCATCCAGTTCCTGTATTAACTTTGATAATGACTTATATCTAATATTTTTAGGTAAAATATCTTTAAACCCTTCAGTTGGCCCCCAAAAAACATTAATCATTTGCTACTCCTGCCAATATTACATCATAAACATCAGCTTTGAACTCATTTTTTCTATCATAACTTTCACTAGCCAGTTCATAACCATCAACTTCATTAATTTCATTTACATATTGAAACTCCTTTTCCCCTTCTAAACTACGTAAATCAATACACCCAACTTTTACCGCATGATAATCTAACTCCATTTTCACTAAATCCGCCAAAGAGTAAGAATTTTTAAACGACTTTAAATTAAATCGCAAAACATCTACTCTATCATGTGTCTTTAATATCATTTCAAAATAACCTTTTCCCTTAACTATTGCCTCATCCATCATACCAATATTAAGATTAAATTCACCTAACTGCATCTTCCCCTCAGTCATAATCATATAAGGGGTTAACAATTTCATATGACTTAATGATTTTGGATATGGATATACATTTGCCCTATTAAATTTTTTAATACTAATATCATTCTCAACTAATTCTAAATAATCAGTTAAAACTGTATTTGTTAAAACCTGATTTATCAGCCTTTTTGAATTATACCCCATAGCCACAGTAGCGCTACCACTAACTTTGGTTTCACCTTCAAGCCCCAATAAAAAACTCACTAAATTTCTACCAAATCCGGCACTAAAGCCGCCTTTAATCTTTCCGCCCCCCTCTAATTCTCTTTCTCTATTAGCAGTTTCTTGTTCCAAAAATGCGCCCTTATTTTTCATATAAATTAAATCTGTTGCAGCTTCTTCATCAAAATACACAATCTTCAAAAATGGTATTTTTTCCTTATCCATAACCTAAACTCCTATTATATGCCTAAAAAATTTAATTAATTATAGAACAACATTGGACATAAAATTAAAAATATCTAAACATACTAATTTCATAACATACAGTCCCACTTATTTCGATTATTTTTAATTTCCCTTTTTAAGCTATCATCATGGCAAAAATAAACTAAAAGCCAACATAAACATTGCAAGGCATTTCCTATAATTTTCATATCTTTTTTATCATATGCATGTTTAGATCCATGAAATAAATTACATCTAACACCGTAGATAATTTTTAAATATCCCTTAAGCCATTTTCTCAACTCACAGGAATAAATATCATAACCTCTATAAGGAGCTGTTAAATACCAATTTCGTTGCATATTCTTTATATCATTTTCAGTAAAAAATTGGAAACATTCTTTTGATTTAAAAAAATTAATATCTATTGTATGATGAACATTTAATGATTTTATTATCGCAGATAATTCATTACGAGATTTTACCTCTCCAGTATCCCCATCCTTAACAAATAAATATTCACCATAGTAAGAATTAAATGCAAACCAAACATAAATAAATTTCTCTATAACCCCCTGTTCTCTATCTTCTGTAAAAGCATATTTAATCCAATTTAATTGTAAATTTGATTCTAACATATTTAGCCCCCTCAAACTCATACTAATCATTTCAATAACTACTTTCATTTAACTAATGATAATATTCTATAAAACCAACTCCTTATTTGTTCCCACACCGATAGAGCTTTATCATCTTCTAATCTCCCCTTTACGACATCTGAATTTACAATAAACTTCGTCACTATGTCCGCTACTGCTGGCATATTCTGGGTAAATTCATGATCATAGCCATCAAGAATTTCTAATTCCACATTATCATACATATTAGCAAATTCCTTACTATAACGAGTAGGCACCATTTCATCTTGACTACCATGAATGATTTTTACTGGGCCTGTATATTCCTTTGCCGTTTCATAAATTGGCAAGTTATATGCACTTTTAAAATAATTTCGTCCTACTCGCACACCGCTAGGTAATTCAATATATTCAGGCATTGTATCCACATTAAATTGAATCCCGAATATACCGCTCCCCAAGGCCCCATCTTTGATATTACTAGCGGGGGCTAATAAAACTAAACTCTGAATTGCTGTTTTACCTTCTTCTCTACTTAATTCACCCGCTAACATACTAGCCACCACGCCACCTTGCGAATGACCTACCAAAGAAATCGTTGTGACTGCTGGCAATTGTTTCACATACGTGTATATCCTCTTAGCATCCTCTATTTCATTTGGTACAGTCATATCTTGAAAACGCCCTTCACTTTCACCATGTCCATTAAAATCGAAGCGAACAGAGGCAATTCCATTAACCTCTAATCCATTAGCAATGAGCTCTAATAATTTGTAATCTTTGCTCGCAGAAAATCCATGCATAAGAATAACCATAGGGTAATTTTCTAAACTATCAGGTGTTTGTATAATAGCAGCTAACTCACCATGATCACCAGCAATTGTGGTATTAACGGTTTTTGCACTAACATTAGATATACTACAAAGTACAACAGCCATAACTATACTGATCCCTAATACTAATTTTTTATATATGCTCTGTATGACGTGTCTCAAATTAATGGCCTCCTACAATATTATTCAGCTAACTATTATCATAAAATAAATTATAACATAGAAAAGCGAGCCCTTTCTGAGCTCGCTTTTTATCAGTTAAATTTCTTCAAAATCATTATTCAAAGGTTCCTTTAACAATTGGACACCCTTTATCAACCATTAATCGCCCTTTTGCCCATACTTGATTAATTTCAAAACTATCATCAATAACTACAAAGTCTGCATCTTTTTGTTCTTCTACATATCCTTTCCTACCACTAAGTTTTAGTGCATCCGCTACATTTGAAGTAATTGTGCATATTGCTGTTTCAAGAGGAATCTGTTCTAATTGGACCATATCTCTCAATTCTGAAAAAATAGAACTTTGATCTCCAACACCTACACCAATTGTATTCCCTGCTTCATCAAAAATTGGCATACTCCCCATTCCATCAGAACTCATTAGAATCTGTTTTAATGGGACTCCACTGTCTAAGGCCCTCTTTACTGCCGTACTAGGTTTTACAGCAGTGCCCGTCTTGCCAGGCACAATACCAGAGGTTATATCCATATATCCTCCATCTTTTGCCCATTGAATGCCTTCTTTAAATAAGTTTTCATTTCTATTTATATGAGTTGGTATAAATTGAGTTCGAGGAATTTCACCTTCATCAGCAATAGCAAACAAATAGGATAGACCCGTTTTACCATCTCCCATATGAATATTTAGCACACCAGCTTTACCACTTAACATTCCCCCTACACGAGCTTCCCCAGCTAACCGCTTATAATCTTCTAATGTAGGTTGAGAGGATCGATGATCGCTCATAGCAATTTCCCCTGGACCAATAACTTTATCTATCATCATTATATCTTTTAAAACACTCCCAGTTATGGTCGGTGTAGGTAACTGATAAGCTCCAGTATAAATATAAGTAGTTAAACCTTCTTGTTCCAAGCCATATGCTTTAGCTAATAAACTTTCCACATGACGAGCTATTCCATCCGTGCCTAAAAGTCCACAAACAGTTGTTACTCCACAAACTGTAATTTTAGATAGTACGGCTTCAGGTGTTCTTGTTTGAAATCCACCTTCTCCACCACCACCAATAATATGAGCATGAGAATCTATAAAGCCAGGAACTAAACGTTGACCTTCCAATTCATATATTTTTACTTGTGGCAATGCGTCAAATTCTCCACTATTCCCAATTGCCGCAATCTTTTCACCTGCAATCAAAATATCTTTCTTACCAAGAGCTGCTGGTGCGTATACATCCACATTTTTCAATAGTTTAAAAAAATTTTCAGTCATGACTCCACCTCCAAAGCATTTTATAATACCATCATTAATAGTCTCGTAGCCCAAATCGCTAATAATGCATTAATGTAACAGATTATTACTATAGCAACATAATGTTTTGAATTAACTCCTGCTATCCCTAAGCATCTACCAATATTCTGTATTGGATTACCAATTAAATAAATAGCTGGCACAAGTGAACTCAACTGAATAGGATCCACAATATTACTCGTATATAAACTCACCAAAACACCAATGCCACCACCCATACTCATAAAGGCAGCTACTAAAACTGTTGCCGCTTCACCTGGTAGTCCCCATAAAGCCATAACAGGAGTAAATACTTCGCCAATAATTTTTAGTAAACCTGTCACATCTAAAATTCTAATTAGCACAAACGCCATTAATACATTTGGCAAAAGACTTTTTACCCCTATATCATAGCCATTTCGGGCCCCTTCAATAAATAAATCTAATAAGTTCTTTTTTACTACTGTCTCTTGATTAGCCATTAGCTTACCTCCTTATGAGATGATTTACTTATCATGGCAAGATATATGCGTAGTAAGTTAGCTCCTACAATTTTAAAGACCAACATTATTACAATAGGTGCAATAATAGGAATTTCCATAAAACCAAATACGGCTGCACCTGAAGAAAAATAATTCGTCACAAAAGCACTCGCGCTTGTCTGGTACATAATAACTATCGAACGTTCTTCATCTGTTATCTGTTTTGTATCAACCAATTCTTTAACCATTCCAGCCGCCGCATCCGTACTTTGCATATTGGCAATATTAGCTAATGCGGTAATACCTGAAACACCTAACAATGGTTTTAAAATTGGTGTCATTAGTTTTTGAGCCGCCTTTAATCCGCCAAGGCCGTCAACCATATTAACGATTCCCAATGCTAAAATTACAGTTGGAATTAAAGTAATAGCAAATAAAAATCCATCTTTGGCTCCATATCCACCACTCCCCCTAAAATCAACTGCTTTCTCAGCTATAATACCAGTCTTACCAAACGAGCCAGCTAATACATTAAAATCCAATACTTTTAACCAGGAGTCCACATTCGAAAATATTCCTGAAAATAATATAATTGCGACAAAAAAAGCAATATATCCTTTTATAGGGACTTTTAGTTTTTCTTCCTTTTCCATACGCCGTACCTCCTAATACCAATTAATTACCTACATCATTTACACTTATTAATTCCCTCCCCTCAAACTAAGTTTTTATCCAGTGTATGATTGTATATTACTACTAATACAAAATAATATCAAATTTAATATATTTCACATATTTTATCGAAATGCATTCGTCACTCCCACATTTTGCATAACCTCTTGTACATCGAAAATATTAATGCTATAATATTATTAACAACGGATAATAATTATCCATTACTTAGACATTAATAAACTAGTAAGTACTAAGGAGGACAGACAAAATGAGTGACAAAAAGAAATTAACCACTGCTTTTGGTGCGCCCGTGCCGGACAACAATAATAGCATGACTGCCGGTAAGCGTGGTCCCGTTTTGATGCAAGATGTGTGGCTCATGGAAAAATTAGGCCACTTTGCTCGTGAAGTAATTCCTGAACGTCGCATGCACGCCAAAGGCTCTGGTGCTTTCGGCACCTTTACTGTAACAAACGACATTACCCGATACACAAAAGCTAATATCTTCTCAGAAGTTGGCAAAAAAACTGATTTATTTGTTCGCTTCTCCACAGTAGCCGGTGAACGTGGCGCTGCCGATGCAGAGCGAGACATTCGTGGTTTTGCTGTTAAATTCTACACCGAAGAAGGTAACTGGGATTTAGTTGGCAACAATACACCCGTATTCTTTATTCGCGATCCATTACAATTCCCTGATTTAAACCGTGCTGTAAAACGCAATCCTAAAACTAACTTACGCGATGCTACCGCTAACTGGGATTTCTGGACCAGCCTTCCCGAAGCCATTCATCAAGTCACCATCGTAATGAGTGACCGTGGTATTCCATCTTCCTATCGCCATATGCACGGTTTTGGTAGCCACACTTACAGTTTAATTAATGCTAAGGACGAACGGGTTTGGGTAAAATTCCATTGGGTTTGCCAACAAGGTATTGAAAACTTAACCGACCAAGAAGCAGCCAATCTAGTAGCCAACGATCGCGAAAGTCATCAACGTGATTTATTTGATGCCATTGAAAATGGCGATTTTCCAAAATGGAAATTGTTCATTCAAGTCATGACTGAAGAACAAGCGAAACAGATGCCTTACAATCCATTTGATTTAACCAAAGTTTGGTACCATGATGAGTTCCCTCTAATCGAAGTGGGCGTAATGGAGTTGAATCGCAATCCAGAAAATTATTTCCAAGATGTAGAACAAGCAGCTTTCGCACCGTCTACAATCGTACCAGGTATCAGTTTCTCGCCAGATAGAATGTTGCAAGGTCGTTTATTCTCCTATGCTGATGCACAGCGTTACCGCTTAGGCACTAACTATCACCAAATCCCTGTTAACGCGGCTAAATGTCCTGTTAATATGTATCATCGTGATGGCCTTGGCCGTGTAGATGGTAACCATGGTAGCACTATTGGTTATGCGCCAAATAGCTATGGCGAATGGGCTAATCAGCCAGAATTTAAAGAGCCCGCCCTTGATGTAACTGGTCCGGCCTACCAATATGATTTCTACGAAGATGATTCTGATTTCTTCACCCAACCAGGCAAGTTATTCCGACTTATGAAACCAGAGCAGCAACAAGCGCTCTTTGAAAATACAGCACGAGCTATGGATGGTGTACCTGATTTCATTAAAGAACGTCATGCTAAACATTGCTATCAATGTGATCCTGCTTATGGTGAAGGTATTGCCAAAGCTCTAGGTATTACCGTTGACTTTTCAAAATTAAATGACTAAGGTAAGTTAGATATTAATTACCCATAAGAAAACCGCCTTATAGTTGTGTAAAACAACTATAAGGCGGTTTTTAATATTTATTTCAAAATACTTTTACTATCTAAGCACTTTCATTATCTAAGTACCTTTAACTATCTACGTACTTTTAACTACATACGTACCTTTACTACATAAGTAATTTCACTGCATAAATAACAGGCACAGAAATTAAAACTGATAAAGCTACACGTTCGAACCAAATGATAAAGTAATCACTTAATTTAATTGGAATCTCAGTAGCCATCATACATGGAATCGAAGCAGAGAAGAACAATACTTCGGAAACACAAGTAATAGCAACTAACATGCGCGCTTCAAAGCTTAAATGAGTAACTAACACAGCTGGTAAGAACATTTCAGCAATCCCCAAAGATAACGCTTTCGCTACAAGGAATGGCTCTTCAAAGCCCGTAACAAATGTAAATGGATATAAGAGATAAGCGAGTACATTAAATACCGGCGTGTGGTTAGCAATAACAATGCCAAGCACGCCAATAGCCATCAAGGACGGAGCAATTTTGAGGGCCAAATTTAAACCATCACGTAAATGGTGATATGTACCTACAATAATACCATCTGCTTGAGCCGCTGTTTCCATAGCCTCTTCAAAAGCTACTTTAAATTTATCTTGAACTACTGTCTTTTCGACATTGCCTTGCACACCTTGATAGTATTCATCAGCTTTGCGACTGATTGGATAAATACGTGCAGTCACTGCGGTTACTAAGAAAGTAACAATAACCGTTGCCCAGAAATATAAGTTCCATACATCTAATAAATTAAGAGTTTTAGCAACGATAATCATAAACGTAGCTGATACCGTGGAGAATCCAGTAGCAATAATAACTGCTTCTTTTGCGGTATATTTACCTTCTTTATATACACGATTCGTAATTAATAAGGCTACAGAATAACTACCAACGAAAGAGGCCACCGCATCAATGGCTGAACGACCAGGTGTTTTCCAAAGAGGGCGCATAATTGGCCGCATAAATACACCAACAAATTCCATAAGACCATAGTTAATTAATAAGGCCAAAAAGGCTGCCCCAATCGGCACAATTGTAATTACAGGCACTACAATTTTAGAGTAAATAAAAGGAATCGTGTCTTTGTTCATCAAGAATTCTGGGCCTGTTTTCATCAGTGCCATATATACAAAAGGAATGGCCAAAATATTTAAAACAGAAAAAATTGTAGTCGTTGTATTTTTGTTCCACGTTCTAGTAATAAAGGGCAATAAGGCTCCAATAACAACTAAAAGCCCGCCATATACTTCCTGAAAATATGGGATTTTTAAAATATAGGAAACTACGTGATCTAGAGGAATTGTTGATTTTCCACCGATAGTTACGGGTATGAAAAATATAATAATACCTAAAATACTAAAAATAACAAACCTCATCACATGTTCCATTGAATACTTTTTCATAATCATCACCCTTAATTATAAACTACTTACATTAAAAATCCTTCCTTTACTACAAAACATTAATAGCAATTCACTATGTATAATCTATATCAGAATAAATCTTGATACCTTAAGTCCATTTTACTGTACTAAAGTCTATACATAGTCAAATAAATAAACCACTATTTTCAATTTTTTAATAGTTTAATAAATTATTCTGATAATATTAAAAATTATATTATTTGCCATCTAATATAAAATAGTCGTTTTTTTGACATTATGTGATATATATTATCTACTACTTATTCACTGATTCCGTCATATCATATAACTTATACATCACCTCTTCGTATACAGCAAGTTGTACGTCTTTTTTAGTGACTACACAATCTATAAACAGCCAAGTATGATCAACTAACTCTACACTTGCATAATAACCGTCCTTATAAGGACCTACATATATACAATCGCGTTCTCCAAAGCGAGGTGCCAGCCACACTTCCTTTATATCCTCTTGATTTCCCCCTACTACAGCCCCCGGTTGTACATGTCTCACTTGTGAATTAGTGTCCCCTATTTTCCTATATTCATATCCTCGTTCTTCTAAATAGAGTTTTACTACATCCTCTAACATGCGTACTGTGGCGGCTCGAATATTAACCAATCGACCATTTAAAATCTGTAGTGCTTCCGTGTACTCTAATTTATTTTGTGCTTTTTTATCAATACTGCGCAGTACCGTTTCAGCTTGTTTAAAGATAGCAACACCTAACCGTGGTGTTACAGGCTCTTGATGACAAGCAATAAAATATTGTTCACTCTGACTCCGATAATATGTATCTTCACTCGTATCTTCATTGCGATGCTTATAAATACTGGTAAATTTTTCATCGTCCCCTAAAAATGTTTTAATAGCTTCTGAAAAAATCGTCTCTCGCTCACCACTAATCCCTGTGAAACGCCGTACAGTATATCCCTCTATAATGTGCAGTGCCCGCTGATGCTCAAAGGTTTTCTCCAAAGCTAGTAATAAATCTCGTTTCACCGCTTTAGTCATCCCCTTTAATACATGTGTCTTCGTATCAATACAGCACAAAAAAGCTATGCCCTGCACATCTCGTTTAATTAATTTGGAAATAATCGGATTGTGCTTCAGATGATATAATTCCGCAGATGAAGGATGTGTGTCCATAGTATTGGTATCCATATAAACCGCCACTACTTTATCCGCACTACCTTTGATAGATGCTAACTCTTGAATACTAAGTTGAGCCTCATCAATATAATAATGAATATATGATTCTATATTCTGCGGATTAAAGTCTTCAATACATTCAACAGCAATCGTATCCTCTGAATCTACTTTCATAATATAAAAGAGATCCCTCTTAATTTCTGTTAGCTTTACTTGATGAAATGTTGGTTGCTCACTTTTTAGTAACACCATAGTCATCACACTCTCTCATAGCAATCACTACCTGTACAAATTTTATGAATATTACAATTCTATGTTATATTACAAATTTTATATTATACTATTCTCCATTAACCTATATAAATTCCTTTTTTACAAATATATAAAATATGCAAAAAAGCCCTCAAATGTGATGTATTTCTCTCACACTTGAGGGTTTTTATATTGAAACTACTTAATAGAATCTACTTCAATCTATTAGTAGCCTACTTGTTTTGCTAATTCAATCATTTCATCATGAACAGCTGGTAATGATTCAGTTTCTACAGAATCAAATGTTTCCACTTCCGTTGTTTTCAATGTATTAGCATCATAATTTAAACGGTATTTACTGTAATATACAGTATCAGTTTTTAAGTCATATGCCATATAACGGGCAAACATATCTGGCGTATTATCCGTTAAGAAGCCATAACTAACTAATTCTAACACATCTTTATTTACTCGAATTGGTTGTACATATAATCTAAAATCAGAATTTACGAAACCTGTATCAAGTACATACTTTGATAAGTCAGTAAAGTTATTTTGAATATACTGTTTGTCATATGATGCTGGTAAATTTGCTCGTGATGTTAAAGTCATTGGCAATTTTCCATTAGCCTCTTGCTTCTGAACTTGAGCTTGCTGTTTCTTATCTGCTTTATCATTTTGTTGTTGCAAGCGCTCATTAAGCTGCTCATTAATAGAATCTAAATTCCCACGCAATAGCTGTTCAATAGCTTTTGCCTGCCATTCTAAATTCTTCTTATCATTGCCAGAATTATAATTTGCATTATATTTTGCATTAATATTTGCATTTTCATTTGGTTTAGTATTATCTGCAGCCTTAGCTGTATCATTCAATAACGGAGTTGCCACAACTGCCAATAATCCTGCCGCCATAAGGCTACGTTTTAAAGCATTAGTCATTTTCATATATTGTTCCTCCCTTAATTAACTATATCTATATTTTACGATATAGTTATGAAGATATCATGGAGATGGAAATACAAAAAAATCACCGAAAAAATTACCGAAAATTACAAAAATAGCGAATAGCTCAACTCGAACTATCCGCTTATTTACTGTGGTGATCCAGGAGAGATTCGAACTCCCGACCCACGGCTTAGAAGGCCGTTGCTCTATCCAACTGAGCTACTGGACCATATGAAATTAAAAAAAGAATTTTTCACCGTATATATTATACACTAACCATTATAAAAAATGCAATTCAAGTCAGTTTGAATTACTATAATTTCAGCATAATATACAGAAAAAATTCCACATAAAAAAATGGAGCGGGTGAAGGGAATCGAACCCTCGCGACCAGCTTGGAAGGCTGGGGCTCTACCATTGAGCTACACCCGCAATAAAAAAATGGTCGGAGCAGCAGGATTCGAACCTGCGACCCCCTGGTCCCAAGCCAGGTGCGCTACCAAACTGCGCTATGCCCCGATTTAAAAGAAATACTATTCTTTTCGTCGTGCTTGTTATTTACTCTTTCGCAACAACAAAGTTATTTTATCACAAGTAAAAAATGTGTGCAAGTACTTTTTTTGAAAATTTTTAGTTTTTTCTTATTCGCTTACGAACCTCATTGCAAAGTAAAATTTAAATTTATTTTTAAATAAACAACTCTCCTGAATAAGCTACAACTAATTAGCTTATCCCCTACTATTTTTTATTTCACGCCCTCATAACAACACAATTCCACTAAATTCCCATCCCCATCGCGCAAATAAACGCTTTTCATCGGTCCTAAAGCACCATTCCGGTCTACAGGACCTAATTCAATTGGATATCCTTTAGTAGTAATATCATTAACTACTGCTTCAATAGGCCCTTCCACAACTAAGCACAAATCTAAACTTCCATAAGTTGGATATTGCGCAGCTGGTAAAAATTCTGCTTTTTTTCGTATGAATATTAAACTTTTGACTCCCAAAGTGCAAAGCATAACGCCCTTTACTTTCTTGAACAGTCATCCCCAGTATATCTACATAAAAATGTAAACACTTAGCTAAATCTTGCGTTGTAATAACTAAATGATCTAAGCCTTTAACCTGCATAGCTAAACCTCCCTACACTTTTTCTTTAAACCACTGCTGTGTCAACATCCCCATCCCCATAGCTAAGGCAATCGGGAATAATAGTTCCACAGAAAAACGTGATAATTCAAGCATAAATACCGCTGATGTAAGTGGCATTTTTTGTGCCAGGCCAAGAAATACAACAGCCCCTAAAAAAGCAGCTAAACCAATGGAAATAGGGCCAACCATAGCACTCCAGGCTACCGCTAATGCTAATGCTAATGTACTTCCTAACATCATGGATGGTGTGATTTTACCACCATAGGCGCCTGCTACCAAAGCCAATAATACGGCAACCCACTTAGTAGCAAATAAACCTAACGCATATTCCCAACTAACTAATTCAGCAAAAGTTAACTGATTGCCTGGCTTACCATTGCCTAAAATAGCAGGAAAATACATAGCCATTACACCAACTAAACCAAAAGCTACTACTGCCAAAGCAATCATCTTAGGGCTTTTACAATCAAATTTAGGTAATTTAGCCTGTGATTTATCAAAAAAAACAACCGTAAGACCAATAATAATCCCTAATACAACAGCAAATTCAGCAAAAGCACCCACTATAGCCGGCTGTGGCATATCGTACTGAATCGTATCACCTAAACCTAAACGAACGATAAATGTAGCCACCCCACAAGCAACAAAAGCTGAGCTTAATGCTCGCATATTCCAAGTTAATAATAGTGTTTCTAACACGAAAATAGTAGCTGATACAGGCGAATTATACACTGCCGCCAAACCAGCCCCAGAAGCACAAGCTATTAATAAGGCTTTATTCTCTTTAGTTACCTCTACATACCGCATAACCCAGGTAATCAAGGCCGAAGTCGCTTCTCGAGGCGCCACTTCTCGTCCAAGCGGTGAACCCATCCCTACAGTGATAATCTGCAAAGTAGCATGCAACAAAGTAGTGATTGGTGGCATTTCCTTTGTCACATCTTTGACAGCATCCTTAACATCTACTAATTTTCCACCATAGCGATGAATCAATACCCAACCTACACCACCTACAAGGCCACAGGCTAACAGTGCCCACAGTCGATGCTCACCACTCACTTGAGCTACACCCATACCAAAGCTATAGCCATCAGCACTGCTATAGTTATACATAGCATGTTGAATGACATGTAAGAGGTTCGTAAATACTATCCCTACTATCCCTGCCAAAATTCCAACTAGCACCACTAGGCTAAATGTCTTACGTTCTAACATACAAACTAAACTCCTATACTTATTTTGCTGTACTAACAAACTATTTAGTCTTTTCTATCATTACTTAATCTTTTATTACACTAATAAATGCCACAAGCCTATTTTTCCATACGAATCAATGCATTCACAACGGTTACCTGAGAAATAAGTTCATCTTGTTCATTCGTCAACTTAATCTCCCATACATGATTTCGCTTGCCATTATGTAACAAGGTTCCTTTAGCTTTTAATACACCCTCAGCTTTCATAGCCTGTAAGTGCTGGGCTGTAACAGTCTGACCTACCCCAACATACATACCTTCCCCCATATGATTACTAGCCATACCAGCAATCGCTTCACAAAAAGCGATGGTAGCACCACCATTTAGGTAACCAAAAGGTTGTGCATGAAAAGTAGATAACTGCATAGCACTTTCAAAGCCTGTATCGGTCATATTCACATATTGTATCTGTAACTGATCAACTAAATTCATTATTTTATCCTTACATTTATATTTATATTTATATTTACATCTATATTTATCTTTATCTTAGCCTTAGCTCTCATTTCACGAGCAAACTAATACAGCTAACAAAATTCTTGACAATCTAATGCGTACGCCTTCAACTGCTTTGTATCAATCGCCGTTCCTAAACCCGCTTCAAAATCAACAGGCATATAGCCTTTTTGAAATTGAATCGGTGTTGTAATAATATCTCGTTCAAAATAACGGTTCATGTCAGACAAATCGCCGGCCATCCAGGTATCTGCTAAGGCTGCCAATTGTACATGCATATATTTTGAAATACCACTTTCCACCATGCTACCAATCCAATAGCCAATCTGCTTTTCACGACAATATGCTAAGCAACGCAGTGTTTCACGTAAACCACCTAAACGACCAATTTTAATGTTCAACAGATCTAGCCAACCCGTTTCATACATAGCTTGCAACTCTCGAAGTGATTGTACACTTTCATCAAAGCATATAGGACTTTGAATAGCCTTACGCAAACTTTGAGGCAACGAAGCATACACTGTAACCCCCGTCTCGCCTTTTGGTATCTGAAACGGCTCTTCTAAGGAGCGTAAATTATAGGCATTTAAGGCTATTATATCATCCACTTGTTCAAGAGAAAAACTGCAATTAGCATCGCCAGCTAATATAATCTGGGGAAAGGCTTCACGAACAGTTTGCACCCGTAAAACCGCATCACGAGGTGTCAATTTTAATTTAATTCGGTCACATCCCTGTGCCTCATGAGTGGCTACTGCTGTTAATAATTCACTAATCGGCATATCTCCTAAAACAACACCAGATGCTATATTTCCATTCTTATGACCAGGTACTAATTCATCAATAGTAGACAAACCTTGTTCCCCATAATAGGCGTGAAGCAAGGCATTTTCAAGACCAGCCCAAGCCATAGGATAGTGAACACGCAAAGCATTAGCCTCTATTGGCAAGACATGATAACAGTCCCAGGGGCTCTGCAAAGTTTTACCAATGAAGAACGGCAGCCACGTAGTCTCCAGTATTTGTTTACTCTTAGACAACGTCTCTGCCGTATAAAAGGGATCCGTAAATGCCACTACTTCACCATAGCTGGTATAACCTGTAGTCGTAGTCACTTCAATAATTAAACTTTCTCGTGTCTTTACAGTGCCTTGAGCTGTTTTAAAAGTAAAGCGCAAGGGCAAAGCAATATGCCACAACTTAATAGTTGCTATAGTAATTGCTGGCTTATGAGTGACTGCCTTATTGTCTTTACCACCTGTCCCTATAATTTCTAGTTTCGCCATGCCCTCACACCTCCTTTTGTATAATAAATCCTTCAGCAATACAGTAAAACAATAACATAACCAAGATACTAAGAACCTGACTGTTAGCTATTGCGATTGGCGATTTACTATTAGCTATTGCCTATTGCCTATTACCTATTGCCTATTGTCTGATTACATATCTGCCGCTTCTTCCATTAAAGTACGACGCATAATTTTACCTGAATTATTGCGTGGTAATTTAGCTAAGCGACAAATCGCTTTTGGTTGTTTATAACGCCCTAAATGATTGAGTAAATGTTCTTTAACCGCTTTCACAGACGCCTCGCCAGCGTAATACAAAATAGGAACCTGCCCCCACCGTTCATCAGTCTTAGGCACTACTGCACATTCTGTAATCCCCACTAGACGATATAAACAGTCTTCTAATTCTTTAGGATAAATATTTTCACCACCAGAAATAATAATATCTTGTCGGCGATTGACTATATATAAATAGCCATCTTCGTCTAAATATCCCATGTCATCCGTATTGAAAAAACCTACAATAGGCGGTTGCCCTAAATAGCCCGTCATCAGCATAGGTGACTGCAACCAAATCTCACCAATCCCCGCTTCATCAGGATTACGAACTTCAATGACAACCCCCGGCAGCGGTTTACCTACTGCTTCACATTTGGCAGGCTTAGCCAACACATTAACCGTTGCACTTTGGGCAAATGTCTCTGTCATGCCATAGGTTTTAAAAATTGGCATCTGCTTAGCTAAACACACATCTACCAAAGTATTAGGAATAAATTCGCCCCCTAAGAGAACAACGCGCAACGCATGCGTAGTAATTCGATCTACAATACGTTGTAACACGGTGGGCACTAATGAAACCATGGTTAGTTTACCAGAAGTAATTGCCTCTACCACACGGTCTTCCTCAAAAGAAGACATAATCGTAGCCGCCGTACCATTATACAGAGTGCGCAAAATAATAGATAAACCCGAAACATGAAACATAGGTAACACAGTTAACCAATTATCCTGTGAATCTACCCCTAAAACTTGAGCCGATGCCTTCACATGGGCTTCAATTTGCCCCCACCGTAAAGGCACCGATTTAACGGTTCCTGTTGTAGCACTAGTATTCATAATCGCCGCTATGGCTTGATCCATTAAAGGCGGTACCAAAAGGCCTTCAAAGCATTGAACTAACCGAGTCCGTGTCGCCTTATCCATAGGAGGTAACTTAGGCCAAGTGCGCCAGGCCACTTCATTAACAAAGCTATGATGAGGCCGACAAAAACGACCATTGCAGGTTTCTTCTACCTTTTCTTGCACCCTTGGAGAGGCAAAAATCAATTTTACTCCCAATGCTTGTGCCTGTTCTTCTTGTTCAGCAACCGTCAAATGAGGATTAACTAAAAAGACTTCTTTTCCTAAAGACCATAAAGCAAATAAAGTTATGGCCATATCCACAGAATTTTCACTACAAAGGCCTAAGCGCATATCGTCACGCACGACGGACTCTAAAAAGCCCGCTTGCAATACAGTGCATTCATAAATCGTTTTATAAGTATAGCCATCAAGAAAGGGCTGGTTTGGTGTTGCTTGCGCCCGCTCGCGTAACCATCGCATATACTAAGGGCCTCCTATCAAGGGAATTTAGGGAATTGTTTGAAATTAGGTTTACGTTTTTCTTTAAAGGCATCACGGCCTTCTTTAGCTTCATCAGTAGTGTAGAACATAAGCGTAGCATCACCACCAAATTGTTGTAACCCAGCTAAACCATCTGTATCAGCATTGAAGGAAGCCTTTAAGAAACGAAGTGCCATTGGGGACAATTGAAGAATTTCTTCACACCATTTTACCGTTTCTTCTTCCAATTGTTCAAAAGGAACTACTGTATTAACAAGACCCATATCTAAGGCTTCTTGCGCTGTATATTGGCGACATAAGAACCAAATTTCACGCGCTTTTTTATGACCTACTAAGCGGGCTAAATAGCCAGCACCATAGCCAGCGTCAAAAGAACCTACTCGAGGACCTGTTTGACCAAATTTAGCATTTTCAGAAGCGATAGAAAGATCACATACAATGTGAAGCACATGACCCCCACCAATAGCATAACCATTAACCATAGCAATAACTGGTTTTGGCGTAATGCGAATCAAATGTTGTAAATCAAGAACATTCAAACGAGGAATGCGATCTTCACCTACATAACCACCATTACCGCGTACACTTTGGTCACCACCAGAGCAGAATGCTTCTTTATTCACATCGCCACCATGGTTAGCACCGGTCAAAATAATAACACCCACTTCGGTATCATCACGAGCAATCGTAAATGCATCAATTAATTCCACCACCGTTTTAGGACGGAATGCATTGCGAATCTCTGGACGATTAATAGTAATTTTAGCAATGCCATTATATGTTTCATAAATTACATCTTCATAACCACGATCTAATACTTGCCAATCAAATTTGCTCATAATAAGCCTCCTTTTAAATCAAAACAATATATATAATTACCTTTATCATTTTGCACGTATATTATGTATAGCCTACTACAACTATCACTCCTAGAGGGAAACGCTATAGGCATAGTTAATAAACGTTAACTAATTCGTTTGTCATTATAATCAGATAAAAATAAATTTACAATTTCATTAAATGCTTGTGGTGCCTCTACATGTACATTGTGACCTACATCTGGCACAATAACATGCGATACATTTTCACAAATTCCAAAAATGGTCTGCCCTATGTCCGTATATTTAGTATCTAACTCACCGGACACGTAGAGAATTTCTAATTCTAAATCAGCAATTTGATTACCTACATACAGCGTCATACCCTGACCAATACCACGCAATGTATGAGCGAGTACCTCAGGCGTATTACTTAAGCGCCGATCTTTTATAGTCTGTTGCACCGCTGGTGATAATTTTTGTTGCGTCTTAAAAATGGGCAGTTGTGACCACATGGCTTCAAACCATTCAATGGAATGCGTTTCTATTTTATTAGCCAATTCCTTATCTGCCATAGCCCGTTCTTGACGCACTTGCATATCTTCAATTCCTGGTGCAGCTGATTCCAGCAACAAAAACATCAATCGCTCAGGCTCATACATAGCCGCATATTGTAAGGCAATGCGACCACCCATTGAATAGCCCAAAATACCATAGGATTCATGACCTACTAACGTATGAATCAAGGTATACAAATGACGTAACACTGTATCTAATTGGTACATAACAGGATCATTGGAACGATCAGATACACCATGACCTAGAAAATCAACACAATATAGACGAAAACCGGGAATATTCAGTTTATCCCATGTATCACCAGCTTCAGCAAAACCATGTAAGCAAATCAATGGCATACCTTCCCCCCGTAAAGAAACATGGTAAGATACATTATCAATATTGATATATACATCATCGGCTGCTTCTAAAACCGCTTCTACCTCCGACCGCTCACCTTGGTCATACACATGTGTTTCGTCTGTATCAAATTCATTTTTCATACACACTTACCGTATACTTTCTGTGAAGTTCACGACTGACTTCACGATTTGTTTTTACTTCTAATATATGGATACCACCTATTGCCAGCGCCTTTTGTACGCTTTGAGGGAAAGTTTCATAATCAGTAATCACCTGATATTGAACGCCCATCAAGTCAGCTAAAGCACTATAAGTAAGGCCTTGGGGGGTACCAAATAAATATTCAAAATTAGGAACCCCTTTTTGCGGTAAATATTCAAAAATACCGCCCCCATCATTGTTAAATAGCACGATTAAAAGATTGAGCTTCTCAGTCTGTCCCATCACAAGACCATTCATATCGTGGAAAAAGGATAAATCGCCAGTTACCAATACAGTAGGTTCTCCATAAGCAGCACCTACACCTAAGGCAGTGGACTCTACACCATCAATACCATTAATGCCACGATTGCCATAAATTTTTATTTGGTCTGTACCTTGCGACCAAAAATAATCAAAATCACGAATAGGCATACTATTGGCAACAACCACATTAGTACCACTAGGTAATACTTGCTGTAATTCATAGACAAAGCGACCTTCAAATAAAGTACCTTCTGTAGCCACCTTATTTAATTGTTTGCGCATAAGGCGCTGTGCCTGTTGCCAGCGATTGACAAAATCAGCTACGTCCTGTGTTATAGGCTGCTCTTGCCCATTATCATTCACTAAGTCAGCGCCAGCCTTCATCTTAGTTAAGCTAACTACCATTTGTTCTGCCCAGGCTTTAGGGTCTACCTGAATCACGATATTCGTAGTCAATGCGCCATTACGATAAGCTGCACCAGAATCTATTTGGTAACATACAGCTTGCGTTTGCTGTTTTACAAATTGTTGTAAACGCTTTGAAACGGGAATTTGACCAAATAGAAGAATATAATCTGGTCTCAACGCCTCTTGCCAATCAGGATTACTCAAAAAAGCATCATAACTATCTATAAGTAGTTCATCACTGACAGCCCGCATAGGTGATAAGGGATCTGCTAAGATTGGTGTTTGTAACTGCTGTGCTAAGGCTAATAAAGCTGTCCGGTAATCCAATGACCAACTTTCATGACCAGTAAGGGGGCCACAAAGCATAAGACCACGCTTACCTTGCAATTCCGCGGCCAACGTTTCACCCTCAGCTATACTAAGTTGACCTTGTCCCAATAATTTTTGGAACGGTTTTGATTGACGGCCTTTTTCAAAATAAGTAGCTTCTGTATAAGGCACCAAAGGTTCTCGCAAAGGTACATTAATATGAACTGGCCCAGGCACTACATCTGTAGCCGCCATGTAGGCTCTAGCCATAACTTGGCGTGGATATATAAAATCGCCCTCACAAGGACTTAAAGTTTCAAAATGCTTTACATAAGAGCCAAAAAGCTTTATTTGATCCATTGTTTGCGGTGCCCCTATAAACTGAGCCTCCGGTGGTCGATCAGCGGTTAATACAATTAACGGCACTCGACTATAGTACGCCTCAATAAGCGCTGGATAATAATGAGCGCCCGCCGAACCTGAGGTGCATACTAAAACAACAGGCTGTTGAGTCCGCTTAGCAATTCCTAAAGCAAAGAATCCTGCCGAACGTTCATCAATATTCATATATGTTTTGTATTGACCTTGCGCCATAAACAGCATTGCCATAGTTGTCGACCTAGAGCCACCGCTAAAGACTACATGACGGGCCCCTAACTGATATAACTCATCGACAGCAGCTGCTATATATTCATTCATAGTCATACCTCAATATCATAATGCGTTTAAAATAGTTTGCAATTTTGTAGCTGTTTCGGTATATTCCGCTTCACAGTCAGATTCTGCAACTACACCACAACCAGCATAGGCATATAAATCTTGTCCCTGAATCAAGGCAGAACGAATGCCTACAATCAATAAACCATCGCCCGCTTCACGAAATAATGGCGTATTACCACAGACCCAACCTAGAGGAGCAGCATATAAACCACGCTCATAAGGCTCATATTTTTTCAATACCGCTAAGGCTGCCTCGCGAGGCTCTCCGCCCATAGCCGGCGTAGGGTGTAAAGCTTTAGCCATAGTTAATATAGAATCTTTAGTATCATGCCCATATAATAACGTTCGTAAATGATATAAATTAGGCAATTCCATAATATGCGTTTCTTGTACATCAACCTTATCACACAAGGACAGCATGGTTTGGCGAATACGGTCAATCACAATTTGATGTTCCCGCAAATTTTTTGGGTCCTCCAATAGACGAGCGCCACCATCTTGAATATGGTCTTTTTTGAGGGTTCCTGCTAAAGCATAACTCATAAAATCTTGACCACGCTTACGAACTAATACTTCTGGCGAAGCACCTAGAAAAACAGCCTCCCCTTTCCCATACGCAAAGATAAAGGCCCCTTGATTTTGAGCCACTAAATTACCAATAATCGACGTACTTTCAAAGGGGCGTTCACTATGAAAGGCCACTTTCCGTGAAGCTACTACTTTGGTAACTTCACCGCTATGAATAGCCTGTTGAATGCCTTCAAAGAGTTGCTCCCACGCTGGATAATCACCAGTGGTCACCATTTCATAGGCATGCT
Organism: Veillonella intestinalis; assembly: GCF_943193155.1. GTDB lineage: Bacteria > Bacillota > Negativicutes > Veillonellales > Veillonellaceae > Veillonella_A > Veillonella_A intestinalis. The sequence continues at coordinate 246,762 of NZ_CALPDB010000003.1, read as the reverse complement.
GTACGTGAGGTATTGCACTTTCGCTCACAGTTGGGGCTTCACTATTAATCGTTACCCAATACGCTTTTCCTTCTTCTTTTACATAGTAGTGCTTAAACACTACTAATTCATTGCCCATGCCTTGCCAACTATCATCGTTAATCGTGTCAAAAAAACTTTGGCTATACCACGCCCAAGGATAATCAGCTAATTCGGCTTCCGTAATAGCTCTCACTCGTTCAGCGGCTACAATAACACAATTTACTTGCGTGTCATGCCAGTAAACACGCTCACTTCCATCAAAGTGTTGCCATACGGCCAATGGATTCGTTATGTCTGTAGAAAAAATTGTATATTTCATAAAAATCCTCATTGTTAAACTATGTTGACAATTTATTATACCATTGTCACGGACTAAAAGAAAACCGCCTACCTAGGCGGTTTATCTCGTATATACAATTGTCCTTATTGATGTGAAACGTGTTCAATACCTTGACTTAATAGTACAACCACATGCTCATCATTTAAACTATATAAAGCAGTCTTGCCTTCTTTGCGAAATGTAACTAAACGAGCTTGTCGCAACACACGCAATTGATGAGAAATGGCTGATTGCCCCATCCCCATAGCCTCTGCTATATCGGTAACACACATTTCCTTATTCAATAGCTGTTGCACAATGCGTATCCGTGTTGGATCACCTAATACTTTAAATAAATCAGCCAACTGTTGTACATCTACTTGCCCATGACTTACATCCATGACCCCACTCCTATACTCTACGAATTTTATTTGCCTTTTATTATATACCTAAAAGTAGGTCTTGAGCCAGTCTTTATTCACCGACCGTCACCATTACACCACTAGCAGCGGGTTCACCAATCTGTTCAACAGGCGTACGACTATCCAACTCTTGTTGCGCTTCACTTTCTGGCGTTGCCATCTCTAAGGCCACGCCCCGTGAATAAACGCCAGTTACAATACCATAGCCATCTTTAATTTTTAAAGTCGCCAATAAGGTTCCCTTGTACGTAGTATAAAATTGAGGATTCACTTTATTTAAGTCTAATGTGACCCGATTAAATAATAGTTGAAATTCTACATCAGTGCCATCAATTTTGGTAACGCGGGCTAAAATATAATCCCCAGAAGTTGGCTTTGTATCCGCTACGCCTTTCACTTCTAAAATCCCATTAGCCTTAGGTATCACCCACACATATACTTCTTGATTCACCGCCGGCAAAGTTGTCCCTTGCCAAGGAGCTCGGCTTCCTAAAAACTTCACCTCTAAATAATCAGAAGGTATCCAACTAGCCGTTCGTGACAAGGACACTGGCCACTGATATTCTCCACCGCCTTGTAACAGCGAAGTAGACCTCTGTTGAATAAAGAAGGGCGATACTAAGGTCACAATGGCTACCACTAAGAAAAGCAACCATTTTACATACACTTTATTCAGCATCGTTAGCCCCCTCCTTTCGACCTACGGAATCTGTAGCTATTCGGTTTTCCTCACTGGTAGTACCGAATTGCTCATTGGGAGTTATCTTATTGTCCTGTACTAACTGACTATCCTGTATTTCAGGTTCATCGTCATTCATTTGACTCGACCGCCGTACGCGACGATTCGCTTTTGCTACGGATGAATTAATTTGTACCTGCTGAGCTTGTTTTCGCCACATATAAAATAGATTTACTACAAAAATAGCACTACCTACTACAATGAAGGTGAAACCACGCTCTACAAAGGTAAACGCAGGATCAAAGAAGCGAGCGCCAATCATCGCAAGGAAGGTAAAAATACAACCATTTACTAATGCTACTCGTTTAGACATAGTGCCTTGCCATAATAATACTATCGCCAAACAAATAACATATAAATTAAAAATAATAGAAACTGTCAACGGTGTTATGCCCGCATGAGCTAGCCCCATAAGTATACCAACTACGATAGGGCATAGAACAATTAGCATCTCAGGGCCCTGTCGTTTTTGCCACAATGCATTTAGTGACCCTAGCACTAAAGCTAAGGCTAACACAGCTAGTACAATACTGAGCCAATTTATGTTCGCCACAGCTTCATCTTGCCAAGTCTGAAGGAAGGTGCCATATACAACAACATACATGAGACCTAACACACCTACGCCACGGAATGGGAGTGACCAAATTCCCTGTTCACGCGATAAACTTCCTAGAGCATAAGTAGCTGCTGATAAAGCCGCCACAAAGAATAGACCTAAAGATAACTGATAGGAATTAATGGTGAAGAAAATAGCACCAAAAATAGCGCCTACATATACCCAAGAGAGCCATAATAACGATAAATATGACTGACTTTGTTTACGTAATTGCTCTGCAAAAAACGGACTTCCCGCAGCTAATAACAGCCACAGCCAAATAGGTTCGCCCCAAATGGTCACATCATGAGCAGATACACTCCAAGCCAAGCCGATAAGCAAATAGGCCATCATAGTAAAATGAGAGCCCAACAAATACACCACGGGCAATATTAAGACCATACACAAAAGAGCGTAAAATCCAAGCCCTTCGCCTGTATAATACGTATCCCCCATAAGCCACGTAGATAACAGTAAGGCTAATGTATAAAAAAGCCCCACCCCTTCGGCATATAAGCTACTGCGCGGTGCTTTCCACACGCCAAGACCGAGGGCAATGACAGCTACTAATAAAAGGGCTATACACCAATCCATACGACCAGCCGGCGAAAAGCTATACCAATAGCCGGCAAATAATAAAAATAAACCTAAACTAATTAATAATAAACCTAGCAATAATACCAACAAGCGACGCCATGAAGGCCCTTTTTTAGTTTCAATGGTACCGTAGAACACTTTCATTTGAGCGGCATGTTCTTTGGTAATCCACCCCTTTTCTTCCCAAGTTGGTAGTTGCTCATGAAGCCAGACAACACGTTGTTTATTCATAGCGCCTCCATTCCAAAAAGAGGCTTTGCCCTCTGTGAGCAAAGCCTCTTTTGTGACAACCTTATTTTACAACGAGCACTGGGCAAGTAGAATGACTCGTTACATAACTACTTACGCTGCCCATGAATAAGCCTTTCAAAGGTCCTAAGCCACGGCTACCCATAACAATTAAATCAGCATTAAATTTCTTTGCTACAGCTAAAACAGCAGGACCAGGTGAGCCTACTTCAAACACATTTTTCACAGTAATGTCTGCTGGCACATCCTTAGCCACTTCTTCAAGGATTTTTTTGCCGGTTTCTTCCATATCTTCTGCAATTTGTTCTGACACATACCCACCGCTAATTGGTGTTTGGTCAAAATTAGAAATAGCAGATACAATATTCGCTACATGTACGATAATAAGCTGTGCTTCATTGCGTTCACAAATAGACACGGCATGTTGTAAAGCTCGTTTAGAGTTTTCAGAACCATCAGCTGGTACGACAATTGTTTTGTATTCTACTTTCATGTGAATCCCTCCCACTGGTGAATGAGCTTAAATCATTCACTCTGACTTCTTCTATATTTAAGTATTCTCTATAAATATATAAAAGTCCTTTTTTCTTATGAAAAAATTTTTATTTTTTATAAAACAATAGTGCCACTCGTAGTAAGACCCTTATGCTGAATCCGTACCCCTTCTACGAGCTTCATTAATTCTTCTATAGTCTGGCCATTATCCGGAGTCATAACGCGAGCCACTACAGCTTCCCCTTTATCAGTCAAGGTAATGTAAGAAGCAAATTTAATCGCACTACCTTCACCACGTTGCAACGTACCTGCAATCAAGCTTCCTGTATTATGATTATCAATCAATGTTTTGTACGCTTCAATAGTGGCGCCATAATTATTTACTAACTCTTCTACATAGTAATCAGCCATTTCTTGGCGCGCTGTCATAGTTGGATAAGCCGAAGCGCCATCTAAGGCCACCGTTTTTTCCATAGAGAATAAACCTACTTCAATGCGATAACTATCTTTAGATAACACTGCACCCGTATTACCCTTCGTCAATACTTTAAAACCCTTTGGCTTCACAAAACTAATTTCATCATTGAGCACTAAGTCCCCCACATTACGATATTTTTCTTTTAATAATTTAAAAGAAGGCAATACAGTTTTAACAATCCCCTGATTCATGTAGTCCGTATATTTACTTGGGTACATCATAGTCAATGTATAACGCTGAGTTGGATCTTGGGACATAATAAATTCAGCGTCAAAGAATGTAGAGCCTGTATCACCAGCATCACTGCGTACGAATGAATCCCAACGAGCTGTGGTAGCCCCTTTATAATCAAATAAGTCACCGTCTAAGGTGTACCCTTTAAGATCTGAGCGATTTTCACGCCATAATGCTAAATAGCGCTCTTTTGTCATATTCGTGACTGACTCATTATACCAAGTGGTATTCCATTGGGCTAAGCTCACATTGCCTTCTACAATATTGTCACGTTTTGTAAAAGATAATAAAAACGGCTCAGCAATGGAACTTTCTGCTAAATTAAAGAAATAGCCTCGTTCTGTACTGCCATCATCTTTGGCTTGCGATTCATAACGGCCATTCGTCAAACGCCAAGGCACAGTAAAGGTAAACCCTTCATGATAATCACGAACTTCAGTAGTAACTGTAGTCGCATACGACTGATACGCCGCTGGTAAGCTAGCTTCACTATGAACCCCTCGCGCTTCAAAGGTCTGTGCCTGCGCCGTTGCTTTCGTTGTATCATACGTTGGTAAACTCTTTGCATAGGCTGTCCCCATTACACCTAATAAAGCGCCTACTGCTAAAGTAGCCAGTTTTGCGTGCCAATGTTGCTTCATAATATAAGTCTCCTTTTTATAGCATAGAATCTAAAAATGCTTTGGTACGTGGTGACTTAGGATTGGTAAAGACTGCTTCTGGTTCCCCTTCTTCTTGGATAATACCATCAGCCATAAAAATAATGCGATCTGCTACTTGCCGCGCAAAAGCCATTTCATGAGTAACAATAATCATCGTCATATGTTCCTCCGCTAACTGCTGAATGGTGCGAAGCACTTCACCAGTCAACTCAGGATCCAAAGCTGAAGTTGGTTCGTCAAAAAGCATAATGCTTGGATTCATCGCCAAGGCACGAGCTATGGCAACACGTTGTTTTTGACCGCCTGATAATTTAGCAGGATACACATCGCGCTTTTCCCACAATCCAACTTTTTTCAATAGTTGCTCCGCTATGGGTGCAATATCTACTGTCTTCATGCCTTTTACCATTTGTGGCGCAATTAAAATATTCTCCCATACCGTCATATGAGGGAATAAATTGAATTGCTGAAACACCATGCCCATTTGTAACAATAGCTGTTGCTGTGTTTTTTTATCACTATACACAGCCGGACCATCTCCTGTCGTTTGTACCAAAGATGTACCATCTACTACTATTGTACCACGGTCTATCATTTCTAGCTGGCCTAAACATCGTAAAAAAGTAGATTTTCCTGATCCAGAAGGGCCAATAATGGCTACTACTTCCCCTTTTGCCATAGATAAACTTACATTTTTCAGAACAGGTAAGCCATCAAAGCTTTTTTCTATATTCTTCATTTCAATAAAGCTCATATGTATCGCTCCTATTCATCATACACAGCATAACGCTTTTCTAAGTAGTTAAAAATATTTGTCAACACAAAGGTCATAATTAAATAAAACGCCCCTGCTACAATAAAGGCTGATGTATCAAAGTCACGTTGGACGATGCCACGAGTAATGCGCAATACATCATTCATAGCCAAAATATACACTAAAGACGTGTCTTTTAATAAATTAATTGTTTCATTCGCGAGAGGGGGCAAAACGCGTTTAATTACTTGCGGTAAAATAATTTTACGCATCGTTTGTACATAAGTAAAGCCTAGTACTTTAGCCCCTTCATACTGCCCTTTAGGGATGGATTGAATCCCACCACGGAAGATTTCACATAAATAGGCCGCATAGTTTAAAACAAAGGAAATCACGGCTGCCGTTGTATCATCCAACTGAACGCCTACATAGGGAATGAAAGGCAGACCATAGTAAATGAATAAAATCTGTAACATAAGTGGAGTTCCACGCATTACATATACGTAAAACGCCATAATTTTGCGAACAATACCGATAGGTGATAGCCGTAGTAGAGCGGCTAAAATACCCCCTGGTAAGGATAATACCAAGACCACTGTAAATAGTGATATTGTCACGCCTAAGCCATTAGCAATCACAGGCGTAATCTTCAATAAATAGTCCATGTAACTGACTCCCTTCAAAGAAAGAAAGGAGGTAAGGTTTACCTCCCTTCTTACACTGTTCTTATTTACATATCCTTGTAAATGCTCACAGCGCTTACGCCGTTATGCTCTCTGGATATTATTTAAAACCATCTTTATTTAATAAATTACTATTACCGAACCATTTTTCAGCAATTTTATCTGCTGTACCATCGTTCATCATTTCTTTGAGCACATCATTCATCTTAGCTTGCAACGCCTTATCATCTAAACGGAAGCCAACGGCCATTTTATCAGCACCGTAATCCCCATTAGCAACGCGGAACACGCCAGGTTTCTGAGTCATTGTATATTGACCGACAATGCCATCTACCACCAAGGCATCAATACGACCTAATTCAAGATCCATGAAGGCATTAACAAAATCACCATATTTTTTAACTTCTTTAATACCACGTTCTTGTGCATCCTTATCAAGAATTGGTTCTACATTACTACCTTGTTGAGTACCTACGATTTTACCCGTTAAATCTTCTTTGCCTTGAATGGCTGAATCATTACGTACCACAATAATTTGTTTATCTTGCACATATGGAGTGGAGAATAAAATATTCTTTTCCCGATCTGGTGTAACTGTTACACCATTCCACAAGGCATCAATACGTTTACTCTTAAGTTCAGCTTCTTTACTATCCCAATCAATGGCTTTAAATTCTACCTCCATGCCAGCTCGCTTAGCAGCTTCTTTTGCTAGGTCAATATCGAAGCCTACGATTTCACCTTTGTCATCACGGAAACCCATTGGTGGGAAATTGTCGTCTAAGCCAATAATCATTTTCTTAGGTAACTCCCCCGCTCCATTGCTACTTGTATCAGAACCACAACCAGCGGTGAAAGCTACTAAAGCTAACATGGTCATCCCTAAAGCTGCTAATTTTTTCATATTCATAACTAAGTCCCCTCTTTCTTTTTAGTCGGTACATTTAAAATTTATGAACTTATTTTACTTCATCTAGCTAAAGTTGTAAAGTATTAAATTTTAATTTTTAAGATATATTATTCATAATTAAATGAACTAAAACGCATAAGTAGGGTATAAACCCCTCTACAGTGAATCAAGCTTTGTATACGGGAAATCAACTTAGGATAGGAGTGAATTAAAATTAACATGCAAGAAATCAAAATCAACATACAAAGAATTAGACTTAACATACAAAGAATTAAACTTGGTATACAAAACATCAACCTTGGCATATTAAAAAGGCCCAACATATGTTGGACCTTAGATTATAACTAACTATGTAATTACTTTTTAAATGTACAATCATTAACTAAATGTGCTACCTCTTACCCACTATGAAGTACAAACCCTTATGAGCCACTATGGCTACGCTCATCAATTAAGGTCAACAGTTCTAACTTCTGATTGTACTGCACAAATTGTAAATCCACCATAACAATTAAGATACCACCCGTATCGGTAACCATATGAATTTCTTCCCAGTTAGCAGTAAATCCCATAATTTGACTATAGGGAATAAAGGTGTAATAATTATCGCCATTCCACAGCATATCAATGCGTTCCCATAGGCTAGCCGGACGACGCCGTATGACAATCCCCTTTTCACAAACATACACCAAAGGACGGCGTTGGCGGGTCATACGCCATACACAAAAACCTACAATAAAATAGTCAATGGCAATCTGATTCCACACAACCCCTCTTTGGGCATGCCACATAGCCCATGTAGCTACAGCCCCAAAGAATAGCCACATAACCCAAGATACTACTATATAGTCGGCAAACGTTCCCTCAACCTCGCCACAAGGAAAGCGTTTAGCTACTTCTTTTTCATCCATAGCCACACCTCCAGCCCCAAGCCCGTATAGCTCAGCTAATCAAAACCCCTACTAGCATGCTATTAACCGTACTCAACACTACCATACCAAGTATGTAAATTTAATATATTACCTTTATTTGCGATGTAAACCCATAGCTAACTCTACTTCGCGGTAAGTTTTGCTAGCTTTTTCACGAGCCTTTAAAGCCCCTTCGTCAAGAATTCGATCAAGTTCTGGGCTATCAATTAAATCATTGTAACGTTCATGAATTGGTTTTAATGTATCCACTAATAGTTCTGCCACATCTTTCTTAAAGGTACCATAGCCTTGCCCTGCATAACGCTGTTCAATGGTTTCATAAGACTCTTTGGTAATTGCCGCATAAATTCCCATTAAATTAGAAATGCCAGGCTTATTTTCTTTATCGTAATGCACTGAATTGTCAGAGTCAGTTTGAGCACGTTTAATTTTTTTGACGATAGAGGCTTCATCATCTAATAAATGAATAGTCGCCATTTGATTATCATCAGACTTACTCATTTTTTTAGTTGGCTCTTGTAAACTCATTACACGAGCACCACCTACACCCAATTTTATTTCTGGCACAGTGAACACTTCGCCATATATACGATTAAAACGTTGTGCTAAGTCACGAGTCAATTCCATATGCTGTTTCTGGTCTTCCCCAACTGGCACATAATTAGTTTGATATAACAAAATATCCGCCGCCATCAATGGTGGATAGGTCAATAAACCAGCAGGGATCGAATCACCACGCTTCTGTGATTTATCTTTATATTGCGTCATTCGTTCCAATTCGCCTACATAGCTAACAGTAGTCATAACCCAGCCTAAGCGCACATGTTCAGGCACTTCAGATTGCACGAATAAAGTTACTTTCTTAGGATCTAACCCAACTGCTAAATAAAGCGCTGCTAAACGACGTGTATTAGTAAATAATTCTTTAGGATCTTGTGGCACTGTAATCGCATGTTGATTAACGATACAGTAATAGCACTCATCACTATCTTGATAATCTAAAAAATTACGCAATGCTCCTAAATAATTACCTAAGGTTAATTCCCCACTTGGCTGAATTCCAGAAAAAATAACTGACATGAAAAATTCCTCCTATAATTGTCTCTGACAAAAGATACATGTTTTATCAGAGTGTATATTTATATATTCATTTACTATTGTACCCCGAATATGTCATTCTGTACATGAAAAATAACCGTGGCTACATAAAATAGCCACGGTTTAAAGAATCAACAGACGACCTGTGACTCTATGATACATACATTATTTAGCCCTAATGCCTATCATAAGCAAAGGCTAGCACTTATTCTACAGTTACTGATTTCGCTAAATTTCTTGGCTTATCTACATCAGCACCACGAGTAATGGCTGCATAATATGCTAATAATTGTAGAGGCACTACTGCTAAAATTGGCGCCGCATATTTGTCTGCACGCGGTACAAAAATTGTATGGTCTACATACTTTTCAAGCTCTGTATCACCAGCTAAGCCAAGACCAATTACAACAGCGTCACGAGCTTTAACTTCTTTTACATTGCTCATCATTTTTTCGCGCACATCATCTTGCGTTGCAAGGGCAATCACTGGAACGCCTTCTTCAATAAGCGCTAACGTACCATGTTTTAATTCCCCACCAGCATAAGCTTCTGCATGAATGTAGGAAATTTCTTTTAATTTTAAAGAACCTTCCATAGCAACAGCGTAATCGATAGAACGTCCTAAGAAGAACGCATCTTCGCGGAAACCATAATTACGAGCAAAAGCTTTAATATCATCTACGGACTCAAAAATTTCATTACATAAATTAGGTAATTCATGTAAATCTGTTAAGATTTGTTCCCGTAAAGTCGCATCCAATTTGCCATTTAATTGGCCAAGATATACAGCTAATAATAATAATGCTACCAACTGAGTGGTATAGGCTTTAGTAGAGGCTACGGCAATTTCAGGACCAGCCCAAGTATAAATTACTTGATCCGCTTCACGAGAAATAGACGAACCTACCACATTGGTAATTGCTAAAGAACGAGCGCCTAAACGTTTAGCTTCTTTTAAAGCAGCCAAAGTATCACTAGTTTCACCAGACTGACTAATTACGATAGCCAATGTATTTTTATCCGTCAATGGATTGCGATAGCGGTATTCAGATGCAATATCTACTTCAACAGGAATACGTGCTAACTGTTCAATATAGTATTTAGCTACTAAACCAGCGTGATATGCCGTACCACAAGCAGTAATTAAAATGCGATTAATTGAAGCAACATCAGCTGGTTCCCAACCAAGTTCTTCATAGATTACTTCTTTATTATCTTTAGAAATACGCCCTGTTAAAGTATCACGAATCGCTTTAGGCTGTTCGTAAATTTCTTTAAGCATAAAATGCTCAAAACCACCTTTTTCAGCGGCTTCTGCATTCCAAGTTACATGGAACACTTTTTTATTAATTGGATTACCAGCTCGGTCACTAACACTTACAGAGTCTTTAGTTACGATAGCTACTTCGCCATCATTTAAAATGTAAGTATCACGAGTATGATTAATAATAGCTGGAATGTCAGAGGCAATAAAGTTTTCTCCTTTGCCAAGGCCAATAACTAATGGATTATCCTGTTTTGTACAAATAATACGATTTGGATCATCGGCACACATAATAACTAAGGAGTAAGAACCTTCAATGCGGTCTAACATACGACGCACAGTGCCTTCAAAGTCACCGTCATACATGTCAGCTAATAGGTGAGCTACTACTTCAGTATCTGTTTCAGATTTGAATTCATAACCTTTTTTAAGTAACTCTTCTTTGATTGGTAAATAGTTTTCTACAATACCATTATGAACTACAGCGAATAAACCTTTTGCATCTGTATGCGGATGAGCATTCATATCAGATGGGCGGCCATGAGTCGCCCAACGAGTATGACCAATCCCCATGAAACCAGGATTTGGATCCCCTTTTACTACAGCCTCCAAATTAGCTAAACGACCTACTTTTTTCTGTACCTTAATTACATTATCTGGGCCCAATACGGCAATCCCAGCTGAGTCATAGCCACGATATTCCAACTTAGACAAGCCGTCTAACATAAACGTGGACGCATCCTCAAATCCAATATATCCTACAATACCACACATGGTTGTTTTCCTCCTAAAAATAGACATACTTCATAGCTTCTTATAAACTTTTTGTTCCTCTGTCACCAAAAGACTTTGTAGTTTATATAACGACTGAAGCTGGCCGAGAGGCATCCGCTGATTCTTCGATACTCCTCTACCTCGTCTACTGAAACGGCTGTCTCCGCTCAGTGCTTGCGCTATTCGCCTTTACGAATTAGGGTCTCTCCTTTATATTTGATTCGACAGTCTACATAGTTTCTGTCACATAGACAGACTACGTTACAGTATATTATACGGTATAGACCTACAAATTGTAAAGAAGGGGCCCGAAAGCCCCTTCCTAGCTTGTTTTTATTCTTCTACTAAGCCTTGCTCACGCCCAATTGTATCAGCAATGGTGTGACAAAGTCGTTCCAATTGTTCTTGATTTGGCCCTTCTGCCATAACTCGAATTAATGCTTCCGTTCCTGATGGACGTACTAATACACGACCATTTTCACCAAGTTCACGAGCGGCTTCAGAAATCTCCGCTTTAATTAATGGATTTTCATCCCAACCAGTTTTAGTCGCCACATGGACATTGATTAATAACTGAGGATATTTCACCATTACATTAGCCAACTCAGATAAACTTTGGCCGGACTTTTTAATAAGGGCTAACATCTGCACAGCTGTCAATAAGCCGTCACCAGTGCTATTATAATCTAAAAAGATTACATGCCCTGACTGTTCACCACCAATAGAATAGCCTTCAGCACGCATTTTTTCTAATACATATCGGTCACCCACAGCGGTGGAGCAAGTTTTCATACCTAAATCGTGAGCCGCTTTATGGAACCCTATATTACTCATAACGGTGCCTACAATCATATCATCTTTCAAATGACCTTGCTCTTTTAATTGTTTCGCACAGAGCAACATAATTTGGTCCCCATCTAAGGTCTGACCTTTTTCATCAACTAATAAACAGCGGTCTGCATCGCCATCGTTAGCAATCCCTACATCAGCGCCATATTTAATAACCGCCGCCTGTAAGCCTTCCATATGTGTAGAACCGGCATTTTCATTAATATTAATACCATCAGGATCTACATTAATAGCAATGACCTTCGCGCCTAATTTTTCAAATACTTCAGGCCCTACAGCAGATGCTGCACCATTAGCGCCATCATATACAACGGTTAAACCTTCTAGCGACACATCGACAGTGCTTTCTACAAAACGAGCATATTCATGCGCTAATTCACGACTATGTAAAATACGTCCAATATCAGCCCCCGTCGGCCGTTCTAAGTCATTTTCACTACTCTTTCGGCATAAATCTTCTAATTCATCTTCTACTGCATCAGGTAATTTGAAGCCTTGACCATCGAAGAATTTAATACCATTATCAGGGAATTTATTATGGGACGCAGAGATTATAACACCAGCATCCCAGCCATGCTGACGCACTAAGTACGCCACCGCTGGCGTAGGCACAACACCGGCTACTACTACATCCCCACCAACAGAACAAATACCTGCGGCCAATGCATTTTCAAGCATAGCCCCAGAAATACGAGTGTCGCGGCCAATTAAGAATACAGGACGCTTTTTTTGACGCCCAAAATAGGCCGCCGCTGCGCGCCCTAAATGATAAGCCAATTCAGGGGTTAAAAATGCATTCACTACCCCACGTACACCATCAGTACCAAACAATCTAGACATTATGCTTCTCCTTCCTGTGCCATTAACGGCTTATACGCAACCATAACACGAATGGCTGTTTCCGCACCATCTAAGGCAGCACTCATGATTCCACCTGCATAACCAGCACCTTCACCCATAGGATATAACCCTTTAATGGTCGGTGACTGTCGATCTTCATCACGTAAAATACGAAGTGGTGACGATGTTCTTGTTTCTACACCAGTCATACAAATTTGTGGTTCATCAAATCCTTTAATACGGCGTCCAAAATACGGCAACGCGCGTTCCATTACTTCCGTCACATACGTTGGCAAACAAGCATGCAAGTCTGCTGCTACTACACCAGGACGATACGAATGAGGCGCATTTGCTTGATTAAGAGGTACCGTACCTACTTGATGTGCTAAAAAGTCGCCCACTGTTTGCAATGGCGCTTTATAATCACGGCCCCCTAACTCATAAGCTTTCGCTTCCCATTCTCGTTGAAATGCTACGCCACCTAAGGGATGAGTTCCAAAATCATCGGGTCCCACAGTGACTACTAAGGCACTATTAGCTACGCCACTAGCACGAGCATACAAACTCATACCATTAGTAACTACATGACCTTCTTCTGAAGCTGAGGCCACCACTTCACCGCCAGGGCACATACAGAAACTATACGCTGTCCGGCCTGATTCTTTATCATGATATACTACGGAATATTCAGCAGCGCCTAAGCCTAATTCAGCTGGTTCTATGCCATATTGTGAAATATCAATCATCGACTGCGGGTGTTCAATACGAACGCCGACTGCAAAAGGTTTACTTTCCATGGCAATCCCTGCCTGATACATCATTTCATAAGTATCACGGGCACTATGGCCAATCCCTATTAGCACTAAATTTGTAGTAATGGTCTCACTATCATTGACCACCACACCAGTTACATGCGCCTGTTCAAGGCATAACTTAGTAACTTTAGCGCCAAAGCGCACTTCACCGCCCCAAGCAATGATTTGCTCCCGCATCGCTTTTACCATACCGCGCAACACATCAGTGCCTACATGAGGTTTATGTTTGTATAAAATCTCTGCTGGTGCCCCAAAGCGTACAAAATATTTAGCAATTTCATGAAGCCGTGGATGCGTTACACGCGTAGTTAACTTACCATCAGAAAAAGTGCCAGCACCACCTTCGCCAAATTGTACATTAGACTCTGGCTTAAACTGCCCAGAGGTCCAAAACTCTTCTACATCTTTAGCTCGTTGGCCCACATCTTGTCCGCGCTCTAATACAATCGGGCGATAGCCTTCACGAGCCAAGTAAAAAGCAGCTAACATACCAGCTGGGCCAAAGCCGACTACTACTGGCCGATGGGCTAAGCTCTGCTTGCCATGTACAATCGGTTCTGGCTCCACAGGTTCCATAGTGCTTACATTTTTGTCCCGTCCCAAGCGTTTCATAACCAACGCTTCATCACGAACTTCCACAAATAACGTATATACAAACGTAATATGAGGTTTTTTACGCGCATCCACAGCTCTTCTTACTACATGGATTTGCTCAATCTGACCTTTTAAGACAGGAAATTTATGAACAAGTAAGGCTTCTAATGGATTTTTAGCAGTTACATCCACTCGAAAATTAATTATTCTTAGCATTAGTGTCTCCTAAATATTTTTTTACAATTTCCACAATTACATGTACTTTTGTAGGGTTAACTGCATAATTATCGCTCGACACTATATCATAGTCGCCTTCAATATTAGCAATCTGGCCATTTAACGGAATATCTACGGTCCGTAATTCTGACAAGTTTTTAAGGTCCCCTTCTTTACCACTTACTAGCACTTGCTGTGGCTCTACAGTAATACTTTTAATGGCATACTCATTGCTCACTGTCCCGGTTACATTAGCCACTACAGGTAAATTCTTTTCAAAGCGAATTTGTTCCAGCTCAATCTGAGCTTGCCCTTGTCGTGGTGTAATCGTTACATTATCTACAGTCTTACCAGCCGCATCAACGGCAACCATCATACCAGAAGCAGTAAAGTTAGCTCGACGATCATTCATTTTAATACGCAAAATTACATGCGCAACGCTTTCTACTTCTTGTTTAGCACCACTAATCGTCACTACTTTAGGTACTGTATTTACAGATTTAATGGCAATGTCTTCTGGCACTTTTCCCAACTGTTGCACCTCTACCGGCACTTCTTTGAGCATGTATTCATCCACATTTACATTAACTGTATCCGGTGTCATACTTACCACGGTAACACCTGCTGGTGGTGTGAATAAAATTTGTAAGCTCTGCTGCCCTGGCGACACATCACCCATATCTAAATGCGCTTTTAGCGAGCTTTGATTAATCGATAGAATGGAGTTACGAGGTCCCCGTAAATGTACATGAACCTCTGATGGTATATTATCTACCACATACTGCGAGTTCAAATTCTGTACTTGTACAGGCACGGTATAATTAATATCTACAATAGGATTTTGTTCTTTCATAACGAAGAACCATAATAGAATGGCACCCAATAGGGATAAAATTTTTGCCATCCAATGACCTTGAATTTTGTGGAAAAATTGCATCATTTTTTAGCCCTCCATTTCTTTAAGAAGGACAAGGCTGATTTAGGACGTTCCATAAAGGCACGTAAGGATTCACGCAATTGCTCTTCAGGTAAATGACGATAAATATGCCCCCCATAGGTATAAGAAATTTTACCCGTCTCTTCACTAACAACTAGCACCACTGCATCAGCCTGCTCACTCAGACCAATCGCCGCTCTGTGGCGCGTTCCCAATTCAGTACTTAAACTTCTATCCTGAGTTAATGGTAATAAACAGGCCGCTGCCATAACCCGATTGTTGCGAATAACAACAGCTCCATCATGAAGGGGTGTATTAGGAATAAATATATTATTTAACAATTCACGGGATACTTTACCGTCAATTTCAATGCCCGTATCAATAATTTCTCCCAAGCCTACTTCGCGTTCAAATACGATAAGGGCCCCTATTTTTTCACGAGACATAACCTTAGCTGATGCCATGACTTCATTGACTAGACTTTCAATCTCCATTTCACTTACATCTTGGGATTTGGAAAATAGTCGGCCACGACCTAATCGTTCCAAAGCCCGACGTAATTCTGGTTGAAATACCACTGGCAATGCAACCAATAGAACGGTCATACCTTGTTGTAATATCCAGCTAATTACATGTAAATCAAAGAATCGGCTGGCTACATTAATTAACCCTAGTACAACCAACCCTTTTAACAGGGCCATAGCTCTAGTATCTCTAATTTGTTTGTATAAATAGTATATTAAAACCGCTACGGATAAGATATCGACTAAATCTCCAAAGCGGAATGTTTCAATTAAGCCTTGCAGCTGTGTCATCATATAAAACCACTCCTCAAGGGGTACGAAAATAAATAAGAGTACACTGTGTATAATGCACAGGTACTCTTTTATTTTACCTTATTTTCAGTTCGCTGTAAAATATTGTCAACCAAGGATGTAACCTATTTTATACATTTTGGGTTTCAATCCAAACATCTAAATTGCCACCGCAAACCATACCTTCTTTAACGGCTACATCATCATTAAGGTCTACTAAAATACGGCGATGATTTTCTTTTTTTTGCAAAGCGTCTAATGCGTTTAAACGAATTTCGTTCTCTGCACGGCCACCACCAATCGTACCAAAAATAGAGCCATCAGGATGAACTACCATAGTTGTCCCCGCCTTACGCGGCGTAGATCCTTTCGTTTGCAAAATAGTGGCCACCGCTAAGGTATCGGTTTCACGACCTTGCAAATATTTAACAAATTCACGTTTCATCGACCTTGACCTCCTCGCGATAAAAATCCTGCCTTACGACCACGCGTTACGGCCAAGAACTCACTCACTATAGATAGAGCAATTTCTTCGGGTGTTTCAGCCCCTAAGGATAGACCTATAGGCGCATAAATCTTATCTAATTCAGTTTGCGTCCAGCCACTTTCTTTCAATACTTCAAAAGCATGGAATACACGTTTATGACTCCCCATAACGCCCATGTAGGTAGTATCTACTAAATGACGCACTTGATTTAAACAAATACTATCATATTCATGTGCTCTCGTTACTATGATAATCCCTTTATAACTATTTAAAGGTAATTGAGACGCCAAGTCATTAAAATCTAAACATAAACGGCGTACTCGTTCATCAAAGAAATCAGGCCTCAAATATTCAGCTCGATCATCCACTACCGTTACATGACAACCAATAAATAAAAGCATATCCGCAATACAACGACTGACATGACCCGCGCCGAGTACTAATACTTCTGGGTCTTTTTCAACAGGCTGGACAAAACATTCCATAGCGCCTAGATTTAATACACTAGGCCGCTGATCTGGTTTTATCGCCAAACCGTCGATGGGCTGACCATATACAACATCGCCCGTTTCCCCATATACTACTTTATCCCCTTGACGTTCTCCCGTCAGCACCGTTACCATAATTGACTTTTTATCTTCACTAAGGCGCTGCTCAATTACATCATATACATTCATAAGTCTCCTCATTTTGTTGTTATTTCTTGTTCTTGCTCATAACAAAAGGCTAACACAGCTTCTAAAACACCACCAGCTACAGCTAATGCTTTATCAGAAATCGTATAACAGTGAAATTTTTCACACCGCGCATCCACATCAGCTAATTTAAAGCCTTTAGTTACCATCAAACCGGATGCCAAAACGCCTCGCAATATACCGGCAATTTGCGATTTAACTGGTGTTTCATCTACAAAGCCAATAATTTCACCAGCTTCAACTTCCTCACCAATATGACGCTTTGCCGTAAATAAACCTTCACAAGGAGCATGCATTACCCGTTCAATGGTATAACCACCCACACTACCAGGGATACCCGTATTAGGCAAAGCCGCCCCTTCATAAATACAGCGTCCCAAAGTATGACCACGCATAGTTTCCACTACGACATCAACATCCTCACCAGCCACAAAACCAGGGCCACAAGCGATAACTAATGCTGCATCATCATTATGTGTACCTACATTGCGTTTAGCTAAAATCGCATCGACAACAATATCTGGTTGTAATGTTTTTAATACTGTTTCATACGCTTCTGTTACTACGGGAATAATATCATGCCCTTCTTGTACCATGGCCTGTGCTTCAGCCAACGTTACATGACGAGCTGCTAATCGCTCTAATAACACTTCACCACGATGGACAGCGGCACCATAACAAACTTTGCGCCGAATCATCGTAGGAATGGGTAATTCATTAATTACAACACGAAAACCAGCGCGACGCAAGCGGTATACACAGCCAGAAGCAATATCACCGCCGCCACGCATCAATACTAAAGGTTTCATAGTTTACCCCACATATTATACAACTGTTCATATTCATCAGGCGTATCTACATCTACGCCTGCCGGTTCTTTAATTTCGACGAACCTAATATAGGGTTTACCAATTCCCTGCAAAATTTCTCGACCGCCATGATCAGCGGTAATGTTTTGAAGCCCTTGCTTCCAATACGGACCAAAGATAACCGGATTGCCCCGCTCTTTACTAGGGCCATATAACGGACAAATAATAGTCTTACCATCCTGAGCCTCTTGTTCATAAGCTTGTACTAACGCTTGAACAATCGCCTCAGTCATCAAAGGTTGATCCACAACAGCACATAATACAGGATTTGCTGTTGTATCTACTGCTTGTATACCAAGCGCAAGTGATCCCCCTTGACCTAATTCAGGTTGCTCATTCACCACAACTTGAAATCCATAAGTATGTGCAAGAGGCTTCATTAAATCCGCCTCTTTTCCAACTACTACAATGCGCTGGCCACTTAAATGCCGATATACTTTACAAGCTTGCTCTAACAAAGTCCCTTCGCCCCAAGGCAACAGACCTTTACAAAGCCCCATGCGTCGACTAAGACCAGCCGCTAATATAACTACATCTATGACCATATCAATATGCCTGCCTTATTGCCAACGAATAACACGGGCAATTTCACAACTTGCTTTATAACCATCAGCTAATACTACCATAGCCAATTTACTATCAGCTAAGCGGTCTAAAAAGTCATCAATAATGCGATGCTGCACCGTATCGTAACCAGTACAGAATAATATACGGCGACCGCGGCTATATTGGAATAAACCTTCTGGATGAAGCACTAAGCGAGCCAACATAGAAGGCGTAACAACTGCGCCTTCTGGGCGTTCCATAATGGCAGAAACCCCTTCTAAATTATGCACATGCTCTTCCGTAAGTTGTGTCCCTAGCATCTGTAAATTTACAACCCCAATGGTAGTAGTCGTTTTAGCAGGAATCACTGGCTCAGATGTTTTAGGTGCTTTCAACCATTTTTCTTTCGCCCCATCAGCCTCAACTAAAATCTGCCACTTAGGATGAACCATATGCATTTCATCAATGGCATTCGCAGATAAGGAAGTCACCTTTGTCCCTTCTATGCCACTAAACCAAGCAGCACAGCGACCTCGATGCATAGCTTTATGACAGGCCTCTTCAGCCTCATTAAAATCAGTACCATAATAAGGATTCCACAAAGCCACTTGTGACTCATATAATTTTGTCGTAGTCGTCACTAATGTTGGTTGCCCTTGTAACCCACCATATTCTACCAATTTAGCGAGTACCGTTGTTTTACCACCAGCCCCTACAATGGCTGTAATGCCTGGTTGAATCAACGAACTCCAATGTTTTGCTTGCATCGTCATGGCTATTCCTCCTCAGTGCGAGCCTACAGTTCTGCTCGAAATTAAATACCTACCCTTTACTCTTTCGCCATCAAAGCCTGAAATACCTTTTCTGAATTCATAGGTAATGTTGTTAATTCCGCACCACAGGCATTTAAAATAGCGCCTTGAATCGCCGGACAAGAAGTATTAATAACTACTTCACCAATGGATTTAACCCCAAAAGCCCCCGTTGGCTCATGAGATTCTACAAAATCTACATGAATACGACCTATATCACGACGAGTTGGTATTTTATAACTCATAAAGTTATTAGTCTCTAAGACACCACGCGAGGAATATCGTATGTCCTCTGTCAAAGCCATACCAATACCTTGTACTATACCACCCTCTGCTTGAACTCTTGCTAACGCTGGATTTACGATGGTACCACAGTCAACGACCGCATAAAAATCAAGCGGCGTCACTTGGCCCGTTTCCATATCTACACTCACTTCAGCAATCCCTACCATAAATGGTGGTGGTGATGTATGGCTACCCCAAGTAGCAAATCCTACTAATTGTTCTGGCTTATGACCTAAACTAACCATTAATTTAGGCGCTAATTCTTTAGTAGTCATCGTTTTACTACCATCTTTTGTATTTGCCATAACGCCATCAAATTCAATATCTTCTTCAGGCACCTCTAAATAAGTAGCAAAGGTACGAATTAATTTGGCTTTTAAATCTTCAGCTGCCAATTTAGCCGCTGTGCCTGTTACATAAGTAGTACTCGATGCATAAGAGCCTGGATCAAAAGGCACAACATCTGTATCCGCTTCATAACAGGTCATATGATCTAACGGACAGCCTAACACTTCACAGGCCATCTGTAACAATACGGTATTAGCACCCGTCCCCATATCGGTAGAGCCAGTGTATAACGTATAATAGCCATCATCTTGTAACTTTATTTCTACCGAGGCTGTATCAATTTTAGCTACTCCAGAACCTTGGAAAGCCAACGCCATACCTAGTCCACCCCGATGGGTTTCATCAATTTGCCAACTATGAGGTCGTTCATCCCAGCGAGCCATTTTTTTAGCTTTTGCAATGGCTTCTTTTAATAGACCAGATTCCAATATTTCATCAGGCTCATAAACTAAGGAAGTTTCGCCTACGCCAATCAAATTTTTTAAGCGTAATTCACTCTCATCCATATCCATAGCTTTAGCCAACTTAGTAACAGCACATTCTAATGGCCAAAGAGCTTCGGTTGCGCCATAACCACGGAAAGCCCCCCCTGCCATATGGTTTGTGTACACAATATTGGACTCATAGCGCACGGCTTTGCCTTTATTATACAAAGGCACTGACTTATGTTCGCCAGCTGTAAAAGTAGTAAACGCATGCGTGCTATAAGCACCCGCATCAGATGTTGCTACCATGTCAATCACTTGAATAATGCCATCCTTAGTAGCCCCTAAACGCACCTTCCACTCACGGGCATGACGACTGGTTGAGCAATTGCTTGCCTCATGACGGCTATACACTAATACAGCGGGCTTCTTCAAAGTCCAAGTTACAAAGGCACAATACAGCTCTGTACACGCGGTTTGCTTAGAACCAAAGCCTCCGCCAATACGCGGTTTAATAACGCGAATTTTAGTGGCCGGAATTTCCAAAGCACGTGCAATGTGACGTCTTACATGGAACGGAATTTGCGTCGAACTAGTACACACTAAACGACCAAACTGATCGATAGTACAAAATGTTCTAAACGTTTCCATCGCTGTTTGCAATGTCGCTTGGTCAAAATAAGTTTCTTCTACCACATAGTCACAGTTAGCTAACTCGCCTTCTAAATCGCCAGCTACACGACTATAGGAGCATGCTAAGTTTCGTTTTGGGTCGCCCCCTACCGGCAAATTATAATGCAAATCATCTTCTGGATGAACTACCGTAGGATGATCTAACGCTGTATGAATATCTAATACAGGCTCCATCACATCGTATTTTACATGAATGACCTGCATAGCTTGAAAGGCTGTTTTTTCATCTTTAGCTACTACAATAGCTACGGCATCCCCTACATAGCGCACATATTGATCAAGAATTAACGAATCATACGCCGATGGCTCTGGATAGCTTTGCCCTGCCAAAGTAAAGCGTGTCTTAGGCACATCTTTATATGTAAAAATAGCCTCTACCCCAGGTATACGCAAAGCAGATTTTAAATCAATATCAATGATTTTAGCCATTGCATAAGGACTACGTAAAATTTTAATAACTAACGCATGAGGGGGAATAAAATCTTCCGTATACGCAGGACGACCACTTAAAATCGTACTGGCGTCTACTTTTTTATAGGATTTACCTACATGCTTTCGCTGTTGTTGCTCCCTCATGCTTCCACCTCCGCTAAATAGCGTCGAATACCACGTAAATGAGATTCATAACCAGTACAACGACATAAATTTCCCACTAAAAAGTCTTTAATTTCCTCATCTGTAGGATTGGGATTTTTACGGCGCAAAGCCATGGCACTCATCATCATGCCCGTAGTGCAATAGCCACATTGATCGGCCCCTTCAGCAGCTAAACAATCTGCTAACAAAGCCGCTTCATCCGCCAATCCTTCTAATGTGATTACTTCATGGCCATGAGCCCGAAATGTAGGATAGGAACATGACAAAATTGTATTTCCATCAAGCCACACTGTGCAAAGACCACAGTTCATAGTATCGCAACCACGGCGCATGCTGAAATAGCCTTGCTTGCGCAATGTAGTCAATAACATTTCATCGGCTTCAATCGTAGTTTCTAAAACTTTCCCATTAACAGTTAATTTTACGTCCACTGCTCTACCTCCTGCACCAAGCGTTTCACTATTACTTTTGTCATCGCTTGGCGATAACTAGACGACGCATGTGAATTAGTTTGAAACGGAATTTCCCTAGCAGCTGCTTCCATAGCCTCAGTTAAACCAGCCGTCCCTTTAGCTGTTAAAATCTCGCCTGCCTGGACGGCTTCTCTTGCCACCGCCGGCCGACAGCCAATATATAGGTGGTAACCCGTCTCATCTTTACGCAAAGCCCCCGTTAAATACGGAAAATCAGACACAGATTTACGTAAATTTTCAGCCGCTATAATGGCTTTTGTTTTAGGAATACGAATTTCGACTAACACATCACGCTCCCGCAACGCCAAGAACTCAGTTAAGCTCATAATCCCATGCTTATATAAGACTACGTCTGCCTGTAACGCTAATAACGAAGGAATAATATCAGAAAAACCAAACCGAGCCGCTACAGAACCACCCATCGTAGCCATATTACGAAATTGTACACCTAGTACGGAATGCACAACCTTAGGTAACACGCCATTGCCAAAGGTCTGAAATGGCTCAAATCGCTCCACATCACCTTGAGTCGCCATAGCACCAATAGCAAAATAGGTATCGTTTTCACGAATATAATCGAGTCCTAAACCAGACATATCAATAACCATAGGCCAGCGCCAACTACCTAAGCCAATCCAAGCACCGCCAGCCAGAAGTGGCATAAAACGATATTTCATCGCCAAATCATAGGCTTCTGCTACCGTTTTCGGTTGCAATAATTGCCGATACATCAACATGATGAGCCTCCTACATCTATACCTGTAAAATAAGTATCGCTTTTTTTCACGAAATTTGTAATAATAACTTTATTATGATAACACGAAACGATTTGAATAAAATAGCAAAACAATTAAATATTCCGGCTTTTGGGATTGCCCCTTGGCCCTTACCCAAAGAAGCCACTCAATTTATCGCAACCGATAATCCTTGCCCTTTTATTAATGGCTCTTTAGAAGAACGCTTAACGGGGAACACGCAACTATCTCAACCTCGAAGTGCTATTGTGTGCCTCTTTCCCTACTATATACGGCCTGAGGATATGCCCGTTGAGCAACCAATCAACCTACCTCGTTATGCTTGGGGCCCTGACTATCATTTAGTCATTCCTGACTACTTAACACGATTTGGCAAAGCTTTGCAAGCACTAGATGAAACAGTAGAATTTGAAATCCACTGCGACACCTCCCCCTTAGCCGACCGTTATATGGCCTATCTAGCAGGTCTTGGTGTATTTGGTAGAAATCGAGCTCTTATCCATCCTACTTGGGGGAGTTACACCTCTATCGGCACCTTACTCACTACTTGCCCCCTACCGGCTGATACACCTATGGAAGGAGCCTGCATGAGTTGCAATAGTTGTGTTAGAGCTTGCCCTGGCCAATCACTGGGACGTTCCGATTTTGGCTATGAAACTTGCAAAAGTTATCTTACCCAAAAGAAAGGCGAACTAACCAACGAAGAACTAACGATTCTACGCCGTTCTCCCCTAATCTGGGGCTGCGATATTTGTCAAGAAGTGTGTCCTCATAATCGAGACCTTCCCACAACCCCAATTCCTGAATTCCGTCACATTGAACCCTATGTGAGTGCATCGGAATTAGAACCTTTGACTAATAGAACCTTTAAGGCAGCCTTTGGTCACAGGGCTTTTGCTTGGCGCGGCAAGGCTACTTTACTACGCAATGCTCACATTATGGAAAACACATCGTCTTCCCCAAGTAGCAACAACACGCCGTCTTCCGAAGGGATTCAAAGCATTCAATCTTCTAAAGAAGAATAATTCAAAGTATCTAAGGACGCTGTTAATGGCTCCATATATAAATCTAAAAATTGCTCCACTGCTGGTAACTCCATGGCGTGGAGCTTTTTTAATATACTCTCATAAGCCTCATTAAACTCCCCATTGCCAGCCTGCTTCTCTATGGCACATTTCATAAAGGCCGCCAAAGTATCAGCCGCTTTTAATAACTTAGCCTCTTCATCACTCATTTTACCTAATAGCATAGGTTCATAAGCAGCTTGTAATTCTGGGGGTAATGTATGGAGAATTTTTTCCTGCGCCAATCGTTCCACCTCACCATATAATTCACGTAACGTAGGGTGAAAATACTTAATAGGCGTAGGCATATCACCAGTAAAAATCTCACTTACATCATGATACATAGCCAATACGGCCAACCGATTCACATCGACTTGGCCACCTTTTAAATTATGTAACAAGCCTAAATTATGAGCAATAAAGGCTACATCTAAACTATGTTCTTGATTATTTTCTACTTCCGTATTACGCATAAGGCCCCAACGACGAATAAAGCGCAATCGCCGTAAGAACGCAAAAAACGCACTTTTTGTCTTTGTTAGTTCCAAACTAAACTCCTCTTATCTCCTCACTTATTATTTATCACATTACTTATTACTATTCAATACAGCAAAGCCATAGTCTAATAAAGCTGGCGCATCAACCCAACGATTATCGTCATTTAACAATACAACGATTAATGTACGGCCATCACGAGTCGCTGAAGCAATCAAACATTCTCCAGCGGCCTCTGTATATCCAGTTTTTAAACCATTAGCACCAGCATATTTGCTACGAATGAAATGATTCGTTGTTCTCACCCATTGTGGCGATCTATTTTCATAAGGCACCTTATAAAAATCATCGCCCACAAAGTCACGGAACATAGGCATGCGCATACCATACGCCGCTATTTTAGCTAAATCCATAGCCGTCGAATAATGCCCCATTTCAGTTAAACCATGAGGATTTAAGAAATAACTATTCGTCGCCCCTGCTTCTTTAGCCATTTCGTTCATAGCCAACGAAAAGCGATATACAGAGCCACTTACATTCTCCGCTACCACTACTGCCGCATCGTTGCCACTGGCTACCATCATACCTTCAGCCACCGCTTGTAGTGGCAACTGGTCGGTCGTACGAACCCCTAAATTAGATTCCTCCATAGACGCTGCATAAGGGCTAATAGTTGCCAACTCATCAAGGCGTGTACCTTGATGCTTTAACGCCGTCAATAAAGTCACCATTTTAGTCGTACTCGCTGGATGAAGGCGTTTATTAGCATTATGAGAAACTAAAACCCGCCCCGTTTCAGCTTCAATTAATACTGCCGCTTCAGCTGCAAAGGAAGGTACTGGCAACGCATTACTCACCACTACATCGTTAGCCGATGTAGTGGCCGCCAATACTGGCACTTCAGTCATACTAAAACTACTCACAAGTAAACCTACTAACATAGGCCACACAATTTTTTTACAACACTTCATGCTATTAAATCCTTATTTCATATACTGACTCATATCACCTAAAGGCTTAGCCCCTTCATCCATCCCACTGCGCTGCACATGCACTACTCGTTGTGGATATGGAATATCAATACCTTCTTCATCAAAGCGATCTTTCACCGATGACATAGTGTCATAAAAAACAGCCATATAATCACCATTTTTTACAACAGGATATGCAGAAATGCGAACGGAGTTCTCTCCAAATTCACTAATACCAATCTCAACAGTTTCTCGGTTTACTATGCGCTCATCATTTTGCATAATTTCTTTAATCACTTCAATTGCTTGATGGTGGTTGTTATTATAGCCTATGTCAAAGACAAAAGGAACCACTCTCGTTTCATAATATGTACTATTAGTAACTTGCTGAGACGTTAACATAGAATTAGGAATAAATACAGTACGCATTTCCTTAGTCATAATCGTAGTATTCATAAATTGAATGCTTCGTACTGTCCCTGAAATTTCCCCTACTGTAATAAAGTCCCCTGCTTTAAATGGCTTAAAAATCAGAATTAATAAACCCGATGCAAAGTTTGATAGATTGTTTTGTAAAGAAAGGCCAATGGCTAAACCAAAGGCACCAAAGGCGGCCAATAACGAATTTGTTGGGAACCCTGCCGAGTTTAAAGCTGTTAATAAAACAATCGCTAGAATTCCATAGTAAATAATTTGGCTTACAAAGGAAATAACTGTGTGGTCATAATTAGCACGTGTCATCATGCGCATCGCCACATCACGAATAAAACGTGCAATATACATACCCACTAAAAATATAAGAATAGCGACAATGATACTAGGACCATGGTCTAAAAAAAAGTCTATCAATTTATCTAAATAACTTACACTATCTGCCACTTGTGTTTTTACCGTAGTCGATACAGACTCAGTTGTTGCACTAGCTAATAACATACAAACTCCTCTCTCCCCATATAAGCCCCATCAAGGATGACACTTACACAGAATTAACATAAAACAATGATGACAAAAACTAAAAAAGCATATATGATAACAATATGCTAAGATATATTAATAGGCTAACAAAAAGCCCTTTTACTTGCATTTAAAATGTATGCATACCTCAGTATATACTATCTATACGAATGTATCATGAATCGGAGTTCCTATGACTAAACATCCTGTTAATAACCCTTACCAAGTGCCTGCGCACTTAGCGGTTGGTGGTCAAGTAACCGTAAATAATACGTCCATTGTTGTCGCTTTTGACGAAGTTCGTTATAGCCTCAGCACAGGACCATTAAACGGTGGCCTTCATCACATAATGGCCATTCGCAATCAAAATTTACCCTTCTTTGTGAATACAGAAAAGGAATTACCTGGCGGTTCTGCGGCAGGCTATTTAAGCGCTGAATTTGAGCAAGAAGATTATCCCTTAAACTTTTGCACGGGCCTTATTACCAGTGCCACTATGGAATTTCATGTCTATGCCCAAGTAACGGCAGGCGATGTAATTGTTGAAACGATTGCAACCGCCGGCTTTGAAGCTACTGCTCACTGTGCCGGAGATGGCTTCTACTACGAAGAAAAAGATGGTGAATTCCATCAACCGGGCACCATCAATTTACTAGTGTTCACCAACAAAGCCCTTACTGATGGTGCTTTAACCAAAGCTTTGATTACCATTACAGAAGCTAAAAGTGCAGCCTTTAGAGACGCAGAAATTAAAAGTCTAATTAGTGGTGCCTATGCCACTGGTACGGCTACTGATGGTGTCATTCTTACTATCGATACCAATGGGGATGTATTAACTGACTCTGGCACCTATTCGCTCTTTGGCGACACCTTAGCCAAATGCGTGCGTCTCGCTATGGCACGGGCTTTTGAGAACATTGAACGGAAAGCTGAGCATGAACGTGCTCTTATAAATCAATAACAAGCAAGAATTAATATTCGTGAAAATAACGTTGTAACTGCTTTCGATCTGAGGTTTTCGTCAAACCTAACATCAATAATAAACGCGCTTTCGATGGTGTTAAGGTATCGCTCACAATAAAGCCATCCCGACTATCACTTGCCATGGCTGATACCATGCCACTACCCGTGCGTGAAGCTCGAACAATAGGAATATCACTGTGTTCTACAATTTGCTGAATTTTTTTAGGCAAAATGCCATGACCAAGCCCTGCGATTACCAACCCGCGGGGCTTTCCTTGTAGTACATAGTGAATTAACTCTGGATCTACACCACCATACAAAGTAAGTAATACTACTTTAGGTAAAGGCTCCGCAGTTAGTGGGGCAAATTCACTGTGTAAGGTATGTGTACGCAATGACTGATAATAAAAATGAGCCTCCCCAGCTTGCACAAAACCTAAATGACCAAAAAAGGCATTACCAAAAGCATCGACATCGGTTGTATGTTGCTTCACTACATCACGAGCACAATTAATCGTCCCATTTAAAGTAACAAGCACGCCCTGTCCTTGTGCTTGAGATGAACGGGCAACCTGCACAGCTTGCAATAAATTTAAAGGTCCGTCTGCACTAATGGCAGTGGCGGGGCGCATAGCCCCCACCATAACAATGGGCTTCTCCGTCCGTACTGTCAAATGTAGAAAATACGCCCCTTCTTCTAATGTGTCAGTGCCATGAGTAATTACCACAGCAGCCACATCATCTCGTTCCACATAAGTCTGCACCTTGCGTGAGAGCTCCGACCATATAGCAATTGTCATATCAGAACTATCTATATTACACAGTTGATGGCTTTCAAAAGGCCCATAGCCTTCTACACCAGGTACTGTTGCTAATACTTGGTCAATACTCAATTCACCAGCCTGATAGCCCGTTAAATCTTCGGCAGCCGAACTTTGTCCTGCAATAGTACCTCCAGTTCCAATGACAACAATTTTTTTGTCATAGACCATAGCGTAACCTCCTCTATGTTTACAGTTTTTTCATATCTATTATAACAAAGATTACTTCCTACTGGCTATGGAAAGAGAGGATTTTTCTCCTAGCGCTATCATATAAACTATGCAAGATTTTTATTACAAATTCTCGTAAATATGATACTATTAAAGTATGAAAATATTGTAAAACAAATTGTTAACCCTATTTAAAAAACGAGGTGTAACTATGAGTGCAACAAAAGTATTAGAATTTTTTAAAGCTATGAATCAAATCCCTCGCGGCTCCGGCAACGAAAAAGCGGTTAGTGATTGGCTCGCACAATTTGCCAAAGACCGTCAACTCGAAGTGAATCAAGACGAGGCGTACAATGTAATTATTCGTAAACCAGCAACACCAGGCTACGAAGATCGCCCAAGTGTAATCCTTCAAGGCCATATGGATATGGTTTGTGAAAAAAGTGAAACCTCTACCCACGACTTTACAAAAGATCCGATTGAATATATCGTCGATGGTGAATGGCTTCATGCCAATGAAACAACCTTAGGCGCTGATAATGGTATTGCTGTCGCTATGTCCTTAGCCATTTTAGACTCTGATAGCATTGCTCACGGCCCATTAGAATGTCTTTTCACAACAGCAGAAGAAACTGGTATGGACGGGGCCCTAGCAATCAAAGAAGGACAAACTCACGGTCAATATTTATTAAACATTGATACTGAAGTAGAAGGCGAATTTGTTGTTAGTTGTGCCGGTGGTTGCCGTGTAGATGTAGAAATTCCACGTTTACGAGATAATCGCGATTCCCAATTCACTAAAGCACTCAAATTAACCCTTAACGGCTTTTTAGGGGGCCACTCTGGCATTGAAATTCATAAAGAACGAGCTAATGGCAATCAAATTCTTGGTCGTCTACTTTATGAATTAGCTGGTCAATACAACTTCCAATTAGCCTCCTTCACTGGTGGCACTAAACACAATGCCATTCCTCGTGTAGGTTCCGCTACTATTTTATTAAAAGAAGCCGATGTTAAACCAGTAATGGCTTGGATTCAATCTAAAATAAAATCCTATCGCAGTGAGTATACACCACAGGATGAAAATATCGATATTCTCATTAGTGATGCAGACTTACCAGACACTGTATACGGTGGTGATACAGCAGAATCCTTATTAACCTTCTTATACTTAGCACCTAATGGTGTATTCGCTATGAATCATTCCTTAAAAGGATTAGTAGAAACAAGTAACAATGTAGCCATTGTAGAAGAATTGGAGCATAATATTCATTTGCTCATTTCCATTCGTAGCTTATCAGCTAGCTCCTTAGATTTCTTAACAAAGAAAATCCAATTATTAGCTAGCACCCTTGGTTTACCTGTCAAAATTGCTGGCGCTTATCCAGCATGGGAATATGAACCAGGTAGCCCATTAGAAGAACAAGCTACTGCCATTTATGAAAAAGTAACTGGTGAAAAACCAACTGTAACCGCCATTCATGCAGGCCTTGAATGTGGTCTCTTAAAAGCTGTTATGCCTAAAACACAGATGATTAGTTTTGGCCCAACAATTACCCATGCCCATACCCCTCAAGAACGGTTACATTTACCATCAGTAGAACATATCTATGAATATTTAAAAGTGTTGTTGAAAGAATTGAAATAAGTCTTTTAATGCACTGACACATAAAAGACAAGACAGTCCCTTTTACGCCCAGAGCTAACATGTAGCAATGGTCGTTTCAAGGGACTGTCTTTTTTCATTTTTTCTTTTTTTCATTTTTTTGTTTTACGTTTTTCTTATTAGTTTAAATCCTATTACAATGCTTCCCAGCACAAAGGATCCGAACTAACAAATTTTTATTAATCCTTGGTTCTAAAACCTGTATCATCTGGAACAAGAATTTGAATGGTTTCACCATCTTTACGACGTTCTTCAATTAAATTGGTACCCCAATCAGACATTTTTTCCAATATATGCCGTAAACTACAACCTCGTTCTGTCAAGCTATATACAACTCATTCTTATTAATCAATATATAATTAAACAAAGTAAATTAAGAAAGGACATCAACTATGAAAGAAATAGCAGTAAGTGAATTAAACTTAAATCCTATGACATTAATTGCCAAAGACTGGTTATTAATTACAGCTGGTAATGAAGAACGCGGATATAATACTATGACCGCTAGTTGGGGGCATCTAGGCGCGCTTTGGGCTCATAATAACGGCTTACCTACAGCCATTGTATATGTGCGTCCGCAACGATACACCAAAGAATTCATTGACCGTGAAGGCGAGTTTACCCTCTCATTCTTTACGAAAGAATATAAACGGGAGTTAGCTTACTTAGGGACTCACTCAGGCCGTGACGAAGATAAAGTTGCTAAAGCCGGTTTGACACCTGTATTTGACGGCGACCATACCTATTTCGGCGAGGCAGATTTAGTGCTTGTTTGCCGCAAAATTTATAGAGCCCCTATTATTGAAGAAGGTTTCATTGACAAAAAGGTGATGGAAGACACTTATCCTGAACGTGATTTCCACGATATGTATGTTGGTGAAATCACCAAAGTTCTTGTTAAAGACTAAGATACAAAACTAAAAAACAGGCGCAATCTTTATGTACTTACTTAATGTATCTTATACATAGTAATAAAAAAGGTTGCGCCTGTTTTCTTTTATACTATCCCGCTATTTTTTATCAACAGAATAAAGTTTTATTCATTTTCCTGTGTTGCTTTCCAATCATCCACTAATTTAGCCGTTGCTTGATTGCAGTCTTTATATACAACATCAATTTTATAATCTAATACTTTCAAACATTCTTGAATTTCGTGGAATTTTTCTAATAACTGTTCCCTCGTTTCCACCAAAATATCGCGCCGAGCTTCTTGGGTATGATCCCCTTCAATAGCCAATTTAACATATTCAACAATGCTCTCTAATGGAACTCCGGCTTTTTTAAAACAGAGGACAAATTCAAGCCATTTTACTGTAATTTCATCAAAATCACGAATCCCTGATGCGGTGCGTGGTACGGCGGGAATTAAACCAATGCGTTCATAATACCGCAATGTATCTGTTGTAATATCAAATTGCTCGGCTACTTCTTTAATTGTCACTATATCATCTCCTTATGCCTATTTTAAACTGACTTCATTTCAACATCTATTTGTTATCTATTGTAATACTTGAAGTAGACTCCAAGTCAAGTCTATCTTTCTAAAAGACTATCTTCCTTCTATTTGCTGTATACCTATCATACAGTAGTATAATATAGTATTATACTTACACTAAGTTCATGATAAAAACTATCAAAATTACTGTTGGAGCGTATTATGAAAGAGTTAATTTCGATCAGTGAAATGGCTAAACTACACGGCATGAGCCGACAAACCTTAATCCATTATGATAAGATTGGCCTTTTTAAGCCAATATATACTAATAATCGTGGCTTTCGCTACTATAGCAAACAGCAAATTCCCTTTATGAGAAAAATTGACTTTTTAAAAAAACTTGGGCATTAGTTTAAAAGATATTGCTGATTGTGTGCAGGATAATAAATTAGACAATACACTAGCTTTACTACAAAAACATCGAACTCATATAGCCGAAGAAATTGCTAATTTACAAATTATTGAACAGCGTATAAGCCAACAAATTAATTTACTGGAAGATGCTCGCGAAGTAACAAGTCAATCTGTACATACGCCGTTCATAACTAAACGAAGTGAACATCAAATTATTTACAAAGAATATATTAAACCGATTAGTCGCGAAAACTTAAGTTTAACACTGGTCAATTTATGGCACGAATTATTTAAAGGACAACTACTACCGTCCGCTGGCTTCGGTTCATATTTCCCAAAAGACAGCATAATCAAAGGCCAACCCTTAGAAGGGGCCGGCAGTTGTATCTTCGTCCCCCTTATGGATTTGCCGCAACTGCGTACCGCCACTTTGCCCGCCGGACTATATGCTTGTCTTTATAAATATGGCATGCCTTATGAAACAAAACACATAGAATACTTGTACGACTGGCTCACTCAAGAAGGCTATGAATTAGCTGGCGGAAGTATCGATACCTGCCTATTAGATACTACCCTTTATGACGGTAATCAAGATGTAGATTTTTGCCTCTTAGAAATGCCGATTAGAAAAAAAGTATAATTAAATATTGCCTATTAAAAAGGCTGTAACAACCTAAGGATAGTATCCCCATGTTGTTACAGCCTTTTATCAATCTATTAATTAATACCACCAATACTCTGTATATGCATATGGATTCTTAATAGTTTTTATCTCTTTATACGTGTTCCAAAGCTTGTGCCAAGTCATCGATTAAGTCCTCCACATTTTCAATCCCTACAGAAATACGAATCATGTCTGGCGTTACCCCTGCCGCTTTTTGTTCCTCTTCATTAAGCTGTGCATGAGTTGTACTGGATGGGTGAATGACTAAGGATTTAGCATCCCCTACATTTGCCAAATTAGAGAAAATCTGAAGTTCATCTACAAATTTAATGCCTTCCGCTTTACCACCTTTAATGCCAAAGGTAAAAATAGAGCCAACTCCTTTTGGATAGTATTTATCAGCCAATGCTTTATACTTACTATCCTTTAATTCAGGATAATTAACCCAAGCTACTTTCGGATGATTAACAAGGAAATCAATAATTTTGCGCGTATTGGCTACATGTCGTTCTACACGGAGCGATAATGTTTCAATCCCTTGAAGAATTAACCACGCTGCTAATGGTGTTAATGTGGCCCCTGTATCACGAAGCAATTGAGCACGTACCTTCACAGTAAACGGAATTGGTAAATCACCATATACAAGGCCATTATAATGTACATCCCCAGCTACAAAATCAGGATAACGACCACTCGCTTTATAATCAAAAGTACCACTTTCTACAATAACCCCAGCAATAGTTGTACCATGACCGCCTAGGAATTTAGTGGCAGAGTGAACCACCACATCAGCACCATGTTCAATAGGACGAATTAAATAAGGTGTACCAAAGGTATTGTCTACAATAAGAATAATGCCATGTTTATGTGCAATATCAGCTACTGCTTGAATGTCAATTAGATTAATATTAGGATTACCAATCGATTCAATATAAATAGCTTTAGTATTCTCATCAATAGCTGCTTCATATCCAGCTAAATCATCAGGATCAACAAACTTAGTGGTAATGCCAAAGCGTGGCAAGGTTGCACTAAATAGATTATAAGTACCACCATATAAAGTAGAGGCTGCAATAATGTTGTCCCCTGTACCAGCCACATTTTGAATAGCATAGGTAATCGCCGCTGAACCAGAACCTACTGATAAAGCGCCAGCCCCACCTTCTAAAGCAGCTACACGTTTTTCAAGCACATCATTCGTTGGTGTACCAAGGCGAGAATAAATAGCGCCTGGATCACGTAGAGCAAAGCGGTCAGCTGCTTGCTGAGCATCTTTAAAGACATAACTTGTAGTTTGATGGATAGGTACTGCACGAGCCCCTGTCTCATCAACAACTTGACCTTCATGTAATTGAATTGTTTCGAATTTGTACTGTTTGTTGTTGCTCATAATAAATCTCTCCTTTTTCTCTCCGTTAGTGTTTCCGTCGGTTTCTCACGCCGACTTCCCTCTTTTCTCAAATACTTCTTATACCTCTCCAGCTAAGCTATCATTGAAGGCATTTATTTTATTTTATTTTTTATTTTATTTTATTTTTTATTTTGTTTTAATTTCTAATTTCGAATTAGCCTTAACTTAATCGCGATGAAGTCTTTGTCGCTTCATCTTCTTTATTTGCTCAATAATATACGGTGTTTCTTGGTACACATAATAATTAAGCCAATTGGTAAATAATAAAGTACCAGTGGAACGCCAACGCACAATGGGTTCTTTAGTAGGATCATCATCAGGATAATAGTTTTCAGGAACCGTTATCCCTAAGCCTAAGCCAATATCTCGTTCATATTCGCGCTGCAATGTATCCCTATCGTACTCAGAATGTCCAAAGACAAAAATATGTTTATTATCTAAACTTCGTACAATAGCAGCCCCCGCTTTATCTGAAGCCGCTAAAATTTCCAACTGTTTATTCGCCCTAATTTCATCGATGGATACTGTCGTATGCCTAGAATGAGGCATATAAAACACTTCATCCATACCACGTAATAACATAGGCTGTGTATTCAATACATCATTTTCAAAAACACCAAATAATTTAGTTGGTAATACACTCTTATCAATACCAAAGTGATAATACAAACCCGCTTGCGCCCCCCAACAAATATATAGGGTAGAGTATACATGATCTTCACTCCACGCCATAATCCGTGTTAGTTCGTGCCAATAATTAACTTCTTCAAAAGGCATTAACTCAATAGGTGCTCCCGTAATAATCATACCATCAAAGAATTGCTCTTTAATTTCATCAAAGGTCCGATAAAAAGAAATTAAATGATCTTCTGACGTATGCGCTGCTTTATGTGTCACCATGTGAAGTA
Organism: Veillonella intestinalis; assembly: GCF_943193155.1. Classification (GTDB taxonomy): domain Bacteria; phylum Bacillota; class Negativicutes; order Veillonellales; family Veillonellaceae; genus Veillonella_A; species Veillonella_A intestinalis. The sequence goes on along the minus strand of NZ_CALPDB010000003.1, from coordinate 211,548 downwards.
AGGTAATATCTAGCTGCAACGGCGTATTGCTTAAGGCTCTTAAAATTTGTGTTTCTGTAATTTCCTTAGTAGGCATCAAATTCACAATTAAAATTTGTAGCGGTCGAATATCTTGCGATTCAGCTCTTACCGTATCCATGACAAATATGTTTTCTTCTGCCAACCTAGCAATAGCCGGCAAATCTTTGACTACTGTAATGGGCATTTACTATCTCGCCTCCCCCTATACCTCAACTCTCTGTTTTCTCTAAACTCTCTACTTTCTCAATCCCCTAATTCTCTCTTTTTTCTCAAGCACTACTTTCATCCCATAAAATTTGACGTTTGCAAAAGGTCTCTCACCTCTTTTGTTCCGTCTAAAGCCACAAATACAGGTATAAAAAAACATCCTCTATTCACAATCGTGAACAAGGACGTCAAAAACGTGTTACCACCTTGATTTAGCTAAACTTCACAGTTTACCCCTCAACCAGTACGTCTTATTTATCAATAAGATTATACTGTGGCATTGTAACGGTTGCATCCGCCGAGACTAAAGCTTACGCATTCCACCTCGGATACTCCAAGACCATTTTCCTCGCAATCTTTTGCATCCCCTTCCACCTACCGGGACTCTCTGTGCCAACGCCATACGAATACTTATCTCTTCATCGTCAATTCTGTATTTGTCTGCTATCGATGTCATATTGTTGTTGTATCGATGTGATTACTATACCAGTGGACAAAAAAACTGTCAACACAGTTTTTAAGGCAGTCCATTACAAATGGACTTTCCTAGCATTACTTAATCTACCACTATCTACCTCTTATTCTGAATGCAACCAACCTTAATCCTATACATACTCTAGGAAATTTAATAATCAAGTATAATTAAATTCCCCATTTGCTATAGTCTCAAACTATAACAAACCACAAAGAAGAACTATAAACTTGTCCACTCCAGATATAACAAAAAAAGTTGCTTATATAAATTCTAAGAGAAATTATATAAGCAACTTTTGAATACATTCTTACCTATTACAGTCTAAACAAAGTATTAAACTAATTAACAAACTTTAATTAGCCTACTTTATTTTTAATATCTAAACGTAATAAGGAGCGTTTTAGGGCTAATTGGGCACGTTGGAAATCTATTTCTTCGCTTTTACTTTGCAAGCGTTCTTCCGCCCGTGCTTTAGCTCGTTTAGCACGTTCTACATCAATATCTTCCGGCAATTCACAATTTGGCGTCACAACAGTGATTTCATTATCTTTAATTTCTAAAAAACCACCAAAGTTAGCTAAAAATATTTTTTTACCTTCTACCGTATCAATGCGCAAAGGTGCAATTTCTAAAGCAGCTACTAAATTAGCATGACGTGGTAGAATCCCTAAATCACCAATTTCTGTACGGGCTACTACAAAACTAACGTCACCAGAATAGACTGTCGCATCTGGGGTGATAATATTCAAATGCATAGTTTTACCACTACTCATGAATTATTCCCCCTTCTCCAACAATTCCTTTCCTTTTTCAACCGCTTCATCAATCGTGCCGACCATATAGAATGCATTTTCTGGTAAATTATCGTGTTTACCTTCCAAAATTTCTTTAAAACCACGTAAGGTTTCTTTTAATGGCACATATTTCCCTGGCGAACCAGTAAATACTTCAGCTACGAAGAATGGTTGGCTGAGGAAACGTTGAATCTTACGAGCACGTGCTACTGTTAATTTATCTTCTTCAGACAATTCTTCCATACCAAGAATAGCAATAATATCTTGCAAATCTTTGTATTTCTGTAATACTTCCTGTACACCACGAGCTATTTTATAATGTTCTTCCCCTAATACTAATGGGTCAAGAATACGACTCGTTGAATCCAATGGATCCACCGCTGGATAAATCCCGATTTCTGCAATAGAACGAGATAATACAGTCGTAGCATCCAAATGCGCGAATGTAGCTGCTGGCGCTGGGTCAGTCAAGTCATCGGCTGGTACATATACTGCTTGTACAGATGTAATGGAACCTTCTTTAGTAGACGTAATACGTTCTTGAAGGGCCCCTACGTCATTTGCCAAAGTTGGCTGATACCCTACGGCAGATGGCATACGACCTAACAATGCGGATACTTCAGAACCGGCCTGAATGAAACGGAAAATGTTATCTACGAATAACAATACGTCCTGTTTCTGCACGTCACGGAAGTATTCTGCCATAGTCAAACCAGTTAACGCTACACGCATACGAGCTCCTGGTGGCTCATTCATCTGACCATATACTAAGGCAGTCTTAGAAATAACGCCAGATTCCTTCATTTCATTCCAAAGGTCATTCCCTTCACGAGTACGTTCCCCTACACCGGAGAAAACAGAATAACCACCATGTTCTGTAGCGATATTATGGATTAATTCCATGATTAATACGGTTTTACCTACACCGGCACCACCGAACAAACCAATTTTACCACCTTTTACATAAGGTGCAATCAAGTCAACTACTTTAATACCAGTTTCAAGAATTGTTGTTTCTGGTGCTAAATCATCAAATTTAGGTGCTGGACGGTGAATTGGCCACATTTCCTCAGACTTAACTGGTGTATCATCATGGTCAACAGTCTCACCAAGCACGTTAAAGATACGGCCAAGCACGCCATCACCAACTGGTACAGAGATAGCAGCACCTGTATCGACTGCTTCCATACCGCGAGTAAGGCCATCGGTAGAGCTCATAGCAACGGCACGAACTGTGTCGTCCCCTAAGTGTTGCATAACTTCAACTACAATCACTTCTTCTTTACCGGAGTCGCTTGTCTTTTTAATATGAATTGCGTTGTAAATAGCTGGTAAGTTCCCTGCCGTAAAAAGAACGTCAACTACTGGTCCAATAACCTGTACAACTTTACCTATATTATTACTCATTTAAGAGGTCTCTCCTCCTTTGTCGTTACCCTATTGCAAGGCATTCGCGCCGCCCACAATTTCCGAAATTTCGTTTGTAATGCCAGCTTGGCGTAGTTTATTGTATTCCAAATTCAATGTACTAATTAATTCACCTGCATTATCGGTTGCGGACGTCATAGCCGTCATACGAGCACCAAGCTCACTAGCAGAAGCCTGCAATAATGCATTATACATAGTAATTTCTAAATATTTAGGTAACAATTGATCGTAAATGGTTTCTACATTTGGCTCATAAATATATAAATCATTTAATGCGCCATCCTCATGTGCTTCTGTTTCAATAGGGAGTAATTTAAGACTTTGCACAGTCTGTGTTAAAGAATTAACAAAGTGTGTATAAATCAAAACTACTTCATCCACAGTGCCTTCTAAGAATAGATTCGTCGCTTCTTGTACGATTTGACGGGCATGGCTATATTCAGGTTTATCTGAAAAGCCTACATGGGAGTGAGCAAGATCATAATGATGATATTGCAAGAATTCCGTTGCTTTACGGCCTACTGTAATAGTTTCAAAATTATTTGCATCTTTACCTTCGGTAGCTTGCAAAAAGAATTTAATCAAATTACTAGTATATGCACCAGCTAAGCCTTTATCAGCACCAACCAAGATATAACACGTGCGATTAACTTCTCTCACCTGCATCAGTGGATAGGCGGCTAATACTTCACTATCTAATGTACTTGCTACATTAGTAAGAATCTGACCTAGTTTTTCCGCATATGGTTCTGTAGATTTGGCTTTGGTCTGTGCACGGCGCAATCGAGCAGACGCTACCATCTTCATGGCTTTAGTAATCTGCTGCGTATTAGACACACTTTTGATGCGCTTACGCAAATCTTGTGCACTACTCATAACCCTATGCCTCCTCAGTAATTAAGTGATGGGATTCGCCAAAAGCTTTAATGCATTCTTGAATTGCTTTTTTCAATAGTTCTTCAGTTGCTTCATCTAATTTTTTAGAAGACGCAATGTTAGTAAGAATTTCACTATAATTACCATGTACATAGCGCAATAATTCAGTTTGGAATGCTGGCACATCGGCTACTTCAATAGTGGCAAAATAGCCATTAATCCCTGCATATAAACATACAACCTGCTCTTCTACCTTCAATGGTGAATACTGTGGTTGTTTCAACATTTCAGTCAAACGTTCACCACGATCAAGTTGTGCTTTTGTGGATTTATCAAGGTCAGAACCAAACTGAGCAAACGCTGCCAATTCACGATACTGTGCTAAGTCAAGACGTAATTTACCAGCTACTTGTTTCATCGCTTTAATCTGAGCACTACCACCTACACGGGATACGGATAAACCAACGTCAACGGCTGGTCGAATACCAGAATAGAACATATCTGTGCCAAGGAAAATCTGACCGTCCGTAATGGAAATTACGTTCGTAGGAATATAGGCTGATACGTCACCAGCTTGCGTTTCAATAATTGGCAACGCTGTAATGGAACCGCCACCTAATTCATCAGATAATTTAGCAGCTCGTTCTAATAGACGAGAATGTAAATAGAATACGTCACCAGGATATGCTTCACGTCCTGGTGGACGACGAAGTAATAAACTCATGGCACGATATGCGGCCGCTTGTTTGGATAAGTCATCATATACGCAAAGTACGTGTTTACCTTGATACATGAAGTGTTCACCCATAGCAACACCAGCATATGGCGCAATATACTGCATTGGTGCCCCTTCAGAAGCGCCAGCAGATACTACAATCGTGTAGTCCATAGCGCCTGCTTCTTGTAATTTTTGTACTACACGAGCTACCGTAGATTCTTTTTGACCAATGGCTACATAAATACAAATAACATCTTGCCCTTTTTGATTCAAGATTGTATCAATAGCAATCGCAGATTTACCTGTACCACGGTCACCGATAATTAACTCACGTTGACCACGACCAATTGGAACCATAGCATCAATCGCTTTTAAACCAGTTTGTAATGGTTCAAATACAGATTTACGGTCAGCAATACCAGGTGCAGGATATTCAATTGGACGATGACCTTCTGGCGTAATCGCCCCTTTGCCATCAATTGGTTGACCTAAGGCATTAACTACACGGCCAATCAATTGTTCACCTACTGGAACCTGCATGATACGACCAGTACGACGCACTTGATCGCCTTCTTTAATTAAAAAATCATTACCTAGTAGTACAGCCCCTACATTGTCTAACTCTAAGTTCTGTACCATACCATATACACCATGAGGTAATTCTAACAATTCACCTGCCATGGCCTTTTCAAGACCGTAAATATGTGCAATACCATCGCCTACTTCAAGCACAGTACCCACATCATCAACGTTAAGTTCCACATCGTAGTCCTGAATCTGCTGTTTAATTATGGCAGTAATTTCTTCAGGCTTCATTTTCATACTTAACCATTCACCCCAATCTCTGTTGTATCGGATTTAAGCAAATGCTTCTTCAAATCATCCATACGACGCAATACACTGGCATCAATGCGTGTATCGCCAATTTGGATAATTAACCCACCCACAATCGTAGGATCTACTTTAATGGTAAAAACATATTGCTTACCCGTAATTGCTTTTAATTTATCTGCCAACTGTGTATATACTTCTTCTGGCATAGCTTGACTCACTGTAACGGTGGCTGCAAATATACCACGGGCTTCCCGTGCTTTATTAATAAACTCTGCAATGGTAGCCTGAATATACCGTATACGCCCTCGTTTCACCATGATATACAAGGTATTTAACGCCATTTTATGAATTGCTTGACCAAAAATTTTAGTCAATATATCACATTTGGCTTGTGCTTCTAGGGCAGGGTACAACAACAATGTGCCTAGTCCAGGTTGCGTATCCATAACTTCTTTTACGTAGGAAAGATCCGTTTCCATTTGTTCAAGGATTTGCTGTTCCTGCGCCAATTCAAAGATAGCGGTACTGTATTTATCTGTTACAATGTTTACGCTCATACCAATCACCCTAATGCTTTACTGTCAAGCTTAGCAATTGCTTCTTTTACAAGTTCCACATTAGCTTGACTATCCATATTTTTAGCCACAAGTTTGCCAGCAATAGCTACCGACAAGGTAACCATGTCTTCACGCATTTTTTCTAATGCTTTGGCTTGTTCACGGGCAATTTCATTACGAGCTTCTTCTTTTTCACGTACTAGCTGTTCTTTTAATTCCTTAATTTGAGCTTGCGTATTACGCTCTGCTAACTGAGCTGCTTTTTCAACAATAGCTTGTGCTTCTTTACGAGCATTTGCTAATTGCGCTTCATATTCTTTACGAGTCGCTTCTGCTGAATCTAATGTAGCTTGAGCATTCGCTAAATCGCCTTCAATCTTTTTGCGTCGTGCTTCCATAACGCCAACTAAAGGTTTAAACGCAAATTTCGCTAAAATCGCCACTAAAATAAAGAAATTGATAAATTGAACCAGCAATGTACCGTTTATTTCTACCAACGGCGTAACCCCCTCTTAAACTTGGAATTATAACTTGCCTTGTTGTATTCGTTCAATTTAAAAATCATCTAATTATAGTTTACCAATAACTACATCCGTGAATACAAGAACGATGGCAATAACTGTTGCAATGATTGGAATAGATTCAATCAAACCGATGGAAATAAATAAATTAGTCATGATCTTACCAGCCATCTCAGGTTGACGAGTCATCCCTTCAAATGCTTTACGAACTGCCAAAGCATCACCGAAGGCAGCTGCCAATGCGGCTAAACCAGCTACTAAACAAGCACTGAATACACTCACTGACAATAAGATTGCTTTTTCCATAATAAAATTCCTCCTAAAAATGTAATTTAATACTATCTAATATCTACTTAATTAGATTGTAAAACTATGGTGATTAATGTTCTTCTGAAACCGCCATCCCTAAGTAGGATGTTACTAAAATAGTAAATACAAAGGCTTGAATAACACCAACAAAAAGACTAAATACAATCCAGATAATCGGTGTTAAATATGGTGCCAATCCATTTAACAATTCCAACACAATTTCACCGGCTACAATGTTGCCAAAAAGACGGAAACTAAGCGTAATCGGTTTAGAAATCTCTTCCATAAGATGGAAAATTACGAAAACGGCAAACGGTTGAAAAAAGTGCTTGAAGTAAGCAGGCCCTTTGATACGTGCCCCAATAACCCAAATACTAAATGAACTAGCTAGTGCCAGTCCTAACGTCGTATTCAAATCATTAGTAGGCGATACCAAGATATGTGGGCTTGGTATTAATCCCAATTCATTACTTACTAAGATAAAGAAAAAGAACGTAAATAGTAGCGAACTTACCTTATTAAAGTGCTTACCTAAAGGTCCCTTCAACTGGTTGCCAATAGCTTCTAATATAAATTCCACAACATTCTGAACTCCTGTGGGAACCATGTTAACTTGTCGTGTAGCAAAAAAGGCAATGACAATAAGAATACCAAATACAAGCCATGTCATATATAGGGTATCCATATTAAATGCCATTCCCCACATGTGAACAACGGTATGGTTACCGGTATGTAACTCCATAAGGTTCACCTCCTTTCACGAATTTTAGCTACTATTTATCTAAATTTACGAATATGCACTAAATTAAACTATTCCAGCCATTCTGCATGTTATACCGAATTCGTTCTATGATAGATAAGGGGCGCCACGCCAACAGACCTAACATATATGCAACGAACGGAAAATTATCAAACAGAAAAGCTGCCAATATGGTTCCAAAGGCAACTAAGGTAAGCCGCACTGCAGATCCCGCCTTGGTTGCTTTTTCTATAACGCGAATATCCTTATGACGAACTCGATAAATCCACAGCCCTAAAACAAGCAAGTATAAAAAATTAATGCCACATCCCCAAAGCCAACCTAGGATGTACTGTTCATAATCCAAAACTTCTAGCAATAACATAATGCTAATTGTTGTGAAAAATAAATAGGCTGTCATACGCTTTAAAAATTCCACAAAATCCGCCATGCTCTATCCCCTTTCAGGAAACAACTCTCAAGTAAAGAGAGTATAAGCCTCCTAAGCCTCCTATAATGCCTCCTATCAGAGTCCCCCACGGCGATACATCAAATAGATAATCTATGCCGCGTCCTATTGCTATACATCCTAAAATAGATACTAGCAAAGAAAAACCTGCTGATAGCGCTACATTTAAAGCTTTTAAAGTAGTGGAATCTAGTCGCTTCATAGCATCACCTACACTTTGTTAACTAATATGATAACCTCCCCACTATACTGTATGGTTCAAGTATAAAATAAGGAAATTTAACAGTCACTAAATTATAACATTTTGTCATTACTTTAGCCAATGCACCTATAGCAACTATAATTTATAGCTTTTTCACTTCACAAAATATTTAAATATATACGATACGCAAATAACGATTTTTCTCTATATATAACAAACGCTTTATTTTATAATATCGAATCGCCTATTTAATTTATATCTTCGTCTCAATTCATCAAATAATATAATCACTGTGATATATTTTTATGATTACTAACTCGAATTTCATTCATGCTTGACAAGAATAATGAAGGCTATTTTTAGGCCTTTTTGTATAAATTAATATAGCTAATCAAATAAAATTTTTAAGTTCCAGCTATACATCAGCCCTCAATTATTAGTGTATCCACTAATTAATTACTATATGCTGATTAACTTTAATAGCTAAATTCATTAACTTCAATAAGCCATCTGGTTAACTACAATAACGCAAATGACCTATTATGATTAATAACCAAAACGACTTGGCTTCTTGCCACTCTGCAAAAATTCATATCGCAAAGCTTCAATAATGCGTTGTGACGCAATACCATCCCCATAAGGATTTACTGAGTTTGCCATCACATCATAGGCCTCTTTATCAGCTAATAAACGATGGGCTGTATCATAAACAGTATTTTCATCAGTCCCTACTAAACGTACTGTACCTGCTGTAACAGCTTCTGGACGCTCCGTTGTATTACGAAGCACAAGCACAGGTTTCCCCAAAGCAGGTGCTTCTTCTTGAATGCCACCAGAGTCTGTCATCAATAGATAAGAGCGAGCCATTAAATTAGCAAATGGTTCATAATCTAAAGGATCAATTAAATGGACATGATCTACACTCCCTAATTCTTCGTTAACAATGCTTCGTACTTTTGGATTTTTATGAACAGGGAATACTACTTCAATATCCTCAAAGGCATCAACTAAGCGACGAATTGCTTTATATACATGACGCATTGGTTCACCAAGATTTTCACGGCGATGAGTGGTAACTAATACAATCCGACGCCCCTTATAATCCAATGTATTCAATAAATCTTCTTCAAACTGATAATTCTCTTTTACCGTCGTTTGAAGAGCATCAATAACAGTATTACCAGTCACATATAAATGTGCCGAACTTACATTTTCTTTCATTAAGTTCTTTTCTGCACTCGAAGTAGGTGCAAAATGATAAGTGGCTAAAGAGCCTGTCAATTTACGATTCATTTCTTCTGGGAATGGGGAATAAATATTGCCCGTACGCAAGCCAGCTTCCACATGACCTACAGGAATTTCTTGATAAAAAGAGGCCAAAGCGCCAGCAAAGGTAGTTGTCGTATCACCATGAACTAATACTACATCAGGTTTAGCTTCCATCAGCACATCTTTAAGTCCTTCTAAGGCACGTGTAGTTACATCATACAAAGTTTGCCCCTGACTCATAATATTTAAATCGTAGTCTGGTGTAATAGCAAATAAATCTAACACTTGATCTAGCATCTCGCGATGTTGCGCAGTAACCGTTACAATTGCTTCCATATCTGGCGCTGCTTGTAACGCTTTCACTACAGGTGCCATTTTAATTGCTTCTGGTCGTGTACCAAAGACTGTCATTACTTTTAACATAATTACCTCCCATAAATCGCTAGCCACAAGATAAATCCCTGTATGCTATGAAGGCGCCTGTACAATCCGTACAAGCGCTCGCAGATTACCGTCTATTTGTAACTGTTTCTTCTTTTGCTACTACTTCATCTTTAGCAATCATACCAAGCTTAGTAGCAATAAACACACAAACACACAAAATAGCTAGCACAATAGCAATGCCAACTAAAATATTTACTTTTGCTAACAAAATAGCTATATAACCTAATAAAGCAGTTACGGCATACATGAGTAACACCGCTTGTTTTTGAGATAAGCCCAACGCTAATAAACGGTGATGCATATGTCCTTTATCAGGCTTAAATACTGGACGTCCATTAATTTTACGACGAATAATAGCAAATGTCGTATCTAAAATAGGCAAACCTAATACAATAACAGGAACAACTAGAGAAATTGTCGCAGCGGTCTTAACAGCCCCCATAACGGAAATGGTAGCCATAGTATAGCCTAATAACATACTTCCTGTATCACCCATAAAGATTTTAGCAGGATTAAAGTTATACCGTAAAAAACCGCAAGCAGCACCAGCTAGAGCCAATGCAATACAAGCTAAATCAGTTTGTCCCATTTGCCAAAGTACCGTGAATATAGCAATGGAAGAAATCAACGAAATACCAGCTGCCAATCCATCCAAACCATCAATTAAATTCACGATATTAGTAAAACCTACAATCCAAAAGATAGTTAGAGGAATTGAAAAAATGCCCAAATAAAAGACATGCCCCCAAGGATTAGTAATAAATTCTACTTGATTACCAAAGGCCACGACTACTGCAGCCGCTAAAATTTGACCTGTTAATTTTGTTTTAGGACCAATTTGTTTCACATCATCCCAAATGCCAACAGCTACAAGCACCACTGAGCCAATTAATAAGCCCATTTCAGCACTTAAATCGTCTACTGAGTAGATAACGGAAATCATATAGCCAATAAAGATAGCTAAGCCACCTAAGCGGGGAATCGCCCCATGATGCACTTTACGCGCATCTGGTTTATCCATAGCCCCAATATTAATCGCCAACTTTTTAATTAGCGGTGTAATCGCAAACGTAATGACTAAAGCAATTATGAATGCCCACACGTACACCGTCATTACTGCACCTCCTCGTGCTTATCCTTAGTTTGTAAGACTACGAATAGGTGCTGGAATTCGTCCACCTCGTTGAATGAACTCTTCTGCCCCAAACGGACTTACTTCAATAATTGGGCAATATCCCAATAAACCGCCAAATTCAACCATTTCTCCCACTGTTTTACCAGGTACAGGAATAAGTCGAACAGCAGTTGTTTTATTATTAATCATACCAATAGCAGCTTCATCAGCAATAATAGCCGAAATAGTGGCTGCCGATGTATCGCCCGGCACCGCAATCATATCTAGACCTACGGAACATACGCAAGTCATAGCTTCTAATTTGTCCAAACTTAAACTACCTACTGATACAGCATCGATCATACCTTTATCCTCACTAACAGGAATAAAGGCACCACTCAAACCACCTACATGAGAAGATGCCATGAGGCCACCTTTTTTCACGGCATCATTAAGCAAGGCTAATGCTGCTGTAGTACCATGAGCCCCACAGGAGGTAATACCCATTTCTTCTAATACATGCGCTACGGAGTCGCCCACAGCAGGCGTAGGAGCTAAGGATAAATCAATTATCCCAAACTGCTTACCTAATCGCCGTGAAGCTTCCTGAGCCACTAATTGGCCAACGCGTGTAATTTTGAAGGCTGTGCGTTTAATCGTTTCGGCCACCTCATCAAAAGGTCGTCCACGCACAGCTTCCAATGCATGTTTAACAACCCCTGGTCCACTGACACCAACGCTAATCGTAGTATTACCTTCTGTGACACCATGAAATGCTCCTGCCATAAATGGATTATCTTCGACAGGATTACAAAAAATGACAAGCTTAGCACACCCAAATGCATCACGGTCTGCAGTAAGCTCTGCCGTCTGTTTTACAATTTGTCCCATTTCAGCAACAGCATCCATATTGATACCTGCCTTAGTGGAACCAATACCAACAGAACTACATACCAAATCTGTAGTCGCTAGTGCTTCTGGAATCGATGCAATTAAACGACGATCCCCTTCTGTATACCCTTTACTTACTAAAGCAGAAAACCCGCCAATAAAATTAACGCCCACTGCTTTAGCTGCCTTATCAAGGGCTTCCGCTACTGGTACATAGCTTTTTAAATCACTACCTGCCGCAACTAAGGAAATAGGTGTAACCGATACTCGTTTATTGATAATTGGCACCCCATATTCTTGCGCAATCGCTTCGCCAGTAGCTACTAAATTTTCAGCTTCCTTAGTTATATGGTCATAAATGCGCGTACAAAGCGTCTTACCATCAGACGCAGTACAACCTAATAAACTAATGCCCATAGTAATCGTACGAACATCTAATTTATTATCACGAATCATCTGGTTAGTTTCAATAATATTCTCGATGCTTAACATAGTGTCACCTACCCTACGCGATGCATGCTAAGGAATATATCCGCATGTTGCGCCATAATTTGAACACCTAACTGTTCCCCCTCAACAGTTAATGCTTCTTGCACCTTTTGAAGCGCTGTCGGATCTGCGGCTTCACACATCATAATCATGTTAAACATCCCATCTAAAATCGTCTGGTTGATGGATACAATATTTACATTATTTTCTGCCAATACGGTAGCAACGCGGGCAATGATTCCCACTCGGTCTACCCCTACTACAGTTACAACTACTTTCATGTGATTCACCTTTTCCTTAATACCTAATTCAACGTTTCTCTCTGTATTTCAATAATGTTATATTATATCACAATTTATTTTACAATTCTACCGTGCAGTAACCTCGTTTACAAGGTCTTGACCTGCTTTTAACAAAGAATTTAAGGCGTCTTCGCCATTGAAACTTTCTGCATATACTTTGTATAAATCTTCCGTTCCAGAAGGACGTGCTACTAAAAAACTTTTTTCTGTCGTAATACGTAAACCGCCAAGTCCGTATTCACCATATAACGAAGTAGTACGAATTGACTCAATCGGCTCACCTGCTAATTCTGTAGCCTGCACATCACTAGCTTGAAGTTGGCTCAAAGCCTCTTTAGTCACTTTGCTACATGGAGTATCAATACGTGTAAAAATAGGACTACCATAACGCTGCGTCAAAGCTTCATATAATTGATCCGGAGTTCGTCCTGTAACAGACCACATTTCCATAGCAAGTAAAGCCATAATTATGCCATCTTTGTCAGTAGTCCAAACAGTGCCATCCTTTTTAAGGAAAGAGGCTCCTGCACTTTCTTCGCCACCAATGCCAATAGTGCCATCGAATAGAAGGGCGGCAAAATATTTAAACCCTACAGGCACTTCATATACAGTAATGTCATTATCAGCACAGAATTTATCCACCATACCAGTGACAACGGCGGTTTTCCCAAATCCTTTGCCCGCCCACTTACGATTATAAAATAAATACGCTCCTGCAGTTATCAAAAAGTGATTAGGCGCCATTAGCCCAGCTTTAGTCACTATGCCATAACGATCATAATCAGGATCATTCCCCACAGCTAAATCAAATTGCCCAATCTGTTTTACCACATCAGCCATAGCATAGGTGGAAGAACAATCCATGCGAACTACCCCATCATGGTCATAAGGCATGAAACTAAAAGTTGGATCGTATTCATTATTAATAATTGTCAAATCAAGGTCATATGTATCACTGATAGCTTCCCAGTATTCCATACCACTGCCACCAAGTGCATTCACCAATACCTTAGGCTTAGCTTTACGAATTGCTTCAAAATTAATAACTTCTGCTAATTCCTTCACATATAAGCCTTTATAGTCATATTCCCATTGAAGACCTGAATCAATCTCATCAATAGCCACACGGCGAATCCCTTCACCGCCAGCTTTAATATACTCATTAGCTTTTGTTTCAATCCATTTCGTAATGGTAGTATCTGCCGGCCCACCATTAATCGGATTATATTTAATGCCCCCTTGATCCGGAGGATTGTGAGAAGGGGTAATAATAATGCCATCGGCTTTACCTTGACCAACTTTGTCTTTTAAAAAATCAGGCACAAAAGCTACAGTCGATTGCGTATCTATAATTTCATTGTAACGAATAATCGCACGTGAAACGCTAGGCGTTGGTACAAACCCATTTTCCCCATCTACCGCTGCCACCACACCATTAGCAGCCAATACTTCTAACACCGTTTCAATCGCAGGTTCTGACAAAGCATGTGTATCGTGACCTACAAAACAAACACCGGTAGCCCCAAATTCTTTACGACCATCACAAATCGCTTGTGTAATAGCTGCCACATGCAATTCATTAAAACTACCTGTCAAAGACTTACCTCGATGCCCTGATGTACCAAAAGAAATTCGTTGCTCTTTATTCTCATACTGCGGCGCTATTTCATAATACGCTTCAATAATAGACTCTAAATCAATCAAATCTTCTGAACGCACCAAAGTGCCTGCTAATGCATGTGCCATAAAATCCTCCATTACACATCACCACACTATTAACCGATAGGTTAACTATTATGTGATTTCAAAACAATGATTAAACTATGTCAAACTATATCAAGACTATATATATATCAAATAATACTCAAAAATGAGTAACTACTCATTTACTTCAACACGAGCTCGAATACGCTCAATTGCTTGCTGGGTTTCCGCTTTTGACGGTAACGTAAAACCACCACCAATAACTTCCGCCACATCAGTTACCATTAAAAAGGCTGTTGGATCTTCTTCCTCTACTGCCTTTTTAAGTTTAGCAACCTGCATTAAGCTAACCACTACTAAAATTACCTGCTTATGCTGATGAGTATAAGCACCTTCCCCATTTAAAATGGTGGCACCACGACCAATCTGATTAATAATCAAATCACAAATTTTATAAGGCTTATAGGATATGATAAAAACAGCTTTACGCTGGTCAAAACCAACAATAACACGGTTTGTTAGCATAGCCGAAATATACAAACTCACCAAAGTAACAGCGGCCGCTTCAATATTAACCACAAATGCCGCAATGGTTAAGATTACCATGTTAATGCCTAACACAATACTACCAATTTGCAAACCATAATACTTTCGAATAATCAAGGCAATAGGATCAAGCCCCCCTGCATTACCGCCCGAGCGATATACAGTACCTACGCCAATACCGCAGAATAAGCCCCCCAAGATAGCGCCCACTAATGGGTCAGACGTTAAATTATAGTCCGCCAAAAATCGCAACATATTAATGAATACGGAGGATACTACAGTACCAAAAATCGTTATCATTACATGCCAACGACCTAACCAGCGATAAGCTGCATACAAAACGGGAATGTTTAAAAGTAAATTCAATGTACCGACTTGAATGCCCGTTAAATAATACAGCATCAACGCAACCCCACTAATACCACCACTAACTAACTTATGTGGTACTACAAAGGCGTTAATCCCTATAGCAAATAAGAATGTACCCAACGTGACCATAGCCATTACATATAAAGTTGAACTCCACTTTTTAAACATGTCGCCTCCTAATTCTCAAATCCATTAACTTTTAGGGGTTTCTGCAATCGTCCCTTCTGGCGCCTCTGGCAACGCATCACTCATAGCCCCTGTCTGTACAGACCGCTCAATAGCTGCATTTACAGACTCCGGTGTAGCTATAGGAACTGTAAACCCTTGTCCAATAACCTCTGCTGCATCTGAAATAATCATAAATGCTGCTGGGTCTTCTTTTTGAACAGCTTCCTTTAATTTAGCTACTTGCATCAACCCTACTACTACTAAAATTACTTGTTTATGCTGGTGTGTATAAGCGCCTTCCCCATTTAAAATCGTAGCGCCACGCCCCAACTGATGAATAATAACATCACAAATTTTATATGGTTTATAGGAAATAATATAAATAGCTTTACGCTGATTAAAACCTACTACCACTTTATTCGCAATCATAGCCTGTACATAAATACTAATTAATGTAATCGCGGCCGCTTCCACACTAATTACTAACGCCGCGGCAAATAATACAAGCACATTAATTCCAAAAATAATACTCCCTATTTGCAAACCATAATGTTTACGAATAATCATAGCAATGGGATCTAATCCCCCAGTATTACCACCAGCTCGATATACAATACCAAGTCCAAGACCACACAAAATACCACCTAACAAAGAGCCTACTAGAGGATCCGATGTTAATTGGTACTGCTCCATAAATTCCACAGCATTAATTAAAAATGAAATAACTGCAGTCCCAAATATAGTAATCATCAAATGCCAACGCCCGAGCCAACGATAGGCTGCATATAAAATAGGCACATTTAATAGCAAGTTTAAGGTACCTACTTGAATACCTGTTAGATAATACAACATTAACGCAATACCGCTCAAACTACCACTTACTAATTTATGCGGCAAAATAAAAGCATCAATACCAATAGCAAATAATAAAGAACCTAATGTGGTCATAACTAAAGCATTCGTCGTGCGGCCCCACTTAAACTGCATAGCTCCTCCTGGAAATTGAAATTTCTCACTTAATAGCGTATAATAAATTGATTAAATATAAAAAATTCCTTAGGTTAATATGCCTATGTCCATCTTAACCTAACCACCTTATAATTTCAACTACTAAAGCAGTTTCGTCTGTAAGTTCACCCATGCAAAGGAGGCTCCCTATGGAGCAATTAAGCTTCAGTAAAATTAACATTGGTTTAGCTATTCTCAATAAGCGCGAAGACGGCTATCATAATATTGACACAATTTTCCAATCTATTTATTTAGGCGATTCTATTTATTTTGCCAAACACCATTCCGTTGTATTCTCTGGCATGGCACCAGAATTACCAACATACATGAACGATATGATTCCTTACGACGAATCAAATCTAGCCATGAAAGCACTCCGTGCTATTCAAGCCTATACAGGTTGTACAACCGGCGGCGCCATCCATTTACTAAAACGTGTTCCACCAGCGGCTGGACTTGGTGGTGGTAGTTCCGATGCCGCAGCCATGCTACTAGGCTTAAATAAATTCTGGGACTTACGTCTTACTGATGACGAACTTATGAAATTGGCTCAGGACTTAGGTTCAGATGTGCCGTTCCTCATGAAAGGTGGTACCGCTCGTGGCACTGGGCGAGGCGAAATTCTTCAGTATTTGCCTACAGATAAACCTCATTGGCTCTTAGTAGTAAAACCTGAATTATCCGTTTCTACAGCTGCCGCTTATCATCGTTTTGACAACCAATCCAAAGTAACCAGTGAAACGATTGATGAAGTGGAAAAAGCTATGCGTATTGGCGACGTCAAAAAAGCCATGCAAGTCAGCGGCAACACCTTTGAAGAATTACTATTCCCACTCCATCCAGAGCTTATCACTTGTAAAGACTTTTTCACCAGTCGTGGCTATACAACCATCATGACAGGAAGTGGCCCAACTATGGTGGTCTATCTTGATACAGCCCTTGAAGCCTTAACATTACAAGAAGAAATCAAAAAGGCTGGACATACTTGGTTATCCTTAATTACTAAAACCCACGGTAAGGAGGCATTATCCTAATGAATAAAGATTTAGGGCGCTTACAGCCTATCGTATTAACATCCTACAAACCATTACGTGAAGTCGTATGTGAAACTTTGCGCCAAGCAATTCGCGATGGGGTCTTCAAACCAGGCGAGCGTCTCATGGAGGTGCCATTAGCTGAAGAACTCGGTGTTAGTCGTACACCGGTACGCGAAGCGATTCGCAAACTCGAGCTAGAAGGCTTTGTGGTAATGATCCCTCATCGTGGTACTTATGTAGCAGATATTTCCTTAAAAGATGTTACACAAGTTTTTGAAATTCGTTCTGCCTTAGAGGAATTAGCAGCTCAATTAGCAGCCGAACGAATTACGCCTGACGAAATTGAATTCTTAGAGCGTATGCTAGTAGAAATTGGCACCTTTATGGAACAAAAAAATATGGATAAAGTGGTAGAAGCTGATATTAACTTCCATGAAGTGTTATACAAAGCCTCACGTAATGAGCGCTTAGTAGAAATTATTCATAATTTACGGGAACAAACTTTGCGTTTCCGTACTATGTCTATGAACCAACCAGGCCGTTTAGTAAAAACCTGGGAAGAGCACCGCATGTTAGTAGAAGCTATTGCTGAACGTAATCCTGCGCAGGCTCGTGAAATTGCACGCCTTCATATGGAACACTCCGAACAAGCCCTACTAAAAGGCATGAATATCGATAAACAATAATCAACTATAAAGCTTTCACAAAAAGGTCTGTAACTTACATGACGAATAATTCTGTATTCGAACAGTAAGCTACAGACCTTTTTATATTCAAATACCGATACATTTAAAATTCTAAATTTACTCATTACATCATCTCTCACATATTTATATCGAATTTTACCACTTTATTAACTACATATTTACTATAAAATACCTATTGGCATAGGATTTTTCATTTCGTGGATTTTAGCTTATTTTTTAACACTTTCTTGCAGGTAATATAATTTCTTTGTCGAAATCTTACACTATAACACTTTGATATAATTCGATATACTTATTAGCATATCGCTTAAAATCAATTTTTATTATGTATTTAGTATAATCACAAGAAAGTGAGATGATTACAAATGACACAACCAGCTTCACCCGCTCCGGCACCTGCTAAGGCTCGTTCCAATAGTCAAAACATTGGCTTGATTCTTAGCTTCTTGGTTCTACTCGGCATTCTATGTATTCCTACACCGAGCGACTTATCTACAGCAGGGCATCGCATGATTGGCCTTCTTTTCTTTGCCATCGTGCTGTGGATAACAAGCGCTGTTTCCTACCCTGTTAGTGCTACTATGTTAACAGCCCTAACAGCCTTATTATTAGGTACTGCACCTAATATGGATGATCCAGCCAAAATACTCGGCACCAGTAATGCCTTAAAAATAGCTATCTCTGGTTATTCCACACCAGCTTGGGCGTTAGTTGCCGCAGCTATGTTTATTTCTGTAGCAATGACTAAAACAGGTCTTGATCGCCGAATTGCATTAAATGTACTTTCACGAATCGGAACCAAAACAAGTCATATCTATATTGGTGTAATTTTCACAGGCTTCATTCTTTCCTTCTTCGTGCCAAGTGCTACTGCGCGCCTAGCTTGCTTAGTCCCTATCATCATTGGTATCTTAGATAGTCTTGGAATTAATCGTCAAAGTAAATTAGCCGCTTTACTCGTAGTTGGTGCTACCCAAGCTGATACCGTTTGGAACATCATGGTCCAAACTGCGGCGGCCCAAAATTTAGTAGCTGTCGGCTTTATTTCTTCACAGCTTAATACATCTGTTTCTTGGCTAGATTGGTTACTAGCTGCCGCACCATATTCATTAGTAATGATCGTCATCTACTACTTCTTATCCATGTGGCTTTTAAAACCAGATGAACATGACCTAGAAGGTTCACAACAAGAACTACAACGACATCTAAAAGAACTAGGTCCTATGACCTTTAACGAAAAGAAACTATTAACTTTATCTCTTATTTTACTTGGTTTCTGGGCTACTGGTGGTCACTTACATAAATACGATACATCTACTACCACAATTGTAGCTATTGCCTTATTCTTAATGCCGGGCATAGGTATCATTGACTGGAAATATGCCCAAGGACGTATCGATTGGGGCTCTATTGTTATGTTCGGTGCTGGTATTAGCTTAGGGACAGCCCTTTTAAAAACTAAAGCGGCTACATGGCTGGCAAATGCATTTGTTCACATGTTTACCCTTGAAACTTTATCAGTATTCATGTTAATTGGTACAATTACCTTCTTCCTCATCGCCATCCATTTAGGATTCGCTTCAGCAACGGCCTTAGCCTCTGCCATGATTCCTATTGTTATTTCTATTGTGCAAGCAGTTCATATTCCTGGTATCAATCCAGTAGGCCTCACTATGATTGCACAATTCTCCATTTGTTTCGGTTTTATTCTACCCGTTAACTCACCACAAGGTATGGTTGCTTACAGTACAGGTACCTTTGATGTAAAAACTTTCATGAAAACCGGGATTCCTATTACCATCATCGGATATGCTTTACTTGTAGTATATGCCGCTACTTACTGGCATTGGATTGGTTTAGTATAAGAACCTAATATAAATTTTCAAAATATATACTATTATATACAAATATATACAAACCACCTCTCTTATATGTATATGTAAAAACCCCTCTCTCAAATTCGAGAGAGGGGTTTTGTATTGCCGAGATTAATAAATTGTCAAAACTACCAACTATTTCTGAAGAACCGCTTGCATAGCTGCTTTTAACTCATTAATTTCAGCTTGTTGTGCTTGTAAACGAGCTTCTTGATCAAAATTTATACTTATTTTTGAACCAATTGCTGTACTAATGCTTCTAATTTAGCAATACGTTCATTTTGAGCACTTAATTCAGCCTGCTGTTCTTGAATTTGAGTTGCTTGTGCTGCATTAGCCGCACTTAATTGGCTAATACGCTGTTGTGCTTCTTTACCTGCTAATTGTTGTACTTCTGCTTTTTCACGTTGTGCTGATGTACCAAATTTCCAAGTTACGCCAGCATTAGCCATTACTTTAGCATCATGATCACCATAAGCAACCCCAATATTGAACATTGTAGAATCGTTTACATAATGAGCTACACCAAGTGCCATAGAGTTATGACCTCGGTAAGTACCTACAGCAGCCATAATTTGAGTTCGCTCAGCAGCATCATATTGAATTGGTTTTAAGCCACTCAATGCAGCACTTAAAGAGCCCACATTTCTAATTTCTTTTGTAAGAGAACTATTCATAGAATTCAATTGGCGCACATTGACAGCATCAGTATCATTAACACCATCAGCGACATTAGTAATGCGGCGTTCATTACCTGCAGATCCAACAGATACTGTATTTTCTTCATTAGCTATAGAGTTTGCACCTAATGCTACAGAATTAGAAGCCGTTGCAGACGCGCCGTTACCAAGTGCTGTAGCATTGTCGGCTGTAGCAGATGCATTAGCTCCTACGGAAGTAGCACCACTACCAATAGCTACAGAATTAGCACCTAAAGCAGATGTATTGTCACCAGTTGCATTAGCATTAGCACCTAGTGAAGAAGCATTGTCACCATCAGCAGTAGCACCCGCACCTATAGCAGAGGCACCTGTACCAGTAGCTGTAGCACTATCGCCCATAGCAGTGGCATTATCACCAGCTGCTTCGGAATCACTACCTACAGTAGTTGCACCCTCACCTGTAGCTGTGCCACCTGTAATACCACTATCCACTAAATTTTGCACAGCTGTAGATACGGCTGTAGAAACTGAGCTTGCTGCCTCAGATGCACTAGACGCTGCTTCGGTTGCTGTAGAGGCTGCTTCAGCCGCAGAAGTAGCTGCTTCAGTAGCTTCAGTCGCAGAAGAACTAGCAGCCTCAGCACTTTCAGAAGCACTACTTGCACTGCTGTCAGCTGCTGCAGCACTCGCTTCTGCACTGGACGCACTATCAGAGGCCTCTGTCGCACTTGTAGATGCTACACTTGCACTTGTAGCTGCACTAGATGCACTACCAGATGCTTCTGTTGCACTTGTGGATGCACTAGATGCACTATCGGACGCCGCGCTTGCACTTGTAGCTGCATTACTTGCGCTCGCAGAAGCATTCGTTGCACTATCAGATGCTGCTGTTGCACTAGAGTTGGCAGAACTTGCACTTGTAGATGCTGCACTAGCGCTTTCAGATGCACTAGATGCACTACCAGATGCTTCTGTTGCACTTATAGCAGCATTGCTTGCGCTAGTAGCCGCATTCGTTGCACTGTCAGATGCTGCTGTTGCACTAGAGTTGGCAGAACTTGCACTTGTGGATGCTGCACTTGCACTTTCAGATGCGCTAGATGCGCTATTAGATGCTGAACTTGCACTTGTAGAAGCACTAGACGCACTATCGGATGCAGTACTTGCACTTGTAGCTGCACTACTTGCGCTCGTAGAAGCATTCGTTGCACTGTCAGATGCTGCTGTTGCACTAGAGTTAGCAGAACTTGCACTTGTAGATGCTACACTAGCGCTTTCAGATGCACTAGATGCACTATCAGATGCTGAGCTTGCACTTACAGAAGCGCTAGACGCACTATCGGAAGCAGTTATTGCACTTGATTCTGCATTAGATTCACTTGTACTTGCTGCTGTTGCACTGGATGCTGCATTGCTTTCACTTACTGCTGCACTAGAGGCGCTTGTACTTGCTGCCGTTGCACTAGACGCTGCATTAGTTTCACTTACTGCTGCATTAGCTTCACTCGTACTTGCTGCTGTCGCACTAGATGTTGCATTACTTTCACTTACGGCTGCGTTGGATTCGCTTGTACGTGCTGCTGTCGCACTAGACGCTGCATCAACAGCACTAGATGTCGCCGTACTAGCACTTGACTCTGCATTTGATGCACTAGTGCTTGCTGCATCAGCACTAGTTGATGCATTGTTTTCGCTTACTGCCGCATTAGAGGCACTTGTACTTGCTGCTATTGCACTAGAATCAGCAGATGATGCACTCGTGCTTGCTTGATTTGCCCAAGATTCAGATACTTCCGCACTAGATAAAGACGAAGATGCACTGCTGCTAGCTACCGTAGCACTAGATTCAGCACTAGAAGCGCTACTGCTTGCTGCAGTCGCACTAGATTTAGCATTATTTTCACTTACTGCTGCATTAGACGCGCTTGTACTTGCTGCCTCAGCACTAGAAGATGCATTACTTTCACTTACGGCAGCATTTGATGCACTTGTACTTGCTGCATCAGCACTAGAAGATGCATTACTTTCACTTACGGCTGCATTTGACGCACTTGTACTTGCTGCATCAGCACTAGTTGATGCATTGCTTTCACTTACGGCCGCATTTGACGCACTTGTATTTGCTGCTGTAGCACTAGAATCAGCAGATGATGCACTCGTGCTTGCTTGATTTGCCCAAGATTCAGATACTTCCGCACTAGATAAAGACGAAGATGCACTGCTATTGGCTGCTGTAGCACTCGATGCCGATGCAGTTGCACTAGATTCTGCATGGGATGCGCTAGTGCTGGCTGCTATCGCACTAGATGTTGCATTACTTTCACTTACGGCTGCGTTGGATTCGCTTGCACTTGCTGCGGTCGCACTAGACGCTGCCTCAACAGCACTAGATGTCGCTGTACTAGCACTTGACTCTGCATTTGATGCACTAGTACTTGCTGCATCAGCACTAGTTGATGCATTGCTTTCACTTACCGCTGCACTTGAAGCACTTGTACTTGCTTCCTCAGCACTCGAAGATGCATTACTTTCACTTACGGCTGCATTTGACGCGCTTGTACTTGCTGCCTCAGCACTAGAGGATGCATTACTTTCACTTACCGCCGCATTAGATGCACTCGTACTTGCTACTGTAGCACTAGAGTCAGCAGAAGATGCGCTAGTACTTGCTACAACGGCACTAGAAATAGCAGTTGATGCACTACTACTTGCTTCGGTAGCACTAGAAACGGCGTTGCTTTCACTTACCGCCGCATTAGATGCGCTGGTACTTGCTTCAGCTGCACTAGACACAGCATTACTTTCACTAACACTTGCTGCCGTAGCACTGGATGTTGCACTAGAGGCACTAGTACTTGCTTGCTTTGCCCAAGATTCAGATACTTCCGCACTGGATTGAGAAGATGAAGCACTTGTACTCGCATCTATAGCACTTGACGCTGCACTAGATGCACTAGTAGATGCTAAAGTTACACTAGAAGCAGCTGTGCTAATAGCAGTTGTTGTTTCATCATCTAAACCAATGGTTAAAGTCATACTTTTTGAAGTGCCTGTACCCGTTGCATCACTAGTAGTAACCGTGACACCATCGCTTCCAACCACAGTAAGAACACCAGTTCCAGCAGAACCAGCTGACCAATCTTCACCACCAACTGTAATTGTCGTGGCAAATGTAGTTACTTGTGGTGCTAAGATTAAAGCAGCCATAACGGCAGCTGTTAAACGTCTTGTGCGTTTAGCCCCACCGGTTTGATAACTTTTAGCAAATTCAGAGGCTACAACATAACACCCTTTTGTTTTACTCCATATAACTTTAAAAATTCTATTCATTAATTGTGTCGCTTCCTCTCTTTAGATCAAACACAGAAAAAAGAAAAAACTAACACACTCACCCAATCCCCAGAATGCATTCCTTGGTCGCCATATCTAATTTTGAACCTAAAAAATGCATATCTTATCATAAACGCTCGATAAAATATGCATCATAACAATACATCACCGGTATTGATTATGTTAGCTATGCGACTATTTACTAAAAGTATATTGTTAATAAAAACTGAAGTCAATATAAGCAATTCATCTTAACAAACCATTCATTAATTAATATTTTTAATAAAATCATCGCAAATAATTAGCTTCATTTTCTATTTATCATTTTTCAAACTTTCTCTTCATAATCAAATCGATATATAATCTATCTTTATCGTTTTATTTTCTATTTTTCATGAAAAACAATCTTTTTTATGCCATTTCTATCATCATTTATAAATTACACAATTCGTTTACTTTTAACACATTTCCATAAACTAGGTTCATAATTTGCTCACCACTTTTTTGCATGAACTTATTTTATTTTAATGATAACTAAACTTCACACAACTTTATGCGCAACACGAAGACACCGTTATAACCTAGATTATAACGGTGTCTTTTACATTTAATATTGACAATATCCATTTTTAAAAATAAATAAACGGTATTCACATTTTACGATTATTAACTAAAAAAATCAATTTTATAGCAAAATTAACTCTTCATATTTTGAAAATTAACACTTCATTTAATTAAATAATATATTAAGGCTTTATTTAGTAAATCATTAACTATCAAGAAATTGAACAGTCTCCTCATTTACAATATATATTGACCTAATTATGGAGTTCTTGCTCACGCTTCAAGTAATTCTTGCAATAATGCTCTATGCGCCATTACTACTTCAGTGTTATATGGCGATAACGTTTCAAGAAAAGCTTTATTCTTTGCCTCATGCAACTCAAACAACTCATCATAATGATTAATTACATCAAGCAAAACTTCAGCCCCTTTATATGCATCAAAACCAGGATAATAGAAACCCACCCCTGCTTCTTGCAGAATTTCAGAATTATGCACTAATGGATAATTACCGTACAAGGCCTCATAATATGCATAATTTAAACCCAATTGCCATTGGTAAGACAACACAATATCAGTATACCTCGACAAAAAGTAAGGCATTAAATGACGACTTTCTACAGTCATTATATTTTCCTTAACTAACTGAGTATAACCAATAAATTTGTGAAAACCACTCACATCCTTTAGATGATATGTATTACATAAATATACATGTGCTAAAGCTGTTTTGTCTTCTTTGTACGCTGCTTCTGCAATTAAAACAGGCATATAACAATTTTTTACCACAGACGTGTTAGGCTCAAATACAGATACCCGTCGACCTTTCTTAGTCTTATCAGGGTTATAGCCAAAAGCTAAACCTTCTTGTAGCTGCGCCACTTGTCGGTCAAAGAAAAAAGAATTCCAAATATGTGGCACTTTATACACCTTTGTGCCCGTCATAATACTCAAATAATCTCTATTTGATTCATACACTTGAGGAATAAGCCAAGCTTGATCATAAGTAGTCCCATTAAAAGCTCGACCACCATCTTTACCTACAAGGAACTTCTCCATATCCCAAATAAAATCATTCCCCATACGATAGGTAACAATTTTTGCGCCATACTTTCTAAATTCTTTTTCATAAAAAGGCTCCAACGTCAATGTACCTTCAATAAGTATATCTGTCGTTTTTACAACATCTTCATAAGGATAAACCTCAATCCCCATAGCATCTACTTCTAACTCTTTTGGCAACGTCTTTAAATCATTGCCCCAAAACACAAAATACACATCTTCAACTTCGGGAATTTGCATCAATGTTTCTCGAAGAAAATACATATTTTGCCCTGCTCCATTAGACCAAATATGTTTATAGGAGTCTCCCCAAAAAAAAGTAATCCCTATGTGTAAACCAGATTTCATACATTCCAACCTTTCTAACAATTACCCACTACATTGCGAATCTCATATTATTTACTTATAACTTATGGCGCTTATGGTTCATAGACTTCTAATCACTAGTTAGCCTTATTCAATGCAGCCAGTCGTCCTCATTATTGCACGAATACTATATCATATTTTAGATGATAAATATGTGAAATATTCTCATCTATATTCACTGATTAATACAATAAAAAAGACTGCAATAAAGCTCAAACTACGCAACTTTATCACAGTCATCATAAACTACCCTTATTTAATTATGTTCTTTGCAGGTCATTGATTCGCAAACAAGTTTCAATACAGCTGTATTCTTCACAGCTGCTATAGGCATCTCCCAATCCGCTTTATGCGTATAATGCTTCATAATCATTTGCAACGCTTTTACTTTCTCTATTTCATCTTCGACAAACGAAACTTGACCGTCTCCAATAATACTAAAAAAAGTAGAAGAATAACCACAAGCAACCGCTGCTGGTATTACCTCATAGCCACCATCTAACTCAAAACCTACATAACCATTTGTTTTTAGTAAATTAATCTTTTTACCTTCTGAGGCACCATGACAATAGAATACATAGCGCCCATCCTCCCGTTCATAACCAAAATGAAGGGGCACAATGTAAATTCGCTTCTCATCATGAATACCTAAACGAATAATTTGACAGGCTTCTATAATTTCTTCAATGCGCTGCTCTGAGGTAACGGCTCTATCACTTCGTCGCATTTTAAACACCTAGTCTTGATGAGAAGTTAAAAACTCTGCTAATTTCTCAACTGCCTCTGCTTCATCAGGACCATCAGCCGTTAATACCACTTCAGTCCCTTTCGTAGCACCTAATGTCAATACAGTTAAAATTGATTTTGCATCCGCTTTCTTTTCACCAACTGCAATAGTAATTTTAGATGCAAATTTAGCAGCTAACTGCGTAAAAAGCGTAGCAGGACGTGCATGTAAACCCGATTCATTTGTAATAACTACTGTTTTTTCAGTCATAACGAATACCTTCCTTTATAAAAAATGCCCTCAATGCGATTCATACATACTCAACGTAGACATTGCTTAGCCTTGCTTAAAAGCTAAAAACAACCTAATCTACTATACTCTATATCTTATAAAACTTTGCCTATTATAGCAAGAAAATTTTAATGCGTAGCCTTAGATATACCATGACTTAACGACAAATAATAGACCTAAGTATTCTAAGAGTATATATACTAATACTATATGCATCCATATTATATAATGCATCCATATTACATACACCAACTATAAGGCAAGACCTTTTTCAGCCAATACCCCCTGTGCATAAGTCATAATCTCACTGGCCGTGCTCATAGTGAGCACTTTTTGTACTACTGCCTCACATTCAGCAACAGTTACTGAACGAATAATATTTTTTATAACGGGGATGGCCGAAGCACTCATGCTAAATTCGTCAAGACCGAGGCCTATCAAAATCATAGTAGCCACTGGATCGCCCGCCATTTCACCACACATACCAGTAATCTTGTTAACGTCATGACTAGCTTCAATAGTATGTTTAATCAAACGCAAGACTGCCGGATGAAGTGGCTGATATAAATGACCAATTGATTCATTCATTCTATCTACCGCTAATGTATATTGGCACAAATCATTAGTACCAATACTAAAAAAATCGACATAAGGAGCGAATAAATCGGCACTTACAGCAACGGCTGGAATTTCCACCATAATCCCCACTTGAATATCTTCATTAAAGGCAATACCCTCAGATCGCAACTCCTCTTTAGCTGTTTCAAGCACGGCATTAGCTGCTTTCACTTCTTCAACAGCAGCAATCATCGGATACATGATTTGAATATCACCAAATGCACTCGCCCGCAAAATCGCACGCAACTGCGTTTTAAACACATCCGTATTTGCTAAACTAATGCGAATTGCTCGAAAGCCTAAGAAAGGATTCATTTCATGAGGTAATTGTAAGCATTTTAATTCTTTATCGCCCCCAATATCCATGGTGCGAATAATGACTGGCTTGCCATGTAATGCTTCAGCTGCCTCTTTATACGCTTCAAATTGTTCCTCTTCGGTTGGCAATGTATCATGCTTCATATATAAAAATTCGGTGCGGAATAAACCAATCCCCTCTGCTCCCATCTGACAAGCATGAGTAACATCTTGAGCCTTGCCAATATTACCAAATAATAGAATTTCTTTGCCATCCTTAGTAACAGCAGGCAATGCAGCCGACTCTTTTAAACATTGCAACTGTTCACGATACTGAATTGCTTCCTTCGTATAGATGTCAAAGTCTGCGTCAGAGACAGAAAGCAACACTTCTCCTTCAGTTCCTTTTACAACGGCCTTTTCGCCACTTTGTAAAGCAGAAATATCACCTAAGCCCATAACAGCAGGAATTTCTAAAGTACGCGCCATAATGGCAGCATGACTTGTAGGGCCACCACTAGCTGTTACTAAACCTTTCACAATCTGCTTATCCAACGAAGCTGTATCAGAAGGCGTCAAATCCTCAGCTACAAGAATAACTTCCCCCGTTAAGTGGGCAAGCCCTCGTGGATTCATGCCTAACAAATTACGGAGCAAACGGTCACCAATATCTTTTATATCAGCCCCACGCTCACGCATATAAGGATCATCCATGGCTAAAAACATATCAGCAAAGGTATTAATAGATTGTTCGGTAGCAGCTGCCGCGGACTGCAAGCCATCTGTAACGAGCGCTTTTATACCATCTGATAAAGAAGGGTCTTGAACAATTAAGGTATGTGCTTCAAAAATTGCCGCTTCCTCATCGCCCATGGTTTCACGAGCTTGTTCCTTAATCGCTTCTAACTGCGCTACCGTTGTCGCTAACGCTGTTTCAAAGGCAGTTAATTCACTCCCTACCTCTTCTTCCGTAATCATGCGCTTAGGAATTATAATCGGCTCTTGTTTATATACATAAATTGTGCCAGTACCTATACCACGAGCCCCTGAAATTCCTTTAAGTGTTACTTGCTCCATATCGTTCCTCCAGCATCTTACACGCCTCTATGCCCCACATCTATTTAAATTGCCAATTCAGCCTCAAATACTTCAGCTGCAGGTCCTGTCATAAATACAGTCCCATCATCTGCATACTGAATATGTAAAGTGCCTAAATATACTTCAACAGCTACCTCTCGCCCAGTAAAACCATTTTCATGTGCCATTACAACACTGCTACAACAGCCAGTCCCACAAGCTAAGGTTGCGCCAGCCCCACGTTCCCAAGTACGCACTTTAATATGACTATCATCCACTATTTGTACAAAATTAACATTCGTACCTTGTGGAAATAGAGGGTGTTTTTCAATAGCCGGCCCTAAAGTCGTTAACGGCACTTTAGTAACATCTTCTACAAATACTTCTGTATGAGGCACCCCTAATAACATAGAACTTACCTCATAATTTTGCCCTGCCACTTCAATCGTAAAGTTTTTAACTATTGGTAACTCTGCTTTCATAGGAATATCTTTAGCTGCAAAACTTGGTTTTCCCATATTTACTGTCACCTGTTCAACATGGCCGTCTTTAACATGCAAAGTAGGCTCCATAATTCCAGCTAAAGTCTCAATAGTAAAAGTTTCTTTGAAAACAATCCCTCGTTCATACACATATTTAGCAAAGCAACGAATGCCATTGCCACACATCTCAGCTTCACTACCGTCTGCATTAATAATACGCATCCGCGTATCTGCCACATCAGAAGGAACTACTACAATTAAACCATCGCCACCAATTCCGGTCTGCCGATGACATAAACGTTTAGCTAACTCTGTATAATCTTTATTGGCCCCCGCTTCATCAGTGAAGAATATAAAATCATTTCCAAGGCCATGCATCTTTGTCAATTTCATAGGTTAACTCCTGTCGAACAAATACTTAAAATTTTTTATTACATAATTTTATTAGCATACATAATTAAATGCATATATAACTAAACAATAAATTAACTCTGTAAAAATATATGAAAAATATATAAAATACAACTTTACTAAATTTTACCCAATTATTGAAAAGAATTTACCTTAAAAGAACTAGTAAATCTTTAAGTAAGCATTGAATATATAATGTATTACGCTTATTATATCATATTTAAATCCACATCATGTATGCAAAACGCTCATAAACAATCACTTTCAAACAAATTTAATCATATAAAAATCATTTACGATACGTAACAATTAATAAAAAAGTCTTTTTCTAATGACCTTTTGGCATTCTTATGCAGACGTTATAACTAATCTGAATAGTGCAGTATTCCAATTCTTTGATTTCTATGCTATACTGACAGTATCCTAATCTGACAAACTTTCTATAGAGTGTATTCAATTCGGAGGAAATGGCCTACGCTTGTCCCCAACTATTAATAAAGTAGTGCTTTATTACTTTTTAAAGTACGCTTTATCTATAGGCCCCTTAGACTTGTCTATGCTCTTATCTTTTAGTATTTAGAAGGAGGTCCCACAGTTCTAGTAGTATCATAAACACATAAAATAATTTTATGCAGGCTATAACGGCCTCCTTTCAACATAGGTGCTTTAATAAATAAGCCCTTTGCTCAATTATTTTTTTACCATTTGTCATTATTTTAATTTGTAGATACCCAAGCATTTAGGAATATATTTCATGAATGCAAAATAAGAGAATGAAGTATCTATTATCATCATTGTAAAGAAGTTATTGTGAAGAACTTGAAGTAAGTTTGTATTCTGTATCGTGAGAGGATGATTTCACAAATGTTGACTACATTTTTAGCATTATTGCCAATTCTTTGGCTTATTGTAGCCTTAGCCATTCTTAAAATGCCTGCCTGGAAAGCTTGTTCCATTGCAGCGATTGGCTCCTTTATTATTGCCATTACGCACTTTGAAAAAGCGGCTGGCATCATGTTCTCTGGCGCCTTAGAAGGTGTTGCCCTTGCTGTATGGCCTATCTTGCTTGTTATTACAGCCGCTATTTTTACTTATAATTTAGTAGTACACACTAAAGCAATGGATACTATCAAAATGATGCTATCCTCTGTAACATCAGATATGCGTATCTTAGCCTTGTTATTAGCTTGGGGCTTCGGTGCTTTCATGGAAGGTATGGCTGGTTTTGGTACTGCCGTAGCAATTCCAGCAGCTATGATGGTGGCTGTAGGTTTTGACCCATTAAAATCTATCTTAGCCTGCCTTGTAGCAAACTCTGTACCAACTACATTTGGTTCTATCGCCATTCCAACAACAACATTGGCATCATTAACAAACCTTGATCCAATTCATCTTGGTACATTTATTTCTTCCCAATTATTTATTCTTAACATAATCGCACCATTCTTCGTAGTAGGTATTATTGGTGGCGGTTTCAAAGCTTTAAAAGGCGTATTCACTATCACGCTATTATCAGGTCTTGCCTTAGCGGTACCTGAATTACTTATCAACGTAGCTGCTGGTCCAGAATTATCCGTTATGGCTTCTTCCGTTATTATCATGGGTGTCATTATCTTAGGTGCAAAATTCTTACCAACCAATGACCCTCAATACCAATTTGAAGCAACAACACATAAAGTAACAGGCAAAGAAGGTTTCATCGCTGCTTTACCATTTATCTTAATCGTTATTTTATTAATCTTAACATCTAAATTAGTACCTGCTATTAACGGCCCACTTGCTAGTATTAAAACAGCTGTGCCAATCTATCAAGGGGAAGGTGCTAAACCATATACCTTCGTATGGGTAGCCACACCAGGTATCATGATTTTCATTGCAGCCTTCCTTGGTGGCGCTGTTCAAAAATCTGGTTTTGGTGAAATGTTAGGCGTTCTTGGTAAAACAGTTTCTAACTTGAAATTTACCTACCTCACTATCATCACAGTAGTAGTAACTGCCAAATTAATGACTTACTCTGGTATGACAGCAGATATTGCTAGCGCCTTAGTATCGGCTACCGGTTCTTTATATCCAGCGTTCGCTCCATTAGTTGGTGCCCTTGGCGCCTTCTTAACTGGTTCTGGTACCAATGCAAACGTATTATTTGGACCATTGCAATTAGCCGCTGCTCACGACTTAAATCCAAACTATGCAGAGCTTCCATTATGGTTAGCTGCTATTAACTCTGGCGCTGCTGGTATTGGTAAAATGTTCTCCCCTCAAAGTATCGCCATTGCTATCGGTGCTGTAGCACCTGCATTGGATGCTTACATTGAAAGCAACAAAATAGACAGCACTAAAGCAAATCAATTACGTGAAAGCATTAAAGCAAATGTAATCATGGTGTCCGTATTAAAATACTTCTTGATTTTCATCATCGCTAACGGTGCTATTTCCTATTTTGGACATAACTTTATTGAACATATTCAAGTTCTATTGTTTAAATAAAAGTTAGCATACGTAACTTAATATGTGTAACTTAATATGTGTAACTTAATATATGCAAGGAATTTAATATATATGAGTTCACGTAAAGCCCCCGTATAAACGGGGGCTTTTTTATAATTTATTCCACTTTTAATTTTACTTTTATTTCAGAATTAATCTCTCTCTTACAGACTTACATGCCTAAATGCCCAAATCTTCTACATCAATTACTTCAATACCATGCTCTTTTAATAAAGAAGCAAATATACCTGAACCAGCTATGCGTGTGCCTGAAAAAGTACCATCATAAATTTCGTTCACGCCACAAGAAGGACTGCGAGATTGTAAGATTGCTACATCAATGTTTTCCGCCAAGGCAATCTCTAATGCTTTCAAAGCGCCCTCTCTAAAAGCCTTGTCTACAGAATGACCATCTCGTGTTAAAACTTCACCATTCACAATTTCAGCTGGCGTACGAGGCGTAGGCAAACCGCCTAACACTTCAGGACAAACTGGAATAATTTCTACAGGCGTATAAATACTTGAGTCTAAATCTGAACTTGTAATTGTATCTATGCTTGTATCTATACCTGTATCTACACCAGTATCGCCCTCCGTAGCAATACGTGCCATAGTTTTACTAATCACGTTACTATCTATAGATCCCTTATCATAAGACTTAGCCATTGATCGTACTTGCTCAATATAACGAGCTAATGTTTCACTATAATTATGACCGCCGTTATATTTACACGTTTCACCTAGCAAACAAGCACTACACAATATCTTCATAGCCAGTCTCCCTATTGCCAAGACATAATATACAAGGTCTCATATTTTTAAATAAACACTCTACTAAGAATGGCGTTTCACAAATATATTAGCAAAATTGGTAATCATCAATCCTATAATGATGATTGCGCCACCAAGCCACTGAATTAAGGATAACGTTTCGCCCAATACAAACTGTGCTGTCATCAGCCCAACTACAGGAACTAATAATGACAAAGGAGCCACCTTATGAGCCAAATACTTTGCTAATAACATACTCCACAAACCATATCCCATAATCGTCGCTAGAAAAGCAAGATATAATACTGAAAAAATAGCCGCTCCAGAAAGGCTCTCATACGTCAATAAAGCTAACTGTTCACGTTCTAAATAAAATGATGCGACTAACATAGGAATTGGTGGAATCAAACTCGACCATACCACCAAACTTAACATATTTAACGGTTTATTTTCTGTAGACGCAAGCATAGATAATTTACGCACTACAATATTAGACAATCCCCAAAAAGCGGCGCCTAACAAAGTCAATAAAAAAGCGCCTACAGGAATGTGAATGCTATCAGCAAGGCCCGTAACACCACTTATACATACTAGCCCTATAGCAGCTACAACTAAGCCTAATATTTGACTCCTCTTAATATGTTCTTTAAAAATAATGGCCGTAAACAATATAGTAAAAAATGCTTGTGCCTGTAATACTACAGAAGCTACACCGGCTGGCATTCCTACATGAATGGCATAAAATAAGCACGAAAATTGTCCAACTCCAACAAATAGCCCATAAGCTAAAAGCCAGCTTAACTTAACATTAGGACGTTTCACAAATAAAATGGCGGGAAACGCAGCAAATATATATCGCAAAGCCACTAAAAGTAAAGGTGGTATCTCACTTACACCCCATTTTATAACCGCAAAATTAAAGCCCCATACAAGAATAACCGACAACGCTAAGACTATATCGCGTAATTTCATTATATAAACTCAAGTCCCTTCCTAATAGCTATTATATAGCTACATATACTATCTATGATATCCAGTGGCATATAGCCATTTATAATAAATTCAATTATACTAATTATAACATAACTAATAAATTCAACTATTATAAGGCGGTGTATAATGATTATTCGACAAGAAAAGCCCTCTGACTATGAAACAGTCTATCAGCTTATCATTGAGGCTTTCAAAGAAGCAGAACACAGCGATGGCAATGAACAAAATTTAGTAGTTGCATTACGTCAAAGTCAATCCTTTGAGCCTAAACTATCTTTAGTTGCTGAAATCAACAATATAATTGTCGGCCATATTCTATTTACTAAAGTGGAAGTCGGGAAAAAAGTAGCGCTTGCCCTTGCGCCATTATCTATATTACCTGACTATCAAAAGCGAGGAATTGGCTTAGCCCTAATAAAAGAAGGTCATACTATTGCCAAACAACTGGGCTATACCTACATTATTGTCTTAGGCCATCCCCAATATTATCCTAAAGCAGGCTATCAACTTGCTAAAAACTATAATCTCAAAGCACCTTTCGAAATCCTAGACGAATACTTTATGGCTATTAAGCTTGATTCACAAGCAGAACCTATAGAAGGAATTGTAACATACGATCCTGTATTCAATATTTAAAATCAAAAACAATAATACATCCTCTATAGAACATTCTTCTACACATTTAGTGCCAAAAGAAGACCATACATCTTTCGTAGTAACCATTGTTGCATAGCACCGCAGGGACCGAGGAAGATATATGGTCTTTTTATTAATCACAACTCTTCAGTTTTATATGTCATATAGCCTTCGTAATAATAACTAGCATCTAATCCCTTAAAAAAAGTGCCCTTACTCAAATCATCTGTCAACGCTTGTTGCAATAAATATTTTAATTCACCAGTCGCAACATGACTGCGAATCATAGCCTGTAAATATTCATCTTTATCTACCTGATTCCAATCTATAATTTTTCCTAATTTAGAGCGCAACATAGCATCAAGCCATAATCGAGTCGATCGACCATTCCCCTCTCTAAATGGATGGGCCACATTCATATCTGAATACTTATCTATAATCTGATCAAATGTCTCATGTGGCAATTTATCGATATAATCTAGGGATTGTTGTAAAAAAATACGTGGTGCAAACTGAAAGCCATCCTTAGCAATATTTACATCACGTATTTCACCAGCAAACTCATAAATATCTTCAAAAAGCGTTCTATGAATATCTGCTAAACCTTTAAACGTCCCTATTTCAAAAGAAAATAGACGGCCCGTTTCAAAAAGCATCTTAGCCTTTTGCTTACTAATACGTTCCTCTTCACGTCGGAATTCCATACTATTTTCTAAACCTAATTTATTATGTAATACCATTAGCAACTCCTTGAACTAACGTTACATCCCTATAATGTTTTCTTCAATCCCACTCAATCAATTCATACATTAATTATATCATATAATGAGCTAAAATTAGTTTCTTCCCTCACCCTCTTACATACAGAAAAAGACCATACATCTTTCGTAGTGACCATTGTTGCGTAGCAACGCAGGAAACGAGGAGGATGTATGGTCTTTTTATTATTTTATCTTATTCCCACTCAATCGTAGCTGGTGGTTTAGAAGTAATATCATACACGATACGGTTAATATGTTGTACTTCATTTACAATACGAACCGAGATTTTATCAAGCACGTCATATGGAATGCGAGCCCAATCGGCTGTCATAAAGTCCGTAGTGGTTACACCACGAAGTGCCAAGGTGTAATCATACGTACGGAAGTCACCCATAACACCAACAGTACGTGTGCTAGTAAGCACAGCGAAGTACTGATTAATGGAGCGATCAAGTTTTGCATTAGCAATTTCTTCACGGAAAATAGCATCCGCATCACGAAGAATATCTAACTTTTCACGAGTAATTTCACCCATTACGCGAATCGCCAAGCCAGGACCTGGGAATGGTTGACGCCATACAAGATAATCAGCTAAACCAAGCTCAGCTCCCAATTCACGAACTTCATCTTTAAATAAGTTGCGAAGTGGTTCAATAAGGCCTTTAAAATCAACAACAGCTGGCAAACCGCCAACATTATGATGACTTTTAATAACCGCTGCATCACCAGCACCAGATTCAATTACGTCAGGATAAATTGTACCTTGTGCTAAGAAATCAACAGACCCAATTTTTCGGCCTTCATCTTCGAATACACGAATAAATTCTTCGCCGATAATTTTACGTTTTTGTTCTGGTTCTTCAACGCCAGCTAAACGGCCAAGGAAACGATCTGCCGCATCTACACGAATAAAATGCATACCAGAGTCTTTGAAAGCTGCTTCTACTTCATCACCTTCATTTTTACGCATTAAACCATGATCAACAAAGATACAAGTTAATTGCTCACCCACAGCTTTAGAAATAAGAGCAGCTGCAACGGAGCTATCTACACCGCCAGATAAAGCTAATAATACTTTGCCGTCACCCACTTTGTTACGGATTTCTTCAATCGCTACTTTGGCATAATTAGCCATTGTCCACTCACCATGGCAACCACACACTTCAAATAGGAAGTTATGAATCATTTCCTTGCCATGCTCACTGTGAAGTACTTCTGGATGATATTGCATAGCATACAACTTACGTTCTGTATTCTGCATCGCTGCTACTGGACAGTTAGCTGTATGACCTACAATTTCAAAACCTTCTGGTACAGAGGCTACATAATCTACGTGACTCATCCACACAATTTCATTTTCACTAAGCCCTTTGAAAAGTGGAGAATCAGTCTTTACTGTTACAGGGGTTTTCCCAAATTCACGAGCTTCAGCGGATTTAACTTCGCCCCCTAATGTATGCGCCATCAATTGCATACCATAGCAAAGACCAAGTACAGGAATACCTAATTCAAATACTTCTTTTTCAATGCGTGGCGAATTTTCTTCATACACGCTATTAGGACCACCTGTAAAAATAACGCCCATTGGATTCAATTCTTTGATTTTAGCCACTGCTTTATCGTACGGATACACTTCGCAGTATACGTGATTTTCACGAACACGACGGGCAATCAGCTGATTATACTGGCCGCCAAAATCAACAACAATGACAAGCTCTTTCTGGTTCATTATACCCTCCATTAATGCAACAGTAATTATTAACTTACTTTTTAATCAGTTTATCAAAACACTCGTTACAATCAAGCTTCGCCACTCAATTATAAGAGGTCTATTTCTGCAACGATGACTAAAAAGTGCTATTACATATTTTACATTTTATTATACCATATAAAGCCTACTTTTCTCCATTTTTCCAAATACA
Source organism: Veillonella intestinalis (assembly GCF_943193155.1). Lineage (GTDB taxonomy): Bacteria > Bacillota > Negativicutes > Veillonellales > Veillonellaceae > Veillonella_A > Veillonella_A intestinalis. Next base: position 174,016 of record NZ_CALPDB010000003.1, on the reverse strand, counting down.
ACTTTTTAGCCCATCAATATGTTCATGTAAATCTTCATTAATAGGATTCCACAATGAATCTAAAATAAAATCAATGCCTTCCCGCCTAGCTAATTTTGCAGCAGGTACAAAATCACTATCACCTGCAATCAAAACAATTTTATCAACCTGCCGTTTATATGCTAAAGAAGCTATATCTATACCTAATTTCATATCAACGCCCTTTTGCCCAATTGACAAATATACATCTTTCTCCGTTATATCTTCTATGCCTATAGACCCGTTCAATAGTTTTTTAGTTATCTTTGGTTTTAAATTATAAACAATATCATTCTCACTTAATCGACCTAAACGCAAAGCTACTTTACGTCTAGTTTTTAATTCTTTTATAAACTCTGTCATCCATTTATATTGTTCGGACTCTTTTAATCTAATAACAGTTTTTGTTAATGGATTATATACTTCTTTCTCACTAGGTGGGCAATCGTAGTAAAAAATCCTATATAAAGAAAAACTATCATATTTTTCTGCTCGAATATGACGTTTACAGTATTCAATAAAAAAAATCGACACTTCGTTTAGGTGTGTCGAAATCTTTTAAAGCATGTATTCTTTTTTGGTAAAATCCACCATCTACTAAAATTGCAATCCGCTTTTCCATAATTCCCTCTACAAAAAAAGCCCTAAGCTTCAGCATTTCCCTCATAGTGGGATGCCTACAACTAAGGGCACTATTTAATAATAATATAGCATAACACAATAGGAATGTAAAGATAGATAAAACATATAAGCGCAACCTAGCATGCAATATATCAATCTCACTTTCATCCCTAACATATTATTTATTATAACTAAAAAACTAACACATAACCCTAATAAAAGTATAGTCCTCTCAAAATATTTAGTCAAACCTCACCCTAAAAAAGAAACTTTGTAAAAATTAGCCCATCCACCGAATACTACCGAATCGACACATCTTCACCTGCTAAAATATGTTTCATCGTTCGAGCAGGGCACATTTTACCACACATCGTACAGGTTCCTTCGCACTCTGGCTTACTTGATTCATAGTAGCGACGTGCCTTTTCAGGATCAATAGCCAGTTTAATCATAGTATCAAAATCTACTTCAGCACGAGCTTTACTCATAGCATCATCCCAAGCCTGTGCGCCTGGAATGCCTTTTGCCAAATCGGCTGCATGAGCGGCAATACGCGTAGCAACAATACCTTCTTTTACATCGTCAATCGTTGGTAAACGCAAATGTTCCGCTGGTGTCACATAGCATAAGAAGTCAGCCCCACAAGATCCGGCAATAGCCCCACCAATGGCACTCGTAATATGGTCATAACCAGGTGCAATATCTGTCACTAATGGACCAAGTACATAAAATGGCGCTCCATGGCAAAGGCGTTTTTCTAATGTCATATTAGCCGCGATTTCATTAAGCACCATATGCCCTGGCCCTTCAATCATTACCTGTACATTATGCGCCCACGCCCGTTTTGTCAATTCGCCTAACGTGATTAATTCTTCAATTTGAGCCGCATCCGTCGCATCGTGCGTACAGCCTGGCCGACAAGCATCGCCTAGACTTAACGTAACATCATAAGTTTCACAAATTTCTAGTAAGCGGTCATAGTATTCATAAAATGGATTTTCCTGATTATTCATTTCCATCCAAGCAAAGAGCAAGGAGCCCCCACGTGACACAATATTTGTCAAACGAGGATTATCTTTAATCCGTTGCGCTGTTTTACGATTCATCCCACAATGAATGGTCATAAAATCTACGCCGTCCTTCGCATGCTGTTCCACCACTGAAAAGAACTCATCTACCGTAATATCTTTTAAGTCTTTATCTAACATACCAACTGCATCATACATAGGTACAGTGCCAATCATAGCGGTAGACATATCAATCAATTTACGACGAAACTCCTGCGTCTTACCAAAATTGGATAAGTCCATAATGGCTTCTGCTTTCATCGCAATGGCATTGCGTACTTTTTCTAATTCTTCCTCTATATTATTATGCTCCGGTGAAACGCCAAGATTCACATTAATTTTAGTACGACAACGTTCACCTACCGCTTCAGGCGATAAACTTTTGTAATGTTTATTAGCAGGAATGGCCACTTTCCCTGAGGCTAACAAGGCCATTACATCCTCTAGGCGCAGTTGTTCTTTAGCGGCTACCACCTCCATCTGAGGCGTCACAATACCCTTGCGAGCCGCATCCATTTGCGTGGTATAGCTACCTTGCTTTACTACTGTCGTGTTTTTACATTGATTATCTTGCTGTTTCATCGAGAGGCCTCCTACATAGGTCTAAATATAACGAATGACTGTCTAAAACACGCAAAAAAGCAAAAATAAAAAGCTCATCCACGTGGATGAGCTTATGAAACGTCCTGTACAGCTTTCCTACGTCGGCATTATCCGAATCAGGTCAAGGGTCAAGTGTTCAAGCACTTTTCTCAGCCTACAGGCTCCCCTAGCTTTTTTGTGTATTTTCTTTATTATAGTACAGGCTCGTTGATAATACAATGAAAATTTACAAAATGACCTCTCTCAAATTATTTATAATTTAACTCATGATAAACTCCTATATTTCAAATTTAACACTACTAATATTTACTATTTAACAGAAATCACATTGCCATAGACATCACGTTCAACTTGATCATTAGATTCATCATTGATACGCACGCGTTCAATTTTATCTTTACTATTAGCTTCACCAGAAATATGATCAATACGAATTCTACTTTCTCCCTCATTAGAAGCAGCTAATGCTGGCGTATTACTGATAATACCTAGCAACTGATTAACTTTCGCATCTAATTCATTAACTTTATCACGCAAGTTTTGATTATCTAGTTTTAAATCAATAATTTCTTGTGCCATAGCCACCCGAGATCTAGATACTCCACTAGACTGTCCAACTTTAAAGGATAAACTAGCATTAAACATGTTTTCACCATTACCCATAGAACTAGCCACTCCCAACAAAGTATCTTCATTAGGTTGATAATATGCTCCTAGTGCAACTGCATCTGAATTTTTGTAATTACCATAACCTACAGCAAATGACCATTTATCATCAGCATTAAAACCAAGTGGATGTAACCCCGCTAAAGCAGCTGCCCCTGCACCAACTTTATCAATCTTACGATTCAAGTGATTATAATTACCCGATAAATTAGTAACTTTTTGATTTGTTTCATATAATTGATCCCCTGTTACCGCATCAGTAGATCCTTTACTAATATCTCCCGGTTTAATATTGGTAATCGATGTACCTCCCATATCAATACCATTATCATTAATAGTAGGACCATTTTCAATTTTTAATCCGCTATTATTAATGACTGTCTCACCAATTGTTATACTGCCATCTTTCCCTAAATCAATATCTTTTGCTAAACGAAGTTGTAATTGTTTATCACTACTTACTACACCAATATTATTCGCAGTAGCTAATTCGGACGCACCACCTACTATCGATAACGATTCTCCCATTTTAACATTAGTAATACTACCTACATCACCTTTAAAATTGAGACCTGTATTCACTGCATCCGAAATACCATTCACAATACCGCTTACATCTACGCTATAATTCTTAGAAGTATCATTCTGAATAAAATCAATTGACTTTGTAGCTGAATTATAACTGCCTCCAGTTGTATACGTATTACTATCAGTAATATTGTTAATAGATTCATTAATAGAATTAGCTACAGCGTAAAGCTGGCTACCATTTATAGCATCTGTAGAATCTTTACTTACTAATCCCGCTGCTACATTTTGAATCCGTCTCGTTCCTTCCCCTTCGCCCGTATTTGTACTACCAACAGAAACGACGCCAGCAATATTATCGCCTCCAGCAAAGCTTAAATTTTGTCCATTTATGGTATCACTTGTATATACGTCAATCCCTTTTGTTGTACTCCCACTAACTACATATGCTGATTTACTACCAAGAAATACTGAGTTATCTAATGTATTTTTGATATTATTGCCTAATACAAAAGTACTATTAGTAGATATCTGATTACTATTACCAATCGCATAGCTTTCACGGCCCGATACAGAAGTTACACCATAAGTACCTATACCAAATACACCAGACTTTTCAGCAGTACTTTCTAACTTATTATAAGAACCTACTACTAATCCATATTTAGCATCATTTGTAATTCCATGACCTAAACCTAAACCAAATTGCTTGGTTATCCTCGAGTTAGAGCCTATAGCAACTACATTGCTGGCAACTACAGCATTATTTTGGAAATGACCAATAATAACACTCTTATCTCCACCGGCATTATTTCCCGCTTGTGTACCCATAACAATAGAATTAGTAAGTGCTGTACCTTTATTATTAGTATTAGCATCTATGCCTGCGTTAGCACCTGCAACTGTACCTAGAATAATATTTCCAGCTCCATTAATGTTTCTCCCTGCACGAACACCAAGAGCTACATTGGATGCCCCTTCTGATCCCTCTAAAGCACCACTACCTAATGCTACATTACCACCTTTTGAATATACAGAACTAATAATTGGGCTTCCTGTCCAGCTTTTACTCTCTCTCAAAGCATTAAGACCAATTGCTATATTGTGACTATCTGTATTTTTTGTTTGCGCCGTATGTGTATTAGCCCAACGACCAAGAGAGATGTTCTCTTCACCACCTAAATACTGTCCCACTTCTGAACCAAAAGCAAAATTATAATATCCAGTTGTTCCTACACCGGCTTGTAAACCAACTGATACATTATTTTGATTTAGTGCTTCAGCTCCATCACCCATCGCAATAGCATTAGCTTTTATTACCTTAGCATTTCTACCTATAGCAATACCATTTAATGGATTATCAGCATTAGCAGCTGTACCAGTACCTTGAACCGTAGCATTCAACCCAATAGCAATAGCGCTGGATAAATTAGGCGTTTTCCCATCAGTTCCTTTTGCAACAGCCCCCTTGCCAATTGCCACATCCCCAGCTGAGTTAGTTTCTGAACTCTCTCCAATAGCTACACCATTTCCTACCCCCTCTGTGTTAGTGGCGCCCCACACATTACCACTAATCATAGTTACACTAAGGCTTAATAATAATAATTTCTTAGATACACCGTTCATAAATAATCTCCTTCTAACTTATACAACATCTTACACAATTAACATACAGCACTTAATCTCATAGGCAAACTCTCCCTGACTAATTGTCATTCTCACCATAGGACTTAACTATGTCTCTATAATTATATTTTACTCTCAATTATCAATTAAATTAATCAATATTTTTTTATAAAATATTTTTGAATTATTTTTCATTTTTCAAAATGCTTATAAACAACCATATTTACCAGATAATTATTCTACCCCCCCCGGAATTTTTTCACCTTTATCTAATTTTTATATAACACTACACCTTCTAAAATGTTTTTAATAACTTCATATCATAAACTAGATTTTTTCATATTAATTTTGTTTTAATTTCATAATCAAATCTTTATGTATTTAATCCTAATTTCCCAATATCAACTTCAATAAAAAAACAGTTTGTCTTTATGTTATAAATTCATAAAGACAAACTGTTTTACATAAATTTGCTAATAGTTTTTTTAATCTTACCCCAAAACCTACCGCATCAAATCTATACACTCTTAGCGTAATATCATAGCAAAATCTTTATTCAACTGTCATAAAATACCTATGCAAATCCTCAATAGCCCGCTCTTTCGCAATAATACCATGAGCATTCCAAATAACGGGATTTACATTTAAAATGTGCCCTGCCTTAACAGCCGGAATGGTTTGCCACAGAGGGTCGTCTTGCAACTCTTCATACCGTTTTTGAGCCGCTTCATTATTGCCACTACTACTTGGCCCATAGCCACTGGACACAATGAGATACTGCGCTTTTAATTCTAGTAACATTTCAAGGGATACTACATTGGTATCACCTGAATCTTGCGCAACCGCCATTGGATCTGGCGTTAAATGAAGTAACTCATACATGAAACGATTAATATCATTGGTCGAATACGGGTAGAGGCGCACTTCTTTTTTCAAGATACGAAGTAAGGCTACGGGGCTATTACCAATGCGGCCCTTTATATCCATGCGGGCTTGTTTTACTCGGTCATAATACAGTTGCAAACGTGCGTTTGCTTGTTCTTCCCGATGTAAAATTTTTCCCAACGCTAACAGCGTTACCTCTGTATCTTGCAGTCGTAAAGCCGCTACGGGCGCAATTTTACTCAAAGCCACATAAGCATTACGGTCAAATGAATCACGTAAGAGAATTAAATCTGGTTTCAGTGCTTGCACTTGTTCCAAATTAATGGCTTTAATATTTTCATTAATACTAATCGGCACCACGCCGTTAGCCGTCAATTCATCATGTAGATAAAACGTAGGTGGATTATACGCGCCCACCATAGGCGCCCCTAAGGCTACCATAGGGTCTTCCAGACGAATCACAACAACTCGTTTTGCCTCTTTAGGAATCACCGTCGTGCCATATTTATGCTTTAAAATAAGTTGACCATTCGTTTCTGTAAATAAAGCATTTGTCCGTTGTATTACGCCTTCATACCGAGCCGTCAACTCCGCATCAATCGCCTCTGCCGTATCACTTCGGGGTACATCCGCTGGAAATAATGGTTTCGCTGTCTGAGCAGTTGTCATTAAACTAGGTGTAATCGACCAAGACGTAATCGCCCCGCAACCAGCGAGTATAGTCGTAGTCACGATACCTAAAAGGAGCATCACCGCTAGTCTAGGTAGCCGTAGCAGTCTAGTTAGCACTGTCAATATCTCCTTCATTAGCCCACTTTTCATAGGCTACCTCCCACATTTTGTGGAATACAGAAGGGCAACTTCGTCAAAAGATCCTTCATAATCATCGCTGTAATACCGAATACATCAGCTAACATTTCAGCCGTAAATACCTCTGTCGGCGGCCCTTGAAACCGTACTTCGCCCGCCTTCATAGCAATAATATGGTCTGCAAAACGAGCAGCTTGATTTAATTCATGTAATACCATAATAACAGTTTTACCATACGTCTTATTCAACTCAGCAACTAATTGCAACACTTCTAACTGGTGAGCAATATCTAAGAAACTGGTAGGTTCATCTAAAAAGAGAATCTCTGTATCTTGTGCCACGGCCATAGCTATCCACGCACGCTGTCGTTGTCCACCGGATAAATGATGAAGGGGACGTTCCGCCAAGTCCTCTAAATGAGTGACTGCTAAGGCCCAATTAATAATGTCCCTGTCTTCCCGATTCATCCGTGTAAAAACACCATTTTTATAAGGGGCCCGTCCATAGGCTAACAACTCTTTTATAGTTAACCCATGGGGAGCCATCGGATGTTGTGGTAAAATAGCAATTTTCTTAGCCAAGGTTTTCGTATTTTCTTCGTGAACCGATTGTCCATCCAAATATACCTTGCCACTCATAGGCGTTATGATGCGACAAATCGTTTTTAATAACGTGGATTTGCCACAACCATTGGCCCCGATTAAAGCCGTCACTTTGCCACGGGGAATGGTAAGGTTTAAGTTATCGATAATTACAGTTTTATCATACCCTGTGCGGAGCGACTCAATCTGTATATCTGTTTTCATTGTTTCACTCATACTTTTACCCTCGTTTCCGTGCCAAAATAAAAAGAAAATACGGAGCTCCAATAAGCGCTACCACAATGCCCACTAACATTTCATCAGGAGCTATAATAACGCGCCCCACCCAATCGGCTGTAATCAATAACCACGCCCCTATAAGCGCCGTCAAAGGCAATACGTAGGTACAATCTGCACCGACTAAACGCCTAGCAATATGAGGTGCTACAAGACCAATAAAGCCAATACTTCCACCAACCGCTACACAAGTTGCTGCTAGTATCACACCGATGACCAAAAACAACACTCGACTTCTATGAATACGCACGCCTAGACCAATCGCCGTCTCATCCCGAAGACCCAAAACATTAAGGGTCGTCCGATTCACATATAGCGTAAGCGCTAATACCACAACTACAACACCTAAAATAATGACATGGAGCCAAGTATTACCTGCAATATTACCAATAATCCATGTATTCACTTGGTTAAATTTTTCAGGAGATAGTGTCACGATTAACAACGTTTGTAAAGCGTGGATACCGGCTGTCAACGTAATACCACTCAAAACTAAAGAATATGTACTATTCACAGTACTCTTACGCATAGACAATCCATAAATACTACCGGCTGCTAACAAGGCACCTGCGACCGCTACTAAAGGCAAAGACCATATAGGCAACCCTTGATTAGAGGGCGTTATAAAAATCAAAAGCATAACACCTAAGCCAGCGCCAGCATTGACCCCTAGTAAACTTGGCCCAGCCAATTCATTGCGCGTTAACTGTTGAAATACCGCCCCAGCTAACGCAAGGCCCATCCCAATTAGAACTGCTAACACCGCTCGAACTAAGCGAAAGTCAAAGACAACTAGATTTTCTTCCGCACTACCACCACCGAGCAGTATCTGTAACAAATGCGCATCAGAATAATAGGTGAAACCTGTGCTTACATGGAGGAAGAAAAAGATAAGTAATAATACAAGAAATACTACACTATATAGGCAAAATCGTTTTTGATGACCCGTCATGACCGTGCCCCCTTTCGATTTGCCAAATATAAGAAGAAAGGCACCCCGATGAGAGCTGTAATAGCCCCCAAGGGAATTTCAAAAGGCGCTGCCACACTGCGAGCTACTAAATCTGCAGCCACTAATAAAATCGCCCCTAGTAAAGCCGTAATCGGTACTACCTTACGATAATCGATACCAACTAATTTACGCGCCATATGCGGTGTCACTAAACCAACAAAACCAATCGGACCGGCTATTGCTACAGCCGAACCACAAAGAACTAGCACTGCAAGACCAGCTAACAAACGAATGCGTCCCATATGACTACCAAGACCTATGGCCATTTCTTCGCCAAAACTAAGCAAGGTAACAGACTTTGACAACACAATGGCCATTACTAAGCCAAGCACGGTCCAAGGCCATAACAGTAACACCTGTGCCATACGGACACCACTAATACCACCGGCCGTCCAATAGCTAAGATCTTGTGCTACATCAAAATAAACAACTAAAGCCTGTGTTATTGCTAAAAGGACAGCGCTCACAGCCGTACCTGCTAATGCTAAAAAAACAGGCGACATACGACTGCCATTGCGGTTAGCCAACAACATTATAGCTACAGTAGCTAGCGAGACCCCGCCAAAAGCAAATACAATCATTACATTTAAGCTACTATAGGGCCATATAATCATAGCAATCGCTAGTCCTAAAGCTGCCCCCGCATTAATCCCCATAATGGAAGGACTTGCCATAGGATTATTCGTAACCCCTTGCATTAAAGCGCCAGCTACGCCAAAGCTAACGCCACAAGCAATAGCCAATAAAAGCCGTGGCACGCGCAACGTACGCACTAATAACTCATCCACTTGCGTAGGGTCATAGGCTACTAAAGCTTTCCAAATAATAGGCCAGGTAATATGACGGGCTCCCACAGTAAGTGAAAAGCCCGCCAATACAACAAGTCCAATTAGTAGTAACATCCCTAGTAACCAAGGCCGTCTATACCAATTCATGGGCAACCTCGATTAGAAATCTGCAGTTACAGAAAGAGCAAAGGTGCGACCAGTGCCTAAGTATACAGCATTTTCAAGAGCACGCCATCTTACCGTATCTAATACATTATACACATTAGCGCGTACTGTCATTGGTGTATTATGCCAATTAAATTTATAACGAGCCCCTAAATCCCAACGAACCCAAGCAGGCGTACCTAAAGTATTGGTAGCATTAATATAAGCCGAACCATTGTAAGTTAATTTAGTCGTTAACGTTAACCCTTCTACGCCCTTCAAATCATGTTCCAAGCCAACAACAGCGCTATACCGTGGCACCGCTGCTACACGATTACCTTCATTAGTGCCTCCTTCAGTGGCTGTATATTTAGCATCTAAGAATGTAAAACCACCAAGCCAACGAGTTCCTTTTGTTGGCTCACCAAAGAAGCTCACTTCAATACCACGGTTACGCTGTTCACCATCAACACTGTAAGTATTGGTAGATGTATTCTCAATCAAACTTGGCTTAGTAAGTTGGAACGCACTCACAGTCGTAGCAAATTTACCAAAATCAAATTTTGCCCCTACTTCATACTGTTTAGTCTTATAAGGCGCAAACACTTCTCCATAATTACTTGCATTCGTATCAGTTACAGTTTCCCCAGCTGATAAACCTTGAATATAGTTAGCATAAATAGATGTTTTATCATTTAATTTATGCACAATCGCAACCCCTGGGGAAAAGGCAGTTTCATCATAGCTAGTAACACCGGTAAGATTGTTATTTTTATAACTATAGGTATCAGTTTTCACACTTTGTAAACGGCCACCTACCATAAACTGCCATTTTTTATCTTTAGTAGAAATAACATCACTAATAGCAATACTCTTCAAGCTATTTTTATCATTAAGTGGCAAATAGGAAATATTGTCATCAATATACGCATCAAAGGTTGGATTATAAACGCTTGTAGCACCCGTACCAGCTAAATCAATATTGCGATTATTCATATATCGCTTGTAATCAATACGAGAGGCACCAATACTAATTTCGTGGTCTAACGAATTCGTTTCAATCTTACCTTTTACCCCTAATTCAGCTGTAATCCCTTTATTTAATTGTCCATTATGTTTATAGGCAATCTTAGAACTACCTTTATCATTGGATAAAGTAAATGTATTGTATAAATAGTCCATAGATGTACTACGCATACCAAAGGCAGCATAAGCCGTCCAGTCTTCATTTAGGTCATATTCACCTTTCCAAAGACCAAATTTTTCAGTAATTCTGCGATATGTACCAGGCGCGCCAAATTTCGCATCATCCGCTACATCAGGCAAGGCTGTTAATTTAGCAGCTACTTTTTCTGAAATGCTCACACGGTACTGCGGATTTTCAATGTCATTATATACATAACCTAAATCTAAAGAGGTACGCCAACGTTCACCTTTAGCATCCAAGCCTAATGATACGGTACTAGCACTATTCGATTCATCTTTATAGGTAGTCTCTTGTTTACCACGGTTTAACACTGTTAAACTTACACCATATTTGCCATCATTAAAACGTCGTGACATGTCCAATTGTTGTGAAAATTGATGACCTGTGCCATAACTTAGCGTTACTTGGTTTACCGGTGTATCACCAGCTCGCTTTGGTACAAAATTAATAACACCGCCCACTGTATCATTAGGTGCCATACCACTAAGCATAGCACTTGGTCCTTTAAGGATTTCTACGCGGTCAAGACCTTCAACACCGGTATAAAAACGTGGCGCAATTCCATATACACCATTGAATTGCACATCTTGTTGGGTCGTTTTAAAACCGCGAATATTCCATGCATTAGAAGCACCAGATAAAGTCTGATCATTTACAGACGCATCATTAGATGCCACGTCAATAATATTCGTAGCTTGCTGATTAGCCATAGTTTCAGCCGTAATACCGGTTACATTAAAAGGCGTATCTAAAAAATCTTTTTTGCCAAGCATACCTATTGAGTTTACTCGAGATACTTGACCCCCAGCGTATACAGGATTTTCATTTCCTACTGGCGTAACCTCTACAGGCTCTGATTTTTCCTGCACCAATGTTACTTTTCCCAAATCTTGCAAATCACTATAATCTCTTGCCGCTACGGAATTACCAAATACACTAACACTCCATAAGCCACCAAGCACTAAAGCTCCTAACACACGACTAGCCAACACCGCTTGACGCTGCTTGGCACCCACACAACTTACTTTCATTATAATAAGCTCCTCTCTTAAATCACAAATGTATAGTTACTATATATAACTAAAAAACAGAAGGGCGAACATATCCGCCCTCCTGAACTTTCATTAACTAAATTTAACTTCCAAATTCAATCCTTGCCTCTGAAACAACAGGTTCACCATCAACTGTTTTGGGGCGGTAAGCACTATTTCGAGCCTGTTGCAAGGCCCATCGATCTAACGATCCATTACCACTACTACTAATAATATCTACTTCTACAGCACGGCCAGCTTCATTAATCATTACATACACCACAACATTACCACTACCAGGTAATGTACGAGGCCCTAAATATTCAGCACCAATTACCACTGGTTCATGAGGAGTCGCTACCTCAGCGCCACCAGTACCTTCAGAACTACCATTACCAGCACTGCCTTCACTAGCTCCGCCTTGGCTATTACCACTAGGATCACCTACTTGGCTAGCACTATAGTTAGTACTTTGAGACGATGTATTCGTTCTTGGTTGTGCATCCTGCTTAATAACTTGCTCCACTGGTACACCACTTTTAATGGCCTCTACTTGCTCCTCTGTCATAGGTGCTGGTGGTTGGACCGACGATTTTTGTGGCGCTGCTACTTGTGGCCCTCCTGCTGAAACACCTACATCACCTACAACATTAATAGAAATAGGCGTTCGATCAGGTACTAAATCTGGCTTTTGTAAAAAAGACCATACCATACCACTCACTAGTGCCAAATTAATAATCACTGATGAAGTTATGGCCATACGCCAACGATTCTTGTAGATATGAGCAAAAGGTGATGGATTTTTGGTTACAGCTTGTGTAGTTTCATCCATAACTATCACCTACTTACTCTCAGTAGCCACTGCAATTTTGTTTAGATTCATATTTTTTAGCGTATCCAAAACTTGTACGAAAGTACCGTACTGTGCTTTTTGATCTGCTCGTAAGATAATTGTTAAGTCGCCACCTTTAGCTTTTTCTGCCTCTAAACGTTGCGCCATACCTTCTAAGTTTGCATATGAATCTTGTTCTACATAAATACGACCATCTGCTGTAATCGTAATAGGAATTTTACGCTGCAAATCTACTGAACTAGCCGTAGCTGTTGGTAAGTTTACAGGCATTGATTTCTGTACAACCATGGAAAGCATACTCATCATGAAAAACACTAATAGGAAGAATATAATGTCAATCATAGGAATAATCATAAGCTTTGGTTTATTAGTCGTACGAAGACTTCTAATTTGCACTAATAGCTCCTTCTTCCGTTGTTACACCAACAGCAGCGTTCATATATACATTACCGATTTCTTCCATATCCGTAATGAGTCCATCCTGTTTATGTACTAAGTACGAATGAATAACTAATGCTACAATAGCTACACAAAGGCCAGTAGCCGTAGCGATTAAAGCTTCACCAACCCCACCAGTAATAGCAAAGGGTTGACCATCAGATACAGATAATACGCTAAAAGAACTAATCATACCGGTTACTGTACCAAGCAAACCAAGTAATGGTGCCAACGTAACAATAGTTTCTAAATAGCTTAAACGAGAGCGAAGGCGACCAGCGATAGCGCCAGCAGCTCCTTGTAACGCTGCATTTTTAGATTTTACAGTTTGACGACGAATAGCTGCATTCAACATTTCTGCAGCCACACCACCATCTTCAGCACATAATTCTTCTAACCCTTTTTCATTGTTAGCCGCCGCTAATACAGGTACTTCCTCACGCAAGCGATCCATGTTGGATTTAGCTGCGCTATAAGTGCGTACACGCTCTACCAAAATAGCAATCGCAATGATTGAGCAAAGTAAAAGGGGGTACATTACAAGACCACCTTGGTGAAATAATTCTAATAGTTCCATACAAATCTCCTTCTATCTTTATTACAATTAATTAAAAGGTATGTTCTACACCTACAACATAATGACGGCCAGGCATAGCATACGAACCAATTGTAGTCGATGGCTCTACTTCATAAGCCTCATTTGTCAAATTAAAGGCTTGTGCGTATACCTTTGTAGCCTCATTAATTTTATAATTTACATTCACATCCCAGACAAAATAAGAGGAGTCAGAAAATTGTGTTTCTGAACGGCCTGTTACATACTGGAATAAGTTATTAACTGACCAACGATTCTTCTCATAAAAAAATTCTAAACTATAGCGATTAGGATTGCGGTTATCAGTTGCATTTACATAACCACTACCTGTATCTTGGCGAACTTTCAAATAACTGTAGCCAGCTCTTACTTTCCAAGCTTCATCCAGACGATAGGTAGCGCTTAGATTCAAACCTTGTCTTTTTTCACGATTTACATTTTCATAATAGCCTGGAATATACGTATTATTAGGGCCATAAGAACCATTTACCCAAGAAAGTGCATTTTTCAAACGACTATTAAATACACTAGCAGATACAGTCAATCGATCTGTCACATCACTATCAATACCAAGCGTTACCGTCTGTGATTTTTCTTGTTCTAAATCAGGATTGCCACGCCAAAATTCGGTAGCAGCATACAACATCTTAAGAGTTGGGTTATTTACTGCTTGGCCCCAAGAAATATACGCATGGGTATTGTCATTTAACTTCTTATTTAAGCCAATGTGAGAAGCAAAATCGCCACCAAACATATCTTGGTGCTCATAACGAGTTCCAAAATTAGCCGTCCAACCACGACCTAATTCCCATTTATCTTCTACATAAACTGCTTTACTTATCATAGAACGATCAAAGGCAACACCGTTATTTTCCTCTTTAATATGTTCTTGGTTATAAGTCACACCACTAATTAAAGTATGATTTCCTAATTGCCAAGTCTTCTGCCCTTCAATGCCATCCATAGATAAATCATGACTATACGAACTAGAGGTAGAACCAGAGCCAAAGCCAGAATCACTTACTTCCGTATTTCTATATGCGCGAATAAAAGTTCCAGAATCACTACCAAAGTTATATGTAACGCCATAACTCATATCAGTAGTCTCTTTTACATTACCTGCACCAGTAACAGTTCCTAAGAGAGGATTTTTCAAGCGAATTCCATAACCATCTTTCTTTTCAATGCGGCTAAAATCTAAACTTAATAAGTCATCACCTATGTAACGATCATAACGAGCAGTCCATTTATCACGATTAATATACGTATCAGGAAATTCATGCGTATTGCCACGATAGTCCTTGTAGTCTATGTTATCGCGACGTTCTTTTGTATATGATACAAAATACCCATTCTTTTCATCTCCACCTTGAGTGATAATAGTTCCTTTGCGATGCCCCCAACTACCTAATTCACCACGAACTGTTGTCTGCTGTCCCATTGTTGGAGTCTTGGTGATAATATTAATAACACCAGCTACGGCTCGCTCACCATACAACGCAGAATTAGGTCCTTTTACTACTTCAATACGTTCAATATTATCCATAGGAATCTGATCAATATCAATAGCATTAGAAGCACCAGATACCACTAAATGATCCCAGTTCATCTTACGACCGTTTACCATAACAAGTACTCGCGTGTCACCATTTAATTCAGGATATGCGGCAAAGCCTTTCTGAATTACAGGTACATTATTAGCCTTTAATGCATCAGACACTTGATTATAATTCCCTTGCTCAATTTCTTTCGCCGTAATAACTGTTGTATCTGCTGGCACATCTACTTTTTCTTCCGACAGACGACTAGCTGTTACCAATACTACTTTACCTAAATCTTGTAAATTTGCTTCATCGTAATTAGCAGCCCACACACTACCGCTTGTCGCACTCACAACTAAGGCCGTTAATACTGCTTTACTTACTGTACTGCGATGAGTAAATTTCATGATACCTCCTAAGTCCTAATACACTAATACGTGAATACACTACACTAAACTACCAATTAATTAAAAGGTATGTTCTACACCTACAATATAATGACGCTCTGCCATAGCGTACGCACCAATTGGTGTACTATAAGGTTCTACCTCATAAGATTCATTAGTTAAGTTAAGCCCTTGCGCATATACTTTAGTGGAATCGTTAATTTTATAACTTACATTTAAATCCCAAGTAAAGTAAGAGGAATCAGTATAATAAGCAGTTGAACGACCTGTTACATATCTAAAATCATTCGATACATACCAGCGATTCTTTTCATAGGAAAGTTCTAAGCCATAGCTATTAGGATGGCGGTTTTTTGAATCATTTGTCATACCACTACCTTCATCAATTTTTTGGCGAAGGAAATTATAAGAAGCACGTACCTTCCATGCATCATCCAATTTATAAGTAGCACTTAAATTTAGACCTTGACGCTTTTCTTTATTAATATTGTAATAAACAGTTTTACTAATGCTATTATTCCACTCCCAATCCAAAGCATCTTTTAAACGGCTTTCATAGATACTAGCAGATACTAATAAACGATCATTTACTTGACTATCAACACCTAATGTTACGGTATGTGATTTTTCTTGTTTCAAATCAGGATTACCAAGCCAATATGGGGAATTAGCGTATAACATTTTCAAAGTAGGGTTATTTACCGCTTGCCCCCAAGAGATATAAGCATGGGTATTCTCGTTTAACTTCTTATTCAAACCAATATGTGAGGCAAACTCACCACCAAAAATGTCATGATGTTCATAACGAGTACCAAGATTAGCTGTCCAACCTTGGCCTAATTCCCATTTATCTTCAATAAAAATAGCCTCATTATCTGTGCTCTTATTGAAGCCTACTCCATCATTAGTTTCATCAATTTTTTCTTTATTGTAGCTAACACCACTAATTAATGTATGGTCACCAATTTTCCATGTTTTTTGCCCTTCTAAACCAAGCATAGATAAATCATGTTCATATGGTGTGCCTGCAAAAGGTGCATTTGCTTTTTCAGTATTGCGGTATGCTCGAACAAAAGTCCCAGAGTCAGAACCAAAGTTATAGGTAACACCATAACTCATATCTGTAGTTTTACTCTTCATGCCAGCGCCATAAGCGGTCCCATTTAATGGATTACTCAAGTAAATGCCGAAACCATCCTTACGATGACTATAAGAAAAATCAACTGTCATACGGTCATCATCAAAATAATGGTCATAGCGAGCTGTTACATTATCACGATTAATGGAACTGTCAGGGAATTCATAGGAATTGCCATTGGCTGCCTTATAATGGTAATTATCTCGACGTTGTTTGCTATATGATACAAAATATGCATCATTTTCATCACCGCCTTGAGTAGTAATACCGGTTTTCCAATATCCCCAGCTACCAACTTCAGCTTTGGCAGTGGTTTTCTGTCCCATACTGCCTTCTTTGGTAATAATATTAATAACACCAGCTACCGCACGTTCACCATATAAAGATGAATTAGGTCCTTTAACGACTTCAATACGTTCAATATTTTCTACAGGAAATTGATCAATATCAATAGCGTTATTATCACCTGATACAATTAAATGATCCCAGTTCATACGACGACCATTTACCATAACAAGTACACGGGTATCACCATTAAGCTCTGGGTACGATGCAAAGCCTTTCTGTACCACTGGCACATTATTGCCTTTCAATGCATCTGATACACTATTGTAATTCCCTTGCTCAATTTCTTTCGCCGTAATAACCGTTGTATCTGCTGGCACATCTACTTTTTCTTCCGACAAACGACTAGCTGTTACCAATACTACTTTACCTAAGTCTTGTAAATTGGCTTCATCGTAATTAGCAGCCCACACACTACCACTTGTCGCACTCACAACTAAGGCTGTTAATACTGCTTTACTTACTGTACTGCGATGAGTAAATTTCATTTATTTTGTTCCTCCTCAAAGCCTTGAGCAATTTTCTCTAAGGCATCCACCACACGACCGTTGCCATTATTCACATCTGCAAAGGGCACCGCTATAATTCGCCCTCCTTGAACCGCTCGCATATTGCGCAAATTTGGATCCGCTTTTAACTCAGCAATAGCTTCTGCATCACTGACTGTGCGATTTCCTTGGCTTACAGTCACATACACAATTACATCAGGATCAAAGGCCAACACACGTTCAGGCCCTACAATCGAAATTTGTCGGTTCGTCAAATTATGACCACCCGCTTTTTTAACAATGTCATCTACAAGATATACTGGCCCATACAAACTATAAGTACTATGTCCATGAGATTGTAAAATAATAACATTAGGCTTATAGGACCAAGTATTCACTCGCGTAGACACGACTTGCACTCGCTGTTGTAACTCTGCTTTATAGGCACTTGCCTTTTGTGGGACTTGAAATAATTGTCCCATATCATCAATAAAGGGATAAATTGTACTCTCTAAGGTTGGCTGATTCTTACGAATCGTAGCCGGTACAATATATGCACCAATATTTCGTTCATACCACTGCCGCACATCACCTAAAGCGGCTGGTGTAAAATGATGCGACCATCCCATTAATACATCTGGTTGCATCGCTAATACTTGCTCTCGACTAGGTACATAGCTATTAGTAATTAAAGGTAACTTGCTATATATATCACGATACCGCGCCGGTTCTTCACCATAAGGAGCTACCGTTCCCACAATACGATCAGCTAACCCTAAATCAATGAGTAGTTCCGTTGCACCTGGATAAGTCACAATCACCCGTTGTGGTGGCTTTTCATACGTAAAACTCATCAAATTAGCATCGCTATCTACATTTTGAATCGTAATACCTCGCTGCTGTTCATCATTATTACCCACTACTTGCCAATGCCCATTGGTATAAGCAAACCAAGTAATTAAGCTTAAGCAGAACATCAAAAACAGACCTATGCAGCGCCGACTCCACCGTTCCCAAACACCAATCATAGTTGACCACCAGAATCAAATCTCTCAAATGCTCGTTCACTATTCCTTTGAGCTAATGACCTATAAACTGATTCTTCCGCACTATAGCGTAACGGCTGTCGTTCATAAGTAACCATAGGGATGCCATCTTCATGATAAGAAACTGTACTAGACACTTCGTATACCTCACGAATTAATGGCTCACGCACAATCTCATGTGGTGTCCCTTGCGCTACTAATTGACCTCGTTTCATAATAAAAAGTTCATCACAAAATAGAGAGGCCAAATTCAAGTCATGAAGTGCTGCTATAACACCAACGCCCAATCCTTTTATGACTTCCAATAGTTCCAACTGATAGGTAATATCTAAATGGTTCGTTGGTTCATCTAAAATCAAATACTCCGGTTCTTGGCAAAGGACGCGCGCTAACATAACCCGCTGCTGCTCACCCCCTGATAAGGAAGCAAAACTTCGATGTGCTCTGTCCCACATTCCTACCTTGCGAAGGGCTTCCATCGCCAAATTCACATCATCTTCCGTATCATCTTCAAATCCTTTTTTATAAGGGGTTCGTCCCATCATCACAATTTGCCATACAGTAAAATCAAAGTTAATTGTATGAAACTGTCCCATCACACCAATTCGTTTAGCTGCTTCACGTAAAGGAATTTGTTCTAATGGCGTTTCATCAAATTGTATCCGCCCTTGCTGCCTAGAAATGACTCGATATAAATGCTTTAATAAGGTAGATTTGCCACAACCATTAGGACCCATAAGTCCTACAAATTTATCAGCCGGAATCGTAAGGGATAATTGGTTTAAAATCTGAGTATCTCCTACATGATAAGTGAGGTTCTCTACTACAATTTGTTTCATAGATACCTCCTAACTACCAAAATTCCGACTTGTGCCAAAAAGAAGTTTCATAAATAATGGCGCTCCCATTAGTGCCGTCAAAATACCAATTGGTAAATCACCAGTCGGCAATAATACTCTCGACAATAAATCAGCCAACACTAAAAATATAGCGCCGCCTAATGCAACCACTGGCAGTAAACGTTTATGACCAACCCCAACAACAGCACGTGCCATATGAGGAATCACTAGCCCCACAAAACCAATAATGCCACACTGTGAAACTAGCACACCTGTCAATAAAGCCATGCACGCCATATAGATGTAACGCTTACGAGTCGCATTAATGCCTAGTGTAACTGCCATTTCTTCACCTAATAACAATGCATCTAAGGCTCTTACTTGCGATAAGAAATATACAGTCATACCACCTACAACAATAGTCGGCCAAAATAGCATGGACCATTTCGCATCAGCTAATGAACCCATAGTCCAAAAAGCTGCGCTTTGCATCCCTTCCGCATCACCAGCCATATAAATAATAAAATTGGATAAAGCTGTACATAAAGCACTCACTACAGCCCCTGCTAATACTAGTTTCACTGTAGAAATACGCCGTCCCATACCGGCTAACGCCATAACCGCCAGTGTAGCTACAATGGCGCCACCAAAGGCCCAAATAGGTACGCCTACATTAGCAGCGCCTAATAAAAAACCTAATAATATCGCCATAACAGCCCCTACCGAAGCCCCCGAAGCAATCCCTAAAATAAACGGCTCTGCCAAAGGATTTTGCACCGCAGCTTGCATAACAGCCCCTGACAAGGCTAACCCTGCTCCTACTAAAGCGGCTAATATAACACGAGGAATGCGAATATCCCACACTATATCAGTCATAGCTGGTCCTATTGCCTCTGGTATAGGTGTATTCATTATTTTTCCAGTAATTACAGTCAACACATGACCTGCAGGTATAGTTACACTGCCCAATGCAACAGCTCCTATAATTGAGCATATTAAAAGGGCAGTTAGAACCGATACGGCCCAACTGCCCACTGTTTCAGTGCGATGCTTCGTAGCGGTTTGTAACTCTTGCAGGCGTTGCTGACGTGTTATTATTTCAACGTCGTTCATCAACTACCCTCATTTCGCTTATGACATAAAAACAGGTCAACAGAATACGTCTTTGATTTCATATAGCACATATATTGTGCTAGTTAATCGAGCTTGCTTAAGCTCTACTGAAATCGTTGCGCAGTGCTAACCTTGTCGAAAGAGGCCAAATTTTTGGCTACAAATATTACATTATCTTATGCTACTTAGCATATTTATATTTTAAGATTTCTAAACTAAATTTAATGATTTACAATTACAAATTGAGAAACATTATCTTTTATCACTTCAAATATTTTATAGTAAATACAATAAGCTGTCAACAAAAAACTCCAAAAAGTCCATGTAACGTACTATATAATTATTTACCGTATATAGTAAGTATACATATAATAACATTTAATATACATTCTAATTCCAGTCATCTGCTGAGATTCCAGCTATCTAACAAAATTTAATATTATAGAACACATCGCCATTATTAAACAATCACACCCCTATTACTACTAAACCAGTATGACGCGATTACTAAACAAATATGAGGCTATTACTAAACAAGTATAACTCTATTTTTAAGCAAGTATGATGCTATTTCTAAACAAGTATGGCGCTATTTCTAAACAAGCACTGCCCTATAATAAATAATGACTCCACCAACTATAAACGATAAAAATATCAAAAACAGCGAGTAGATTTAGATACTTATATCTCATCTACTCGCTGTTTAATAATCGCCCCTACCGGACAAATTTCATAACAGTCTCCACAACCAATACAACCCGCTTCAATAAAAAATTGTTGTGGCTTTTCTATGATAATCTGCACAGGACAATCCATGGCACAAGCGCCGCATTTCACACAGCGCTGGCCATCAATCTGAAATGTAAACACATATGTATTTGTATCTGTCATATATTCTCTGTAAGTTAAATGCCTTACTTCTCCTCTGCACGCAATACCAAACGAATCATTTGTGCCACACCATCTTCATCATTAGTAGGCGCTAAAAATTTAGCCGTTGCTTTAGCCGTTGCTTCCCCATTCATCATAGCAAAGGAAACTCCTGCATAAGCTAGCATAGTCAAATCATTATTACTATCGCCAATAGTCATCACTTCATCTGCAGTAAAGCCTAAGGACTCTGCCAAAGCTGCTACGGCACGCCCTTTACTAATACCTGGCTGCACAAACTCTAAATTGCCTTCACTGGATTGAATAATTACAAAACGATCATCCTCTTTAAAATGTTCTAAAATTGCGTTTTTCTTCGCCTCTGTACCATAAAAGAGCTGTATTTTTTCTAAATCCATGCCAGTATCAACAATATGGTCTCGTAAATTAGGAACCATAGTACGACTCGCTTTCATGAGAGGTACTAAATGAGGTGGCAAATTACTTGCAAAGGCCATCATACCTTCTGTTTCACCATAAATTTCTTTACCACCATACGCTTCAATATACACGTCAAAAGGCAATAATTCATCAAGCAAACGTAAGCCTTCCGCATTACTAAACGATTGATGAAACACAGTGGTCGTTTCACCCCCGTCTCGCTTCAATACAAGCGCACCATTGCTGCAAATATAATGGTGAATCTCCGGTATACGATGAATTACTTCACCCATTTCACCCCAAGCACGGCCACTCGCTACCGCTACCGTTATACCTCTTGCCATAGCTGCTTTTACAGCCGCTACTGTTTCATCGCTAACATGTTTGTGTGTATCAACCAAAGTTCCATCCACATCAGAAACAATAAGTTTGATAGGCTTTTTTAATTGTAAATCTGCTACTGAACCTGGTAAACTAGCCTGTTTTCCCTTTTGTTCAGCCGCTTTAAACACAGCCGCTTGATCCTCTATATTTATGGAATTTATTTTGTCTGTCATAGTCATCTCCATTATCAAATGAGTACATCTAGTACTTACATCATCTAGTACTTACATCATCTAGTACTTACATCATCTAGTACTTACATCATCTAGTACTTACATCATCTAATATTTATATCCACTAATACTTAATAATAGCTAATATCCATACTCTACCTATTATTTACTACCATGCAAAAATACATACAAAACTATATATTTTCTAAATCAACTACATCTATCAATATCAATATAAATATATTATATCACATTAATACAAATGACCATGTGGCGAACCCCTCACCCCATAAATACTTATAAAAATTTCTCTCTAATTCCATTATATTTGAACACAAAAAAGCCCCTTAGAGCCTCTTGCTACGACTTTTTAAATCTTTGATTTAAACCTGAGCAAAAGAGGAGCCTAAGGGGCTTTTCTCTACCAATATTATCTTATTAAGAGAAATCCTTTATAAGAATTTTATTTACCTAACACATCTGCACAGCGATGACATAAGGTAGGATGTTCAGCATCCTTACCTACTGTATCACGATGAATCCAGCAACGTTCACATTTTTCAAATTCACTTGGTTTTACAACTACACTCAAATGACCTTCTTCGGTAGCTACAGCTTCAGCTGGCGCATTATTACGGCCTTCAACAAGTTGTGCTTCACTTACAATGAGAAGAGCTGCTAAATCACTTACTTGTGCTAATGTTTCATACGCTGCACCATCAGCATAAACAGTAATGGACGCATCTAAAGAGTGACCAATAACTTTATCTTGACGAGCCGTTTCAAGAGCTTTAGTCAACTCACCACGAAGTGCCAATACTTGGCTCCATTTTTCAGCTAATGCCGCATCATAATGAGCTTCATTACCAGTTGGCCAATCTTCAAGCATTACACTTTCACGCATACCGTCTTCTTTAGGCATATATTGCCATACTTCTTCAGCTGTAAAGGACAGTACAGGTGCTACCATACGAACTAAAGTCGTTACAATTTCATACATAGCAGTCTGCGCACTACGACGAGCCACAGAAGTTGCTTCTTCTGCATACATTGTATCTTTTAATACATCTAAGTAGAAGGAACTCAAATCAACAGTACAGAAATTATGAATTGTATGATATAAAATATGGAATTCATAGTTTTCATACGCTTCCGTAACTTTACGACGTACTTCTTCTAAACGAAGAAGTGCCCATTTATCGATTTCAGATAATTGATCATAAGCCACTTTATCTGTATTTGGATTAAAGTCATCTAAATTACCTAGCAAGAAGCGGAACGTGTTACGAATCTTACGATATACTTCGGATAACTGTTTTACGATGTCTTTAGACAAACGCACGTCACCTTGGTAATCAGCTGAAGATACCCAAAGGCGCATTACATCAGCCCCATACACATCAATGATGTCAGATGGTGCCACTGTATTACCAACCGATTTAGACATTTTACGGCCTTCACCATCCACTACGAAACCGTGAGTTAGTACAGAGTTATATGGTGCTTTACCAGTTGTAGCTACACCGGTTAACAAGGATGAGTTAAACCAGCCACGATGTTGGTCAGACCCTTCAAGGTACATAGCGCATGGTACATCAAGGTCCTCATTTTCAAGTACACCCGCCCAAGAAGAACCACTATCGAACCAAACGTCCATGATATCTGTTTCTTTGCGGAATTCATCATGACCACAATGAGGACATGTGAAACCTTCTGGCAATAATTCTTTTTCAGTATGATTCCACCAAGCATCGGAGCCTTCTTTAGCCACCCACGCTTGAACAGACTTAATCGTGTCATCGTTGATTACATAATCACCACAGGATTTACAATAGAATACTGGAATTGGCACGCCCCAAACACGTTGGCGAGATACACACCAGTCCCCACGGTCAGCAATCATATTATAAATGCGGTCATGACCCCATTTAGGAATCCACTGTACTTGATTATCAATTACGTCAAGCGCTTCTTTACGATAGCCATCAACGGATGAGAACCACTGTTCTGTCGCACGATAGATTACAGGATTTTTACAACGCCAACAATGTGCATATTGGTGACGAAGAGAACCTTTGTGAAGTAACGCACCATTATGCGCTACAATTTTCAAAATAGGCACTTCTGCATCATGAATTTCTTTGCCGCCTAACGCTTCTTCGGTATCACCATAACGACCATTATCTACAGCACTTACATAGGTGCCCGTTGGATCTACAAACGATGTGATTTCAAAATCAACTTTACCTGCTTTTTTATAAGTCTGATATACACCAAAGTCTTCTTCACCGTGAGCAGGCGCTGTATGAACACAACCGGTACCAGCTTCAAGGGTTACATGGTCACCTAAGAATACAGGCACTTCGCGTTCAATGAATGGATGTTTGAAAGTAGCTAATTCTAAATCAGCCCCAGAGAAGGTATTAAGTACAGTATAGTCTGCTACTTGAGCATCTTTTAATGCATTAGCTACCAAATCAGTAGCCATCAAGTAATATTCTTCACCTACTTGCACCCAAGAATATTCTAATTCAGGGTTCACAGAAATTGCTTGAGATGCTGGCAATGTCCAAGGTGTAGTTGTCCAAATAACAGCATAGGCTTTTTTAGTATCTACATCAGCTGGTAATGTACGTTTTAATTCATTAACATACGCATATTTTACATAAATAGAGAAGGATTTCTTTTCTTTA
Source organism: Veillonella intestinalis (assembly GCF_943193155.1). Lineage (GTDB taxonomy): Bacteria > Bacillota > Negativicutes > Veillonellales > Veillonellaceae > Veillonella_A > Veillonella_A intestinalis. The sequence goes on along the minus strand of NZ_CALPDB010000003.1, from coordinate 148,768 downwards.
TATTCAATTTCAGCTTCTGCTAAGGCTGTTTCACAATGAGTACACCAGTATACCGTTTTTAACCCTTTGTAAATATGACCACGCTTAGCCATTTCACCAAAGATGCCAAGTTGTTTAACTTCAAAAGCTGGTTTCAAAGTCAAATATGGATCTTCAAAACGACCAAGTACACCGAAACGAATGAAGTCTTTCTTTTGATCTTCTACACACTGCAAAGCATATTCTTTACATTTAGCACGTAAATCAAGAGGACTCATTTCATGACGATTAAGGCCTGTGTTTTTAATAACCGCATGTTCAATTGGCAAACCATGCGTATCCCAACCAGGAATATAAGGTGTGTAATATCCCTGCATAGTTTTATATTTCATGATAATATCTTTTAGTGTTTTATTAAGGGCATGGCCAATATGAAGTTTACCATTAGCATATGGAGGGCCATCATGCAATACAAACGGCTTATTTCCTTTGCGCAATTCTAAGCGTTTTTCATAAATTTTATTATCTTCCCAATATTTCAAATATTCTGGTTCTCGTTTTGGTAAGTTGCCGCGCATTGGAAATTCTGTAGCAGGCAAATGTAATGTTTTACCGTAATCCATAAATAAACTCTCCTCTCAACTAATAAAAAAAGCGCTCATCCCCGAAGGGACGAACGCTATAAGTCCGTGGTACCACCCTACTGACTCCATATGGAGCCACTCACGCATATAACGGTGCTCACCGATAAATTTAACATTTATATGCTCCCAAGTGATTCGTCATTTCTTCATTCGCTGAACTCACACCATCCATCAGCTCGCTGAGAACTACCCGAAATGACCGTCTTCGTCATCGCATGTCATATACAGTTATCAAAATAAGTCTTACTGTCAAGGACAGTTGACCAACTCATAGTAACTTTTGTTATAGATAGAGTATAGATAAGGGACTTCGTTTTGTCAAGTAGGTTTATGATTATTAGTGCCACAAAATTTATCAGGAACTTCAAAAATGTACATTTTATCAAAAAAGAGTATAATAAAATCATATTAATACGAACTACTTACTATTTACTATGTAGTACACCTTACTATGTAGTACACATTACGATAAACTACTCTATCTACAAAGGAGGACGCCTATGCCCGCCTGGCTACGCACAGATTATATCTGTTTTTTCGGGGCTTTTCTATCGGCCCTTGGCATGAGCCAATTAGCACCACTCTTACCTCTTTATTTACATGATATGGGGGTAACCGCCACCAATGAAGTGGCCTATTGGTCTGGTCTAGCCATGGGCGTAACCTATCTCGTAGTGGCTTTTGTATCTCCCTTCTGGGGGCGCCTAGCCGATCGCAAAGGACGAAAAATTTCCTTACTCCGTGCTAGTTTTGGCATGATGCTTTGCAATCTTTTGATCTGTTTTGTCCAAACACCAGAGCAACTTGTATTCGTCCGTTTTATACAGGGCCTTGTATCTGGCTTCTTTTCCGCTTCCGTTACCCTTGTAGCTTCTGAAACGCCAGAACATAAAATGGGATGGGCTTTATCAGTCTTAGCCTCCTCAAACTTAGCCGGTTCACTCTTAGGACCTCTTATTGGTGGCTACTTAGCCGGTCTCTTTGGCATTCGTACAAGCTTCTTTGTCATCGCTTGTTGCCTAGGAGCTGCCTTTTTACTCATTTACTTTTTAGTCCACGAAACCTTTGAACCACAACCAGAAAAGGTGCCTCATAGTTTCAAAGAATTATGTAGCCAACTCCCTCATTTGCATGAGTTATTTATTGTCGCCGCATCTACTTTTATTTATGCCCTTTCCATCATGTCTTTACAGCCAATTATTACGGTCTACTTAAATGAAATTATGCCACCCCATACACCTCATTTAGCACTTCTTGCAGGAGCCGTCTTTGCTGCTACCGGTTTTGCTCAAATGTTAAGTAGTTCCTTCATGGGGCGTTGGATTGATCGCATTGGTCCCCGTCGCATTCTTATGGGATCGCTCATTTATACAGCCATGATGACTATTCCCCAAGCCTATGTTACAACGGCTTGGCAACTCGGTGTCTTACGCTTTCTCACAGGACTGGGTCTAGCCGGTTTACTGCCATCCTTAAATACATATATTTCTACTCACTCTCCCAAACATCTATCAGGACAAGTATTCTCTTATAACCAAACAACTCAATTTTTAGGCTATTTCATGGGCTCTGTTGGAGGCGCTCTCTTTATGGGCGAATTTGGCTTTACAGCCCTATTCTGGGGCACAGGCCTACTCTTCTTATTAAATGCCCTATGGGTATATACAAAATTAAAGAGCTAACACAAAAAGCAGCCATATGGCTGCTTTTTTTATAATTCTGTCCCAATATATGCTGCTAACGCTACTATAGTCGCTTCATTACGACGATAGTAAGTCCATTTCCCATAACGAGCGGACTCCAACAAGCCTGCCCGCTGCATTAAGTCCAAATAATGCGAAACGGCGGATTGCGAAATGCCTAATTTATCTTGAATACTCCCTACACAGACTCCTCCTTCAAATGAGTCGCCCTCAGGAATATGAAGTCCCTGGGGTGGAAAATATTTAGTCGGCTCTTTGAGCCATTGCAAGATTTTTAAGCGACTTTCATTAGATAAAACTTTAAAAATGTCGAGTAATTGTTTATCATTCATACTTTTATTATATCTTATCTTCTAGATATGTCAATCTAATTTATCGAACTTAGTCAATATAGTGGCTTAATAATTACTTTCTAATTACTACTTTTTTCCCGAGCTAAAATAAATATGGTCGACAAAATCAATACAAAGCCAATAATATCACTCGTCATAAATTGACTCCCCAAAACAAGCCAACTCAATAATGCCGCTGAAATAGGTTCAATAGAAGACAAAACAGACCCTTTAACAGCACCAATGCGCCGCACCCCTTCTAAATACGCATTAAAGGAAACAATGGTGCCTAATACAACTACATTGAAAACACCTACATAAGTCCACATATCCCAAACACCAGGCACATCAAAAGGTGACGCAATCATTGCCGTCACAAGACCAGAAAAAAGCATAGCAAAACCTACTACAGGCCCTGTACCGTACCGCCGTAATAAAGGCACTGGTTGTACACTGTAAATAGCTACTGCCACAGCAGATAAGAGCCCCCAAAATAATACCCGTTCATCAATGCCGGCAAATTCAAAATTACCATGAAAAGCTATTAAAGCTGTACCTATCATAGCCAAGACAACACTAATACCCTCGCCCCAAGTAGGTAGCTTAAAATAACGAACTGCCATATACACAACAATCATCGCTGGTGCCAAATATTGTAAAACGGTAGCAATCCCAGCCCCTGCATAGTAAATAGAACGGAAATAAGCATATTGGCAAAGAGCCATACCAAATAAACCAAAAACAAATAAACCAATCACATGATAGGGTGTTTTAAATATTTGAAAAATATGAACACGCCCTTGATAAAAAGCAGCTAATACCGTAACTACACCTGACACTAACAGACGCACCGTTAATAGCCACTCTGGACTAATAGCCCGTTGCTGTTGTAAAAATTGTGCCGATATCCCCGACAAGCCCCATAAAATACCACCGAATAAAGTAAGGGCAATCCCTATTGTCTTTTCTCTATCCATCATGCCCTCCTCATCTTAAATAATTTATAAAAACGACCGGCATTTGCCGGTCGTCTTTTTACGCTATTTTATTGTAACAAATAGTGCTCTATCTCGCAAATATAAAGTTCACCTTGTATGTCTTACCAAGTACTTCAGTAACAAAACCTTGCCAGACTAAGCGCCTACTTTATAACTTAGTCAACTAATTTCATAGCGACTTTTACAACAACTTTTAATACTTTACTTGGTTCATCATTGACAGCACAGCAAGGGCGATGAATATCTTCTGGGAAGAAGATTGCATAAGAACCCGCTTGAGCAATAATATAGCCTTCATCAGCTAATCCTTGCTCGTAAAAATACAAATCCTTGTCATCATGTGCTTCTACCACTGGTTCAGTTTGGCGATCTGGTAAAAAGCCCATTTTTTCCTTGCCTTCAATAACAAACTGCACATCTAAGTACTGCTTATGTGCTTCAGGGCGAGTTTCTTCAAACTTCTTTGTAGTTACTTCTTGTACTAAAGCAAAGATATTATCACCATCAATATCATGGCGACCAATTTCCAAACTCTTTAAATCAGTATCTTTCAACCAATCGAGTACGCGCTCTAATACTGGTGCATAACCTAACCCTTTATAATTCACATTCACACTACCAAATATCATATATATTGTCTCCTTTGAGCCCTCTAGGGGCTATTTATTTTTAACTCTACTTAGATGAACCACATCTTCGAGTCAAGAGAAGCCAAGTTGAAACATCCCGCCAAACCCTTTGTTTCAAACATTAACTATTCATCATCACCAGTCCCGTCAAACTTAGCAATAATGCCCTCAGCTGTCTTATGAGGTACTTCTTCATAGGAGCTAAATTCCATGTTAAACACGCCTTGACCTTGTGTCATACTACGCAATACAGTTACATAGTCAAGCATTTCAGCAAATGGAACTTGTGCTTTAACCACAGTAATACCTTCCCGTTCCCCTTGTTCCATGCCTAATACGCGACCACGGCGGCTATTTAAGTCCCCCATAATATCGCCCATGAAACTATCTGGAGCAAATACATTCACATTATAAACAGGTTCTAGTAAAACTGGTTTAGCCTGTGGCACACCTTTTTTAAGAGCTTGTGCCGCAGCTACTTTAAAAGCCAATTCAGAAGAGTCTACTGCATGATACGAACCATCCAATAAGGTCACTTTTACACCAATCATTGGATAGCCGGCTAATAAGCCTTTATCTAATGTTTCTTTAGCGCCTTTTTCAACAGCTGGAATATACTGTTTTGGTACAGCGCCACCGAAAATCTTATCTACAAATTCAAAATCGCCTTCATAAGAAGGTTCAATGGCAATTTTAACATGACCATATTGTCCATGACCACCACTTTGTTTCTTATGTTTGCCTTCCACTTCCACTTGACCGCGCACAGTTTCACGATATGGAATATATGGTTTTTCTAATTTAGCTTTTACGCCATATTTCCGCTCCATCTTAGTAAGGATATGTTCTAAATGAACTTCACCCATACAACGCACTTGCATTTGACGCCCTTCTACATCTTTTACAACTACGCAAGTTGGATCTTCTTCAGAAATACGTTGTAACGCAGCGGCTAATTTTTCTTCTTCCCCTTTCTTTTCAGGGACCATAGCTACCGTATGGAGTGGTTGTGGGAAACGAATTTGACGATATTTTACTTTAAAACTAGGTGTTGCAAAAGTATCACCTGTCTTCGTAGCAGTAAGCTTAGGAATAACTACAATATCCCCTGCACCAGCTTCGGTAACTGGTACTTGTTGCTTACCTATTAAAGTATACATTTTACCCCATTTTTCTTCAATACCCTGCGTCACATTTAGAAGTTTATCCCCTTCTTTTAATTCCCCAGAGAATACGCGAATAAAGCTTTGTTTACCTGCAAATGGGTCTAAAATTGTCTTAAATACAAAGCCAGTAAATGGTTTATCTACATGAACTATCCGTTCTTCCCCAGTATCTACATCTTCCGCTGTCATCACGCGCTTAGATGCATCTGGCATATAACGAATCATACGATCTAACACTTGATCCATGCCAATGTTATTAATAGCACTGCCACACATAACAGCACATACGCGACCTGTCAACATACCTTCCCGTAAACCTTGACGGATTTCTTCTAAGGTTAATTCTTGACCATCTAAATATTTTTCAAGTAATTCATCATTACCTTCTGCCGCCGCTTCAACTGTCATTTCACGGATTTCTTCTACCTTAGCTTCTAATTCAGCAGGTACGGCAACTTCGGTCATCTTACCATTTTCATAAATATACGCTGTGCGTTTCGCTACGTCTACAACACCTTTAAAGTCAGGCCCTTCACCAATAGGAATCTGCAATGGCATGATGGCTTTGCCAAATAAATCATGCATTTTTTCAAGAGTGCCAAAGAAATCGGCCCCTTCTACGTCCATCTTATTGATAAACGCCATGCGTGGCATTTGTAATTCCACCCCATAATCCCAAGCGCGAATAGTATCTACTTCAACCCCAGAAGTGGCTGATAATACCATCAACATGCCATCAGCGGCACGCAAAGCAGCACGAACTTCACCATGAAATTCGGAATAACCAGGGGTATCAATGAAATTAATTTTATAATTTTTCCATTCACAAGGTGCCATACCTAGCTGAATAGTTACATTACGTTTAATTTCTTCAGGCTCAAAGTCCATAATGTGTTTGTTATCTTGACCTTTACCTACGGATGCTACAGCACCACAAGCCAATAGTAAAGATTCTACTAATGCTGTTTTACCAGCCCCATCATGAGATACAATTGCCACATTACGAATCAAATCACTAGCATATTCTTTCATATGAACCGCCTCCTTTAAAGCGCAGAAACGCAATTTACTGTACTTATTCGCTATTCATGTATGAATCTCCTTTATTCTTATTATACATTTTTCGAAAATAACTTAATTTTTTACAAAATGTCCAGTTAAATGCTACAAATAGCTTGCCAAAAACGACTATTTACCGTAACATTAAATAATATATATAAAAGGTTTGGCCGCCCAAATTCAAGTAATATAGTAGTTTAGTAGAGTCGAATGGCCAACCGTAAAGGGGGATTTTTTATGAGTGAACATGAAACACAAGACAAGCATCATATGAAGCGTGGACTGAAAAATCGTCACATGCAGATGATTGCCTTAGGAGCATCGGTAGGGACTGGCCTATTCTACGGTTCGGCACCAACCATTAAATTGGTAGGGCCAGGGATTATTGCCTCTTATGCCTTAGCAGGGCTCTTTATTTTCTTTGTTATGCGTATGCTAGGTGAAATGGCCGTTCGTGAACCAGTATCAGGTTCATTTAGCCATTTTGCTAATAAATATTGGAATGGCTTTATGGGCTATTTAGCAGGCTGGAATTATTGGACTTTATTTATGTTAGCAGGCATGGCGGAACTAGCAGCCATTGCTGTATATCTAGCCTACTGGTTCCCAGATATACCACATTGGCTAACCACCCTCATATGCCTTGTAATTATTACCGCTATTAACTTAATTAACGTTAAAGCCTATGGGGAAGTAGAGTTCTGGGCCTCCTTTGTTAAAATCGGAGCCATTGTAAGTATGATTCTCTTTGGTTTCTATCTTATCTTTACTACTATGGGGTCTTTCCCTAATAACTTCCATAATTTGTGGGATAATGGTGGTTTCTTCCCGAATGGTTCGTGGGGCTTCCTTTGCTCACTAGCAGTAGTCATGTTTTCCTTCGGTGGTGTTGACCTCATTGGGATAACAGCCGGTGAAGCGGAAGATCCTGAAAAGAGCTTGCCAACAGCTATCAACGAATTATTACTTCGTATTTTAATTTTCTACATCGGTACAATGGTAGTACTTATGTCCTTAGCACCATGGGATAAAGTTGGTCTTGAAGCTAGCCCATTTGTACAAATCTTTGAAGAAATCGGAATTCCAGCCGCTTCTAATATTTTAAACTTAGTCGTATTAGTAGCTGCCCTTTCTGTATTTAACAGTATTTTATATAGTAACTCCCGTATGCTATACGGCCTTGCAAAAGCAGGCAATGCACCTAAAGTCTTCAGTTATTTAACAGGCAGTGGTGTTCCCCTAGCAAGTACCTTATTCTCAGCAGGTTTAGCCTTAATCATCGTATTAACAACATACCTCTATCCACAAGCAGGCGAAGTATTCATGCATCTCCTCGCGCTGGTAGTAGCCGGTCTTGTTATTAGCTGGTTCATTATTATCGCGACACACATTAAGTTCCGCAATACCTTCTTTCGTGAAAATCGCTTAGATGAACTTAAATTTAAATCACCGATGTATCCATTCATCAACTACTTATGTATGTTATTCTTACTCGTTGTAGTATGCGTAATGTGGCAAATGGATAGTTTCAAACCATCGGTTATTGCGATTCCATTCTGGATTCTCTTCTTATATGTAACATATAAGTTGAAAAAAACAAAAAAATAATACAACAAAATGCCTGTAAGCACTACAAATTATAAAGTGCTTACAGGCATTTTTACCATACGGCTCTCACCCCGTATGACTCTCTTAGGTTGCGCTCTCTTCTCGCTCAAGGTAATATCAATCAATCTTTATAACAGATAGCTTGACTTACTAAAACCCCAACGTAACTCTCTCTTTTTCTCATTCTGTCCCTAGTCAATAACACTACGCCCTTGACTGGAACTTATTATACGTGCTTTTCATGCTCGTGACTAATATATACAGAAAACGGTTAGTTATAGTCTAAACCTATAACTAACCGTTTTAATATTACCCTAGCTAATTAACTAAATAAGCTACACACTTTGCGTATTTTTCTTTAATGCTTCAATATATTGCTGACAATACTTACCAGCTGCTACTTTATTATGCAGAATATAGCCAATTTCAATCTTTTCATCCACATCAAGAGGGATGGCTAAAATATTAGGACCATTTAATTTCTCACTAATAATCCCAGAACAAATGGTATAGCCATCCAGACCAATCAAAAGATTAAATAAAGTGGCTCTATCACACACTACAATATCTTTAGCACTCTCACAAGTACTCAATATTTCTTCAGAAAAATAGAATGAATTATGTTCTCCTTGTTCATACGACAGCCGCGGAAATGGTTTCAAATCCTCCAAGGTAACCACATCTTTAGACGCTAAGGGGCTAAAGGAGCTAACAAATACATGTGGTTTAGCTGTAAACAAAGGATGAAATGTTAAATCATGACGTTTAAATTCTTTACGTAAAATGGTTTCGTTAAATTCATTCAAATATAAAATACCAATTTCACTGCGTAAACGCGCTACGTCTTCAATAATTTCATAGGTCTGCGTTTCACGAATACGGAAATCGTATTCATTGCCGCCATACGCCTTAAGCACATCTACAAAGGCTTCCACAGCAAAGGAATAATGTTGTGTAGATACACAGAATTCATGTTTCACAGCTGTTTGGCCAAAGTATTTTTCTTCGATTAAATTCGTTTGTTCAATCACCTGTCGTGCATAGCCTAAAAATTCATCCCCTTCAGGCGATACAATTACACCCTTATTGGTCCGTGAAAAAATAGTAATGCCTAATTCTTGCTCTAATTCTTTGATGGCCGCTGTTAAGCTTGGCTGTGCAATAAAAAGTTCTTTTGCCGCCTTATTAATAGAGCCTTGCTTAGCAACGGTTACGATATATTTTAACTGTAATAATGTCATACATGCCCTCTTTTATTCCCAATATCTCAATATAATATGTATTTAAATTGTAATGGAAAACAAAAAGGACTGCAAGCCCCATAGGCTTACAGTCCTCAATTTATATATTAGATGATGCTACGTTTGGATCGAACCGCACGCGGTACAATGTTGAAAGCTAATTGATAGATAATATATCCTACAATGATAGCAATCGTACCACCTACGATTGGACCTTCACCGCTCGCATAAATAGCATATACAGAGTAAGCAAATGCTACTACGCTCAAACCATACATACTACGACGAGTAAATAGAGATGCTCCTTCAGTTTTCAATAACTTATGAACAGCGATACAGCAAAGAAGGTATGGGAATACATTCGTTACTACCGCTAGATTCACTAAGTTTTCAAACTGACGACTTAACGAATCATTCATAGTCATAAAAGCTAATGCAGATTGCACTGTTAACAAAATTAACAAGCCACGAACTGGTGCATCCGCTTTATTTACACGGCTAAATACTTTAGGGAATAAACCAGCATCAGCGGAGCTCTTAAATACACGAGATAAGGTGAACTGCCAGCAAAGGATAGCGCCACAGCAAGAAATAACCATAGCTGCCATCACAATTTTACCAACTGTATCATTGAACATCTGTGCAAACACCATACCGAATGGTGCTGTGGAGTTTAATAAATCCACATTAGGCACGATTCCTGCCATTATATTAGTAGACAATACATAAATCACCGCTACTGCTAATGTGCCGAAGAACGTTGCAATTGGTACGTTTTTCTTTGGATTTTCAACAGCATCCATGTTGGCTGCTGCGGATTCAAAACCTAAGAATCCCCAAAGAGTTAAAGCGATGGAAGAACTCACTGCATCAAAGAAAGGCAGTTGATTTGGATTCCATACAGCTGAATACAAACTTGGGTCAAACCAGAACCAGCCAAATACACTAATGAAAAGAACTGGTAGGATAGCACCCCAAACCGTAATATTACTTATACGACCAGTCTTAGCATTGCCACCAAAGTTTAATACAGCAGCAAGCCATAGCAACACAATCGTTGCCAAACTCATTTGTACTGGCGATAAGGTTAAATCAAATAAGACAGCTGCGTAGCCCACTGCGGAGATCGCAATCGCTACGTTTGCAATTACAAGCGAAATGGCATAAGCATAATTTGCCATAAAATGTCCGGTTTTGCCAAAACTATACTCTGCATAGCCCCCCATGCCACCACTCTTAGTAGTGAACATACCACACTGTGCAAAGATATGAGCCAATATTAAAGACCCTACAGCTGTAATCAGCCAAGACAAAACGGAAATGGTTCCTACTTCTGCAAGTTTAGTAGGTAACATAATAATCCCAGCCCCCATCATATTCGCTGCAACGAGCGTGGTCAACTGGAATACAGACATTTTTTTAGCGGTGGTTTTCATGTATCAATCCCCTTTCTATGTAGCTCAACATCTACAACTTAACTAAGTGAACCGCTATCGATATCAGTCCTTGCGGTTGTGCGTGGATGTGATATCGCATGTAACGTATTTCTATTTTTTATTGACGACTTATTCTAACATCTATTTGCAAATAATAAAAGTCTTTTTTTCAATATAAAAAGTCCAACGAAGCTAGACGGCATCTAATTTGGCACCTATTTTATACTGTGAAATTCTCAAAGTAGGCATTAACACTACTTTTTTAGTTTTTTATAAGTCTATTTCTACCAATGGCGGACATAAAATTATTACACGAATTGAATAATTATTTATAAACTAACTATTTAAAACGAGAAGAACTCATTTTAACCATAATAAGTTTTAATTTTAGTCTATTTTTTCCTATGCCGAATAGGAATTTTCATGACCTATTCCGAAATAATTATGACTTTTTTCTAATTAAACTAGCCAATGTCCACTGTAAAAACACAAATTTTAAAATAAATTAATGAGCTCACAATTTATTTTCATACTATGGTACAAGTTAGCCATTTTCTCTAAGCTCTACTTCACAGTTTGTTAATTTATTGTATAAAAATATAAAAAATGTAGCAACTGACTCTACTCGAGTCAATTGCTACACTCCATTCTTAACCCCTATTATATTTCACTATCTAAATAAGCGTATAGCTATTGTAAGCACATTTCGCTCAACCAACATGTGCTGTATATTCAGCCATAATATGGTCTTCCATAGCTTGCATAGCGGCTAAGGTCTTACTTAATAATTCATCTAATTCCCAGCCTAAGCGCTCTGCACCAGCTTTAATAACATCGCGCGAACAGCCAGCGGCAAACTTTTTGTCTTTGAATTTTTTCTTTAAACTTTTAAGTTCCATATCTTTAGTTGATTTGGAAGGACGCATCAATGCAGCAGCGCCAATAAGCCCCGTTAATTCATCGGCAGCAAACAGAACATTCTCCATTAACTCTTTAGGTTCCCAATCAATGCAAATACCATAGCCATGACAACAAATAGAATATATCATATCTTCAGCTACACCAGCATTTTTCAATAACTCCTGCGCTTTCACACAATGTTCTTCTGGATACATTTCAAAATCCAAATCATGCAACAGTCCTACTTGCGCCCAATAATCAGCCTCATCAGTAAAGCCTAATTGTTCCGCATACCAGCGCATAACAGCTTCTACCGTCAATGCATGTTGAATATGAAATGGTTCTTTGTTATATGTTTTTAACAATTCTAATGCCGTTTCACGACTCAAAGATGGTGTATGCATATTAAACCCTCCCTAGTTGCTCAGCCCATTTTGCTAATTGCGCTTCTTCTTCCGCTACTTGCTCTGCCCCAACTTGCCGTTGACGCGCTACACATTCAGGTGCAGTGCCGCTATAATTCTTGCGACCTGCCACACAAGCTTCAATAGTAATCGCCTCAAGAATATCCGCTTCAAATACAGGGGATATCTTTTTGAAATCCTCTACAGTCAAATCCAATAATACACAATGATTCTGAATGCAATGCTGTACCGCTTCCCCTACAATTGCATGCGCTTCACGGAATGGAACCCCTTTTTTCGCCAAATAATCCGCCATATCAGTGGCATTAGAAAAATCATTGGCTAGTACTGAATAAGTGCGTTCCCCATTTACAGTCATGTTCCGCAACATATCCGCCATAATAGATAAAGCAAAATGTAAAGTATCAACAGCATCAAAGATACCTTCTTTATCTTCTTGCATATCCTTATTATAAGTAAGTGGCAAGCCTTTCATAGTCGTTAATAGGCCTAACAAATGGCCATAAATACGACCGGTTTTACCACGCACTAATTCACACACATCAGGATTCTTCTTCTGTGGCATAATGCTAGAGCCAGTGCAATGCGCATCATCAAGTTCAATAAAGCCAAATTCCGTGCTAGACCAAATAATAAGTTCTTCACTGAGACGGCTTAAATGCATCATAACCGTAGATGCAAAATGTAAAAATTCAAGCACATAGTCACGATCACTAACAGCATCCATACTGTTTTCATAGATTTTACTAAATGCTAATAATTCTTGCGTATACGTCTGGTCAATAGGGTACGTCGTTCCCGCCAAAGCTCCTGCTCCCAAAGGCATTACATCAGCATGTTTATAAATCAAAGGCAAATGGTCGAAATCGCGTTGAAACATAGAAAAGTACGCCATCATATGATGACTAAATAGTACTGGCTGTGCCCGTTGTAAGTGCGTATAGCCAGGCATAATTACCTCTTTATGTTTTTCTGCTACTTCTAGCAACGCTTTTTGTAAATTGACTAACAATTCACCCATATGGACCACTGTTTTGCGGACATACATATGTAAATCTACAGCGCATTGGTCATTGCGACTACGCCCCGTATGAAGACGACCACCGGCCTCACCAATAGCATCAGTTAAACGCTTTTCAATATTCATATGAATATCTTCTAACGCTACTGAAAACTCTAAAGTGCCCGCTTCAATCTGGCCTTGAATTTCCGTTAATCCAGTTACAATATCATCACAATCGGCTTGTGAAATAATCCCTTGTTTAGCTAGCATTTTCGCATGTGCTTTGCTACCTGCAATATCTTCCGCATACATACGGGCGTCAAAAGCGATAGAGGACGTAAAGTCCTCTACCGCTTTGTCAGTTCCCTTTGTAAAACGGCCACCCCAAAGTTTAGCCATTATTTACCTGCCTTTTCTTTCATCAATGCATTAATTTTAAGTGGTAAACCGAAAAGATTAATAAACCCTTCTGCATCAGCTTGGTTGTATACATCATCTTCTTCGAAGGTTACAAATTCCTGATTATATAAGGAATATGGTGATGTAGCACCAGCGCTAATAATATTACCTTTGTATAATTTCAAATTAATCGTACCCGTTACAGTTTTCTGGGTTTCATCTACAAATGCTTGTAGCGCTGCCATCAATGGTGCAAACCACATCCCATCATATACAAGCTCTGCATATTTATTAGCCACTAATTCTTTATAGTGATATGTAGCCCGATCTAGGCAAAGGTATTCCAATTCACGATGAGCATACATAATAATAGCACCGCCTGGATTTTCATAGACACCACGAGATTTCATACCTACTAAGCGGTTTTCCACAATATCAACAATCCCTACACCATTGGCAGCCCCTAGTTCATTCAAAGCCTGTAATAATTCAAGAGGAGTACCTGTTTTACCATTAACAGCCACTGGCACGCCTTCTTTAAACTCAATTGACACTAAAGCTGGTGTATCAGGTGCTTCTTCTGGTGATTTACATACTAAGTGCACATCATTTTTAGGTGCATTAGCTGGATCTTCTAAATCCCCGCCTTCATGAGATAAATGCCATACATTCTGATCCATGCTATATGGATGCGATTTAGTTACAACTACCGGAATGTCATGTTTAGCAGCGAATTCCATGCAGTCTTCCCGAGATTTTAAATCCCATTCACGCCATGGTGCAATAATTTTAGTATTAGGTGCTAACGCTTTAATCGTCAATTCAAAACGAACTTGGTCATTCCCTTTACCAGTAGCCCCATGTGCAATTGCATCAGCGCCTTCTTGCTTAGCTACTTCTACTAATTTTTTAGCAATTAAAGGACGAGCAAAAGAAGTGCCTAATAAATATTTACCTTCATATACAGCGCCTGCTTTAACAGTTGGCCAAATATAATCAGCAACAAATTCTTCTTGCACATCTAAAATATACGCTTTAGATGCACCCGATTTAATCGCTTTCTTTTCAACCGCTGCATAATCTTCAGGCTGACCTAAATTACAGCAAACAGCAATAACTTCACAGCCATAGTTTTCTTTTAACCAAGGAATAATAACAGATGTATCAAGACCACCTGAATAAGCTAACACTACTTTTTTAATATCACTCATTATAAACACCTCAACTTACTTTTTTAAGAATAGATTTCTGTATTTCATGTGTAACATTATACATAGTTACGAATATTAATTCAAGTATTTTTGCAAAAATATACAGAAATTTTATTTTATTTCAGTTTATATTGTACTAAACCATAGGTTTCACCATTAACAGATGAAAAATGATGTGTTTCTACAGACCCTTTTAAACCACTCACTGCGCCCAATACAAAAGCAGCCGTTCGCAACGAATAATCCTCCCCTATTGGGTAACCTAACTCTTGTAATAGTCGTGGTTGTTGATCGCCTAAAGATTGCATAAGTGTAATATTCGTATCTAAGTTTTTATCTATCCCATTCACCCAATGATTAGGTAGTAAGTTGGCACTCCCGATAACCGCCACACGACGTCCCGATGACTCGGCCGCCAGCTGTACAACTTTGCCAAAGGTATATAATTCCTCATAGCTAAGTCGTCCCATCGTAAGCCTTACAATTTGCTTATTGCCTAAGCCTTGTTCAGTCAAAACATGCAAAGGAATTGTCGCCGTATGATGTAATAAATAATCATCTGTAGAAATAATGGGTAAACTATCTAAAATACTAGTCAAAGGAATCCCCATGCGTTCACTCTGCTGTTGCAACGCCTGATTGAACACGCGGTCTGTTTCAAGCCCCACCGTAAATGTAGTCCCATTAGCTAAAGGAATAGCACCTCGCAAACGCGCTTGCGGACTAAACCCTAGAGCATCGTTTAATGTATGTTGATAGCGACTCAATATTAATATAGTTTGTGGCTTACTGGCCTTAATTGCCTGCGCAGCCTCTTCCATAGCCCCTATTACTTCATCATAAGCACTACGATCCGTTGCCACTGCTTCATAATAGCGCAAAGGTGCGGGCCAATAAGAAACACTAACAATGCGACCTTTCATAGAGACCTCCTTCTCAATACACGATACTCAATATATATGAATTCCATGGTAATAATCGACCATACTATTAATACCATTATAGTATTAATTTATTTTATTCCATTTTACTATAATTTACTATTTATTTCATCTATCGGAATAAAGAAATAACCTTTTTTCATAGTCAAACTAACTTCATCACCATATATTAACTATGCATAAAAAGGACTAGCTTATTTTCTAACATATGGTATGATAGAGCCATGAAACTTCTATTTAAACTATTAATAACACTTGTTCTATTAGGACTTGGACTATACTGGTTCGCTGGTTATACACCAGAAGAGACAGGTACACCACGAAGTCCCCATACGCAACGAGAAGAATCGCTAGAGTCTACAGAAGACCAATTAAGTCGTACAGAGCGTATTAGTCGTTTATTTCATTTCACCGACGCCGTTGAAACGGCGTTAAATAATCGCGTGCCCCCCAATCAGCAAGTAAAAGGAGACCATATAAGCACGCATCTGAAAGAAGCACTAGTCGCCACGGAAGATAAGCGTTTTTATGAGCATGGCGCCATTGATGTATTTGGTATTGGACGTGCTTTTTACACTAATTTGACAGCTGGACGAACCGTCGAAGGCGGTAGCACCATTACACAACAATTAGTTAAAAATTTATTTTTATCTTCTAAACGGATTATGTCTCGCAAGGTAGAGGAAGTCATATTGGCCTACTTAATGGAATACTACTATAGTAAAGATGAAATCTTAGCAATGTATTTAAATACAATCTATTACGGTAATGATTATTATGGTATTTATCAAGCAAGTACAGGCTATTTTGATACTCCCCCTGAAAAGTTAACCCTTGGTCAATCGGCCTTATTAGCGGGTCTACCACAAGCTCCCTCCTATTACAACCCAGTTAAAAATTATAAAGCGGCCAAAGAGCGCCAACGAACAGTTTTAACACTCATGACGCAACAAGGCCTAATTTCTAATCGTGAGGCAGACAAAGCCTATTATGCTAACTTACACTTAACCAGTGGCAACACCGAATCTATAGATTCCCCAAATACAGAAATAGAATCTGAAACAACGACAGAAACTTCGTCCTCACAAGCCACGACTAAAGCCAATCATAAAGTGAGTCATTCTTCATCACCTAATAAATTTAGTGTAGATGAATAATTAGGCTGTGCCAAGTTTCATAGTTTACTACTCACTACTAAAATTTAACTTCTAAATAACTATAGTAATAAAAAAGTCTACGCTCCATAGATTGTGTGCGTAGACTTTTTGTATATTTATATATAAAGCATTTAACTTATATCATGACTGTAATGATGCAAGGTTAATCGAGCAAAGAGGTGCCGTATGAATTATCTATAGCACATAACCATTGTCCATTAACCTTTCTATATACATAGGTTGCTCTTCGTTCCATACTATATTCTGACTCTTCTTTATTCGTAGCCTCTAATAAGGTTTGTGATAAAACAAGAACTGTATCTCCTGCTTCTATCATCTGCATTTTTCCTTGTGTCGGTACGATACTATTCTTAAAATAAGCAGCAATTTTTATAAATGCTTCTTTAATCTTATCCTTACCTTTTACTTCTAACCCTGGTTTCACCACTAACACAGCATCATCGGTATAAAACTCTAATAAATCATCAAAACGCTCTTCCTTAATAGCTATATCTGCAGCCCCGATTAGCTCTTTAATTGTCTCATTCATAATACTCACCTTCCGTATATCCATCATGAGCTTTTTCACAATAATCTATGCTTGTGAGTTTAGTACACTTTTTAGCCGCTCGATCATACTCATACACACCTGAATGGGTTATACGAGATTCTTTTAAAATAAGCAGAACCGCCTCTAAATCACATTTGGAACATAAAATGCAAAGGCCACAAGCATGGTGTAGTACAGCTGGGGTTGGAATCAGTTGCAACTTAATCTCCGCTGCTTTTAATGCTTTTTCAGCCTTCGTGGCAAAATAATAATTAGTAAAAACTATTAAAATTTCCATACCCAGTTTCCTCATACAGCCTATTCTACATGTTTATAATATCACCATGGATTCCGTCATCATCGCATCAGTAATTGCATACAAATTGGTAATAGAGCCTACGGCTACCTTTTCTTTCATGCCATAAAAATCTAAACAAATACCGCAAGCCGCAATTTCCACGCCAGCATCCGCTAATTTCTGAAGATTTTCTATATGTTCGGATCCTTCAGTTACCATTTTCACGCCACTATTAATAAAGAATACCTTTGCCGGCTTTACATCTGCTTCAGTTAAACAAAACCAAAACGTTTTCATTAAAGTGCGCCCCAACTCTTGATTCCCTTCCCCTAAATAATCTTTTGTCACCAACAACACTTTGCCACCTGCTCGTTCCGGTGTATCTAACATAGCCATTGTCGCTGGTGTTTCTACTAAGGTTACGCCCTCACCAACGGCAGTCGTATCTATAGCCGTTTCCGGGGTTAAAGTAATATAAAAATCCTTGCCATCTTCCACAATAGTCACTTTGCAATGACGGGATTGCCCAAATTTCGCCACATTATCTCGACTCACCTCATTATCTACAATCGTAGTAAATACTGCCTTAGGCTGTCCTTCCATGGCTTTCTTAGTTTCAATTACAGGGGTGGGACAAAGCGAACCACGTACGTCCACTACAATATTACCAGCCCCTACTAAATTAGTATTAATCGTTACATTCATATCCTCATTTGACATAAACCGCATACTCTCCTTTCTTCACTACTTGCCCGATATTTCGAGCTTGTGTAAGACCTACCTGTTTCAAAGCGTTTAATAATTCCTCTGCTTCATCAGCTGGTACAGACAATAATAAACCGCCTGAAGTCTGAGGGTCATAACAAATATCACTCCATACAGTATCCAATGACTCAAGCCCTGTCACAGAGGTAATCGCCTTACGATTACCATAAGTAGCCGCTGGCACAAGGCCCATTTCAGCCGCTTCTGTTACACCTGAAAACAAAGGTAATGCTTCCGTTTGAATAGATAAGGACACATCACTACTCATAGCCATTTCACTACCATGGCCAAGTAAACTAAAACCTGTAATATCGGTACAAGCATGAATTGCGAAATTTTGTGCCGTTTCACAAGCTAATTTATTTAAGGTACGCATGCTTTCGATAGCTTCTTCAGTACCAGCTTGAAACAAATCACCTTTCAACGCTGTACTCATAATGCCTGTTCCCAGAGGTTTAGTGAGAATCAAGACATCCCCCACTTGAGCCCCTTGATTGCGCCATATCTGCTGTGGATTAACTCGCCCTGTTACAGACAAGCCAAAAATAGGCGTATCATTTTCTATACTATGACCACCCACTACTACAACATTCGCTTCTTTTAACACACTCATAGCCCCTTGTAACACGGCCGTAAGTGCGCCCTGTTCCACTAGCGGAACAGGAAAGCCCACCAAATTCATCGCTGTCAATGGTGTCCCACCCATAGCGTAAACATCACTTAAGCTATTCGCTGCTGCAATTTGACCAAATAAATATGGATCATCTACTATGGGCGTAAAAAAATCAACAGTTTGCACTAACCCTAAATCATCACTAATTTGATACACCCCTGCATCATCAGCCCCTTGCATATTAACAAGTACTGCCTCGTTAGTTGGAAAGGGCACATCTTTTAATACATTTTGTAAAATATGAGGGCCTAATTTACAAGCACAACCACCCTTAACTGCATAGGTTGTCAATTTAACCAACTGACTCACCACCTAAATGTTTTGCCTCTTTTTCATCTACTTCTACTGACAAAGAGGTATCATTACTTTGCTCAGGCTCTACGCGACGTATAATCTTTTTAACAGCCTTTTCAAATTTCGGGCGGGCAATCATTACTTGATGGCCACAGCCACAACAAACTATTGTAAAATCGGTACCAATGCGCCGAACTTCCCATTCATCGCTGCCACAAGGATGCGATTTTTTCATTTTAACCACATCGCCAACATAATATCGTACAAATGCCATAAACGCCTCCTTAATTCCACTAAATACATTATTAATTATATAATTCTTTTTAATTTCTTTATACTTTATATTATATAACGAAGTACTAGGTTATGCGTACTTTTTTCTTAATATTCTACAATTTAGCAAATTTTACCTCACTCACTAGTAAGGGCTACTACAATTAGTAGGAAAACTTGTGAGCTATACCATGCATGGTATCTATCCACTCTAATTCCTACTATTTTATAGGTAATTCTCAATAACTTTGAATTTACAACGATATCCATTCTCATTTACATATTTTGAGGCATTTAGCCCATTTTAAGTCACCGAGAATCCAAAAAGCCAGCAAACACAAGCATTGATAAATATTATCAAATAGACAAATTTTGATTTTTTTAGAATTCAGGGCTTGATTTTCTCAATTTCATAGTCTATAATGTAATCAACAATGATTATTCATTAGTTTGAATTGTTGTAAACATTATAAAGTGTATTTCTAAGCTATTATTAATTTTTTACTTCATTTTGTAAGTACATTATGATTGTAGTAAAGTTACTACAATAAAGAAGGAGAGATTAACATGTCTGAATTAAAAGGTACAAAAACAGAACAGAATTTACAAGCCGCTTTTGCTGGCGAATCCCAAGCTAACCGTAAATATACTTACTACGCTTCTGCAGCTCGTAAAGCTGGTTTAAACAAAATCGCTGATTATTTTGAAGAAACTGCTTTAAACGAAAGCGCACATGCTAAAGTATGGTTCAAATTATTACACGGTGGCGATGTAAATGCTGACGTAGTTGTAAACTTAAAAGATGCAGCTGCTGGTGAAAACTACGAACACACTGAAATGTACCCAGAATTTGCTAAAGTAGCAAAAGAAGAAGGCTTCACTAAAATTGCTTACTTATTCGAACAAGTTGGTAAAATCGAAGCTCGTCATGAAGAACGTTATCTTGACTTAGTAGAATTTGTAAACGGTGGTCGCGTATTCAAACGTGAACAACCAGTAGCATGGATTTGTGCAAACTGCGGTTACATTCATGTAGGTACTGAAGCTCCTCAGCTTTGCCCAGTATGTGCTCACCCACAAGCATTCTTCTCCCAACACATTGAAACAACTTTATAATTTAAATCAAACTGTGCAATAAGCATGGTACTCAAGTGAGCTATTCAGAATATCAAGCAAGTGCTAATTTAAATCTATACAAGTGTTTCTGTCATTGATTTAACAATAGTCCCTGTTACAGTAGGAAATAAGAATTTCCTTATATTATATATTTGAAAGTTCAATTGGTACTAACGCCAAGTGGCGTCTTATATGATACGAAACCAAGTGGTTTCCATAAAAGTACGAGAAAAAGGCCCTTCGGGGTCTTTTTCTCGTTTTTGTTTTTAATTAATTGTATGTCCTGCACACAAAAAGGGCTAGGAGCCTATCTCTAATTGCTCCTAGCCCTAAGCCGTTAATAGTATTTATAATATACCCATTATCAACCTTGTATACTAACCTATTATTAACCTTGTAATATACCTTTTTCAAAACTCCAATGATAGTCGCCAACCGCCTTAGCTTCATCTTCATCATGAGTAACCCACAAACAAGGAATATTCCACTCTTTGATAATATCAGCAATATCAGCTTGCACTTGATGACGTAACGTCCAATCTAAAGCAGATAATGGTTCATCTAATAACAACACACAAGGCTTAGCATATAAAGCACGCCCTAATGCCACTCGCTGTTGCTCACCGCCAGATAAATTACCCGCTTTGCTTTCCCTATATCGTTCTAATTGAAGACGTTCCATAATGCGCGCTAATAAGGCATCATCGCCACGCTTACTATAGGTAATATTATGTAAGACACTCATATGTGGGAATATTACATTCCCCTGTGGCATATACCCTACATAGCGTTCTTGTGGCTTTACAAAAATATTCTTTTCTTTATGAAACCAAAAGGTCTGATCTTGTTTAATAAAGCCCTCACGAGGCTTGATTAAACCAGCTAAACTTTTAATTAACGTCGATTTACCATTACCAGAGGCCCCTGTTAATGTTGTAATACCAACACTAAGAGTACCTGACCCTTGCACTAAAATGGTAGGTCTTTGTATGGCAATATCAAAACATATCATGCCCATACCTCCTAGCGTTCTTTTTGATACTGAAACAATGAGCCCTTAGTAATAAAATGGACCGTCCAAAGAAGTCCTAATGTAAGGGCACAAATATAAATCACCAATTCAAAAGCCCCTGTATAATCACCAAATTCTACTAAAGAGTAAATAGCCAACGGCATAGTCCTAGTAACGCCTGGAATATTACCGGCGATTAAAATTGTAGCACCAAATTCACCAAGAGCGCGACTAAAGGCCAAAATACTACCTGTTAGAATCCCTTTCCAAGCTAAAGGAATGGAAATAGTGAAAAAAATTCGCCATTCAGAAGCGCCTAAGGTGCGTGCAATATCCTCTACTGCCGGATCAATCGAACCTAAAGCAGCCCGCACAGTTTGATAAAACAAAGGAAAACCAATAATGGATGATGCCAAAATAGCGCCAGCTTTTGAAAACACAACCTGCCAGCCATGAGTATCTAACCAAGCACCCAAAGCATTACCAGGTGTAAATACTAATAATAAAGCAAAGCCCACTACCACTGGTGGCAATACTAACGGCAAAGTCACTAGAGAGTCTATCAATGTTTTACCCGGAAAATTATAGCGTTTCAAGATATAACAAAGCAATAAGCCCCCTATGACTATGTTACAGAGAGCAATGCTTGCTACCTCCAACGATAGCCATAAAGGGCTCATATTCAACAACCTTTCTATTTCTTACTTAGCGCTATTATCTATATTTGTAAACCCATATTTTTGTAAAATTTGTTGTGCTTCATTGCTGGTTAAATATTCATAGAATTGCTGAGCCAATTCATTATCATATTTAGTCACAATAGCAATTGGATAGCGAATTGGATCATGGCTATCACTTGGTGCAGTAGCAACAATCTGTACACGATCCTTCAAATCTAGAGCATCTGTTTTATATACAAAGCCTGCATCAGCAGAGCCTTCAGCTACATAAGCAGCTACGGCTTTTACATCTTTTGCATACACCACTTTATTTTCTACTTGATTCCAAAGATTTAATTTCGTCAATGTTTGTTTAGCATATTTCCCAGCTGGTACAGTCTCTATGGTCCCCAATGCCAAACGGTTTACACTAGCTAATTGTTCAATAGTAAGTTGTGATTTATCTTTTGGTACAATCAAAACTAAAGAATTAGCTATTAATGGTTTTACTTTAGTTACTAAATTTTTCTCTTGCAATTGGTGCATATTTTTTTCATCGGCCGAAATAAAAATGCTGGCAGGTGCGCCATTTTCTATTTGTTGACGCAAAGTACCAGAACCACCAAAGTTAAGGGTAATCTGAGTTGGATCTAAATGACGAGATTTAATAAAATTATCTTTTAATTCATTAGCTGCGGCTTGCAAGCTAGCTGCGGCCGATACAGTGATAGATTCCGATTTAACTGCTTGCGCCGCCTTTTGATCATTTGATGAGTCCCCACATCCAGACACCGCCAACGCCATAGCACTTAACGCAACCATAAGCCACATTTTGTACCGTTTCATGTAAACTGCCTCCTTCAATTCGCTAAGTATTTACACACCGTACTTAGTCCATTCTGACTATGCTCTAAACGACACATCTTAGCCAATGTATTGACTATTTGTAAATTCATTATACCCCATTTATTAGGGAATTGTAATATATAGTCCCGTTTTTACACCTCTCTTTTACAGAAAATATTACAAATTATAAAAAAGAATATTCAATTCGCCTATTATTATCAATTTTGGTTGTCTTTTACATTGTAATTGCGTTATAGTATAAATGAAACATAGTGTAATAGTAATGTAAAGGAGGCCATTCTATTGTCATTATTTCTGCATATCTTCTGGACAAGTGTCGTGCCAATTTTAGCCTTAGTATTAGTTGGCTTTATATTGGATAAAAACTTCAAACTTGATTTGCGCTCACTAAGCAAATTAAACTTTTTTATATTACTACCAGCCTATGTATTTAGGTCTTTATATACAGCCCACTTAACCGCTGAAAGTATTGGCATTTCAGTATGTGCCTTCATTATTTTATTCTCCAATAGCTTCATGGCCTTAGGCGTATCCAAATTCTTCGGCTATGATCGAAAAAAAACACAAATTGTTCGGAATGCCACCATGTTTAATAATGGCGGTAATATCGGGGTCGCTATCGCTACCTTTGTTTTTTCCAATATGCCCTATATCGTTGATGGTCAAACGCCTTATTTAGAGGCTGGTATCGTAGCTGTTATTGCTACCTTCATCATTCAAACTATTTTCTGCAATACCTTAGGCTTCTATCAAGCTGGCTCTGGTCTCCTAACACGTCATGATGCTTTAAAGCTAGTATTCCATATGCCCGTCCTTTATGCCGCGCCAGCCGCCTTATTAGCACGCCTCATACCTTATGACTTAACAACCTTAGTGCTATGGTCACCCCTCAATATATTCGCCAGTGCCTTTGTTGGTATGGCCATGATTACCTTAGGCGTTCAAATGAGTCGCACGCCTTATAATTTCTTCAAAAAAGATGTGATGGTTACCACAGCACTACGTCTCATTGGGGGACCTATACTCGCTTGTGTAGTTATGTTATTATACATCCTCCTTTATCAGCCAGTCGACCCGATTGCAGCCCAAGCTATTATTATTACCTATAGCGTTCCTTCCGCTGTTAACACAGCTCTAATTGCCTTTGAAATGAAAAATAATCCAGAGTTTGCTACCCAAGTAGTTATGTCTACAACACTCCTCTCAGCCATAACTATGCCAATAGCTATCCTCTTTGCTTATTATACGTTCCCAATTTAATATTGCTGTGATTAATATCACCTATAAAAACATAAAAAAACACCGTTAGTTATAACTAACGGTGTTTTTTTATGCATTCAATCTTATATTTTCTATTCTTTACAAATAGGATTTCTCTCCCCCAACACTTTATTTTTCCTGGCATTACATAATGTCATTTTTCATATACATAAGATATATACTAATCAGGTCGTATTTTTATAATTTTATATTGCATTTTTATTCTTACCAGGTGTATAATTTCAACCATAGAATTTTTATGCAAATTCTAAGAATATTAATTCTTTATCAATTAACGAATTTCAAGTTAATCCATAGTAGCCATTAACCCTTAGCTAAAAGAAAGTATTACGGTATATGCACTATTACGGTATATGTACTATCACTAAATATGTACTAATACTAATATTCACTTAACTTTATATTAATGCATTTAGAGGAGCGATTCATATGACAAAAGTAAGTATTATTGGCGCAACAGGATATGCCGGTGCCGAATTAGTTAAATTATTATTACATCATCCCTATGTAACCTTAACCCATGTAACCTCTGAAAATCATGCAGGCAAAGCCCTAAGTGATATATATCCACATCTCTTTGGCCTTACCAAGTTAACCTTAGAAAGCCTAGCTGATTTACCCTCCATTGCCCAAGACAGTGATTTTATCTTTGTAGCTCTACCGCACGGTCATGCTATGAAAGTAGGTCAATTCTTAGAAAATACGCCAGTCCGACTCATTGATTTAGGAGCTGACTATCGTTTCAAAGATACTAGCATTTACGAAAATTGGTACCATGTCCCCCACACACATCCTCAAGCTAACAGTGTATACGGGTTAGCTGAATTAAACCGCTCCGCTATTAAAACTGCCAAGATTATTGGCAATGCTGGTTGTTATACTACAGCTTCTATATTAGCCCTAGCCCCCTTGGTTAAAGCCAAACTCATCGATACAACAACGATTATCATTGATGCTAAATCAGGTACCTCCGGAGCTGGTCGCTCTCCTAAGCAAGATACCCATTATCCGGAATTTTATGATGCCTTTAAGGCCTACGGTGTAGCTACTCATCGCCATACGCCAGAAATCGAACAAGCCTTAAGTCTTTTAAATGATACCCCCATAATGGTTAATTTCACACCTCATCTAGTGCCTATGAGTCGAGGTATCTTAGCTACAGCCTATGCCACATTACAGCCATCTATAAATAATAGCGACATTACCAATGCTTTTAAAACGGCCTATGGAAAGGAACCCTTCGTCCGCTTACGTGGTGAAGGATCTTATCCAAACACCAAATATGTGCGCGGTTCCAACTTCATTGACATAGGCTGGCATATAGACACACGAACCCGACGAGTAATCGTCCTTAGTGCGATCGATAATTTAGTAAAAGGCGCTGCTGGACAAGCAGTCCAAAACTTAAACATTGCTTGTGGCTATGAAGAAACTACAGTGTTACAATTAATCCCTATGTATCCATAAAATCCATACAACTAAAAATCAATACATCCTATAAATTATAACTATCCAAGGAGGTCCTTCCTATGAAACAAACAATTACTTTAGATACAATTTCTCACGGAGTTACTTATGCTAAAGGCTTTCAAGCAATTGGTATTCAAGCCGGCTTAAAGAAAAGTGGCAAACATGATTTGGCCCTCATTTATACAGCTAAAAAAGCAGCCGTAGCCGGTACTTTTACCCAAAACAAGGTAGCAGCGGCTCCAGTATATATTTCCAAAGAAACTGTAGCTACTGGCACCGCCCATGCTATTATTTCTAATTCGGGTTGTGCCAATGCTTGCACTGGAGCACAAGGGCTAGCTAACGCTCATACTATGGCACAAGCTACAGCTCAAGCCCTACATTGCGAACCTAATGATATAGTGGTTGGTTCTACTGGTATTATTGGCCAACAATTGCCTATTGATGATATTACTAAAGCTATCCCTACATTAGTAGATAGCCTGACCTTTGATGGCACTGAACTAGCAGGCAAAGCAATTTTAACCACTGACACCTACTCCAAAACAGCCAGTACACATTTCACTGTAGCAGATAAAGAGATTCACTTAGGAGCTATTGCCAAAGGGTCAGGCATGATTCGCCCTAATATGGCGACAATGCTTTGTTACATAACAACAGACCTTGCCATTACCCCTGAACTCCTTCAAAAAGCACTTCATGCTTGTGTGTCCAAATCCTTTAACATGATTTCCGTTGATGGCGATATGAGCACTAATGACATGGCTATCATATTAGCAAATGGTGCTGCTGAAAACCCGCTCATTGATACAGAAAACGAATACTTTGACCTTTTTCAAGAAGCGCTTATGGCAATTACTGTATCTCTAGCCAAACAAATTGCTGCCGATGGCGAAGGAGCTAGCAAATTCATTACCATTAATGTGGAAGAAGCCACCGATTTTGAAAGTGCTAAATTGGTAGGCATGACCATCGCCAATTCCCCTCTTGTGAAAACAGCATTTTTTGGGGAAGATCCAAACTGGGGTCGTCTCATCTGTGCCGCCGGCTATGCAGGAGCCCCTATGAATCCAGATACGACTGTATTAAAAATTGGCGGCATTACAATTTTCAAAAATGGCATGGGCGCTGTATATAATGAAAAAACCTTAAAAGACATTATGAGTGAACATGATATTACCGTCACCGTCGAACTCAATGAAGGGCAAGCTAATGCTACTGTCTGGACCTGTGATTTAACATATGACTATGTAAAAATCAACGGCGAATATCATACCTAATAAAGTATTTTGTAGTTTCCACAACTTAATTGAAAGGAGCTCTTCCTATGATTAACGAACTTAACGACCTTAATGTAGCTACCGTTCACAACCCTAATGAGGCAGCTATCCACACTACACTAAGTGCTGCCAGCAAAGCTTCCATCCTTATCGAAGCTTTGCCATATATTCAAAAATTTACCGGCAAAACTATGGTCATCAAATATGGTGGCAATGCAATGATTAGCGAAGAACTAAAAAATAAAGTCATGCAAGACATTGCCCTTATGAAATGCATTGGCATTCGCCCCGTTCTCGTCCATGGCGGCGGTCCTGACATTACTAACTTTTTAGAAAAAGTTGGTAAAACAAGCTCATTTGTTAGCGGTCTACGCGTAACCGATGCTGAAACTGTTACAATTGCGCAAATGGTACTAGGTGGCAAAATTAATGCAGAAATTGTTAGTCGCCTCAATAGTTTGGGCATTCCTGCTATCGGTTTAACTGGCAAAGATGCCAATTTGCTAAAAGCCCATAAAAAACTGGCCGAAGTGCATGAAGCCAATGGTGAAACAAATCACATAGATATTGGCTTTGTAGGTGAAGTTACTGCGGTCAATACACAATTAATTAACGATTTATTAGACAATGGCTATGTACCTGTCATTTCACCAATAGGAGCCGGCAAAGGCGAAACTACCTATAATATCAATGCTGACTATGTAGCCGCCGAAGTAGCAGGCGCTTTGGGAGCTGAAAAACTCCTCATGCTTACTAACACCAAAGGTATTTATACATCCTTAGATGATCCAAAATCTTTCCTCTCTAGCATTCCCCAAGCAGAAGCTGTTGCTCTAATCGAAAACGGCACAATCCAAGGTGGTATGATTCCTAAAGTGGAAGCCGTCTTACATGCCCTACAATGCGGTACCAAACGCGTCAGCATTATCGACGGGCGTGAGCCACATGCATTATTGCTTGAATTATTTACAAATAAAGGGATTGGCACAGAAATTATTTAAGGAGGAGCCCCATGAATACAACCGACATTATAAATCACGATAAACAAGATTATTTCCCAGTCTTTGCACGGTATGATATCGTTCTTGACCATGGCGAAGGGCCTTACCTCTATGACACGAATGGGAAACAATATTTAGACTATTTAGCCGGGATTGCTGTTAATATAGTAGGCCATAATTATCCACCATTAGTAAAAGCCATTGCAGAGCAAGCCAGTAAAATGATCCATTGCTCTAATCTCTATTACACAGAAGTACAAGCTCAAGCCGCTGCCAAATTAAAAGCCTTAAGCGGCATGGATAAAGTCTTTTTTGCCAATTCAGGGGCCGAAGCTAACGAGGGCGCTATTAAACTAGCCCGTAAATA
Organism: Veillonella intestinalis; assembly: GCF_943193155.1. Lineage (GTDB taxonomy): Bacteria > Bacillota > Negativicutes > Veillonellales > Veillonellaceae > Veillonella_A > Veillonella_A intestinalis. The sequence goes on along the minus strand of NZ_CALPDB010000003.1, from coordinate 120,031 downwards.
TGCAACAGCTAAGGATCCTGAAAAAATCCAAATCATTTCAGCCCTTCACAGCTTCCACGGACGCACCATCGCCACCTTAACGGCTACAGGCCAAGAAAAATATCATCAGGGCTTTGGCCCCTTGCCAGCAGGCTTCGACTATGTACCCTACGGAGATATTAACGCATTAACAGCCAAAGTTACCGATAAAACTTGTGCCATTTTATTAGAAGCAATCCAAGGCGAAGGAGGCGTTCATATTCCATCTGCCAATTATCTTAAAGAAGTAAAAACACTGTGTGAAAAATATGATGTGCTTCTTATTATTGATGAAATTCAAGCTGGCATGGGCCGTACAGGCACCTTCTTTGCTTACCAACAATTTGGTATTCAACCAGACATCGTAACCTTAGCTAAAGGACTCGCTGGCGGTGTGCCCATTGGAGCCTTTTTGAGTACAAATAAACTAGCTCATACCTTCAAAGCTGGTGACCATGGTTCCACCTTTGGTGGCAATCCCCTAGCCTGTGCCGCCGCTAATGCTGTTTTAACCGCCATCGAAACAGAACAGCTTATGGCTAACGCCACAACAGTAGGCAAGTATCTATTAGAGCAATTAAGCCACTTAAAAACACAGTATCCAACTTTAATTACGGATGTCCGTGGCAAGGGCCTTATGGTTGGTGTAGAGCTTACTAAACCAGGTCGTGATATTGTGAATCACTGCCTACAAAAAGGTCTTATTATTAACTGCACCGCTAATACAGTCCTACGTTTTGTCCCGCCTTTAACAATTACTAAAGAACATGTAGATCAACTCATTACCGTCTTAAATGACGTATTACCAACGCATATAGACTAAACTATTTATATACATTCATACAAGCATACGAGCATACGAACAAAGGAGCAACTTATGAAACAGGGCGACGATTTTATTTCTATCCATGACCTTTCAACTGAAGAAGTATGGCAATTATTAGAACTAGCAACAGACCTAAAAGAAAAACAAAAAGCAGGCATACCTCATCCCTACTTACAAGGAAAAACCTTAGGAATGATTTTTGAAAAATCATCTACACGTACTCGTGTCTCTTTTGAAACAGGCATCTATCAGCTAGGGGGACAAGGCTTATTCCTATCGAGCCGAGATTTGCAAATGGGTCGTGGTGAACCTATAAAAGATACAGCCCGTGTATTATCTCGCTATGTAGATGGCATTATGATTCGCACATTCGCCCACGATACAGTCTTGGAACTTGCCAAATATGCGGATGTGCCCGTTATCAATGCATTAACAGACCTGCTTCATCCCTGCCAAGCTATGGCTGACATGATGACAGCCGTAGAGTATAAGGGTAAAAACTTAGCAGGCAAGAAATTAACCTTCATTGGGGATGGCAATAATATGGCTCACTCCTTAATGTTTGCCTGTGCTAAACTCGGTATGCATTTTACCTTTGCTGGCCCAAAAGGCTATGAACCTAATAAAGAAATTATTAAACTAGCTACCGCTGATGCCAAAGCAACTGGTGGTACCATCGAAATTCTTAATGATCCCCTAATTGCCGCTAAAAATTCTGACATTTTCTACACAGATGTATATGCTAGTATGGGACAAGAGGCAGAATATGAAGCAAGACTCAATATTTTCAAAGGCTTCCAAGTCAACCAAGATCTTCTTAATGTAGCCCAACCGGATGCCATAGTTATGCATTGCCTTCCAGCTCATCGTGAAGAAGAAATTACAAATGACGTATTTGAAGCGCAAGCTCAAGTTATTTTTGACGAAGCCGAAAATCGTTTACATATGCAAAAAGCAATTATGGCAACCATTATGTAGTTCAAATTCATTGAATATGGGAATATTAAACATTCATGCATTAGTAATCGGTATATAAGAACTAAGTTTATTAAAAAATGCAGCTTGTAAACATTAAACATAGCTATTTAGCAACACTATAATTGTAAACCCAATAAAAATAATAGGTTGATAAAAAGAACCTCCCCTTGTATACTTAAAATTAGGTATAGAAAGAGGAGGTCTTTTTTATGAAAACACGTTTGTTATTTCGTGCGGCACTCATCATCGCATTATTAACAATTGGAGCACGCATTCAAATTCCATTACCTTACTTTGATTATTACACGTTACAATTTACCTTTGTATTATTAGCTGCGGTCATTTTACCACCACGCTACGCTTGGGGTGCTGTAGCTACTTATGTGCTTATGGGGCTTATTGGAATTCCTATTTTCGCTGGTGGTGGCGGTCTTGGCTATATTGTCCGTCCTAGCTTTGGCTATTTAATTGGTTTTATTTTTACAGCAGGGATTCTATCCTATATGAAGCATCACTACCACCTTCACAGTCGCAAAAGCTATTTTGGACTTAACTGTCTAGGGATTTTCATTACTTATCTCTTTGGCTTATCGTATAAAATTGCCATATTATCCTTATATTTGAATCAAGCCGTGCCGCTAAGTGATATCTTTCATGTTGCAATTGCCTTTGATATTCCCGCTGATTTCCTAATGATTATCATCTTATCGGCAGCGGAAGTACCAATTGTTAATGCCCTTCAAAGCTTAAACCGACAAGCACTGACTCATTAACACAAGCTCACTCAAACTAGTATATATAAAATAGAAAATAAAATGGCCGTCATTCCATAATTAGAATGGCGGCTATTTTATATATGCTCTATCAATCCCAAACTAAACTAGTCATACTCAAACTCCCCCATACATAATCATGAGTAGTAATAGTAACAGGTTGTAATGTTAACTGATTAACTGTGCCTTCACCCAATACAGCGCCTAAGCAATAATATAATGGCGCTAAATGATCCGGCATCTCTGCTGCAACCCGAGCACCAGGCAACATTTCCCAATGTAAAGCACCTTCTAAATCATTATCCATTGTAGGATCTAATTTACGCAATAAAGTTTCTTCAAACTGTTCAGCCTGTAGCAAGGCACTATTCCCCATATTGGGATTAATGATTCGTAAATTATGAACAATATCACCACTGCCTATAATAAGCACACCTTGCTCACGTAATGCAGATAACTTTTGCCCTAAAGCAAACCACTGACGAGCATCCTTCTGGTAATCGACAGACAATTGAACTACAGGAATATCTGCTTCTGGAAACATTTTTAATAAGGGTGCATAAGCCCCGTGGTCATAACCACGATTCATTTTTACTGACACTTCACTACCTAATACAGTTTGTATCCACTCAATCAACGATTTAGATGTATGTGCTGGATATTGTAGCTCATAAATGGGTTCGGGAAATCCATACATATCATAAATCATAGCAGGCTCAGCATCCCCTTGTACAAAACTACCTGCTGTATACCAATGAGCCGAAATCATCAAAATAGCCTTTGGCTTAGGTATATTCGCTACTATTTTCTCCCATTCTTTAGTCCAAGGATTGTCTTCTATTAGATTCATGGGGGAACCATGTCCTATAAATAAAACAGGCATACTTGATTTAACTCTGATATTCTCTGAAGTTGCTGATTTTGAAACTGCTCTCTCCGAAATGGCTTCCTCTGAAACCATCACCGTATTTGCTATATTTCTTTGATGTAAGTGTACTGTTTCTTTTTCCTCCATCATAATAAAAACCTCTTTTCAATCTACTATTCAACGCTATAACTTACCTATCTTCTCATGATACCATTATAATATGTAATATAAATCATTACAACTGTTATCTTTGTTATATACTCTCTCTGTTATATATTCCCTTTGCTTTTCTACTTTATATATTTCTGCCACTTTTTTATTATATATTTTGCCTCACAACCTATTTTATACACCAGTTCATATTATATTTATGCGCTTTATATATACTTACTATATAGCTTATTAAGCAACTATTTAACCAATACTACTTTATTTTATTATAGTAAAGAGGCGCATTATGAAACCAACCGTTTATAAAAATACAATACATACACATAATAAAACTAACATTGCACGAAAACTTTTATTAACGTCCACAATGTTAACAATCCTAGCTATGAATCCTGTGTTAGCTAATACAGCTTCAGCAATAGATTTTAACAAAATTCCTCCCCTCCCACCTATGCCCAATGCTACTATGTTACCGCCAATTGGTGACCATAGCATTTCAGAAATCCCTGCCTATGATTATGGTGCCTCTAAAATAGTTAATGCTCGAACCGAAACATTGAATAAAGAGCTAACTAATACTCAATCTGATGAAAATGTAATTATGGCCAAGAAAACTGGCATTGCCAATGTAACTAATATAAAGATATCCAAAACTGGCAACACAACGAGTGAAGACAATAGTAACTTTTACGGACAAAATGCAGCTATATTAGCTACACCTAGTAGTACCATTTATCTAAATGGCACTACTATCAATACAGATGCTAATGGTGCTAATGCCGTTTTTGCTAGTGGTAAAAACGCAAATATTGAAGCTAATAATATTTCCATTCACACAAAACAAGACTCCTCACGTGGCCTTGATGCAACCTATAACGGTGTTGTCATTGGTAAGCAGGTAACAATCACTACAGAAGGGGCCCATAGTGCCTCTCTAGCTACTGATCATGGTGAAGGTACTATCAATGTTTCAGAAGCAACCCTTCATACTAGCGGCCAAGGCAGTCCACTCATTTATTCTACCGGTAATATTACTTTACAAAATGGCGTTGGTGAAGCCACTGATAGCGAAATTGGCGTCATTGAAGGAAAAAATAGTATAACCATTGTAAATTCAAATCTCACGGGCCATGTGGATAATGGCTTTATGCTCTACCAAAGTTTTTCAGGCGATGCGAAAAGCGGTATTGCTCAACTTGATGCAAGCAACTCCAAACTGACAACTTACGCAGATGGTGCTTTTATTCATGTGAATAATACCCAAGCGACAGCAACCTTAGAAAATAATGAAATCATTATGCCAAATACAAATGTCTTAATCAAAGCGGCCGCCAACCGCTGGGGTACAAAAGGCGAAAATGGCGGACATTTAACATTTACTGCTAAAAATCAGCAATTAACCGGGCAAATCATAGCCGATTCTATTAGCACTATTAATCTGTCACTCACCAATGGCTCCATTTTAACAGGTTCTATTAACCCTGATAACCAAGCGCAGGCAATTACCTTAACACTAAGTAAAGATTCCATTTGGAATGCAACAGAAGATTCAAATGTAACTACCTTAACAAATGAAGATCCTACTAATAGTAATATCCATACTAATGGTCATATTGTAAAAATAGCAGGAACTGTACTTAAATAATGAGGTTTAAATAGGAATAAAATAAAAATAAAAATCAAAATAAAGACTTACCTTAAAATTACTAACATAAACTAAGATAGTAATAACAAGGTAAGTCTTTTTTGTTTTAAGTATATTTGAGGTGTATTTCAGACAAGCTTGTACTTATAAAAATAAAACTATAAGTTAATTATGATATAGAAAGATAATTGTTGATTTAAAAACGGCAATCATAAACATAAGACTTTCAATCATTATTTAATTCACCTTCGGTATCATACTTCAACCCGCTTTGCACTCATAAGTACAAGACGTTCATCGAGCAAATAATAGGCTTCATTTTTCTACTTCAATCCGCTTTGCGCTCATAAGCATAAGACGTACTCTAAAAGAGCGCTCCGAGAGGCGCTGTAACTTCAATCCGCTTTGCGCTCATAAGCATAAGACATGAGACGAGGTAACGGACTTGGATGTGTTTATAAACTTCAATCCGCTTTGCGCTCATAAGCACAAGACTGAATATGTTGCTTCACTAAAAAAAGATTTAGGTCACTTCAATCCGCTTTGCGCTCATAAGCACAAGACTGGTTGGTTCTTATGCAGATTTAAGTCGTATGAAAACTTCAATCCGCTTTGCGCTCATAAGCACAAGACTTTACCATTTGAAGAAATATTGGATATAGCCAAAACTTCAATCCGCTTTGCGCTCATAAGCACAAGACAAGGTTTACGAGCATTACAAATTAAAGCCATCAAACTTCAATCCGCTTTGCGCTCATAAGCACAAGACCCTCTTTTAGGGCGCGTGCGCCTAATCGAGCTTGACTTCAATCCGCTTTGCGCTCATAAGCACAAGACCCAGTTGCTGTTGCATTTATACCTTGGATAAAGAACTTCAATCCGCTTTGCGCTCATAAGCACAAGACTGCTACATATAGTAGTAAAGACTATCTATATAGCACTACTAGAATATATCATAAATAATACTTACTACTAATAATTCATTCTTACACTAAAGTTATAGAATACATTAAAATTTTAGTGCGAAACTATTTATAAATCACATTTAACTTATTATTCGCACTACCACCAATCAAGTAATTCAAATAAGACAAATCATACTATCTCATCATATGTTAAAATTACCACTTTTTCACACATGCACAAGACCATTTCAGCGAACAGACAGGGACCACACTTCAACCCACTTACACACATGTATAAGACCGCCCTTTACCAAGGCGGGGAATATTATTGCTTGAACTTCAATCCACTTACACACATGTATAAGACTTTTTTGAGGAGTTAATCAATGAATAAAAATAAAACTTCAATCCACTTACACACATGTATAAGACTTGATTGGCTCGTAGATGAGGCTGATACAGCCGAGACTTCAATCCACTTACACACATGTATAAGACATAAGTTACTGTTTCGGTATCTTTCCAAAATTTGACTTCAATCCACTTACACACATGTATAAGACATAATCTAAATGATGAGTTACAAACTCCAGTACCAACTTCAATCCACTTACACACATGTATAAGACCATAATAGCGAATCTACAAAAATTCGTGAATGGATACTTCAATCCACTTACACACATGTATAAGACGTATGGTTCCATCTAGTATGCTACAAGGATTAATACTTCAATCCACTTACACACATGTATAAGACTTGATTGGCTCGTAGATGAGGCTGATACAGCCGAGACTTCAATCCACTTACACACATGTATAAGACAAACCAGCAATATATTCTACTGGGCCTGGAGACTACTTCAATCCACTTACACACATGTATAAGACCAGTACAGCAATTAATCGAAAACGCAGAACCAGAAACTTCAATCCACTTACACACATGTATAAGACACCGAAGAAACGCCTAAAAAACGCCGTACACGCAAACTTCAATCCACTTACACACATGTATAAGACCTCGACATTGTTACGGAGTAAATAAATTGGATCTCACTTCAATCCACTTACACACATGTATAAGACGACCGAAGCCGAAAAGAGAAAGGCTAAAATCGAGACTTCAATCCACTTACACACATGTATAAGACGTATTGTAAATGTAATTTTATTTCTCGTGTTAGCACTTCAATCCACTTACACACATGTATAAGACCTTTAATGGATTTTGAAGCTGGAAAAAGTTTAGATACTTCAATCCACTTACACACATGTATAAGACACAATTGGCATGTGAGAGCTGTAAATATGGAGCTGACTTCAATCCACTTACACACATGTATAAGACAAAAGTTTACTATCAAAAAAGCCGGTAAAGCGGTTACTTCAATCCACTTACACACATGTATAAGACATGGAGCTCGAGACCTACGGCGGCAAGCTAGTCGAACTTCAATCCACTTACACACATGTATAAGACGTTTCTGTAACGCAAAACGGCAAGGTTGTAGCTGGGACTTCAATCCACTTACACACATGTATAAGACAGGTGCCAACTAATTCTAAAACTGATACAACTACACACTTCAATCCACTTACACACATGTATAAGACTCCTGCTACGATTTGTTCGTTGATTTCCTGAAAAACTTCAATCCACTTACACACATGTATAAGACATGTAATCGACATAATGGGGCAACCAACCCCATGACTTCAATCCACTTACACACATGTATAAGACCCTGTTGAGCGGACAATTAACGAGTGTGACGAGTTACTTCAATCCACTTACACACATGTATAAGACGTGTGTTATGGGTGGCTTACCAAGAGGCAAGCACCAACTTCAATCCACTTACACACATGTATAAGACACCCGTCACCACCTTGCGAAAATCGGCTGTATCTGACTTCAATCCACTTACACACATGTATAAGACTTAGGCGGTAACAGTTCCCACTGCTACCGCTACCACTTCAATCCACTTACACACATGTATAAGACACTCCGTAAATGGCCCTGAAAAACGAAGTGTTGATACTTCAATCCACTTACACACATGTATAAGACCTTAATATTTCATCAGTTTCAATCGGCTGACCATACTTCAATCCACTTACACACATGTATAAGACACAAAGTGCGTCAGACCACCACTGTTGCCCTATCTACTTCAATCCACTTACACACATGTATAAGACTGCTACATATAGTAACTAAAAAACACATATCCACTATATCTAAATCAAATTATTAATACTAATTGTTAATAAACTCTCATCCATTATAATATATTATCAACATAAAAGAAAAAGAGTGCGAACTGAATTTACTTTTATAAACAACTTACTATTCGCACTCTAACACAAACAACTATAAATCTATCTCTAGCTTAAATAATCATTGGCCCTTCTACATCATAAGAAGGATCTTTCCCCATAGTTTCAATGCTACTTTTATAATTTTTGCCTAAACGATAAAAACGCAAATTATCAATGTCTGCATCAATGATTTTTTCCAATTTATGCTTTAATAAGCAAAATTGCCCCTCATCTACACTACATTCAAAGACCGAATTTTGAACTCGTTGCCCGTAATCAAGGCATACTTTAGCCACCTGGCGCAATCGACGTCTACCAGCCGTACTTTCTGTATTAATATCATACGTCACTAATACATACACACTACCACATCCATCCTAATTACCATTGTATTACACTGTTTCATTATCTAATTAAGGCTCACCACACATTTATAGTCGCCTATATAATTTATCCAGTCTAGACTATCATTTCCACATAAAAGGTGGATATGCGTCCAAGTCGCCACGTAAGAAACGCGCATATAAAAGAGCCTGTACAAAAGGCACCAAACCCCAAGGAATCTTTTCCTCTAAAAATGGATGCACTAATGTTTCTTTTTTACGTTCCTGCCATTTAGCTACTACAGTTCGTCGAGCATCATCATTCATTAAAATCGCTCCATTGCTTTCCTCTGAAAAATCCTTACTGTTAACTACTTTACGGTTAATCAAAGACAATACAAATCGATCTACCAATGGTGAACGCAACTCTTCTAACAAATCTAAAGCAAAGGAAATCCGCCCCGGCCGATCTACATGCATAACACCGGCATAAGCATCAAGGCCTACTGACTCTAAAGCACTAGCCACATCATTAGCGAGTACGCTATACATAAAAGACAATAACGCATTAACACGATCTAATGGAGGTCTACGAGACCGTATTGTAAATTGAAACGACTCTTTTTGATTTAAAATCATATCATCAAAAACACTAAAATATTCAGATTGAGCCACCCCTTCAATACCACGCAAATGCGCCATATTGGCAGAGGAAGTGCATTGTTTAGTATAGGCTGTTAACGTGTTAGACACACTTTTCAAGCGACTCGTATCAAGGCGTTCGCTATATTGTCTAATGTAACGCTCCAATGTCCATTTTTCATTATATATTTTGGCTGTAATTACATGCTTTGCCACTGCCAGTGCTCGCTCTGTATCATCACATAATCGATATTGCTCACGGCGTAATAAAATATTACCTTGTGAACGCCCCTGCATACGACTAATTAAACGTCCATGACTAGTCATAAATGCAATACCGATACCCTGTTCCATGCAACGTTCTAATAACTTAGGACTAATCCCACTATACGCAAACGTTACGATGTCTTGAATATTATGCAAAGGATACCGACCTAACGTATCACCGTCTTTTTTCAAAACTACATTTTCACCTGCTGTCGCTAGGTAAATATCCGGAGTCATAACATATAAGGTATTTTGTAATACTTTCATTCCTCCAACCGCCTTTGCATATATTCTGTTGCCGATTTTACCTTACTCAGTTCAGGCAAACAAATATTTTGTAACGAGCAGGCCTTGCATCGTTTACTAATTTTTACTTTCGGAGTATACTGACGTGCGTAATATTGATTCATTTCAGCTACCATTTGCTTAATATAATCGCGCATAGCCTCTGTAATAGATACTACTTCACGCCGTCTTGTTTCATGATAAAACAAAGCGCCCTCTGCAATTTTAATGCCCAGCATTTCTTCTAAGCATAGTGCCTGAGCTACAACCTGCAATTGATCGCTTAAGTCTTCTTTAGATTTACCACGCTTATACTCTACGGGAATTACAGTATACTTGGCATCATATTTACTAAAATATTCGCCGGTATCTGATTCTACAAGTTCCACAGCATCACAAATTCCACGAATACCTAAGGTATGGGAGATAACTGGCAACGAACGGAGCACCCGTTTGTTGCCAATTTTTTCATCCGTTTTGCCAGTATCGACTTTCTCATGTTTAATACTGCCATCAATGGTAAAAAAGTTATCTGCCCACGCCTGTTCAATATGAATCAGCGCCCATTGCCTACGGCAAAAAGTAAAATGTTGAATACCTGCTATTTGTAAATAATCATCTTCTTGTGTCATATAATCACACTTATTCAATACTTATTCATTGCTTATTCAATGATTTCAACAGTAAGCCCATCCGCCTTATAGCTAGCTAACTTATCTTCATTAAGTGTGATTTCATAATCAGCAAAGCTACGAGGTGCCCCTTCAGCCAAATGTTTTACTTCTACTAAATTATGAATATGTGCTGTCGATGTACAGCCCAATTTATTAGGATGCGTAAACCAATATAAACGTTCTACGGCCATACTACCTTCTGGACGAGCAGAGGACATATCATTTTCAAATAAAGTTTGTAATGCTTCTTTCACAATTTCAGCATCTTCATCTGTGAAACCTGTTTTTTCAGCAAAATAACAGTTAATGCTACCACATACTTTATAAACACCATATTCAACAAAATATTTTGTCCCCATTGTATCGGAAGAACGTTTACCAACTTCAGCATTCATCCCATTCGTACTACGCGTAATTTGCATAGTAATAACATCTACTACATCAAGACTTTTACCACGGCTAATAGATACAGGCCCACGAATACCAATAGAGCGCTTTTGGAACGTCATAACTTGGCCAAAAGCACGCACATCAAGCCATGTTTCACAAGATTCTTTCACTACATCTTCGGTGCTTACTTTATCACTAAATTTATTAGTGAAACGAGCTTCTAATGAGGAAAAGCCATCATCAACTCGCTCTTGTGATTTTACAAAAATTTCATGGCCCGTATCTTGGAAACGATTACGTAATTTACGTTTAATCGCCACATCAGACACTTCTCCATAGCCATCATAATCAGAACGAGGCGTATTCCCCATCAAAGGATCACCATTAGGATTCGCCCCATTTACAGAAAAGAACAAAACAAAATCGATTTTTTTACTTAATGTACTCATAATAGTACCTCCCTAATCATTAATCATTATGACTTAGACTTGCATATATTTCTCTGTAGACCACTCGTATTCGATCACTACAGTTTTAAATTACTCTCCACTTTTAATCATTCTTAACTGTTAGCCTATTCTTCAGTTTCAAGCTTAACCTCTGTTTTATCTTTCTTAGTATAAAAACTTTGTTTTTGTGCATAATAACCAAGTATAAAGTCTTCTTTTAACACAGCTCTTGCTACAAGAGTATTTTCTTCTGTAGCTTTAATCGCCGTATACAATTCCGTTAATAGTTTATCGTAATTAACATATAGCCCCATTTTTCTCTTTTTCAAACTATTCTGATACGGCATGCTCTTACGCTGTAATAAAACAGAAATTTGCAATGGTCGGCTCTGCATAGCACTCCACAAGCGTTCCGCATTTGTTATACGGCCTTCACTTTTACTATTACTAGACATAGCATCCATTTCTAACTTTTCATAGGTCGCTAGTAAACGACCATACAAGAAACTGCGTGAATTTTCCATACGCAAAGCCCCCTTCTCATCAAACACTTGATAGCCCTTATCCGCTTTATGTTTCTTTATAATACTACAACAACGATTTAGTGCAGCATCCCAGAATTTATCGTATGATTCTCTATTTTTTAACCGATTAACCGCGGTCTGATAAAAATCAATAGGCAATGGTTTACCTGTTAAAACACAAGGCAAAAGTCGTTCTAAATTTTTGCGCACTACCTTTTTTTGTTGACAAATAATCCCTTTATCGCCTTCTTCACCGTAAGTATAGTTAATCAACTTCCGCAAACTAGGTGCTTGCATAATGCGAGTCTGATTTTCCACATCCCAATGAGGCCAAGCCAAATCGATATACCATTGCTGAGCCCGTTCTTTAATATCTGAAATAGCAAAACTTTGGAAATATTTCACAGACATACGGCCATTACTACTTTTTTCAATAATCAAAACACAGAAAAAATCGTCCGCTTCTGTCACTTCACGCTCACTAACGCCAGCAAAATAACGAGTCAACGCAGGAACAATATAACCTAATAGTACATCTTCATGCTTCATAGGTTCTGCTGAAGTATCGTCATTTTCCGTTTCATCTACTTGTGTTTCATCACTGGAGTAGCCCTCATCAGACTGTCGAACTTCTTGGTCTTCATATAAAGGGGCTTGCGCTGCTAATAAATCATAAGAAAGCCAAGATACACAATAGGAGTTTTCTCCTAAATAATGCTTATATTTATCGCTATCTAGTAAGAATTTCAACATATTATGGATTTTTTGCGACGTTTCATAGCCAATATGAATAATCTGCTCCCCATCGGTGAATCGGCCAAAGTAAGTATCCTTATGATTACTAATACTAATTAACTTCGCTTTACCCACAAGTCCACGGTGAGTACTAATGCAGTACATTTTTTTACCAGAAATATCACAATATTCTTGTTCTGGCTGTGCTTCATTCTGCGCCGTTACATACTCAATATATAACTGATGAAGCTCCTTATCTTGTGAAACAGTGATTATACCCTTATCTGCATACGCTATTTCAAAGGTAATAAATAATTTAGCTAAATCAACTTTAGTTTGCTTGCCTGCCTCTTCATATATTACCGCTGAACCATCTAAGGTATAGGCTTCCCCTTTAGTTATATTATTTGCAATATCTTCCAACAGGGTATTCCCTCTCACATAGCGATATATAGCTTGAAACGCTATATTTTGTTTATTGTGCTGTTCTAAAAAGGTTTTTATATCCTCCTGCACTTCAAAGTACAATTTATTTTTTTCAATACCTTTTTTAGTGCCATCACTAACTAAATAGCTCACTTCATCACAAATAGGATGAGGCGCTGCATTAGTCGTTCGATTAATCGACTCTTCTGTTACAGGAAAAACAATATACTCATTTTGCTCCAAATAAGACCCCTTAATCAGTCGACCTTCTTCATTTAAGGTAATCACAAAGATATCCTTGCCAGTTGCCGATTTTTTATTACTATGATACAAGGGCAATAGATTGGGCTCCTTCATATTGTCACTATTATCCACCACCCCACAACTAAGGGCTTGATCATAAGTAGTTAATAGTACCTTCAATAGATTCATTCACTGTCACCCCCTTCTGTATCATATAAAGCTAATTCCTCATCAACCGACATATATCGTATGTCTTTTAACTTAGGATATGGCCGTAATTTATGCGTAATTTCACACTCTTCTGGTCGTATAAAACTAATTACCCCATCACGCATAAAAATGGATGTAAAATTAGAATATAAATGACCATCTGTATAGGACTGTGTTACCCCTTTTTGACGTGGCTCCCGTGTATCCTGATTGGCAAACCCAGGATACACAAAGGAGTGAAACATAATTCCATAAGAAACATCACCCGTTTTAACTGGTTGTAATGCTTCATAATCACTTTCTCGTAAGCGCTGAACATAGCCTATACATTCTCTCGTACCTAAGAAAATATCCCGACGACCCCCTCTACTCATAGAGCGTAGTATAATCTGTTCATGTTTTTTCTCATCCCAATCAGCCTTCATATCAGGAAACTGCTCATTCCACTCAAAGTGAAACTTAATCGCATAGGCTACATCTTTTAAATATGTAAAATACGATAAATCTTTATTGGGAATACCTGTTTTACTATCCGACGTTCCCAAAGGTAATAAAATGCCACGTGTTTCCATCTTTACGGGATTTAACACTTTCACTTCATCGATCACATAGTAGATACTCGGCTTCCAATAAGATGCTTCCACAATACCTTTCAGCGCTTGATACGTCGGCACTTGATACGTAAACTTTTCACCGCCCCCTTTTGACATAGGATCCGTGAATAAAGCATAGTCACCATAAACCTTCATATAAAATGGCTTGGATTGAAACATAGCATCCCCTCCTCTAATAAACTAATATTTCCATATCACCCTTTATAAGCCCTTTTTTATCATCATAATCTTGCTTTTGTAAGATACAAATTTGCTTATCTAATTCCCAAGACACAGCACACTTATTAATCATGTCACGACGAATTGAAATAGTATATCGTTGTAACCGACGTAAAACTTGTCTTAATTCTTTATACATATCATCCCCAGACCAAGTAATAATTTGGTCCAGAATATTATATAGCTTATTTAGCAAAGCCGTGCACTCTTCACTATCGTACGGCACAATAACAGTTACTGTATTATCATCAATCAATCTAAAATTATCGCCAGCAGTCCGAAAACTTTGCTTCAGTATAGGATTTATTTTACTCGTTAACTTCTTGCCTCTTAATAAGCTCGCAAGATTAGCCTTTACTAATTGCCCTTGATTAGAATCAGCCTTTAATGCCATTTTTTGAGAAAATTCATCATAAATTCGCTGATTAGTACTCAATAAATCTAGCAGCGTTAGCTTAGACTTATTACCGTTAATTTTAATTTCATATTTTAAAGCTTCACTATCTTTATTTTGTAAATTTCTATACAGCTCTTGATTATAGGCCACTAATAGCTCATTAATAGAGTTCGTCATCGTGAAGCTTGAATCCTCTTTATTAGAAATCCATTTTTGCGTATCTATTTGACTCAATAAAGTCTTGGTGGCTTTCTGTGCGTTTTCAAACAAAGAAATTCGTCCTATATCATCTTTTCCATAGTTCATGATATACATGAGCCCATTTCCTTGCTTTTTACCCTCACGATTACAACGTCCAGCCGATTGAATAATGCTATCAATACCAATTAATGACCGATATACCACATCAAAATCTACATCTACGCCCGCTTCAATTAAATTTGTGCTAACACAAATCAAACGTTGTTGACTCTCTCCTTTGCGCAAAGCTTTTAATTGCGCTTTAATCGTCGAAATATAATGTAATCGATGTGCCGCACATTGATTTGTAGTTAAATTAAATAAAGAAATATCATCTTCTTGGCCATTGTCTATTAATGCCATTTCTAGGGCATCATATAAAGTACTCACTGCTTTCTTCGTGTTAACTACAACCAAAATACTTTGTTCTGACTTAATCCGCTCTAAAATATGATTCACCAACGCTTCTGTGGATAAGTTAGCCTGGTTATCTGGACCTAATAAACTTCTATATTCTACCCGTGAAAAGACTTTATTAGTGCTATTTTCTTTAGAGGTCAATTCAATCAGCGGTACTTCTGTCCCCTTAGCCAAGGTGCGATAACCATAGATACAAGGGTAACGCAATACGGCACTCTGATCATAGCCTGGTGGTGTTGCCGTACAATGGATCAGCGTAGCCCCTGCCATTTTAGTCAAAAAGTTCATCATCAAATTGTAATTATAGATAATTTCAGGCGGCAAACTTTGAATCTCGTCAATGATTATTGTAGCTTTTATTAGCTTACAAAATCTACGAATGGAGGCTGCTCGACTAGCAAACAAAGTATTACTAAGCTGTACGATCGTAGTTAGCACCACTGGGATCTCCCAGGACTCACGTAAATAGTTTACATAACTATAGTCTGCTTCTTCGGTGTATGAATTGTCTAAAGCATGTTCATCATCTAACAATTTTTCTCTATAATCATCAATCACATTAGAATGATGTTCTAAAATATGACCTTCTATGTCGGTTCTAGTTCCCTTTGCTGTTAAAACATCTCGTATTTCCTGTGCATTTTGTTCAAGGACAGATAAAAACGCCGTAGTATAGAAAATGCGTTTTTTCTTAAAATGCTTGGCATTTTCTACAGCAAAACGTAAGGCTGCATAAGTCTTACCTGAACCTACGGGCATATCTAATTTAAAATTCCCTTCACAGCATTGCGTTGCCTTTGCTAATACCTCATCCGCTAATGCTGTGCGCACACGATTTAATTCACTAGTAGGTGTGCCAAATTGATTATAAAAAGTGGTAACCTGCTGACTTAATTCACCCCAAATAGATTGCGTTTCCTCTACACTATAGCGCTTATCAATAATATCTCGACCAAAATTTGCAGAATCATAAATGTCACTATCTTTCAAGATCGATAAGATCAGCCTTGCCTGATAACCATCGTAGGTGGCTTTGGCGATAGCACGCTCATTTTTATTCGCTATCGGATCATAGGCCTCAAGTAACTCTTCCTTTAAAGCATTCCATTTTGAGAATTCTTCATACCCTTTAATAAATAGATCTTCTAAAGTTTGCTCATAATTATCTACTAGCCAATCATTTAATATAGTAAAAAATTCTTGTTCTTCTTCTTTATTTTCACCATACTCGATTTTATAGTCATTAATACGACTTATAAATTTACATGAATTGTCTTTGAATATATCAAAAAGTCCATGATGAGCTAAGATCGCATACTGCATCAGCGCGAGATATAGCTCACGTTGTTCCTGTTCTTCTTTAGTTATGTTTTCTTGTTTCACCTGCACATTTTTCCAAGCTGTTTTATTCAATTCTTTTAAATAACGAGCACCCGTATTCGAATGAATAACTTTCCCCTTTGTTTCACCACTGATATATCTCTGAAAGGCTGTTGTTGCCTTACCCGAGTCATGTAGCAATCCTACCAAGAAACACATTGACGGTATGCCAATCTCTACCCCTATTTCTTTAGAATATTCTGCACAATTTTGCAAGTGGTCAAAGATGTATTGCACTTTAATCTCTTTTAAATTAGTACCAATAACACGAACTTTAATATTTTTCACTTTAAATCCCTCCATATCTTTAATTTGTATTATACTCGCCATTTGCAAAATCTGCAAGCCCTGTTTTCACTTTTTTAATACTTGATTGACCTTATATAAAAGAGAACTGTTGTAAATAATAAATCTAGCATACTATTATTCACAACAGTTTTTAATCTCTTCTTTTTAGTACCAAAAACACTCTTCAATCCACACCGCCAACGCGGAGACGCGAGGAGTCAAGCTCCCCATTACCTTTCGGTAATTCTACATAAATTGTAACATAGAACTTTTATGCACTTCAAACACTCATTATACGTATTTTTCAATATAATTACTCAACATTGCATAGTAGCATAGTAAAAAACAGCAGGTCTATACAGACCTGCTGTCTTTATTACCATAAACCTAACATATACCACCAAGCAGAACCAATACCGAACCAAATTATTATGTTAATCACAGAAACTTGGAATCCTAACTTCCACCAAGTTTGTTGTGATACATAGCCAGCCCCAAAATAGATTGGTGCTGGTGCAGCTGCATAATGCGTTAATGACATACATAAATTAGAAGCAAATGCAAATACTAAAACAGCCAAATATACAGGTGCGCCTGCCGCTACAGCAATCGTAACAAATGCGGAATATAAAGCTGTAATATGAGCAGTTAAACTTGCAAAGCCATAATGAATATAGAAATAAATAAGCAATAAAATAGTTAAAGTTGCCAACCAAGATACACCAACTAAGGCACTACTAATATGAACTGACATCCAGTCAATGATTCCTGTCTTAGCTAGCTGACCTGCTAACCCTACCAGTGTGCCCATCCAAATCAATGTATCCCAAGCACCTTTTTCATCCAATACATCCTGCCACTCTAAAATTCTTGTGACCAACATACTAGATACCCCTAACAAAGCAACTACTGTCGCATGAATCCCAGTAATATTAGAGGTGCTCCACAATAACAAAGCGCCTATAAAAATAACAGCTACCATCTTTTCAGAATTACTCATAGGCCCCATATCTGCTAATTCTCTATGGGCTAATGCTTGTGCTTCTGGCGTCTTTTTTAATTCTGGCGGATACACTTTATACAAATAATACGGAACCACTGCTAACGCGATTAAACCTGGAACAATAGCTGCCAAGGCCCAAGTGCCCCAAGACATATTAATGCCTAAGGCTTGGCTAGCTAATAAAATGGCTAATGGATTGCCTGCCATAGAAGTCATAAACATTGCTGACGTTATTGTATTTCCTTGATATTCAGCTTGCATCAAAAAAGCGCCTACTCGACGGGGGTTCTTATTTGGTTCTGAATCAAATGCAGAGGCTAAACCTCTTACAATGGGAAATAAAATCCCCCCAGCTCTCGCTGCATTAGAAGGTGTCGCTGGACTAATAATCAAATCACTTAAAATAATCGTATACGCTAATTTTAAGGTACTCGTCCCCATTTTCTTAATTAGCCAAAAAGCGATTCGCCGCCCTAACCCCGTTTTTATAAAGCTTTTAGCAAACAAAAAGGCTGCTACAATTAACCAAATACTACTATTACCAAATCCAGCTAAAGCCTGACTCGGCTTTAAAATATTAGCCAATTGTGTAATTGTAATACTAATAAATGCAATAGCACCAATTGGCAATGGTTGCAATATAAAACCAATGATAGTTCCCAAAAATACAGCTAATAAATACCACGCTTGATTAGAAAGCCCTGCTGGTACTGGTGAAATTGCAATCCCAACACCCACTATAATAGGCACTACCCAAGACGCTATCGTTTTCCTCATATGATTCATATAATATACCTATATTTACCTAATCGTAAACTCTTATTATTGTAATTATTAATTATTACATACCCACGGGCAATATTAAGCTTTCTTATACTTTGCTACTTCTTGCTGTTGTAATACATTACCTTCTGTATCAATTCCTACAATAACGCGGAAGCGATCAAAGTATAGTTTTTTAATAGATTCTGTCCCCAATTCAGGATATAACACAATCTCTGCTGATTTTACACGAGCCGCATTAATAGCCGATGCCCCACCAACGCCTAACAACGATACACCGCCATATTGCTTACATAAATCAGCTACATAAGGGGCACGATCACCCTTGCCTAAAAAAGCGACGGCACCTAATTGAAACATCATTTCAACAAATGGATCCATACGTGCTGCTGTTGTAGGACCATTAGAATTAAATACTTGACCTGGTTGAGGTGGACATGGTCCTGCATAATATACCAATTGATTCGTCCAATCTAATGGTGATTCTTCACCAGCCTCTAATAAGTCTTTAATTCGCTTATGTGCCGCATCACGACATGTATATACATAGCCTGTTAAATATAAAACATCGCCTACTTTTAATTGTTTCACAAATTCTTTTGTTAAAGGTAATTGTACATCCCGTTCCATAATAGCCTCCTAAATCACTTCACTCGCCTGACGTGCCGCATTACATTGAAAATTAATCGCCACTGGTAATGCTGTAATATGCACCCCATGATAATCAATATGTACATCTAAGGCAGTTACAGTCCCACCCATACCAATAGGACCAATACCAGATTTATTGACAGCTTCCAAAAATTCATCTTCTAGTTCAGCATAATATGGGTTTGGATTACGGTCACCGATAGGCCGTAATAATGCTTTTTTAGCCATCCAAGCACACGTATCCATAGTACCACCTACACCGATACCAATAATATATGGAGGACAAGGATTGCCACCTACTTTAGCTACTGTATCAAGCAAAAATTGTTTAACTCCTTCTTTGCCTTCACCAGGTAATAAAACTTTAAAAGCTCCCATGTTTTCACTACCGCCACCTTTAGGCATTACTGTTACTTTTACTTGATTGCCTGGTACAATTTCAACATGTAACATAGCTGGCGTATTATCATTTGTATTTTCACGATTTAAAGGATCCGCTACTACAGACTTACGCAAATAGCCATTGGTATAACCACGTCTTACCCCTTCATTTACAGCATCTTCCAACGGCATACCTTCCCAGCATACCTCTTGACCACATTCTAACAATACAACGGCTACACCTGTATCATGACAACATGGCAACTGCTCTTTTTTAGCAAATTCACCATTTTCAACAATAATTTCTAACGATTGTTTACCAATGGGTGATTCTTCTGTTTCTAAAGCTTTGCGAAATGCATCCATTACATTATCATTTAATTCACAACAAGCCTTAATACATAACTTTTCAATGACAGGAATTAATGCTTCTGTCTGTAATACTCTCATGTTAGACCTCCTAATACGCAATACACTAACCTTTACAAACTTTTTATAACGACTTTCGTTAGCACAATCATAGCAATTGCATAACTTTTTGTGAAATATGTTATAATAATTATGCAATAAATATAATTTATCAAACTAAATATTATTTATTTCAAAGCATTTTACCGCTAGATTTATTTCACCAGACTATTTACGTTATATATAAGGAGCCCTCCATGGAGTTGAAGCAATTAGAATTCTTTATTTCAGTGGCCGAATTAGGTAATATGACTAAGGCAGCGCAACAACACTATGTATCACAGCCTAATATAACCGTTGCCATAAAAAAATTAGAAGATGAATTGGGTATAGAGTTATTTAAACGAGAATATAAAAAAATGACCTTAACAGAAAAAGGTCATATATTCTATAACTCTATAAAGCAAACACTTATGCAACTACAAAATGCCGTCGATGAAGTGAAGGATGAAAAACATAAACTCTCTGGTACTGTTACTATTGGTATTCCACCTATGATTAGTGCCTATTTATTTACCCCTTTACTTAATCACTTTCGCCAAGAATATCCCCAATGGGAACTAAATGTATTAGTAGAAGGCTCTGTAGGGGTATCTGAACGAGTATTAGCCGAAGAAGCGGACTTGGGCATTGTGATTATAGATACTATTTCACCTAAATTAGAAGCCATTCCACTATTTAAAAGTGAACATAAATTATGTATTCCTAGCCAACATCCCTTCCATTCGTACAAGAAAGTTCCCTTTGACTATTTAAAAGAAGAATCTCTCATTCTAATGAAGATTGATTCTGTACATCGCCAAAATGTCCTCGCCCACTGTGAAGCTTGTGGTTTTTTACCCAAAATCGTACTCTCTTCTAATCAAATAGAAACTAATATTGATTCAGTAGCCAAAGGCGTTGGCTTATCCTTTTTATTAGACATTGCTAATTTAAATAGAAATGATGTAGAACTAATCTCTATGGATCCACCATTAACCGTTACCATAGGCTTAGTTTGGCGAAAAAATAAATACCTTTCCTATGCAATGAAAGATTTAATCAATTTTATTAAACAAATTCCCTTCACACAGCAATAATAAGACTTACAGCATCCATTTTCTCGTGCTAACAACCACTTTTATAACGAAACTATAATAACTAAAGTCTGAGTGGTAGAAAAATAAAGAATTATAAAACACAATATGAAAGTAACACAAAAAGACGACTGTCTAAGGCTATTAGCCCTAAACAATCGTCTTTTATTCATTAAATCATAAATACATTACCATACATTTCGTAGCCATTACATTCTTTCAAATTGATCCTTCCCCACTCCACAAGTAGGACATTCCCAATCAGCTGGTAAATCAGCAAACTTTACACCTTCAGCTTCTTCATCATACACATAACCACATACTAAGCATACATATTTTTCGTTCATAGGTTTTTCCTCCTTAGGAATATAATGAGCTGTTTATAATATGTCCTTTATAATGAATCTTACTTTACTGCTTATAATTTATTACTAATTTACAGCTTTATTGTACGACTTATAACTAAAAATATCAATATAGTGAAATCGAATCAAAAGCAAGGCCCGCATTCCAAATACGAGAACTGCTCCAAATTTCACAACCCACAGGTTGCGACGTAATCGCTACAATCATAGCTTTTGCTAGGATTTCAGTAGGCATTGGCTTCTTATCCTCAAACCAACCTTTTTTATTTAAAAACCCTAATATACCTGTGCTTATCCGTTCACTCCAACGAGTGGTATGCTTACGCACTAATGCAGGTGGCTGTAAAATTGTAGTCTTAGCAAAATGTAATTCCTTAATCGCCTCTTCCAATTCACCCTTAATGCGAGTATAAAAGAACTTCGAATCTGACGATGCCATTACTGTAGAAACTAATACATAATGACTAACACCATTCATCTTTGCAGCCTTAGCAAACTCCAACTGATAATGGTAATCCACCTTCCACTGTTGTTCCTTACTACCTGCATCCTTACGCGTTGTACCTAAACAAGAAAATAAAACATCGCCCATAATAGCCGATTGCCAATGTTCCATTTGATCAAAATCCACTATATGCGTAATTAATTTTTTATGAGTAATCCCTGGATTCCGCCGCACAAAAATTTCCACTGAATCAAATAATGGATTCGCTAATACTAACTCTAAAACATCCTGCCCGGTAGCCCCAGTAGCACCTAATATAATTGCTTTCATACGCTATGCCTCCAAATTACAAATAAACTCAATCTACTTTTCCAACCTATAGATTCTTTTTTATTTCTTTTATTCTCTTATTTCTCTTATTTGCCTTATGTCTCTTCGCTCTTACTTCTCTTATCTTCTTATTTGCCTTATATTTTTATATGTCTTACCTCTATTATACCTCATCTTAGCTTATCAAAAAATTATCTGATATATTAAAATGACATCTATTATTTAGATAGCCTTTCATTCTTCATTATTATTTGATATATTTTCTCATTAAATTCATGATATAATAAACATATAAGTAAATATTTTTAAAACATATTCTATACTATAACAAGGAGAACACAATGTTATCTGAAAAGTTTTTTGAAGTTCTAAAATATGAAGGCGTTGTATCCATTACGACTTGGAGTGATAACGAAGCTCATGTAACAAATACTTGGAATTCCTATTTAAAAGTAAAAGAAAACACCCTATTAATTCCAGCTGCTGGCATGACCTCTACCGAGGCAGATATTGAGAAAAATAACCGTGTAATCGTTACTTTAGGAGCGCGCGAAGTAGAAGGCTTTAATGGCTATCAAGGAACTGGCTTCCGTCTAGAAGGCACAGCTGATTTCATTGCTAACGGTCCTATTTATGATGAAATGTACGCTGAATTCCCATTTCTAAAGCGAGTATTAGCAATCAAAGTAGAATCTGCTAAACAGCTTCTATGATCATATTTCATTCTTAATAAGATAATCTTTATAATAAAACGCTGTAATCAAACTACAAGGTATCCTAAATATATACCATCTATGATTACAGCGTTTTGATTTACTATATGCTACTATTTTAAAAAGGCCAGATTAATGACAGTCTATTAATCATAATATACAACAGAGTGTCTTATATCCACTTAACACATCAACTTATAAGTTTACTGTTTCTCCATCTTCAGGAATGGTAACTTGTCCATTTAATTTTGTACCATCCACATATTTTCTCATATCGTCACGACTAGTAGCTGTATGATTAACAGTATCCATATGAACGGTTAAAATCTTTGCATTAGGAGCTAATTTAGCAGCTTTTCCTACATCTTCAGTCCCCATAATAATACTATCTTCATACCCTAACATTTTTGCATACCCAGTATTCATAATCAATACATCAGGATTATATTTATTAATAGATTTTGTTACCTCTGGAGTCCAAATAGTGTCCCCCACTAAATATACTGTTTTTTCATTTGGCATAGAGAACACGACACCCATAGATTCTCCTAAGGCTGCCCCCAAGACTTTATTTTCATACATTTCTTCAGTACCATGTGAACCATTACGATGAGTCATAGTTACACCACCGAATGTAGTACTTTCACTAAGCACACGTACATCTGTAAAACCTTGCTTTTTAATTAACTCTTGATCCGCCTTATGCTGTACATAAATCGGCATATTTTTATCAATACTTTCTGCAGCCTTATCATCCCAATGGTCTAAATGAGTATGTGTCACTACAACTACATCAACACCTTTTAAAATCTCATCAATAGATTTTGGCAAATCAACTAATGGCATTCGTTGGGTCTCATTAAAAGTCCCTTCAAAACCAGGATGACTATTTTTACTAGCAAAAAATGGATCAATTAAAATCGTAGTGTCATTATATGTCAACTTACCGGTAGCATTACGAATGTGTTCATAGGAACTATCTGCAGAAACTGTAATTCCCCAAGTTGTTAAAACTGTAGCTGCTAATAAAGAAACACCTAATTTTTTAAATTTCATAGTATAACTCCTCTTATTACGAACTTTTTCTAATATACACTTTGTAAAAACCAACTATTCCATTGATTTTATACTTTTTATAGACTTAGTATAGCAATAATTGTTATACTTAACTCAACAAAAGTAGACAATATGTCTATTATTTTTACACTTTGTATGATTTTGTCAAAATCGGAGTAAATACTAATATAATAAATAAAACTCGTTTTTAATATTATGAGGGATTACAAATGCAACCAAAACCTATGAGTCGCAAAGAATACACACGTCACCAAATTAAAGAAGGTCTTCTCTATGCTTTAACGCAAAATTCTTTTGATAAACTAACTATTTCTAAAATTAGCCAATTGGCGGGAATTACCCGTGCTACCTTCTATCTACATTATGCTAATGTAACAGAAATTCTCTCAGAACTATTAGATGATGCTATATCAGCGGCTGGACAAACAGATACTGCTCCAAATAACTTAATGATTATTAACCAAGCATTACAAAATGCTACTACTATGGAAGACTTACATAAAGCCTATGACTCAATTTTTCATAAATTGCCATTATGTCAACGAGTATCCGCAGACCCCAAATATATACCTTTATTTAAAGATCCTAGCTTAAGCGAATATATTATTAATAACTTATACTATAAAGAGCAAACCGAACAAGTGAACAGCTTGGCCCACCAATTAGATATATCGCCCAAACTAGCAGAGTCAATATTTTTATTTTGCGTTCATGGACTATATGCCATTAATCAACAATATAACTGGCAGCGAAGTGATGATTGGCTCCTTGCACAAAAAGCACTCTTTCACTTTATGGTAAAAGGCTTAGATGGATTAAAAAATTTTACAGCTCTATAAACAAAAACAGCGCAGATCAATGACCTACGCTGTTTTCTTATGGAGCCGATAATAGGACTTGAACCTACGACCTACTCATTACGAATGACATTTGATAAACTTTATCAATAACTTTTATGAGGATTCTAAACTTTTTGATGTACCACTTAATGTACCAAAACTTACTAAAGATAATATGCTACTCTTTACTTTACAAAAAAAAAATAATGCCCCCTTTGTTATAAGGGGGCTAATAAATTAAAAAAATTATACTATATATTACCATTTTACAACATCATAAGAAACGCCTACGCCGTCCAATTTATTATGACGATTTGATAAGCCTTTATAAGCTTCAATTTGTAAGCGTTCTTTTTGATATGCTACAGTTGCATAGTAATCCTTATCTATGTAAGCGATTCCTACAGCTATTCTATTTTTCTTTTCTTGTGTAATCGAATAAAAATTATTATTAATTGGCTGATTATCAGTATTTGGGGTTGTTTCCTTGATTACATAATCAGCCTTTTCTTTTTGTACTAATGTATTAGCTTTGGTATCAGCTTCCGCTTGCGTATACGTTACGTATTGTATGTTAGCTGGCTTTTCTGATACCTTATGTATTTCTTTTGTGACTTGTACAGCGTCTTTGTCACTAATATATGTATCAGCCTTCTTTTGTGCTTCTACAACGTTTTTAGTGGTTATTTTACTTACTGGCTGGATAGGTATTTGACTATCACTTACGCGCTTGTTATAAGCAAGATAGCACAATAATATAACCACTGCTATTAGTAAAAGTGGTAATATCTTCTTAAATTTTAAGAAAAATTCACGATACATAATCTGTTACCCCTCTGGCTATTGCACGTGCGAAATCGTCCGTTTGATTCATTAGTAACTGTACGTCTGATTCATTGTCTATAAAGGCTGTTTCAACTAATACAGCCGTCATAGCCGTTCTTTTTAATACTATTAAATCTGGTCGTATCTTTAAGCCCCTATCAACCGTATCAAGGCTATTTACGATTTGATTTTGAATACAATTAGCTAATGCTTCTGCATTGCCACCAACATTATATACTAAGCATTCAGTACCTTTAGCGACGCCGTTAAACGCGTTACAGTGAATAGAGATAAATATATCAGCTTGCCAATCATTAGCAGCAGCACAAATAGGAACAGCCCTATCGCTATAGCTAGAATCGTAATATAAGTTATCTGATTGCATAGTCGTTACATCAAAGCCTACAGCACGCAAGTATTTAGCTACTAATTCGCCAATTTCATATACGATATTAGCTTCTGTTACGCCATAATTATTATTTACAGCCCCAGAATCGTATTTCCTATCGTGTCCTTGATTAATAAAAACCTTCATTACTTAGCACCTTCTTCTTTCTTTAGTGTAGTAGTTCTTGTTTTAGTCTTATTAATAGCTGTAACGGTATGTGTTAAAACGTCTTTACTGAATAAGATACCATAAGCCGTTAAAATGATACTTAAATCAAAATCAGCTTGATTAGCCCCGTTCTGATACCAGCCATACGCGAACATAGCCAGAAATAAAATAATGGTTAATACATTAATATTTAAGTTCTCTTTTATCCAGTTCATAAAATTACCCCCTTAAAAGAATAAAGAAACAATAGCGATTGCTGTAGGAATTACAAACAAGAAAAATGAAAGAATTCCAGTCGCTTTATTATCCTTATTTTCTAAGAGGGTTAGCCGTGTATTATGTTCTGTTACATCTCTTTCTAGCGTAGAAATTCTGGATTCATTTACAGCCATTTTCGTATTTAGTTCTTCTTGCGTTTTGCGTAAAGCCTTCATGTCTGATTGAATATCTTCTACTATAGATAAAATTAAAGCTTGCGTATCGTCCAATATACCAGCCCTTTCATAATAAAATATATTATTCTGCGTGTGCGTCTAACCATTCCAGAACATAAGAAACATATTCTTCTGGTACTGGCTTCTTACCTTCTTCGCCTGTTACGGTACGTTTCCCCAGCAATACTAATTTTGCGTATACACTTACCATAGATAGATTAATTTTGAATGTTGCCATAATTAGATACCCTCTACTTTCTCGTATAAATCAGCCAATAATTCTAATAAAGTCGCGTTATCTACTTCGATATTTTCGGCGGCTGCTTCCTCTACGAATACATCTTCTTCAAAAACGGGAATGTCTACATATGATTCGTATTCTTCTTCGGTTAATACTTCTGCTTTAACTACGCCTTCAATTTTTAAAATTTCTTCTTTACATTGTTCTAATGTTTCATAGTGTAAACTTTCTAAATAAGTAGCAATTCTAGCCCCGTCTTTATCTAAGCCTAAAATATAATTCATAT
The DNA here is from genome assembly GCF_943193155.1 of Veillonella intestinalis. GTDB lineage: Bacteria > Bacillota > Negativicutes > Veillonellales > Veillonellaceae > Veillonella_A > Veillonella_A intestinalis. The sequence continues at coordinate 92,320 of NZ_CALPDB010000003.1, read as the reverse complement.
TTTTATTCTCCTATTATATCCAGCAATCACAATGCCACCAACAACCAGTAGTCCCGTTTGTGTCCCGATTATAAAGTTTAATCTGTCTAGTGTTACCAGCGATAGTACTACCAGTTAACGGCTTAAAACCAGTTCCGACGTCATTAATTAAAACAGTACCTATTCTACTTACGCTAATTGGCAACGTAATAATTGCTTCTGATTGCCCAGAAGGGAAATTATAATAGCCCCATTGTGAAACATAGCCGTTAGGTAATTTAGTCCAACCATTATTACCGACTTTGCCGCCTGTAATGTCATCAATTCTTAGCATTTTTTTCCCGTCGTGTTTTAGTCCTTCGGCGTTGATTACAACTAGAGGCGTTTTCTTGCCAGCTTGCCAGTCTATAGACATAGCCGTTTTACTTGTCCAGAATCCCCACCAGTTATTACGAATCATCGTGCAATCAGCATTATTATTTTGTAAAAAAGACCAGTTACCGTTGACTTGAATTTCGTTATTAACTAATAGTTTACCTGTCATAGTATCACCAGATTTAGAAACAACTTCGCTAGTAATTGCTAATGTTCCTTTTTTCTTTGGTAGTGATAATACATGTAAATTATCAGAAGAATTGTCATTTCTATATGTTAATATACCGAAATTAGCGGAAGTATCGGCGGTAGACTCTAATAAAAGATGTCTTCCAGAATTATTATGTAGTCTTAATGCCGAATAATCACTGTTATTTGCATTAATGTCTAAATTTCCAGACATGGTATCGCCCGTTTTCTTTACATAGGCGTTGTCTAGTTTTTCGTTAATATCATCGGCTAATTTAGCTGCTGTAACAGCTTTATCTCTTAATTTACGCGTGGTAACGCTGGCGTCTGGGTGGTCGATTTCTGTAGCTTTTCTGTGCTTATTTACTGATTCTTCAATGTCTTTTTTAGTAGCGTAAACGATACTCATATCTAAGATTACTCTAATGTTAGCTGCATTATCGGTAACCGTATCAATATTGACTACTTTTTCTTGTATTGGATATGTTTTATCGTAAATCATTTTAGCTTTACTACCGCAAGTAGTATAAGAGTAAAGCACTTCTTCGCCTTCGTCCAATTTTGCCATTAAACCAATTTCACGAAAATAAAAACCAGTTGTTACTTTTGCGTTACTTACTCTAAACTGTAGTCTCATTTGTCCTTGATGTACCGTTTCATTTTTGGCGATTGGTAATTCAAGACGTGGACTTTTAATTTTTACTAAAGGGTCTATAGCTGTACCTGTAGCCGTACCGTCACCAATTACAATTTTAGTAAAAGATAACTTATGTCCAGCACGTGCTTGCGTAAGCATATCGCGTCCAGCATTGGTAAGGACTAATACATTCCAATCTCCGCTTTTGTTGATTGCCATAAACTAATTTTCCTTTCTGGATTTTAAATACTGTACAAAATCTAATTCTGGCTTAATACCAGCTGTAGCACCTGTTTCGATTTGATAATCTAAATCGCACGGTATATAGATTTCTTCTACTTCTGATACAATACCGCCGTAATACGTTTCTTCTCCTAAATCAGTATGAGTAATAAAATAAAAGCCTAAATGTGCTGGCTTCCATTGCTGGATTGCTTCTAGTAAGTCTTTCCAGCTGGTAATACTACCGTCTTGAATATAGTATTCAAGCTTGTACTGGTCGTAAATTTCATTAATTGAACCGTCTTTGGTAGTAGTGTACTTATTAAGTAAATCAGTCATAAATTGTAATGTAGATGTCTGTTTACTTTGCAGCTTATTCCAGATTCTTTGACGTCTTGTTTCGTAGCTTTCGCTTTCGTCTGTATCTAAATCCAATTCAGATTCCCATAATACAAGTCCCCATGTCGCCGTAGAAACAAAGCATTGTCTAAATAAATCTTCTAATTTATCACGCTGTAATTGATGTTCTTTTGAATGTGCGTCCGCAACTTCTTTGAACGTATCAGACGACTGTAGAAAATCTGGCAAGTAACGAAGAATGTTAATTTCTTCTTGTCGCATAAAATCAGTACCGATTTTGTTATTGAAGTTATCCATTAATAACCACCGTCCCAATTTTCGGTAGTTTACCGTTAAGGATTACAGAATTGTTTCTACCGTTTAACGTAATAGAATCATAATCGGTATAACCAGCATTAAATAGCTGTTTGGCAATCGTCGCAGAAGATACCTTTTCAAGCCTAAATCCGAATTTACGGAAGTAATCAGAAAGAACAGTTTTAAACGCGTCTGTTGTGCCAGCACCAACAACGCCATTTACTACAATGTTGATAGTCTGAATATCTGGTGTTGTTACTGTTACTTTAGCCCCTACTGGTCGTACTGTCTCGATGTAAGCTTTTACTTTATCGATTAAGTCTTGACTAGCTTTGTCGCCGTTACTATCTATAATCGCAATGCCTACAGTCCCAGCCCCATATTGTTCTTCTACTACTTTACAGCCACCAACGCCAGATACTGATGTAGTCCAATTATTGTAATGGAATACGTTTCCGCTGGTAGCTGGTAAGCGAATATATTCATAGTAGCGATTATATAATGCTTCGTCTGTTTCGCGGTCGAATCCGTCTATGGTAGGCTTTTCATTCGTAACAGTACTTACGCCACCAATAGACATAGGAATCAACGTTATTTGGTTTTCCTCTAAGTTATAATCAACGCCTTCAAATTCAGCTTCAATAGGTATAACAGCGTAGCCGTCGTCGTTAATATAACTTTCTTCTGTAGTGTAAAACTTTAAACCGCTTTTAGATTGGAATAGGCTTCGTTCTGGAATCCACGCCATAGCTTGCCCTGTTACCTTGACTTCGCCATGTGATTTTACAGCTACTTTTCTATCAACGCCAAAGTCGCTACAGCGTTCAGTAAGATAGTCGCCCCATGACGTTTTAGCGAATACAGCGTCACGGATTAAATCCATCTCCCAGTATGTATTCTTGTATTCTTCTGAATTAGCGTTGATTAAATCACGCTTAAAAGTACCTTCGATAACCGATTCTTCGTTACCATGTTCTTTTATGTAATTAACTAATCGCGATTGAATCGTATTGACGTCTTGCGACTTAAAAATATCTGCCATGTATGCCCCTTTCTAAACTATAAACGTTGCTGTTAAGTTTGAATAAACTGTAGTTAACGTAATAGTAAGTTCTACTAAGTCGTTTTCTTGCTTGGTTGTTTCGATTTTATCTATTGAAATAATGTAAGGATTTATCAATAAGCCTTCTATAATATCGGCTTTCATAGCGTCTGCTGTAGCCTTTATATTTGGTTGTCCGATATACTTTTCTAACTCAATGCCATAGGCACTATGATAAGCAACATAACGCCACCGTTCAGTTTTTAGCGTCTTGTAAATCCATACCTTCAATGCTTCATTACCTGTTACTATAACGTGTTGTCCGTTATCGTCTTTTATAAACCTATCGGTTTTGAAATCAAATGCATATTCAATAAAAAGTGGCAATTCAGAAGATACGATTGTAGTAGTATCGTCGCTTGTACTTGTAATAAATGGATTAGCCATTGAATCACCTTTCTATAAATGAACTATTTTATCTAAAATAATGTATTGCTGGCTTGTCCCTTCCGTCTGTTGTAAGGGCTGTATTGATACGTAGTCACCAGCTTTTAACGTATCCGTGTATATAATGTTATCCGTGTATGGATTGTCTATAGCGTGTGTATGACTTTCGAAGGCTGCATAACCACCGCCACCGCCACGCGGCTGCGTTTCTGATGTAATTACGCCTTTTGCTGTTCTTTCATATCCAATTAGTAAATACTCACTTATCCATACATCGTTTTTATCTAAAATAAAGTCTTTATATGCTACTTGAATCTCTGGCGGTGGGGCTATGATTTTACCTATTGCCATTAGTGGCGATTGGTTATTTTGCGATACACCATTCATAATAGTAAGCAGCTTAGAATAAGGATTTTCTTTCATTTATTAGTGCCTTTCTAAAAATAATTTTAAAATATTCTTTAAATTTAAGAATATTTTATATTGACATAGAATGAAATTCGCACTATAATTACATCATAGTTAAGGAAACGCGAATAAAAAGAAAGGGGTTTTAACTATGAAACAGTATTTAATAAGTTATCGCGACGGATTAGAAATTAAATCAAAGGTAGCTAAAACGTTTGAAGAAGCAAAAGGTATTTGTACAATACTGATGAATCAATCAGACGATATAGTAGCTAACGTTTACGAAATCACTCAACCAGTTATTTCTTATGCTAAGAAAGGGGCTTAATTATGAAAATCGGTTCTAAATGGATTTTAGTTTTAACTTCTGGCGAAATTATCCCATGCAATAGTAAAAAGGAAGCAAAAGATATGCTTCACGATTATAAAATACTTGCTGGTAATAGTATCTCTGGTTGGATTTTTAAAAACAGTAAACACTTTGTCTTATAGGGGGTCAACACATGTTACAGAAACAATTATTAGCTAAATACATTGAAATGTTAGAGAATGAAGGTATTGTAATACATCGCCAGACTTTGAAGAATCAAGCAATGCAATATCTACAAGACGAATATTACGTCGCCGTATTAGATATTGTAGACGCTTTAGAAGATGTAACCGTAGATTATTTCGTAGCTGGTGACGATAAATACATCGGCTTTGACGCCGAAGAAGTTCTCTTTTTAAACAACGCTTTAATCGAAGGGGGTCATTCTGAATACGTACTATCAACCGAATTAATGTAATGAATTAAGACGCTGTAAAAGGCGTCTTTTTCTTCATATTTAAGAATATTTTTTCTTGACATAGTGCGAAAATCATACTACAATACAAAGTAAGAAATGAGGTGTCAATAATGACATTGGAACAAGTACAAAAAATATTGTCTAAGCAAAAGAAATACAGTTTAAAATGTCTTAAAAACGGTACGTATAGCATTTACCATTATAATAATCGTGTATTTAATGTACCTTCATTAGATGATGAATACTTAGTAAGGTTTTTAAATCGCATACAAGGTATTCAGCAGCCATTAGCTAATGACGAATACGTCGTCAAAATCGGTAAGCGTGCTATTAAATTAAAAAAGAATACGCCAGAAAATGCACTTCAAAAAATCAAAGATAGAAGCGAAGGATTACGCGTTTTAATCAATGAAGAATTCGGACTAAGTACAATACTGTTTAAATTAGCCGACGAATTATATATCGCTGCTAATACAGAAGATATAGACAACATTAGTCATAGATTGTCATTATTAGAATCCGCACTTTCAGACGTTCACATTAGCCCAGACATAGTAACATTAATGGAAGTTCTGAATAAAACCTGTAACGAAATTCATAAATTTTTATATATAGTAAGGACTGGTGAAAATGATAGAAGCTAAAAATTTGCGAAATGGTTTTAGGCTAACATTACCAATTGTTTCTGCTGAATTAGAAATACCACGTTCAACATTGATTGACTGGGAAAAGCCAGACAAAGAATTAAATGTTTACTTATGGAAAATGTATAAACATTGGTTAATCAGCATGATGTATACCGCTTTTATTAAAGAAATTGAATCAGAATTAGCGGACAATACAATAGAACGTGAATCAACTATCCAGCTTGAAAAGAAAGACGGTATAATCGTCGAATGGTATTTTAGTCGTGATACAATGACTAAGTACGCATATCGTGATATTTTGAAAGCGTCTTTTGTCCGCCAGTACAAAAAGGTACAAGACGAACTTACATCAATAACTGTAGATGATTTCTTGAATGAAATCCACGCTAGTAATATCGAAGTTGATAATGTACTAGAATTTAGAAAGGTAAATCGCTATGGAACGAAAGTTTAAAGGAATCAGAAAACTGTTACAAACAATTCGTAGTCGTGGTTTAAATGGTTATGAAGTATATAGCATATACGATTTAGAAACAGATATAATCGAAGTAGTGTACTTCAATCCAGAACGATATAATCAGAACCATGAAAGCGATGTAGCTAACTTATATAGTCGTCAAACAGATACTAACATTATTCATAAGTGGCGTAACGTAACAACTGATACGAACGCAATCCGTCATCAACTAAATTCTTTAATAGAAAAGTATAGCCTAAATAATTAAATTTTTAGGTGTCTGAAAAGCCTTGCTATGACTGGCTTTTTGAAAGCCTTATAAATGATAATATATGAGAATAGCCCCTTGGAGGGGCTTTTTCTTTTTTTAGGTATAAAGTGTTAAGGGCGTTATTTAAAATCGCTTACAGCTAATGTAATGACGTAAAATCTAGGGACAATCTCATTGTATGTTGTCCGTAACTAAAACTATGTGAATCGGATTTGATGAAGAACTTTCCTTTTAGGTTTTCTTCTTGAATCGTTACCGATTTACCAGCTACACAGAAGATATTACCAATAGCTTCTAAACTTGATTCATAGTCTACTGAATGTAGTAATGCACGTGAAGCCGTCGCTGTATCTACTTTCTTATCTGGCTTATAGATTTGTGTTACTTTCCCGTAATGCTGTAAGCCATAATCGGATTGGACTACATTAGAAGCTGTTGTATTGCCGTTATTATCTGCAATGTAAACCATAGATACAAGGTTTTCTAGCGATTCGGAATGTGACGAACTGAAAACGTTTGTAGTATCTGTAAGACTAAAGTTTTCTACTTCTTTACCGCCATTATAGCCAATTACGATATTGTTGTTTTCATCTAGTGCCATAATACAGTACTTTTTATTGTCTTTAGCTGATTGTATGTCTAATGCCTTCTTGAAGATTTCAGTACCAGACATATTATCTGCTATAAAGTCGCCTTTTGCGTCTAGCGTGATACCTTCATCAAGAAGGATATTCATACCGAACTCATTCGCAACCTGTTTTAATACGTCATATACAGTAGCGTTTTGAAATTTCTTGTTTAGCTTTGATTTTGCTAAAAAGATAATATTGTCATACGCTGTAAATGATTTATCATAGCCAGGAGTATTACGACTTGTTAACCAGACTTGCCCTTTAAACAGTATAAATTCTTCTGGTGTCATAGAATCGGAATTAAGAATATACTTAACCGTAATTTTATCACCAGCTATAATATAAGGATTTGTAAATGTACTATCCTTAGTAACATTATTGAATGCTACAGTGAATTCTAACTTACGTCCAGCTTGTGAATTATCGCCACTCCATGAAAACGAAATAATGTAGTTAGTTATATCTTTGTCATTGACTAAGAATTTGAAGCTGCCCATAACTAACTATCCTTTCCTATCCGAATTAAAAACTTGCTTATCTTCTTTTAGTGCTAATTCTTTATTATTTACTACCGCAGATAATGTATTGTTTTTATTACGCTTGAAATTTATTGTATCGCCAATGTTAAATGATACGCCTGTACCACTAGCGGACTTTACTAGCGATTTACCATAGCTTAAATATTTGGCTTGGTTTTCGTCTAAACCTTTTGCATTGGTTTTAGATAATGCACGATTTAAGAATGTTAACGGTGTATCATGCTTACGATACTGTAAATTAGTAGCTACTTTTTTTAGTGCGGTCGTATTACGTTGATTCAGTCCAGTTTTTTCATCAACTACTGATTTGTCTACTTCGTTTATTTTCTTATATTCAGAAAATGAAAGGGCGATAGTGATGTCGCCACCGCCCCCAGATTCAGAATAAGTAAATGAATCTATCGTAACGTCAAAATCTACTGTAGTACCACCAATAAGTAAATGACATGGTGATGTAGCTGTACGTAATGATTCTATGTTTTTAATGTATTCTGCTGTATCTACAGCATTCGCGAATGTATAGTCTTGATTTGGTAAAAATGTCGTGAATGATATTGTCCGAAGCCCTGTTTTACCTAACATATTTAATTCGCCTAATGACTGGATATTTACTTTTTGATGTAGTGAAGAAACGGCTACTTCATAGGATTCTGGCGGAACGGGTAGTTTCACCGTTCCAGATACGCCAGAAATGACTACTTCGCCGTCTTCTGCCCCTACTGTACCGTCGCTATTGCCCAGAAGGTACTGTAAGGCTTTATTTATCATTGTTTCTTTTGTTGAACTAGAAAAAATACTCATTATACAGCCCCTTCTACAGCATTAATAGCATACGATTCTAATGTTTCTGTTAACTTAGTCATTAATTTATCTAAATCAGCGTCTTCTCTAATTACGATTGAATCAGCGACTTTAGCTATAGCGATTGATATACCAGAACGTTTAGCGTTGAGTAATTGCCCTTCTGAACGTCCTAAATCGCGTGCTTCTTTGATTGACTTATCATGTGGAATTACTCTTGTACCTTGCGGTAAATCTACAATTTCGCCGCCTTGGTCGTGAATCTTAGCTAGTCCGCCTTTCCAGTTTTCAGCACCAGTAAAGAGTAACGGAATATTCAAGCTAAAGTTTTGTCCACCGAATGACGGTACCCAATCGGGAACAGTGAAGCTGACGCCATTTAAAACTGAAATAATCTGATTGATTAAGCCTTTTACAGTGTCAACTACTCCAGAAACAGTAGATACCATGCCGTTCCAGATTCCATTAAAGAAGTCGCTTACGGCTTGCCATGCCCCCATAAAACCAGACATAAACGCACCGCCAATATAAGCTAGTAAGTCGCCTAAGTAATTAATAAAGGACATAACGCCATTTACGATATAGTTAAACGCGTTTACTGTTGTGTTTTTCAAGAATTGGAATTCATTACTAAGCCACTTAATACCGATGTCCACGTATTTTACTACAGTGTCCCAGTTGGTATAGAGTAAGTAAATAATGCCAATAATTACAGTAATCGCAAGTCCGATAGGGTTAGCCATGAAAGCACGCCCTAATAACGTTATACCACGAATCAAAAACATAAATACTTTACCGCCAACGGACATAAAGGACATTAAGCCACGGGCAATAGTTAAGCCGATTCGTGCGAAGTCCATACCGAATAATTTAAAGATTACGCCTACATTTTTAATTAATGAACCAAAGGTTCTAAATACTAAACTTACACGTCCGAAAATCATAGGAACAATGCCACCAGCTTTAGCACAAGCAGAAGCGAACGATAATACGCCACCAGACGCAGCGGACAAACCAGTTAAGGCTAAGCCGATACCCTTAGTAACGGCGAATGTACCAATAACTAATTTACCTAATGTAATTGCTAAGTCGATAGTACCGTCGTTATTATCTAAGATTTTTTCAGTAAATTTAGAAAATTCTTCCACCAATACTTTTATTGTTGGGGCTAGTTTTTCGCCGATTTTATACAGAATCGCCATAGCATTATTTTTAGCGATTTCAAGGCTTCCGCCTAATGACTGTTTCATTTCATCATACGCTTTGTTGGCTGCCCCTTGTGAATCCTGTACCGCTGCTAAATTCTTCTTATAAGCGTCTAAGTTATTAGCTAAAAGAAGGAACGCACGCGAACCTTGGTCGCCGAATGCTTCTAATGCTAATGATTGTTTTTGAACGCCACTCATACCAGCTGTAACACGGTTAAATTCTTCTGCAACGTCTGTTAATTGTCGCATGTTTCCCGAAGTGTCGAATAACTGAATTCCCATGTCTGTAAGTACAGCAGAAAACTTAGGATTCGCCATACGTTCAAAAATGTTAGATAAGCCAGTACCAGCCATAGAACCTTTTAAGCCGTTGTTCGCTAAAGTAGCTAATGAAGCTAGTGTAGTATCTAATGTTTGATTCATACTATTTGCTGATGTAGATGTCATTTTTAGGGCTTCCGCTAAGTCGTCAACATTAGCCGATGATAAGTTAGAAGCCTGTGTAATACCGTCTAGCATGTGCGGAACATCTTTTACAGATAAGCCGAAGCTATTCATAGTATTTGTAAACATTAAAGCTGCTACGTCTGCTTGTGTATCAGTAGCCACCGCGAAACGTGATACAGATTCTGTAAGTTCGTTTATTTCCTTGCCGTTTAAGCCGTCGATTGCACCGCCTATTTGGTCTGCAACGCCAATTAATGTTTCAAGTGGTACAGCTACTTTCGTCCCCATTTTGTAAAAGGCGTCTTGGCTAATTTCCGTATGTTTTTTAGTATCATCGGATAATTTATTTAAAAAGGCGTGATACTTAGTATCAAAGCTGGCGTAAGCTGTAATCGCTGTACCAGCTACGGCAACGGCTGCAAGGGCGAACGGTTGCATAGCAGAAGCAGCACTATTGAAGCCTTTACCCATTGAAGCAACGCTTCTATTTACACGCTTAGCCATGCTTTCAGTTTGTTTTAAGTTGTTATTTATCCGCTTTAATTTGGCTGACATGTCGTCTTGTAGCTTGATAATAGCGTCAATTACAGTTGCCAATAAATCACCTCTTAATTCTTAATAGAATCAGCTTCTTCTCTTAACTGATTCAATTCATAAGAAACGAACGCAGATACGATTAATCTTTCACCGATAGGCAACGAATAATATTCGTGCGGTAATAGCCCATGTAACCTATATAAATAATAGGCTGTTTGTGTATTCCTATCGGTTTCAATTAGTTTTTTATTTCTTCGTCTACGTCGATGTCGTCGTCAACATCTACTACTTGCCCCGAAAGTACATTGATACGTTTAGCGATTTCGTTTGTTTCGCCAGCATTGAATAACTTTGTCATTATTTCTTCTGGTGTACCTACATTAAAATGTTCGGCAAGTTTCATACTGTGAAAGTCTGGTTTTTTAATGCCTTCAAGAAGGATTTTCGCACTAAATTTAGATTCGTTTAATTCTTCTTTACCCTTCTTATTTTTAGCAGTACATTGATTGCGAATCTTCATAAACATATCTGTATTAAGTCCTTGCAATGTAAGTACAAACTTTTTACCTGTTTTACGCGTTAACGATTTTACTTCGTATTCTTCGGTTTCTTGCTGTAGTAATGTTGCTGCGTCTTGCTGTAACAAGACATCAATTAAATTTAATTCAGTAGCCATTTTTTATATTCCCTTTCTTCTTAAAATTCAAGAAAAAAAGAGGGGCTAAAAAGCCCCCCTATTATTCACCTGTTGCGGTGTCTAAAATGTCCCATTCAGAAAACGTAAAGTTATAGCTTTCTTCTAAGATTTTATCTACTGACCAATCAGCCAATACTAATTCATCGAAAGTAGCGTCGCGAACTACTACGCGTTCTTCGCCTACGGCGTCTGGGTCGCTAATCTTAGATACGATAGTAAAGATAGGTTGTTTCCCTTCCTTAATTTTATCGTTCATTTTGCGTAAGAAGTAGCTATCTACTTTATGGAATTTGATACTACCTTTAGCCGTATAGCCTGTTACTTTATAAGATTTTGCTTGATGTTTGATAAGCTTAACTTCTGCTTTATCAAGTGTTACAGTAGCTTTAAATTCCATGATTTCGCCTAAATAGTGGTCGTCTACCCATACTTCGCCATGACGACCAGCCATGACTTTATTACCTGTTACATTTTGCATGTATTAATTAGTCCTTTCTTCTTAAAACTTAAGAAAAATCACTTAAATATTGATTGGTAAATCAATGTTTTCGATAGCGTCTAGCATAGATAATGAAGCTGTTAAGAACACATTGTCGCCAATGTTTTCGTACTTAAGTTGAATTTCAGACATTTTAGCCAATTCTTCTTTTGTACGACGTCCGTTTTTCATCAAATAAATCTTAGTATTTTCTAAGTTGATAGAAGCTTCATTCTGGTTCTTTTCTAACAAACCGTCACGTTCTAATTCTAAGAAGTAGCCGTTGATTGCGGTAATCAATAAAGAACGATTGTCGTAGCTATTCGCGTATTTGCCTAAGTAATTATCTTCGGCTGTTTTTTTGATGTCGTCATGAATCATGTCCATTAATTCTACAAGCTTAATCTTTTTGAAGGACTTTCCTTTACCTTCAATAGTAGTAATAAAGCTATTAACGCCACGTGCAACTTTAATTTTTTCGCCGTCATCAAATACAACGAATTCGCCTTTGTCGATACGGGAATCAAGAGTTTCTTTATCCACGAATTCAACTTCTGTTACTTCTGGTAGTGGGGCGTAAGTACAGCTAATTTTTGCTGGTGTTCCGCAGATTAAGCCAGCAATACGGGAACAATATTCAGCCCCTGTATACTGTTTACTACCAACTTTAAACCAGCTATTCGTAACATTGATTACGCCTTCATTGTCCGCTGCTTGTTTGTATAAAACAGCTTTTAACTGGTTATCCTTTTGCGTACGTTGTGCTTTAATCCATGTCGCAATAGTAGCCGCTGCGTCTTCGTCTGCTTCTGGATATACTAAGTAAGTAAACTTAATAGATTCTGCCACCTTTAACATGTCATTAATGCTTGTACTTTCGGCAAAAACTAACGGAATAATTTTATAAGGTGTTGTTTGATAGCCGATTAAAGCTAGTTCAATTTGTTTCTTATTTTCTTCGGATAATTCAGCTGGAATGTCGTCATTATCGAAAACCGTATGTTTTACATATGCATTCGCTGAACCGCTTGGTACTGTATCATGTAACAATAATAAAATAATGCCACGTTTAGCACGTTCAATAGCGGTAATACCGCGTTCGCGATATGAAATAGAAATACTAGGTAAGCCCATTCTCTAAATCCTTTCTGTTAAATAAAGATTGTTCATTAGTTCTTCTGGTTCTGGTTTGGCGATACCGTCGTAATAATTCAAATCAAATGAAAAAAAGACGATGTCGCTGTCATCGCCTTGAATCTCATAAGATAAATTTTCTGGTTGTAATGCCCTGTTTTTTATGAACAGAACCTTAAAGAACATGTCGTTTAAATCGTCTTGAATCTGATATAGTTGTTCAGCTGGCGTACTTCCCTTTTCCGAAAAGAATGTAATATAAATCGTGATTCGATTATGATTCAGATACTTTGTATAAGGTGAAGTCGTTTTCAAGGCTTTAAGAAAAAAACAAGGGCTTTCAAAGCCTTCTTTAACTTCGTCTAAATAGACTGGAAGTTTATAGGATTCTTGAAGCCTATCGCGTACAGATTCAAGAATTGAAATCTGTTGTAACATTGTCTAGCCCTCTATTTTCTTTTTCAAACGTTTTAAATACTTTTCTAATTCAGCTGGTAGTACGTCGTTACCAACATCTTTTGATGTCTTATCAATAAAATGTTTACCTTGGACATAGCCTACTGTATTGCCGTTTTTAGTAACAATTTTATGTCCTCTGTCTACAAGCCCTACATGTGGGGCTGTACTCCATACTTGGGCTTCTAAATTACTAAGGCTATCGCCTACAACTTTCTTGTGCCAGCTTTTAGCTAATGAACGTTTATGTTCTCGTCCAGAAGCGTATTTTTTCGATTCTTTAGTTAGTTCTTTTTTTAATTCAAGCCCTACTTTATTAAGCGTCTTTTCTGCTTCTTTGGGGTGTTCGCTAATAGCCTTTTTGATGTTATCTTGTAATTCATCAATTTTTAAAAGTTTGAATTCTGCCATTTAGTCGTACCCCCTATCGTTTTGTTATTTGATTCTTTACCCCGTGATTTTTTATCGGCTAATATTTCAAGCGATTCATTGTCTCCAAAGGGGTTTATAATCGCTGTGATTTGATACGGTGAACCGTTGTAATAGATAGTCATGTTAGAATCAAGATTCTTACGATACCGAATAACGAATTTTACTGTTTCCGTATTCTGTAACGTTTCATTGTCTAAGATTTCAGACGCACGAATCGGCTGTACAGAAGCCCAGCAAGAAAAAAGCTTTTCTTCTTTGATTGAGGAAAAGCCCTTGTCTGTTGTACCCTGTTTTTTAACGTGAATCTCGATTCGCTTATTTAATCTGCCAGCATTTGTAATCATGATTCCACCGCCTTATAACTGGTGTTATATTTTATGGTATGAATCAATGAAGTAATCGTATGTGGAAATTCCAATATTGCCGTAGATTTATTAGCCATGTTTCTATTACTGTACCAATGACTAACAAGAAGTAGTAAAAGCGTATCCATAATTTCGGAATCCTCTACATACTTCTTGCCTGTCGTTGATTCGATATATCCTATCGCAGCGTTAATTAATAGTTCTACTTGTTTATCTTCGTCTACTAAGTCGTAGTCGATTCGTAAGTAGTTTTTTACTTCCGATAGGCTAATCATAGTTTAGTACCTTATTTCGCAGCTGCTTTGTTTACGAATACTAAGCCGTTAGCGTCTACGACTTTACCGTCAACAAGTGCTACAGAATCATAAACTTTTGCACGTGTTTCATTGTCGATGTAAGTACGTAAATCTACATCATACGCTGTATTAAGCATGTAACGGCTTAAATCAAAGCCTAAAATTACAGTGTCGCCAGCAGCCGCAGCGTCGATGTCTGGTAATTCATCAGTTAATACAATTTGTTTACCGAATACTTTATATTGAGGTTTTCCGCTTAAATCGGTAGCTACAGAACCAATCGCACGATTAGCGTTATCTGTTGCACTGATTAGAGATAAAGCTGTACCTTCGTTCATGATAAGTACAGAACTTGCTTTATACGCGGAAGGAATCGCTTTTACAATTTTTACAATATCTGCTACTTTGAATTCGCTACCAACTGTAACAGTGGCTACTGGTGTAGCTTTCAAAATACCTGTAGGTTGTCCAACGCCAGAACCAGCTACGATAGCTTTTTCTAGGGCTTTCCCCATAGCGTCGCTAACATTTTTAATTAAAGTTGCTTCAAACGCGGATAAAGAACGTACGTCCATTTGGAAGGAAACGCCAGCGGAACAGCGAAGTTGATACGCGTTGAATGTAATAGCACCTGTAACGGCTTTATCGCCTTCTGCTTTAGCATTTTCGTTTTGCCATTTAGCCGTAAATACGGTAGCCATTTCTGGGACTACTACGCCAGCTGGAAACGCTACACGACGTACACGCGGTAAAATATCGCCGAATGCTTCTAGTTTAGTAACGATTTCGTTTAATACAGCTGTTGGCAATACAGCCCCGTTATCAGCTGTAATAGCTGGATTTAATGCACGGAATTCGC
The DNA here is from genome assembly GCF_943193155.1 of Veillonella intestinalis. Classification (GTDB taxonomy): domain Bacteria; phylum Bacillota; class Negativicutes; order Veillonellales; family Veillonellaceae; genus Veillonella_A; species Veillonella_A intestinalis. The sequence goes on along the minus strand of NZ_CALPDB010000003.1, from coordinate 77,320 downwards.
TAGGAATTTCAGTTCCTTTAGTAACATATTCCATAAATGCTTTACGGTATTCCATAGATTCAAAATTCATGTTTCGTTGTTCTCCTTTTGCTAATAAATCAGTGCCTAAAGTGTCGTCGTTCTTTAGTTCGTTTAAGATAGCTTCACGACTACGAAGTTCAGCTTCTTCTTTGTTAAGTGCTTCTAACTCCTCTTTAAATGCTTGTAATGCTTCGGAATCAGCATTTTCAATAGTTTTTCGAATCTCTAATTTACGATTCATAATTTCATTAAGTCGATTCATTAAGTGAATGTCCTTTCTTCTTAAAATCCAAGAAAAAACCAATAAAAAAACATACTAAAATATCTTCAATATATAAGTCTATTTAGTACGTCAAAAGTTCTACTTGATTACGTAGATGTTTAGTTTTTGCTTCTTCGATTTCTGCTTGTTTGATGTTTTCAAAGCTTCTGCAAATCGCTTCAATACAAGTATTGCTATAAGCTGGAAAATCAACAATGCTTAGTTCAAAAACACGGTTTAACGCTGTAATATAACGCGTATTACCTTCGAATTTTTCAGCGTCTACATAGAAGCCGAAAGACATTTTAGACAAGTCGCCACGCTTAATTAATTCGTAAATATCGCGTCCAGCTTGAGTATTAGCTAATACAGCTTCAAAATGCAATCCTACATCATCAATAGCAAGCTTCAATGTGCCATTGCTAGTACGGGCTAATAATGTAGCGTTGTCGTTATGGTTGTAACGCAAAATGACATCGGATAGATTACAGTTTAGTAAAGCGTCTTTTGTAATGACTTCATAATATTTATTTCCGACTTCATCTTCAAAAAGTAGCGTAGGCGAATCAAAAACGATTGCATAACCAGCGACTAACATTTCGTCATTTTCAAGTGAAGCAATCGAAGAAGAGTGTAAACTTCGATACTCTAAATCGTTCATGTGTAAACCTTCCTTTCTACTAGTCCATATTAAGAAATTTTCTTAAGATTTAAGAAAAAGTTAGTCTTTTAGTTGGTACTCGTCCGCTTTATCGGCGTTCACGTAGTTAAGTGATACTAAGCGTTTTTCGCCATTTTCTACTGGCGGTAAGTCGAAGATTTCACGCGATTCATTTATTGTTAATAATCCTAATGCACCTAACTCTTTAACCATAGCGACTTTATTAGTGGTCGAAGCATACGATAAACGATTCGAATTAAAGTCGATGTAATTACCGTTCTTATATTCTGTATCGTTAAAAATTTTAGCTGTAAATTCTTGTGATAAAAGAATCTTAATAGGGTCTATTACAGATTCGTAAAATGCTTGCCACTCCTGTTCCGTATAGTTGCCAGATATAATATTTTCTGTTAATCCAAAGTAAGAATATACTTCGTTTTGTAGGAATTTTAATTGTGAATCTTCTACGGATTCTACTTTTAGGTCGATAGGCTGAAATTCTACAGACGAATCAATAGCAGCGATACCACCAGTTTCAGAAGAATAGTTTTTAAACTTCTTAGCCCATGATAAGGCGTTTTCGTACCAGTCAGCGGCTTTCTGGTTGCCAGCTAATTTTAAGATACCTGTAATGTTACCGCTGTTTTGTACCTTATTAGCGATTGACTGTCTAGCCTTATATAGATTCTCTAATGTAGGTTTTAAGCTATTGTTCGCTTGTTGTCCTAAGATGTCGTCGTTTATGTAGTTGTGCCGTAAATGAATGATTTCATCGTAAGAAATTACTTCCGTTTGTCCTGTGTGAAATTGGAATTTCAAGCACAACTCACCTTTGTATTCTTTTAATTCGCAATTACTGAATGTCAAAGGATAGAAGCCAGTAATAAAACCAGCTTTATTTTTCTTTATCCAGACAAACGCGTTGCCGTAAAGAAGAAGCTGGCTAGTAATCTTATACAAAAATTCAGTTGATGTCATAAATTCATTTGGTCGATGTGTTAGTAGCGTATTAATGTTGCTATTTTGCACTGTACGCCCGTTTTCGTCGCTTAGGATATGAACGGGTCTTAACTTGCTTACATGCCTTGCTATGGTCGAAATACACGCATTAACGGTCAAATCGTCATAGATTAATTCGTTGTATTGCGTAATTTGATTCTGATACGAATTTAATAACTTCACCGAATCCAGATTCGCCGTATTAGGAATCGTATTTATTGCATTCTTAAAAATCGTTTCGATACCTCTAAATTCAAACATTAATTAGTCCTTTCTGATTTTACGTTTTAATTGTTGCCAGTAATACGGAAGAATCGCCGTAAAGAATACCCATAGAAAAACGCTTACATACATAATGATAGGCAAGGCAATATAAAAAAATAAGGCTATTACAATAGCCCAGACTAATAAGCCGAAGATTACAGATTCAAACATGTTGTACCCCCTTTAATTCATATAACTATAATTTTCTTCATCATTTAAAAAGACGGTATACGCGTCTAACATTGCTGCGAATCCGTCGATTCTGATACCGTCTTTATTTCGATTTTTTGACGGTTGTATATTTCCGTTTATATCTACATCTGCTTCTACACAAGCCAGATTCCATATTGTGATTGGATTGTTATTATAGTTGATGTTCTTATCTTCAATTTCATTTTTGATACGTTGCATAGGTACGCTTAATGTCTTTTTACCTTGCGGTACGACTTCCAGAATGTTTTTACCGAATTGCATTTGTAATTGTTCTGCTAGTTGTCCGCTGCCCCAGTTGTCATAACCGAACTTATAAGGGAATACATTATATTCGTTCATCATGTCGATATACCAGTCGAATATATCCATTGGATTTATGTTTTTGCCTTTAGATAATCGCACTAAGCCACGATTTACCCATGCCGAATACGGCTTATTATCTCTTTCTTCGTACTCTTTTAGGCGTTCTTCTGGAATGAAATACATTGATTTAACATATATAGTAGGTTCATTAGGCTTTTTAAATAGCATACAAGCCGATGTTAAGTCTACTTGTTGCGATAAGTCCCAGCCCCCTATGTAGTAACAATTTCTAAGGCTTTCCATATCAAACGTAGCGTCGTTAATAATCTTGTCCATATCAAAGAATGCCATATTGCCATTTACTGGAATATTGAAGTCTTTACATAGTGTATTCGGTAGATTCCTTCTATCCGCTTTCGCTTTCTTTACCGATGATTCTAAAAAACTAAGTTGTTTTGAAATACCTAAGTTCGGATTCGCTTTATACCACTTTGTAGGGTCGTCTATTTCATCGCGTGAATCCAATTCATAAATGATTGGTAATACGCCTTCGTCTTTGTAGCTACCGTCTGAATAGCCATTAATGATACGCGTACATTCATCGTATTTTAAATCGTAAATATTGTCGCGAACCATACCAGCCGTAGACGTGATAATAGACAATGGTTGTAATCGTGCTGACATACCGTCAATGATTACGTCGTATAAATTCCTATCTTTAATCGCATGTAATTCGTCAATTAAGGAACAATGGACATTAAGCCCGTCTAATGTATTAGAATCAGAGGATAAAGGTTTGTAGATACCGTCATTCAGCGTACATTTTATTTCGTTGATGTACAATTTAGCGTGCTTCTTCAAAAGCTGGCTTTTGTTAATCATCTTCTTTGATGATTCCCATATTATTTTAGCTTGGTCTTTTTTCGTGGCTGCTGAATAGATTTGAGAACCAGCTTCCCCGTCCGCATACAGCATATACAATGCAATAGCAGAAGCTAATGCTGATTTCCCGTTCTTACGGGCTATTATTAAAATGACTTCTCTATACTTCCGTAATCCTGTTTCTTTATTTAGGAATCCGAATACAGCAGAAATCATAGCCTTTTGCCAAAGTTCTAATAGAAAAGGCTTGCCAGCGATTTTACCTTCTCCATGCTTACAGAATGTTTCAATGAAATTAATTACGTGTAAGGCTTTATTATTGTCGTAAATGTATTCGCTATCATCGTCTAATAAATCGACTAAGTGTTTATAAGTAGCAGCGACTTTTTTACTTACAACAATATCGCCAGATTCAATAGCTGCGTAATATTGTTTTATGTAATTGTCGCCCATAACTTAACCTTTCCCCAGACTTAAAAACTTCTCTAATTCGTCTGATGTGTCTTTCTTTCTATCATCTGGTAAATACGAAATTAAATTCTTAACTGTAGTATTGTAATTCTTAATCATTGCATTATATACGCGGATTGATGTAGATTCTTTTATTCCGTGTTGGTTAGCCCCGTTCTGGTACTGTTCAGTACAGCCATTAATAGCAATGTCTTGCTGTAGTTCCTTTAGCGTTACAGACATAAACGCAGCGTTTAGGATAAGCGATTCTACAATATCGTATGTATCATCGTCTAATAGCGGTTTGAATACAGCTTTTAGCTTATTCGCTTCTTTCGTTATTTGTGACTTATTCGATGTTGCCATATTGCCCCTTTCATAAATTAAATATACGTAGGCTATCTGGTACGACGATATTTTCGTAAATCAGTTGCAATGAGTTCTCATATTCGCAATCGCAAAAACCAACGACTTCAAACAAAAGTGTTTGTTGGTTATTAGGCACGAAAGATACTGTAGCCCGTTCGTGTCTATCTATGTAATCAGCTACTTTAGTCATGTCTGAAAAGCTATCAAACTTAACTGTTACGATATGGTCGCAATGTATTAATACGCTAAGTACGTCGTATGTATTGCCGTCTATATTTATATAAAACGGTTCTATTCTCTCTATTCCCATGTGTTACCTTCCTAATTGATAATTCATCGATAATAACTTGTAATAACCATGACTACACCAGATACAAAAATCAGATTTTATATGAAAAAGAGTGCCGCACGGTCTTCTGTTTTAAATTCATTTTTCACTTAATAGGGGGGATATGCTTAGTAATTAAAGTCCTTGTCCTTACTATCAGATAAGGCGACTACATTCCCGTTACTATCAAATGTGACTACCCTATCAGATACAGCTGATGTACTGGCTTTGAATCGGTTGTGTTGCTTGTTGTGACATTCTTTACATAGTAGTATTAGGTTATCTTCATTAAGTGTTATATTCGGGTCTGATACGTTGTCTATTGTTATCTCTCTTATATGATGTACTTCATTACTGTTTGGTTTATTACATAGAGAACATATATAATTTTTCTTTTCCCGAAATTGATTCGCCGTCTTTTTCCACGCTTTGGAATTGTAGAAAAATTTTAATTTAGGATTAGCCATTTTATACCTTTAATCTTAAAATTTAAGAATATTTTTAATAAAAAGAATCCGCCCCTATTCGGAGGAAAATAGGAACGGATACGTCTTTTATTCGAAGATAACCGCGACTTTACCTTCTCATAATATAAGTATATTTACGCGATTAAAGTTCTATATAGATTAAAATAAAAATCCTTAAAAAGAAGAAAAAAGTTAGTACGCGTAACGTGCGTTTACATTCAATAAAGATTCTTAAAGATTAAGAATATTTTAGATTAAATTAGTTCGTTCGAAGCGAATGCTTCTCTCCCCCTTTTAAGGTGTTTTTTTTACTTAAAAAGAAAGAGGTGCATTTTAGTTTTTAAAAATAAGATTTGTTACAAATACACTTATATTATATTAAAGTGAAATTGTAAGTTTTTTTGTAAAGAATCCAGTAACTACAAGGGTTTATCGCACTTTTAGAGGTGCTAAAAAAAAGCACTTTTTACCCCGAAAAGTGTCAAAAAAAAGCACTTTTTATTTTCTGGTTAGAAAGTATCGTCGCTCAGTTTTAAACCAACACGGACAAAAATAGGCTGATTCTACGGATATAGTAGAGATACAGAATAGGTATTTATAAAAATAAGTTGTAACAGTTATCGAAAAGTTGAGGGTTAAAAATTGCTCAGTTAGTTGAGCAATTCAACCAAAAATAGCCCCGTTTTTCGGATATAGTAGAAAGGTGTTTTATTTGTGTCAATTTGTCCCAAAGAATATTCTTTATACCGTGATTTTGTAGTTATAGTAGACGGTCAAAAAAGATTAGCCCGTATACGGTCTAATACTCCCAAAAAATCAGTCAATTTACGGATATAGTGAAGGACTAAACAATATTGGCAATTATACTTGCCATTTCTCCCAAAAAAGTGCCTATTTTACGGATATAGTAGAAGGGGGAATTACAAAGTCATATACAACTGAATAATTTAAGTTTTTAGAAGCATTTATATATGTATGTGTATAGCAATAGTACACAAGTAATACATATGTAGAAGCTTCTTTTTTTATTACAGAATAGGGGGTTTTTAATTGAATTTAATGTTGCGTAATTTTGATGAATGTTTAGTTATTGGCGATGTAGGGGAAGCATGGACTAAGGAATACTACAAGCTGGTTGCTGGTGAAGATTTATATAAGGCAGATACAGAAGCGTACAGAAGTATTGACGTTGATTTTGTAAATGATGAGTATTGTGCAGCCTTTGATAATGTAGATGATATTTTAAATTCTAATGTAATCAAAATTGAAGTAAAGACTGATAGTTATAAAAGTGGAAATCAATGCATAGAAGTATTAGCTAACTCAAATAAAAATAGCTTAGGCTGGTCGCTTTATACGGAAGCTGATTTCGTTGTATCTGTATTTACTAGCCTTGATAGGGTTTACATTTACGACGGCAAAAAATTAAAAGAATTTGCTACCAGAATCCAGCATGACAACCGATTTAAGTATGTAAGAACTAAAACTAAGGGAACATATTCAGACGGCGTCTTATACGAATCTGCTGTAAGGCTTGTTCCGCGAAAAGTGTTATACGAAGAAGGAATTATAAAAGCCGTGGTTCGTATGTCTGATTTTGAAGAAATTTCGTCATTTGAAGAATTTGGTGTTATGTATAGCTAGTTTTAAGGGGGTAATAATTATTATGAAGAATGATTTTTCAAAAGCTAAACGCGTATTGGATAGTTATATTTATTTGAAAGAACGTGCTTATAGTCATGTAGGGCTTGTAGCAACGCTGGCGGATATAAACGCAGCACTGGATAAGTTAAACGCACGTCATCGCTATATTTTAAAAATGATACATTTTCAAGGCTACAGACAATATGAAGTAGGCGATAAGTTAGGAATCAAAAAGAACACGATTTATTCTGTATATCAAACAGCGTTAAAACATTTTGACAATGCTTTCTTTGGGGGTAGCGATGAAGTTTAATTACGGGAATTTAGAAGATATTAATAACGTCAAATCGTACGAAGATTACGAAGAATCAGAAATCGTAGCTATGGTTGAATACGCTACAAATAATATGTCTGAATATGAATACGATTGCTTAATTGATTCATTGTATTTAAAGCAGCGTACGACTAATCGGCTAGATAGTAAGAATACACGCGAATATTCTTACCATACAGCACAATCACTTGCGAAAAAAGAGAAACGCGAATCAAGCTTAGAAGCATTACAAGAATTTGAGTACGTACAATTTGGCAATAAATAGACTTATATATTGAAGGCTATTTAATCTTAAATTTCAAGAAGTTTCGGAGGATTTTTATATGACTAACTCATTATATACACATGCTGACAATAACAGTAAATATTTTCAATCCAGACAAACACTTGTAACGAAAGAAGGTCGCTTACAGTCTGGCAGATTTTACAGCGATAAAGTGTCAATCAGCTTTGGCTATGACGCGATTAGTAGAGGATTAACACAAAAGGACATTTACTACTTCGCTATGATTATCAGCCAGCATTTGAAAAGTGATAGCATTTTATACTGCTATGACAAACAGTCACGACGTCAAAAACCTATGACGCGTAAGGATTTACAAGCAATTCTTGAATTGTCTGATAGTGCATTTAAGCACTTCTTTTCACGCTGTAAAAAAGCCAATGTTTTAAAAATCCATAAATGGATTAGTAATAACGATATGACGCGTAACGTTATCTATGTCAATCCAGCATTTATACAGCCGTCTTATTCGATTACAGTTGTTGCGTATTGGTTGTTTAAAGAAGATTTAGATAAACGCTTAGACGATACTACTGTAGCTATGTTCACAGATGAATATTATAGACAATACGGCACATTCAACCATAATAAAGCAGATGAATTTTTTCTTAAAGATGAAGAAGAAATCGAAGAAAGTTCTACTTCTGAAAAAGAAAGTTTTGAATCTATTTTTAAAGAGTACGTATTAAACAATAAAGAAGCTGATGTATATAGCTTTGACGGATTTAATCAATTCTTTTTAGCTAATGAATCAAGCGAATATGGTAAGCGTTCAGCTGGCAATATTGTAACTTACAGAAACATGTTTATTGATATTGACGCTGGTAAAGACAAAAACGGGAAGTACTTCAATCTTGAAGAAGTCGCTAAACGTAAAGTAGATATGTTAGCTGTAATCCATTCCTTTGGATTAGTGCCAACCATGATTACAGAAACAAGAAACGGCTTTCATTGTATTTGGTCGATAGAAGAAACAAGTAGCGATGAATGGTTAGCCTTAGAATCTAAATTGGTTGATACATTCGCGATTGCTGATAAGGCTGTATGTGATTCTAGCCGTGTATTGCGTATGCCTTATACTACGTGGCGTAAAGGGAACGAATATAGCGACTATGAAGTAATGATTTATGACGCTAACGCTGTACGCTACAGCATAAAAGACTTTGAATCTGGTTTAACCGATTTTGAAGGCTATGTTAAGGCTGCATGTGAAGAATACTTAACTAAATACCCAGAAGTAAAGCCAGAATCCAGAATCCAGAAATCACATAACCATAAGCCAGCTACTATTTCTGATACGCGTATCTTAGCAATCAGTAAATTACAAGCTGTAAGCGTTGATACGCAAGACGTACGTACAATGACTATCAATGAATTCAAATCATACGCTAAGACGATTAATTTAGCCGATTTTTTAGGCTTACCAGAATGCCAACTATTTCGTTGTATCTTACACGATGATAATATCGCTAGTGCGAATATCATAGGTAACGAAGTAGACGGCTACCGCTATTATTGCTTTAGTCCTAATTGTGCTGGACATGGTAATAAAAAAGGTGCGGACATTTTCAATGTACTACAAGAATTATCTGGAATGCCTTTTTCAGTAGTATTAGATTATTTAGCTAAGTTATTTAACGTAAGTATTCGAAAGGTGGCTTAATATGGATTATATTCGCGATTTGGTACGTGGCTTCTTACACTTATTAATCGCTTGTAGTATCTTCTGGGGCGTTGTTGGTCGCGTCCCTTTAGATACAGAAGTTATTTTATTAGGTTTCTTGGTTGGTGCGTTTAGAGGTGAAAAGTAATGATGATAAAAAACTTAGAAAACATACTCATGTGTTTATCTGAATTACGCTGCATGATAGAAGAAGAATTACTAAGCGGTCAATGGAGTTCAGAAGGAATAGAAGACCTCTTACGCCTAAGAGAGTTGATTGATGATACATCAAATATATATAACGTTGAATATATGTATTCTAATTTAATGACTATCTATTATAATTTGGCTTACTTACGCGGACATAAACCAGAACCGCCAGTAATTGAAATGAGGGTAGAATATGACGAAGATTAATTTAGAGGTTGTTTCTGGAAACAAACAACATAAGAATCAGATTACAGAATCTGAATTACAAGAATGTATTGTAAAAGGATTAAGAAAAGGCTTACCAGAAGAAGACGTTCAAAAAATTAGGGAAGCATTACAAGAAGCGAATAAAAAATAATGGAACGTAACAAGGGTATCTATAAAAAATTATGTTCTTATATACCTAATATCGAATAAAATAGATATAGCAGATTGTACATAAGTACTACAGAAGCCACGGAGTTCCATTCCGTGTTTTTTTATTTGACTTTAAAGTACTTTAAATTAGTTTAAATCTATGCTATAATAAATACACAAGAAGCGATTCATTGTAATTGTACAAAAACGAAACCCCCAGAAATTGCGGTTCTGGGGGTTTCTTGCATTATACGTTAATGCCAGACGGTGGCTATAAAGTTAGTTGCCACGGATTACGATATTAAGCCACTGTATAAAGTAATAAGCTAATATAGAAGCTATTACACTTTTTACAATATCGTAGAAGAAGCGTTTCCTATTCCGATTCATTGTAATTGTACCCCCTTTCTGTTACCAGATTTTACGGGGTGGCAACGATACTATTATATCGTATTTATCTTAATAATAAAAATAAGGCTGTAGCAATCGCTACAGCCCTTTTTATTGTATGCTTATTTTATGGTTAGCTTTATTAATTCCCTTATGTCTTTTATGTCCAACCTGTTCATCTCCTTCCTACAATCATATTATAGTACGGATTTCACACTTCGCCAATATATCTTCTTTAAAACTAAGAATATATATTGAATTCTAAACAAAAGAAGAACGAAATACAATCGCAATAAAAAGCGAAAATATTTCGTATCAATGGAAAAGTTCTATTTATTTTTGTAATAAAATTTTATAAATTTTTCAGAACTAATTTTTTTAAATTTTGGGTCTTCTAAAATTATAAGCCATGCATTTTGATTCACAAATAGATTTACTGCAAGGCTTAAGGTATGAACCCGCGACCATTTTTCAAATTCTTCTATTTCTAGCAATTTATCGTATAATTTAATATCTACAAACATACTTACTTTTACTTGATTAATTTCATCGTCATGTAATATTTTATTATATAATTCGTTAATTTGTTTTATATCTTCTCTATATGTTTTAATAAAATTTTCCATTAAAAAATTAATTGTGTCCGTTTTAGATTTGCGTAATGTATATGCTAAGTCATAGAAATTCTTATAATCTTTATAAAACATTAAGTTATTTACAGTTTTCTTTTTATTTTCCTTATTTTCTTCTTTATTCTCAATATTTGTATCCAAAAATTCTGATAGCAACATTATATCACCTACTTTATACATCTTTAATAATTTTTTATTAATGTTCATATCTATTATAGCATAGAAAATAATTCTTTAATATAAAGACATTTATTTTGATTTCATAAATCTTATCTAGTATACTATAACTAAGTAAAGTAAAGAGTAGCCTAAAAGAAGGGAGTTAAAAATACAATGGCTATTCAAAAATTTAAAAATGGAAAAATTTATAAACCAAAAGGAAAAGATTATTACTACATTAGAGGTTTAACTTTAGGCTTTACACCAGATGGCCAAGAAATAATGTACCAAAATAACTTTTCTTTTGATACTTTAAAAGAAGCCCAACACTACAGAGAGAAAATAATAAAAGATAGGGAAAAGGGGTTTTTCTTACAACAAATTATTGAAGAATCAACAGCTATTCAAAAAAAAGAATTAACTTTACAAGAAGAATCTTTTATTCTCTATGCCGAAAGATTTTTAAATAGTAAAAAATTAGCCTATAAAACCTATTGCGATTATCAAAATATTTTAAAATTATTTATAAAACCCTTTTTTAAAGATTTAAAAATAAAAGATATAACAGGTCTAAAAATAAGGCAATTTACCAAAACATTGCAAGGCAATGGCAATATTCCTCGTACCAGAATATTTCTAAATCAAGTACTTGACGATTTATTAGCTAATGAATTAATTACGTATAGTGGCTATAAGAACATCAAATACCCTGTCTATAAGGTAAAGGTAGCAAGCCCAAAGAAAGCCTCACTGAAGACGAATTAGCTAAATTTTTAGATTATTTTAGAGGACATTGGCTAGAACATATAATACATTTACTATTTAATACGGGGATGCGTCCTCAAGAAGTACAGGCTTTATACTGGAATGATATAGAAATACAACCAGATAATTCTATTTACGTTACAGTTAATAAAGCGTGGGGACTTACCGAAATAGGCTACGGAATTAAAGAAACAAAAAACTTTTCTAGTAATCGAAGAATTTACATTCCGCCTAATTTATATCTTGTTAATTTACTGCGTAAGGCTTTTAAAAACGCTAATGGTTGTAAATATGTTGCCTATAACTCATGGCGTACTGCCCCTATCTCTACAACTAATTTAACTAATCGTTACTTTAAGGTTGCTGGTAAAATAACGCTTAAAAAGAATGTCACAGCACATGTAGCAAGACATACTTATATCTCAATATGTTTAGCTAAAGGAATTTCACCGTATGATATTATTAAGCAGACAGGTCATGCAACAATAGAGATGATTGTTAAAACTTACGGTCATGCAATAAAGAAAACAGAAGATGTATTCAAAAATATTTATATAGTTTCACAGTAATATGAAAAACATTCTAACTATTTCTTCTAGTCCAACATTTGGTACATCAAAAAATACCTGTTCGCCCTTGATTTTACTGGATTTCTGACAAAAAAGACGAGAAAAATGGTACATCAAAAAGTTGATGTACCAAAATAATTTTTATATAACATTATTTTTCAAGATAAAATACAGCAAAAATAAAGTATTTATAAGGGTTCATTTGATTTAAATTACACTTTTCAAAACAAATTTAAAAATTTGTAAAAAAATACGTAGCAAAAGTCACAAAAACCCTTGCTACGCCTACGTTTTCAGTGGAGCCGATAATAGGACTTGAACCTACGACCTACTCATTACGAATGAGCCGCTCTACCAACTGAGCTATACCGGCATGTCTACTTTGTTATTTTAGCGGATTTCAAACTAAACGTCAAGAAAAAGCGCTTACTTATAAACTAATAAGTAAGCGCTTTTTTGCCTATATTTTAACATTTAATAATGGATTACCAGCCACGGCCAGCACCGCCTCCGCCGCCAGAACCGCCACCGAAGCCACCACCTCGGCCACCACCTGATCCACCACCAAAGCCGCCGCCTCCGCCACGACCACCGATGGAGATATGAGCCAATATAAATCGAGTAATAGCGCCTCCAAAAAAGAAGAAATCAAGAATGAGGAAGATAAGAATTCCGCCGCCAATATACATCACTTGTTCATCAGACAACTCATCTGATTCCCCTTGCCGACGATTTCCTTCTTTTACAAGGCCTTGCATCTCTTTACTAATATCAGGATGTACAATTTGCACGGCTTGCCAAACAGTATTTACAATACCACTACCATAGCGGCCTTCCTTAAAATATGGCAATGCATATGTATCTAGCAGCTGACCAACTTTAGCGTCATTTAAATCACCTTCAAGACCATATCCCACGGATAAGTACACCCGCTTATCCGCTATTGCCACCGCCAACACGAAACCATCATTTTTACTGCCGTGACCAACACCCCAGCCACGCAATACAGCAAGGGCATATTCTTCAGGCGCTTGATCACCAAAAGTAGGCACTACTACAACGGCCAATTGACCTTTGCCTGATTTATCGAATTGTGTCCCAATTGCATTTAGAGTTTGTAACTCCTGTTGCGATAATACCTTAGCCTGATCCACCACATACTGCCCTGCTGGGGGCTTAGCAGGTATATTGGCTAATCCTACATTAATCAATAAAACGGCAAATAGTAAAACAAGCCCAAAGATTCGTGGCATACATTTCAGCATTGGATCCCTATTTGACCTACTAGACTTATTTATGCTACGAGTCATGCTAGCCTCCTAACTATATGAAACGCCTAAGTAAAACTATTCGCTTTTACTACCTCATTAAAAGGATACTTTAGGCGCTGCTTGCGCACTTTCATCAGCTTGGAAATATGCTTTTTGTTGGAACCCAAGCATGCCTGCATAAATGGATGTTGGGAATGTGCGAACCTTTGCATTATAGCCACGCACAACATCATTATAATCCTTACGAGCAACAGCAATCCGGTTTTCAGTACCAGCTAATTCATCTTGTAACGCTCTGAAATTCTGATCCGCTTTAAGATTTGGATAATTTTCCGTAATCATAAGCAAACGACTTAATGCACTGGATAATTCTCCATCTGCTTTTGACATATCTTCTACTGTGCGAGCACCACCTAGTTTAGCACGCGCATCAGAAACTGCATTAATAGCTTCTTGTTCATGAGCTGCATACCCCTTAACGGTACTTACTAAATTTGGAATCAAGTCATTACGACGTTGCAATTGCGTTTGTACTTGGGCTAACTGATTATTTACGGTTTCATCCATTTGTACTAAACCATTATATCCACTTACTAACCACACTGCGACTACCGCAATAACAGCAATAACAATGAGCCATGTCTTTTTCATATTGTTCCTCCCAAAACGTAACAGTCTTATCTAATACATACTTATAACTAAAAAACAATATATCGAAATATATCGTATATTTCTTATTATACTATATAATCCATACTTTTTAATAATAAAAAATCTACGCTTTAATACTCTATTAAAGCGTAGATGCTCTATAACTATTTACTATGTACTATAAGAAATCATTTTTCCAAAGCAAAATGCCTGCTACAAAGGTAGCAATCAAAGCAATGCCAATAACAAAGGAAAAGCCATCACCAAAGCCCTCAAACGGCACTGGTACATTAATGCCCCACAAGCTAAAGATTAATGTTGGTACCGCCAAAATAATCGTTACCGCCGCCAATAATTTCATAACCATGTTTAGATTATTAGAAATAATAGAGGTGAATGCATTCATCATGTTCATTAGAATATTTGAGTACATTTCAACCATTTCAATAGCCTGCTTATTTTCAATAATAACGTCTTCTAGCAAATCCTCGTCTTCTTCGTACATTTTAAGCAAATGACGCACATCTTCATGACTGCGAATACGCAAAATTCGCTCCATTACAGTACCATTCGTTTTTAATGCCGATGTAAAATAGGTCATGGACTTCTGTAATTCTAACAATTGGAAAAAGTCTTTATTTTTAGTGGTATGACGCAATTGGATTTCAATATCATCGGTACGACGATTAATTTGTTGCAAGTATCGTAAGAACAATGTAGCTGTACGATACATAATTTGAAATAAAAATCGCGTTTTCTTAAATGTATAAAATGTAGCTACCTGATTATTTAAGAAGGGATACATTACTTCTGACTCTTCTAAACAAACGGTAATAAAGAAATCAGGTGTTAAAAAGATACCTAACGGAACTGTATCGTAACTGTCGCTCCCCCGCAAAGCAGGAATGTTAATAACGACAAAAATATAGTTTTCTTCTATTTCCACGTGCGAACGTTCTTCCATATCCAACGCTGTTTTCAAAACGTCCGTAGGGATTTCCGTCATAATATTGACAAGCGCCAGCTCATCGGGGTCAGGATTCACCAAGTTAATCCACGAGCCCTTTGTTGCATCAGCTACGGTTGTATCTGATATAA
The DNA here is from genome assembly GCF_943193155.1 of Veillonella intestinalis. Classification (GTDB taxonomy): domain Bacteria; phylum Bacillota; class Negativicutes; order Veillonellales; family Veillonellaceae; genus Veillonella_A; species Veillonella_A intestinalis. Next base: position 62,075 of record NZ_CALPDB010000003.1, on the reverse strand, counting down.
GCTCGCCGTCTTCATGTTTGTATACCGTGAGCATACGCCACCTCCCATTCATTAGCTTATACTTCATCATATCCAACCAACATAGCATTCGTCAAGTATAGAATCAGTGAAACGGCCATAAAAAATCGCTCTTAGGTGCTTTAACAGACATTATCTTTTCCTAAGAGCGATTTAATCGCATGAACGAAACAATAAGTAAAAATCTTACCCTATATTAACGTCCAAGCTAGTGTTTACTTTTTATACAAAATTCGAACGGAGTTTAAAATACAAAGTATGGAAACACCAGTGTCAGCAAATACTGCTACCCACATATTAGCATAGCCAAAAAGCCCAAGAATCATAACGAGCACCTTGATACCTAAGGCAACTGCTACATTCTGCCAGGCAATGGAAATTGTATTCTTAGCAATTCTAAAAGATTCTACTACTGAACTAATGCTAGGACGCATATACACAACATCAGCCGCTTCAATCGCTGCATCGGCGCCACTTCCCATAGCACCGCCCACATCAGCTCCAGCTAGTACAGGCGCATCATTAATGCCATCGCCTACAAACATAGTAGATCCATATTCTTGACGAAGCTCTTGCATAACACTTAATTTATCCACTGGCAACAACTCAGCTCGCACGGCACTAATACCTGCTTCTTTAGCCATATAATCAGCACCAGCTTTAGTATCCCCAGTCAACATAATCGTTTTTAGACCACGTTTGGTTAATTCTAAAATAGCCTCTTTTGTATCTGCTTTTAATTTATCTGAAATTAAAATAGCTCCTGCATATTGGCCATTAATTGCGATTAGTACTTCACTGCCATAGGTAGTAGACTCAGTTGGATATCCTGAAATATTAAGTTCATCCATTAAACGACGATTGCCCACAGCTACAGTGTCACCTTTGACAATCCCTGTCATACCACGACCGGATAATTCAGCTAACTCATCCACACTGGCAATAAACATATTACGTTTTTTGGCTTCATTGGCAATACTTACAGCTACGGGATGTGTCGAACGCACTTCCAAAGCAGCTGCATGACTTAACACCGACAATTCATCGAATCCATCAGCACTATGAACAGCCTGAACAGCAAATTCACCGGTAGTAATCGTACCCGTTTTATCCATTGCTACCGCTTTTACCTTAGCAATTGCTTCCATGGACAAACCACCTTTAAACAAGATGCCTACACGGGAGCCACGACCAATACCAGAGAAAAAAGCTAAAGGAACACTCAATACGAGAGCACATGGACAACTAATTACCAAAAAGGTAAGAGCCGTATATATCCAGTACGACCAATTCCCTGTAATTAACGATGGTACTACAGCAACTAATATAGCTAAAACTACCACAATAGGCGTATACACACGGGCAAAGCGTGTAATGAAACGATCTAATCGAGGCTTTGTAGCCGCCGCATTCTCTACAGCATCTAAAATCCGTGTTACCATAGAATCTTTTAATTCTTTATCAACACGCATCAAAATACGACCGCTCTGATTAATACAGCCTGATAAAATTTCTGTACCAGGGCCTGCTTGTACAGGAACTGGTTCACCAGTTACCGGCGCTGTATCAATACGCGTTGCCCCTTCTATGATAGTGCCATCTAAAGGAATGCGCTCACCCGCTAATACTTCAATAGTCTGCCCAATCTGTACATCTTCTGGACTGACTAAGCCGGTATGACCGTGTGGATCAACTACACGAACTTGTTCAGGACGCATATCAATAGCTTCCATTATGGCAGAGCGGCTTCGTTCTGTCGCTTTTTCCTCAAAATAAGTGCCAATACGATAAAATAGCATAACCCCAACGGCTTCTGGGGTCTCCCCAATAATCAATGCCCCCAAAGTAGCCACACTCATTAAGAAATTCTCATCAAAAATTTGACCAGAGCCAATATTTTTAATAGCATTCCACAAAACGCCCCAACCTAATAATAAATAGGTAGCTAATAGCATAGCTAATTCAATATTTTTAGGAATACCTTCTACAAACACATCTACTAACATCACTATAATACCCACAATAATGGCTATAAGGCCACCGCCATGAGCATGGTCATGATCGTGATCATGAGCGCCTTTAGCTTTTCGTTGATATACTTGTACTTCTACACCTTCTTCAATGGCATCACAAATCGTTTGGATTTCTGAGATTAAAGCCGATGTATCTGGTATCGTAGAAGTAATTCGCAATTGCTGCGTACCAATAGAAAAAGAGGCGTCACTAACTGTTTCTAATCCCTTAATACGGTCCTCGATTTTAGCGGCACAGTTCGCACATGTTAAATTCTTAAGTAATAAGATTCGTTCCATCGTTGACTCCTTGTGTGTCTGCAGATACTAAAATGATGTAATACATACATTATAAATAACCTATACTTGCGAGTTTAAAATTTATATATTCGTATCTATCGCAATAACATATGAACAATTATTCATATGTTTCTATATATTCATTATATATGTCCCGAGAACTATTGTCAATATAGGGGTATCGATTATGATATTTTGTTATAACTAGCTATTTTAAAGCATAAAAGTGTTGACTCTATATAAGCGCAGCGCCTTTGACTATATTATGTATTATATATAACAAAAACACGGCTTATATAAGCCGTGTTTTACGTTTGTTTGGTATAACTAGCATTTGTTGGAATGCCTTAGTGTTTCTAAATGACGTCTATATCAAGACCAACTACTGTTGCCCATACAAATAGTTAGGGTTGATATGTTAGACATAATTAGTCTTCTTGACGATATGGTTCTTGACCAAGTTTGTAGAAGTCATTACCTTCGCTATCGATTACTACGATGCAAGGGAAGTCTTCAACTGTTAATTCTGCTAATGCTTCTGGACCTAAATCACCATAAGCGATAACTTCATAATTTTTAATAGATTTTGCGATTAAGGAAGCAGCACCACCAACAGCAGCAAAGTAAGTTACGCCGTTTTTCTTCATGGAATCAACTACTTCTTTAGAGCGAGACCCTTTACCAATCATACCTTTGATACCTTGATTAAGCATAGTTGGTGTGTAAGCATCCATACGACCAGATGTTGTAGGACCTGCCGCACCGATTGGATCACCAGGTTTTGCTGGGGATGGTCCAAGATAATATACAATTTTATCATGCCAATCAATTGGCAATTCTTCGCCGCGAGCTAATGCTTCTGTCATTACTTTATGAGCAGCATCACGAGCGCTATAAATTTTACCAGTAATCAATACGCTGTCGCCAGCTTTAAGAGTTCTGGATACTTCTTCTGTTAAAGGTGTGGTGATACGTTTAGTTTCAGCCATTTCAATCTTCCTCCTTATTAAATAATTTCTTCAGCATGACGGCTTGCATGGCAGCAAATTGTCACGGCTACAGGAAGACCAGCAATATGAGTAGCAGCCCATTCGATATTAACTGCTAACGCTGTAGTGGTACCACCAAGCTGAGGTCCAATGCCAGTTTTGTTAACCATTTCTAATAGTTCTTCTTCTAATTTAGCGTATTCTGGCATATCATTACGTTTTTTAGTGGAACGAAGTAATGCTTTTTTGGAAAGCAATGCTGCATAGTCCATAGTACCGCCGATACCAACACCAAGTACCATTGGAGGGCAAGGGTTAGGACCTGCTTTTTTAACAATTTCCATAACAGCATTTTTAACGCCTTCAACACCATCAGCTGGTACAAGCATTTTTACGCCAGATTTATTTTCAGAACCGAAACCTTTAAGTTCCATGTCAATTTTAACTTTATCGCCAGGAACAATACGAGTATAAATGATACAAGGAGTATTGTTACCAGTGTTTTTACGGTTGAATAAAGGTTCTGCAACTACAGATTTACGTAAGTAACCTTCTACATAGCCTTTAGCTACCCCTTCTTGAATAGCATCTTCTAAATTGCCACCTTCGAAGTGTACATCTTGACCAACTTCTAAGAATACGATAGTGTAACCAGTATCTTGGCAAATTGGACGATCTTCTTCACGAGCAATTTCAGCATTTTTAATGATTTGGTCTAATACAACACAACCTACTGGAGATTTTTCTGTTTCACGACCTGCTTTTAAGCCTTCATATACATCTTGTGGTAAATAGTAAGCCGCATTTTTACACATTTGGGCTACTGTTTCCGTCACTTTTGCTACATCGATAGTACGCAAAGTAATCCCTCCTCAACTTAAAACGAGTTTTCTGATGACTTAATCATAGCACACATGACAAGGCCTTTCAAACAAGTCCTATGCAGTTTAATCAAGTATTTATGTCTAATGAGAATTTTTCGCAAAATCAAAAGATTGATGACAATATCTATACCTCTAGCGCACATACGCTAGTTAAAAGCCACCTTTTTCATCCATTTTATGCATTAATATTCAGCAAATATACACCTCCATAAAGCGCAATACTATGCAATCAATACACAACCGTTTGCCACATAGCTTTTCTATTATATGCCTGTATATAATTGCATTTCCTCATACCATATACATACGTTTTTTCTGCACATACTATACAATAATTTGCCATCTCCATAGTATTGAATTCCACAAAATTTAAATTTTAATTCCATAGCTAGAAATATCTAATCGAATTTCCTTAATTAACTAAATGATAATTATTACCAATAATATAATTTATTTGCTCTTTTTTGACGCTATACAAATCAAAAAAAAGCCTCTCCACTTCATTTTTTTGACGTTTTACAGACACCTATACGCAATTGATATAGGCAATTCTTCTTTTTCATCATTAATTTCTAATGAAAAAATAGGGTTTCACAACTAAAAGTTATGAAACCCTATAAAAGTATAAATTAATTAAATATATCAATACTATACTCTCAATAGCAAGCGTATAGCACTCATTAATTACTTTTTACTTGATTTAATATTTCACTATTAAAAGTATATAAAACTGTCTTAATCTATATCAAACTACACAAACCTACGCACTCAATGCTTCCGATATACAATAGCACTACGATTCAAATAACGGAAGGGAAAACTCAAACAATGAACTAATCGGCTAAACGGAAAAATAATACATACAATCATCCAAGATAGCATATGAGCCTTAAAAATAGGAGGAATATTCACCATTAATTCTGGTTGTGGTTGCAAAATTAATAAACTACGAAACCAAGGTCCAATATACGCACGATAATTAAACGCCCCATCTGCATTCATCATAGTCCCTAAAAAGCCCGTCAAAATAGTAATACCTAAAAATGCAAAGAGCCACACATCCATGGACGATGTATTGACCTTCATATAAGAAGTACCAAAACGTCGTTTCATAAGAAGAAGAAAACCAACAACTAATAAGATACCAGCTAGTCCTCCAATGTACAATGCCCCTGCATGATAAAGATGTTCATCTACACCTACCTTTTCAGTCACTTCTTGAGGCACCAAAATACCACCAACATGACCAAAGAAAACCAATAGTAGTGCAAAATGGAACAAAGGGCCCGCTATACGTAACTGTTTTTTCTCCAAAAATTGACTCGACTTAGTAGTCCAATTGCGCTCCGATACCGTATAGCGCACCGCCGATCCAATCACCAAAAAGGTAAACGCTATATACGGTAAGGCGACCCATACAAATTCACTCATCGTGTAGCCCCCTCCCAACGTTCAATAATTTGTAAAATCACATCTAAAACAAAGGCTTGTACTTGTTGGCTATCGATTAATCGCTGCCGCAATACTGTTAACCCCTCTCGGCTATACGTTAAGATCGGCAAAGCTTCATCAGCTTGTAAAGTACTACAAAGTTCTAATAAAGCAGGCACATAATCTGGTAGCTCTCTAGCCACATCAAAACCATGTTTTTGATAAAACTCTTTAAATACTAATAATTCTGCCGCTTGTTCTTCTGCATTAGTCGCATCATACGACGTTAAATACATATTAGTGTTACCACTAAAATCAAACACTCGCACATATTCATCCTCATACTCACGCTGAGTTTGACTCATAATGTATTCTACAACAGATCCTAAGCTATCTTTTATAGGCCCCTCAGCCCAAGCGGCCAATATAGTTTCTACTTCATGGAGCGAACTCCACCAAGCTTCGCTAGGATAACTCAACAAATACGCACAAACTTGTAATACGTCCTGCTCAGTCTGCATTCGTTGTGTAGCATCTACGCCTACAGTCGCTGCCACTCTATTACTCATGGCAACCACCTCCTGAACAACTACCTGCTCCCGTACTGCCAGAACAACCGCCAAACGCACAGTCACTAAAACCACCTACGCCTTGGTGTAACCGTTTTTCTTCTTGAGAAGCATTCACCCCAGCGGGAATTCTAAAACGGTCTTTATATTTAGCAACCCCTAGTAAGCGATACATATCATATAAAGCATGAGGCCCATATTTTTCATCAAAGTCAGTCGTCGCTTCACCACGCGTACGCTGTTGCATATAACGACGTAAGTCCAATAAAGTATCTAACACACGGCGTATTACCGCTTCATTCCCTGCAGACAATAATTGTGCCAAGTAAGCTACCGGAATTCGCATGGCTTCTGCTTCAGGGAAATGAACTGACGACGCTTGTTTATGTAAAATGGGGCTCATTGGCGGTACATACCACACCATAGGAACCGTACGATATTCCGCATGAAGAGGTAAAGCAATTTGCCACTCTTTAATTAAACGATAAACGGGCGACTCTTTGGCCGCTTTTAGCCAATTCTCTGGAATGCCTTGTTCTCGTGCCATTTGTACTACTGCTGGATCATGAGGATCTAAAATCACATCCAACATATTGCCATAAATGTCTTGCGGATTTTCAGTAGCCGCTACATCAGCTACTTTATCTAAATCATATAAAAGCACACCTACATAACGCATGCGACCTACACAAGTGTCAGCACAAATCTGTGGCAGACCATTTTCTAAACGGGGATAACAGAACACACATTTTTCGGCTTTATTAGTCTGCCAGTTATAATAAATCTTTTTATACGGACAAGCCGGTACACAATGACGCCAACCACGACATACATCTTGTGAAATCAATACAACCCCATCTTCGTCGCGCTTATAAATAGCTCCTGATGGACAAGCGGCTACACAAGCAGGATTCAAACAATGATTACAAAGACGTGGCAAATATTTCATAAAAATATCGTGGAAATCAAGAGCGATATTCTGTCCTAAGTTCTGTAAATTCACATCAGCGCGAGCTGTGCTACCACCGGCTAAATCGTCTTCCCAGTTAGGCCCCCATTCTATTTCCATTTTTTCTTTAGTAATCAAAGAACGAGGTCGTGCCACAGGCTGATTATTCTTGCGCTTAGAATGAATTAAAGTTTCATAGTCATATGTCCAAGGCTCAAAATAATCCTTTAATTCTGGCTGCTCTGGATGGAAAAATAGTTTCATCAAACGATTGCTTTTAGAGCCTGTCGCTAACTCTAGCTTGCCATTCTTTAACACCCAACCGCCTTTCCAACGATTCTGATCTTCCCAATGTTTCGGATACCCAATGCCAGGTTTTGTTTCTACATTATTAAAATACATGTATTCCGCGCCTTCACGATTGGTCCACGTATTTTTACATGTAATCGAACAGGTATGACAGCCGATACATTTATCTAAATTCATGACCATGGAAATTTGTGCTTTAATCTTCAAGCCAATCAACCTCCTTCATCTTACGCACTACCACAAGCATGTCGCGTTGATTACCGGTAGGTCCGTAATAGTTAAACCCATAACTTAATTGTCCATAGCCCCCAATCATATGGGTTGGTTTCATATGAATTCGTGTCGGTGTATTATGAGTACCGCCACGACCGCCAGTCAAACTAGTACCTGGCACATTAATGTGACGATCCTGAGCATGATGCATATATACAAGGCCACGTGGAATACGAGGCGTTACCACAACTCGGGATGCTACTACACCATTACTATTGTATAATTCAATCCAATCATTATCAGCTACGCCAATTTCATTCGCATCATCTTCATTAAGCCATACAGACTGACCACCACGGAATAAAGTCAACATCTGTGGCGTATCAAAGTACATACTGTGAATACTCCATTTATTATGTGGCGTTAAATATTTAAGTGTAATTTCTGGAGTCCCATCATTTGGCAACGCTTCCCGCATTGGTGCGTAGGCCAAAATAGGTTTGTACGTTGCCATCTGTTCACCCCATTCTGCCATAACATCGTGATCTAAGAAATACGATTGACGACCTGTAATAGTGCGGAATGGCATAAGTAATTCCACATTATTCGTAAATGGCGTATAACGGCGATTATCCTTACCATTACCAGTGAAGATTGGCGTACTAATAACTAAGCGTGGTTGAGCCACAATATCTTCAAAGGTAATATGTTCACCACTACGACCACCTGTCATTTTGGTTAAATCCGTAAGTCCCGTCAACTCTTCGGCTTTGGCCCAACTCTTATGTGCTACTGCACCATTCGTAGCGGAAGACATGGTAAGCACGGCTTGGCAGGCTTGATATGCATCTTCAATCGAAGGACAGCCAATGCCCACATCATCAGCCAAAACATCCGTCGTATTGCCTTCTTTAACACCGCCTAAGCTAGCACCACGAATCACACCATTACGAGCTTTTAATTCTTCATATTGTTCACCAATATTAACAGCAATACCATGTGCCCCTACAGCACCATTCGCTAAATTAGGGCCTAAAGCACGCTGCTTTTCAAAAATGCGTGTATAATCACGCGTCACTTCTACCAGTTGAGGCATTGTTTTACCTGGAATTGGTTCACATTCACCACGGCTCCAATCCTTCACCACTCCACCTGGTTGCGCTAATTCTGCTTCAGAATCATGTTGCAAAGGCATCGCCACCATATCACGGTATACAGGCATATTCACTTCTTTTGCTAGTTTTGAAACGGCTTTGCCTAAAGTTAAGAATATATCCCAGTCTGTCTTAGCTTCCCAACCTGGATCAACAGCAGGCTGGAAAGGATGCACAAACGGATGCATATCGGTTGATGATAAATCTGTCTTTTCATACCAAGTTGCCGTCGGTAATACAATATCAGAATATAAAGCAGACCCAGCCATGCGGAAGTCTAAATCAACCAGCAAATCCAACTTGCCTTCACCTGCCTGTTCACGCCACTTGATTTCTGTTGGTTTTGCTACAAGCTCGTTATTTTCTAAAAGGCCATTTTTCGTACCTAACAAATGTTTCATAAAATATTCGTGCCCTTTAGAAGATGAAGTAATTAAATTTGCCCTCCATACTATAAGATTGCGCGGGAAGTTTTCTGGTGCATCTGGATCTTCCACAGCAAAGCTTAATTCTTTCTTCTTTAATTGCTCGGCTACAAACGTTTTTACATCGCCAAACTCTGTAAGACCTGCTTGTTTAGCCTCCTCAAAAATAGCTGCTCCACTTTTATTAAAGGTTGGATAGGAAGGCAACCAACCAAGACGAGCCGCTAATACATTATAATCACCTACATGACGATATCGTGGCGATGCCAATGGCGATACTAAATCGTCTGTATCCATTTCATCAGTACGCCACTGATCCGTAGCGAAATAGAAGAAAGACGTACCATTTTGTAAACGAGGAACTGGCTGCCAATCTTTAGCACTCATAATAGCGCCCCAACCTTCAGCAGGACGAAGTTTCTCCTGGCCTACATAATGCGCCCAACCGCCACCATTTTTACCTTCACAAGCACAGAATAGTACAAGGTTCAATACAGCGCGATAAATTACATCCGCATGGAACCAGTGATTGATACCACCACCCATAATAATCAGAGAACGACCACCCGTAGCAATCGCATTATCTGCAAATTCACGAGCTGTATGAATCACCATGTCTGGTGTAATGCCGGTATATTTTTCTTGCCATGCTGGTGTAAAGGGCGTATCACTAGTATAATCAGCATTAACCTCGCCACCTAGCCCGCGGTCTACACCATAATTAGCAAGTAATAAATCATATACAGTTGTCACATATACAATGCCTGTACGAGTATGCAATTGCTTAACTGGTACATGACGGTCTAGTGTACGTTTTTCATCTAAATGACCAAAGAATGGTAACGTAACAGCCTTCACAGCATCATTACTATCAATAAACGATAATACAGGATTAATCGGTGCCCCATTCTCACTATTTTCTAATTTTAAATTCCATTTTGTTTTGTCACTCCAACGATGACCCATTTGTCCATTAGGAATAACTAAAGTATCCGTAGTCTCATCGAGTACATAATACTTAAATTCACTATGTTCAGAGGTATCGCCCATATCTTTGGCTGTTAAGAAATGACCTGCTACTAATTTACCATCCTTCTCTTCAAGCTGTACTAAGAATGGAAAATCCGTATATCGCTTAGCATAGTCTACAAACATAGGCGTCGTATTGTCTACATAATATTCTTTTAAAATAACATGCCCCATAGCCATAGCTAAGGCACCATCAGAGCCAGCTTTCACATTAAGCCAAGTATCGGCAGCGGTAGTAGATTCTGCGTAGTCAGGAGATACAGAAATTACTTTGGTCCCTTTATAACGCACTTCAGTTAAAAAGTGAGCATCTGGGGTACGTGTTTGTGGCACATTTGATCCCCAAGTCATAATATAGCCCGCATTATACCAATCACTACTTTCTGGCACATCCGTTTGATCGCCCCACACTTGCGGACTAGCTGGAGGCAAATCAGCATACCAATCATAGAAGCTAAGGCAGGCACCACCCATAAGGTTCATAAAACGAGCCCCTGCAGCGTAACTAATCATAGACATGGCTGGAATTGGGGAAAAACCAAAGTTACGATCAGGCCCATAGGTCTGCACTGTATATAGCATAGAAGCTGCAGTAATTTCAGACGCTTCTTCCCAAGTAGAACGCACAAAACCACCCATACCACGAGCCGATTTATAACGCTTCGCTTTTTCTGGATCTGTCACAATGGATTTCCAAGCTTCTAACGCATTCGGATATTCTTTTTTAGCGGCACGCCACATATCCGCTAACTCTCCACGCACATAGGGATACTTCACCCGTAATGGGCTATACATATACCATGAAAACGATGCCCCACGAGGACAACCACGAGGCTCAAAATCTGGCATGTCAGGGCTTGTTTCAGGATAATCATGATTCTGATTCTCCCAAGTGACAATGCCATTTTTGACAAAAACATTCCAACTACAAGAACCTGTACAGTTAACACCATGTGTTGAACGCACTACTTTGTCGTAAGACCAACGATTACGATACATGGATTCCCAGTCACGGCCTCCTTCATAAATGGCTTGATGACCTGATTCACTTTTATTTTTAGGCACTAAATAGGAAAATTTCTTAAAGAACGTGTTCATGCTGTGTCCCTCCTTATTACTTTCAGCATACCAAAGGAACTTATCCCCTTATGTGATTTTAATCACATGAATTTAAGAAATTTAATCCAATCGGACAAACTAATATAAATGATTAAATAAAACTGAACCAATAAAAAAAGTCGGTGCTTATCACACCGACTCTAATTCATATCTACTTTACTATCCTAACAGCAAATTCCATACTCCAAATTCCATGGCGCAAATTTCATGGCGTAAACTTCATAGAGTAAACTTCATGGCGTAAACTTCACAAAGCTACTGTGTAGTCTACTAAGTTAAGGATTCAGCAGGCACCAATATTTTAAAATGATTCTTCTCAAATTCAATAAGACCATCGTCACGCATACGAGATAATTCTCGAGTCAACGCACTACGATCTACACATAAATACTCACTAAGCGCCACACGGCCTAAAGGCACTTCAAACTCCATACGCCCCCAAACCTTTGCCATATAGGAAAAATACGCCATCAACTTATCTCGCAAATTTCGCTTCGAAACAATCTCAAGCTTTTGCAAAATGCGTACATTTTTATCGGCCACTAAGGTCATAATATTTTGCACCAGCTGGCGATAGGGTCCTACATCTTTAGACGCAAAAGCTAATAGCTTATCAAATGGAATATAGAGCGCCGTCACATCAGACGCTGCATAAAAATTGACTAGCGATACTTGATTAGAACTACAAGCAAAGGATTCACCAAATAAATCGCCTCGATTCATAAAGACTAGAATCGAACGATTTCCCCAAATATCTTCACTCATCATATGAACGGTGCCCTTAATAATAACACTAACGCAACGAATTTCTTCCTCCGCTAATGTTATGTAGCCCCCTTTTTTAAAGTTTTTACTGTAAGCCCCTATACTTTTAATAACATCTTTAAATTCAGTTTCACTTAATCCCTTAAAAGCCCTTAACTCCTTTACCATTTCAAACGTATACTTCATACGTAACACCTCAGCCAATGATTTGTCCCTTTCAACGCCCTTTCCCTATAAGCATTTTTCTTTTTCATTATAGCATATCTACTACTATATATCGATGTCTTTCTATGATTCTATATAATGTGTGTTTTATTTATGCTAATGAATCTCATCATTTTTTAGCAATCTTTCAATTCCGTGATAAATATCACATACAAGGTTTTTTATTTCTCTTATACTCCAATTAGACAAGGACTCTACGCCTGTCATCCCCTGTATAGATGATGCTACTAAGCCCTACAATTCTATTAGTAATATCATCTATTCGTAGCCTAGATTGATGAACCCTAAACTTATAGCACCTAATTATAGTCAATAATACTCCCTATTCCCAATCTAGGCTCCTCAAAGGGGAGTAATTTTTTTAACTATAAAATGTTAAAACGCAAAAAAAAACAAATGTAACGAATTAACACTGAAAAGGAGCTTATCTATGTCATCTACGTCCGACCTTACTGCTTCACTGAGTCGTCGCGAAATCCTAGCTCAGTGGCAGCCTGACAATGAACAATTCTGGAATCAACATGGTAAACGTATTGCTAAACAAAACTTAATCGTATCTACACTCGCTTTAACACTATCATTTTGTGTATGGACACTATGGTCAACCATAGCAGTGAAACTCAATGCCGTGGGCTTTCATTTTACTGACGAACAACTCTTTACCCTAGCAGCTATGCCTGGACTAGTTGGTGCTACGGGACGCTTACTTTACACCTATATGCCAGGCATCCTAGGAGGCCGTAACTGGACATTCTTTGCCACCGCTTTGTTACTCATACCTTTATGGGGCCTTGCTCAAGCCTTACAAGATCCGACCACCTCTTATGAAACCTTCTTTATTTATGTGGCTTTATTAGGGATTGCGGGGGCTAACTTTTCTTACTCCATGGCAAACATCGGACATTTCTTTCCCCGTTCACAACGTGGCACAGCCCTAGGCATCAATGCTGGTATCGGGAATTTAGGTGTTTCCATCATCTTTCTTATGGCACCTATCGTTATGGGCATGACTGTATTTGCCCCTTTTGTTGGAACGCCTCAAACAATGCAAGATGGCACGGTCTTATTCTTACAAAATACCTGCTATGTGGGCATTATTCAAATCTTAATTACCTTAGGCCTGATTATTAAATATATGGACAACCTACCATTACCAAAACAAAGTCCTGCCTCCATGATGAGTATCTTTACCAATAAACATACCTGGATTATGACTTGGATTTATACCTGTGGTTTTGGTGCTTTTATTGGTTTCTCTGTAGCCCTTAGTTTATTAGTACAAAAAGAATTCCCTGAAATTCCCTTTGCCTATGGCGCATTCCTTGGCCCATTCATCGGTGCTGGTATTCGCCCTATCGGTGGTTGGCTGGCCGATAAAATTAACAGTGGCACAACTATTACACTTTGGTCTTTAGTAGGTATGCTCATTGGTGCTATATTCATTATGTATGGCATAACGGCTCATAATTTTATTATTTTCTTCAGTGCCTTCTTATTTTTATTCTTTATGACAGGCCTTGAAACAGGTGCTTCTTTCCGCATGATTCCTTATATTTTCACCAATGGCATGCAATCCTCCTTAGTTACAGGCTTCACAGCTGCTATCGGTGCCTATGGTGCCTTCTTCATTCCCAAAGTATTCGGCTGGGCTTATAGTAGCTATCATTCTGTAATGCCTGCCTTCTATATTATCTTGGTCTTTATGGTCATTACAATTTTCTTAACTTACTGGTTTTATGCACGTAAAGCAGCTGGTATAAAATGCTAACCATTAACCACAAGTAACTTTTAACCATTAATTGATTAAGAAATTATCCTATTATAATACAATCTTCATAGCCCTTATCAATGCTTCATAACATGAAAAGCAAGGCGTAGCTAATTGTTATGATAATTGATGAGGGCTTTTTATATCCTTAAGTACATATTAATATCTAACTATAAATAGAGTTTACACGTTAAAATTATTCCCTAAAGTTAAATTAAAAATAATATTAACAGAAAATCATTATTAATTAGTTGACATTCATTATTGCCTATGTTAAGATATACACATAGCAACGGATAATTATTATAAACTAAAAACAATTATCCGCAACTAATTAAACATTCAATTTCAATCACATAATGATTGAAGCGATTTAATAGGTAATGTAAATTGCTGAGAATCAATCAGCAGTCAATTTAGGAGGAAAACTTATGAAAAACGTACAAGAAGTAAACAAATATTTAGCAAACTTAGCCATTTGGAATGTAAAATTACACAACCTACATTTCAATGTAGTTGGTTCTCAATTCGTACCAACTCACGAATATCTTGAAAGTGTATATGACAATGCCTTTGAGTACTATGATGCTGTTGCCGAACTTCTAAAAATGAAAGGCGAAGAACCAGCAGTTCGTGTATCTGAATACTTACAAATTGCTTCTATCGAAGAATTAGATGGTCGTAACTTCAGCGTAAAAGAAGTATACGAAATCTTACAAGCAGACTTCAAACTTATGTCTGACCTAGCTCTTGAAATTCGCAGTGTAGCTGATGAAGAAGATAATTTTGCCTTAGTGGCTCTTATGGAAGATCACTTGGCTTACTATGAAAAACAACTTTGGTTCTTACGCGCTAGCTTAGCTTAATAGCACGTTTATAGTATTATAATTTACAAAGCTAACTAACAGTGTATATATACTTATTATATACACTGTTATATAAACCTATGATGTAAGCTTTACATGTAACCATATAACTAAACCCTAAATATAAAGAGGTGTAACCGAATTTGCCTGCGGTTACACCTCTTTTGTTTATACCTCTACATACAATAAACCCATAGACATTATTTATCAGTGGGTACTGGAATAGGCCCCATCATTTTGTGAGGTAAATACAATTCATCTAAATATGTAATTTCTTCACCAGTTAACTTTACATCAAGCGCTTTTACAGCATCTTCAATGTGACTGGCCTTAGTGGCTCCTACAATAGGTGCTGTAATCCCTTTCGCCCATTGCCAAGCCAAGGCAATTTGTGACATAGTTACCTCATGAGTTTGCGCTAGTGCCGCTACACGCTGTACAATTGGCAAATCTTGCTCCTCTGTACTATCATATTTACGTTTTGCAATCGTATCAATCTCACTACGCTTTGTTTTTTCTTGCCAATTAACACGCGCTAAACGGCCGCCAGCTAACGGACTATAAGGCATTAACATAACCCCTTGTTGCTTACAAAGAGGAATCATTTCACGTTCTTCTTCACGATATAACAAATTATAGTGGTTTTCCATAGCTACAAATTGTGTCCACCCATTGAGCTCCGCCACATGTTGCATGGTATGAAACTGAAACGCAAACATAGAGGAAGCCCCTAAAGCTCTTACTTTACCTGCTTTCACTAAGTTATGTAGCGCTTCCAGTGTTTCTTCTACAGGTGTTTCATAATCAAAACGATGAATGATATATAAATCGAGGTAATCTGTACCTAAGCGCTTTAAAGATCCGTCAATTTCACGGGCAATCGCTTCTTTAGATAATTTACCATCATTAAAATATACTTTGCTAGCAATCGCCACTTGGTCACGAGCGACAAATTTCTTCAAAGCCCTCCCTAAATACTCTTCACTAGTCCCATCCCCATATTGATTAGCTGTATCAAAGAAATTAAGGCCTAAATCAAGTGAAAGTTTGACCATAGCTTCCGTTTCTTCTGGATTTAAACTCCACTTTTGCCCCAATACATCTTTGCCAAAGCTCATACAGCCTACGGTGATAGGAGATATTTTAATATCTGTTGTAGGAATTGTAGTGTAGCGCATAAAGACTCCTTTCATGGTGAATCTCTTAGTCAATTGTATTATGATAGATAGCTCTTTGCTTTTATTATACTAAAGGTAACTATACTAAGCTAGAAAAAGTATTGATAGATATATAACCATCTTCCATAATTTCACGCATAGCAAAAACTTTTTATTTTTACAAGTTTATGCTATCAATAGCACAAACTTGTATTTTCTACAACTTTTTACTACAAAACAAAAACCTCTTATTGTTAACATAACATTAACAATAAGAGGTTTTTTCACACTACATCACACATACTATTTTAATTCAGCTGCTTGTTTATAAATCTTTTGAACCCCACGGTTAGATAAATAACAGGAGAACATACAAAGGACTACACCCACAAGCAATGTATAGAAACCCATGTCCCAACCATAATGGTCGACAACAAAGCCAAATAGAGTCGTCCCCAAAGAGCTACCTACTAAATAACTCATAAGGCCACGTAAACCTACGGCCGAACCTAATGCAAAAGTAGGAATTACTTCCATCGCCTGTACAGGAATCATAGATTGCGGAATATAAATTAAACAGCCCGTAATACAAGCAAAAATAGTCGCCCATAAAATAGAATTGGAATTCATATAACCAATAACACAAGCAAAAATAACGACTAAGCAATAAATTGGCAATTGCATAATACGGCCTTTAAAGTATTTATCTACTAAGTAGCCTGCAATAATCGTTGATGGAATCGCTGCCCATTCAAATAACATATAGGCCACACTCATTTCAGCTTTACTAAAGCCTTTTACTTTTAATAAGTATAGTGGAATCCAAGTCAACATGCCAAAGCGAACCATATAAACAAATACGTCAATAAGCACTAAATACCAAGAATTTGGATTTTTAAAAACATAATGATAAAACACGTGGAACGCATTCATATTTTCTGGTCGTTCGCTGTCCATCTTAGCTGATTTTTGCCCAGCTGCCTCTTCATGATACATTTCTTCAACAGTTGGCAAACCTTCTTCAGCAGGACGTTTACGAACAAAATACAAAATCAATAATACGCCAATAGCGGCTAACATAGCAGGTACTGTAAAGGTACCTAAACGCCAATGTTCTGTCCCTAAATAGCCTACCGCAGCCCCTACAATAGGTGCTACAATACCACCACCTAGGTTATGAGACATATTCCAAATGGTACTCGCCCGACCACGTTGTGACCGCGGGAACCAATAACCTACCGTAATAATCGAAGGGCCTACACCCATACCTTGGAACAATCCTAATAAAATAATAAGTGCAATAAATAGACTGTAATGTGTAGTGAAGCCCATAACTATGTTAATAACAACACAAAGAGCTAGGCCTGTGGCCATAAAATACTTAGGATTAGCTTTATCGGCTAACACACTCATAAAGCCTTTACTAAGACCGTAAGTAATTAACATACAGCTCGTCAATAAACCTAGCTGTGTCTTAGTTAATCCCATCTCTCCCGACAAATATGGTAAGGCTAAATTGAAGTTGCTTCGCACTACATAGTACATAGCATAGCCAATCCATATCCCAATTAATGAATGCATCTGCAAGCGTAGAAATCGTTCTTTCGTAGCTTGTAACGCTTCACTCATTGTAAAACCTCCTTCAAACTTAAAACATAACACTAAAAATTAAACACGAGGTTAATTATAGTACAAAAGAAGGTAAAAAAGCTAGAGTAAAAATAACAAAAACTCTTGATTATTATGATTTTTAATCATAATAAAACCTCTTACTACTAATTGTGCAATTAGCAATAAGAGGTTTTTTCAATAGATACTACTTTACACTTACTTCCAACACGTAATCCTCAATCCGCTTCCACAGTCACCATTTGACCGGTTCGCAAAGAGGTAAATACTACTCGTTTAGCCCGTAATTGATAGGTTCTGCCTGGTCGCTCACAACCATACAGAGCATCACCGACTAGAGGATGACCTAAATGAGCCATAGCCACCCGAATTTGGTGCGTTTTCCCCGTATATAAGCGAACATCAACCTTTGTGACTAATTTTGCTTGTTCTGCTGCAGATAAAGTATCTAACGTTTCGCTATCTACTAATTTTAATTCCGTCCCATCTTCCGCATATATACCTAACGCATTATACGCCGTCCGCGTCATTTTACCATCATCACGGACTTCATAATGAATACCATCTTCACTACGTCCCATCGGTAGTTCCACAATATTAACGCCTTCTAAGCGACCTTGTACTGTTGTAGTGTACCACTTTTCAAAGCGCTGATCTTCAATTTGTTTTTGATAAAAACTTTGTGCTAATGCACTTTTAGCTACGACAATACAACCTGACGTATCTCTATCTAAACGATTTAAAAAGCGAACTTTTCGTTTAATACCATTATCTTTAAAATACTGTGCAACCCCATTGGCTAGGGATATTTGACCTTTTGAATTAACAGTAATCCCTACCGGTTTATCTAAAATAAGCAAATCATCGTCTTCATATAAAATAGTCAATGCTACTTCAATCGGCTCGTAATCTATTTTTTCTTTAGGTAGTTGCAACCGCAGCTCATCGCTTAATACGACTGATTCCGTCGGCTTTGTTTTTTTGCCATTTAATAAGACTAGTTTTTCCTGAAACAACTGTTTCATCACAGCCCGTGACATTTGTTTAGCATCTAGCCATTCGCTCACCGTCGTAATACCTGATGCCACATCCTCAGGCATTAATAAAAAATTTACATCATCAGATCGAAATGTTTTTCGTGCCATACAACACCTCCTTACCTTCATATATATATAGACCTATACAGCGCATAACTACAGACTTATTCCCATACCACATTATTAGGTAAATACTGCAAAAATTCACTCGCTTTGCAAGGTTTCCCGCGATCATTAGTAGTAGCATATGAAATAAATAAACGCTGTTTTGCCCTAGTAATTGCGACATAAAATAAACGCTGTTCTTCGGACAATTTACCCTCTTTTAGGGCTAAAAAGCTAGGGAATACACCTTCTCGTAAGCCAGCTAAAAACACATAGTCAAATTCGCTGCCCTTAGCCTGATGAACTGTGATAATAGGAATTCTCTCATTATTCTTCAAGCGCTGATCCGGTTCACCAGCCGTTAACGCTGCTTGCTCTAACATGCGCTGTAAATATTCACGACCTGCTAAGTGATTATCTTGCCCTTCTAAATCTACCATAAGACGATATAAATCACGAATATATTCCACACGCTCATGCTCTTTTCGCTCCGTATAATGGGCCAGTACCCCCATATCATTCATAATGTAAGCCAACAATTGAGATGGCTTATCGGTTACAATTTTACGACGTAATGTAGCCATTTGTGATGCCATCGTAGCAAAGGCATTTTTAAAATTACTAATTAACGCTCTACGCTGATCAGCTGTCGGTTCAATATTTTCTTTAATCGCATACAACAAAAGTCGTGCCGTTGCGCGAATATCATCCATCGCATTATGGGTTGGAGTGTAATTAATAGGGAAAGTTTCACTTAAAAAACCTAATTTATGATTGGCTAACCGTGGATAAAAACGACGATAAATATCTAATGTATCATATACGCCAGCAAACTGAGGCGTACCTAACTTATGACGTTGCAGTTCACTCGTAAAAATGCTGATATCATAATTTACATTATGCCCCACAATAATAGCATCCTTAGTAAATTCTTTAAATTCAGCTAATACAGTAGCTGCCTCTTCACCATGTTCAGCTAAATAGTCATCACTAAACCCATGCACTAATTCTGAATCACCCACAGGCTTACTTGGTCGAATAAAACGTTCAAATACCTTACCTTCTGAACCATCAGGGTTCAAAGTAAAAGCGGCGATTTGAATAATCTCATCTTTAGTCGTATCTGTACCTGTACTTTCTACATCATAAACAATAACCTTGCCAGCGACCAAACCTTTTAGTAAACCATCATAGGGCTCACTTTCAAAAATTTGCATATCCATAAAATCAGTGAGGCGAAGTCCCATTGTTCGAACCGATTCACTCTCAATCTGTTGAATACGCGCTTCCCCAATCCCCTTCACATAACGCTTAATTAAACGCTTAGCACTAATAGCATCATGTGGATTTAGGAGCAATTTAAAATAAGCCATTACATCTTTAATTTCTTGACGCCTAAAAAATTTATATTCATCAATAATCATAAACTGCCGCTGTTCTGCTGGTGGCAAATTATCATTGCAACGCCTAAATAAACCACTCAAATATTGAGCCTGCTTGTTGCCCCGCACTAAAACACCAACATTAGCATCTTTTGGTAGCGACTGAATTGTATCAAAGATATAAGCCCCTTCTTTCCATTCCGTAGGAGCTCTATGCACTACAATGGGCTCCCCTTCTTCCTCAGTCGCAGCAAAGGGAGGTTTTTCATAAAACTCTGCAATCAAGCGTGGAAACATACGCTTTAGTACAGCAAAAGAAGCATCAAATAATTGACGATTAGCTCGATAGTTTTCATAGAATACAATGACTTCTGGCTGAAATTCTTGTTTATACTCAGCTAATAGACGCTCTGGGTTGGAACCTCGCCATTCATAAATTGTTTGAAAGTAATCTCCACAAAGCAAAATATGATTACCCTGCCACAGCAGTTTCATCACTTCAGCCTCTAAATCACTGGTATCTTGCATTTCATCAACAGAAATATAAGAATAACGACTACGCCAACGCTCACGAATCGTTTCATCTTGAAACAAGCGATGTACCTGTGTTATTAAATCAGTAAAATCTACACCATGCACATTGGCTAACGCTTCTTCATAACCTACTAAAGTTTCATAGCCCGTTTCACGAAAATCAGCTAATGTGCTCATCGAAAGTCCGTTAAAAAATCGCTCCATCATTGCCCGTTGTTCAATAAACAAACGATCAATAGTACGGCGATAATCTTCAGCTGGTGGCTCTGTATAATAGCCCCACAAAGAGCGATATTCTTTCACATGACTAATTAAATTCATAAATACAGGCTCTTTCATTCCTATAGGCAGCCAAGGGGCTAATAATTCCTGACAATCCACTTCATCATAAATGGACATATCCATATAAAGCGTATCATTACGCTTACTTTCCTCTTGCAACACTTTATAACAAAAGCTGTGAAAGGTACTAACCTCCACAGCTTTAGCCACTGACCCTGCCATGGCAAGAATGCGATCTTTCATCTCACGGCAAGCCTTATTCGTAAAGGTCATACAGAGAATTTCATCGCCTTGCGCCGCCCCACTTTGTAAAATGTGAGCTACCCGGTGAGCCAAGGTATTCGTTTTTCCAGTGCCAGCAGAGGCCAATAACAGTATATTCTTGTCCAACGTTGCTACAACACGCTGTTGGGCTTCGTTTAACTGCGCCATGGACTCTTAGCCTCCTTACATACTATGCATGAGAGCCACCACAATCACAGGAATTGGCCCTAATACTGCTGTTAAAAACCACATGAGCACGGTCATATCCACAGGGATATGAAAGAAATTATTGCAAACATAAAAAGCAGCATAACCTAAAATTAAATTTAAGCCTACTTTTTTTACCGTATAAAATGCCACTTTAAAAATTATATAAATTACAACTACAGCAACAACAGCTGTTACTATTAAATCCATTTAAATACCTCACATTTCGCGGCGATTCATAACTGCACCACCGATAGTTAACTCATCTGCATATTCAATATCGCCACCTACTGGCACACCACGAGCAATACGAGTTACTTTAATACCAATTGGCTTTAATAAACGCGCTAAATACAGGGCTGTTGCTTCACCTTCTGGATCAGGATCCGTCGCTAAAATTACTTCCGTTACCGTTTCATCACGTAATCGATCTAATAATTCTTTAATCCGAATATCTTCGACCCCGATACCTTCTAATGGTGATAAAGCGCCTTCTAGCACATGATACACGCCTTTATAGTCACCGCTGCGCTCAATAGCAATCACATCACGGGATGTTTCAACCACACAGATAATACTGTGGTCTCGATTATCATTAGCACAATATTCACAAGGATCTTGGGCTGACAAATTGAAACACATAGAACACCGCTTAGTCGCTTCCTTAGCCTGTACAATAGTCGCTACTAAAGCATCTACGTCTTCACTAGGAAGTTCGACTAAATGATACGCTAAGCGACGCGCCGATTTAGCACCAATGCCTGGTAAACGGCGCAACTCTTCTACTAACCGTTCTAAGGGATTGGTCATTTTAGAACATCCCTGGTAATTTCATGCCACCAGTCACTTTGCTCATTTCTTGAGCCATCATATCATCTACTTTTTGACCAGCTGCATTTACTGCGGATAACACTAAATCTTCTAGCATTTCCATATCGTCTGTATCCACTACGGATGGATCAATTTTAACAGATTGCACAATTTTTTCACCATTCATAACAATGGTAACAGCGCCACCACCAACAGATGCATCTACTGTTTTAGTTTTTAATTCTTCCTGCATTTTCTGCATATCTGCTTGCATTTTCTGCACTTTTTTCATCATACCTTGCATATTGCCCATATTTGGCATACCTTTACCGAACATTGTTGTTCCTCCTTTAATTCATACACATTTATACATTAATCCTCATCATCAGGTATAATTTCTACATAAATATCATTACCTTCAGCGGCCGCATGCGCCAATGCTCCTATAAGTACGGGATTATCTAATTCTTCCGGACTACAGTGAGTGGGATCCCATTTAGGTAAATTCTGTAAATCCGTGGCTATTACGGTCTTTTTTTTTTCATCCGATGCCGAAGTGGCATCAGAATTGTCTGGTAACACCGAAGTAGCTCCAAAATCATCTACTACAGGAGTAGCTGACTCAAATTCATCGATTGGTGGTGGCGGTGTTTCAAAATCACTCGCCCCAAAGTCATCAACTGCAGGTGCCGCTGTCTTAGTAGACTCTACTGGTCGTACTGTAGAAGTCGGTTCCGTCACAGAGGGGCTTGCGCCAAAATCATCGATAGCCTCTGACGCCACCTTAGTCGGGGTTACCTTAGGTGTAGTCTGCGGTTGAACCACCGGTTGTTGCGCTACGCTTTGCGGTTCTGCCTTTTTATGCGTAGCACTTTGACCAGCTACACCAGTCGCTACATCCTTAGCAGCTTGCCAATATTCTCTAGCTTCTGGATCTACTTTACTAAATAGCTGAACTTGTACTGGATAGCCTAAGGCCTGATGTACACTCTGCTCTACTTCATAAAGCCGTTGTGAATGCCCAGCAATCGCTACTAGCGGGGCTTGTGAAAATAAAAATACAACGCGACTTTCATCTGCATAAATTAATTCTGCATTTTTATAAAAACCACTCACTAAATTCCACGAACGACTAGAGGCATAATTTAACATATCCGATTTTATTTTACCATAAGTTTTAGGATTTACGATATGTGCTCCTAAAACTACATTTTTATCTTCAACAGAAGATACCGGCGTAGGTCCTGTAGCCTTCGCAGACGCCCCACCAACCGCAGGTCCTTTTGAAGGTCTATTTTCAGAAATAGTAGTGCCAGCTGTTACTGAACTAGACGAGCGTTTGGGCGATTTTAATCCTGGTGGTGGAACTCTTCCAGGCCCTCCATGATTTGGTGGCACTGCACCTACTGGCAAACTATTGGGAGCTGTTCCTTCTGCTATAGTATTGTTAATCGCCACTGAACCAGCCGTCTGCACTGTAGCGCCCTGCATGGGCGCTGCCATCATAACAGGTGATTGGCTTTCCAGCTGAGCTAACCGAGCACTCCATTGGTTATCAGCTGAATCTAAACGGCTTTCTACAGCAGCTAAGCGCTCGATTACATCGTCTTCACTAACCTGCACACGGGCACACATCCCTAATAAACCCATTTCAATAACAATCCTTGGATTATCTACACGTTTAGCATCATTTAAAATTTGCTGCAATTCTTTGACATAATAATTTAGATTATCTACAGAAAATTCCGCTGCTTGTGCATTGAATTGCTCTTTAAACGGTGCATATAAAGCTAATTCTTCTGCCTCTGGCAATACTTTTTCTATCACTAAAGCTCGTACATGTTGAATAAGAGCCTCAATAATTTGTTTGCTGTCACGTCCTTCACTAAGGGCTTTTTTACAAGCCACTAACACAGACGCGCCATCACCTTGTCGTAAATATTCTAAGAATGACATTATCCATTCTTTACCGACCAAGCCAATCATAGATTCTACCGTTTCAGCAGTAATCATGCCCTCGGCCATACCAGAACATTGGTCAAGAATACTCAATGCATCACGCAAACCTCCGTCAGCATGAATCGCAATTAATTGCGCCGCTTCAGGGGCTAATTGAATCTGACTTTCTGTAGCTACATGCAGTAAATGCTCAGCAATATCATCAGCCGTAATACGCCGGAATGTATAGCGTTGACACCGTGACAAAATTGTAACAGGTAACTTATCCACTTCAGTGGTAGCAAAAATAAACATAATATGAGGTGGTGGTTCTTCAATTGTCTTGAGTAACGCATTCCACGCTTCATTCGTCAACATATGGGCTTCGTCGATGATAAAAATCTTTTTACGTCCTTCTACAGGCAAGAACTTAACACTTTCCCGCAATGAGCGAATTTCATCAATCCCTCGATTGGAAGCCGCGTCAATTTCTAAGACATCCATAGATTGACCACTTAAAATCTGCTTGCAAGAAGTACATTCATTACAAGGATGATCTGTGGGGCCTTTTTCACAATTGATAGCCCGCGCAAATATCTTAGCCACACTGGTTTTACCGGTTCCTCGTGGCCCTGAAAAAAGGTAAGCATGAGCCACTTTATCTTCCCGAATCGCGCGCATCAAAGTTTCGCTCACTTGCTTTTGCCCCACCACATCAGTAAAGGTTTGGGGACGCCATTTACGATACAATGCTACATAACTCATAACTTACCTCCTTTCCTATCTGCCTTTTATTTGACAGCGCATTTTACGCTAGTTAGCAAAAAAAGCCGCTGCAACACTCGATTATGACAGCCTCATAGGTTCCCTCGTGGCACATGAAAGTAACCGCTTAGTGCTGCTATCTCTCGATCCTGACACGATTCACAGGCTTCCATTGCACGAGCCCCACAAGACTGCCATAATCCAGTCCTGCATTACGGCTAGCTATATTATTATATACTAATAAGTGGAAAAACTCAAGTTAATGCCACTTTAAAGTGGAAAATAATCACGCACGACTTTCAAAGACAAACCTCATCTATACGCACAAAGATATATACGCCATTCTTTCTATATAGTATAATATTCTATAGATTTATATTCTATAGATATTATTTATATTTTAATTCGTCACATGAAAGGAATGTAGTATGGACGCGTTTAACTCTCTCATCAGCACCATAACCGGCTTTCTCTGGGATTATATCATCATTATCTACCTAGTAGCTGCTGGTTTTTGGTTCTCGTTCTCCACGGGCTTTATCCAAATTCGTTACCTGAAAGAAATGGTTCGCCTCTTAGGCGAAGGTGTCGGAACTAAAACTAATGGCAATCGTATCTCTTCCTTCCAAGCCTTCTGCGTAAGCTCTGCTTCTCGTGTAGGGGTTGGTAATATTGCCGGTATTGCTATCGCTGTTGTTCTTGGTGGCCCTGGTGCTGTTTTCTGGATGTGGTTTATCGCCTTCTTAGGGGCCGCTACAGGATTTGTAGAAAGTACCTTAGCACAAATTTATAAAGTCCCTTCTAAAAAAGGTGGCTTCCATGGTGGCCCTGCGTACTATATCAAACTTGGCCTAAAAAGCCCTGTATTTGCCTTTATTTTTGCTGTTCTTATCAGTGTTACTTACGGTCTTATTTATAATTCAGTACAAGCAAATACATTGGCTAGCGCCCTTCAAACGGTTCAAATCGACCCTCAACATACAGCTATCGCCGTTACTGTTTTAACAGCCCTTGTTATCTTCGGTGGTATTGCCCGTGTAGCTCGTCTTAGCGAATGGCTAGTACCACTTATGGCTGGTGTATATATCTTAACGGCTATCTATATTGTTCTTGTTAATATTACTGAATTGCCTAATGTATTCTATGCTATTTTTACCAAAGCGTTTACCTTTGATGCTACTTCTGGTGGTTTCTTTGGCGCCGCTATCATGAATGGTATTAAACGTGGCTTATTCTCCAACGAAGCTGGTGAAGGTTCTGTACCAAATGCAGCAGCTACAGCTGATGTAAGTCACCCAGTAAAGCAAGGTCTTATCCAAAGTTTTGGTGTATTCGTAGACACCTTCTTAGTATGTACAGCCTCAGCTTTTATCGTCCTTGTATCAGGTAACTATGAAGGTTCTGGTTTGACAGGCATTGCACTTGTACAGCATGACTTAGCAATGCAATTAGGCGATTGGGCTCCTAGTGTTATGGCAATCTTTATTTTTATGTTTGCCTTTTCTTCCATCGTAGGCAACTACTACTATGGTGAAATTAATATTGCTCATTTAACCAAAAACACGTTATATCTCAATATTTTCCGTATTTTCGTAGTTATAATGGTATACTTTGGTTCCATTGCCTCTCTTAATCTCGTATGGAACCTAGCCGATTTGTTTATGGCCTTTATGGTACTTACCAACTTAACCGCCATTCTATTATTAGCTAGACAAAGTAAAGTGGCTATGCTTGATTATTTCAAACAGAAAAAAGCTGGCATTGTAGAGCCAACCTTTGATCGTAGCACGTTACCAAATCAGGACGGTATCGTATGGTGGCATAAAGATGCTAAACATGAAGATGCGTAAGTGTAAAAGCGTATAGTTAGAATTAAAAGATAGTCACTGCTTCTTACTTCCTACGAGTCAAGCTCTGAAGGTCGTACAGAAGCAGTGACTATCTTTTTTCAATTCTACCGTATCTCCTTTTAGAGAAGGAGAACGGTCGTTCAGGAATACTGTCACTCTTTTTTATTTCCACTCATTAACTATACAACTTTATGAGGGGGGAAAGAAACGGTCGTACAGAAGCAGTGACTATCTTTTTTTAATTCTACCGTATCTCCTTTTAGAGAAGGAGGACGGTCGTTCAGGAATAATTACATGCTTTTGTTTTGCCCATTAACTACACTCTTTATAAAAAGCTGAGAAAAGTAGAAAAATTTTCACATTTTATTATACGCACTTTTTTATAACTACAATCTAATTTATTAATATCTATTTTTGAAGCAAATTTTCTATTTCTTGGAAATTTCTTTAAATTCTCCGAAATTATCTCAAAAATTATCTTATGCCCAGCATAAAATAATTTTATACGCAAGTATATTATTCAAGCTAGCAATTCATAAATTTATATAAAATTTCATTTATTAAAAATACAAATTACTATTCACCATTAATTAACTCGCCTAATTTATGCTCTAAAAACCTTGATAAACACTCACTTTATCGAAATTGCCACCTATTGCTATTTACCGATTACAGGACTATAATGAGCCCATAAGATAGTTCATTTGCAATAATTGCAAATGAAAAAGAAGAAGATGAAGTAGTAGTAGTGGATGTAAGTAAAGCACAACAAAATGATTTGCTTTACGGTAAGGAGGAGTTTATTATGATGAATCTATTGGAGCGAGTTAAACGTGTAGTAAACAAACAAATGCTCTTAGGGATTACAGCAAGTCTTTTAATAACAGCCTTATTAGCTGGTTGTAGTAGCAAAGCCAGTACGACTAATACAGCCGTGCCTGCCAATCCCCCTTCTACTGAAAAAGTATTACGTGTAGGTACCGAAACAACCTTTGCCCCTTATGAATTTAAAGATGGTAAAAAATATATAGGCTTTGATATTGATTTGATGGAAGCTATCGCTCAAAAAATTGGCTATAAAATGGAATTAAAAAGTGTAGATTTTGATGAATTAATTCCAGCCTTAGAAACTAACGAAATTGATATGATTGCAGCCGGAATTAATCCTACAGAAGATCGTTCCGAAATTGTCATCTTCTCAGAACCATATTTCAAAGATAATGGTTTCATCACAGTTGTTCGTAAAACAGATGATACTATCCATAGTATGCAAGATTTAGCCAACAAAAACGTAATCACACAAACTGGTACTATTTCCACCGATATGGCAAAACATATTCCAGGTGCCACAGTTAAAGAAGTCAAAAATAATGAAGATGCCTTCAAAGCATTACAAAAATCTGAAACTGATGCCGTTATTATCGATACAGTAGTTGCTACGTATTATTTAAAACAAGACTCCTATCAGGATCTTCGTTTAGCTGGTGAACCTAGTGACCCACGTGGTACTGTATGGGCCTTCCGCCAAGATGATACAGAATTACGCGATCAAATTAACCAAGCATTAGACGAATTAAAAGCAGATGGTACATATAAAACAATATATGAAAAATGGTTTGGCCCTTCTGAATTTTAATGTAAACAAAGCATCCCTATGTAAATATGCATAGGGATGCTTTATTTTACTAGTCAAAATTAAAATTCCACTGAATAGATATACAAAATATTTTTATTTTGTTGATATTTATACAAAAAGAAGCTATAATATGCTTATAATTAATTCCTAATTAATACTTATGTAAATGGGGGCGGACATTATGTTTAATAGTCTAAAAAAATTTGCAAGCAAAAAAGTAGTGGTAACACTAACAGCTGCATTGTTAACAGCCGGTTTAATTGCAGGCTGTGGTAGCAGTACTGGCAGCGATTCTAAAGAAAAAGTAATTAAAGTAGGGGCAGAAACTACATTCCCACCTTTTGAATTCACCGAAGGGGATAAATATGTAGGTTTCGACATCGATTTAGCTGATGCTGTAGCTAAAAAAATGGGCTACAAAATGGAATTTAAGAGCATGGGCTTTGATGCCTTAATCCCAGCTTTACAAAGTAAAGACATCGATATGATT
The DNA here is from genome assembly GCF_943193155.1 of Veillonella intestinalis. GTDB lineage: Bacteria > Bacillota > Negativicutes > Veillonellales > Veillonellaceae > Veillonella_A > Veillonella_A intestinalis. The sequence goes on along the minus strand of NZ_CALPDB010000003.1, from coordinate 32,964 downwards.
GCATCTGGTCTAAGCGCTACACCAGAACGTGAAAAAGCCGTATTATTCAGTACACCATATTTTGATAAAGGTGGTTTCGTAGCTATCGTTAAAAAAGACGATACAGCTGCTAGTATGAATGATTTGGCTGGTAAACGCATTGTCGTTCAAATCGGCAGCGTAGCCTTAGATGTAGCTGAAAAAATTCCTAATGCACAAATAAAATCTGTAGACAGCAACTCTCAATTATTTAATGAATTAAATGCAGGTACTGCTGATGCTATCGTGCTTGATAATGCTGTAGCACTTTATTACTTAAAACAAGGCGCTGATGCTGATGCCAAAATTATTGGCGAACCAGTTGATCCAGAACCATTTGTATGGGCCTTCCGTAAAGATGATAAACAGCTAAAAGAAGCGGCTGATAAAGCATTAGAAGAGTTAAAAACTGATGGCACTTACGATAAAATTTATGAAAAATGGTTTGGTGCTGTAAAAAAATAAAATTATAAGCTTTCTAAGAGACTAAATTGTAAAATTTAGTCTCTTTTTACATAGGCTATCCCTTCCATAATAGGGCGCGCTGTACGAGCAACCCCAGCCTTATATAAAACATAGTCTGGCCCATCATTTTTAATATCAATACTAAAACTAAAGGAGCCAGATGGATGACCTAAAACAACATTTCTACTTAATTTAGCCCGTTCACTCACAACTTCATTAACAACTGTACCAGGAATTAAAGCCGCCGTAGCTGTGCAAATTCCACCAGTCACAGCATAAGCCTTATGAATAACCTTTAAGGCTTTTGTACGCGCTACTACATCAATATCAGAAGCCTCTATACGCCGGCCATCAATAGCTACATAAGATTGTGGTGCTGATACCATGCACACCTTAGGCACTGCAGGACTAGCTGATTCCTTGGAATCAGCTAACCCCATCATAACCGCACCTTGACAGCGAATATCTTCCAATGTTTGTAACAGCCCTTGTGTGTCATTTTCAATATCTATCGGCAATTCTGTACCTTTATAGCCCAATGCATCGGCTCGCACAAAAATAGCCGGTGTCGCTGCATCCACTAGACTCACAGAAATTGTACGGCCATCCGCTAACGTAATCTCATCTTTCACCTGACCAGTAGGCAATAATTTACCCGTCTTAGCCCCTGCTGGTTCTTTAAAATAAAGAATAATCTTAGACGCTTTACCAGGAACACCATCAATAGCAAAATCACCGTCTACTTGTGGTTCCCCATTTTTTACAGGAATATGCGCCTCAATTACTTTATCCGTATTTGTGTTATATATACGAACCACTGTTTCTGGCTCCACTGCTTTAACAAAACCTTGCATTATTGCAAATACGCCAACACCAGCTGACATATTGCCACAATTCCCTTCATAGTCAACAGCAGCATCATCAATACCAACATAACCAAATGTATAGTCTACATCTATATCTGTTCGTTGTGAAATCCCTACTAAGGCTACTTTACTCGTTAACGGATCAGCCCCGCCAATACCATCAATCTGCCGTTTATCAGGACTACCATATAAAGAAAGGATACAAGCATCACGAGCAGCTGGCTCTGTAGGTAAGTCTGCCATATTAATATAAGCGCCTTTACTTGTACCACCGCGCATATATACAATTGGTAATTTTACATAACCATCCATTCTTATTTACCTCCTACGCGTAAGAAGTTTAATTTACCACCAGCTCGAACAATCTCTTTCTGACGTTCATTTAACGGAGTTTTCATCGTAAATTTTATACCTTTTGTCGCTAATTCTACAACAAATTCGCCCTTTTCAAAGGAAGCATCATCCATATGCAAGATTAATTCATCACCATCTTGAAGTAATTCATACGTTTCATCAGATTCAAAGAACAATGGTAAAATCCCAAAATTCACTAAATTATCCATATGAATTCGTTCAATAGATTTTGCCATAACCGCCTTAACGCCTAAATACATAGGACATAAAGCCGCATGCTCACGAGATGAACCTTGACCATAACTTTCATGCGCTACAATAATATTAAATTGACCTTGCTCCACATTTGCTTTACAAGTATCTGCAAAATCTGGTTTCACATGACAGAATGTATATTGACTGTATTTAGGTACATTAGAACGGAATTTCAAATATGGACCTGCTGGCATAATATGGTCGGTCGTAATTTTATCGCCTACCTTAATCGCTACTCTAGCGTTTACAACCTTTGGCATTGGTTCATTGCTTGGAGGATTACCAATATTAGGGCCTCGTAAAATTTCCTGTTCTGCCTCCATAGCGGGTTTTACAATCATAGAGTCATCAATTTCATATACTTCTGGCAAGGTAATCTTTGGTAATTCAAAGTCTAATGTCCGAGGATCTGTAAATTTACCCGTCAAAGCAGACGCTACAGCGGTTTCTGCACTTACCAAATGAACAAGAGCATCTTTAGTGCCACTACGACCTTCATAATTTCGGTTGTTGGTACGCAAGGAAATGCTCTTAGAGCGAGGTGCTTGTCCACAGCCTACACAGAAGCCACAGGTACTTTCTAAAATACGAGCACCAGAGCTAATAATATCGGCCAATGCGCCATTTTTAGAAATCATTTCTAATACTTGCCGACTACCAGGCGCCACACCAAAACTAACATCAGGGTGAATCTTACGCCCTTTTAGCATGGCCGCTACTACCATCAAATCACGATAAGAGGAATTGGTACAACTGCCTACTAAAACTTGATCCACTGGAATCTCATTCATTTCAGCCACAGTTTTAACATTATCTGGTGAATGAGGGCAAGCTACTAGAGGCACTAATTCATCTAAATTAATTTCAATAACATCATCATATACAGCATCAGCATCCGGTTCTAAAGGTAACCACATATCTTCGCGTTGTTGCGCTTTTAAAAACTCACGAGTTCGTTCATCACTTGGGAAAATTGAGGTAGTAACCCCCATTTCAGCCCCCATATTAGTAATCGTAGCTCGTTCTGGCACGGTTAAGCTGGCAATCCCTTCACCAGTGTATTCTAATGCCGTTCCTACATTGCCTTTTGTTGTTAAAATACTCAATACTTTTAGTACTATATCTTTCGCGGCACACCAAGCAGGTAAAGCGCCAGTTAATTTAATATTAATAACCTTTGGACAAATTAAATGAAACGCATGGCCTGCCATAGAGGCTGCTACATCCATGCCACCTACGCCCATCGCAAACATACCTAACGAACCAGACGTTGGTGTATGGCTATCAGAACCAACTAACGTCTGACCAGGACGGGCAAAACGTTCAACATGCACTTGATGACAAATACCATTACCTGCTTTGGAATAATAAATTCCATATTTACTCGCTACATCTTGTAAGTATTTGTGGTCATCAGCATTTTCAAAGCCATCTTGTAAAGTATTATGATCTACATAAGAAACAGATAGTGTTTTTACCTGATTTACACCTAATGCTTCAAATTCAAGATAAGCCATAGTGCCTAATGCATCCTGTGTAAGAGTTTGGTCTATTTTAATTCCAATATCTGTACCGGCCTTCAATTCCCCTTCTAATAAATGAGATTCCAAAATTTTATACATTAAACTTTTACCAGCCATCGCTATGCCTCCTATATAAATTGATTAAATTACATGTATCTTATGCATTTATCATATACTCATTTTTAAAATAAGAAAAATAGATAACTTGTATATTTTGTGATAAAATTTTTATATTGCAAGTATTATATAAGTAAGTAAACGTAAGGAGAACCATCATGGATAGTATAGAAAAGGATTGGGAACTATTTCTTACCATTGCTCAGGAACAAAATATAACCAAAGCCGCCAATAAACTCTTTATGTCGCAACCAGCCTTAAGTTATCGCTTAACGCAGCTAGAGAAAGGCTTTGATGAACCTCTCTTTATTCGGACAACGAAAGGGGTTATCCTCACAGAAACAGGTGAGTTATATTACCAATATGCACTTGACAGTGTAAAACGAAAAAAAGAATTTGAAGAGTCTCTGGAAAATCGCAAAACAACCATAACTGGCACACTCCAATTAGGTTCCTCGTCTATTTTTGCCAACTATGAACTACCTTCTATCTTAGCGGGTTTCACAAACCGCTATCCCCATATTAAATTGCATCTCCAAACAGGCATTAGCTCCCGAATTGCTCAACTATTTACCAACAATGATATTCATATAGGTATTATGCGCGGCCATCATGCTCCAACGGGAGAAAAAATATACTTAAGCACAGAACCCATCTGTCTAGTTACCTCTAAAGCTTGTAATCGTCAAACATTGCCTACCGTTCCTCAAATCCGCTATACCACTGACCCTTCTTTGTATACCATTATGGATACTTGGTGGAATCAAAATTTTGACACCCCGCCAAATACATGCTTATATGTAGATACTATGGCCACCTGTCGTCGATTTATTCAAAAGAATCTTGGCTGGTCAATCTTACCTTACACAGGACTTGAATATTTTAAAGACGACATTAATATAGAACCGCTCCAATGGGATGACGGCACACCCATCGAACGAGAGACTAATCTGTACTACCACCTACGGGATCCACAGCGTAAACCAGTACAAGCCTTTATAGACTATATGCTAGAATATATGAAAAATCAGCCTCATAAATAATCAATAGACAGCCCTTGCAGCGTGAATACTGTAAGGGCTGTCTATTGATTTTCTATTACTATTTAACTTATAATATCTAACTTAATGGACTGACTATTTACTACTCCACATCCACTAATACCGCTTCATGTAAACGGAAAGAATATATATAACAAGCTTTTACCGGTAATCCAGTTAATCTCTCCAAAGCTTTACTATATATCTGTAATTGCACGCCATATCGTTTTATCAACGCTTCCCCATCAGGTACCCGATCTGTTTTATAATCCACTAACACCCATTGATTATCTTCTAAAAAGGCCGTATCAATAATCCCTTGTAAGAACAGCTTTTCTCCTGGTTCTACCTCGGGATATACTTCATGCCCTTCAATGAGCATACTAAATGGCCATTCTCTAGCCACTTGTGGCGAAGCCAAGAGCCGTTGACCTAAATCAGAGGTAAAGAAACGATGTAAAGCCCGCTCATTAAGCACCTGTCGTTCTTCCGTAGTGAAATATCCTTCTAAGGTCAATCGATCCAAAGTATCACGCAAATGTTGTGCTGTATATGCTTCTAACGGCAACCATTGCATAGCTTCGTGCATCAATGTACCCCAACGTGCACCTGACGCCACTTCTTCCTTATCCATCAAGGCTTGTGGTTTTACATCAAAAGCGCCCAAATTAGAAGGTGTTTCTTTTATTTGCATAGGAGACGCAAAGTCTGTAGTAACTGTGGTGTTTGCAGTGTTTTCCATGTTTTCAGTATTTACAGTATTTACAGTATTTACAGTATTTGCAGTATTTGCAGTATTTGCAGTATTTGCAGACTCTGTAATAGCTGTAGTATTTGTAGAATTTATAGAGTCTGCAAGATCTATAAGACCTATCGTATCTGAAACTATGCTAACCGCCTCTTCTTCGGGCTCAGCAAAACGTCGTTTCAATTCACTAACAGAGATCTTAGCCGCTCGTTGTACAGCCCCCATATAAGGATAAGCAAAATTAAAGCGTTCTACTATTTCCTCATGCAATGGCTCTGCTTGAATTGGCTCTAACCGTTCAACAGCAGCCAATAAAGCTGGTTCTTTAACAGCATGCTTTGGCGTACTAGTATACTTAGCACCATCATGTAGCGTAATGCTAAGCCTACACTTCTTATCTGGTAAATCCATCAGCGCTACATCTTCTACTTTACTATATACACGAATTGGATTGCCTTCCAAATGGCGACTTAAGCTCATAATAAACCAATCCAAATAAGAATTAGCACCTGTAATTAAAGAGGTTGGTAACTTTTCTGAATTAGCCACGAGCGCAGGACCAGCTTGCTTTTGGCAAAGCGCTTTAAAATCTTTAACAAAACCAGTAATAAAAAGTTTATCGCGAGCTCGTGTTAAGGCTACATACAAAATACGTTCCTCTTCGGCCTTCGCCGCTAAACGAAGTTGCTCCCGCATATGCACCCAAGGCAAAGAACCATATAAAACTCGATACGCTTCAAAATAGCCTTTAACAGCCACACCACTGTCACCATGAAGTAGCATAGGCGCCTGAATATCGCGTAAATTAAAGCCCTTTTGTGAGGAAGCTAAAAATACGACTGGAAACTCCAAGCCCTTACTTTTATGGATGCTCATAATACGCACCACATCATCGGCTTCACTAACCGTTTTACCAATCCCTAAATCTTGCCCCGCTTCTTGTAAACTTTCTAAGAATCGTAAAAAGCGGAAAATACCACGGAAGCTACCTGCTTCATATTGCTTAGCCCGTTCATACAAGGCCATTACATTGGCTCGCCGAACTAAACCATTAGGCATCGCACTAACATAATCTAAATAATTCATTTCTTCGTAGATAGTCCACAACAAATCACTTACACTATGCTGTCTTGAATAAGTGCGCCACCGTTCCAATCGTTCTACAAAATGCAATACCCCTTCATTGTCTGTAGTTTTACCATAACTAGCTAATAAGGACCACAGGGACCCTTCCCCGCTCATGCGCAAATGGCCAAGTTCATTAGCATCTAAGCCTACAAAAGGAGAACCCAAGACCGCCGCCATTGGCAAATCTTGTTCTGGATTATCAATAACTTGTAGTAACGCTAATAATAATTTCACTTCTAAGGCACTAAAATACCCACTATTTTCCTCTGCATACGCCGGTATCCCCGCTTGTCGTAAAGCTTCAACCATGCGGCCAGCCTTAACTTTAACAGACCGAAGCAAAATCACTACATCACGCCAAGCCATTGGTCGATATGAACCATCGGGATTTTGCACAACTTTTGCCTGTTCTTTCAACGCTTGTAGTTTTTCAATAATAAAAGCAATCTCTTTTTCATCATTTTCTAAATCTACATCATCCTCACTAGCAAACTCACTGCCACTGGCACTAGTATCACTAACTGTCCACATTGAGCCTTGTCCTTTGCTAGCTTTATTAGTATCTTCTGTCCCTTCATCAGCAAAAGTAGATTTCGCGCCCTCCCCTACATCAATTAAATGCAATTCCACTGGGCCACCTACCCAATTTTCTGGGGCATCCTCTACTTTGCGTCCTGGATTTAAAGCTTCCTTCTCACCATACTCCAATTCTGCTGCTTCTGCTGACATAATTTGGTGAAATACAAAATTAGTAAATTTTAAAATATTAGCGTCAGATCTAAAATTCTCCGATAAATCAATGCGCATTTCCACATCATCTACACCATGGCCAAAACGATGATATTTCTCCATAAAGAGTAACGGATTCGCCATGCGGAAGCGATAAATACTCTGCTTCACATCGCCTACATAGAATCGATTATCCTTACGTGATACTAAGTTTACAATCGCTTCTTGCACACCACTTGTATCTTGATATTCATCGACCATAACTTCTTTAAAAGTCTGTTGCAATTCAAGGGCTACTTCAGAAGGAGCCCAAGTCCCATCGGCTTGTTTGGTGCGCAACAAAGCCAAACATAGATGTTCTAAATCTGAAAAATCAAGCATACCTAATTCTTGCTTAGCCGCTGTAAACTCAACCATAAAAGCTAAGGTTAAATCCACCAGCCCTTGCACATATGGTAGCATTTGCTTAATCTGTGCATGAAATTGTGCTTCTGTAATAACAAACGGCCCTGTTTGCATAGCCTGCAAAGCCTCTTTATTCGCTACCCCTAAGGCTTTCACTTGAGATACTAAGCCATCACTGAGAATACCAGCATCTAAATCTTTTTTAAAAGAGCGGGTATCAAAAGACTTAAACTTATGCTGTCCTATTAGGGCCACCGCTTCATGCATAGCATCCCAAGTCGTAGCTTCGCCTAAAGCATTCATAATATATTGCACCGAATCTACCTGTTCCGACCATTTAGCCGGCCCATCAGGCAAACTAGTCAATTCTCGCATAGTTTCATAACGCGTCGCAATTTCACCTATAAGCTGTTGCTGTTGTCGCCAGAAGTATTCACCCCAAATAGTATCTAGAATCGGCTGTTCTAATGCTAATTCATATCTATTTTTAGAGTCTACAAGCCAAGCTTCTGGATCTGCTTGGGCTACTGCAAAACGATGAAGGGCTAAAACTTGCTCTATAATACCATCATCGGAACGGTCATTGCCAAACATGTCAGCAATAGCAAATATATGATATTTATTTTCTTCGTAAGCCTTAGCCAACAATGTAGCCAGTACATCAGTCTTAAGGAGCATTAACTCCCCTTCATTCCCAATGCGATAGGAAGGGTCAATATCAAGACGATAAAAATAGCTGCTAATCACCCACTGGCAAAAAGAGTGCAAGGTTGAAATATGCGCTGATGGTAAAAGACTCAATTGTTCTTCTAATTTAGGATCACCTGTGCTATTAAATACATCTGCTAATTTAGCCCCAATACGCGCACTCATTTCAGCGGCAGCGGCCTTAGTAAATGTAACCACTAAGAGTTCCTGAATCGATAGTGGTCGTTCTTTGTCTTGTAAACGCTGAATAATACGCTCTACCAACACAGCCGTCTTACCGGAACCTGCTGCCGCTGCTACCAATAAGGTCTGCGACGGAAGTGTCCCTTGACGGGGTGACTTAATTGCTTGTTCTTGTGCCTTTGTCCACTTCATATACATCGCCTCCTTCCGCCATACGTGCTAAACAAGATTCCTCTGCCATGCCCTCTAAATAGCGATATGCATTGCGTGTATTTTCAAAACGACATAAGGCCTGATACTGACAATAATTACACGGAATACTGTGATTCATATTATATGGGCTCACCGGAAAATGACCAGCCAAAATATGTTGCCCTGCTTTCCCCATGACTTGCTGTGCATAGTCCGTCAATATTTTAAACTGTTCCGTCGTTTTTACTTTATCCTTATCATTGCCATTCACCGTCCCCGCTTTCGTTAAACGAACAGGAACATACGGTGTAGTCTTGCTCCCAACAGTCTCATCAATCTTCATTAACAACTCTGGATTATTTAAAAAATACCCCGTATTGCGCAAGGAAGACTCTGTGTTAAGCAAAGCAGCTGCGCCTTCTTCGGTTAATACTTCTCTTTTTGAAACGCGCGGATTTTTTACATATGTATATACTAAGGCCGCCGGCTCAATATGGTCCGTCCATTGGGCCTTTTCTAAAGCTAATAAATACGTCACTAACTGCAATTTCAAGCCATAATAAACATCGGCCGCTTTTACACTAGCGCCACCTGATTTGTAATCTACCACAAGGCCATACGTCTTACCCTCATACGTCCACTCATCAACACGGTCTAACTGCCCTTGTAAACGAATGTAATTCCCATCGTCTAAAGGAATTTGTACTGCTGGCCAACTGCTTGGGCCACCACCAAAGTTTTTTTCTAAATAACGCGTATTAAACACACTTTTACTAGACCAATCACTCAATCGTTGAACGGTACGTCGCAAGGTCGCTTCTAAACGCTGTTGTAACACCGTTTCATAAATATCACCTGCTTCACCAAGCAATAAATCATTACTAATCTCTGCCACTACGGCTTGGCATAACTGGGCTTCTTCTTCCACACTTACATCACGCCACTGGCGATTTTGAGCTAATAATTGCATGCCTAAAGCACGTAAACTTTCATGTAAGAAAATCCCTATTTCAGGGGCGCCAAATTGTTTTACCTTCCGTTGTTCCAATTTCAAACCATACTTAGCATAAAAGGCAAACGGACAACGTTGATAACTCTCTAACCGTGTTACAGAACCACTCAAAGCGTCCTGACGAAATAGCAAGGCTTGTACCACCGAGCGATCCACTAACGGCACTTCATTCGTATCTGTCACACCACGAGTGGCGATACGCAAAGCTTCACGATAATGGCCTTTTAAACTCCAATCATATAGACTTCGCCAAAGAGCACCCAAATCCTGCCCTTGTGTGACATTCCCCATTTGACCAGCTAATAGCGCCAGACTTTGCATAGGCCGCCATAAATACTGTGGTGCTGCTGTAGGCGAAATTGTTAAAGGTTCTACCTGTGGTACCTGACTATACCCTAACTGCTGCCATCGTTTAATAGCCAAAGCACTTTCTAAAGCCCCACCTTCTTCATCGGCGCCAGCATAGGACAAATATAATTCGTTTCGACCTCGAGTGCAGGCTAAATAGAGCAAAAAGTTTTCATTAAAAGCCCGTACTAAGGCACCTTCTGCCAAAGTAATACCCGCCGCTTTTAAGTCCTGCCGTTCTTTATCATTTAACAGACCTTCATCACCCATGTGCTGCGGAAAAACACCTTCATTAAGGCCCATCAAAAATACTATATCACTTTCATGAGTATAACCACGTTCTACCGTTGTTACCATTACATGGTCTAAACTTGGTGGTACTAATGAATAGGACACTTCCTCTAAACCTTCTTGAACCAATAATTCCATATCCCCTACATTCATTGGATCTGGCAAATTAAGATTCATGATTTCATCAAATAAAGCCACTACACGCTTGTACATTTGCTCATGAGCAGCCACAGTTTCGGCGGCGCCCATCGCTTCAGCTGTTTCACACCACTGGGCTAATTGCACCGGAATACCCACAGCAGTGAGTAAGTTAAAAAGCTGCTCACACCACTCATAGCCGGTGTGTTCCGTCTTAGCAAATTCCCAAAAAGGCTGTAAATGCCTCATAATCAAAGTTCGTGTTTCATTAACTCGCAAACGCCGCACTTCTTCTACATCGACGGTTTCTTCAGACACAGTATGACTTAGCTCTTCATCACCAATACTGACAATATTTTCGCTGTCATCGATAACACTCCGTATTTCTTCATCCTCACTGGCAAAACGATCTTTCCGCTTATACGGCCATTCGTCTTTGAGCCACATAAAATCGCGCACACCAAATTCAAGGCAATAATTTTCTAATTCATCCACCGCTTCACGGCTTATGGGCCAAAAATCTGTTTTTAATAAACGAAATAGCGCATCATGATCAAAGCCACGTCGTACAACTTCCAGTACACTAACTAAAAACTCGCCTAAAGGATGACTCACCATAGGGCGACGGCGGTCAGAAAAATAAGGTATTTCATAACGTTTTAACGCCTTTTCTAACACATCACTATATGTTTCTGACTCACGAAGCATAATGGTAATGTCCTTCCAACGCCGTTTAGGCTCTGTCATAACTGTTAAAATCTGGCGACATACAGCATCTGCTTCTCGTTCTCGATTATAACCGGCTGTAATTGGAATTTGTTCATCCGTAGAATTTCCTTTTAAGGGCGTATTAAAATAGCAACTTTCTAACTCCTTTAAAACAGGTGTTATAAATCGCTCATTGTTTGTAAACTGACGAACCAACAACTCCGTCCCATAGGTAGTATATAAATCTTTATACACGGAATGAGGTCGTCCAAAAATTCGCAACTTATGCTCTGGCACTGTAAGTTTTGCTAAATCTGGTGGCAAAGTAAGCGTAATAATACTCTCTTTCGCCAAATCAAATAAAGTATACAGCAATTCCATTTGTAATGGCGTAAACCAATGAAACCCGTCCACAATAACATGTGAGTCCTTCATAAGCGGACTAGAAGGCAACACCTCCATCAATTCCTGTAGCCGATCTGTCACAGTGCCACAAGTTTCACCGACCAATGCTTCATAGGCTTCCATTAGCTGAGCCAATTCTTGCAATTTACGTTGCAAAATCATGGACTCTACTTGCTCAGCCCCTTGTCTTAAATCCGTCGCGGTTACCTTAAACGAATTACATTCACTTAAAAGCCCCTGTAATACATCAGCAAAATGAGGTTGTCGTGCTGCTTGTCCTAATAGCTCTAAGGAGCCACTATGACGTTTCATAATGAGACGCAATAATAACTTTTGCCCCACATCAGATAAGGTTGTTTCACGAACTTTACCAACAGACTGAAATACCTGATAAGCCAGTCGATTAAACCCCACTACGCGAACAGTGGTAAAGCCTTCTTCAGGCATAAATTCTGCCAAACTTCGTTCAATTGTATACGTTGCCGGCTCTGGCACAATATATAAAATAGGCTCTCCCGGACAAGTGGCAATAATCTCTTTAATCCGTTCAAAACAAGCCTGAGTCTTACCCGTCCCAGCTCGTCCTATAAAGGCGGAAATAGCCATGGTATGCTCCTTTCACTAAAAATAATATATATCACGAAAACTTCTTCTCATATGATGCTATCGTACACTAAGCCTTGTTGTAATAACTCCTGTACTTCGCCATATCAATATATGCTTGTATTTATTCTATCACAAAACAAAGCAAGGAACTGTACGGAAATTTGCAATTGCTCATTTCCATACAGTTCCTTATGAGGCTTTATATGAGGCTATAATTACACGGTATCCTTTAAGGAGTTAAAAAGATACCTATAATTATCACAGAATACCTTTCAATGAATAAGTTCTTAACTTTGAATGTCTGATTAAGACTTATACTAAAAGGTCTACTAATGTACAGCCTGTTTACCTATTAATTAACAGTGTGTTTACCTATTTCTTGCTCAAAGCCAGCTTGCAAGCGCACATACGAGGCACGTCGTTCTTTAGCATCTTGCTCTGTTTTTTCAAATAATTCTTCCGCAATTTCAGGGAAAGATTGTTGTAACGAAGCATATCGCACTTCACCCATGAGGAAGTCACGGAAGCTTTCAGTTGGCTCTTTAGAATCTAAGCTAAATGGATTTTTACCAGTGCCACGTAAGGCTGGATTATATCGATATAAATCCCAATAACCAGCAGCTACAGCGCGACGGGTTTCTTCTTGAGTCGTGCCCATACCGCTCTTAATGCCATGGTTAATGCAAGGTGCATACGCAATGATTAGTGATGGTCCTGGATAGGCTTCTGCTTCCGTTACTGCTTTAAGAAGCTGATTCTTATCGGCCCCCATAGCCACTTGCGCTACATACACATAGCCATAAGACATAGCAATCATACCAAGGTCTTTTTTCTTCGTCCGTTTACCACTAGCAACAAATGGCCTTACCTGGTGGCATGGTTTCCTTTGAATTAAAAGGTGGTGTCAAAGAAGGGGCCCAAGTAATGAATTCAGTAAAACTTTGTCGTTTAGCCGTATCATTAGGGGATGCAGAAACCCTTATTGAACATGCTGCTTCCATGACACATTCCACCTATACTAAAGAAGAATTAGCTGCCGCTAACATTAGTGAAGGTTTAGTTCGTCTCTCTGTTGGTCTAGAAGATGCTAAAGATATCATTGCCGACCTAGAACAAGCTTTAAATACCATTGCTTAATAAAAATAACCTTCAACATTTCTATTTTCAAACACGTTCCCTCTAAAACTAATATATACTTATTTCTAAATACCCGTGAACCCCCTCTCGTTCACGGGTATTCCTATGCACTAAAATCCAATTTCACAATTCGTGAACTCCTATAACAGCCACACCATTATTTCCTATAGCTAATACATATATTTCATAAACCAACACAATACATTCAAAGTTATCAATGTACACGCTTATAACCTCGATAGTTATAACAAAACAATTTATCAATTATTTTAAACACAAATCGTGTAAATTTATTTTATCTATTTATATTTCCAATATCTGTTATAAGTTATTAGAAACGCCGACTTTATTGACATTTAATTATGATAGTTTTAGTATATAAAAACAAGATAGTTAAATTTTTAATAAGGAGGAACCTCATAATGTTAGGCAACTTAGGAGAAAAAATAGAAGAGAAGTCGATGATAAGTTTCTTAAAACGATTTGATGCCAATCCATTTAAAGTAAAATTTAAAGATAATGAATATATAATTGGCAAAGGGGATCCTCTTTTTACTGTACACATGAAAGAACCTATCCCTGCTAGTCAACTCATAGCCAGCACATCCATTGCACTCGGCGAAGCATACATGGACGGCAATTTAGAAATTGAAGGCGATTTATACTTCGCACTAAACCATTTTCTAGGTCAAATGGATGAATTTTCCACAGCTGGCGATGTACTTAATAAATTAACCCATAATCCCTTAACAAAAAAACACCAAGCAGAAGAAGTTCAAAGCCATTACGACATCGGTAATGACTTCTACTCGCTCTGGCTTGATGAAACAATGCAATATTCTTGTGCTTACTTTGAAAATCCTAATAACACCCTCTACGAAGCACAAATGAATAAGATTCATCGTATTCTTGATAAGCTATATTTAAAAGAAGGTCTCCGCCTTCTTGATATCGGTTGTGGTTGGGGCTTTTTGCTTATCGAAGCCGCTAAGAAATATAAAATCAAAGGGACGGGCATTACACTTAGCCATGAACAATATGAAAAGTTCCAAGCACGCATTAAAGAAAATCACTTAGAAGACTATTTAACCGTTAAATTGATGGATTATCGTGATTTACCTAAATCAGGGCTTTCATTCGACCGCGTAGTAAGCGTAGGCATGGTTGAACATGTAGGTCGTGAAAACTACCAACTATTTAATGATTGTGTCGACTCCGTCCTAGTCAACGGTGGCGTATTCCTACTTCACTTTATCAGTGGTATGAATGAAAAGCCTGGTGATGCATGGATGAGTAAATATATTTTCCCCGGTGGTATGTTGCCAAGCCTTCGTGAAATGATTGCGGACATGACAGACGATAATTTTCACGTACTTGATGTAGAAAATCTCCGTATGCACTACAATATGACATTACTCGAATGGGATAAAAATTTTAGAGCTAACTTATCGATTATTCGTGAAAAGTTTGATGAACGTTTTATTCGCATGTGGGACTTGTACCTAAATGGCTGTGCCGCTGCCTTTGCCAATGGCATGATGGATTTACACCAAATCTTAGCTACGAAAGGCATAAATAACGACTTGCCTATTACGCGATGGTATTAAAAAGTTTAGACTTCAAATTCTTCAAATTCTTTAAATATCCATTATAAATACTCATGCTACTAGCTTGCTAACAGCCTCAATCACCCTATATAATAGAAAGGTATAATTCAATAATCAAATCTAAGAAAACTCTATTTATTATTTTTCTAATTAACGAGGATCGCATGAAACAAACATCGTCTATTTCTTTAATTACCCAAACAAGTCTCTTTATTGCACTCACTGTGCTATTATCTTATGTCTTTGCTATCCACACTACCTTTATCCATATCACCTTTGGGTTCCTTTCTACCGCTATTTTTGCTGTTATGCACGGCCCTCTTCGTGCTGGTATTATGGCCGCCATTGCTTGTTTCATAGGCATGCTACTTTTTGGTCAAGGCGTATTTTTCCCCGGCTTTATGCTGTCTGAATTCCTCGTAGGCTATACCTTTGGTCACTTCTTATATAAGAAGCCGATTACTTTAAAACGTGTAGCCATACCATTCCTCATTATTACTATAGTAATTCACTTAGGCCTTAACACCTTATGGCTCGTGATTTTTTATCAAAAGGCGGCTTCTGCTATTTTTATGGGCCGTTTAATCAAAAATATCATTTGCTATCCTATTGAAATTGTTCTATTTTTTGCCGTATATAAAACACTAGGCCGTATTATCCCTGCTCTGAATCCTTCAAAATTAACGACTACCCCAAAGGAAGCAACACCGAATACATAATTCTCTATTTCTAAAATTAAAACACTATAAATAAAAAATACTACAAATAAAAAAACACCGCTTAAACGGTGTTTTTTATTTTATAATTATATCTTACTAAAGCCACGCCCACAAGGCAGCCACTACTAACGTAGGCAACATATTAGCAATACGAATTCGTTTATCCCATAGTAAATTAACCCCTACCAAGAAAATCATAATAGAACCAGTAAACGAAATATTACTAAGAGCCTGTTCTGTCAACCACGGTGTTATGAAAAACGCCAGTAATGTAACCACCCCTTGCACGATACCGACTGGTACGGCCGAATAAATACAACCTTTCCCCAATGTGGTTGTCATAATCATAACTACAATCCCATCCATCATAGCTTTTGCCAATAAAATAGTAGGATCACCAGAGGCATCTTTAATAGAGCCTATAATAGCCATAGCCCCAATGCATACAGTAAAAGAAGCTGTTAAAAAAGCCTCTATAAAGCCCCCTTCACCTTCGTTTTTACTTTTAATCTTTAACCATGCACCGAATTGTTCTAATTTTTTATCTAAATCTAAAATTTCACCAATGACAGTACCAATAATGAATGTAATAACTAGCATCATAATATTAGTTACTACTAACTCCCCATTAACAAAAACTAAAGACTCCTTTGTAGCGCCAACAAAACCAATAAATAAAATGCAAGCGCTCATCGCTGCCATTAACGTTTCAAGCAAGCGCTGATTCAAATAATTACGTGCCGTTAATCCAATGAGCCCCCCGACTACAATGATTAACATGTTAAGCAATGTACCTACTCCAGGCATATAATCTCTCCTTTTTCATAAAATATACACCAAATACTTTTATAAGTATTTAATTATTGATTATAGCACACAAATCATCTAGGTAACATCAAAGTTTGCTTGTATTATTGGACTATGATATTTCAAAGAATTAATGTGGACATAATCTTGACAAAATACTAATTCAAATGATATGATATTTTAGTAATTAGATTTGGAGGATTACTCAAGAGGCTGAAGAGGACGGTTTGCTAAATCGTTAGGGCGGGTTACCGTCGCTAGGGTTCGAATCCCTAATCCTCCGCCAAAACTTTTATACTTTTGTCTGATAATTGCCAAGAGTATTCAAAACCCCTACAAAACTAGGAAACACCTAGAAAGTAGGGGTCTTTTTATATCCTTTTTTAGACATTTTTCGTTCTCAATTAAGGGTGAAATATCCTTAAATATTCAATGTTTTCCGTCTAATTTCCGTCTTGTTTTTGAATTATAACTAGATATTCAAGATGGGCTATTTTCTATTTCCGCCTTGTTACAAACCCTTGATTTTACTGTATTCTTCAATAAAACTATTTCCATCTCAAGAGTTTTCCATATATTACGCAATAATACATTACTTAATCCCATTTCCATAAAACTGACTTGGTTGTTCTTCTAATTGAACAATTAAAGACACCTCATCACCTACTTGCTCAACTATCCATCGTTGAATTTTTTTTACATCATCAGTGGTTAATGGATCCCTAACAATAAGAGTCACTAATACCCCACTATAAATCACTTTGCCATCATCATCAACTGAAATAATAGGTGAAAGTTTAACTAATTTTATTTCAGGGAACAAAATAGGCAATTCATTATTTAGCAAACGTATTTGCTCTTGATTATTTTCACTTCTCTGATATGCTGGATAATATGTATTTGCTAACTCTTTATAGGATTTTCCTTTTTCTTTAGCCATCATATTAGCCATACTTTTATTTATAATTTGTTGAACTTCTGAAGAATCTAACTGCGCATTATATCCTTGTACCACTTTTAGTTTCGTCCCCTTTAAACGATTAAAAGTCTGCATTGATTCTTCCAATCGATTAATTTGTCCCTCTGTTAAAGGTCTACCTATTAAATCTAAAGTTAATACATGATCCTCATAAGCATAAGATACGATACTTGTATGTACCATGTTAAGCTCTGTAGCTAAAAACGTCTGAATTTGATCATCTCTTATAGTCTTGTCCACAGTCAAATACGCCATATAAATACTGGGAACAGTAATCAAGATTCCTAACAAAACTAAGATTCCCTTTTGATAGTTTTTATGACTATCTTCTGCATATTTTTTAGGAGGTACACGAAGTAATTTAAATATAATAAAAGCTGATAATATAATAAAAAAGCTATTTATAAAAAATAAATACATTGCCCCTAAAAAATAAGAATAAACTCCACTACTTAAACCATATCCAGCCGTACACAAAGGCGGCATCAATGCAGTCGCAATAGCCACCCCAGGAATAACATTGCTCTTTTCTTGCCTAGTATTACCAATAGCACCTGCAAGCCCACCACTAAGAGCAATCAATACATCCCATGCAGTTGGTGCCGTACGAGTAAGAATTTCCGAAGATGCATTACTAATCGGTGATAATGTAAAATAAATCATTGAGGTAACAAGAGATACAAAAATCTGAAAACTCAACTTTATCATTGAACTTTTAATAAATTTAGTATCATATGTAGCCATACCAAATCCAATAGCTACTAAAGCCCCCATTAAAGGCGACATCAACATAGCACCAATAACCACAGCAGTACTATTCATATTAAGCCCTATAGATGCTGTTAAAATGGCCATTACCAAAATAATTGAATTTCCACCTTTTAACATAGAGTCAGAAGTAACTCTCTCATTAATCTCTTCATAAGAGGCACTATCAATTCTTAAATTAAAAAATTTATTCCACTGAGACATTCTAACATACCTCTCTCACTATTTCTTATTATATTCATCAAGTTATACATCATAAAATCATAGTCTATTCATTACGTCAGCAATCAAAAAAAGATTATTTTTATTTTATTTTATCATACTTATATAATCTTATAAATCATACAAAATTCTAAAGTTGATAATAGTGCCAGAAGCTAAGAGAATACTTCAGAGATTGACTCACTCCTTCCCCCCTTAAGCTCCGTCAAGTCGCTAAATTATATAACAGCAAAAGAAAGTGCCATAGGCTAAGAGAATACCTTCAGAGCTTGACTCGTAGGTTTCTCGGGCCTATGGCACTTTCTATCTATCCACTTATAATTTAGCCCTTGGCGGACTTAAACTTTGCTATCATTTCCTTAGCAACTTCTACAGCATCGCCTACGATACCATAGTCACACACTTTGAAAATAGCCGCTTCAGAATCTGTATTAATCGCTACAATCGTTTCAGAACCAGTAATCCCCGCCGTATGCTGTATAGCTCCAGAAATCCCAAATGCTAAATACAACTTAGGCGCAATTGTTTTACCAGTTTGGCCAATTTGACGACTTAGTGGATACCAACCCTTTTCAACGATAGGGCGTGTTACCCCTAATACACCGCCTAATACATCAGCCAATTCTTCCAAAACTTTGAAGTTCGCAGGGGAACCCATACCGCGTCCACCAGCTACAATAATTTCAGCTTCTTCAATATTCACATCATTCATATCCACTTTAATCATTTCTACAAAACGATTACGAATATCGTTGTCGGTAAGGTTTACTACTTCTTGATGAATCTGACCAGCGCGCCCTTCTATGCGATCTGGCATTTTAAATACATTAGGTCTTACAGAGCCCATTTGTGGACGATGTTCTGGGCATATAATTTCTGCTAAAATATTACCACCCAAAGCAGGTCGTGTCCATTCTACAAGCCCGTCAGATTGACTTACAGTCAAGATTGTACAATCCGCCACAACGCCATTTTTCATACGCCCTGAAATACGAGGCGCCAAATCACGGCCATCATTCGTAGCGCCAATTAAAATAACATTTGGTTTATTTTGACCAAAAAAGTCTGTAATAACCTTTGTATAGCCGTCCGTAGAGTAGCGAGCTAATAAAGGATGCTCAAATACATGTACATGGTCGGAACCATATTCAATTAAACTTTGTGCTTGCGAAGCAACTTGCGCGCCTAAAATCAAAGTATGTACTTCTTCATTAAGCTGATCAGCAATAAGGCGGGCCTGACCAATTAATTCATAGGTTACTTTGCGCACCTGCCCATCAAAGCAGTCGGCAATCACATAAACACCTGTATATTCTTCAAACACCGTAATACCTCCTTATGCTATCAGATAAGTTCCTTTTGTTTTAAAACGCCTAAAATCGTTTCTACAGACTCCTGAACAGGGCCCGTAAGCATTGTGCCAGCTGAACGCATTGGTGGACTATACACCTTGCGAACACGCGTTGGCGAGCCTTGTAAGCCTAATCTCTTAGGATCTGTTTCCATGTCATTAGCCGTAATCAACTTTACTTCATACTGAGTAGCTCGAATAGAGTGATGTAAAGTTGGATATCTTGGTTCATTCAACGTTTTAACTGCTGTCATCAACATAGGCACTGGTGTATCTAATACTTCAAAACCTTCTTCATGTTCGCGCTGTGTCCGTACAATACCATCATTTACTTCAATATTGCAGACATAGGTTACTTGTGGAATACCTAATTCTTCCGCAATTTGTGGCCCTACTTGTGCTGTATCACCATCAATGGCTTGTTTGCCACAGAAAATAATGTCAAACGGCTTGCCCTGGTCGTCCTGCACTTTAGCAATAGCCCGTGCAATCGTATAGCTAGTGGCCAATGTATCAGCCCCAGCAAAGGCCCTATCTGTAATTAAATACGCCTCATCAGCGCCCATAGAAATACACTCTTTCAAGGCAATCGTCGCTTGTGGTGGCCCCATAGTAATGACAGACACACGAGTCCCAGGATAGGTGTCTTTTACCTTCAATGCGGCCTCTAAGGCATTCATATCAAAAGGATTGACAATACTTGGTAAGCCTGTACGAATCAATGTATTCGTTTCAGGGTCTAATTTTATTTCAGACGTATCAGGCACTTGCTTAATACATACGAGTAATTCCATAATGGTCCTCCCTATTAACCTTGACGAAATTCTACACCCTTCGTGTCATCTGGATATTCCCATTTTGTCACGATAGTGTTACCACACAATACACGGCAAGTACCACATTCTACACAACCTGCATAATCAAAAGCTAAGGTACCATCTTCATTAAGTGTGTACAAACCAGCTGGACAAGCATTGACAAGTTTCATTTTTTCCTTCATATCAGGGTAGTCATGGATGATTTCAATATGAGGATGTCCTTCATTTACATAATATTTATTAACACCTAATTTTTCTTCTAAATTCATCATAAGGCACGCCCTCCTTTAAGCGCATCCATAGCTAGATTTACAAGGCCCACACCAGTGGCTCGTTTCAATAATTTAGGAACTAATGGTTTTGCTCCATTACCATTTACAGTAAACACATCTTCCATAATACCATTTACCATGGATGGATATTTTTGGAAAATGCGAGGATTATTTAAGAATTCAGGGAAGTGGCGATACGTTTTTAAATCCTTACCAATAAAGCTATCTTCTATTAAAATATCATAATAACGTAAGGCACCCGCTGAAAAGTCTTGTAATTTCTTGGCTTTAATAATAGCATCGCCCGCATACATACCAGAAGCAATGGCAAAATCCATACCACGCACGGTATAGCCCATATTAATACAGAAGCCAGCCGCATCACCGACGATAATAAACCCGTTGCCACTAAGTGTTGTCACTGCTTTATAGCCCGCTTCTGGCACCATGTGGCCACTGCGTTCTACTAATTTACCACCTTTTAATAAACGAGCAATCGGTCCATAGCTCATAAATTCATTCATCATGTCTTCGATAGTAGCATCCGCTTCACCAATATGCTCTAGACCGACAACAACACCTAGCGAAAGGCTGTTTTTATTAGTGTATAAAAAGCCACCGCCCATTAAACCATGAGTTATATCCCCCATGCAGAGCCACGCTAAGCCATCGTTACCATCCAAGCCAAGTCGTTCCTCTAACACACCTTTATTAAAGGTATATACTTCCTTAGCCCCTACTGCTACTTCAGCTGCTGTCACTGGCGCACGTAAACCAGCCCGTTCAGCTAGTAACGAATTCACCCCATCAGCCAATACAACTACATCGGCTAACATCGTATCTTTGCCACAACGAATACCTACTACGGTATCCCCTTCTTTGAGCAATTCATCTACTTGGATACGATTAACTACAACGGCACCAGCAGCTGCCGCTTGATCCACTAACCACTTATCAAATACACTCCGCAATACAACATAGGATTCGTCCTCTGGTTTAGCTGGTGTTGCTTCATACTCAACGGTGGTTGCTTTACCGCCTTCAAGAATAGAAATCCGTTCTTTAGTCACCTTCCGTTCAAGCGGTGCTGTTTCACGGAAATTAGGAATAAGTGCTTCTAACGAATGTGTATAAATACGACCACCTGTCATATTCTTAGCGCCCCCATAACTCCCTCGTTCTACTAAGAGCACCTTCACACCTGCTTTAGCCATACGATAAGCCGCTGCTGCCCCTGCTAAGCCGCCACCTACAACAATTGCTTCAAATCGTTCCATGCTGTTTCTCCTTGTATAATATACTGTATTAAAAATACAAAATAAATCCCTAAAAAAGTCTATAGAATATATTGATAATTTTAGATATTATCCTTCGTGCTTTCTATTATATATATTCTAATGTCATTTTTAAAATACCTCTTTTGCATAGCTAAATATATTCTATATTATTCAAATGCACTAAAAACAGGCAATACAAAAGCGGTTGTACCTCAAAAAGAAATACAACCGCTTGTATTAGTATGAATTTTTTAAATAGACCAAAAGGAATCATGGAAAATAATTTTACGATATGTTTCAAAACGAAGCCATCTATCATGCCAGGAGCCATCACGTTGCAAACTATCATCAGCAGATTCAGCTATAAACTGCGCTACCTCATCGGCACTATTAATCTGTATTGCAAAGCCACGTCCATTTACTACAGGTACATCGCTATACACATATGACGCTAAATCCACAATATCCATGAATTGACCGTCACGAACTAGAATAGCCACTTTATCACGAACTACTAAAATATCAAAATTAGCTGGATAACTATAGCTCGCCCCTGTAATCGGTAACGCATCACCAATTTGGAACGTCGTTCGAGTTGGTCGAATTTTATCTACTTTTAGACCTTCCACATTATAATAAAACTCATCAAATACATCACCACGAGCATGCAAACCATTACCTTCAAAAGTATGCTGCTCAGCTACTGTGCCTACTGCTTCAATAACGCCACAAGCAGATGTCATATTGCTAACACGATTGATTAAGATCAATTCACCTAGTGTTTTATGATGACGGAATTCATCCATAACTACAGGTGTCTGGAAGTGCAAGGTGCAAAGGGCTATACTATTTTTTCCAAGTTCAGCAACTGGTAGATGCTCGCCACTATTTACATCAATTTGATACTGAATGTCTGTGACCGTGGCGGCTACTTGCTTAGTGCCTAAACTAACCAGATATTCATTCCCCACTTCTAAGGGTTCATCGTCCATCCAAAGTAATTTTACACTGGCAGTCTGCGCCGTACCAATTCCTGTTTGTTTAACCAACACACTGCCCCGTGAAACATCAATTTCACGGTCTAGTTGCACCGTTAAAGGTTGGCCTAGCTGGGCCGCTTGCACCGTATTAAAACCAACTAACAAAGATTCAACCTTAGCACTTTCACCACTAGGTAATACTGTTAAGGTATCACCTACTGCGACCTGACCTGCTTCTACTTGCCCCTGAAAACCACGGAAAGTATGATTAGGACGACATACCCGCTGTACTGGCATATAAAAACCATCTTCAGCCGTACCAGACGCATCTACAGTTTCTAAATAGGGTAACAAAGCGGGCCCTTCATACCAAGGCATAGTTGTCGCTTTGGTCGTAATATTGTCGCCTTCGGTCGCTGATACAGGAATTACCTGTACATTAGTAAGGCCCACTTCCTTAGCAAGGTTTGCAATATCCGCTTCAATCTGACGGAATACGTCTTCTTTATAGCCTACTAAATCCATTTTATTCACAGCAAACACAAATGACTCAATGCCCATAAGAGCACAAATACGAGCATGACGACGGGTCTGCACTAAAATACCTTGTGAAGCATCCACCAAAATAATCGCCAAGTCAGCAAAAGATGCTCCTACAGCCATATTACGCGTATATTCTTCATGACCAGGTGTGTCTGCTACAATGAAACTACGATTATCCGTCGTAAAATAACGATATGCTACATCAATGGTAATCCCTTGTTCACGTTCAGCCATCAACCCATCTAATAGTAATGAATAATCAATGGCACCACCACGACTGCCTACTTTACTTTCTAATTCAAGTGCTTTAGCCTGATCCGCATATAATAATTTAGCATCATATAAAATGTGGCCAATTAAAGTAGATTTACCATCATCTACACTGCCACAAGTAATAAATTTTAAAAGTCCTTTCATGATTGTATCCTCTCTTTACCCAATACCTATATTAGAAATACCCTTCCCGCTTACGCCGTTCCATGCTGCCAGCCGCTTCACTATCAATAACGCGTGTCGTACGTTCAGAGGAAACAGCCGATAAGGTTTCTTCAATGATTTCATCTAAGGTAGTGGCTTCAGATTCAGTACCACCCGTTAAAGGATAACAACCTAATGTACGGAAACGCACTTTCTTTTGTTCAATGGTTTCACCAGGTCGTAATTTAAAACGATCATCATCTACCATAATAATATTGCCATCACGATATACAACAGGTCGTTCTTTCGCAAAATATAAGGATACAATATCTATATTTTCACGTTTAATATATTGCCAAATATCCTTTTCAGTCCAGTTAGATAGAGGAAATACGCGAATACTTTCCCCTTTGTTAATCTTAGCATTATATAGTTTCCACATTTCAGGGCGCTGATTTTTAGGATCCCAACCATGAGAGGCATTGCGGAAGGAAAAAATTCGTTCTTTCGCACGGGATTTTTCTTCATCACGACGACCACCCCCAAAGGCCGCAGTAAAACCATATGTATTTAATGCTTGCTTTAGAGCTTGGGTTTTCATAATATCCGTATAAGCTGAGCCATGGTCAAACGGATTAATACCTTGTGCAACCCCTTCTTGATTGATATATTCAATCATATCTAAGCCAAATTTCTTAGCTGTTTCATCACGGAACTTGATCATTTCTTTAAATTTCCAAGTTGTGTTCACATGCAAAAATGGAAATGGGGGCTTTTCAGGATAAAAGGCCTTTCGTGCTAAATGTAGCATAACAGAACTATCTTTCCCAATGGAATACAACATAACGGGCTTCTCACATTGTGCCGCCACTTCACGGATAATATATATAGCCTCTGCCTCTAATTCATCTAAATGACTATACTCACTCATATTACTACCTTCTCTCTTTTACTCTCTTATACCCTAATGCAAGATGGATTAATATCTAGTACAAAGTTTAGACTCTTTATATATCTAATATTGGTTGGATTCTTGCGCATTTACAACAATGGTTTGGCTCTCCCCATTAGGCGCTATATATTCCCAACGCCAAAAATGACCTTCACGCTGCGCCTTCATCGTGCCCCCTTTGCCACCCATATCGGGTCCTAAAAAATAAGCAATGGCCCCAACAGGACATTCTTTTATACATGCCATACAGCCCCAGCAGTCCTTAGGATAAGCCATATAGGCTTTACCCTCTTCATTCATAGCTGGTAAGCTACCAGGACAAATATTAACACAACGTTGACAACCGATGCAGCTACGCTGATCAATTCTGATGCTCATAATACGCCTCCTTCACTAATGGCCGTTGTCGAATTTCAATCCCTCTATCGGTTGCTATCGAATTAACATAACAAAGCCATTCATCACTACTTTCAGGATAATCTAAATTTTCTGCAAAGCTGTGCCAGCGTGTTTCTTTACGCCCTTCTAAATGAGCAATCAATGTTAAACATACAACTAAACGCTCTTTTAATTCATAAATAAATAATAGGTCGTGCAAATTTTGAGCTTTCAAATGTTGTGCCATTTTTTGCAATTCTTGAATTCTCGTTTTCGCTTTCTTCAATTGTTTACTATTGAAACGATAATAAGCACCAATACCACCTGCATAGCTGTCCATAGTTCGTTGCATCGCTTCTTCTAGCTGTTCCGTTGTATATAATGGAGATTCGCCCGTAAGATAAGCATCATAAGCCGACAAATAGGCCTCTGCTTTCACTTTAAGCCCCTCTGAAACAAAATGACCATTACCATTATGCCTCTCATCATGAGCCTTAGCCGCTTCATATCGCTTAGCAATCGCTAGGGCTGCAATTTCCCCTTCCGCTAAAGCACCAGTTACATATTTTTGTGGACAACCACCAGCTACATCACCAGCGGCATATAAATTGCGAATTGTCGTTTCACGATTCGTATCAACCCAATAGCCACTCGCCGTATGACCGCCTACAATATAAGGTTCTGTTCCTTCAATCTCTACATTCTGCTGTTGTGGTCCTTCCCCCGATTCTAGCCATTTTAAAGTCTGACCTGGCGCCATATTAAGATAGGCCTTCAAAAGATCCATATTTTGCTCACTACTAATTCCTTCTGTGGCTAAATAACAAGGACCATGACCTTCTAAATTTTCTTTTACTGTGCCATAAACACGCTGTGAAGTAGTCAATCCATATTTAGTTTCATATACTTCGCCATCTGCATTAATCTGCTTAGCACCCACCCCTTGAGCAATAGTGCCCGTCGGCGCAATAGTATCTTTACAACGCAAGGCAATAAAACGCATTTCAAAGGTCGTCATTTCTGCACCAGCTTGAATGCCCATGGCATAACCAGCTCCCGTATTAAAAGGTGAATACCACATCTTATGCCGTGAAAAACCAGGATTATTAGGCCGATATAACCCAGCGGCCCCACCGGTAGCACAAATCACATAGGGCGCATAAATTTCATACGCCACCTGATGACGCAACGAAAAGCCTACAGCCCCCTTAATTTCACCATCCTCTACCAAATAATCGGTAATAATGACATGTTCCATCACCGTTGTATTTGGCAATTGTAAAACCACTTCCGCTAACAAAGGCTTAATATTTTCCCCATTGATTTTTATATTGCGATTACCACGGGCTATATACTCTCCATTAGAGTCTTTTAAAATAACTAAACCTAAATCTTCTAATACTTTAGTAACGCCATTCAGTCGTTCACTCATGGATAATAATAAATCATGACGCACAATGCCAGCTGCATCTTTTGTGGCATACTCAACATAATCTTCTGGCTTGCGACCTTTTACAATATACGCATTCAGTGCATTAACCCCTGCTGCTAAACAGCCACTGCGACGAATTACTGCCTTTTCTACAATTAAAACGTTAGCATCTGTTTGTTTTTGCAAAGTCAACGCTGCATAACAACCAGCTGTACCGCCACCAATGATAAGCACATCCGTTTCAATTCGCTCTCGTTTCTCAATTTTCATACGTCCTATCCCACCTAATTTCCTAAAGTCTGTCAAACTCTCTTAAATATAGAATACTTGACCTGGTTCAAGAGCTTTATTTTTCACAATATGAACCTCCGTATTACTACACAAGAAAAGCCGATAAATCAAGACCTGAACCGTTTCACCTACAACAAACGAAGCCGCTTCAATAGGCTGTTCTGCTTCAATCAGATGATTCCCAATACGAATGCGCATGCTAAGGCGCGTTCCCTGAAACGTTACCGCTTCTACACTACCCGTTTCAACAGCACTTTTATCTTCATGGTCTGCATCTGCTTTAAAAACAGCTACGAATTCGGGGCGAATAATTGCCCAATCAAAACCGGCCTCTCGTTCAAAACCGTTAAGGCTTTCATATTCCATAATCCCCTTGGCCTTCCCCATAAATCCAGCCACAAAGGGGGTTGCTGGTTGTCCATAAATCTCTTCTGGTGTGCCCATTTGTTCAATACAACCATTATTAGTTACAATAATTTCATCAGCTAATTCTACGGCTTCTTCTTGATCATGAGTCACAAAGATACTCGTAATCCCCGATTTCTTAATGGTAGCTTTTAACCATTGACGGAGCTCATGCTTAACCTTTGCATCAATAGCCGCAAAAGGTTCATCTAATAACAATACATCAGGCCTTGGTGCCAAAGCCCTTGCAAAGGCTACACGCTGCCGCTGTCCACCAGATAATTCACCAGGATAACGATCTTGCAAATTAGCAAGACCAACTAAATCTAGTAATTCTAACACTCGCTTATGAATCACATGTTGCTCCTCTTTTTGCACGGTAAGACCAAAGGCAATATTATCAAATACCGTCATATGACGAAATAGCGCATAATTTTGAAATACAAAACCTATACCACGCTTAGCCGGTACAATAGCATTCACACGCTTACCAGCAATATAGATATCACCCTGATCTGGTTGCTCTAGTCCTGCTAACATACGTAAAATTGTGGTTTTACCACTCCCACTGGGGCCTAATAGAGCTACAATCTTGCCTTCAGCAATATGAAAACTCACATCTTTAGATGCTTCATAATGGCCATATTGCTTATAAATTCCCTCCATGGCTACATACTGAGACGCTCCTTGTTCCATCTCATCACCTCAAACTCTCTCAATTCTTCAATATTTCTTTATTATCCCTAAATTACCCTTAATAAACTAAAAATCAATCTATATAGTTCTTAATAATAAAAATAATATTAACATTATTTTTATATCCATTTCATTACAATACCTAACCATATTTATTACAATACCTAGCCATTATGACCCACTCGTTGTTCTACATAAGCCCGTAAAATTAATAAGACGATTGCTAACATAACCAATACAGAGGATGCCGCAAAAGCAGCTGTAACGCCTGTAGCAGAACCAGATAAATACAAAGCGTCAATTTCCAAAGGCAAAGTAAAGGTACTGCCACGTACTTTCGATAAGGCTGCTACGGCTCCAAATTCGCCTAACGCTCTGGCGGCACACAGTAATACGCCATAGAGGAAACCCCATTTAATCTGAGGAAAGGTAATTTTCCAAAAAACAGTCAATCCCGATGCCCCCATTAAAACAGCCGCTTCTTCCTCTTCACGTCCTCTTGTATGCATAACGCCTATCACTTCACGGAAAACAAAGGGTAAGGTTACAAAAATTGTAGCTAAGAATACACCTGGTAAAGCAAAGACCACACGCCAGTTCGTACCTAACCACTGATTAAGACTCTCTAAAATACTGTAACCCCATCCAATACGGCCAAACACCATAATAAAGGCTAAACCTGCAATGACCGGTGAAATAGAAAAGGGCACATCAATTAACGTCATTAACAACTGCTTACCTTTAAAATCAAACTTACCAATGCTATAAGCCGCACAAAGACCAAATATCCCACTTACTAATACCGCTACCAAAGCAGCTACTAAAGTGAGACCTAGTGCAGATACTACATAAGGCGTTGTAATAGCCTTTACATAAAATGTCCAGCCTTGTGCCAAAGAACTGAGAATTACCGTTATAAGTGGAAAAACTAACATTAAAATAACGAAAAGAAACCCCACTATAATTAAGCTATATTGCACCCACTTTAATTCTTTCATCCTATCGACCTCCTAACCGCTTCGCTTGACGCAATTGCAATAAATTAACGCTAAGCAAAATGAAAAAGGCCAATATTAATAAAAGCAATGCCATCGCTGTAGCACCTTCATAATCAATATAGTTCAACTTCTGCATAATTACATAAGATACTACTTGTGTCTGGGCTTTAGCGCTATTACCTGAAATATAAATGACACTTCCGTATTCCCCAAGCCCTCGAGCAAACGCAAGGGCAAATCCAGCCAACCCAGCGGGCAAAATTTCAGGTAAAATAATACGCCGGAATATTGTGAAGTTATTCGCCCCTAATACAGCTGCCGCTTCTTCATACGAACCATCCAATTTAGCTAATACAGGCTCAACAGAGCGAACTACAAAAGGAATCCCTACAAAAATTAGTGCAATACTAATACCTATCTTCGTATACACTAAAGAAATTCCCCACTGTATAAGTGTACTACCCAATAAGCCAGTATCTGAATATAACTTAGATAAGGTAATCCCTGCTACAGCTGTAGGTAGTGCAAAAGGTAACTCAATAAGACTATCAATGAAACGTCGCCCTGGGAATGTATATCGTACTAAAATCCAAGCTAATAATGTGCCAAAGACTAAGTTAATAGTTGCTGCTACCAACGATGTCATAATACTCGTAGCAAAAGCGTGCCAAACTACAGGTTTAGCAATGGTTTGCCACAATGTCATGGGCGGAATTTGCACCGCATAGCCTAAAATAGTACCTACTGGCAAAATAACAATGATAGACAAAATGGTTAAGGTCACACCTAAGGTCAGTCTAAAACCTGGTAATAGACGAGGCGCTCTACTATTTGTTTGCATAGTTTGTCTCATAAAGCCCTCCTATTCGTCCCGAATCATATCGAATAGGGCACCATCTTCAAAGAAACGCTCATAAGCAGCGGCCCAACCACCAAAATCACGAATTGTTACCATGCGCTGAGGTGTTGGATATTCCTTGGCTACCTCTGTCATAACAGTAGAATCTGTGGGCCTAAATCCATATTGAGCTATTAAACGCTGACTCTCCGGCGCATATAAGTGAGTTAAGTAATCCTCGGCTACTTCATATGTGCCTCGTTTTCGAGCAATATTAGCGACTACTGCCACACTAGGTTCGGCTACTATAGACACTGATGGCGTTACTAGCTTATATTCACCAGGATAGTGTTGTAAAATCTGCTTAGCTTCATTTTCCCAAACAAGCAATACATCGCCTTGTTTATTTTCTACAAATGTTGTGGTAGCCCCCCGAGCTCCAGCATCCATAACTACTACATTTTCATATAATCGCTTCACAAAATTAGTAGCTTTAGCTGTATCATCAGGCAAACCTGCTCCATAAGCATAAGCAGCTAAAAAAATCCAACAAGCCCCACCACTACTCTTTGGATCAGGTGCAATAATACGGACATTTGGTTTAACTAAATCATCCCAATCCCTAATTTTTAATGCATTCCCCTGTCGCACTAAAAATACAACGGTTGAAGTATAAGGGGCCGAATAATTTGGTAAACTAGACTCCCAATTAGAATCTAATAGGTGAACCTTTTGTAATAAATTCACATCTTGTGCCAAAGCTAAAGTTACAATATCTGCATCAAAGCCTTCTACCACGGCTCTAGCTTGATTGCCTGAGCCACCGTGCGATTGATGGATTATTATCTCTTTACCTGTACGAGCCTTATAATACGCTGCAAAATCAGTATTATAGGCTTCATAAAACTCTCGCGTAGCATCATAGGACACATTAATCAAGGTCATCGTAGTCTCTTCACTAGACGATGAAAATGCCTGTTCTGTGCTCCATAATATAGCCCCCACTATACCTACGGAGAGAAGTAAATACCAACCTCTTCGTTTCATAGACATACCTTCATTCTCTTTTAACTCTCTCTTTTTAATTAGCACACATCTGCGCTAATCTACCTTGCTTCTTTCTCAACTATGGCGTGCTTGAAATACCCTATATATTTATCCTTTCTTTATTTCAGTAAGCTAATTTACTACTATAAAAATATCTACATAAGCTAGGATTCCCCTAATCCTAGCTTATTTAATTCGTATAGCTTAGCTAATATTTAATTCCTACATTTTTAACAGGTATTTAAAACGCACGTATTTATAAAGCTGTCTGTAATTGTACGTTTTAAATCATACATTGTCAATAGGATATACTATTACATTAGAATAAATAGAATACACGCCATCTTTTAATCGCTTCTAAAATTGATATATATTCTCAAAAATTATTTTTCTAGTTAGATGAACACTTTATAAGAATATATGATTACACCCTAATTAAAACATATTCACACAAATCATCACACAAATCACATGTATATGATTACCTGTGCACCAAATATATAATTATCTGTATCTAAGATATATAGATTCTCGTAGCCTTTTATAATATCCATATACAGTTATACATACACAGAGATATATAGTCATATGTAGTCTAAAACATATAGCTGTACATAATCTTAAATACATAATTGTATATATATTTTTGTACTGTCTCTAAAGTTAATAAATACAATTTTAATAATTTTTATCATTTTGTTTATTGAAATTTATATATACTTAATACTAAAATTAAAAATGAATATTGCATATAATTATGCTATACTATAATTAAAATTTTAATTTCTATTACATATCTATAACTAAGGAGGCCTTAATGGAAAAGCAAAACATAACTTTACAAGAAGTCATTGAACGAAATTTAGCGATTCGTGAATCCTATCATAAATTAGAAGATAAATTCAATGGCCAACGCTGGACTATTGAAGAAGATGCACTCGGTTTCTTAACAGATGCAGCTCTTGTAGGACGCCTAGCTATGGCTCATGAAAAAACATGGCCTACAGCCAATACAGAAGATGATCTTAAGACTTTATTACCTCACAAATTAGGTGAATGTGTTTGGTGGTTAGCAGCTCTTGCAGATCGCATGGGAATTGATTTTGAAAAAGCCATTATGGACTTTGTGGAAACAAAAGAAAGTGAATTACCTAAATAATTCACCACTATTTATCCAATTTCTATAAATTACATTACACCATAGTTCTAATAATTAATTATTTATTTAATATATACTAGCATAAAAAGAAGGATGTATCTATAACTATAGTAAGTAATAGATACATCCTTCTTTTTGTATTTTTTGTATTATTTTATTACGATCTATCATGCTACGCTTCGCTTCACTCGCTTCTTGGAAGCGGCCAGACAGATTGTTACTCATTAGATTAACAAAAATAAGAGGCCGTGTCTTTCGACACGACCTCTTATTTTCATTAATCAGCGACTACCTATCCTCCCAGGCCGCTTCCAGCCAAGTACTTTCGGCGTTTACGAGCTTAACTACTGTGTTCGAGATGGGAACAGGTGGACCCTCATAGCTATCGCCACTGAATCTGTCAGAGCTTGTACTCTGAAAACCACATAGAAGTGTAGATCTTGTAAGTTACACATTAGATTATATATAATTCTTTAATTGAAGTTTGTCCCTACAGTCTAGTGACTACCATTTTAATCTGGTTCACTATTTAAAAGTAAAGCCCTCGATCTATTAGTACCAGTCAGCTCCAAGCCTCACAGCTCTTCCACACCTGGCCTATCAACCATGTCGTCTACATGGGATCTTACTAA
>NZ_CALPDB010000002.1 GCF_943193155.1 Veillonella intestinalis | reverse complement strand
GATGAGGTTTCTCATAACAAAAGTTAGTAAGATCCCATGTAGACGACATGGTTGATAGGCCAGGTGTGGAAGAGCTGTGAGGCTTGGAGCTGACTGGTACTAATAGATCGAGGGCTTTACTTTTAAAGCTGTAGTAACAAACTTCAATCAAAGAATTATGTATAATCTAATGTGTAACTTACAAGATTTACACTTCTATGTGGTTTTCAGAGTACAAGCTCTGACAGATTCAGTGGCGATAGCTACGAGGGTCCACCTGTTCCCATCTCGAACACAGTAGTTAAGCTCGTAAACGCCGAAAGTACTTGGCTGGAAGCGGCCTGGGAGGATAGGAAGCTGCTGATTGACTAAAGACATCAACTTAGGTTGGTGTCTTTTTTTGTATGGCTTCCTATCCGACCAGAAGCTGGGAAAAGTAGGGCAAACAGTTTGAAGGAGCAGAGCGACGCACAAATTGTATTGCATCACTTTCTTGCGAAGCGAGTGAAACGAAGCGTAGCATGATAGGTAGTCGCTGATTAATGAAAATAGGAGGTCGTGTCGAAAGACACGGCCTCTTATTTTTGTTACTCTAATGAGTAACAATCTGTCTGGGCGCTTCCAAGAAGGGATGTTAGTAGAAGTATCTCAATAGGTAGTGACATAATAGAAGCGATCTGGAATAAATAGAGAACCCCATTTGAAGGAGTACTAACGACGCACAAATGGGTGTGAATCTTTTAGTTCGCAGCGTAAAATTCTTCGAAGAAGAATTCACAGCTGTCGAACAGATAGGAAAGGATATAGTGTTTTAGAATCCACAGCATCCGAATGGACGTATTTAAAAGTTATTAAGTGCGACACACCGAATGGTGTCTTTTTTTGTATATAAATTCCTATCCTTCCCACCTCCTTTCTATTGACCTTACAAAAATTTTACAATTCATAAGTCTAATATTATTAACTATCTTCCTGTATTCGTGGTATACTGATAGTAAAGACTTTGTAAATTATCAAAGAATTGTAAAATATATTCTTATGGGAGGTAAGATGCATGTCATTGAAAGAAGTGCTTGAACGCCCTTTAGTTTTAGGCGTTCTGACTGTATCGGATACACGGACGCCAGAAACGGATAAAGGTGGCGATACAGTAGTTTCATTGGTAGAGGAAGGAGGGCACATTGTAAAGGTTCGGACTATTGTAGCCGATGACTTTATAAAAATAACAGAGGTTCTACAGCGATGGATTGCGATTGAAAGTTTAGATGGCATTATCTTAACTGGTGGTACAGGCATTGCTAAACGGGATGTGTCTATAGAGGTAGTAGCTTCTTTATGCCAAAAAGAAATTCCGGGATTTGGCGAATTATTTAGATATTTAAGCTATACTGAAGATATTGGGACACGAGCGATTGCTTCGCGTGCTATGGCAGGTGTTTGTGACAATGTTTTGCTTTTCTCTTTACCTGGTTCAGTAGGCGCTGTTACCTTAGGTATTAATCGCTTGGTACTTCCTGAAATACGCCATTTAGTGTATGAAATTAATAAATAGTAGTGTTTAAAACATGCTAAATTATGTATATTAATTTAACATAATATATATATTAGACCCGTATAAGAATATGGTTTTTGCATACAATGAACAATAGAAAATAGGTATTTGATGTGCTATAATTAGAACGTGCGTTTATAGTAATTCGTTAAATTATTAACGAAGCCATCACGAGTTATGGAGGATATTATGGCTTTTAATTTAAAAAGCAAGGAAGAAAAATTTTTCAATATCTTGAACAATCATGTTGAACTATGTCATGACGCATCCATCCTTATGGAACAAGCGTTTAAAGGCGAGATTGAAAAAGAAGAAGCACTACGAGTAATCGATCAGAAAGAAAAAGAAGCAGATGAGTTAGTGAATCAGACTGTTGAACGTTTGCGTTCTACCTTCATTACTCCTATGGATCGTGAAGATATTCAATTATTAATTGAACAATTAGATTCGACCATTGATAGTATGAAAGACATTATGGATAAAATGTGTATGTACAATGTAGGACAGCCTACTAAAGGGGCTATTCGCTTAATTGAAATTGTACAGAAATGCTTAAAACACATTACTAAGTCTATTTCATATATGAATAGTTTAAAGAAAAATCATGTGAAAGTAGAAGGCCGTGTATTAGAAGTTCTTCGTTTAGAAGAAGAAGCCGACGCTGTATATCATGAAGAAATGGCAGTATTATTTAGAGATTGCAAGGATCCTATTGAAATCATCAAATGGAAGGAACTTCTTAACTCCATGGAAGACGTTATCGATGGATGTGAGGATTTGGTTGGTACGTTCCGCCGGGTTGTTTTGAAGTATGCTTGATCATTGGTTTGTGTGGCTAGTGGTGTTTTTAGCCTTAGCTTTTGATTATATTAATGGTTTTCATGATACAGCGAATGCAATTGCAACCTCTGTATCTACTCGTGCTATAGATCCTAAAAAAGCAGTTATGATGACTGCGGTGCTTAACTTTATTGGTGCTTTGGTTAGTACTGGGGTAGCAAAAACAATTGGTGGCGACTTAGTTACTTCAGCAAGTCTTATTAATGCAGAAGTCATTAGTGCAGCCTTGTTAGGCGCTATTATTTGGAATTTAGTGACTTGGTGGTATGGTATTCCTAGTTCTTCATCGCATGCATTAATTGGTGGCGTAATCGGCGCCGTTATGGTATCTGTAGGCTATGAAGCACTAAACTTTACTGGTATAGGCCGGATTTTCTTATCCCTTGTGTTGTCACCAATTATTGCCATGGTATTAGGTTATTTAATTATGAACTTATTGTTAGTATTATTTGGTCGATTTTCACCAATTACATTAAATGACCGATTCCGTAATATGCAATTATTATCAGCTACTTTGATGGCTTTTTCTCATGGCTCTAATGATGCTCAAAAAGCTATGGGTATTATTACATTAACCTTACTTAGTGGTGGTTACATTGATACCTTAGATGTACCAACTTGGGTAAAAGTTGCCTGTGCGGCTGCTATGGCATTAGGTACAGCTGCTGGTGGTTGGCGTATTATTAGTACAATGGGGACTAAAATATTTAAGTTAGAAACTATTAATGGTTTTGCTGCTGATTTAAATTCAGCCATCACTATTTTTACAGCTACATTTTTACACTTACCTGTATCTACAACTCATGTAGTAAGTGGTTCTATTATGGGGGTAGGGACAGCGAAACGTGTTAAAGCTGTTAACTGGGGTGTAGCACGCTCTATGGTGTTAGCTTGGTTTGTAACGATTCCATTAAGTGCTATTATGTCAGGCATTGCGTATCTAATTATTGATAGTATTCGCTGGATGTTATAATTACTTCCCATAGTAAACCTTAGTTTTATTATGATGAAGTAAATTGAAAATTAAATAATTGAGAAATATCATCAATATAACTTATAGGTAGTTTAAAATATACTGTAATACTAGGAATTACAGTGCGTATTTGATATAACAATCTCTAGCAAAATTGGTAATATCTTATTGCAATTCGCGAGAGTATTGACTATAATGGAGATGAACAGAAAAATGCTCATATTACGAGCATTTTTTTATGACTGCAAAGTATACTAAGTTTGTAATGTTCATTGTAATAATTGCAAAATCGAATTATTTCGAATTAGTTTGTATTAGGTATTAGGGGGCAGTTATGAAACTTAACCAAGCAACTGATTATGCATTCCGTATGGTATTGCATATGTCACTCCTGCCGAATGGGACAAAAATTACCGGTGGTGAGTTGGCAAAAGCACAGAAAATTCCTGATCGATTTCTATTAAAAATTATGAGAAATCTTATATCGGGAAACATCATGCAATCCTTCCGAGGTGTAGATGGTGGCTTTGCATTGGCACGCAAGCCAAAAGATATTACCTTATTGGATGTAATTGAAGCTGTGGAAGGAGCAACTTATTTACAGCGTTGCTTATACGATAATGAAACATGTTCCCGTGGTTGTCACGGTAGTTGTTCTGTTCAGGAACGATTTGGTCAAATCCAAGCAGATTTGATCAAGGACTTGAAGGCTGTTGATTTTGAATCATTGGCTAAGCGAGAACGTGAAATTCATTTGCAAAGAGGATGTCCATCTAAGGCGCAAGCGCGCGATTAATAAGTGAGGAGGTTTTAAGTATGATGGAAGCATTACTGTTAGCTCGATGGCAATTTGCCTTGACATCGATCTATCACTGGCTGTTCGTTCCTGTGACACTGGGGATGACAGTAGTCGTAGCAATTTTAGAAATTACCTACGTAAACACTAACAATGAAGTGTACAAAAAAATGGCAAAGTTCTGGGGGAAATTATTTTTAATCAATTTTGCCATGGGTGTCGTAACTGGTATCGTACAGGAGTTCCACTTCGGTATGAACTGGGCTGAATATTCTCGTTTTATGGGGGATATCTTTGGTGCTCCTTTAGCACTTGAAGCGTTGACCGCATTCTTCCTTGAATCCACATTTATGGGTGCTTGGATTTTTGGTTGGGATAAATTGTCTGCTAAAGCACACGCTGCAGTAGCTGTGTTAGTAGCTATTGGTACCAACTTATCAGCTTTCTGGATTTTGGTGGCAAGTTCTTTCATGCAACATCCAGTAGGGTATGTAATTCGTAATGGTCGTGCCGAAATGGAAAATTTTGGAGTTATCTTATCAAATGGGTACGTACCAGGACAATTTGCTCACATTTTCTTTGATGGCTTAATGACTGCCGGTGTTATTATCGCGGCTGTTAGTGCATGGCACTTACTTCGCAATAACGCTGTCGATTTCTACAAACGCTCTATTAAATGGGGCTTAGTATTTACTATCATTGGTGGCGTGTTAGTAATGGGTGCTGGTCACTTACATGGTCAGTATGTAACTAAAGTTCAGCCAATGAAAATTGCATCTGTAGAAGGTCTTTGGGATACAACTAAAGGTGCTCCATTTAGCTTATTTGCTACTATTGATGAAAAAAATCAGACTACTAATAGTTTCGTTGAAATTCCAGGTTTATTGAGCTTCGTGGCAACTGATGATTTCAATGGTGAAATGCAAGGTATGAAAGAGCTTCAGAAAGCTGATGAAGAAAAATATGGCCCTGGCGATTATGTACCGCATGTAACCTCCATGTACTGGTCCTTCCGTGCTATGGTATTCTCTGGCGTATTAATGTTCTTAGTAGCTATCGTAGCATTTGCTATGAACCGTGCTGGTAAACTTGAAACATCCCGTGCAATGCTTAATGCTGTATTCTGGATGTTGCCATTTGCATACATTGCTAATGCAACTGGTTGGTATGTAGCTGAAATGGGGCGTCAACCATGGCTCGTTTATGGCTTACAAAAAACAGCAGATGGTGTATCTAGCACTGTAACTGCTGGTGAAATTTGGACAACAATTATTGGTTTCTCCGCTGTATATATTTTAGCGGCTATTGCTGCTTTATACTTGGCAGTGAAACATATTAAGAAAGGTCCAGAAGGCAATCCATCTCAAGATATTAGAGAGGAGGCAGCATTATGGAAATAATTTTACAAAATTTAGACGTAGTGTGGTTCATCCTCGTATGTGTATTATTCGCAGGATTCTTCACACTGGAAGGCTTTGACTATGGCGTTGGTATCTTGCTTCCATTCTTAGGTAAAAATGATGTGGAACGTCGTCAGATGATTAACACAGTTGGTCCTGTATGGGATGGCAACCAAGTTTGGATGATTACCGCTGGTGGTGCTACCTTTGCATCCTTCCCACATGTATATGCAACTTTATTTAGTGGTTTTTATTTAGCTTTATTCTTAATGTTGGCTGCTTTAATCGCTCGTGGTGTTGCATTTGAATTCCGTAGTAAAGATAAATCCTTAGCATGGCGTAAAACATTTGACTATTGCATTTTCTTTGGTTCCTTAATTCCAGCTCTTCTTTGGGGCGTTACAGTAGGTAACTTAATTCAAGGTACACCAATTGATGGTCAGATGAATTTCGTAGG
The DNA here is from genome assembly GCF_943193155.1 of Veillonella intestinalis. Taxonomy (GTDB): domain Bacteria; phylum Bacillota; class Negativicutes; order Veillonellales; family Veillonellaceae; genus Veillonella_A; species Veillonella_A intestinalis. Next base: position 317,396 of record NZ_CALPDB010000002.1, on the reverse strand, counting down.
AGGCTTCTTTGATTTACTTAGCCCATACACAATTCTTTGTGGTTTAGCATTCATCTTGGTATTCGTATACCATGGTGCTTTGTATACAGCTATTAAAACAATTGGTCCAATCGCAGAACGCGCTCGTGCTACTGCTTTAGTAGAAGGTGTTATTACAGCGGTAGGTGCTCTTGTATTAGTAGGGGCTACTTATTACTACACTGATTTATTTAATAGTATGATTGCTACAGTAGCATTTGCTCTTTGCATCGTGTTCTTCCTTATTTCCTGGGGCTTCACTCGTGTACGTCGTCCAGGTGTTGGTTTTACATTTAGCTGCTTAAGCATCATCTCCGTAACAGCTGCATACTTTGCTGGTTTATTCCCACGTATTATGGTTTCCAGCTTGAACCCAGCTTGGAGCTTGACTATTAAAAATGCATCTTCTTCTGAATATACTTTGACATTAATGACAATTGTAGCACTTATCTTCGTGCCAATCGTATTAATTTACCAAGGATGGACATATTGGACATTCCGTCATCGTATTGGTCCAGATGACTTGCATTATTAATTAAATATCTCTGTATATGCTAATTTTGCAATTACAGACTTAAAAAGCGTGCTTTCGAGCACGCTTTTTATAATGCTCTTACAAGAAAGGGATAATTTGTGGTATGATAAAAACGTAGTTGAATTTTACACAGTTTGAAGAAATCATTATATGTATAATTGATTGATTTCTCACAGTATTCGTTTTGAGAGTTTGAGAGGAGTTGCCTATATGAGTACCTATAAGAGTATTGCCTTTGCGAATGACAACCGAGATCGTTTTGTAGCTATGCGCCGTGATTTGCATCAGCATCCAGAGCCAGGCTGGTTAGAATACCGCACCGCGGCTATTGCGGCCGATCGCTTGACAGAATTGGGTTATGAATTAAAAGTAGGGAAAGACGTTATTAATGCAGAAACCCGTATGGGCGTTCCTAGTGATGAAGTTATGAAGGCCGCTATGGAGCGTGCTATTGCAGAGGGTGCTAATCCTAAATGGGTAGAGGCTATGGGTTATGGTTTTACTGGCTTAGTAGCTACCTTGCACATTGATGATCAAGGACCTGTAGTGGCATTTCGCGCTGATATTGATTCCAATGATGTTGTAGAAGCGCAAACAGAAGATCATTTACCAGCTAAAGAAGGTTTTTCGTCAAAACATGACAAAGCTATGCATGCTTGTGGTCATGACGCACATTTAACAATGGCATTAGGCTTAGCAGAATATATTATGAGCCATAAAGACGAGTTGCATGGTACGTTTAAGTTGATTTTACAACCTGCTGAGGAAGGCGTTCGCGGTGCGAAAGCCATGCGTGATGCTGGGGTTGTAGACGATGTAGATATTTTCTTCGGCATGCATATTGGCATTAATAAAGCGATTGCTAATTGCTTAGCTTGTATGAATTATGGTTTCTTGGCGACGACAAAATTAGATGTAGAGTTTAAAGGCTATTCATCTCATGCAGGCGCTTCCCCAGAGTTAGGGAAGAATGCCTTGTTAGCGGCTTGTACAGCTGCATTAAATTTACAGGCAATTTCTCGTCACTCCAAAGGGAACTCTTGCATTAACGTAGGTGTGTTAAATGCAGGCACGGGCCGTAACGTAATTCCAGATAGAGCGTATTTACAGATTGAAACTCGTGGTGAAACAGGGGAAATTAACGAATATATTTGTAAGCGTGCATATGAAGTGTTACAGGGCGCAGCTGCTATGTACGATAGTGAAGTGGATATAAAAGAAATGGGCAGTGCCCCAGCTTGTATCAATTCCGAGGAATTAGCTAAAGAAGTTCAGGTCTTAGCTAAAGATATGGGCTTATTCCGTGATGTGCCACTTACTAATACAGGCGGTGGTAGTGAAGATTGTGCTTACTTCTTAGAGCGTGTAATTGCCAATGGTGGCAAAGCAACATACATGATTTTAGGCTCTGATATTAAAGCACCTCATCATAATCCAAGATTTGATATTGAGGAAGATGATATGATTAATGGCATTGCTGTAGCAGGGGCATTAGTTGAAAAATATTTAAGTAACACTAAATAATAAAAACGTTTTGAAACAAAGAAGCTCCACAATTAAGGTATAAAACCTAATTGTGGAGCTTTTTGGTTGTATTGGTTTAGTATTTTATATAAATAGTTTGTATTTCATTTAAAGCGATTGTAATTTATATAAATTGTTTGTAGCTTATATAAAACGTTTTGTTTGTAAATACATAACTCGCCAAATATATAATATTCCTGCTAAGCCAACGCCTCCTAGTAGGCCAAGCCATACGCTATAGGGGCCTAAATTGGTGAAATAGATAAACCCTAAGGCAATAGGAATACAAGCGCCCCAGTAAGTGGCTATAGCTATTTTAGAGATAATCGCCACATCTTTATAGGCCCGTAAAATACCTTGTACAGGCGTTCCAAATGCATCAATAATAATAAAGAAGGCTGCATAACTCATGAAAGAAGCAATAATATCCACCATAGCTGGCTCATTAGTATAGAAACTTGCAAAAAGCCGTAAATTAGTAAAGATAATAATACTCATAAACGCTGCAATAGCAAGGGCTGAACCTCGTGCTATATAGGACATGGTGGTCGCTTCTTTATATTGTTTAGCTCCTACTTGATAGCCTACGACAATAGTACTAGCCATGCTGATACTGAGGGGAATGCCATAGAACAGATTAACAAAGCTAATAGCAGCCTGATGAGCGGCAATGACTTGTGTGCCATAATAGGTGATAGCGAGACCAGCTAAACTAAAAATACTACTTTCACAGAATACCGCTACACCTATAGGGAGGCCAATTCGTAATTGTTCCCGTAAGGGCGTCCATTGAAGGGCCCAGCTTTGTTTGATAAGTTGGTATTTCGCAAAGGGTTGCTTATAAAGGAGTACCCCTAAATAGGTTAGACAATTAAACCAATAGGCAATGGCTGTGGCGATACCAGCACCTAGACCACCTAAAGCAGGGAAGCCAAAATTACCTAAAATTAGAGCATAATTTAAAGTTATGTGAATGAGTAAACCGAGGCTCATAATTATCATAGAATAGCGGGTATGGCCATGACAGTCTATTGTATTACGAAGCGTACAAGTTAAGATGAGCGGTGGTAGGGCGAAGGCCATAGCTTTCATATATTGCATACATACTTCATAAGCAGCCGGCTCTAAAGCTAAATATTGTAGTAGTGGTTTTAAGAATAAAAGGCCACTAATGATTAAGAGTGCGCTAAAAATAATAGCGAGCCATAGGCCATGGATAATAACGGTAGGAATATTTTCTTGTTTATTAGCACCTAATAGTTGCGCCATAATGGGAGCAATACCAAGTAGAATCCCGAGGACGCCATAGTAGCAAGCAATCCAAATATTAAAACCTACTGAAATACCAGCTACATCGGTTGTGCTATATTGCCCCGTCATGACGACTGAGAAAAAGGACCCACCTGTTAAGGCAAATTGCGTGATAATAATAGGGACTGTTAACTGTATGAAATTTATTGTTTTATGCCATAAAGATAGATTTGTATTCATGAATAACTCCTTTCTTATCATAGTATATGAATATAGTTGAATAAAAAAACATCAAACACTCTACCTTCAATGGCCTACGATAGAGTATTTGATGTTATATCTTTTATCCGGCGACAAAAGTCATCAAGTTATGAAATTATATCGTTTGAGTTAAACGATGAGTAAAAACTGTTATGTATTCTAACATCATATATCTGGGTTGTCAACTATTTTGAACTTTTTGGTTTGAATATACCATACGCGCCACGTGAAAAGGATAGCTGCAATTAAGGTACTTCCTAATAGTCCAATCCAAATAGCGTAGGGGCCATAGTTGAAAATAAAAGTAAAAATAGCCGCAATAGGAATACTGGTACCACAGAAACTAGATAAGGCAATGATGGAAATAATACGCACATCTTTATAGCCTCGCAAAATACCTTGAATTGGTGTCCCAAGAGCATCAATGACAGTGAAAAAGACAGCATAACTTAAAAAGCTACCGATTAAATCTACCATGCTTGGATCATTGGTATAGTAGTTAGCAATGGTTGGTAAATGGGTAAAGGTGTATAAACAAATTGTCATAGCTAGGACAACGGCTAGACCACGAGCAATATAGGAATATGTCTTTGCTTCGTGAAGATCTTTTGCTCCCACAGCGTAGCCCACAGTAATAGTAGCGGCGATACCGATACTTAATGGTACGCCGTAGAAAAGGGATGTAAAGCTCAAAGCTGCTTGATGGGCGGCAATAATGCTAGTGCCATAGGCAGTGGCAGCAATTCCGGCGAGACTAAAAACACTGCTTTCTGCAAAAATGGCAAGGCCTATAGGTAATCCTAGTCGCAATTGTTCCCGAATATAAGTAAAGTCAAAGGTGAAGGTTTGACGGAATAGGCGGTATCCTTTAAAAGGTTTCCCTAGGATGAGAACGATTAAAAAGATGATAAAGTTAAACCAATAAGCAATGGCCGTAGCAATACCAGCCCCTAAACCACCTAAGGCAGGAAAACCAAAATGTCCTAAAATAAGCGCGTAATCTAAAAAGATATGAAGACCTAGTCCGCAAAGAATGATATACATGGTATAGTGGGTATAACTATGACAGTCTAGGGTATTCCGTAGTACACAAGTTAAAATTAAAGGCAATAAACCTACGGCAATGGCCTTTAAATATTGCCAACAAATTTCATAGGCCGCCGGCTCCAATTGTAAATGAGTTAAAATAGGATCAAGTATAGTGAGGCCTAAGAGAATCATTAGAAGAAAGAAACATACGGATAAGATGAGACCATGATAGATAATAGTGGGAATATTTTTTGTTTCTTTAGCCCCTAATAATTGGGCAATAATGGGTGAAATGCCTAGATGAATACCGATAATGCCGTAGTAACAGGCTGTCCATAGATTAAAGCCCACCGAGATACCCGCTAAATCTACTGTATTATATTGTCCAGTTAAGACAACTGACACAAAAGAGCCCCCAGTAATGGCAAATTGTGTTAAGATGATAGGAATTGTTAAGACAATGAAATGTTTAATTTTACTAAAAAGACTCATTTGTTTTAATGTATTCATAAATATTACCTCAAAAAAAGCATCAAATTATCTATCTTCTATGACCTACGATAGATTCTTTGATGCTACATACCTTTATCCGGTGACAATAGATATGGCGTATTAACTATATTTTTACTGTAACATAGAATAGTTGAAAAGTCTATATAGTACATTTCTTTATAAGGTATCCGCATAGGGGAGATAGGAAAAAACGACCTACCAGAGGTAGGTCGTTTTAAGTATAAACAATGTTATTAATAACTTATTGTTTAGCGGCTTCAATAATGATTTGGGTTGCTAAACGAGCAGAGTTGTATAAATCTTCTTCTAATAAGCATTCATCTTTTGTATGAACATTTGTCATACCAACACCAAGAACGGCTGTAGGCACGCCATACGCATTGAAGAAGCTTGCATCACTACCGCCACCAGATTCAACAACATTTACAGGGAAGCCTAATTCTTCAGCGGCTTTGCTAGCTAATTTAATAGTTTCAGAGTCAACAGCTAAATCGAATGGATCGTAAGCAGGTAATACTTTTACATCTACAGTTGTATCAGTTTCTTTAGCGCCTGCTTCGAAAATAGCTACTACATCAGCAGTTAATTTGTCTAATTTAGCTTTATTACGGCTACGAGTTTCTAATAAGATAGTAGCTTCATCAGCTACGATATTAGTTGCCCGACCACCGCTAATGGTGCCAATGTTACAAGTTGTTTCTTCATCAAGTCGGCCTTGTGGTAATTTAGTAAGCATATGACCAGCGGCTACGATAGCATTGATTCCTTTTTCAGGTGCATTACCTGCATGGGCAGCTTTACCTGTAATAACAGCACGCACTTTATTTTGACCAGGTGCTTTATGTACAATACGACCAGGAGCGCCAGACGTATCGAAAGTAAAGCCTAATTTAGCTTTTAACAAGGAAGAATCCATGTTTTTGGAACCATTTACGCCACCTTCTTCGGCAATGGTGAATACTACTTGAATATCACCGTATGGAAGGTCTTTTTCTTTAATTACGCGAAGTGCTTCTAAAATAGCTACTACGCCAGCTTTATCATCGCCGCCTAAAATTGTTGTGCCATCAGAGGTAATGAGGCCGTCTTTTAGTTGTGGTTTAATATTAGCACAAGGTTCTACGCAGTCCATGTGAGCCGTTAGCATAATCATAGGTGCTTCAGGTACCGTGCCTTTGCGAGTGGCTACTAGGTTGCCAGTGTTGCCACCAAGTTTTTCACCAGCGTTATCTTCTTCCACGGTGAAACCAAGATCTTCTAATCGTTTAGTAAGTAAATCTGCTACAACGCGTTCATTTAGAGTGGAGCAAGGGATTTGAACGAGTTCAAAGAATTCATCAAGGACACGCTTTTCTTGAATCATGAGAACCTCCTTAAGAAAAAAGAAATATAGAAACATATAAAATGGAGCAACTTAGTACCTAACTTATATAGTAATTACATTTTACCTAGCATTTAGAATATACCGTGCTAGGTAGTAGCGGTTGGAATAAATGAATTATTAGAATAAAATTAAGAATGTAATAACCCCAGCTAGCATAGGAATAATATTACGTTTTGCTAACTCCATAGGGCTTACTTTAGCTAAGGTAGCACAGATAATAGCTGCACCAGCTACTGGAGATGTAGAACGGCCAATAGCGCCAGAGATTTGAGCTAAGGAACCAAGGTCTACCATGTTCATACCAAAGCTAGCTGCATGAGGTGTAATTGCACCATTGAAAGCAAGGGCTGCTGCATCACCAGAACCGCAAAGAATTGCGATGATGAAAGGACCAAAGCTACCAGCGATTTTAGCAATAGATTCGGAATCTTTCATGTACGTTAGTAAAGCATCAGTAAGACCCATAGCTTGCATACCTTGTGTAAATACAGCGGCTGCAATGATAAGACCAATAATGCTACCATAGGCTTCGCCCATACCTTTAAAGAAGTCTTTGGTTACTTCTTGTGGGTTAGCACGAGCAATGAGTAAAGCAAGAACACAACCGATAATCATCGCAGCTGGTACGCTTACTTTTGAAATGCCCATAGCTTTAACCATAGGTAAGTTTAAGTTAGTCACAACTAAAATGATTAATGGAATGATAGGTGCTAATGCTTTAAGTGGGTTTACTTTTAAGGTTGCTGTTAAAGAAGCATCGCCGTGTTCAGCAAGTGCTTGTTGACGCTCTTTGTTAGGGCCTTCTTTTTTTACAGCAGCTACTAAAGTAAGCGTAATAGCTACCACCAAAGAAGCAATAATAGCAGGCACTGCAGTTTCTAGAACTACAAACATTACATCTACATTAGCCATTTTAGAGATAAAGGCTACATGCGTGTTACCAGGGCTAATCGTACTACCCCAAGTACCAGCTAATACAGCGGCACCAGCCATAGCAGGATGCACACCAGCCGCTAATAAGGCAGGGATTAAAATACTACCAATTGCAGCAGCCGCGCCAGCAGCACTTGTTACGGCAATATTAAGCCACCAAGTAATCAACATAGCTAGAGGAATGATAACCGCATGACTTTTGGAGATTAGGCCAGATAAAGCATGAACTAAATGCTGGTCACATTCCGTGTGTTTCATAACGAAGGCAAAGCCCATAACAGCACAGATGGTAGGTACTAATGTGCCATGAACCATGGTTTTCACAAAAGCATCCATAAATTGGCCCATCACACCACCGATTAAGCACATTAAAGCACCTGCGATGAGTAAGACCGTACGTGTTTCATACTTGCGAATGATGGCGGCAAAGGCGACAATAACGATAACTCCGCCCAACAATTGCATCATAGGTAATACCTCCTTGAAAATAAAACCGCTTACACTATATAAAATGGTATAATACTAATATATGCGAAATTAAGAAAAAATACCATGAAATTATGAAAAATAATTAATTTTGCTATATCAATTTCACATAATACATGATTCTTAGAGGAGTATTTGCATATGAAAGAGCAGATAGGACAGTGTTCTTGGGCTAGTCGCAGTGAGTTGGAGCAAGTTTATCATGATACAGAGTGGGGTGTACCCGTTCATGATGATGCTAAATTATTCGAGATGTTGATTTTAGAAGGTATGCAAGCTGGTTTGAGCTGGACGATTGTTATTAAGCGTCGTGAAGCAATGCGAGAGGCCTTTGATGGCTTTGATATAGCTACTTTGGCAGGCTATACACCAGAAAAAGAAGCGGCATTGTTGCAAAATCCGAATATCATTCGTCATCGTTTAAAAGTAGCGTCCCTTCGTAAAAATGCACAAGCATTTCAAAAAGTGCAAGCTGAATTTGGATCTTTTGATGCTTATATTTGGCAATTTACCGATGGAAAAACAATAGTGGGGCATTGGCAAACTCAGGCAGAGGTACCTGCGATTATACCGCTAGCAGAACAGATTAGTAAGGATTTAAAGAAACGTGGCTTTACCTTTGTAGGCCCTACTATAGTATATTCTTTCATGCAGGCGATTGGCCTAGTGAATGATCACATTGTGACATGCCCTTGTTATCAGCGCTTAGTTAATGAAAACGGGTAATATGGATATAAGGCTAATAATTTTGAGATAATAGGAGAGGTCATGAATTACTTTAATTATGTGTACGACCATGGACATATAAAATTTAGTCAATATATTTATCGCATTGGCACGTATCATTATAATTGGCATCCTGAAATCGAGGTTCTCGTTGTGCTACAAGGGGCTGTAGAAGTTTGCCATGATAGGGAATATACGAATTTAGGTGTTAACGATATTATTATTTTGCCGCCTCAATGTGGTCATGCCACATTAGCCTTAGAACCTGATACGATTGCTATGGTTTTGCATTTACATCCGGCTGTGTTGGCACAATATGAAAGTCTGTTTCGTCAATCTACTTTCTTTGTTGCTACTGATGAGAGCACACAAAACATGCCTGTTTACGCACAGTTACGAGAACAATTAGGACAACTAATTATGGGCTTAGCTAAGGTCAAACGTGTTAGTAATAATACAGCTTCTATAGGAAGTGACGTCGAGGTAAGTGACATTACTAACCCATTATTAAGCACACCTGATTTAGATGTTGAGCGTTTATTTTTGCAAGCATTACAAACTATCATTGGTATTTTATTGCCAGTAGCGTATGAGCCACAAGGGAATGCGGTGGCCTTACAGCAAGAAGCGACCTTTGAAAAGATGATTACATACATTGATAAACATTACAAGGAACAGCTTACGTTGGGAGATATAGCTGCTATTGGGGGCTATACGGAAAGTTATGCTTCGCAGTTTTTTAAGCGTCAATTAGGTATTTCCTTTAAAACGTATTTATTGCGTATGCGACTTCGTGAAGCGGCGGTGCAGCTTGTGAATACAAAGCAGCAAGTGGTTGATATAGCTAATCAATGTGGCTTTTCTGACGTGAAATCCTTTAATACAGCATTTCGTAGACATTTTCACACGACGCCTTCAGAATATCGACGAATTGCTACAAAGGTAGAGCGGCAAACGATGATGGATAATTGGAAGGAATATATTGCAGAAGATGATGCTACAATTAGTCAGCGCTTGCAGACATATATGGCGACACCAATAGAGCAACGACCACGTAAGTCCGGTGAAAAGAATCTATCAAGGGATAATTTGCAACAGGTTAAAGCCCAGTTGGAAGATACCTTAGCTACTTTAGTGGCGACATTACAGTCTAGTGATGACTTAAAGTAAATTATAGGAATTTAATATTTTTAATAAAAATTTAATTACTACCTAATAAAAATCGAATTGGGGATTTTTTTAGATTCTAAATGGCTATATATATTTAGTTACTATCTAAAAAGTCATAGAATGACTAGCTTTTTAAAAAATAAGGCTAGTCATTTTTTTATATGTATTTACGAAAATTTGTATATGAAGTCATAAAAAATCAACTAAATGAAAATTATTTTCATAGCATAAATTGGATAGCTGATTTTTCATATATGCGTATAATGAAATCATCGAATGCATTCACAGTATCACCAACGTGTATAAGTTAACGAGAGGAGTTCTTTATGGATGGTGTTATTGTAACGTTAGTTTTATTAGTTTTTGCCATTATTATGTTTGTATGGGAAAAAATTCCCTTATCGATTACGGCTATGACCGTAGCGGTGTGTTTAACCTTGACGGGGGTATTAACCCCAAAAGAAGCCTTTTTAGGTTTTGTCGATTCTAATGTATTGTTATTTATGGCTATGTTCATTGTAGGGGCCGCCTTTTTTGAAACTGGTGTAGCGCATGCAGTAGGGGGCTTAGTGAATCGCTTTGCTAAGACAGAACGGCATGTAATTATTGCTGTCATGGTAATTACTGGCACCATGTCGACCTTTTTATCCAATACAGGTACAACGGCAGTATTAATTCCCGTAGCCATGGGCTTAGTTCAACGGACAGGGATTAAAGCGACTAAGTTATTAATGCCCTTAGCCATTGCTGCTTCAGCTGGTGGTAATGTAAGTTTAATTGGGTCCCCAGGGAATATGATTGCTCAGTCTGGCTTGGCGCAACAGAATTTAGCCTTTGCTTTCTTCGATTATGCCTTAGTTGGTTTGCCGGTGCTCTTAGTAGGGATTGCCTATTTTGCTTTAATTGGCCACAAATTACTACCCGAAGCGCCAACACATCAAGTAGATACGGAATATAATACAGAAGCCGATTACAGTAAGGTAGCTAAATGGCGTAAAGTGATTGCCGCAGCCACCTTGGTAGGCACGGTATTAGGCATGATATTTGAATCTCAATTAGGTATTAAGTTACATGTTATTGCTTGGATTGGTGCACTTATTCTAGTAGCGACGCGTACGATTTCAGAAAAAGTAGCTGTTAATGCTATTGATATGAAAACAATTCTATTGTTTGTCGGTTCTTTGGCATTGGCACAAGCGCTTGTAAAAACAGGGGCTGGGGTGATGATTGCAGATACCATTATTAAGAGTTTAGGCGATAATCCATCACCGTTTGTATTGCTTGCTGTAGTATTTATCATTGCGGCCGTGTTAACACAGTTTATGTCAAATACAGCTACAACTGCTTTATTAGTACCTATTGGATTAGCTTTGGCACAGCAAGTTGGGGCAGATCCTAAAGCGGTGCTTATGGCGACCGTAATTGGGGGTTCTGTAGCGTTTGCTACGCCGATTGGCTGTCCACCAAATACAATGGTTTATAATGTGGCTGGTTACAGCTTTATGGATTATGTAAAAGTAGGCGGCCCGTATTTAATTCTCGCTGCTATTACTTCGTTGATTTTATTACCAATTTTCTTCCCATTTTATCCGTAAGTACAGTTTATTTTTAAGGAGGCCATTATGGAAAAGGTTACTCAGAGTCAGGAAATGACTCGCATTATTGCAGATTTTGTAGGCTATATGTCTAAAGTATTGCCAGATGATGTAGATGCTAAAATTAAGGAATTAGCTGCTGATGAAAAGAACCCATTAGCTAAAACTATTTATGATACTATGCACACAAATATGGAACTTGCTAAAGAATTGAGTCGTCCTTCTTGCCAAGATACAGGGGTATTACAATATTGGGTAAAATGTGGCGCTAACTTCCCATTGATCGGTGAATTGGAAAGCATTTTACGAGAAGCTACCTTGACAGCAACACAAGAAACTCCATTACGTCACAATAGTGTTGAAACATTTGACGAATTTAATACAAAAAAGAATATTGGTTTAACAGCACCGTATGTATTTTGGGATATTGTTCCCGATCGTGATGATGTAGAAATTTTCCCATACATGGCTGGTGGCGGTTGCTCCTTGCCTGGTAGTGGTAAAACGTTAATGCCTGGTGAAGGATATGAAGGCGTTGCTAAATTTGTACTTGATTTGATGACTTCCTATGGTTTAAATGCATGCCCACCATTGTTGGTTGGTGTTGGGATTGCTACGTCCATTGATACAGCGGCACTCTATTCTAAAAAAGCTCTTATGCGTCCTGTAAGTTCAAAAAATCCAAATGAAAAAGCAGCTTATATGGAACAATTATTAGAGGATGGTATTAACTCGCTTCACTTAGGACCACAAGGTATGGGTGGCGATAAATCTGTTATGGGGGTAAACATTGAAAATGGTACCCGTCATCCGTCCGTATTGAGCGTAGCCGTTAACGTAGGCTGTTGGAATCATCGTCGTGGTCATTTAGTATTTACTAAAGATGGTAAATGTACTGTATTATCTCATAGTGGGGTGGCATACTAATGGAAAAGAAAATTTTAACAACACCAATTTCAGCTAAAGATCTTGAAGGCATTAAAGCAGGCGATATTATTTACTTAACAGGTCATATTACGACTTGTCGTGATGTGGCACACCGCCGTTTGATTGAATATGGTCGTGAACTTCCTGTTGATGTACGGGATGGGGCTATTTTACATGCTGGCCCAATTGTCAAAGCGGTTGATGAAGCGAATGACAAATATGAAATGATTTCTGTAGGCCCAACAACAAGTATGCGCATGGAAAAATTCGAATATGATTTTGTAAAACAGACCGGTGTGCGCCTTATTGTAGGTAAGGGGGGCATGGGCCCAGGCACACAAAAGGCTTGCCAAGAGTTCAAAGCCTTGCACTTAGTATTCCCTGCCGGTAATGCAGTGCTAGCCGCTACTGAAGTAGAAGAAATTGAACAAGCTAACTGGAAAGAGTTAGGCATGCCTGAAACATTATGGACTTGTCGAGTTAAAGAATTCGGCCCTTTAATTGTGTCTATTGATACTTATGGCAATAACTGGTTTGAACAGAAAAAAGTAGAATATAATGAAAATAAAGAAAAAGCGTTAGCTGAAATTAATAAACATGTAAGCTTTATTAAATAAGATAGGGTGTTTTGTAATGGAAACAGAAAAACCATTAGTAATTGTTGCAGGGAAAGTACGGCCTGATGGCTTAGCTAAATTAGCCGAAGGGGCTACGATTAAACAATGGCAAGAGCCTACCCCTATGCCACGTTCAATATTAAAAGAGTGGTTACGTGAAGCTGATGGATTATGGAGTAGTAAACATATTAAAGTAGATGCTGACTTATTAGCCAGTGCACCAAAATTAAAAGTGGTAGCGCAAGATTCAGTGGGCTATGATAATATTGTTATTTCAGACCTTACAGCTAAAAGAATTCCCCATGGCAATACACCTCATGTTTTAACTGATACAGTAGCAGAATTAGCCTTTACATTAGTTGCGGCAGCTAATCGTCGTATAGTAGAAAATGTAGAATTTGTTAAACAAGGTTTATGGACTAAACAAAGCCCAATTCATATTGGCTGTGATTTAAAGGGAAGTACGTTAGGCATTATTGGCTTAGGTGAAATCGGCTTGGCTATTGCTAAGCGAGCACAAGCTTTTGGCATGCAAATTTTGTATCACAATAGAACACGTCGTAAAGATGATGAAGTACAAAACCTAACATATTGTACTAAAGCAGACTTATTAGCAAATAGTGATACTGTGTTAGTCATGACGCCTTTAACAGAAGCTACACGCGGCATGATTAGTAGTGAGGAATTTGCTTTAATGAAAAAAGATGCTTTATTTGTCAATGTAGGTCGTGGTGCAGTCGTTGATACAGCGGCTTTAGTTACGGCGCTTGAAACAGGACAAATTGCTTATGCGGCACTTGATGTAGTCGATCCAGAGCCACTACCTAAGGAGCATCCATTATTGGCAACTGGCAAAGTCATGATAGTACCACATATAGGATCCTTTACAAATGAAACTCGTCATAAAATGGCAATCTTAACAGCTAATAATTTAATTGCAGGTATTCATAAACGGCCATTACCAGCTTGTGTTAACGAAGACGTCAATTATAAATAGATAACAGTGTACTATATCTTTAATTGATTGGCAATATGAGCAAGAATATTAAGGATATTTATGTTTTTTGTTTTAAGGTTAACTTGAATATAGTATACTAATTATAAGAGAGTCATTTTATAAGTTGTATTTACCCTAGGAGGCGTATATGAGTATTCAAGTTGGCTTGCGCGGTGAAGCAGTTGTAATGGTAACAGAGGCAAATATAGCTAAAACTATGAAAAGTGGTGCTTTGCCGGTGTTTGCTACACCTGCTATGTGCGCTCTAATGGAAGAAGCGGCGGTAGCTGCTTTGACTAATTACTTGGCAGACGGTGAAGGTACGGTAGGGATTTCCTTGAATATTACCCATGATAAGCCATCTCCTGTAGGCGCTACTATTCGGGCTGAAGCAGAAATAACAGCTGTTGAGGGGCGAAAGATTTCCTATCGTGTGTCAGCCTATGAAGGTGAGGCTTGTATTGGTCAGGGAACACATGAGCGTTTTGTTATCAATAACGAAAAATTTATGGGAAAATTAAAGTAGTTGAATAATTTTCTCAAAAATATTTGTCCGAATGGAGCATTTTGTGGCTGAGGCTACCGATTTTTTAGAGGATGAGGTATACAATAAAGATACCTCATCCTCTTTGTTTTATAAGAGATTATTGCTATATTGAGTATATCGAAGTATATCGTTTACTCAGTTGTCATACAGAACTTGTTAAAATATCATAAATGAAAATAATTGTCATTTTTATTGACAGATACCTACTTTGATTGTATGATGAATGAAGAAGATAGTTAGCTTAATTATTTTTCGCCAAGTAGATAGTAGCTTGGTAAGAAGCTACTATTTATTAAATCCGGATTTACTAGTATGACAGCCTTGAGAGCAAGTGTTCTCCTGAAAACATTGAGAGGCAGGGTAAACTATGGTAAGCGAGATAGATACTATTATCGGTTATCATTGTGCGCCGGCAATACGGGGCATCAAGGTGGCGAATCTTGTGGCTATTCCACGAGATAAGGATATACATTTGACAACGGCTTTGTCGGCGTATAATGAAATGTTTAATGATCGTGGCTTGTTCTTTTATGAATTATGTCACTGCGACCAACGAAGATTGTTGTTAGTGTTTCGCAAACGGATGTTAGAGGAATATTTACGGCGACCAGAGCACGTAGGCTTTTTAAAGATGTATGGCTATATGCCAACAGAGTCTTTAGATGTATGGTTTGCTCGTTTAAAACGACGTTTAGAAGAACGACAAGATTTTCCTCATGAAATAGGTCTGTTTTTGGGCTATCCAATCCATGATGTGCGCTCCTTTATTCGTTTGAAAGGGAGTGGCTATAAACTTTGTGGTGAATGGAAAGTCTATGGCAACCCTATGTCCGCCATGCATTCGTTTCACTGTTTTCGGGCATGCAGAAATTACTGTCATACCCAGCTTTTAAATGGTAAACAATTAGAGTCTTTAGTAGCCGTAACGGCATGCTAGTAGGAGGTAATCACATGATTGGTGTAATTTATTGGTCTGGTACAGGTAACACAGCTGCAATGGCAGAAGCAATCGGTAAAGGTATTGCTGATGCAGGTCAAGAAGTAGTAGTAAAATCCGTTTCTGAAATTTCCGCTGACGAAGCAGCTACATTTGATAAATTGGCTTTAGGCTGTGCTGATATGGGTGCAGAACAGTTGGAAGAAATGGAATTTGAACCATTCTACACAGCGTTAGAAGGCAAATTATCTGGTAAACAAGTAATTCTTTTCGGCTCTTATGGTTGGGGCGGTACTTGGCTTGATGATTGGGCAGAACGTGTAAAAGCGGCTGGCGCAAACATTGTAGCTGATAACCTTCCTGTATTTGGTGCGCCTGATGATGCAGCAATTGCTGATTGTGAAGCGCGTGGCAAAGCATTGGCTGAAGCTTAATACATACAATACATAATGCATGATAAATAATAAAGGGACGGTAGCCCATATGATGTGAATCATTAGGGCTACCGTCCCTTTTTGTTATAGTATAGAATCGGTTAGTTGTAATAAGATAAGAAAGTATTATTTTTTCAATCCATTAATAAACCGTTCAATGCGCACTAAGGCTTCTTGGATTGTTTCACGCGAAGAGGCGTAGGAACAACGGATACGACCTTTGCCACATTCACCAAAGGCAGAACCTGGTACGACTGCTACATGCTCTTGCTGTAATAATTGTACAGCAAAGTCAAAGTCATTTAAACCACAGCTAGAAATATCAGGGAATACATAGAAGGCCCCTTCTGGTACAGCGATTGGTAATCCCATTTTTTGGAAACCCGCAACGATAAGGTCACGACGAGCTTGGTATTCTTCACGCATATTAATAACGCTTTCATCACATTCATTAAGGGCGATAATAGCCGCATGTTGAATAGGGGTAGCTGGGGCTACAATGCTGTATTGATGAATTTTAATGGCTTGAGCAATGACTTCTTCTGGTGCTAAGAGGAAACCAATACGAAGGCCCGTCATAGCATAGGCTTTGGAGAAGCCGTTTAAGATAAGTGTGCGTTCTTTCATACCTGGTAAAGACGCAATACTTGTGTGCGTTTGGCCATAGGTTAATTCTGAATAAATTTCATCACTCACTACAATAAGATCATGTTTAATAGCAAATTCAGCAATGCCTTTTAAATCCTCTTGGTTTAAAATAGCACCCGTAGGATTGCTTGGATATCCCATGAGTAACACTTTTGTTTTAGGCGTGACGGCCTTTTCAAGCTCAGCAGGGGTAATTTTAAAACCTTCTTCAAGTCGTGTTGGTACCATAACCGGGGTACCACGATTTAATGTAACTTCTGCTGCGTAAGCTACATAGGAAGGATCAGGAATAAGCACTTCGTCACCTTCGTTAAGAAGAACGCGCATAGCAAGATCGATGGCTTCACTAGCACCGATAGTTAGCATCATTTCATTTTCTGTATAATCTACACCATACCGTTTTTGGTGCCAATTGCGAATAGCTGTGCGCAATGGTAAAAGACCTGCGTTGCTAGTATAACTAGTTTCTTTCTTTTCAAGGCTTTTAATAGCTGCTTGTAATACTTTTTCAGGTGGTGCATAATCAGGCTCACCCACCCCGAGGGATAAGACATTATCCATGGCTAGGGACATCTCCCAAATTTTACGAATCCCTGAAGCAGGGAGTTCTTGTGATGTTTTTGAAATGTAATTGTTCCAGTTCATGTTGAATCCTCCTTCATACCAAATCATTGCTGGTTAGGGCAAGTTTGGCTCTCTCTTTATCCTGATTATTAGTGTATCATAAATTAGAATACACTAGTAGTGAATTTAGAAACTTAATAACTTTTAGGTAAAACGTAATAATTTTTAGGTGAAACGTATTAAGTTGTACAATTAATATTCATTTTATAGTAAAATAAAGAATTAGAGATGTATTTAAAAGGAGGCACTGATGAAGAACTTATGCAATGAACGGTTCGTAGTGACCTATCAAATAGAAGCCCTTACCTATGAAGAGGCAAAAGCTATTGCTTGGGGCGTGCAAGTAGAACAGACGATTGAGTTTCCTTATGATTTTTTACAGAATGAGGATATTAAACGAGATATTGTAGGTCGTTTAGAGTCCTTAGAATCAGCTGGTGATGAGCGCCATTTTATAGCTCGAATTTCTTATGGTGTAGAATGTACTGCTTTAGAGGCTACGCAATTTTTAAATGTTGTGTTTGGCAATTCTTCCTTACAACCGCACATTTGGGTAATTGATATTGAAATATCACCAGCCCTAGTTAGCGCATTTAAAGGGCCACGTTTTGGCTTAGACGGTTTGCGGCAACTTACTGGGACTGCTAAGAGGGCCTTTATTCAAGCGGTTATTAAGCCCATGGGAACATCGCCGTCAGTTTTGGCAGATATGTGTCGTGCTTATGTATTAGGTGGGGCGGATGTAATTAAGGATGATCATGGCATAACAAATCAAACGTTTTGTCCCTTTGAAGAACGGGTAAAACGCTGTGCTGAAGCGGTGGCAGAAGCTAATGCACAGACTGGTCATCATACTTTATATGCTGCCAATGTATCAGCTGATGGCGAAGATTTACTGGCTAGAGCATATTTTGCCAAAGAAGCTGGTGCTACGGCTCTTATGGTAGCCCCTGCATTAGTTGGCTATGGCTGGCTTAATCGATTAGCTAACGAAGAAGGCTTAGGTTTACCTATTATATCTCATCCTGCTATGATGGGTGGTTTTGCTTTGCCTGGTGTATCTGGTATTGCTGATTATTTATGGATGGGCTTGTTACCTCGGTTATTTGGTGCTGATATGTCCATCTTTGTGTCTTATGGTGGCCGTTTTACCTTTACGGCTGACCAGTGTAAACGTATTCATCAATATTGCACTAAGCCGATAGAGGGGATTAAGGCAACGTGCCCGTCGCCTGGTGGTGGCGTTACAGAACTTCGCTTGCCTGAATTGCTTGATTTATATGGCAATGATACGATGTTCTTAGTCGGTGGTGACATGTTCCGCCGTGGTCCTGATTTAGCGGCAAATATGAAGGTATTTGTAGACCTTGCGGAAAAACATAGTTAATATCTATTAAAAATCAGATTTCTATTAAAGCGCATAAAGAGCATAAAGTGTATAAAGCACATAAAGCGCATAAAGCGCATAAAGCGTATAAAGCGTATAAAGCGTATAAGTTAATCTATATATAATTTTAGTTGATTCATTTAATTGTAATTTAAGGAGTTTATAGTAAGACTCCTACATATGATTACATGTAAATTTATAAAAGAGAAGAGAGACGAACCTTATGTTAAGTACAGAGTTAGAATCAAAGTTAGCAAATTTGGAAGCTACTTTACAGCAAATGGGGAGTGCTGTTGTAGCTTTTTCTGGTGGAGTTGATAGTACCTTTTTAGCCGCTGTGGCTCATAAAGTATTGGGAGATAAGGCACAGGCCTTTACAGTTAGTTCACCAACTTTGCCAGTCGAAGAAATTGAAGATGCCAAACGCTTTGCCAAGGTTATTGGCATTGAGCATACGATTGTAGAAATTAATGAATTAGAAATGGAAGATTTTACTCGCAATGATCCAGAACGTTGTTATTATTGTAAGAAAAATCGCTTTCAAAAATTAATTGATTGGGCTGCCGCTAAGGGGATTAATGGTGTTCTTGATGGGGGTAATTTAGATGATAAGCAAGATTATCGCCCTGGTATGCGTGCCTTAGAAGAACTTGGTACGGTGCGCAGTCCTTTGTTAGAGAATGGCTTTACCAAAGAAGATATTCGTACAGTAGCCAAAACTTGGGGTTTAGAAGTGTGGGACAAGCCAAGTTCACCTTGTCTAGCTACTAGAGTTCCCTATAATCATGTAATTACTGGCGAAGCCCTTACTATGATTGAAAAAGGGGAGAAATATTTACACCAATTCATTGACGGTCCTTTGCGCGTGCGTTACCATGAAGGTATGGCTCGTATTGAAGTCAGTGAAACTGATTTTCAGATATTTGCTGATTCAAAGCGACGTGAAATGATTCGTCAGGCTTTTGAAGAATTTGGCTTTACTTATGTGAGTGTAGACTTACAGAGTTTTAAAAGCGGTAATTTAAACCGAGAAGTAACTAAATAGAAGGAGTTTTTGTTGAGACAACGTGCCATAGAAGAAGCAGTCAATAAATTACAAATGAATATAACTCAGATGGCACCGAGTGAACCTTCTGAGGTAAGTGCTGACGGAGCTACATTAGCTGCTCATGTGCTTGCTAGTGGCAGTCAAGGTAATGCCACTTTAATAACCTATAAGGATACATGTATTTTAGTAGATGCAGGCATCAGTGCGCGGCGTATCACTCAAGGAATAAAAGAATTGGGTCTTCGCTTAGACCAGTTAGCGGGTATTTGCATTACTCATGAGCATACCGACCACATGGCTGGTTTGCCGCAGTTGTTGAAGCAGTGTGATGTGCCAGTGTATACCAGAGCTGGCACGATGCGTGAAATCGTAAATCGCAAGGGCATTGCTAGTAAAGCCTTTACGGTGATTACAAAAAATAGTTTTACCCTTGGTGATTTGCAAGTCGATACATTCCGTACCAGTCATGATGCAGCGGATCCGATGGGACTTTGCTGTTATGGTGGGAATCATAAAATTACTTTTATGACGGATACGGGAATCGTAGATGACACGATGCTAAAGCATATGGATTATAGTAATTTGTTAGTGTTAGAGGCTAATTATGATCCGCAAATGTTAAAATATGGGCCGTATCCTTATGATTTGAAACAGCGTGTAGCCAGTCCATATGGTCATTTAAGTAATGAACATGCAGCCCAAGCATTATTGATGATGAAACGCCCTGATAATTTACAAGTTATTTTGGCACATCGGTCAGAGAAAAATAATGCACAACCTGTGGTAGATGACACGGTTATGACAGCGTTACAGGCTGAAGGATTACAGGTGAATAAAGATATTTGTTTATATCATGGACAGCCTAAGGAAAAAGTGTCTATTCATGCATAAATAATTGGTAAGTTAGGAGGTATTTCTATGGATAGTAAAAAACGAGGCTTATTTATACTTTTCGCCATCGTTTTACTTATAGTTGGTGCTGTAGGTGGATATTTGACTAATGATTTTTATGGCAATACGAAGCGGACGATTACAGCTACTACAGCTATAACAAACGAAGGAACTAAACGAAATGTACCATTATCGGATAATCGGAATACAGCCATTGTAGAGGCTGTGAAAAAGGCTGGCCCAGCTGTTGTAGGGATTACGACTAAGGTGTATGACCGCAATATTTTTGACCAACAAGTGTTAGTAGGTGAAGGCGTTGGCTCTGGTGTTATTATTGATAAAGACGGCTACATTGTAACCAACTATCACGTAGTGGCGCAGGCCAATCGTAAAAAAGTGACTGTATCGCTAAGTGATGGTTCTTCACAGGAAGGAACGATTGTTGGTGTTGATCCACTAACCGATTTAGCAGTAGTTAAAATTACACCTACTGATAATATGCCGGTAGCTACATTAGGTGACTCTGATCAATTACAAGTGGGTGAACCGGCTATTGCCATTGGCAATCCATTAGGGTTAGAATTCCAAGGTTCTGTTACAACTGGCGTGATTAGTGCCTTACATCGTACCATCGATATGGAATCACAGCGATTCCCATTAATTCAAACAGATGCAGCTATTAATCCTGGTAATTCTGGTGGGGCCCTTGTAAATGCTGATGGTGATGTTATAGGTATTAATAGTGAAAAAATTGCTCATACAGGCATAGAGGGCATGGGTTTCTCTATTCCAATCAACGAAGTGAAACCAATTGTTAAAGACTTAATTGAACATGGCAAAGTAGTGCGTGCATATATAGGGCTTGGCTTGTTGGATAAATCTACGGCCGCTAAATATGGTTTACAACTTAAAAAAGATGGATTATTAGTGGCTCGTGTATATAATGATGGCCCAGCCGCTAATAGCGATATTAGTGAAGGCGATTTAATTGTAGCAGTAGGTGAAACTTCAATTACTAATCTTGTTCAATTGAAACAAATATTAGATAATCATAAACCAGGAGAGTCTTTGACACTTACGGTGTTAAGTAATGGAACAGAACGGACTGTTACTGTGGAACTAGGTACTATGCCTGATACAACTAATTAGGTACTATGCCTAAGGCAATGAATTAATTAGGCATTAGGTCTGATACAACGGATTAATATGAAGGCTTTATTTGTATTAGCAT
Organism: Veillonella intestinalis; assembly: GCF_943193155.1. Classification (GTDB taxonomy): domain Bacteria; phylum Bacillota; class Negativicutes; order Veillonellales; family Veillonellaceae; genus Veillonella_A; species Veillonella_A intestinalis. The sequence continues at coordinate 295,683 of NZ_CALPDB010000002.1, read as the reverse complement.
TAGGTAGTGAGGCCATAGGAGAGTGTGAACTATGAAATTTACAGTGCTTGCCATTGGTAAGTTAAAGACCACCTATCTTCGTGATGGAGTGGCGGAATTTGTGAAACGCCTCACTGTCTATGGGGGCGTCACAATTACTGAGTTAAATGAAAGTAAATTGCCCAGTGCTGATGATAGTAAACGGCAAGCTATTGTAGCGGAAGAAGGGGAACGCTTGTTGAAGCAAGTAAATCCTAAAAGCTATGTTGTTCTTTTAGATGTAAAAGGTAAAACTTTATCATCAGAAGACTTAGCTGAAAAGATTGCTACATTAGAAGTGCAAGGCATTAGTGAAATGACCTTTATAATTGGTGGCGCATTTGGCGTTTCAGAAGCTTTGCGACAGCGGGCTGATTTACGTTTATCGTTTAGCCCTATGACATTTACTCATCAAATGGTACGCTTATTGTTGGTAGAACAAATTTATAGGGCTTGTAAAATTAATCGCAATGAGCCGTATCATTGGTAATAGGTTTGATAAATAATTTATAATAAACGTAAGAGAGTTTATTTTTAGTGTGAGGCGTAGATGGAGGTAATAGCGTGACAACAAATGCAGCCAATTTTACTGGTTTGCCGAGTCTAGAAGCGTTATGGCAGGCGCAACAAGAGCGCGGTAGTGATGGCTTTTATGCTGTATATGGGGAAGCCACTGACACAGCACAAGTCATTATTCAAGGGAATTTAGATTTATTAAAAGCACAAATGGAACAAGTAACCGCCATTACTGAATCCTTAACTGGCGAAGCTGAAGCAATTGTTCAGTTAAAAGAACGCAGTGCTTTTTTAGAAAAAACATTAGCTGAGATTAGCAATACCACCCGTATTGTTAACTCTACATTAGGTGCTTATGGCGATGCGGCTAAGATGGTGCAAACCTTAGAAAAGGGTGGTTTTTCACAAGACTATATTGTCCATCGTAAAGAAGAACTGGGCTTGCAAAATAAAGAAATAAATACCTTGCTTATTGAGTTTAGTCGGTATGCGCAGACTTTATTAGATGCCCTTAATAATGAAACTAAGACAGGACAACGTTTGCAAGCTAATGAAACCGTAAATGATGTAAATCATAGTGTATTGATGGCGTTGTACCAATCTTGGTTGGAACGAAGTTATGCTGTCAATAAGCTATTAGAAGCGCGTTTAGTGTTTATTAGTGGTCTCTTAGAATCCTTGCGCAAAGATTTGACTAGCTTACAAGTTCACAGAATGGAACTTGATGTGCAAGAGCGAGCTCGTCAAGTGGCGGCTCGTCGCTATAAAGCGAAGGTTGAAGATGTGACCGATTATGATGATTTGGAAGGTCAATACCGCCATCGCTATGATGAAGAAGGCAATTTAATTGGTATTGAAGAAGGTGGCGAAGGTGGCAACCGTCGTGGTTGGCAAGTTGTTATTATTAGTGCCATTATCTTAATAGCAATCATTGCTTACTTTGTTTTAAAAGGCTAAAACTATATAATAAGCAGGAGTTTTACTAATCCTTGTCTAACATATACTATATAAGATAATAGCTGACCACGTTGGCAAGCGCAGTATGTGTATTGATTAGATATAATCTTGCTGATTGTGTAATAGGCAGTATGTAGTATGTAGTATGTAGTATGTACACCGCTATAGTCGGTGTGTAAAAGGAGGTAATCCTATGTTAATTGCTGAAGCTATGAACAAATATCCCGTAACTGTTACTAAAGATACAACTATCAATGAGGCGGCTAAATTATTAGTGAAATATAAAGTGGCTGGACTTATTGTAGTTGACGAAAATAATAAATTGGAAGGGATTATTACTGAAGGCGACTTATTGTACAAAAAAGTTCGTCCGCATGCGCCTCATTATGTAAATGTGCTTGGTGCTAGCATTTATTACAGTGGTATTGGTGAATATAATGCACAATTTAAAAAGTTATTGGCTGTTCAAGTGGAAGAATTGATGACTAAAGAAGTTATTACTTGTGGCCCTAAAGAAGAAGTGGAACCAGTAGTAGCAACAATGTTAGAGAAACATTTAAAAACTATGCCCGTTGTTGATGAACATGGTGTAGTAATTGGTGTATTTAGTCGTCGTGATGTAGTTGAATTAATTGCTAAAGAAGGCTAATAGCATAATTTATCAAAAGAATTAGAAGAAAATGACTTACTTTATCATATAAAATTGCATACATTCAAATTTTGTGATAAGATAAGGAATGCAATATTATAAAACAGAAATTTTGGGCATTTGGCCCTCAAGGAGGACATATTTTCATGAATGCAACTGTAACCCCTGTTGATCAACATAAGGTAACCTTAACTATTGAAGTTCCAGCAAAAGACGTAACGAAAGGTATTCAGCAAGCTGTAAAACGCATTGCTGGTCAGGTAAATATTCCTGGTTTCCGTAAAGGTAAAGCACCTCGTCGTATTTTAGAAATGAACTTCGGCAAAGAAGCTATTTTAGAAGAAGCATTTGACACTATCGCTGGCCGTGCATATCAAGAAGCATTAGTAGCTAATGAAATCGTGCCTGTAAGCGAACCAGAAATCGAACGTGTAACATTCGAAGAAGGTAAAGATTTAGTGTTCAAAGCAACCCTTACTAAACGCCCAGAAGTAACTCTTGGCGATTACAAAGGCTTAGAAGCTGAAAAACAAGAAGCTAAGGTAACTGATGAACAGATTCAGGAACAGTTAGACAATATCCGTAATCAGCAAGCTAAAATGGTAGTAGCTGAAAAAGACGCAAAATTACAAAAAGATGACTTTGCAGTTATCGATTTTGCTGGTTCTATCGATGGCAAACCATTTGATGGTGGCGAAGGTAAATCCTACCCACTTCAGATTGGTTCCGGTAGCTTCATCCCAGGTTTTGAAGATCAATTAATCGGTCATTCTGCTGGTGATGATGTAGAAGTAAAAGTAACCTTCCCTGAAGATTACTTTGTAAAAGAATTAGCTAACAAAGAAGCTGTTTTCAAAACTCATATTCACGACATTAAACGTAAAGAATTGCCTGAATTGAATGATGAATTCGCTAAAGAAGCTAGTTCTTATGAAACAATTGAAGAATTAAAAGCAGATCTTCGTAAACAAATGGAAGAAGATGCTACTCGTCGTGCTATTGATGCATACAATGCGGAACTTATCGAAACAGCCGTTAAAAATGCAACTGTAGATATTCCAGAAGTTATGGTAGAAGACCGTGTAGAACAAATGATTCAAGAAATGGCTATGAACTTAGAAAGCCGTGGTTTGAAATTAGAAGACTACTTAAAATTCTCCAACAAAACAATGGATGGTTTAAAAGAAGAATACCATGCTAACGCTGCTGAAAATGTACGCGCTGACTTGGTATTAGAAACAATCGCTAAAGCTGAAAACATCGAAGTAACACCAGAAGATATGAATATCGAAATTTACACGATGGCTCAGCAGTTTGGTGCCGATCCAAAAGAAGTTATGAATATTATTGTTAAAGAAGGCCGTGTAGCTATGTTGAGAAATTCTGTAGCTCGTAAAAAAGCAGCTCGTTTCATTATTGAGCAAGCTAAAGGCGCAGAATCCCAGGAAAAATAATCCACGGGCTATATAGGTACATGGACATGAGGTGTAGTTTATGTATGTACCAGTAGTAGTAGAGCAAAGTGGACGCGGAGAGCGTTCGTATGATATTTACTCTCGTTTATTAAAAGATAGAATTGTCTTTTTAGGTGGCCCTATTAATGATGATGTGGCAAACCTTGTTATTGCACAATTACTATTCTTAGAAGCTGAAGATCCAGACAAAGATATTCATTTGTACATTAATAGTCCTGGTGGGGTAGTAACCGCTGGGATGGCTATTTATGACACAATGCAATATATTAAGCCTGATGTGTCGACTATTTGTGTAGGTTCCGCTGCTAGTATGGGCGCTGTGCTTCTTACTGCAGGGGCTAAAGGGAAACGCTATGCGTTACCTCATGCACGAGTTATGATTCACCAACCATTAGGTGGCGTTCAAGGGCAGGCTTCTGAAATTGAAATTCATGCACGTGAAATTTTGCGCATGCGTGAAGAATTAAATGGCTTACTTGCTTCTCATAGTGGTCAACCAATTGACGTTATTGCTCGCGATACAGATCGTGACAACTTTATGAGTGCGCAAGATGCTGTTACCTATGGTTTAATTGATGAGGTATTGACTAGACCAGTAGTAACTAGTAAATAATTAGGAGGACTAAGCTTGAAGAAAGACGAAAAAGAAACGTTGCGTTGTAGTTTTTGTGGACGCACCGGTGAGGAAGTTCGCAAGCTAGTGGCAGGTCCTAATGTATATATTTGTGATGAATGCGTAGAAGTTTGTCAGAATATTATTGATGAGGAACTCGGTCAAAGTGATGAAGTGGGTTTTGCTTTAAAACATGTACCTACGCCTCACGAAATTAAAGAATATTTAGATGAATACGTAATCGGTCAAGAGGAGGCGAAAGTCTCCTTGGCCGTTGCGGTATATAATCATTACAAGCGTTTACAGGTGAATAATACAGTCGATGATGTTGAATTACAGAAAGCGAATGTATTATTTATTGGTCCTACCGGTAGTGGTAAGACATTACTGGCACAAACCTTGGCTAAAATGTTAGAAGTACCATTTGCTATTGCTGATGCTACTAGTTTGACAGAGGCTGGTTATGTAGGGGAAGATGTGGAAAACATTTTGCTCAAATTAATTCAAGCGGCAGACTATGATGTAACAAAGGCGGAGCGTGGTATTGTGTACATTGACGAAATTGATAAGATTGCCCGTAAATCGGAAAATCCGTCAATTACGCGCGATGTATCTGGTGAAGGGGTGCAACAGGCCTTGCTTAAAATTTTAGAAGGCACTGTAGCATCAGTACCGCCTCAAGGGGGGCGTAAACACCCACACCAAGAATTAATTCAAATTGATACAACCAATATTTTGTTTATTTGTGGCGGTGCCTTTGACGGCCTAGAAAAAGTGATTTCTAAGCGTACAGCGAAGAAAACGTTAGGCTTTGGGGCTGATATTCAAAAGCAAGAAGAAAAAGATGTGTCTGCTATTTTGAAGGAAGTTGTGCCTGAAGATTTACAAAAATTTGGCCTCATTCCTGAATTCATTGGTCGTTTGCCAGTTATGGTAACCTTAGATCCATTGGATAAGGAAGGGTTAATTCGCATTTTAACAGAACCTCGTAATGCATTAACAAAACAATATGAGAAAATGTTATCCTTAGAGGATGTAACATTGACATTTGAGAAAGAAGCATTAGAGGAAATAGCATCTGAAGCTATGAAACGAAATACGGGAGCTCGTGGATTGCGATCCATCATTGAAAAGGTAATGAAGCAGGTTATGTATGATATTCCGTCACAGGAAGGGGTTACTGACTGCATTATTACAAGTGATGCTGTGAAAGGCACAGCAGAACCGATACTCAAGAATGAGTCTACCGTAACAGGTAAGAATTAATTGTAAGTCTAAGAAACTCATTTCCATGGGAATGAGTTTCTTTTTATAAATATAAACTTGAAAAGGAGCCTATATGAGTGAAACGAATTTTTCGTTGCCCTTAGTGCCACTGCGGGGCATGGTAGTATTTCCTAAAGTTGAAGTACGACTCGATATTGGTCGTGATAAATCAATTCGCGCCGTTGAAGAAGCTATGGCTAATGAACGCTTATTGGCTGTATCTGCGCAATTAGATGATGAAGTGGAAAATCCAACCCAGCAAGATATTGCAGAAGTGGGGACGATTGTTAAAATTAAACAAATGCTTCGTTTACCAGGTGGTTTAGTTCGTATTTTAGTAGAAGGGATTACCCGTGCTAAAGTGGTAACTGTCGATGAAACTGGTACTTATTATCGTGCTACTATGGAAACCTTGGTATCACAATATGATGATCAAGTAGAAATTGAAGCGTATCGCCGCTTAGCACAGTCTAATTTTGTAAAATGGGCTGAAGAAACTAAGATGGTATCTGAAGATGAAGTCCGCCGTGTGTTAGATCGCAGTGATGCATCGGAAACAGCGGACCAAATTGTACAGTTTTTACAAACTGAATTAGTAACACGCCAGAGTTTCTTAAGTGAACTTAATGTGTTACGTCGTTTAAATATGGTAGTGGGCGCTTTAAATATGGAATTACAAATTTCTGATTTAGAAAATTCCATTAATAGTCAAGTGCGTCAACAAATGGAAAAAGCCCAGAAAGAATACTTCTTGCGTGAGAAAATCCGTGTTATTCACAGTGAATTAGGAGATAAGTCGGATCCTGACGAAGAAGCAGAAGAATTACGTGAACAACTTAAAAAGTTGAAGGTGTCTGATGAAGTGCGTGAACGCATTGAAAAAGAAATCAGCCGTTATAGCCGTATGCCAGCTATGATGCCTGAAGCTAATATTTTGCGTAATTATTTAGATTGGGTCTTGTCCTTACCATGGGATAAAGAAAGTGAAGACCGTCTTGATATTAGCGAAGCAGCTAAAATTCTTGATGAAGATCACTATGGCTTGAAGAAAGTAAAAGAACGCATTTTAGAATTCTTAGCCGTTCGTAAATTATCCAATGCGCAGAGTGGTTCTATTCTTTGTTTAGTAGGCCCGCCAGGGGTTGGTAAAACCTCGTTGGCAACGTCTATTGCAAAAGCTATGAATCGTAAATTTATCCGTGCATCCTTAGGTGGTGTGCGTGATGAAGCTGAGATTCGTGGTCATCGTCGTACCTATATTGGTGCTTTGCCTGGTCGTATGATTCAGGGCCTTAAGAATGCAGGTATTCGTAATCCTGTATTCTTGTTGGATGAAATAGATAAATTAGCCTCTGATTATAAAGGGGATCCATCGTCTGCTTTATTAGAAGTACTTGATCCAGAACAGAACTCTACGTTTAGTGATCATTTTATTGAAATTCCATTTGATTTCTCCGATGTATTCTGGATTACAACGGCCAATGTACCTGGTAATATTCCGGCTCCATTGATGGACCGTATGGAAGTAATTGAACTTACAAGCTACATGGAAGATGAAAAATTAGAAATTGCTAAGCGTTATTTAGTGCCAAAACAGATTAAGAAAAATGGTTTAACTGGCCATTCCGTTAAATTATCAGATGCTGTTTTGCGTAAGATTATCAGTGAGTATACTCGTGAAGCCGGTGTGCGTCGTTTAGAGAAAACCATTGCTAAAGTATTCCGCAAATTGGCTTTTGAAATTATTGATGGTTCAGGAGCTGCACCAAAAGTAACCGTTAAAAACTTGTCTCATTATTTAGGCGCACCTATTTATTTAGAGCAAGAGCGTGAAAAAACAGCACAAGTAGGTCTTGTATGTGGTCTTGCTTGGACGTCTGTGGGCGGGGTAGTATTGCCTTGTGAAGCGACGACTATGGTGGGAACAGGTAAATTATCCTTAACTGGTAGCTTAGGTAAAGTAATGCAAGAATCTGGTCAAGCGGCTTTATCGTACATTCGTCATAATGCTAAGGCGTTAAAAATTCCAGAAGACTTCCATAAAACAATGGATTTACATGTGCATTTACCAGAAGGGGCTACGCCTAAAGATGGCCCGTCAGCTGGTATTACCATGACTTTGGCTATTGTATCTGCATTAACAGGACGCAAAGTTCGTTCCGATTTGGCTATGACTGGTGAAATTACCTTGCGTGGCCGTGTGTTACCAATTGGTGGCTTGAAAGAAAAGTTGTTGGCAGCCTTGCGCTATGGTATTAAAGAAGTGTTAATTCCTCATGGTAATATTAAAGACCTTGAAGAAATGCCAACTTCTGTAATTGAAGGCTTAACAATTACCCCAGTTAAAACAATGGATGAAGTGTTAGCAAGAGCATTTGTGAAATGATGAAACAGAAGAAGAAATCGATTAAAAAACCACAACCTGTATATACACGCAAAGAAGCAAAAGGGCCTCGCATTATTGCCTCTAACTATGTGGCATCGGCTGTGCGCCCGGACCAATATCCTGAAGGGGATACTGTAGAAGTTGCTTTTTTGGGACGCTCTAATGTAGGGAAATCTTCTCTTATTAACTCCCTATGCAATCATCGTGGCTTGGCTTTAGTTAGTGGTCAACCAGGTAAAACTAAGACGATTAACTTTTTTACGATTACCTCGAAAGAGGATATTAGTGAAACCGAAGAACGTCGTTATGAATGGTTTTTAGTGGATTTACCAGGCTATGGTTATGCTAAAACGGATAAAAGTAATCGCAATATTTGGTCTTCCTTTATTGCTGATTATATTTTAAATTCAGAGCGTTTAATGTTGCTCTGCCTATTGGTAGATGGACGTCATCCGGAGCTACCGATTGACCAAGAAGCTTTTAATTGGTTGCGCCAAGCAGGTGTGCCATTGCAGATTGTAGTGACTAAAATTGATAAATTAAACAGTAAAGAACGGCAGCAGAATTTACGTTTTATTAAGGAGAATTTTCCTTGTGAAACGCCAGCTATTCCTTATAGCTCTTTAAAGCATACAGGGCGTGAGCTGTTGCTAAGCCGTATTAATCAAGTGATTGTAGGGGGCGAAGAATGAGTTTGATGAGAGAGATGGCGTTAATTGAACAAGTAAAAGCTGACCTCATTAAGGTAGAAGCGTATTTAGCTGATTCCTTACAAACGGGCTCAGAAGATTTTAATCAATTGATTCGCCCCATATCAGCCGCTGGTGGCAAGCGTTTGCGCGCTCGCTTATGTTTGCTTATTGCTGGTGCTGGCAATGCACCTGAAGCAAAGCGCATTCCTATTGCCGCTGCTGTGGAAATGTTGCATTTAGCAACTTTAATTCATGATGATGTATTGGATCAGGCCGCCGTGCGTCGCGGTGCGCCTGCCATTCACTGTACTAAAGGTAATAAAGTAGCTATTTTAAGCGGTGACTACTTATTTGCTAAAGCCTTTGATGTAGTCGCTCAAATTGAGTCTGTTGAATGTTTACGCGTGTTTTCCTTTATCATTTCAGCCCTTGTAGAAGGGGAATTTATGCAAATGGAAGATGTATGTTGCATTAATCAAGGCATTGAGCGGTATTTAACTAAAACTCAGAAGAAAACAGCTGATTTTATTGAAGCTTGTTTAGAGTTGGGTGGTATCTTAGGAGATTGGACCAAAGAGCAGACTGCTTTATTAAAGCAATATGGTCATGGTCTAGGTATGGCCTTCCAGATTACTGATGATATTATGGACTACAGCGCTACTTCTGAAACAACTGGAAAGCCAGTTGGTAAAGACTTGCGGGAAGGATTGATTACTTATCCTTTATTGTCTATCGTAACGAAAGAGAATGAACAATATATTACTGAAGCTGTACAAGCGATTGCGAAGGGGCAAAGTGTAGATGAACTTCTTGCGTATGTAACGACTCAAGGGGGCGTGACTAAAGCGGAAGAATTAGAAGCGTCTTATCGTGAGCAAGCTCATTCGGCCTTAGAGGCTCTACCAGACTTTGCTGGCAAATCAGTATTATATGAAGTATTAGATTCGTTGGCTCATAGAAAGGTGTAAATTATGGAATCGTTTCAGGTACGAGAATTTAATGACCCGAAACGAAAGCCTTCCTTGAATAGTGTGTTGGCGCAAAAGGAACGCCTAAAAGCAGCAGAGCGAATTCGTCGTGGTGAAATCGTGGAACCAACTGCAGCTAGTGAAGAGATAGCTAATGTAGATTTAGAAACGCTGGAGCCACAGTATACCCCTTTGGAAGCTCAGCTTATGGCCGAAAATAAAGATATGTCTTTAGTCGGACATTTAGGTGAACTTAGGAAGCGAATTATTATTTCTGCTATCGCTATTTTGGTGGGCTTTTGTGTAGCCTATTATTATGTAGACGATTTATTGAGCATTATTATTGCTCCGGCGGGGAAGCTCTATTATATGCGCCCTACGGAAGCCTTCTTTACCTATATGAAAGTAGCCTTCGTAGCGGGGATTATTGCGGCATCACCAATTTGGCTATACGAGGTATGGGCCTTTATTATTCCTGCCTTAACTAGACAGGAAAAACAATTAACGAATTGGTTTTTACCTTTTGCTATTATTTTATTTATTATAGGAATTTTATTTTCCTATGCCTTAGTATTGCCCGTAGCAATTCAGTTTTTTATCGGCTTTGCTACCGATGAGTTACAACCTTTGTTTTCGATTGGTCAATATATAGACTTTGTGATTGCCTTTGTATTGCCTTTTGGCTTGATTTTTGAATTGCCTATTGTCATGATTATTATGGCAAAGTTAAATTTGATTACCTCGGCCTTCTTGCGATCAAAGCGGAAGCTATTTATATTTTTGTCCTTTGTTATAGGTGGTTTGATTTCGCCGACACCGGACATGTTTTCACAGACCATGATTGCTATGCCAATGATTTTGTTGTATGAAATAAGTTTATGGCTGGTTGCTAAGGTGATGAAAAAATAAACAAAGTCTATGAAAAATAAATAATTGAACACTTCGTGAAAGTCTGTCTAGTTGCTTTTGAAAAGTAAATTGACAGACTTTCATTTTTTAGTTATTATGAGTAATAGATATACTCTTATAAAGAGCAAGCGTTGATGAGGAAAAATCTTCTCCTAGCGTAGCAGAGAGCGTTGGTAAGGTGCGAGCAACGTACGTGAATAGAAGAGGGTAGCCTTGGAGCTGACGAGATGAAGTTATTGAGCATATAGCAAGTATCTCTGTGGAGAAGCTAGTTGATTATATACTTAGTAATGGGTAGTTTTGTCCGGATAACCCCGTTAACGGTAATGAGTGATTGCTATGGCAATAATCTAGGTGGTACCGCGGAAGTTAAGCCCTTTCGTCCTAATGGACGAGAGGGCTTTTTTATATACGATGTAGGAGGAATTTGAGATGAGTGAGTTCAAAAATTTAACGACTTACAATCCTGGAGAGATTGAACACAATTGGTATGAATTCTGGGAAAAACAAGGGTACTTTCATGAAGAAGTAGATACAAGTAAAAAGCCTTATAGTATTGTATTGCCACCACCTAATGTAACGGGGCAATTACACATGGGTCATGCTCTTGATAATACCTTGCAAGATATTTTGATTCGCTTCAAACGCATGCAAGGTTACAATGTACTTTGGATGCCTGGTACTGACCATGCAGGGATTGCTACTCAAGTAAAAGTAGAACAGAACCTTATGAAAGAAGAAGGCAAAAGTCGTTATGACTTAGGCCGTGAAGAATTTGTAAAACGCGTATGGGATTGGAAAAAAGAATATGGTAGCACCATCGTTAAACAAATTCGTAGCTTAGGCGCATCCTGCGACTGGAGTCGTGAGCGCTTTACCTTAGACGAAGGCTATTATCGTGCGGTTCGTGAAGTATTTGTAAGTTTATATGAAAAAGGCTTAATCTACCAAGGGGAACGCATTACCAATTGGTGTCCAAGTTGTCATACAGCGCTTAGCGATATTGAAGTAGAACACAGTGATGAAGCTGGTCATTTCTGGTATGTAAACTGCCCAGTAGTAGGCGAAGAAGGCCGTTATGTAACTGTAGCAACTACTCGTCCTGAAACCATGTTTGGTGACGTGGCAGTGGCTGTTAATCCAGAAGATGATCGTTACAAAGATATTATTGGCAAAACTTTATTATTGCCATTTGTTAATCGTGAAATTCCAGTTATTGCTGATGATTATGTAGATCCTAGCTTTGGTACGGGCTGTGTAAAAATTACGCCAGCTCATGATCCTAATGACTTTGAAATGGGTCAACGTCATGATTTACAGACGATTATTGTTATGAACCTTGACGGCACTATGAACAGTGAAGCTGGTCATTTTGAAGGCTTAACTCGAGAAGCAGCTCGTAAGCAAGTGGTGGCAGAATTAAAAGAGTTAGGTTTATTAACTAAGATTGAAGAACATGATCATAGCGTAGGTCATTGTTCCCGTTGTAATACCATTGTAGAGCCATTAGTGTCTAAACAATGGTTTGTAAAAATGGGACCAATTGCAGAACCAGCACTTAAAGTAGTACAAGATAAAAACATTGAATTCGTCCCAGAACGTTTTACTAAGACATATACAAACTGGCTTGATGGTATTCGTGATTGGTGTATTTCTCGTCAATTATGGTGGGGTCATCGCATTCCTGCTTGGTATTGTGACGATTGTGGTGAAATCACTGTATCTCGTGAAGATATTGATGTATGTCCTAAATGTGGTGGCCATGTACATCAAGATGAAGATGTATTGGATACTTGGTTTAGTTCCGCTATGTGGCCATTTGCTACTATGGGCTGGCCTGAAGAAACTAAGGAATTGGAACATTGGTATCCAACTAGCGTATTAGTAACTGGTTACGATATTATCTTCTTCTGGGTAGCTCGTATGATTTTTATGGGCCTTGAATTTAAAAAAGAAATTCCATTTAAACATGTATTTATTCATGGTCTAGTGCGTGATAGCCAAGGGCGTAAAATGAGTAAATCTTTGGGCAATGGTATCAATCCATTAGATGTAATTAATGAATACGGTGCTGATGCGTTGCGTTTCACCTTGGTAACGGGTAATACGCCAGGCAATGATATGCGTTTCTATATGGAACGAGTAGAAGCCAATCGCAACTTCGCTAATAAGATTTGGAACGCGTCTAAATTTGTTCTTATGAATTTAGATAATTATGATCCTAACTTTGTGCCACAAGAAGAAGACTTGACTTTAGCCGATCGTTGGATTATTGATACCTATAATAAAGCGGTAGCATCTATTACAGCTAACCTTGATAAATTTGAATTAGGTGAAGCGGCTTCTGCTGTATATGATTTTATTTGGAATAGCTATTGTGACTGGTTCATCGAATTGGCAAAACCTCGTCTTTACAATAAAGAAGGCGGCCGTGACCGTGCCGTAGTACAATACTTATTGGTTACGATTTTACGTCATATGCTTGAATTGTTACATCCATTTATGCCATTCGTTACTGAGCATATTTGGCAGCACTTACCACATGAAGGTGAAAGCATTGTAGTAGCTCCATGGCCAAGTGCTTTACCATTTGGAGACCAAAGTACTAGCGCGGCGCAGATGAACGTTATGATGGATGCTATTAAAGGGATTCGTAATATGCGTGCTGAAATGAATGTGCCAATGGGTAAACGTAGTGCCGTAATTTTAGCGCTTACTGATGAAAGTTTACGGGATGTAGTAAATCATCACCAAGATTACTTTAAAACCCTTGGTTGGGCTGAAACAGTCACTGTATTAGGCGCTGATGAGGCAAAACCTGAAAATGCCACTGTTACAGTTGTTAATGGTCTTGAAGTATACTTGTTACTTAAAGATTTAATTGATGTAACGAAAGAACGTGAACGTTTAACGAAAGAAAAAGAAACCTTGAAAAAGGAAATTGCTCGTTTAGAAGGCAAATTAGGCAATCCTGGTTTCGTAGCCAAAGCGCCTGCTGATGTAGTAGCCAAAGAAGAAGCTAAATTAGCTGAATATAAACAAAAACAGCAAGCTGTAATGGAACGCGAAGAATTTCTTAAGACCTTATAGGAGGACAGCATGACATATGCAGAGGCAGTAGCCTATTTAGATAGTTGTGTACCCTTTGGAATTAAACCTGGCTTAGAGCGCATTAAAGCGCTCTTACAGGCCATGGACAATCCGGAAACCGCATATAAAACAATTCATATTACAGGAACTAATGGCAAGGGGTCAGTAACGGCTTTGGTAGACTCGGTATTAACTTATAGTGGTCGCCGTGTAGGTCGTTTTACGTCACCTCATTTGATTAGTTATACAGAACGGATTTGTGTTAATGGTCGCTCTATTACCGAAGCGGCATTTGGTGAATTAATTGCTAATGTTGCTAAGGTAGTTACGAAGTTGGTTGATGAGGGTTTAGAGCCTCCAACGCAATTTGAAGTGTTGACGGCAGCGGCTTTCTTATTCTTCCGTGAACAAGGGGTAGATTATGCTGTTATTGAAGTGGGCCTTGGCGGTCTATTAGACTCTACTAATGTGGTAGTACCAGAAGTATCGGTAATTACCAATGTTACGATTGATCATCAAGCATATTGTGGTAATACTGTAGAAGAAATTGCTACTCATAAAGCGGGTATTATTAAACCTAAAGTGCCTGTTGTTACCGCGGCTCAAAGTAGTGCTTTAGAAGTGATTCGTACAAAGGCTAAGGAATTAAAATCGCCAATATTTGTATTTAACGAAGACTTTTCAATTAAGAGCCGCAGTGCTATGCCAGAAGGTCAGATGATTACCTTAGAGGATACAGCGGGGCATAAAGATATGCTCTTTACCACATTAGCTGGGGTTCATCAGGCTGTTAATTTAGCCTGTGCTACGGCAGCTTTGCGCGTTCTTATGAAAAAAGACAAGTCTATTAGTGAAGAAACTTTGCGCGAAGGCTTAGCTCGGGCTAAATGGGCTGGTCGTTTTGAGATTGTAAAACGTTTGGACCGTATTTTTATCTTTGATGGAGCCCATAATGCGAATGGAGCTGAAGCGTTTCAGTTGACCTATAAAGAATTATTTAAAGATACACCAAAGACGATGGTATTAGCCGTTTTAGCAGATAAAGAAGTACAAGCCGTTGTGGATGAATTGGTGGCGCCAAAGGATACAGTAATTGCTGTGCCAGCCCCAACACCACGGTCTTGCACGCCAGAAGAATTAGCGAGTTATATTAGCAGTGCCGTTACAACGGCTAGCTCAGTGACAGCTGGGTTAGACCAAGCTATGAAAACTACAAAATCTGGGGATATTATTGTAGTAGCTGGTTCCTTGTATATTTTAGGGGAAGCTGAGCAATGGTTAGCCGCTCAGTAAGGGTGTTATAATATGCCTGAAGCGATTAGCCTCAGTAGAGGTCACGATTTAAAACAGTATATTACAAGGCTCTTATATGCCATTATTTTAGTAATGCCGTTACATCCGCTCTTAGGTGATATTTTAGTTGTCTTAGCGCTAGTGCTTAGCATTTGGGATACCGTAAAATATCGGCCTTTATCTAAACCGGCCTCTTGGTTACAGTGGTGCGTTTTGGGGTTTATGGGGTGGAGTTTACTCTCGTCCTTAGCCTCTAGTCGACCTGAGTTTACCTTTTATAGTTGGCTATATAATGTAGGGATGTATGGGGCCATTTATTTCCTTACTTATCGCTATTTGCGCGAGCCAGAGCAATGGCGGACGTTCTTGCGTATTTTTGTATGGTCAGCCTTTATTGTTTGCCTTGTGGCGGTATATCAGTATATGACCATGTCTATGGATTTGTTGCAAGAGTGGGTTGATGCCAAGCATTTTCCTCTTTTGAAACGTCGTATGTTTGGTACTTTGCAAAATCCAAATCTATTTGGTGAGTACCTATTAATCGTGTTATCCATAGCGGGAACTGGTATTTTTCAAGGTTTAAAAGAAAAACGGTGGCGCTTATTGGCTTGGATGGTGCCCTTAGCTTTATTTTTCCTCATATGTATGACTTTAACCTATTCGCGGGCTATTTGGATTAGTTTTGCCTGTGTTGTGGTATATTGGGGGATTGTAATAGATCGGCGATTATTATTGAGTTTATTGGCTATTCCTGCTATTTTGTTTTTCTATCATGGTGAAGTAGCTTCTAGGCTGTGGTCACTCTTTGATGGCAATGACACATCGGCTGTATTGCGTTGGGCTTTGTGGGATAGTACGACTTATATGATTGTAGAATATCCAATTCTTGGCATTGGTTGGGATGCTTTTTGGTTTGTATATCCTGATTACAACTATTATATACAGGCGCCTGACGTGATAATTTATCATGCCCATAACATGTTTTTAAATGTGTTAGCTGAAATAGGGATTCCGGGAGCGCTATTTTACTTTAGTGCTATATATGGTCATGCTGCCTATGCCCTACGCTTACCTAAAGCGACAATCAGTAATATTGTGAAATATGGCATGGGTGCCGTAGTAGTAGGGGTTACCATAAGTGGCTTATTTGATCATGATTTATTTAGTCACCAAGTATCCGTTATTTTTTGGCAACTTTTAGGTTGGGCATCGGCCGTATTATATACATATAAGAAAAATAGTTAGTCATATATTAAAATGTGATGAAGTAGATATTTGAAAACCTTTTACGAAACGTGAAAGTTAACAAATGAACATGAAAAAAGGTAGGTATCATGAGATTAATTCATGATACCTATTTTCTTTGCGTATGAAATACCGTTTATGCATATTGGTTGACAAAGGAATATAATTCTTCTAATATTAGCCATAGTTTGAAGTATAACTTTCTAGACAATATCTAAATATGTCGATAAAAGAGAAGTTTTTCGATACAGTAAATTGTTGGTAAAAATAAAAAAATATTCACAAAAAAAGAGGATATTTTAATCTTTTGTCGAATATATATAAGTGTTGGAATGCGGAAGTACAATTTAATGTCATTCAAACTTTAAAAAGGAGATGGTAGCGATGATTAACATCCTGGATCGAGTACAAGGTAGTGCTCTTCAAGCAAAGATTAAGACTGCAGAAGAAGCCGCTTTGTTGATCAACCCTGGTGACCATGTGGGTATCAGTGGATTTACCCCTTCTGGTTATCCAAAAGCAGTTCCTTTAGCTTTGGCAAAACGAATGGAAAGCGATCCATTCAAAATCGACTTATGGACAGGTGCTTCAGTAGGTGATGAAGCGGACGGTGCACTTGCTCGTGTCGATGGTATTGGCCGCCGATTCCCATATCAAACAAATGGGGATATGCGTAAAGCTCTTAACGCTGGTAAAGTTCGTTATAGCGATATGCATCTTAGCCAAACTGCTCAAAATGTTCGCTATGGATTCTATGGCGACTGTGATGTAGCAATTGTTGAAGCTGTATGCATCCGTGAAGATGGTGGTATTATTCCATCCACTTCCGTTGGTAATACACCAACATTTGTAAACAAAGCTAAAAAAGTTATCGTTGAAGTCAATGTATCTCAACCTATGAGCCTAGTAGGTATGCATGACATCTACGAACCTTTGGATCCACCATATCGCCAAGCATTACCAATTACTGGTGCTGGCAACCGTGTAGGGACTCCATACATCCCTTGTGATCCTGAAAAAATTGTAGCAATTGTTCCATGTGACATTACTGACAAAACTCGCCCATTAGCACCAATCGATGATGATGCTAAAGCAATGAGCCAACATTTAATTGAATTCTTCCAGAATGAAATTAAACATGGTCGTTTGCCTAAGAATTTATTACCATTACAATCTGGTGTAGGTTCTGTAGCAAATGCAGTAATCACTGGTCTAGCTCAAGGCCCATTCACTAATTTATCTATCTTTACTGAAGTAATTCAAGATGGTATGTTTGACCTTATTGATGCTGGTAAAGTAGAAGTTTGCTCAGGGACCGCTCTATCGCCTTCTCCTGATGGCTTAAAACGTTTTTATGACAACGTTGATTTGTACTCGAAGAAAATTATTCTTCGTCCGCAAGAAATTTCGAACAGTCCTGAATTAGCACGCCGTCTTGGTGTTATTGCTATGAATACAGCGATTGAATTTGATATCTTTGGTAATGTAAACTCCACTCACATTATGGGTACTAAGATGATGAATGGTATCGGTGGTTCTGGTGACTTCGCTAGAAACGCATATATCTCCATTTTCTGTACAAATTCTGTGGCCAAAGATGGTGCTATTAGCTCTGTTGTTCCAATGTGTTCTCACATTGACCATACAGAACATGATGTAATGATATTCTGTACTGAACAAGGCATTGCTGATTGCCGTGGTTTAGCTCCGGAAGAACGCGCACGTTTGATTATTAAAAACTGTGCTAATCCAGAATATAAACCAATGTTAGAAGACTACCTCGAAAGAGCCTTGGTGGCAACTAAGCACGCCCATACACCAATGTTGCTTGATGAAGCTCTTTCTTGGCATAAACGTTTCCTAGACACAGGAAGCATGAAGAAATAAGGTATTTTTAGGAGGATGATGAAAACTATGGCTAACGAAGCTCTAAAAGCTAATCTTGCCAAATATGAGGCAGAAGTTAATGAAAAAATTGCGAAATTCCCAGAACGCAAAAACTTACAGTACAACCGTTTATATACTCCAATCGATATTGAAGGTTTCGACTATGAAAGAGATTTAGGGTTCCCTGGTGAATTCCCTTATACTCGTGGTGTACAACCTACAATGTACCGTGGTCGTTTCTGGACAATGCGTATGTACGCTGGTTTCGCTACTGCTGAAGAATCCAACAAACGTTATCGTTACCTTATCGAATCTGGTGCAACTGGTCTTAGCTGTGCATTCGACTTACCAACTCAGATTGGTTATGACTCCGACGATGCTATGGCAGAAGGCGAAGTTGGTAAAGTAGGGGTAGCTATTGACTCCTTGAAAGATATGGAAATTCTTTTCGACGGCATCGACCTTGGTAAAGTTTCCACTTCCATGACAATCAATGCTCCTGCATCTGTACTTCTTGCTATGTACATTGCAGTTGCTGAAAAACAAGGCGTACCTGCTTCCGCATTGATGGGTACTATCCAGAACGATATTCTTAAAGAATATGCTGCTCGTGGGACTTACATTTTCCCTCCAAAACCATCCATGCGTTTGATCACTAATATTTTCGAATATTGCTCTCAGAACGTACCAAAATGGAATACAATCTCCATTTCCGGTTACCATATCCGTGAAGCTGGTTCCACAGCTGCTCAGGAAATCGCATTTACAATTGCTGACGGTATCGCATACGTAGAAGCTGCTTTAAAAGCTGGCTTAGACGTTGACGCATTCGCAGGTCGTTTATCCTTCTTCTGGAACGCTCACAACAACGTACTTGAAGAAGTTGCTAAATTCCGTGCATCCCGTCGTTTATGGGCTACTATCATGAAAGAACGCTTTGGTGCTAAAAAAGCTAAATCCATGATGCTTCGTGTACATACTCAAACAGCTGGTTCCATGCTTACTGCACAACAAGTTGACAACAACATCGTTCGTGTAGCATTGCAAACTGCTGCTGCTGTAATGGGTGGTACTCAGTCCTTACATACTAACTCCCGTGACGAAGCGTTAGCACTTCCTACAGAAGCTTCCGTACAGGTTGCTCTTCGTACACAACAAATCGTTGCTTACGAATCCGGTTTAGCTGACGTAATCGACCCATTGGGCGGTTCCTACTATGTAGAAGCTATGACTAATGCTATTTATGATGAAGCTGCTGAATACATTCGCAAAATCGACGAAATGGGCGGCGCTGTAGTAGCTATTGAAAAAGGTTACATTCAGAAAGAAATTCAAGAATCTGCATACAAATGGCAGATGGAAGTTGAATCTGGTCTCCGTACAATCGTAGGGGTTAACAAATTCCAGGTTGAAGAAAAACCAGTTGAAGGTCTTCTTCGTGTAGATGCTTCCGTAGGTGTTAACCAAGCTAAGAAAACTCAGAAAGTTCGCGAAGAACGCGATAACGCTGCAGTAGAAAAAGCATTGGCAGCACTTAAAGAAGGGGCACAAGATGAAAATGTTAACCTTATGCCATTAATTCTTGATGCAGTTCGTACTTATGCAACATTGGGTGAAATTTGTAACGTATTACGTGAAGTATTTGGTGAATACCAAGCTCATTCCACGTTATAATTTCTAGATAAAGATAAGATAGCGTAACGATTAGTTCGGAGGTAATATATCATGGCAGAAAAACGTATTCGTGTATTAGTAGCAAAACCAGGTCTTGATGGTCATGACCGTGGTGCCAAAGTAGTAGCTCGCGCACTTCGCGATGCAGGTTTTGAAGTAATTTATACTGGTCTTCGTCAGACTCCAGAACAAATTGTTGAAGCTGCTTTGTCTGAAGACGTTAATGTAGTTGCATTAAGCCTTCTCTCTGGCGCTCACAATACATTGTTCCCTAAAATTGTTAACATGTTAAAAGAAAAAGGTATGGGCGACGTACTTGTTGTTGGCGGCGGCGTAATTCCTGATGCTGATATCCCAGGCCTTAAAGAAGCTGGCGTAGCAGCTGTATTTACACCAGGCACTCCAACAGGCGATGTTGTAGAATTTATTAAAGCTAACGTAAAATAATAACTTTTAGGAGCAGGCTCGGATTATCTAAAGTCTGAGCCTGCCACTATACTAAGAAGGCGGTGAACCCCATGGATTTAGTCCAAGAACTTTTAAATGGTTCCCGACTGGCCTTGGCGCGAGCCATAACTGCAGTCGAAAGCGAATATGATAACGCAATTGACATTATGAGAGCGATTTATCCTAAAACGGGCCGAGCTCGTATTTTAGGGATTACTGGTGCCCCTGGTGCTGGTAAAAGTACCTTGACTGATAAAGTTGTTAAACAATATTTACAGCAAGGTAAAAAAATCGGTATCGTTGCGGTGGATCCGACCAGTCCGTTTTCAGGTGGTGCCATCTTGGGTGACCGTATTCGAATGAATGACTTAACTCTTAATGAAAATGTATTTATTCGTAGTATGGGTACTCGTGGCAGCTTAGGTGGTTTATCTAAGAAAACCTCTGATGTTGTCAAATTGATGGATGCATTTGGCATGGATTTAGTTATTATTGAGACTGTAGGGGTAGGGCAATCTGAAGTTGATATTGTAAAAAATGCAGATAGCACTTTAGTTGTACTCGTTCCTGGTCTTGGTGATGATATTCAGGCTATTAAGGCTGGTATTTTAGAAATTGGCGATGTATTCGCAATTAATAAAGCTGACCGTGATGGCTGCGATAAGTTAAACGTAGAAATTGAAATGATGCTAGATTTAGACTCTCGTGAGTTACAATGGCGTCCTCCAATTAAACGAACTATCGCAAGTAAAGACGTTGGTGTTGATGAATTAGTAGAAGCTTTAGATGAACATTTTGAGTTCCTTGAAGATAGCGAAGAATTAGCTGTTCGTCGTAAAGACAGAACTCGTGATGAAATTATAGCGATGATTAATGAACAAATCGGCCGACGTGTAGCTGATGTCGTTGTTGCTAGTGACGACTTTACAGCCCAAGTAAACGCTGTTAATCAGCGTGAAAATGATCCATATACAGTGGTGAATAAAGTATTGGGCGATGTATTAAAAATTTAATTGATTAAGAGCGTAATGGCCTATCAGTTGAAAAAAAGGAGATTTTTATTATGGCATTCAAAGTATTAAATGTTGATCACATCGGTATTGGTGTTACTGATTTAGCATCTACAAAAGAATTTTACAAAAATGCACTAGGTATGGAACATCTTCCTGAAGATGAAATTGTTGAAGAACAAAAAGTAAAAGTAAGCTTCTTCCCATGTGGCGATGCTGAATTAGAATTCTTAGAATCTACAACTCCAGATGGTCCTATCGGCAAATTCATTGAAAAAAATGGCGGCCGTAATGGTATTCAACACGTTGCACTTCGTGTAGATAACATTGAAAACGCAATTGCTGATTTAATGGCTAAAGGCATTCGCATGATCGACGAAAAACCTCGTTACGGTGCTGGCGGATCTGCTATTGCTTTCATTCATCCTAAAGCAACTGGCGGTGTTCTTCTTGAACTTTGTCAGAGAATGAAGTAATATAAGATATATAATTAATTTATATAAAAACTTTATGGAGGTGTAGTAATGGCAACAGTCCAAGAAAAGATTGAGTTGTTACACAAGAAGTTAGAAGTTGTAAAACTCGGCGGTGGCGAAAAACGTATTGCTTCGCAACATAGCAAAGGCAAAATGACAGCTCGCGAACGTATCGCTAAGTTATTTGACGAAAATAGTTTCGTTGAATTAGATCAATTTGTTAAACATCGTTGTGTAAACTTCGGCCAGGATAAAAAAGAACTTCCTGGTGAAGGTGTAGTAACTGGTTTTGGTACTATCGATGGCCGTTTAGTGTATGCATTCGCTCAGGACTTCACTGTAGAAGGTGGTTCCCTTGGTGAAATGCACGCTGCAAAAATCGTAAAAGTACAACGCCTAGCAATGAAAATGGGTGCTCCTATCATCGGTATCAATGATTCCGGCGGGGCTCGTATTCAGGAAGCTGTTGATGCATTAGCAGGCTATGGTAAAATCTTCTTTGAAAATACCAATGCTTCTGGTGTAATTCCTCAGATTTCTGTTATCATGGGACCTTGTGCTGGTGGTGCAGTTTATTCCCCTGCATTAACAGACTTTATCTACATGGTAAAAAATACTTCCCAGATGTTCATTACTGGTCCTGCAGTAATCAAATCTGTAACAGCAGAAGATGTTACAGCTGAAGCTCTTGGTGGTGCAATGGCTCACAACAGTGTATCTGGTGTAGCTCACTTTGCTGCTGAAGACGAAGATGATTGCTTGCAACAAATTCGTTACTTATTAAGCTTCTTACCAAGCAACAACATGGAAGATGTTCCTCTTGTTGACACTGGTGATGACCCTGCTCGTGAAGCAGATCAGCTTAATACTTTATTACCAGATAACAGCAACATGCCTTATGACATGTTAGAAGTTATCGCTGCTGTTGTAGATAATGGTGAATACTATGAAGTACAACCATTCTATGCAACAAACATCATCACTTGCTTCGCACGTTTTGATGGTCAAAGCGTTGGTATTATTGCTAACCAACCAAAAGTTATGGCTGGTTGTCTTGATATTAATGCATCCGATAAATCATCCCGTTTTATCCGTTTCTGTGATGCATTCAATATCCCAATCGTTAACTTTGTTGACGTTCCTGGCTTCTTGCCTGGTACTAACCAAGAATGGGGCGGCATCATTCGTCATGGTGCTAAAATGCTATATGCGTACTCTGAAGCAACAGTGCCTAAGATTACGGTTATTACTCGTAAAGCATACGGTGGTTCTTATCTCGCTATGTGTTCTCAAGACCTCGGTGCTGACCAAGTATATGCATGGCCAACTTCTGAAATCGCAGTAATGGGCCCAGCAGGGGCTGCTAACATCATCTTCAAAAAAGACGAAGATAAAGATGAAAAAACTGCAAAATATGTAGAAGAATTTGCTACACCATACAAAGCAGCAGAACGTGGTTTCGTTGATGCTGTTATCGAACCAAAAGCTACTCGCCCAGCAGTAATCAATGCACTCGCTATGCTTGCAAGCAAACGTGAAGCTCGGGCACCTAAAAAACATGGTAATATTCCATTATAATTGTTAGTAGGTAAAACTTAGTTTTTGATTTGGAGTATCACAATTCTTATTCTTTGTATTAATTAGAAAGAGGAATTTATTATGGGAGGAAACGAAGGTACTATTAGCCCTTGGCTATTTATGGCAATCAATATGACTGTTGTATTTGCTGTATTGGCTGCGTTAGGTTTATTGATGGTAATTATCCATAAATTAGACCCTACAAAAAAAAAGCCTAAAGAGCCAGTGAACGTAGCACCAGCCGCTGCTCCTGTGACTGCAGCAGCGCCAGTGGTAGCCAATGATGAACCTGTAGTAGCAGCTATTACAGGAGCCATCGTAGCTATGGGTTACTCATCAGATCAAATTGCATCAATTCGTCCAAGCGAAACAAGTCGCAATTGGAGACTAGATGGCAGACTAAGTGGTAGAATTTAGTCAAATCTAGGAGGTGTAAACATGAGCAAGGCAGAGAAGAACGCCGGTAACAGTAAACTAAATGATGAGTTAGTTGCTGTTATTGCCAGTGCCATTAGCGCTATGGGCTACTCGGTTGATCAGATCGCTAGTATTCGTCCAAGTATTAATAATCATAACTGGAAATTGGACGGTCGTTTGCGCATGAGTCGTTAATTGTAATATGCTAAGAAGAAGGAACATATTGCATTAAATTTTAGTTTGGAGGATTATAAAATGAAAAAATTTAACGTTACTGTAAATGGTACTGTATATGATGTTGAAGTTAATGAAGTAAAAGCAACTGGTGCAGCGGCAGCTCCAGCACCTGCAGCAGCTCCTGCTCCTAAAGCAGCTCCAGCTCCAGCACCTGCAGCAGCTCCAGCACCTAAAGCAGCAGCTCCAGTAGCAGCTGGCGCAATTACTGTTAAAGCTCCAATGCCAGGTAAAATCTTATCTGTAAACGTTTCTGCTGGTCAAGCAGTTAAAAAAGGCGAAACTTTATTAGTTCTTGAAGCTATGAAAATGCAGAACGAAATCGCTGCTCCACAAGATGGTACTATCGCTGAAGTACGTGTATCTGCTAACCAAACAGTATCCACTGGCGAAGACATGGTTGTATTTGGCTAATAGTTAATTTGTAGTGAAATATTGATTGAATCATTATTTTTGTTCTCGATATGAAAGGGGATCCACATGGATGCATTTATCGTAGCGGTCTCTTCGGTTTGGACAGATAGTGGGTTTGTAAACTTTAATACTGGTAATGCAATTATGATTTTAGTAGGCTTACTATTATTGTACATGGCATTTGTTAAAGAGTTCGAACCATTACTACTTTCTCCAATCGCATTTGGCTGTATTCTTGCTAATATCCCTCGCAATGGTTTTGAAGAAGGGGTTATGGCTCTTATCAGCGCCGGGGTTTCTCATGAAATCTTCCCTCCACTTATTTTCTTAGGTGTTGGTGCAATGACTGACTTCGGTCCATTGATTGCAAACCCTAAAACATTGTTCTTAGGGGCTGCAGCTCAAATTGGTGTATTTATTGCCTTAGCTGGTGCAATGATGATTGGCTTTACAGCTCCACAAGCAGCAGCAATTGGTATTATTGGTGGTGCCGATGGTCCTACATCAATTTACCTTGCGACTAAATTAGCGCCTGAATTATTAGGTGCTATTGCCGTAGCGGCCTATTCTTACATGTCCTTGGTACCATTGATTCAACCTCCAATTATGAAATTGTTCACGACTCAAAAAGAACGTGAAATCGTAATGGAACAGCTTCGTGAAGTAACACGTTTTGAAAAAATCGTGTTCCCAATTGTTGCAACTATTTTCATTTCTTTATTGTTACCATCCATCACTTCCTTATTAGGTATGTTAATGTTAGGTAACTTATTCCGTGAATCTGGTGTAACAGATCGTTTATCCGATACTTCTCAGAATGCATTGATCAATATCGTTACTATTTTCTTAGCAACTGGTACTGGTCTTACAATGAATGCTGAACACTTCTTAACTTTTGATACAATTAAAATTATTGCTCTCGGTTTAGTTGCGTTCATCGCAGGTACTGCTGGTGGCGTATTGTTCGGCAAACTTATGTCTAAACTTGATGGTGGTAAAACAAATCCACTTATCGGTTCCGCTGGTGTATCTGCCGTTCCAATGGCAGCGCGTGTATCTCAGGTTGTAGGGGCTAAAGCTAACCCTGCTAACTTCTTGTTGATGCATGCTATGGGTCCAAACGTTGCGGGCGTTATTGGTACAGCTGTAGCAGCTGGTACTATGCTTGCTATGATGGCAACTCGTTAAAATTTAATAATCTTTAGTAGCTATAGTGGGGGCTAGTAGCCCCCAGTTATAGCCTATACTTGTCGATTTACAGTAATTGTGAAGTATACTTTGACAATAAGGTTCTGCTCGAAGTATTCTTTGGGGATATAGCAAAACTTATATCGATAAATCGTATTGCATTTATATATTGTTAATGTAGAGGTGATTTTGATTTGTTCTCCATAGAATTGAAAATTTTGATTAGTTTCGTGTGGGCTCTTATTGTTTTTTTTGTTACTGCGTTGATTATAGGGAATGAACGTAAAGCTCGTTGGTTTCGTAGGCGAACAAAATATTCATTTTTTAATCGGCGTGGTTTTATCAGTGAACTTTTATTTTATGGGTATCCTTGTACTAAGGAAGGAATTTATGTAACAATTGCAATGGCAATTTCAATTTTAATTGTTATTGGTATTTTATATTATTTATGATGCGTTAGTGTAAGGGTATATTATATAGCTAGTATGCTATGTACATAAAATAAGAAATCCTATTAATTTCAATACTTTTTATTGAAGTATTAAAAGGAGATGACTAATATGGATGTTGCAGTACAAACTTTGATCGTGCTCGCTGTTATGGCGATTTTCTTTGTTACTGAAATTATTCCACTAGCAATCACCTCTATTGGTGGGGCCATTACATTATGTTTAATGGGGATTATTAGTAGTAAAGAAGCTTTTTCAGGTTTATCTGATAGTACCGTAGTATTATTTGCTGGTATGTTCGTAGTTGGTGGGGCCATGTTCTACACAGGGCTTGCTCAAAAAATTGGTGAAACAGTAGTATCTAAAGCAGGTACTAGTGAAAATGGTTTAATGTTTGCTATTATGACAGTAACTGCAGTTATGTCTGCATTCTTATCTAACACTGGTACAGCAGCTGCTTTATTGCCAGTAGTTGTTGGTATTTGTTCTGTTGCTAATATTCCTGCAAGCCGTCAGTTAATGCCATTAGCATTTGCTGCTGGTATCGGTGGTATCATCACAATGGTTGGTACACCTCCAAACATTATCGTTAATGGTGCTTTAGCTAAAGCGGGCATTCCTCAATTCGGCTTCTTTGAATTTGCTTGGATTGGTGTTCCTTTAACAGTTGCTACTATTGCTTTCATGATGTTTATTGGTAAATATTTCTTACCTAAACATGAAATTACTGGTGATGTTGAAGTAGAACAAGAAGTATCTGCTGATGAAGTATCTAATGATCCTAAGAAACAATTATACTCCGGTTTAATTCTTGGTGCAGTTATCTTGTTAATGATTTTAGGCGATCCTTTAAAAACATACTTTGGTATTAACTTACCATTGAGCTTAGTAGCTGTTATGGGTGCTATTGCTTGTGTATTAACTGGTTGCTTAAAAGAAAAACAAGCTTATACTTCTATTGACTGGGTAACAATCTTCTTATTCGCAGGTATGATGCCTGTAGCTGGTGCTATGGATAAATCCGGTGCTGGTCAATTAATTGCTAATGCCGTTCTTGGCGTTATGGGTTCTGACCCTAGCCCTTACTTTGCGACAGGTGTTTTATTCTTATTATCTTGTATTATGACTCAATTTATGTCTAACACTGCATCTTGTGCATTGTTAGCACCAATTGGTATCGCTATTGCAAGAGGTATGGGTGCTGACCCTCATGCCGTATTAATGGCTATCGGTGTTGCTGCATCTTGTGCATTCGGTACACCTGTAGGTACACCTCCAAATACATTAGTACTTGGTCCTGGTCAATACAAATTCATGGACTACGTAAAAGCTGGGGTACCATTGATTATTGTGTGTTTCATTGTAAGCCTTATTGTAATTCCAATGGTATGGCCTTTCTTCCCAGGTCAATAAGAATAAATTAAAATATTTAGTGAAGTCAATTTATTAAATATTTATGAATGAATATTGGGGTAGTGCAATAAGTACTGCTCCAATATTTTTTTAGTTTTATTTGATTTTTAATTTGTTTTACATTGTCTCTTATATGAGGGGAGAAAAAGTATCCTTATGTCAGTTTGACAGGAGTTTTTATAATGAAAGTAATTTATCAAGAAAGTTCAAAACGAAGTAATAAAGCAACATTTGTTGTCAGTTTATTTGTTATAGCTTTATTAGTTGCCATAGGATGGACAACTAGCCGCAGCATGGCTAAAGGAGTTATTATATTAGATGAATATTTTGTTGAGTTGGTAGCTTTATTTGTTATTTTAAAAACTGCAATAGCTCAATATACATATAAATTATTAGATGATAAACTCGTGATTATAGAGAAGTTTTTATTTAGTACAAAAAAAATGGAAATTCCATATACTATGATTGATGGTGTATTTTTACATAAAACAGAATTCATTAGTAAATTTAAATTAAGGTACAAATATCGTAAATGTTCAAGTTCAGATAATAGACCAGCATGGGCATTAATTTATTCTATTGTTAATGGAAAAAAAGTTAAAAATGGACGAGTTATTATGAAAGCAGACAAAGCTTTTTTTGATGCTTTAAGTCAATTTGTTCCTAATAGAATTTGTGTGCCACAAGAAGATGTTATATTGTATTCATACATACGGAGAGACGCTATTATGCATGGTGAATCAGTGGATGAGTACTTCCAAGAAATTATTAGTCAGACTGAGGAAAAGGAAAATGATTAGTTATGAATAAAAAAGATTTAATTAATCGAAGGAGCGAATTAATTGAACAGCGCGCCGTTTGTGTAAAAGAATGGCAGACGTTAGCTAAATTACCACAGAATCCGTCTACTACATCGCTCTTGAGCGCCTTTGTTTTAATTGGTGCCGCTACGGTTTTATCCTTTCTTACCGAAACACCTACTATTTACGACCCACAGTTTTTAATTGCTGTCGTATTAATGTTAGCTGGCGTAGGCGTATTCTTTAATAGTAAGGTTACAGTTGATAATCGCCGCAAAAAGATTAATAAATTACAAGATTTGGTATGGGAGATTAACGACGAACTAAAAGAAGTATCCCAAGAATTGGGCTTACCATTTCCTAAAATTAAATTACCTAAAGCGCCTAAAGGCAAAAAATAATCGCATAATAAACTATGATTACCGTAACCTTATCTTATAGATGTATGGTTGGCATACGAAAAACATTTATAAAAATGAGAATAAAATTCATTTGTTGTTTTATGCTATTTTGAACTTAAATGAGAATGCAAGTATTGAGTAGGTTTACTCTTTTATCAATAAAAAATGTATTGAAAATATTTATCAAATACTTAAAGAATAGCGTATTTACTATGTAAAATAGTCATTTAAACTTGCATAAAAATAATAAGAAATCATTATCCATAAGTTTGACAAGATGGAAAAATCGTGCCATAATGAGAATATAAAGTTAAGGTAAGTTCCTTAAGGAATTGATAATCAAGAAATTATCTAGTATATTTTGCGGAGGTGTCCAATAATGAGAGTTATCGGTGACGAATGTATTAAATGTGGTTCTTGTGCTTCTGTATGCCCAGTAGGCGCTATTAGCGAAGGCGAACTTAAATACGAAATTAACGAAACTTGCATCGACTGCGGTTCTTGCGAATCTGTATGCCCAGTAGGTACTATTCATCCAGCTGAATAATCAACGGATGCCAAAGCCCTCTAGTAGAGGGCTTTTTTTATTTGCCTTGTTTCCCTATTTAGCCGTATAATAAAGAGTAATAAACTATTAAAAAGGAAGAGAATAATCAATGGCAATTATATATGTAATTATTGGACTTGTTTGGTTAGTAATTGATCAAGTAACAAAAAGTTGGGTGCAAGAGAGTATGACATTGGGACAATCGATACCTTTGATTCCGAATGTATTTCATTTGACCTATATTTTAAATAAGGGCGCTGCATTTGGCATACTAGCTAATCAACGGCTGTTTTTTTTATGTATAGTTCTTATCTTGCTTGTTGTACTTTGGTATTTCAGACAATATATTCGTACTGGTGGTGTGTTGACACAATTAGGAACGGCCTTGTTAGTTAGTGGTGCTTTAGGCAATGCTTGGGATCGATATCATATAGGGGCTGTTGTGGATTTTTTTGATTTTAGAATTTGGCCGATTTTTAATGTAGCGGATATTGGTATTTGTGTTGGCGTTGCTTTATTGGCTATACATATTTGGCGTTCACCTCAGGGAGGAAATCATAATGGATAATGAATTAGTAACGAATGTTCACTTCGAACCAGGTAAGACTATTACTGTAGTAGTACCGGCGGATAAAGAAGGGGAACGATTAGATATATTTTTAACATCTCTCATGGAAGGCTCTCGTAGTTATGTACAACAATTAATTAAATCGGGGGCTGTTACGGTTAATAATAAAGTGGGCAAGAGTAATTTAAAATTAGCTAGTGAAGCTCTTATTACGGTTGTAGTACCGAAGCCTCAGTCTGTAGAAGTGAAACCAGAAGATATTCCGTTGGATATATTGTTTGAGGACCATGATATTATCATCGTAAATAAACCTCGTGGTATGGTGGTGCATCCTGCCGTAGGAAATTATACAGGCACTTTAGTTAATGCATTGCTATTTCATTGCAAGGACTTATCCGGCATTAATGGTGAAATTCGTCCTGGTATTGTCCATCGCTTAGATAAAGATACATCTGGTGTTATGATGGCGGCTAAAAATGACTTAGCTCATATTGGCTTAGCTGAACAGGTAAAAGCTCATTCAGCAACACGCACCTATTATGCCTTGGTACAAGGCAATATTGTAGAAGAGCGGGGGACCATTAAAGCACCTATTGGACGTCATCCAAAGGACCGTATGAAAATGGCCGTAGTATTTGAAAATAGTAAAGAAGCCATTACTCATTTCAAAGTATTAGAACGGTATGGGCAACATACTTTAGTGGAATGTGTTCTTGAAACAGGACGAACTCATCAGATTCGTGTGCATTTTGCTCACATTGGTCATCCTGTAGTTAATGATCCATTTTACGGGTATCGGAAAATGGATTTCCCTATTGAAGGGCAAGCCTTACATTCCTATAGTTTAGATGTGAAGCATCCTATTACTGGCAAGGAACTTCATTTTGAAGCCCCATTGCCTGAGGACTTTTTAGCTTGTCTTGAGTATGCCAAAACTCATAATGTATAAGGAGCTAGCTATGGAAGATAAACGAGTTCTTATGGATGAGCAGGCTATGATGCGTGCTGTTCGTCGAATTAGTCATGAAATTTTAGAACGCAATAAAGGCTTAGATAATGCTTTGATTTTAGGGATTGAGCGCCGTGGCATATATTTAGCGCAACGTTTACAAGCTCAGATTGAAGCGATTGAAGGCGTTCATATTGAAGTAGCCACTATTAATGTAGCGATGTATCGGGATGATCGCACTACAACGGGCAAAGAAGGGCCACCGTTTACCTTAGACACAACTGGTAAGTTAGTTATTTTGGTAGATGATGTGCTGTATACAGGGCGAACGATTCGGTCTGCCTTGAATGCACTTATGGAAGTGGGGCGGCCTCGAGCTATTCAATTAGCTGTATTAGTCGATAGAGGGCATAGAGAATTGCCAATTCGCGCTGATTATGTAGGGAAAAATATTCCTACCTCTCACATGGAAACGGTGCGAGTTAATGTAAAAGAACAAGATGGCGAGGACAGTGTAACAATTTCATAAAAAATAGGCTGAATCTACAGGATAATATAGATACTGTAGGTTCAGCCTTTTTTGTCATGGTTTGTCATGGAGTATTTATTATATACCAAGGGGTAAAGGTGTAATCAGTGCCACCCGACCGCTTGGCGGGGTGTTTAAAACAAAGGGCTTGTAGGTCTGTGGCCCGTTGATCTAGTTGGGCTAGCTGGGCAGTCAGCCCTTGCGCTTCCTTTAGGAAAGGGGCCCATTTTTGTACTACTGGAATAGTGAAGTTCTTGGCCTGTAACCAAGGGCGGGCTTCTTTGGTAAAGCCTAATAGACGAGCATAGGTAGGGCCTTGCTGATGAGCGTCATCTTGGAGCTGTTGGGCAATTTGCAGCATTGTATATGCCGACATTCGGTTTAAACGGGCATAGGAATAGCGTTTTGATTTTAAAAGCTCTCGAGCTGCGTTCCAAGTAGTGGCCTGACTTGCTTTTGGCCAACGATTTTCTAAGCCTTCTTTAAAATCACAAAGTTGTTGTAAGTCCTCAGCAGTGCGTTGGCGACTTTCATAGAGTAAGAAATCTTCATACCGTGAGAGATCGAGCAATTCGCCTTGTAATACTAATTCCGTATAGTCCTTTTGTATATTAGTGGGTACAAAGTCTGTTAGCTTATGTAAGAAATTCATATCTGTACCTTCATGGTTAGCTTCTCTTGTAGTCTGAGCGGTATATAAGTGGTGTCGTAAGGCAGAACCTGAAGGCCAAGGGGACGTTAGACTGGCATTATGATGGGCACCTTCTCGTTGCACTAGATAGACGTCTAAGTCTAATTGATAGGTTTTTAAGGCCTTTAAATATTCAATGCCTAATAGAGCATTGGGGTGTTGTAAGATTGGTTCTGCTTTAGGGGCTACTGTAGCGATAGCATCGCGTAAGGCGGCCCCATAGAAATAGCCTTCTTGCAGGCGTTGCTGGCAATGTGCTTGCACTTCAGGGGTGTGACTGAGGTTGGCAATTTGTTGTAATGCAGTTAAATCAGTCGTTTCAGAACCAAAGGATAAAGCAGTGGCTCCGACTGATGCAAGTAACCGAACTGCACCAGCCGCAAAGCGTTCGGCATTGGCCGTTGCATAAATAGTTGGCAGTTCTAGTACTGCATTAGCGCCATTTAATAAGGCCCAACGAGCGCGTATAAATTTATTGAAAATAGCAGGTTCACCACGTTGTACAAAGGAGCCACTCATAGCTATGATGATTAGGGCATCTGGATGTGCTTGGCGTAGTTGTTGTAATTGATGGGCATGGCCGATGTGAAACGGATTATATTCCGCTACAATGCCAATACATTTCATAGGTGTCTCCTTTCGCGTTTCACTTGCAAAGTATTGTGTAGTTGGTTACTATGGTATGCTTATTATAGCATAGAATGCTATGCTTATGGGCTTTTATAGGAATAGATACTATAATTGTTAGGGACTATAACTAAACGTTATGAATAACAGTGTTTGTATGTAAAAAACTAATAGTGAATATGTGTAAAAAGAGAGGTGCAAGGATTAAGAAAGAATGGTATAATTTAACCGTACGTGATTATTTGTACAGACAAACTGAATCGAGGGATAATATGAAGAAATGGTTCACTGTATGTCTTATGGCTCTTATGGTCCTCGTTATGAGTGGCTGTGGCAGTGATAATGCATTAGATTCCTATAGTTTTGGTCACAAAGTGATTAAGGCGGGGGCTTCAGAAATTACCGTTGCCTTACCTTATGATATTGGCGTACAACCTAATACTTCGCAGAATGCATTAGGGTATCCAGTGACTACGTATTTAGGAGCGGATAAGAATTTTCTAGTATCCATTGAGGCTATTACGCCAAAAGTGGGGCAACCATTACCAACAGCGCAAGCTTATGGTATGGAAGCAAAGCAATTTTATGATAAAAGTTTTGGCAAAAACTTAACTTGGTCAGAGGCTATGAAGTCTGTTGATGGTGTAACGGCGTTTACTGCTGATGCGACTTTGAAGTCTGACAAAGCAAAAATTCGTTTCTTTCAATACACGTTTGTAGATAAGGGTGTATTGTGGAATATAACCTATCAGTACCCAATTGATAGCACGATGGGTGCTCAGATTTCTGATTTTGTGGTAGGCAAAATTCAAATTACTAAGAAAGAGGGATAAGTAATGAATGTTTTAGTAGTAAACTGTGGTAGTTCTTCCTTAAAATACCAGCTTATTGACATGGACAAAGAAGCGGTATTAGCTAAAGGACAATTTGAAAAGATTGGTGCTGATGATGCAATCTTTACTCACAAACGTCCAGACGCTGAAAAGTTAGAACGCGTAGAACCTATTTTGGACCACAAACAAGCACTTAAAATTTTGCTTGATATTTTAATTGATGCAGAATACGGCGTAATCGCATCTATGGATGAAATTGATGCTGTTGGCCATCGTGTGGTTCATGGTGCTGAAAAGTTTGCTGACTCCGTGTTAATTACACCTGCTGTTATGGAAGCATTACAGGAATGTGCTAAAATTGCACCTCTTCATAACCCACCAAATATTCAAGGTATCGAAGCATGCGAAGCAATTATGCCAAGCGTGCCACAAGTTGCTGTTTTTGATACAGCATTCCATCAGACAATGCCTGCAGAAGCATTCCTTTATGGTTTGCCTTATGAAGCATACACTGAATTAGGTGTTCGTCGTTATGGTTTCCATGGTACTAGCCATAAATATGTATCCCAACGTGTAGCTGAATTAATGGGTAAACACATGAGTGATTTACGTATTATTTCTTGTCACCTTGGCAATGGTTCCAGTGTGGCGGCCATCAAAGCTGGTCGTTCTATCGACACTTCCATGGGCTTCACTCCATTATCTGGTTTAATCATGGGTACTCGTTGTGGTGATATTGACCCAGCTATCGTACCATTCTTGATGGATAAATGGGATATGACATACCATGAAATCGACGCTATTATGAATAAAAAATCTGGCGTATTCGGTATTTCTGGTGTATCCAATGACTTCCGTGTTATTGAAGAAGCTGCTGAAGAAGGCAACAAACGTGCTCAATTAGCTCTTGATATGTTCCATTACAAAGTTCGTTCCACTATTGGTGCGTACGCAGCTGTTATGGGCGGTGTAGATGCTATCGTATTTACTGCTGGTATCGGTGAAAATGGTATCGGTAACCGCGATGCTATCTGTAATGGTCTTGAATACCTTGGCACTCGTCTTGACCGTGAACGCAACAATGTTCGTGGTAAAGAAACTGAAATTAGCGTAGAAGGCTCCAAAGTAAAAATCTTCGTAGTACCTACTAACGAAGAAATTATGATTGCTCGTGATACAAAACGTATTACAGCTAGCCTTGTAATGAAAAACTGGTAATTACATATTCGTGTGAACGAAATATAACACAGGCGCGCAGTACCTTTGTAGGTACTGCGCGTTGTAGTTTACAAGCTAATAGGGGGTAAAGATAACTGATGAAATTATATTTAGCATCTGGCTCACCACGGCGCCGTGAATTATTAGACCAAGTAGGGATTCCCTTTACGGTCGTTAAGAGTACTTATGAAGAGCATAATGAACAATATGAGTCGCCCTATGAATTAGTGGAACAACAGGCTCTAGGGAAGGCATTAGCTGCTGTTATACCAGCAGTTACTAGTAATGAAGGTTATGTTGTATTAGGGGCAGATACGATTGTGGTTCATAAGCAACATAAATTGGGGAAGCCCGTTGATTCTGCTGAGGCCACCGCTATGTTAGAAGAATTGTCTGGTGATTTTCATGAGGTGGTTACGGGCGTTGCTCTTTGCAAGTATGATCATGTTGGGCAGTTGGTGTCACAAGCAATCTTTCATGTGCGAACGAAGGTGTATTTCTTTGAATTAACCAAGTCAGAGATTGCAGCTTATGTTGCTACTGGAGAACCCCTTGATAAAGCGGGGGCGTATGGTATTCAAGGTCAAGGGGCATACTTGGTAAAAAGTATTGAAGGATCATATACGAATGTGGTAGGCTTGCCTGTTGAAGTGGTGGCTAGAAAGTTAAACGAATTATAGGCATAGGGATTAAATCGTTTATTAGGGAGATGGTATACGGTGAGTGGCGTAATAACTGGTTGTGTACGGGAGTGGCAACCTTGGCAACAACCGAGAGAAAAGTTTTTAAAAATGGGGCCTCATAATGTAAGTATAGAGGAATTATTGGCTATTTTATTGCGTACAGGACGACGGGGGACTTCGGTGCTTGAATTAGCCAAAGAGGTTTTGAATACAGTTCAGCATGGTGCTTACGGCCTTAATGAAATTACTGTAGAAGGGCTTCAAACGATTAAAGGCATAGGTTGTGATAAGGCCGTTACAGTGTGTGCCGCTATTGAATTGGGACGGCGTTTAGGACAATTAAAAGTAAAACAAACGTATGAAGATTTTAGTAATCCTAAAGCGGTAGCTATGTATGTAATGGAACGCTTGCGTTACGAAAAAGAAGAGCATGTGTGTGCGGCGTTTTTGAATTGTAAAAATAAGTTAATTACGCTTGCTACCATTTCTATAGGTGGTTTAACTGGGAGTTTGGCGGAGCAGCGCACGGTGTTTCGCCAAGCTTTGCAGGCTAATGCGGCAAGTTTGATATTAATTCACAATCATCCGTCAGGAGAGGCAACACCTAGTGCGGATGATGTAGCGATTACCAAAGTATTTATTGAAGCCGGTTTAGTAATGGGAATTCCTGTATTGGATCATATAATTATTGGTGATGGCATCTATACAAGCTTGTGTGAAAAAGAACTATTATAAGGGAAGAACTCCGTGGTCGTCGGTTGATTTATCCTTACGGGCAATAGTATAATTAAGAGATGAGTTAAGTAAGGAGACTAAGCAGATGATTCGTATATTTTCGTCATTAGGACGAGACTTAGGTATAGATATAGGCACAGTGAATACGCATATCCATGTACAGGGGCGTGGTGTCGTTTTATCGGAGCCATCCTTAGTGGCTACCGATACTAAGCAAGAAGGTATTGTAGCCGTAGGGGCTGATGCAGAACGCTTGTTATTGCGCACCCCTGATATGCTTGATGAAATGAGACCTTTGCGAGATGGCTTCATCGTTGACTATCGTGTTATGTTGACTATGTTGCGTCATTTTATGAATAAAGCATCTCGTACTGTAGGGCGGACGCGCGTTATTATGGCCGTTCCCTGTGGTATTACCGATGTGGAAAAACGGGCTATGACGGATGCTATTATTCAAGCAGGAGCTCGTGAAGCATATTTGTTAGAAGCGCCTGTGGCCGCTGCTTTGGGCTGTCATTTGCCTGTGTTTGAGGCTTGTGGTAGTATGGCTGTTGATATTGGTGGGGGTACGACGGATATTGGCGTTATGGCCTTGGGTGGTAAGGTAATTGCTCATTCTGCCCGTATTGGTGGTCATGATTTTAATGAAAGTATTTTACAATATATTAAAAATACCTTTTCTGTTATGGTGGCTGTGGAAACGGTAGAAGAAATTAAATTAGAGTTAGGTACAGCCTTGCCACCACAGGAAGAGGCTGAGCTGTCCTTTTTAGGACGAGATATTGCTAATGGTCTTATGAAGCGGATTATAATTCGCAAGTCAGAAGTATATCAAGTGATGCAGGAAACGTTACAACGTATTGTAGATGAGATTAAGTCTGTAGTGGAACAAACGCCTCCAGAATTGGCGGCAGATATTATGGAACGAGGTATGATTTTAACTGGTGCTACAGCCCTTATGGAAGGGCTGGGGCAACGCTTGAGTGAAGAATTGGGCATTCCCGTGCAAGTGCCAGCAGAACCAGGGTTTGCTGTAGCTGTAGGGCTAGGCGAAGCCTCTAAAGAATTTGCTCGTATGGAACGCTTTATTATTGCCTCTAAAAATCGGAAAGGAAGGGCCTAATGTTTTCATCAGAACGACGGTTAATCGTTATGGTAGGGCTTTGCTGTTTGTTTTTAGCCCTCTTAGGGTATGCTTGGAAACAACGGACGAGCATTCCCTATGTAACCGTGACGTTTGAACGAATTACAACGCCATTTACTTATGGCGCTTCACGTTTTTTAGGATCTATTCACACCGGCATTGCTGTGATTGATACAGCAATTAATGGTACGAAGGAAATGGATACAATTCGTGAAGAAAATGCACAATTACAGCAAAAAGTGACAAATTATGATGAAGTAGTGGCTGAAAATATGCGCCTTCGTCAGTTGTTGTCATTTCAAAATAGCCATCCCCAATTTGATATGGTAGCAGCTGCCGTAGTAACTCGTGATGTTGGTACTTGGACGAATACCTTTACCATTGATCGAGGCAGTGAAGATGGTCTTACGCCAAATATGGCGGTAGTCATTCCTGGTGGGGTTGTGGGTTTTATCAGTGATGTATATACCCATTCTGCTCGTGTACAGACGGTTCTTGACCCTCGTACAGCTATTGGGGTTATTGTACAACGACCTGAATCTCGAGTAGCGTCTATTGTTAAAGGCAATGGTAGTAATCCTGATGAGCCGTTATTGGTTAATGTAGCTCGTGATGGCGACGTATTAAATGGCGATACTTTGATTACTTCAGGCTATGGTGGCATTTATCCAAAAGGTCTTTTAGTAGGTCATGTAGCACGAATTGACAATGACTCCGAAGGTTTTGTTAAGAATGCAGTCGTACAATTGTCGGCAGATTTACGAAATGTAGAAGAAGTCTTTGTTATTCTTCGTTCTCGAGAAGGTGAGCTAGATAAGCCTAGTTTAACGCCTAAATTGGTACCGCAAACACAGCGTGACCAAGTAGAAGGTGTCAAAGGAGCGACGAAACAATGAGAACTATGATTTATATACTCATGGGGATTTTTACGTTTCTCATCCAAGCGAGTGTATTGCCTGTCCTATTTAGACAAGGGTGGATACCTAATTTAATTTTAGTATGGGTCATTGTCTTGGCCTTACTTAGAGGGCGCCGTATTGGTTTGATGGCGGCTATTGTAGGGGGCTTAGTGCATGATATATTAATATCCAATGCGTTTGGTCTTCACTTTTTCCCGTATATTGCGGTGGCCTATTTTATCAGTATCTGGTCACATAGTGTATATGAGGAACAATGGTATGTGACCTTTGCTTGGGTTTCAGTAGCTACTGTTGTTGATATGTTAGTGCGTATTGGTATGCTCTGGTTAGGGCGTGAAGATATTTTGATAGGCACATATATTTGGCATCACATCTGGCCTGTATGGTGGCTTAATGGCTTAATAGGCATTATGGTGCATGAAATTCTCTGGTATATGGAAGAGAAGGACGAATATATTTGGTAGTACATCAGTGTAAAATATTAGTGAGGAGGCATCGGCGTGCTTGAAGCATTATATAAAAAGAATAAAAAAGGCCGTTTTGATGCCTTAGTATATATAGTAATGGCAATTTTTGTCATTTTAGTAATTCGCTTGTTTTATCTTCAGATTATGGATGGTGAATACTATCATACGAAGGCAGAAGGGAATCGCTTGCGCATGGTTTCCGTTACTGCGGCGCGTGGGGTTATGTATGATCGAAATGGGCAAATTGTAGCGGGCTCTCGTCCGGCATATACTGTGTCTATTGTGCCAACTGGCAAAGATATTGACCCTGCGGAATTACAGCGTTTGGCTACGATACTAAATATTAAGCCAGAAACCATTCAAAATAAGATTGCCACTCATAAAGGGGGCTACGAACCAATTCGTTTAGCTACGGATATTACGATGGACCGTGTGACCATGATTGAAGAACATCGTCATGAGTTACCTGGTGTGTCTATTGAAGTAGAACCGTTGCGCTATTATCCTTATGATTCTTTGGCTTCACAACTTTTTGGCTATGTAGGGGAAGTAAGTGAAGAAGAATTAAATGAGATTAAGGCAGAAAATCCTGAAACATCAGTCGGTCCTGGTACGATTTTGGGCCGTTCTGGTTTGGAAAAAATGTATGACGATGTATTACGTGGTACCGATGGGGGCAAGCAAGTTGAAGTTGATGCCACTGGTCGTCCTGTAGCTGAAGTGGGTCGTAAAGATACAATTCCTGGTCGTGATATTCATTTAACAATAGACTTAGCCTTACAAAAGGCAGCTGAAAAAGCAGTTACGGATCAATTAAATTCGTTACGAGCGCAAGGCATTCCAGCTCGCGGGGCTGCTGTAGTTGCTATGGACCCTAATACGGGCGCTGTATTGGCTATGGTGAGTGCACCAGGTTTTAATCCCAACTGGTTTGCTAGAGGGATTACATCGGCTCAATGGAATCAGTTAAATACAGATCCTAATCATCCCTTTGATAATAAGGTAATTTCTGGCGAATATCCCCCTGGATCACCTTTTAAAATTGTTACGGGGGCAGCTGCCTTAGAGTTAAAAAAGGTTACGCCTGATGAGATGATCTTTGACAGTGGTCGCCATTGGTTGATTGATAAACGCAATGCAGAAGGAGAAGCCTTAGGCTGGCTTGACTTTAATACAGCTTTAGCTAAATCAGATAATGTGTATTTCTATGAAATGGGTAATCGTGTAGGCATTGAAGAATTAGACCGCTTTGCTAAGTTATTTGGTCTAGGTGAAAAAACCGGTATTAAATTATATGGTGAGTCTAGCGGTAACTTAGCAAGTCCTGAATATAAACGAAAAGTATTTGATCAAGATTGGTATTTAGGGGAAACCTTTGATGCGGCTATTGGCCAGTCCTTTACATTGGTAACGCCTATTCAGATGGCTGTATTAATGTCAGAAGTGGCTAATGGCGGCATTCGCTATCAACCGTATGTGGTGAGTCGTGTTGATAATAGTGATGGTACGCCAGCAGAAATTTTTGGCCCTAAGAAAATTGGGGTGTTACAAGTTTCAAAAACAGTCATGGATTTAATTCGCAATGGCTTACGTGACGTTACGGCTGAAGGTGGTACGGCGGGGTCTTTATTTAAAGGTTGGCCGATTGAAATCGCTGGTAAAACAGGGACTGCGGAAAACTCGACAGGCCGAGATCATGGTTGGTTCGTGGCGTATGCGCCATATGATAAACCTCGCATTGTAGTCGTAGCTTTGGTAGAACAAGGGAGCTTCGGTGCTGGTTCAGCTGGTCCGATTGTAAAAGATATTTTAGCAGAATATTTCCACATTAATACGGGCAAAGAAGGGGCCAATGGAAATGCTACGACAACGAATGGAGCGACTGCGGGTAGTACGACCACTGGTAGCCAGAATAGTGCTATAAATACGAGTGGTAATGTCGTAAATAGTGGCAATACGACTACGAATATTGATGATACTGTTACAGGTCCTAAAGGGCCGTAACCCATTTTAGAAACATAAGAGAAAGGAGTAGCTATGGGAAAAATTATAGCCATTATGTCAGGTAAGGGCGGTGTAGGTAAAACTACGCTGACTGCTTATATTGGGGCCGCTTTAAATCGTCGTGGCCACCGCGTACTTATTACTGATGCGGATTTTGGCATGCGTGATCTTGACTTAGTGTTAGGTAAGGAAAATGATATTTTCTTTGATGCTATTGATATTTGGAAAGAGTATTGTAATAAGGATAATGCGATTGTGCCATTGCGAGATGGATTTGATTTTTTACCAGCTACTCAAAGTCGTCGCTGGGAAGATGTGGGGCGTAAAGGGTATGGCAAGCTTATTAAGCGAATAGCTAAAGGCTATGACTATGTTATTATTGACGCTCCAGCAGGCATTGGCCGTGGTAATGAAGCTATTTTTAGAGTGGCTGAACAACTACTTTTAGTAGCGGAACCAATGTGGGTATCTTTGCGAGCCGTACAGCGCGTTATGCAATTATGTCATGAAGAACGTCTATTTAACTATGGCTTAGTGTTAAATAATGTTGGGCGTAGTGATGCGGCTGTGTCAGTGGATGAAGCGTTACAAAACTTGCAGGTTGAAAATTTAGCCACAATCTTACCACATAGCGCTAATATTTTGGCATGGTCTCAAGCAGGCGTACTTCATGAGGAATGTGATGAAGCTATGGATGTAATGATGGATCCTTTGGTAGCGTATATCGAGACTGATACAGCTTGGGAAGAGGCTGATGTATTAGCTCATTGGCAATCCTTAACATCTGACGTAGTAGATACCACTACTGCTGAAGCTAGCAAGAAAGGTACAGAGAAAGTAACAAAGAAAGAAAACGAGTTACTGGCAACGGCAGAGTCTGTTTCTGACGAAACTAATAATAAAACAGCCGTTGTTGAGCCAATAGCAGCTATTTCTCATGTAACAGCGGATGATGACCTTGATACAGCTAAGGAACCAGCGGTAGATACTCAAGTTATAGATATTCAAGTTATAGATGATAAAAACTTAGATACGCAGCCTGTGGAGAGTGCTGTTGTGGAGCAAGAACAAACAGAAGAGGTGCCTAAGAAAATGAGTTTTGGCTCTCTTTTAAAACGTCGTTTTACGAGTTTTTGGACTCGTGGCGGGCGTTTGCGCTAGGAGGTAATTATGTGGCATAAAATCTGGCGCGAATGGGATTGGACTATCGTCATTTGCACAGTGCTACTCATTGGTGTAGGCTTAGTCATTATTGGCAGTGCTACCCATGTGAATCGCGAAGGTTTAAATTTTACAGATTTAGTAAGTAAGCAAATTTTATTTTTCTTTATTAATGCAGTAGTTGTTGTATTAATGCAGTGGTTTGATTATCGTCGTTTGCGTTCTTGGGGGCGACCTTTATATTTTATTACTATCGTATTGCTGTTAGCCGTTATGTTTATTGGTACGTCTGCCTTAGGGGCACAGCGGTGGATTCAAATTGGGCCGATTACCATTCAGCCTTCAGAGTTTACAAAGCTACTTATGATTATTAGTATGGCTAAAATGATGGAAAGTCGTGTCAATCAGTTGAATACATTTCGTTCATTAGTGCCCATTGTATTATTTGTTGGTATTCCGGCTTTACTTGTATTTAAACAGCCTGACTTAGGAACGTCTTTGGTATATTTGGCTATTCTTTGTGGCATGCTCTTTGTGGGTGGCGTACGCATGCGATTAGTGCAAATTATTGTAGGCGTAGCCGTTATATTAGCGCCTTTAGGATGGTTTGTTTTAAAAGAATATCAGCAACAACGTATTCTCGTATTTTTAAATCCAAATATCGATCCTTTCGGCGCAGGGTATCACATTATTCAGTCTAAAATTGCCATTGGTTCTGGTATGATTTTAGGGAAGGGTCTATTTGAAGGAACTCAAAGTCAGTTAAACTTCTTGCCGGAAAATCATACAGACTTTATTTTCTCTGTTATTGGTGAAGAATTAGGTTTTGTAGGCTGTGTTATTGTGTTGATTTTACTATTTACTCTGATTTATCGGAGTATTGTTATAGCGCGGAGTGCTAATGATACCTTTGGTATGTTGTTAGCTACGGGTATTGGCTCTATGCTAGTGTTTCAGGTATTAGTTAATATTGGTATGACTACGGGGATTATGCCGGTTACAGGGATTCCATTACCTTTCATTAGTTATGGTGTTAGTGCCCTTACAACAAATATGATTAGTGTTGGTTTGCTATTAAATATTGCTATGCATCGTAAGAAATTGATGTTCTAACCTAAATATTTGGCGAACCTAAAATTTATATTGTATAATAAAAATCTGTAACATAAATATATCGAATGTTCTAGATGTTAAAATAGAGTTTGAATCGGAGGTCCTATGGTACAATTAGATGCTAGCTGGTTGCAGCATGTGCAGAAACCAGCCCGCTATACTGGCGGTGAATGGAATAGTGTTGTGAAAGATCACAAAGACATGGACGTTACTATGTGCTTTGGTTTTCCAGATGTGTACGAAGTGGCCATGAGTCACTTGGGAATTAAAATTTTATATTCCTTGCTTAATGAATTGCCTTATGTGGCAGCTGAGCGTGTATGTGCTCCTTGGCATGACATGGAAGAAGAAATGCGTAAGCGCGAAATTCCTTTGTTTTCCTTAGAAACGAAAACACCAGTTAAGGATTTTGATTTTCTAGCCTTTACATTGCAATATGAGATGAGTTATACCAATATCTTGAATATGTTGGATTTAGGTGGCATTCCGTTCTACAGTAAGGATCGAGATTTATCTTTCCCTTTAATTACGGCGGGTGGTCCTTGTGCTTATAATGTAGAACCTATTGCTGATTTTGTCGATATTGTAAACTTAGGCGAATCAGAAGAACATATTGTAGAAATGGTGGAATTATATCGTCAAGAAAAAGCGGCTGGTTTCCCAGGCGGTAAAGAAGGGCTACTTCGTAAAATGGCGCAAATTCCTGGCAACTATGTGCCATCCTTATATGAGCCACAATATACAGCTAAAGGCGACTTCAAAGGTATGAAAGTATTAGCTGAAGAAGCGCCAGCAGTGGTACAAAAACGCATTATTGAAGATATGGATAATTGCCATTATCCGACTAAACCAGTGGTGCCATATATTGATGTAGTTCATGATCGAGCTGTTTTGGAATTATTCCGTGGCTGTACGCGTGGCTGTCGTTTCTGTCAGGCTGGTATGTTATACCGTCCTGTTCGTGAGCGTTCACCTGAAAAATTAGTACAATTAGCCAAAGAAATTATTGCCAATACAGGCTATAATGAGATTTCCTTAATGTCGTTAAGTTCCGCTGACTATTCAAAATTACCTGAATTAGTAGACATGTTAATGGAAGAA
Organism: Veillonella intestinalis; assembly: GCF_943193155.1. GTDB lineage: Bacteria > Bacillota > Negativicutes > Veillonellales > Veillonellaceae > Veillonella_A > Veillonella_A intestinalis. The sequence continues at coordinate 251,928 of NZ_CALPDB010000002.1, read as the reverse complement.
TTTAAAGATAAGCAAGTAAGTGTAAGTTTACCGTCATTGCGCATAGATGCCTTTTCCATTGATATTGCTAAGAAGGTACAACAAGTGCGTAAAAGTGGTTTGACCTTTGCCCCAGAAGCAGGTTCACAGCGTATGCGTGACGTGATTAATAAAGGGGTTAGTGAAGAGGACTTGATAGCGGCTTGTACAAATGCGTTTAAATCAGGGTGGAATACGGTTAAATTGTATTTCATGATGGGCTTGCCGACTGAAAAGGACGAAGATGTGGCAGGTATTGCTGATTTGGCGTATAAAGTATTGGATTTACATCGTGAAATTACTGGTAAACGCAATGGTAAAGTAACTGTGAGTGTGTCTTTCTTTGTACCAAAAAGTCATTCCCCATATCAATGGTATGGTCAGCAATCGGTGGAAGAAATTCATCGCAAACAGCAATATTTAAAGACTTTGATTAATAACCGCAATATTTCCTATCATTATCATGATGGGGCAACTGGCTATATGGAAGCTGTTTTTGCTCGTGGTGATCGTCGTTTGAGTAAAACCTTAATCGAAGCGTGGAAATTAGGTTGTAAATTTGATGGCTGGACAGAGTTTTTCTCTATTGATAAATGGATGGAAGCCTTCAAAAATACAGGTATCGATCCTGATTATTATGCCCGCCGTGACCGTGACTTTGATGAGCCATTACCTTGGGATCATCTAGATGATACGGTATCTAAGAAATATCTTAAATTGGAATGGGACCGTGCTGTGGAAGCTTCTTTAACTCGAGATTGCCGTCGTTTACCATGCAATGGCTGTAATGTATGTCCGGAGTTAAATACGGCAATTGTTGATTATCAGGAGGGTGGACGCGTTGAAAAAGTTACGTTTGGCCTTAAGTAAGGGCGAAGATATGCGATTTTTATCGCATTTAGATTATGCGCAAGCTGTGGAACGTATGATTCGACGTGCGGCTATTAAAATGGCTTACTCGGAAGGGTTTAACCCTCATATGAAAATCAGTTTTTCATCAGCTTTAGCGCTTGGAATCACAGCAGATGTTGAATACTTAGATATGGATATCATTGAGGATTTGACTGTAGCTGACGTTAAGGAACGCTTAAATCAGGTGGCGCCACCAGGTTTGCAAGTCCTTGATGGTCGTGAAATGCCAGATAGAGTAAAAAAACTAATGGCTATTTGTAATTATGCGGTATATGAAGTATCTGGGCCGGTAACAGCTGAAGCTGATTGGGCTAGTTTATTACAACCGTTTAATGAAGCTACTGAAATTGCTTATGAAAAGGTAACTCCTAAAAAGACACGGACAATTGATGTAAAACATTTTGTAAAAGAGCCAATAACCGCTCGTGTTGAAGGAGACCGTGTTATTTTAACAATGGGGATTGGCATTTATCCTGAAGGTACTATGAAACCAGGGGATGTGTGGCAATTGGGGCGTGAAAAATATGGTTGGCCAGTTACGGATGGTTATTCCATTCATCGGCAGACTATTATGGTTGAACGAGACGGACAATTAATTTCGCCTTTAGAGGTAACTGTATAGTTATCGTAACCTTAAGTTACTAAGGTATCGGCCTATAATTTTAAGTATCTAAGTTATAGGCCTAGATTACTAAGCATATAAGTTGTAGACTTAGATCACTAAGCATATAAGTTGTAGATTTAGCTCACTAAGCATCTAAGTTGTAGACCTAGTTCACTAAGCATATAAGTTGTAAAACTAATAGATGTCCTAAGTATATAAAGAAAGGAGTTTGTCATGAAACGAATTGTAGCCAATGTTATGGCTGAAGAAATTCGTATGGTTTTGTTAGATGAAGCTAATCAGCTCGTCGATACAGCGTTTCACAGACCCAGTCGTGAAGAAACGATTAACCATATCTACAAAGGGGTAGTGCGCAATGTATTACCTGGCATGTCGGCTGCATTCGTTGACATTGGACTTAAACAGAATGCGTACTTAAATTTAAAACAAGGGAAGCAGACTAAATCCATGGGCAAACTCCATGTAGGACAGACTGTGTTAGTGCAAGTTGTCAAAGAGGAAATGCTTGGTAAAGGAGCACGCGTTAGTGCTGATGTTAGTTTAGCAGGGCGATTCATGGTTTTGTTGCCTTATTCAGATGGGCTACATATTTCAAAACGTATTACTGATGATGAGCTTCGCGCTAAGTTAGCAGAGTTGGCAGCGCCATATTTAGCTCGTGGCTGTGGCTTTATTTTGCGTACGGCAGCAGCCACAGCATCGTCTGACGCCTTGCAAGGGGATATGGAATTTTTGTGGAGTACGTGGACTCAATTACAAAATCGCTATAAAGTAGCTAAAGGTGGCACTGAATTATATAGTGATGCGGACTTTTGGTTTCGCTTAATTCGTGAATATTTGAGTCGTGATGTGGGCGAAATCATCGTGGATGATGTAGGGGCGTATGAGCATTTACGTGATTTGTTGCAAGTTACTAATATGTTATCTACAGTGAATTTAAAACTTCATGAAGGGGCAGAGCCTGTATTTAAAGAGTGGCAAATTGAAAGTCAATTGGATACGTTACTGAATTCACGTATTGATTTGCCATCAGGTGGCTTTTTAAAAATTGATACGACGGAAGCTTTAACGGTTATTGATGTAAACTCTGGACATTATACGGGGCGTTCGGGAACGGCTAGTGAGGTTGCGTTGGAAGTGAATCGGGAAGCGGCTCAAATGATTGCCCGTCAGTTACGTCTGCGTGATATTGGTGGCATTATTGTTTGTGATTTTATTGATTTACCAAAAAAAGCGCAGCGTGAAGAGTTAGTAGCATATTTGACTGAATTAGTTCGCAAGGATCCTATTAAAACAGTAGTGTGTGGCATTACATCACTAGGTTTAGTTGAATTAACACGCAAACGTGAGCGACAAGGTTTACAGTCTATTTTATTTGATGGTTGTTCACAATGTGGCGGTACAGGGCAATTACTATCGGCTGAAACGGTGTATTTGCAGATTATTCGTCGTTTACGAGAATTATATCGAAGTGGGCGTTTAAAATCTGATTTGCTAATTGAAGTGAATGAAGAAGTAGGACGCTATTTTACAAAGGCTGTACTTACGCAGTTAGAAGTTGAATGCAAGCGTTCCATTCGCTTAGAGGTGCAAGCGTCTATGAATCGAGAAGCCTATTCCTTATTGGCGGTAGGTGAAAATTAGAAAGACTTAAGTTGCTAAGTCTTTCTTTTTTTTATATAATATATAGGTTATTAATTTTACTAGAAGCTTTGAACGAATACAGTGCTATAGTATTATCGTATTATTGCGTTATAGTATTGCCGTATTGTATTTTTAGTGACGTTTGTCGGTACTGCCATAAATAAAACTGCCCTACCATTAGAGAGGATGTTCGTGTATGTCGATTTGGGAACTGTCTTTAATTGCTATAAGTTTAGCAATGGATGCTTTTGCAGTAGCTGTTGCTAAAGGCCCTTGTATGTCTGATCGGGAAATAGTTAAAAAAATAGGAATGCCCTTTTTATTTGGTGTATTCCAAATGCTTATGCCCATTATAGGTTGGTTCATTGGGGCCCAATTGGCGAGTAAAATCGATGCTTACGATCATTGGATTATATTTGGACTCTTAGCATATTTGGGGATTAATATGATACGCAATAGTAAAAAGGTTGAATATGGTGAAGATGAATTAATTATTTGCCAACTCTTAACTTGGCGTGAAGTCTTTGTATTAGCCATAGCTACGAGTATTGACGCTTTAGCGATTGGTTTGACGCTAGCTTTTTTTGATATTAATATATTGGCCGCTACGGGGCTGATTGGTATTGTAGCTTTTATTTTATCCTTGGCTGGCGTATACTTAGGGCAACAGTTGAAAAAGATTTTTGCTGGTAAGGCTGAAGTTGTAGGTGGGGTTGTATTAGTTCTTATTGGCTTGAAAATTTTATTACAGCATTTACAAATTATTTAGGCTATGAATAATAGTCTCTAAAAGGGGCTATATCGTATATAACTTGTTAAATACTCGCAGTAAGTAGTTGACTTACTGCGTTTTTTCATGTAAAATAAATTAGTCGTAGTTTGGGTACGCCCAACTATTGCAGCCGCATGGAGAGGTTTGTAAATGTCCCTCATTCCATCAGGCATGAGAGAATACCGTATTCAGCGAGTTCGAAAACAAGGAGGTGTCACAATGTACGCAATCATTAAAACTGGTGGTAAACAATATCGCGTTGCTGAAGGCGATGTAATTACTATCGAAAAATTGGAAGCAGCTGCTGAAGAAACTGTAACGTTTGACGAAGTATTAACTGTAGTTAACGACAGTGATGTTAAAGTAGGCGCTCCACTTGTGGACGGTGCAAAAGTAACAGGTACAGTACTTGAACATGGTAAAGCGAAGAAGATTTTAGTTTTCAAATATAAAGCAAAATCCAACTATCGTCGTCGCCAAGGTCATCGTCAACCATTTACAAAAGTTCGCATTGAATCCATTCAGGCATAAGCTATGATTCGGATTCAAATCAATCGCAATAAGGCACAGCAAATTGTTAAGTGTCATATTAGCGGACATGCTGAGTACGATGAGCATGGCTATGATATTGTTTGTGCTGCTGTATCCGTTTTATCTTGTACGGCTATTTTAGGTTTGCAAGATATTGCGCAACAGGCAGGAACATATAACAATCGTTCCGGTGAATGTACCATTTCTTTAGAAGGGGACATCACTGAAAACGGACAGGCTATATTGGCTACTATGGTTCTTGGACTTCAAGAAATTGCTAGACAGTATAGTGATTTTGTATCACTGAGTGAAACATAGGAGGTGAACGGAATGTTTACTTTTGATTTGCAATTATTTGCACATAAGAAAGGTGTATCCAGTACACGTAATGGTCGCGATAGCGAATCCAAACGTCTTGGCGTTAAATGCCATGATGGTTCCGTTGTAAAAAGCGGTAACATCATCGTTCGTCAACGTGGTACTCATTTCCATCCTGGCACTAATGTAGGTATTGGCAAAGACGATACTTTATTCGCATTAGTTCCTGGTAAAGTTGCTTTCGAACGTGCTGGTCGTTATAACCGTAAAGTTAGCGTATACCCAGTAGAAGCGTAAGTAATTAAAAATCCCTATTAGTTGAGATATCAGCTAATAGGGATTTTTTTATCTCAATCCCAAATTATGCCACCCTTTCTCCACTTTTAATGAAAGGCTGTGGATAAGGGCATTATTTTTTCTTGATGAAATAAGTGGGAGAAGTGTGGTCATACTGTTTGCAACGACCTTTAGAGCTTGTCTCGTAGGAAGTAAAAACAGTATGACCACACTTATTCTTATGTTTATATATGTAAAAATAATGCAGTATCTTGTAGCCTTGCTGTTTTCAAAAGTGGAGAAAAGGTGTATAATTAATACATATTCAAGAGATTCAATATAGTAGAAGCAAAGTGCATAGGTAATATGCTAAACCTGAATAGACTATCGAAATGTAGGTAGTTACTGTAGCTCATATTAGGGAAAGGCGAGCGCACAGGGCTTCGCTATGGTAGAGTAAAGGAGATCAATATGTATGATGTAAAATCCTCCAAGGCGGAAGAGTTTATTAATCACGAAGAGATTTTAGATACCTTAGCATATGCTGAGGCCAATAAGGAAAACCGAGAATTGTTAGATCAAATCTTGGCTAAGGCAGCGACTTACAATGGCCTAAATCATCGTGAAGCGGCAGTTTTATTGGAATGTCCATTGCCTGAGTATAAAGAAAAACTATTTGCGCTGGCAAAAGAAATTAAACAAAAAATTTATGGGGATCGTATCGTTCTATTTGCCCCTTTATATTTATCTAACTATTGCGTAAATGGTTGTGTATACTGCCCATATCATGCTAAAAATCGCAACATTTCACGTAAGAAATTGACACAAGAACAAGTGCGTGAAGAAGTATTGGCGTTAGAAGCTATGGGGCATAAACGCATTGTTATCGAGTCTGGGGAAGACCCAATTAATAATCCATTAGAATACATTTTAGAATGTATTAAGACGATTTACAGCATTAAGAACAAAAATGGTGAAATTCGTCGTGTTAATGTAAATATTGCCGCTTGTGAAGTGGAAGATTATAAGAAGCTTCACGAAGCTGGTATCGGTACTTACACATTATTCCAAGAAACATATAATAAGGAAAACTATGAAGCTCTTCATCCACATGGGCCAAAGAGCAATTATGCGTACCATACGGAAGCCATGGACCGTGCTATGAAAGGCGGTATTGATGATGTGGGGATTGGTGTATTATATGGGCTTGAACATTATCGTTATGACTTTGTTGGCCTTTTAATGCATGCAGAGCATTTGGAAGCTGTATTTGGCGTAGGGCCACATACAATCAGTGTGCCACGTATTTGCCCAGCTGATGATATTGATGTAGATGATTTCAGCAATGCTGTACCAGATGATATTTTTGAAAAAATTGTTGCTTTAATTCGTGTATCTACACCATATACAGGCATGATTATGTCTACGCGTGAAAGCCAACGCATGCGTGAACGTGGCTTAGCCCTTGGTATTTCTCAAATCAGTGGCGGTTCTCGTACGAGCGTTGGGGGCTATAAAGAAGAAGAATTACCAGAAGATAATTCAGCCCAATTTGATACGAGTGATCGTCGTAGTTTAGATGAAATTGTAGATTGGTTGTTAGAACTTGGCTATGTACCAAGTTTCTGCACGGCTTGTTATCGTGCAGGCCGTACGGGTGACCGTTTTATGGCCTTGGCGAAGAGTGGCCAGATTCATAACTGCTGTCAGCCAAATGCGTTGATGACGCTTAATGAATATTTACTAGATTATGCTACTGATGAAACGCGCGCTACAGGTGAAGCTGTTATTGCCGAACAGATTCATAAAATTAAAAATGAAAAAGTAAAAGAAGCCTCTGCTAAGTATATTAAGCAAATGGAACATGGAGAACGTGATTTCCGCTTCTAATAAGTTAGGCTCTTTTCATAGGTAATGGATTAGAATGAGTGATTATAAAATGATAATCACTCATTCTTTTTTTACATTAAAGAATGTTTCTTATTGAGAAAAAGAATAGAAAAGAGTTTAACTTAATTAGTAAATGATGTATAATAAAATATATTGAGAATGATAATACACTATTTTAAACATAGAATTTTTAATATTGAGATTGAAATTCGATACCTGAATATATGAGTGAGACGAGATAGATATGAGACAGAGCAAAGCAAAACGATGGCGCTTAGCTTCAGGTGATGAACAAGTTGAACGAGAGTTAGTTCGTCACTTAGGGGTATACCCTGTAGTGGCTAAGCTATTAGTGAATCGGGGCATCGATACAGTCACTGCTGGACAAGATTTTTTATATGGTACAGTTAATGATTTATTAAATCCATATGATTTAAAAGGCATGGCAGAAGCAGTGCCCTTAATTCAAAAAGCAATTGATGAACAACAACGGATTGTTGTATACGGCGATTATGATGTGGATGGTATTACGGCCACATCTTTAATGTATCGCTTTTTAACACGTTGTGGAGCGAATGTAAGTTATTATATACCGGAGCGACAAAGTGAAGGCTATGGCTTAAATGCAGAAGCGTTAGAGCATATTATCGAGCAAGGCACAGAACTTGTGATTACGGTTGACTGTGGGATTAGCTCTTACGATATTGTTGAAGCCGTTCGTAATCGGTTGACGATGATTATTACAGATCATCATACGGCGCCGCCTGAGATACCTAGAGCGGCGGCTGTTATTAACCATAAGCAACCAGGCTGTTCCTATGGTGATAAAAACTTATCAGGGGTAGGGGTTGCGTTTAAATTGTGCCAAGCTATTTGGCGCGAACGCACCGGTGAAGCCTATTTGGATGATTTAGATATTGTAGCCTTAGGTACGGTTGCCGATGTAGTGCCTTTAGTGGGTGAGAATAGAATTATTGTGCGTGAAGGGCTTAAGAAAATGACTGAGTTGCCTAATTTAGGCATTGCTGCTTTAGTTGAAGTGGCAGGTCTGGGGGGGCGCAAGTTAACCACGGGTCATATTGGTTTTACGTTGGCACCACGATTAAATGCGGCTGGTCGAGTGACGCATGCAACGCGAGCCGTTGAATTATTAGTAACCACTGACCAGACTACGGCTAATTGCATTGCGGAAGAGCTGCAAGCGACTAATCAGGAGCGACAACTCATCGAGCGAGGCATTCATGAGGAAGCTCGTCTTGATGTAATTAATCAAGGTGAGGACGCTCATAAGGTCATTGTTGTAGCTGGTGAAGGGTGGCACCCTGGCGTAATTGGAATTGTAGCCTCTCGGTTAGTAGAGGAGTTTTATCGCCCTACCTTGGTAATTAGTATTCATGATGGCATAGGTAAGGGTTCGTGTCGTAGTATTGACAATTGTAATATTTATGAAGCCTTGAAATCAGCAGAAGATTTATTATTACAATTTGGTGGTCATAAACAAGCGGCCGGCTTTAGTATTGCGGCTGAAAATATTCCTGCTTTACGGCAGCGGTTGTCCGCCTATTGTGAAGCGAATTTAACGAATGAAGATTATGTGCCGATTATCGATATTGATACGCCTTTAGACCCTGCAGAAGTAACAGTGGAATTGGTGGATCAAATTGAAACCCTTGAACCGTATGGTATGGGTAATAGTACACCTGTATTTTCTATTAATCCTATAGCGGTACAAGATGTATTTTTATTAGGTCAACAGAAGAATCATTGTAAGATTATTTTGCAATCTCAAGTAGGCCCTTTAGATGCGATTATCTGGCATGGGGCTGATTATCATAGAGAAGTTTTTCCTGATGAAAAGATAAAAGTGGCTTTTGCTTTACAAAAGAATGAATGGCAAGGTCGTATTTCACCACAATTAATGGTGCAAGATTTAGCTCTTTTAGGGGAACAACGAGCTCATTTAACGGCAGAAGGGTTGCGTGAAATGTATGTTATTGTGCGCAGTGTTTTCCGCAGTGCTACAGCACCCCGTTATATAGTGGAATCAGAAGTGTTGCATCGCCATCCACAGAATCAAACTGAAAAAGAGGCGATGTTAGCGTTAGATGTATTTAAAGAATTAGGAATTTTGCAAGAAGAAACGACAGAGGAAGGCATGGCATTATATCGTTGGTGTCATGTAAAGGAAAAACTAGAACTTATTACTTCCCTGACGTTCTTAAAATATAGTGCTTAAGGAGGTGGGAATATGATTGAAAATGAAGAAGGCAAAGCGCTGGTGGACATGCCAACGTTTAATAAAGAAGTTGAATTAGCCCACCTTATGGAGATTGTTAGGGTTTATTTAGATGAGGCTGAATGTGACCAAATTATGCAGGCTTTTGAGCTGGCTGATAAGGCGCATGCGCCGCAAAAACGAGCGTCTGGCGAGCCGTATATTTTGCATCCTCTAGCAGTCGCTACGATTTTAGCTAATTTACAAATTGATGCGACGACCGTGATTGCAGCTTTGCTTCATGATGTAGTAGAAGATACAGAGGTTACGTTAGAACAAATCGAAGAAGCCTTTGGCAAGGATGTAGCTTTTTTAGTAGATGGAGTTACTAAATTAAATCAATTTCAGTACCATACAAAGGAAGATCAACAGCTAGAAAATTATCGCAAGATGATTTTAGCTATGGCTAAAGATGTGCGTGTAGTGGTTATTAAATTGGGCGATAGACTGCATAATATGCGTACCTTAAAGCATATGCGTAGTGACAAGCAAAAACGAATTGCTCAAGAAACGTTAGAGATTTTTGCACCCTTAGCACATCGTTTAGGTATTTTTAATATTAAATGGGAACTAGAGGATTTATCCTTCCGCTATTTAGAACCTGATAAATACTATGATTTAGTGGAACAGATGCAAGAAAAGCGTCATGTGCGGGAAGAAATCGTTAATGATACGATGGAGCAACTTAAAAAATCCTTAGGTGACGCGAATATTAAAGCGGATGTAAAAGGGCGACCAAAGCATTTTTATAGTATTTATAAAAAGATGAAAAAAGATAATCGCGATTTATCACAAATCTATGATTTGTATGCTGTTCGGGTTATCGTTGATACTATTCCTGATTGTTATGCTGTATTAGGGATTGTTCATAATTTATGGAAACCATTGCCCTATCGTTTCAAAGATTATATTGCCATGCCTAAGTCTAATATGTATCAATCGTTGCATACTACCATTATTGGTACGATGGGCCATTCTGTAGAAATACAGATTCGTACTTGGGATATGCACCGCGTTTCAGAATACGGGGTAGCCGCTCATTGGCGCTATAAAGAAGGTGCCAAGAATGGCGATAAGGACTTTGACCAGAAGGTTGGTTGGTTACGGCAAGTGCTAGAATGGCAAGATGCTAGTAATCCAAAGGAATTAGTAAATGCCTTAAAATTAGATGTATTTTCAGGCGAAGTTTTCGTCTTTACCCCTCGTGGTGATGTTTTAAAATTGCCAAAAGGGGCTGTGCCGTTAGACTTTGCGTATCGTATTCATACAGATGTGGGCCATCGCTGTGTAGGGGCAAAAGTAAATGGCAAAATTGTTTCATTAGATTACACCTTACAAAATGGCGATATTGTTGATATTATTACTTCTAAAAATGGTAAACCTAGTTTAGACTGGCTTAACATTGTAGGCTCTACGGAAAGTAAGAGTAAGATTCGCAATTGGTTTAAGAAAGAAAATAAAGAAGAAAACGTCATTAAAGGTCGTGAGTTACTCGAAAAAGAAGCACGCCGGTTAAATTACGATTGGAAAGAATTAAATAAGCCAGGTCGTCTCGATCAAATTGCGAAAGCTTTAAATGCTGGGAGCGATACTGAACTATTGTCGGCCGTTGGTTATGGCGGAATTCCTGTTAATTCTGTATTGCTACGTTTTGTTGATTTATATAAACGAGAATTAGCCAAAGAAGATAATCGTCGTGATACGATGGCTTTGTTAGAAAAGCTGCGAACTCATGAACCAGTGCGCCGTAAGAGTAGTACGGGTATTCTCGTCAATGGTGAACCAGATGTTATGGTGCGTATGGCACGTTGTTGTAATCCTGTACCAGGCGATGAAGTGGTAGGTTATATTACTCGTGGTCGTGGTGTGTCCGTGCATCGAGCGGATTGTCCGAATATTGGTCATACCCCAGAAGATGTGGACCGCATGATTGAAGTGGCTTGGGACGTAGGTACTCGAGAAACTTTCCATGTAGCTATTGAAATTACGGCTTATGACCGTGGGGGCATGCTTATGGAAATTATGGCCTGCTTGTCGGAGATGAAAATCAACATTGTAAATATCAATGCTAAAGTAGATGATACGAAGAATGCGAATATTAGCTTAGTTATTGAAATTCGTGACGTTTCAGAATTGGATTTTGTTATGACAAAGATTCGTCGTATTCGTGATGTATATTCGGTGCAACGTGCCAATGGAGGTAGCTAATGAGAGCAGTCGTACAACGAGTTAGTGAGGCTGCGGTTACTGTAGCTAATAGAGAAGTAGGCGCTATATCGATGGGTGTGCTCGTCTTATTAGGGGTTGGCAAGGGCGATACAGAAGCAGATGCTAAATATTTGGCTGAAAAGATTGTTAAGCTTCGCATTTTTGAAGATGAGGCGGATAAGATGAATTTATCCCTATTAGATGTGGGGGGCCAATTATTAGCTGTATCACAATTTACTTTGTATGGTGATGTTCGCAAAGGGCGTCGACCTGGTTTTGATCAAGCCGCGCCGCCTGATCAAGCGGAGGCTTTATATGAAGTCTTTATCAACTGCTGTAGAGATTTGGGGGTAACTGTGGGAACCGGTCAATTTCAGACACATATGATGGTGTCCTTAGTGAATGATGGGCCTGTTACCATTTTATTAGATAGTCAAAAACAGTTTTAAAATATTTTTATATGAATAGGTAAGAAAGCCTGTAATGGTATTTCTTAGAGATTTTGGAGAGTGATGCCCATGAAATTATATCGGATGCCTTTAGGGCCTCTAGGGACAAATTGCTATATTTTAGAAGATGAAACTAATCATCATTGTTTTGTTGCCGATCCTGGTGGTGATGGGGAACAATTAGTAGCTGTGCTTAATGAAAAAGGCTTAATTCCTGAAGCAGTACTACTTACCCATGGTCATGGTGATCATATTGGTGGAGTACAAGCTGTAGTTGATGCGTTTCAGGCACCTGTTTATATTCATAAGGGAGACGAAGATTTCCTTACTAATAGTGATTTGAATTTGAGCAGTGCTATGGGCCTTAATGTACAGGTTCACGGGGATATTAAGTTAGTTAAGGAAGATGATGTTATTTTCTTAGGCGACCATAAGTTTACCGTTATTGAAACGCCAGGCCACACCCCAGGTGGGGTATGCTATTATGGCGAAGGGCTTTTATTAGCAGGTGATACTTTGTTTCAGGAGTCCATTGGTCGTACTGACTTCCCACGTAGTAGTTATGATGATTTGATTGAGGCGATTAAAATTAAGCTCTATGCCTTGCCTGATGAAACTGTAGTATATCCAGGTCATGGGCCTGAAACGACTATAGGTCATGAAAAGACCTACAATCCGTTTGTTCGTTAGGCGGTGAAGGGTATGTTTAAAAAATCAACCCAGTATTGGTTACGCGTGGTGTTGATTGTACTGGCGGCCATATTTTTATGGGCCATCATTCCTGTGCTTTGGCCCTTAATTGTATCGTTTATTTTTGCCTTACTATTATTGCCGATTGTGAATGGTATTCAAGATTATATGCGTCATCGTTTAGGTTATACCTGGTTTCCACGATGGCTTGCTATTTTACCAGCCTTTCTATTGGTGGTATTAATTACAGCATTGGTTATTCAATTTATTATTCTACCGTTTATTGTAGAATTTACTCGTTTATTGAATAACTTACCATATTTAATATCGCAATTGATTGTATTATGGCAAAATCTAACCTCCGTCCAGTGGGTGACTTTGCCACCACAAGTTGATGCTATCGTAATGAATACATTAGCTCGTATCAGCGCTTATGGTGTGGAATTAGCTCAACGTGGTATATTTGCAATTTTTTCTATTGCGACCACTATGTTGGAATTCTTATTGGTACCGATTATGACATTTTATTTATTAAAGGATGGGCGCCGTTTAAAAAACAAGGTATTATCTATTTTTGCACCGCCCCATAATCGATATTTATTAGATGTAGTTAACCAGATTCACCGCACTATGGGTGGCTATTTACGAGGTCAGCTTGTATTAGCAACTAATATGTTTTGTATTACTTTAATTGTTACTTATATTTATGATTTGCCATATCCCTTGGTGCTCGCACTATTAGCTGCTATAGCAGAATGGATTCCCATTATTGGGCCGATTGTGAGTGCAGTGCCAGCTATTGTATTGGCATCTTTGGTAGGACCTGCTTTAGTTGTTAAAGTGGTGATTACCTATGCAATTATTCAGTTAATTGACGGACAGATTGTCATGCCTAAAATTATGGGCCATGTTATCAAATTACATCCGTTAGTTATATTAACCGTCATTTTTGTAGGTGGTTATTTTTATGGCATCATCGGTATGATGACGGCTGTGCCACTTACAGCAATGCTACAAATTGTGCTAACAAAGCTTTGGTATTTTAATTCGTTTTACAAAAAGGATGGGACTGTATGAACACGACATTAGAAAAATTAAAAGAACGTATCAAAGACAAAAAGTATAAATTGACAACCCAGCGTCAAACAATTCTTCAAGCTTTTATTGATGCGGAAGAAAAGCATCTCTGTGCTGAAGATGTGTATGTGTTGGTAAAGGCTGTAGCGCCTGATATTGGCTTAGCTACTATTTATCGCACCTTAGATTTATTTACCGAGCTTGATTTATTAAAACGCTTAGATTTTGGCGATGGCCGTAATCGTTATGAATTAAATGATGAAGAATTTGCTCATTTCCACCATCATTTGATTTGTGTAAAATGTGGTTGCGTTAAAGAATTTGAAGATGATATGTTAGAAACATTAGAATCGATTATTGCTAAAAAGCTTAACTTTAAAACCATTGACCATCAGTTGAAAGTGTATGGGTACTGTGGTGATTGCCAAGAAAAAATGAAAGCAGAAGAGGAAGCTGAGGCTGCTCAAAAAGGTGAATAAGTTAACCTATACCTATAGTGGCCCTTTACCGTTAGGTAGTGTAGTCGCCCATTATTGTGGGGCAGCGGGCTTAACTACTTGTAAAGAAGGGCCTGCTTGGATTTTAAAAGGCGATGAAACGGCCAATCAGTATACCTTAGCTGTTTATTATGATGGCGAGTTACAAACGACCTTTAGTGGCTCTCATACAAATGAAGGACGCCTACAAATTGGTGGTCAGTTATTGCGTCTATTACGGACTCATCAAGGCTTAGCACCTTTAGGTGATTGGGGTACTTTAGTGGGCGTTAGACCGACTAAGTTATTTCATAAGCTTTGGGATCAATTGGGAAGCGCGGAAGCTGCCGTAAATCGCTTGCGTAAGCAATATGAGGTGACGGAAGCAAAGATTGCCTTATTAGAACAAGTGGCTACCTTGCAACGACCTTATGTGGCACCAACGGACAGGGCGGATCGATTAATTAGTGTATATGGTGGTATTCCGTTTTGCCAGACTCATTGTACGTATTGTTCATTTCCTTATGGTCTGATTCAAGATTATAAACGAGTGTCACAATTTGTAGAGGCCTTTGCAACCGATAGTGAACATTTGCAAACGGTACTACAGGACTATGACTTACAGTTAGGAACGATTTATTTAGGGGGCGGTACGCCCACTAGTTTAAATGAAGCTGATTTTGAAACTGTCGTTGCGGCATTAGCTAAATTACGAGAGTATGGGCAATCGGGGGCGGACTTAGAATTTACCGTAGAAGCAGGACGTCCTGATTCAGTAACGCCTTATAAATTACAAACTATGGCGCGATGGGGTGTTAATCGCATTAGCATTAATCCACAAAGTATGCAAGACTCTATTTTAAAAGCTATTGGCCGTGGACATACAGCGCAAGCGATTAAAGAATTGTATGACTATGTTCGTAAACATACATCCTTTCAGGTGAATATGGACTTTATTGCGGGCTTACCGTATCAAAACGAAACGCATATGATAGAAAATATGGATTATGTTTGTCAGGTCATGCCTGAAAATGTTACAATTCATACATTGGCGTTAAAGCGGGGCAGTCCTTTGTATGAAGGGGTAGGGCGTGAAGCTATGCCTGAGGAAAAGGCCGTACAAGCTATGGTGGCATATTGTAAAGAACGCTTAGAAGCCGCTGGTTATGTACCGTATTATGTATATCGTCAACAATATATGACGAGTCAAACTGAAAATATTGGCTATACCTTACCTGGAAAAGTCTGTGAATATAATATACGGATTATGGAAGAACGGCAGAGTATATTGTCAGTAGGACCTGGGAGCTCCTCTAAATGGATGCGAGCCCCTGAATATCGACAATTACAACAGCATATGCCAAAAGATGTATCTGTATATATTGATACATTATCTACTTTACTAGACAAGCGAAGTCAATTATGTAAACAATTTTGGGAGGGATAATCATGGGAATTCAAAAGCCAAGAGGCACACAGGATTTATTGCCTAATGTGATTGGTAATTGGCGCTATGTGGAAGATCGAATTCGTCGCATTTGTAAAGCCTATGGCTTTGATGAAGTGCGTACACCGATTTTCGAAGAAACTGGTCTCTTTTTACGAGGCATTGGTGAAACCACTGACGTAGTACAAAAGGAAATGTATTCCTTCCCTACAGGGGATAAAAAAGAACAGACCTATACCTTGCGTCCAGAAAATACAGCATCAGCTGTACGTGCTTATTTAGAAAATAAAGTATATGGTCAAGAGAATCTAACAAAATGGTTCTATATTGGACCTATGTTCCGCCACGATAAACCACAAGCTGGTCGTTATCGTCAATTCCATCAATTTGGGGTGGAAGTGTTGGGTACGCAAGCACCATCAACAGATGCTGAAGTTATTTTAATGGTGTTACAACTATTTAAAGATTTTGGCTTACAAGATTTAAGTGTACAAGTAAACTCTGTAGGTTGTCCGAATTGCCGTCCAGCCTATCGTGACAAATTAATTGCTTTCTTTGAACCAAAGAAAGAAGAATTATGTGAAGATTGTCAATCTCGCTTATATAAAAATCCATTGCGCATTTTAGATTGCAAGGAAGAAACTTGTAAAGCCTTATCCGTAGGGGCTCCTGAAATCCATGAAAATCTTTGCGATGAGTGTGCTGATCATTTCACACAATTACAGAAATTCTTGACTGCCGCTGAGGTAAATTATGTAGTAAATCCTCGCTTAGTACGTGGTTTAGATTACTATACTAAAACAGCATTTGAAGTGCAGTACGCTCCATTAGGATCTCAAAGTGCTGTAGCTGGTGGTGGCCGTTATGATGGCTTAGTAGAAGAATTAGATGGGCCACATACGCCAGCAGTAGGGTTTGCCATGGGCATTGAACGTTTACTATTAGCCCTTGAAAAGCAAGGTTTATTGCCAGCGGAAACAGTGGATCCATCTGTATTTGTAGTGGCTTTAGGTGAAGCGGCTCAAGTAGAAGGGTTTAAAATGGTAAATGCCTTACATCAAGCCTATATTACGGCGGCTATGGATGGCGAAGGAAAAAGCATGAAAAGTCAGTTAAAACATGCTAACAAAATTAATGCAAAATATGTTATTATAGTGGGTGATGATGAATTAGCTCGTGGTGAAGCCATTATCCGTGATATGGAAAGCAGCGAGCAAGAAACCGTGTCGTTATCAGATGTAGTGGCACGAGTAACTTCACTAGTGAAAGGATGACAATAATGGAAACAATGAAGGGATTGCACCGTACCCATGGTTGCGGTACTATCAGCGAAGAACAAGTAGGCAAGGAGGTTGTTCTTTGCGGTTGGGTAGAACGCCGTCGTGACCATGGTGGGTTAATCTTTATTGATTTGCGTGACCGCTCTGGCGTAGTTCAGATCGTAGCGTCTCCAGATCATAATTTAGAATCATTCCACAAAGCAGAGGATGTACGTAGTGAATATGTACTTTGCGTACGTGGTAAAATTACTGAGCGTGATGCAGAAGCTATCAATCCAAATTTAGCAACTGGTCGTTATGAAATGTATTGCGAAGAACTTCGCGTATTAAATGCATCGAAAACACCACCATTCTATATTCAAGACAACATTGATGTAGATGAAAATATTCGCTTAAAATATCGCTATTTGGATCTTCGTCGTCCAGAAATGCAACGCAATTTAATTTTGCGTCACCGTGTAACAAAAGCAATGCGTGATTTCCTTGATTCTCGTGATTTTCTTGAAATTGAAACACCAATGCTTACTAAGAGTACACCAGAAGGGGCTCGTGACTATTTAGTACCTTCCCGTGTAAATGCAGGTACTTTCTATGCCTTGCCACAGTCTCCACAGATTTTTAAGCAAATCTTGATGGTAGCTGGTTATGAAAAATATTTCCAAATTGCTCGTTGTTTCCGTGATGAAGATTTACGTGCAGACCGTCAGCCTGAATTTACTCAGCTCGACTTAGAAATGAGCTTCATTGATCAAGAACAGATTTTAGCTACCTTAGAAGGTTTAATTCAACATGTATTTAAAGTAGCTATGGATATTGATGTGCCAGTGCCAATGCCTCGCATTACTTGGGACGAAGCCATGGACAAATATGGCTCTGATAAGCCAGATTTACGTTTTGGCATGGAATTCACTGATGTAACTGATTTAGTACGGACTACTGAATTCAAAGTATTCCGTTCTGTTATCGATAATGGTGGTGTTGTTAAAGGTATTGTAGTACCTGGTGATGCTGGCATTCCTCGTCGTGAGTTAGATGATTTAGTGACCTATGTAAACCAATATGGTGCTAAAGGTCTTGCTTGGGCTTGCTTCAATGAAGATGGCACTATTAAATCCCAGATTATGAAGTTCTTAGGGGAAGATACTATTCGTGCTATTGGTGAAAAAATGCAAGCTAAGCCTGGTGATTTAGTGCTTATGATTGCTGATAAACCAGCAGTAGTAGCTAAAGCATTAGGGGAGCTTCGCCTTGAAATGGGTCGTCGTATGAACCTTATTGATGAAGATCAATTAGCATTCACGTGGGTAACTGATTTCCCAATGTTTGAATATGATGAAGAAGAAAAACGCTATGTAGCTATGCACCATCCATTCACATCGCCACGCGAACAAGATATGGATAAATTAGAAACTGATCCAGCATCTGTTAAAGCGATTGCTTATGATATGGTATTAAATGGCGTTGAAATTGGTGGCGGTAGTCTTCGTATTTACCAATCCGATGTACAAGCAAAAGTATTTAAAGCGATTGGCCTTACTGAAGAAGAAAGCCGTAGCAAATTCGGCTTCATGTTGGATGCTTTCCAATTTGGGGCACCTCCACATGGCGGTTGCGCTTTTGGTCTTGACCGTTTGGTAATGCTTATGGCTAAACGTCAATCAATTCGTGACGTAATTGCGTTCCCTAAAACGCAGAGTGCGGCTGACCTTATGAGTCAGGCTCCATCCACGGTTGCACCAAAACAACTTCGTGAGCTTCATATTAAAACAAATACAGAAAAAGAAAAATTAGTATAATTTTCATTGGTAGTAAAACTTAGTGATTTACAGGCTTTAATGGATGAAATGAGCTAGTACTTTTAGGTCTACTGTCCTTTGATATATGCTAAATAAATATCAGTCGTTTGTTTCAAGACCTTGAAATAAACGGCTGATTTTGTTAATATAATAGTAAAGAAACACCCCTGCTGTGTGCGTGTGGTATCGCAGTTTTGAGCCAACACTATTACATTGGGAGCCTGGACTCTTGTAGTGGCGCTACGCCTGCAAAGGACAGTAAGATTACGAGGAGGGCACCCACCTGCTATCGCAGGATCAAAACACGGTACATATACGGCATGGTGGGGCTCTTTTTAGCCGCCTTAGGGCGGTTTATTTTTTTATCCAAATTTAGAGTATAATAGAATTGAAATGCTATTGAAATATTATTGAAATACTACATTAAAATATATTTTGCATCATATAAGGAGTGTTTAGTTATGGATAGTTTGTTTGCTGAATATGAACCTAAGCGCTTTGAACCGTTGGCGGTCCGTCTCAGACCAACCTCATTAGATCATTTCTATGGTCAAGAAAAGGCCGTAGGCAAGGGCAGTTTTTTACGGGCCATGATTGAAAAGGATACAATTCCATCTTTGCTATTTTATGGGCCTTCTGGCACGGGCAAAACAACCTTGGCTGGCATTATTGCTGCCATGACTCATAGTCAATTTGTTGTTCTCAATGCTACTAATGCAGGGATTGGTGAGCTTAGAACGATTATTGACAAGGCGCGTAAGACAATTCAGAACCTACAGCAACGGACAATTTTATTTTTAGATGAAATTCATCGTTTTAACAAAAGTCAACAAGATGTGTTACTACCTTGTGTAGAGGATGGCACGATTATTTTAATCGGTGCTACTACGGAGAATCCTTTTTTTGAAGTAAATCGCCCTTTGCTATCTAGATTGCGTTTGATTACTTTGGAAAGCTTAACGCCTGAAGCAATTGTTAAGGTGCTAGAGCGAGCCTTAACTGATGAGGAAAAAGGCTTAGGCAAGCAACAATATACCGCTACGCCAGACGTGCTTCGAGAAGTGGGGCTCTTTGTAAATGGTGATGCTCGTATGGCATTAAATATATTAGAACAAGCTAGTGCTATGATTGAGCCTGGTGGCGAAATAACTTTAGACATTTTAGAAGGTGTAGTAGGTCGTCGTATTTATAGCTATGATAAAAAAGGGGATAATCACTATGATACGATTTCTGCCTTTATTAAAAGCATGCGTGGCTCTGATCCGCAGGCTGCCGTGTATTATTTGGCACGCATGATTGAAGCAGGCGAAGATCCCAATTTTATAGCACGGCGTATTGTAATTTGTGCCGCCGAAGATGTAGGGTTGGCTGATCCTCAAGCATTAGTCGTAGCGAATGCAGCGGCTCAAGCGGCCCATTTGGTAGGCTTTCCAGAAGCACAGATTATTTTGTCGGAAGCTGTATTGTATGTAGCTTTAGCGCCTAAAAGTAATAGTGCATATATGGCGATTGCGGCGGCTATTAATGATGTACGTCATTATGAGCATGGGGAAGTGCCAGCCCATTTACGAGATGCTCATTATAGTGGTGCTGGTAAATTAGGGCATGGTGTGACATATAAATATGCTCATGATTATCCTAATGGATATGTGCAGCAACAGTATTTGCCAACTGCGCTAAAAGATCGTATATACTACCAAGGAATTGAGCGAGGCCGTGAAAAAGAATTATTGACTCATTGGAGCGAACGTACAAGCGGTAAAACTTCTAAAAAGTAGTCAAAGTGTGATATAATAAAATGCTAAGGTATATAGTTTTAACATTTGATTACAAGGTTGAGGTGTACACATAGATTATGGCAGAACAAAAGGAGCGGGCGAAGGCTACGCCACGTAAAACTACGAAGCGTAAAGCTACCAGTGCTTCACGCACAACAAATAAAGAAGCCGTAAATAAAGGGCTTAAAATTCGTAAAGAAGTAAGAGGGCTTTTTATTATGCTCTTTGCTTTTGTAGCATTTTTAGGGATGTTCAATATTACGTCAGGATCCGTCGTTGATGTAGTAGCTGGTATTTTTAAATATGGCTTTGGTTTTGGTGGCGTTATCCCATGTCTTTATGTGGGCTATGTAGGATGGCGTATTCTATACGCTGATGAAGGTTTTTCGTTTACTAAACGGGGGATTTTATTATCCTTAGTTTATATATTTGGCATTACTGTTATTACTTTATTATCCGCAGATCCAGGGCAGGAGTTGTTAACGACCAAAATTGCCACCCAAGGAGGCGTAGTTGGTGGACTTATTGCGGTGTTACTACGTACTTTACTAGGCAATGTAGGGGCTATTGTAGTAGCTGTTGTAGTTATTTTGGGCCTGTTATTGTTAATTTATCAAATTTCCTTGCGAACAGGTTTACATAAGGCGAAAGAAAAAACCGATGTAGGCTTGGAGTTTGCCCGTAATATTACTGAAGAAACAGTGCATCAAGCGAAAGAACGTTATACGGAATGGAAAGAGCAACAAGCAAAAAGACGGCGTGCCTATAATCAGGAAAAAGATGATCGATTTACTAAGAGCGCCGCTGCAGAGGTAATTGCTAATGCAGCGCAAGTATCGGCAGACGCTAAAGCGGAAGCAAAAGCTTTGCTAGAAGCTGAGCCAGAGGAAGAAAGCCAATCTATTGAATCCTCCGTGGATTCACAGCAAATTAAAGAAGTGTTAGTACCTAACGAAGAAAAGTATGAGCATATAGAGGATGAGGACGAAGACGAATTAGAAGTGCCACCATTTTTACAGGGCCGGACAGCTCGTTCGTTTGAAACAGAAGCTCCTAAACCTGTAATGGTAGCTGACGAAGCAGAACCCGAATCTGAGCGAGAACTTGAGCCAGAAACTGAATCAGAATTCAAATCAGAATCCAACCCAGAATTTAAAACAGAGGTATTGGGGAGTAGTGAATTAGATAGCGCAACGTCTGAGGTGGTTGAAAAATCTTCAGAAGTAGCTGCGGTGACTAGTTCAGTTAAATTACAGCCAGTGCCAACGATGGAAGGGACTGAAGCAGATACAGCTGCAGTGGCGGTGACTGTAGATGGGGCGCCTAAACCACGGCGTATTGAAGTACCGTATCGTTTTCCTTCTTTATCCATGCTTTCTAAAGGCACCGTTAATCTTGTAACAGGGCAAGAGGTTACTCATAATGTATCCGTGTTAGAAGAAACTTTGAAAAGTTTTGGTGTTACAGCTCATGTTGTGAATGCGACACAAGGACCGACTGTTACGCGCTATGAGTTAGAACCAGCGCCAGGTACAAAAGTAAGCCGAATTTTAAATTTATCTGATGATTTAAAAATGGCACTAGCTGCTATAGATATTCGTATTGAAGCACCAATTCCAGGCAAGTCTGCTGTGGGGATTGAAGTGCCTAATAAAAACGTAACAGCCGTTCATTTACGGGATGTATTAGAAGCGGAGAAATTCCAAAAAGCCCGTGGGGGCATTCCAGTAGGCCTTGGTAAAGATATTGCTGGTGAGGCTATTATTACTGACTTAGCTAAAATGCCACATTTGTTAGTGGCCGGCTCTACAGGTTCTGGTAAATCGGTATGTGTTAACACTTTGATTTCCAGTATTTTATTTAGTCGCAAACCAAGTGAAGTACAGCTTATTCTAGTAGACCCTAAGATGGTGGAATTGTCAGTTTATAATGGCATTCCTCATTTGAAGGTACCAGTTGTAACAGATATGAAAAAAGCGGCAGCCGTATTGCGCTGGGCAGTGCGTGAGATGGAAGCCCGTTACTTAGCTATGTCTGAAAATGGCGTGCGTAATATTAGTGGTTTTAATGAGCGATTCCCTGATAAGGCCATGCCACTTATTTTAATCATTATTGACGAATTAGCTGATTTAATGATGACTGCGCCTGATGTAGAAGAAGCGATTAATCGCCTAGCGGCTAAAGCCCGGGCAGCGGGGATTCATATGGTATTGGCTACGCAGCGTCCATCAGTTAATGTCATTACGGGGACTATTAAGGCCAATGTACCGAGTCGTATTTCCTTTGCAGTAGCAACACAAATAGATTCCCGTACTATTCTTGATATGGCGGGGGCTGAAAAACTCCTAGGTAAAGGGGATATGCTCTTTAATCCTATTGGGGCCAATAAGCCAATTCGTATTCAAGGGGCCTTTATTTCTGATGAAGAAGTAGAGGAATTAGTAGCGTTTGTTAAACAACAAGGACGCCCAGAGTATGATGAATCTATTGTAGAAGAAGTAGAAAAAGACACTGTTGAAGAATGCGACAGTATGGAAGAAGAACAAGATGAATTATTAGAACGTGCAGTAGAACTTGTTATTAGTATGGGGCAGGCTTCTACATCGATGTTGCAACGTCGTTTCAGAATTGGGTATTCAAGAGCGGCGCGCTTAATTGATACGATGGAAGAAAAGCGTATTATTGGTCCTGCTAATGGCAGTAAACCAAGGGATATATTGATGTCTTGGGAAGCCGTTCAAGAGACATATTTTTCAAAATAAGGAGGTAGACCTTGTCTACAATTGGGGAAGAGCTACGGCGAGAACGAAATCGGCGGGGGCTAACCATTAAAGATGTTGAACAGGTACTTCATATACGAGGGGCTTATTTAGAAGCTATTGAAGAGGATAATTATAAAATTATCCCTGGCGATGTGTATGTGAAGGGCTTTATTGGCAATTATGCAGATTTGCTGGGCCTCGAACGGCACCGCATGATTGATCGCTATAAAAGCTTAATTGGAGAACCTTTAGGGGTGCCTTTACGGCGCATGAAACCACGAAAATTAGCGCCTCACGAAGAAGTTGAGCGAGAAGTTGATAAGGTAGTACCACAGTCGAAGCGATTGAGCTATACGTCAAGACAGCAACGACGACAGAAAACATTGGCACAAGAGCGACTAGCGGTAGCAATTATTACCTTCTGCATTATTGTATTTTTAGGTTGGTTATTTTTTGTATAAATCTAAGTTGATTATTAATACTTCAAGGAGATATGTGTAGTGAGCGACTTTTTAATTACAGAACGAGCGGAGATGGACGAACGAGGTTGGGCAGAACTTGATTTTGTTCTTATCACTGGTGATGCTTACGTGGATCATCCTTCCTTTTCCGGTAGTGTGATTGGTCGATTGTTAGAACATCATGGCTATCGTGTAGGGCTCATTGCACAGCCTGATTGGAATGATGTAGAAGCCTTCAAAGTGCTAGGTAAACCACGCTTGGCCTCGCTAGTAACGGCGGGCAATTTAGACTCTATGCTCAACAAGTTCACGGCAGCGAAGAAATATCGTCATAATGATGATTATTCGCCAGGTGGTGAGAGTGGTCATCGCCCCGATCGAGCTACCTTAGTCTATGCTAATCGTATGCGCGAAGCATTTCGTGATGTGCCCGTTGTGATTGGTGGCATTGAGGCTAGTCTGCGGCGTTTTGCTCATTATGACTATTGGTCTGATACAGTACGTCGCTCTATCTTGACGGATAGCAAGGCAGATGTACTTATTTATGGCATGGGTGAAAAGCAGATTTTAGAAATTGCCAAAGCCTTAGATACGGAACGGTTACAAGATGCTTTGCCTGAGATTAAGGGCATTTGTTATATGGCGAAAGAAATACCAACCGGCAAGGTTGTGGAATGCCCTTCCTATGAAATGGTCAAGGCTGATAAAAAGCAATTCGCTGAAGCTTTTCGGCAACAATATTTAGAGCAAGATCCATTTATTGGTAAAACCGTAGTACAACGTCATGGCGATCGTTATGTAGTACAAAATAGTCCTGCATTGCCATTAACACAAGCTGAAATGGATGAAGTGTATAATCTTCCGTTTTCACGTCGTTGGCATCCTCGTTACGATGCTAAAGGTGGCGTGCCTGCATTAAGTGAAGTTCAATTTAGTTTAGTGAGTCATCGCGGTTGTTTTGGTAGCTGTTCTTTTTGTGCCATTACGAGTCATCAAGGGCGTATTATTCAGAACCGTAGTCATGAGTCTTTGCTAGCTGAAGCGGAACGAATGATTGCTATGCCAGATTTTAAAGGCTATATTCATGATGTGGGGGGGCCTACGGCTAATTTTCGTCATGCAGCCTGTCAAAAGCAGAGTACCTTAGGGGCTTGCCCAGGCAAGAATTGTGCCGCACCACATGCTTGTGAACGGTTAGATACAAGTCATGATGATTATTTAGCGATACTTCGCAAATTACGTAAGTTAAAAGGTGTTAAAAAAGTATTTGTACGTTCTGGTTTGCGCTATGACTATGTGTTAGAAGATAATAATCGTCAATTTGTGAAAGAATTATGTGAGCATCACGTAAGTGGGCAACTAAAAGTGGCGCCAGAACATGTATCGGAACGAGTTACGGAAATCATGGGGAAGGCTGATAAAGGAACCTTTTTAAAATTTAAAAATTGGTTTGAAACAGCGAATCAACAGTTGGGGAAAAAACAATTTTTAGTTCCTTATTTTATGAGCTCTCATCCTGGCTGTACGTTAGACGATGCTATCGAATTAGCTGAGTTTTTACGTGACCAAGGAATGACACCAGAACAGGTTCAGGACTTTATTCCTACTCCAGGTAGCTTGTCTACGGCTATGTATTATACAGGGATTCATCCACTAACTGGTGAAGCGGTATATGTGGCTAAGAATGGCCGTGATAAGGCGATGCAACGAGCGTTGATGCAGTATAAGAATCCTGATAACTATAAATTGGTACAGGAAGCATTGGTAAAGGCTGGTCGGACCGATTTGATTGGCTTTGGGCCACATTGTTTGATTCCACCAAGATCAATTAAAAGTATGGCCAAAGGCAAAAGTAATACAAGCATTGCCAAAGGTAAAAGTCATACATCGGGCGCTAGTAAGAGTAAAAATAAGACTAATAATAGTAGTGTTGCAGGCCGGTCACAGGGTAAGGCAAAGAGGAACGGCCGTGGCGAAATTAGTATAAGTAAGGGGACGAAACGTAGTGATTTTGCTAGAAAACGTCGTCCTTAATATGTCATAATGGAGGCAGGTAAACGGATGAAACGATTTTGGCCTATTGCGTTACTCATTGTTTTTGTATTGATTGTCTTTGGCATTGGGGCGCATATTGAACAGAATAAACAGAAAGAGCGGACCGCCATTCCCGTCAAGGCAGAATTGACAATTTATTCCGATTTGCCTACAAATTTGACAACCTTATTGGCTCAGCAATATGAAATGCAATATCATGTGCGCTTACGGATGTTACCGCTCACTGAAGAACAGATGGCAACACGTATGACCTTGCCTATTTCTGATCAAAAAGGTGATCTTGTGTTGACTACGCGTGATAATTTAGACATTGGCGTTAAGTATCATCAATTGAAACCCGTTTTAACCGAAGGGGTCGATGAAATTTCAGATCGATTTAAAAATAATGATGCCCTTTGGGTTGGTACTTGGTATGACCCCGTAATATTTGCGCAAAGTGAAGCCTTTTATAATCGTATGGGACGTTATGTAACAGCTTGGCAGTCTTTAGTTTTACCTGGTGACTGGGCTGTTATTATGACTGACTTTGTGGCGTCTCGTAGTGCAGCGAATATTTTGTATAGCTTTGTTGAAATGGATGGGGAAGAAAAAGGATTACAGTATTTTGTAGAATTGAAGCCTCATGTCGTGCAATATGCTAAATTTTTATCAACACCAGTGCGCTTAGCGGCTCTTGGAGAAACTGATTTAGGAATTGGTAACTATTCGGATGGCTTACAATATGCGAAGCACAAATACCCAGTAAAAATTATTTTTCCTGCTGATGGTACGCCCTATTATTTAACAGGGGTAGGCATGTTGCAAAGCGTAAGTAATGAGGAAGAAGCGACTCGCTTAGTTAAGTGGTTACTGTCTAAACAAGTAGCACAATTATTAGATGATAATGGATTTTACTATGTATATACTAACCCAGAACTTCCTAAACCAGTGGATTCATTAGGCCGTGAATTGGCTTTATGGAATACTGAAGGTGGTTACACCGAAGATGGCAAAAAAGTATTGTTAAATAAATGGATTAGTCAAGTGCGTTTTAGAAAGGATATATAATGAGTAAGAAGTTAGGCTATGTGAGTTTAGGCTGTGCTAAAAACTTGGTAGATACTGAGATTATGCTAGGTGTACTAAAGGATAATGGCTATGAGATTACAGAAGCTTTAGATGAGGCTGAAATTATTATTGTTAATACTTGTACTTTTATAGAAAAGGCAAAGCAGGAATCGGTAAATACAATTCTTGAAATGAGTGAATTTAAGCAATTTGGGGCTTGTCGAGGTTTAGTTGTGGCCGGTTGTTTAAGTCAGCAGTATCAAGAAGAATTATTTGCGGAAATTCCTGAAATTGATGCTTTAATTGGCACAGGTTCTTGGAATCGCATTATGGAAGCCATTGCTGCTATTGATGAAGGTAAGCGTATTTGTATAATGGATTCCATCACTAATATTTACAATGAACGAATGCCTCGCATGCAGACTACGCCAACCTATAGTGCATATGTAAAAATTGCAGAAGGCTGTGACAATGGCTGTACTTTCTGTATCATTCCTAAGGTACGTGGTTCGTACCGCAGTCGTACTATTGAGTCCATTGTAGAGGAAGTAGAACGATTAGCTGCTATGGGGGTTAAAGAAATTAATCTTATTGCACAAGATACTACGAGCTATGGTGCTGATTTGAATAATGGCAAACCGATGCTGGTTGAATTATTGGAAGAATTAGTGAAGGTAGAGGGCATTCAATGGTATCGTTTACTGTATTTATATCCTAAATATTTTACTGATGAATTACTTGATATTATTGTGCGAGAACCAAAGATTTGCAATTATATTGATTTGCCATTACAACATATTAATGATGATATTTTACGTCGTATGAACCGTAAGGATCGTAAAGCTGATATTGTGAAATTATTGGCAAAGGTTCGTAATACAGCTAGTCATGTGACATTACGTACATCGTTAATAGTAGGCTTTCCTGGTGAAACAGATGAGCAATTTGAAGAACTTTGCGAGTTTGTAAAAGAGGTGGCCTTTGATAATATGGGTGTATTTACTTACTCACAAGAGGATGGTACCCCAGCTGGAGCTATGGTTGATCAAGTAGCAGAAGAAGTAAAGGAAGAGCGCTATCATACGTTGATGTCAATTCAAGCTGCTATTTCTGAAGAGAACAATCGCAATCTAGAAGGTACGGCTCATGAAGCTATTATTGAAGAAATTAGCGAAGATGAACAAGGTCATACCTTAGCTAAAGGCCGTTTGGAGTGCCAAGCACCTGATGTAGATGGCAACATGTATATTGAAGATTGTGAAGGCTTAGCCGTTGGCGATATTGTACCAGTTACAGTCGTACAGGGTTTTTCTTACGATGTAGTAGCTGAAGTGCGAAGCGAAGCATAAAACAATAAACGCCTAAGGATAGTCTGAATAGGTAATAAACAGATTCAAGGGCATTTTAAAAGAATCGAGGCCAGGTATGATTGTAGAATTGATTTCCACAGGCTCTGAACTATTACTGGGTGATACTATTAATACGAATGTAGCTTGGTTAGCGCAGGAACTTAATAAATTAGGTTATACGGTAGCGTTTCAAACAACAATTGGTGATAATCCGGCTCGTATGGAAGAGGCTTTTAAAGCTGCTGCTAAACGGGCTGATGTTGTAGTTTGTACCGGTGGTTTAGGCCCTACGCAAGGTGATATTACTCGGCCGGTTTTGGCAAAGGCGATTGGGGTTGAATTAGAACTTAACCCAGAGGCTGAACAATTTGTGAAAGAATTTTTTAGAAATAAAGGCTGGGATATGCCAGAGCCCAGTCGGCGCGAAATGCTACTACCAGTTAATAGTGTAGCTTTGGCTAATAGTCGTGGTGTAGCGCCAGGTGTAGCCGTGCAATCAGAAGGCACTACCTTTATTTTATTACCAGGCCCACCAGCTGAAATGAAGGCTGTATTTAATGAATCGGTACGGCCTTATTTAGAACGCCAATTTGGTGGTCAAGGCGTTGTACTGTCGCATCGGTATGCTGTATATGGCATGCGTGAATTAGCCCTAGAAGCGGCCTTAATGGATTTGGTAAAAGCACAACAAAACCCAACAATAGCCTTTTTAATTAAAAATGGTTATATTGAATTACGAATTACAGCGAGTGCAGCTACATCACAGGAAGCAGAAGCTTTACTAGCACCTTGGGATGGGATTTTGCAAGATCGTTTAGGTGATGCCTTAGGGCGCCGCTTAGAAAAGTCTATGTTAGAACTTGTAACGGATGCTTTATTAGCTATGGGGGCTACTGTAGGAACGGCTGAATCTTGTACTGGTGGTTTGGTAGGTAAACGGTTGACCGAATTACCTGGTAGTAGTGCCTATGTGCAAGGTGGGGTAATATCCTATTCTAATGAAGTAAAGCATAAAGTACTGGGGGTACCTCAAGTTGAATTGGATGAATTTGGTGCAGTCAGTGAAGAAGTGGCTAAGTCCATGGCTATAGGGGTACGGACCTTACTTGGTACAACTTATGGTGTATCTACAACAGGGATTGCGGGTCCTGGTGGAGCAACGCCAACTAAGCCAGTAGGGTTAGTTTATATTGGTATTGCAGGACCTAATGGCACAGTGGCTTATAAGAATGAATTTATTGGTGATCGTGATAGTATTCGTGAAAGCACAGCAGAACGAGCGTTATATTATTTATATCGGGCGATTACTGGTAAAGCGTAAGTTATGTTACTCGTATTGATTTAGTTTGAGTGGCTCAAGTAATTTGGCGAGATACTTGCTATAAAGTATCTTATAACATTTGATGAGTCATTCAATTTAAATAGATTTTATATATTTATCTAGTACAAGGATATATAGTGTAAAGACCGTAAGCGGTCAAGAAAGGAACAATCATGGACGGTAGAGAACAAGCCTTAGATAATGCGTTGAAGAAGATAGAAAAAGATTATGGCAAGGGCGCCATTATGCGTCTTGGGGATATAACTGACCGCATGAATGTAGAAGTTATTTCAACAGGCTGTTTGGCTATTGATTTAGCTGTTGGCGTTGGTGGCTTCCCAAGAGGTCGTGTTATTGAAATTTATGGGCCTGAATCCTCTGGTAAAACGACAGTTGCTTTGCATGCTATTGCAGAGGCTCAAAAGGGTGGCGGCATTGCTGCGTTTATTGATGCGGAACATGCCTTAGATCCAGTATATGCTCGTCATTTAGGGGTTGATATTAATAATTTATTAGTATCTCAGCCAGATAATGGGGAACAAGCGTTAGAAATTACTGAATCCTTAGTGCGCAGTGGTGCGGTAGATATTATTGTAGTTGACTCCGTTGCGGCTCTAGTACCAAAGGCTGAAATTGAAGGCGAAATGGGTGATGCTCATGTAGGTTTACAAGCACGTTTAATGAGTAAAGCCCTTCGTAAATTAACAGGGATTATTAGTAAATCGCGCACTGTAGTTGTGTTTATTAACCAGTTGCGTGAAAAAGTAGGCATCATGTTTGGTAATCCTGAAACAACTACAGGGGGCCGTGCATTGAAGTTCTACTCCACAATCCGCCTTGATGTGCGCAAAGGGGAAGTGATTAAACAAAATAATGAAAACGTTGGTAGTCGTACAAAAGTTAAAGTTGTAAAAAATAAGGTAGCTCCTCCATTTAAAACGGCTGAATTTGATTTAATGTATGGTACTGGTGTATCTTATGAAGGTACTTTGATTGATATTGGTACAAACATGGAAATCATTAAAAAATCCGGTGCCTGGTATTCTTACAATGATGAACGTATGGGGCAAGGTAAGGAAGCGGCTAAAGATTATTTACGTACTCATCCTGAAATTGCGCAAGAAATCGACAAGATTGTGCGTGATACATTAATGGCAGAACCAGAATCATTTGATGTAGTAGGGGAAGAATTGACGGAAGACTAATATAAAAATTAGCATACTATAATAATGTGAGGTAGAGGAAAGGTAGCGCATATATGGCATTTAAAAAAAGTGATACAGAATATACTGAAAGTACCGCTATGGACCAAGCTATGCGCTTCTTAGCTCCTCGTTTTTTGAGTCGTTTAGAATTGACGCAAAAATTACAGCGTAAAGGCGTTACTCATGAATTAATTAATATAGTATTAGAAAGATTGGAAGAATTAGATTATATTAATGACGAGCGCTTGGCGCATGATGTATTACAATTCTATATGGCTGAAGCTAAATATAGCGTGCAATATATACGCAATAAGATGTTTCAGCGGGGGTTAACAGTAGGTAGTGAATTAGGTCAGTATAATGAATTAGAACCTGCGTTAAGGTTGGTAATACGCCATTTTTTAAGCCCTACTGCCATAAGTGAACCAATTTGGTATGAAGAAGGTTGGCCAGAAGAAGAGCGGTTAAATCAGAAAAAAGTTATGAATTTTTTGAAAAATCGTGGATTTGGTTTAGGAACAATCCGAAGTATCTGTGAACAAGTAGCTCACTATGAATAGTCTATATAGAGTTTTTCTTGACAGTCTTTTCATGACCGACTACAATTATAGTAGTCTCACAGTAGTGGGCAATTTTCAAATGTATATGAAATAGACGGCAATCTGGGAGAAGCCTAGGTGGGCTTCTCACTTTTATAATGAGGAGGTGAATCTTATTTTAGAGTATAGCATTATTGCAGTTGTAATGGTGCTCATCGGTCTTGGTGTTGGTTACATGATGCGTAAGAATATTGCTGAAGGTAAGCTGAAGCAAGCTGAGATAGAATCAGCGCGAATTATTGCCGATGCAGAACGCGAGGCTGAGTCAAAGAAAAAGGAAGCCTTAGTAGAAGCTAAGGAAGAAATTCATAAACTTCGTGGTGAAGCAGAAAAAGAAAACCGAGATCGACGCAATGAATTACAACGTTTAGAACGACGTATTCTTCAAAAAGAAGAACATCTTGATGGTAAATTAGAATCATTAGAAAAGAAAGAAGATGCGTTGCATCGAAAAGAACAAGAAGCAAAAGCTTTAAAAGAGCGTACAGAAGCATTGTACGATCAGCAGATGGCAGAATTAGAACGTATTTCTGGCATGACATTTGAGGAAGCAAAAGGAATTTTACTTTCCAATGTAGAGCAAGAGATTCGTCATGAAACGGCGGTCCTTGTTAAAGATTTAGAACAACAGGCGAAGGAAGATGCGGAAAAGAATGCCCGCGAAATTATTGCAGCCGCTATTCAGCGTTGTGCTGCAGACCATGTTGCAGAGTCTACGGTATCCGTAGTAGCTCTTCCAAATGATGAAATGAAAGGGCGAATTATCGGTCGTGAAGGCCGTAATATTCGTGCCCTAGAAACCTTAACAGGTATAGATCTAATCATTGATGATACCCCTGAAGCAGTTATCCTCTCTGGATTTGATCCAATTCGTCGTGAGGTAGCGCGTATTGCGCTTGAAAAACTAATTGTGGATGGTCGTATTCATCCAGCCCGCATTGAAGAAATGGTTGGTAAAGCTCGTAAAGAGGTTGACCAAGTTATTAAAGATGCTGGTGAGCAGGCTACCTTTGAAGCCGATGTACATGGCTTACATCCTGAAATCATTCGAATTTTAGGTCGTTTGAAATACCGTACAAGTTATGGTCAAAACGTGTTGAAACATTCTATTGAAGTGGCTCATTTAGCTGGTATGATGGCAGCTGAACTAGGTTGCGATGTAACATTAGCTAAACGAGGCGGTTTACTTCATGACTTAGGGAAAGCACTTGACCATGAAATGGAAGGGTCTCATGTACAGATTGGTGTAGATGTGGCTAAAAAATACCATGAAAGTGTATTGGTACAAAATTGTATTGGTGCTCATCATGGGGATGAAGAATTTAAATCTGTTGAAGCTGTCTTGGTGGCAGCGGCTGATGCAATTTCAGCAGCACGCCCTGGGGCACGTCGTGAAACGCTTGAAAACTACTTAAAACGTTTGACTAAATTAGAGGAAATTGCCGAGTCCTTTGATGGTGTTGAAAAATGTTTTGCTATTCAAGCTGGTCGCGAAATCCGCGTAATGGTTAAACCAGATAAAGTGGGTGAAGCAGAAGCTACTCTATTAGTACGCGATATGGTTAAACGTATTGAATCTGAATTAGAATATCCAGGTCAGATTAAAGTAGTAATCATTCGTGAAACTAGAGTCGTAGATTATGCTAAATAATAGTTGCCGTTTATATACAAGTAGCTATTGAGCATGAATTCAACAATAAACTATATATTGCAGTGTATAACTATGTGATATATAACAAATTGAATACAACGAGTAGTTTAGAGACTACAATTGAAAACTCTATGGCAAACGTCATAAGGAGATGGACAATTGTAGTCTTTTTTTATATCTTGCAATTTAATAGTAAAAAGAAGTACAATAGATTTCCGTGTGAATAACATCAGGATATAATCAAATAAAGTGCAAATTTCTTTATAATTGCGAAATTAGCATAAAAATTTTGCAGATTAAAAATAAAGATATTGAAAAAAATCTTCTTGACATAGCAGGAGAAATAATATCCTTTGTAGAAATATATAAGCAGAGAAGTTTATTTATGGGATGTGAAGAGATGAGTCGACACTTTGATGCTGAATTAATTGAACAAATAAAAGACGCAAATGATATTGTGTCAGTGATTTCTGAGCACATGACGCTGAAGAAGAAGGGTAAGAATTATTGGGGATGTTGTCCCTTTCATAATGAAAAGACCCCTTCTTTTAGTGTGAACCCAGAAAAGGGCTTTTTTTATTGCTTTGGATGTCATGAAACAGGTAATTCAATAAGTTTTTTAATGAAGTATAATGGGGTGTCTTTTCCTGAGGCCTTAGAACAATTAGCTAATCGGGCAGGTATTGCTTTGCCAGAAAAGAATTTGACTAAGGCGGAATTAGCGCGAAAAGAACATCGGGATAAATTATATGAAGTAAATGCATTGGCTGCCACATTTTTTCATAACTGTTTGACAAAAACGGAGATGGGAAAGCCAGGGCTAGCATATCTTCAAAAGCGTGGTTTATCCGAAGAAACTATTGAACGATTTCAGCTCGGCTTTGCGCCCAATAGTTGGGATAGATTATATCGAGCGTTTCATGAACGAGGCATTGATGACAGCTTATTAGTTGAATGTGGGCTATGCCGTAGAAATGAATCAGGAAAACTATATGATTATTTTCGTAATCGTGTTATGTTTCCTATTTGTGACGGCAAAGGTCGAGTTGTTGCCTTTGGTGGTCGTGTACTAGATGATAGTACACCTAAATATTTAAACTCACCAGAATATGAATTATTTAATAAGGGTCATATGCTCTTTGCTTTTGACAAAGCGTACCGAACTATTCGGGAGAAAAAACAGGTCATTTTAGTAGAAGGGTATATGGATGTTATAGGTGCTCATAATTGTGGCGTTACTAATGTAGTAGCGTCATTGGGGACGGCATATACAAAGGATCAGGGGCGATTATTGATTCGTCAAGCTGAAGAAATTGTATTAGCCTACGATATGGATAATGCTGGGCAGAAAGCAGCGCGTCGAGCTATTGAGCTATTACAAGATACGGAATTTAAAGTGCGTGTGGTGGCTATGCCCGATGGCAAAGATCCAGATGATTATGTGCGCAATCATGGGCCAGAAGCCTTTTTAGAATTGGTAGCGAAGGCAGTTTCACCATTTGAATTTTACTTGAACAGTGCTTTGATAAGTCATGATAGTAATTCGGCGAGTGGTAAAGAAGCGATTTTAGAAGAAGTATTTCCATTAATTAGCGCTACCAACAATCAGATAGAAC
The DNA here is from genome assembly GCF_943193155.1 of Veillonella intestinalis. Taxonomy (GTDB): domain Bacteria; phylum Bacillota; class Negativicutes; order Veillonellales; family Veillonellaceae; genus Veillonella_A; species Veillonella_A intestinalis. The sequence continues at coordinate 217,400 of NZ_CALPDB010000002.1, read as the reverse complement.
GGGAGAACTATCTAAAGGCGTTGGCATTGCCATTATGGCTTGATAATAGTACGATTTATCGTATGTTTAGGCAGTACTTAGGAAAAGGTGATGTTACATTGCCACAGTCAACTACTGATACTACTGTATCGGTAGCGACTATAGGGGAAGAAGATAGACTGGTAGCCATAGCGATAACAGATCCGTTAGCTTGGCAACGAGTTCATGCCTACTTACCGTTAGAGGATATAACCAATCCTTTGTATCAAGCTTTATTTAAAAAAGCAGGAGAACTTCTCAGTAAGTCAGGGGCGTTACAAGATGTTGCGTTGGAGGAAATGCTTACTGATGAAGAAAGAAGTGCTTACGGTCGCCTGATGGTTATAGGTGAAACGAACTTTAATGAAGCACAATTGGATGGCTATATACGCGCAGTGCGCTTGAAGTCATTACGAGAACAGTATAAAACGCATAGTGTGTTAGCAGATCAGTTAAATCGGGCAGGAGATACTCGGTTTATTGAAGAATTAAAGGTTTGTCAAGATTTGCAGGCATTAATCAAGGAGTGGACTTGATCAACTATGAAGGAAAGGAAGAGCATTGTGGCTAAGAAGCAAACTAAATCGCGGTTAGAAGAAATCATAGAACAATTACTAGCAAAAGGACGTAAATCAGGAGCATTGACCAGTAAAGAAATTACAGATGCTCTTCATGAAGAAGTAGAGCTTACGGCAGAACAGCTAGATGATATGTATGAAGTATTACAAAAAAGTAACATTGAAGTTATCACAGATGATGTAGAAGTAGCTGATGATGACGATGATATTATTGAAGATGAAGAAGAAAATGATGAAGTACGAGAAGCTAAAGAGGTTACTTTAGATCTTAGCATTCCAGAAGGGGTTAATATTGATGACCCTGTTCGCATGTACTTAAAAGAAATTGGTCGTGTACCATTGTTGTCTGCTGATGAAGAAATTTTATTAGCGCAACAAATCGAAGCCGGTGCTAAAGAAGATGCTTCGTATAAAGAAATGCGAACTGGTGAAAAAGCAAAACAGAAATTAATTGATGCTAACTTGCGTTTGGTAGTTAGTATTGCTAAGCGTTATGTAGGGCGTGGTATGCTATTCTTGGATTTAATACAAGAAGGTAATTTGGGTCTAATTAAAGCGGTTGATAAATTTGACTATACCAAAGGGTATAAGTTTTCTACTTATGCTACATGGTGGATTCGTCAGGCGATTACCCGTGCCATTGCAGACCAGGCACGTACTATTCGTATCCCAGTACACATGGTAGAAACAATTAATAAATTGATTCGTATTTCTCGTCAATTATTACAAGATAAAGGGCGCGAGCCATTGCCAGAAGAAATCGCAGAAGGCATGGGCATTAGTGTAGAACGCGTTCGTGAAATCCAAAAAATTGCACAAGAGCCTGTATCTTTGGAAACACCAATTGGGGAAGAAGAAGATTCGCATTTAGGTGATTTCATTGAAGACCAAGACGCTATTGCTCCTGATGATGCAGCTAGTTATATTTTATTGAAAGAACAGATTGAAGACGTGTTCTCTTGCTTAACTGAACGTGAACAACAAGTATTGGTGTTGCGCTTTGGTTTAAAAGATGGCAAACCACGTACTTTGGAAGAAGTAGGTCAACATTTTAATGTTACTCGTGAACGTATCCGTCAGATTGAAGGAAAGGCGCTAACAAAGCTTCGCAATCGAGGGAAACGAGACAAAATTAAAGACTTCTTATAATCTCATTGACGACAAGAAGTTATTTTGTGTATAATAATTTGGTGGAATACTGAGGTATTTCCCTATGGGCCTATAGCTCAGGGGTAGAGCAACCGGCTCATAACCGGTCGGTCCCTGGTTCGAACCCAGGTGGGCCCACCATTTTCTAACAATAAACCGCTTATACAACAATTGTTGTGTAAGCGGTTTTTTAGGTTACTTAGTAAATATGTTACAATAGATACAGTAAAGAATGCAGTATTTAGTATGAGATATAATAATCTTTATAACCTCATAGGTATATAAAGTAGTATGGCGTATATAAAGTTCAATTATACAAAGGAGTATTTGTGACAACTAAAAAATTAACAAACCGATTAGAAGCGGTATTTACGCTAATTCCTAAAGCTAAAGCAATTGCTGATATTGGTACAGATCATGGCTATTTAGCAGTTGAATTAATACAGCGGCGCCGTGCTGAACGAGTTATTGCTGGTGATGTGCACAAGGGGCCTTTAGAGTCAGCTAAAGCCTACGTAAAAGAACAGGGGTTAACACAGGTTGTTGATTGTCGCTTAGGTGATGGTTTACAAGTGACTCAAACGGGTGAATTACAAGGAGCTGTGATTTGTGGCATGGGTGGTTTTCTTATGCGAGACATCATTGAAGTAGGCCCAGAGCTATTAGACTTCTATGTGTTGCAGCCTCAAAATGGACAAGCAGAATTGCGGCAGTTTTTAGTAAAAAAGGGTTATATTATTGCAAAAGAAATTTTAGTAGAAGATATGGGGAAATTATATCAAGCCCTATTGGCTATTAAATTGGAGCGATTACCTCAATATGTAAATCATATAGAACTAGGAATGGAGAATGTGTACGCTAATTTATCTTCTGATTCCTTACTTTGGTCAGTAGGGGCTTTATTGGCTCAGGAACGCCCCTCTTTGTGGGGAAAGTATATAGAGCGACTTATTCATTTACGGCGAACGGCTTTGCAAAGTATGTCAGTTGAGCTAGCAAATACAGAAAAATATAAGATGTTGGAGAAAGAAATTGCAGAATTGGAGGCCTTACTATGAGTGAAATATTAGACGAAGTGAATGTACAAACTACAGTAGCAGACAATCTACAAGGCATAGTTACGATACAACAAATTGGTCATATTGTAGAACAATTAGCTCCTAAGCATTTAGCTGAAAGTTGGGATAATGTAGGTCTCATGGTAGGACAACAGAAAACTGCAGTTACTAGCATTTTAACGGCGCTTGATGTTACTGATGAGGTCGTTGAGGAAGCTATCGCAAAAGGCTGTAATTTGATTGTCAGTCATCACCCGCTTATTTTTAAGGGCTTAAAGCAAGTGACCGATGAAACGGCTTTAGGACGCTTAGTATGGAAGCTAATTCGGCATAATATTGCTGTGTATAGTGCGCATACTAATCTAGATGTAGCGTCAGGTGGTTTAAATGATTTAGCGGCGGCTCAAATTGGTTTAGGCCATGTGAAGGGCTTAGAAGTGGTTCATGAGAATAGTGTCTATAAAGTAGTTTCGTTTGTACCAACAACTCATACTGAGGCAGTATTAAAAGCGATGGGGGATGCTGGTGCTGGGCATATTGGAAATTATAGCCATTGTACGTTTAGGAGTGAAGGCACTGGCACATTCTTGCCGCTAGAAGGGGCTGATCCTTACATTGGCACCGTTGGTGAAATTGCTAAAGTAACTGAAGATCGTTTGGAAACGATTGTTCCTAGCGCTAAGCTTCAGGGCGTCATTCAAGCCATGAAAGAGGCTCATCCCTATGAAGAAGTGGCATATGAAGTATACAAATTAGCTGAACCAGTTAAGGTAGAAACCATCGGGCGAATTGGTGAATTAGGTGATACTCTTAGCTTAGAAGATTTTATTGAATTAATTAAAGTTGTTTTCCCACAGGGGCGGCCACGTTTTGGCGGAGCTAAAGTACCTCAGATTACTAAAGTAGCACTTTGCACCGGTTCAGGGGCAGAGTTTATTAAAGCAGCGGCTAAGGCAGGCGCTCAGGCATATGTAACTGGTGATGTGAAATATCATGATATGCAACTGGCTAAAGAATTAGGTTTGTTAGTGGCAGATGTAGGACATTTTGGTACTGAAGTAGGAGCATCATCATTGTTAGCGGCTCATATTGATATGAAATTGCGAGAACAAGATATTACTACTGTTGCAGTTCATATTAGTGAAAAGCAAAGTGACTTTTTCTTTGCTTAATCGATAACTTTAGATGTGCTATCTGTTTATATTAATTTTGAGAAAAAGATAATTGACCTTCATCGGTGTATCTGCTAGACTTTAAGTAGCAAGTATGAAAGGTGATTGCGAGCGTAAGTTCGAGGAAAGTCCGAGCTCCGCAGGGCAGGATGCCGGATAACGTCCGGCGTGGGAGACCATAGGGAATAGTGCCACAGAAAAGTAAACCGCCGCTTTAGCGGTAAGGGTGGAACGGTGTCGGTAAGAGCGCACCAGCAATGCAGTAATGTATTGGCTCGGTAAACCCCATCCGGAGCAAGGCCGAATAGGAAAGGGATAAGGGTGGCCCGCCTACCTTTCGGGTTGTGCCGCTTGAGCCTATAGGCAACTATAGGCCTAGAAAGATAATCACCACTGCGCAAGCAGAACAGAACTCGGCTTATTGATTGCTTGCTTAAAACCGCTCCTTGGGGCGGTTTTATTTTGTCTAGTCATTATCAAATAGAAAAGACTATTTTTTGACTAAACATTGTCGCCAGAAGCATACAATTAAAACTATACAAAGAGGATAAGGTATAAGGAGGAATTAGTAATGGCAGTAACAAAAATTGAAAGTTTAGAAGCTTTGGAGACCATTTTAAAAGAATCTTCGAAAGTTGTGGTAGCTGATTTTTGGGCTACCTGGTGCAAACCTTGCGAATTGATGAATCCTGAAATTGAAAAATTAGCCGAAGATATGAAAGATGATCTTGATGTAGTAACTGTTGATGTGGAAGCTCTTAAAGAGGTAGCTTTAAAATACAATATTCAAGGCATCCCTACATTGATTTGTTTTAAAAATGGCAAAGAAAAAGATCGTATTGCCGGGTACAAACCAGCGCCAGTAGTAGAAGGCTTAATTCGTTCAATTATTAAATAGAATTGTAGCTCTTATAGTTAACTTTCAATAGTATTGTTGTATTCTATGAAAAATTCTATAGAAATTAGAATCGGAAAGTGCTATACTATCAATACTATTTGATAAAAAATTTTAAAATGTTTAAAAACGGACAGTAAAGTTATTGCAAGCAAGGGGGGTCCACCTGTGAAAGAAAAGACAAATAGTCTGTGGAAATTATTCCAGGAACGTAAACTCAGCCGCCGCACATTTATGAAAACTTGTGTGGCTTTGACCGCCATTTTAGGCCTACCACCAACATTATTGAATAAAGTTGTTGATGCAGCAGATACGAAAGAGTTGCCAACCGTAATTTGGTTGCATGGTCATGAGTGCACTGGTTGTGACGAATCCTTTATTCGTTCCACATCACCATTTGCTTCTGATGTGGTTTTGAATATGATTGCTCTAGAATATGATGATACTTTGGCAGCAGCAGCTGGGGCTCCATTTGAAGCACATTTACACAAAATATTGACAGAAAAGAAAGGTCAATATGTGTTGGCTGTCGAAGGTGGGGTGCCACTAGATGACAATGGAACCTATTGTATGGTAGGTGGTCGTCCATTCGTTGATGTACTTAAAGAATGTGCTGAGGGTGTAGCCTTTATTATTGAATATGGGTCTTGTGCTGCTTGGGGTGGTGTACAGGCTGCGAAGCCAAACCCTACAAATACTGTTTCCGTTTCCAGCGTAATTTCAGGTAAGAAAATTATTAAAGTGCCTGGATGTCCACCAATACCAGAAGTTATGACTGGTGTAATTATGCACTATGCTCTATTTGGTGAAATCCCACCGCTTGATGTGGAAGGACGTCCAAAACAGTTCTATGGTAATCGTATTCATGATACATGCTATCGTCGTCCATTCTTTGACTCTGGTCTTTTTGTGGAAAAATTTGATGACGAAGGTGCTAAAGCTGGTTGGTGTCTATATAAAATGGGTTGCCGTGGGCCAGTAACTTACAACTCTTGTGGTAATTTACGGTGGTGGAACGGTTTATCCTATCCAATTCAATCTGGTTCAGGTTGTATTGGTTGTAGTGAAAAAGGCTTCTGGGATAATGACAACTTCCATCAACGGTTGCCGCAAGTTCAAGTGGCTAATACGATTACTACAGCTGACACAATTGGTACCATTGCAGGCTTAACTGCTTTTGGTGCAGTTGTCGCACATGGTGGGGTAACCTTGGCTAAACATAAATATGATACGATTCAGTTAGAGAAAAAGTATCAAGCAGAACTTGATGCTAAGAAAGCGGCCGAAGAACAGGCAAAGAATGAAGGAGGTAGCCACTAATGAAACGTGTAGTTGTAGATCCGATTACTCGTATTGAAGGTCATTTACGAGTAGAAGTGAATGTTGATGAAGCAACAGGGAAAGTAGAAGACGCGTTATCCAGTGGTACAGCTTGGCGTGGTATCGAATTAGTTGCCAAAGACCGTGATCCTCGTGATGTATGGGCCTTTGTACAACGTATTTGTGGTGTATGTACCTCGACGCATGCTCTAGCTTCTTTGCGTGCTGTGGAAGATGCTTTGGCTATTGAAATTCCTAAAAATGCGAATTACATTCGTAATATTATGCATAGTTGTTTAGATGCCCATGACCATATTGTGCATTTTTATCACTTGCATGCCCTTGACTGGGTAAGCCCAGTGGAAGCCTTAAAAGCTGATCCTGCTAAAACAGCTGCGCTTCAAGAAACGGTGCTTAAAACATATAATTTAAGTGGTCTTGAACCTGCAGAAACACAGTCTACTACGTCTGCTTATCCTAAGGAGTTCCCAAAAGGCAATGCGACTTATTATGCAGCCATTCAAGGGAAAGTTAAAAAAATTGTTGAAAGTGGACAATTAGGTATTTTTGCTGCTCAGTGGTGGGATCATCCTGATTATCAGTTGTTGCCACCAGAAGTTCATTTAATGGGGGTAGCTCATTATTTAAATATCTTAGATAAACAGCGTGATATTGTTACGCCTCATGTTGTATTTGGGGGTAAAAACCCACATCCACATTACATCGTAGGTGGTATGCCTTGTTCTATTTCTATGGACGATATGAATGCACCAGTTAACTCAGCTAGGTTAGCCGTAGTCGATGAATCTATTGCCTTAGCTAAAGATTTAGTTAACTATTTCTACTTACCAGATGTATTAGCTATTGGCCAGATTTATGCTAAAGCAGGTATGGTTGATGGAGGCGGTTTATCCAAGAAACGTGTATTAGCTTATGGCGATTATCCAGATGAACCATATACAGGTATTAAAAATGGTGACTATTTCAAAAAATGCTTAGTACGTGCTAATGGTGTAGTTGAAGATTTTGGCCTTGGTGTAGATAAAGCTAAATTCCTTCCGCTTGAAGGGGAAGACCTTATGAATCCAGACTTCTTGTCAGAAGAAGTTGAACATTCTTGGTATGAATATCCAGATGGCAAGAAAACGATTCATCCATCAGAAGGGATTACAAAACCAAATTATACAGGTCCTAAAACAGGCACTAAAGAGCATTGGGAATACCTTGATGAAACGAAGAAATATTCTTGGATTAAATCCCCAACCTTTAAAGGTAAAGCTTGTGAAGTTGGTCCATTAGCTAAATATATTGTTGTTTATACCAAAGTAAAACAAGGTATTATTAGCAATCCTACTTGGGCAGAGCAGATGATTGTAAAACAAATTGATACGGTGTCTTCTGTACTCGGTGTACCTGCTCATGTTTGGATGTGTAGTACTGTTGGCCGTACGGCTTGTCGTTGCTTAGATGCACAAGTGGCTGCTAATATGAGTCAATATTTCTTTAACAAATTAGTGACAAATATTAAAGGCGGCGATACAGTTGTTGCCAATACAAAGAACTTTGATCCAAATACTTGGCCAAAAGAAGCTAAAGGCGTTGGTTTAGTTGATGCTCCTCGTGGTGGTTTAGGCCATTGGTGTGATATTAAAGATGGTAAAACAAGCAATTATCAATGTATCGTACCAACAACTTGGAATGCTTGTCCTAAGACAATTGCCAATGAGCATGGTGCTTACGAAGCGAATATGATTGATACTAAGGTTAAAATTGCTGATAAACCACTTGAAATTTTGAAAGGGATTCACTCCTTTGACCCTTGTTTAGCTTGTGCAACGCACTTGTATAATAAGAAGGGTGAACAAATCATCTCCGTTAATACAGATGCTATGTGCAAATAATAGGGGGGATTTAGATGTTTGAACAACCGGACAAAAAGCCGTATCGTGTATTTAGTCTGTGGTTGCGTATTTTCCATTGGACTATGGTATTGTGCGTAACTTTCCTATTTTGGACAGGCCTTTATATTGGCGATCCAGGTTTCAGTATGTTTGTAGGGCGTGAGCCAGCAGAAGCTATTAATAGTTGGTTTTCTATGGAAATGATTCGTCGTGTCCATTTTGGATTTGCCTTTGTTTTGATTTTTGCTTTTGTATTCCGTATTTATGGCGCGATTCGCTATCGTGGGGATCGTTTATTACCTAAATTCCGTAGCCGTTTATATTGGCAAGGCCTTAAGCAAACATTTTTGCATTACTTGATGTTGCCACGCCAAGAGGAACATCGTGTATTACGTAATTCCTTAGCACGTACCAGTTATTTATTGGTGTACATCATGATGTTTCTTGAAATTTGTACTGGCCTAGCTATGTATTCGCAAATTAATCCAAATGGTTGGTTAGCCATTGTTTTCAATCCTATTAATTTGATGTTCAACGAATATGATATTCATATCGTCCATCATTACATTGCTTGGTTCTTCTTATTATTCACTGTTGCGCATGTATATTTAGCGTTCCGCGAAGATGTAATGGAAGAGTCTGGTGAAGTATCCAGTATGGTTTCTGGTATGAAGTTCTACCCAGAAGACCCAGAAGATATTGAGGATTTATATGGTAAACGACAGTAATATCACCCTTTTAGGGGTGGGTAATATATTGCTCAGCGATGAAGGGCTAGGCGTTCATGTAGTGCGTGAAATGGAGCAAGAGTATACATTTACGCCTGAAATTAATATTGTTGATGGTGGTACGATGGGCATGGAGCTATTGAGTTACATGCGTGGTATGACAAAACTTCTGTTAGTCGATGCTGTCAATGGTGGTGAAGCGCCAGGGACTATCTATGAATTTCCTCATCAACAGACAGAAGCGTATTTTACCGATAATATCTCTGTTCACGAAGTAGGGATGCAAGATATTTTGCGAATTCGTGCGTTGCAGGAAAATCCTTTAGAAGATGCTACTGTAATTGGTGTAGAGCCTGAAAGTTTAGATATTGGGTTAACACCCACTGAAACAGTACAAGCAGTTTTGCCTGAGGTAAAACAACGTATTATTCGGCAACTAGAAGCTTGGGGAATTAACGTAACTGAGAGAACAGAGGTAACAAAACAATGATAGAGCATTATGGCAATGTACAGGCTATTTTAAAAGAACTTCAGTTAGCTTTGAAACATCTTCGTGAAACGGGTGAAACTCACACCATTTACATTGAAAAGACAGGGCTAACTATGGAGGAACAAGTGGAAGTGATGGAAACATTAGGTCGTGGCTCCATTACTATCAACTTTAATGAAACGGATCAACCAGTGGAGTGGTATGAAACACAATTTTCTGGTATCTGGTTAGGCACATTCCGTAATGCACGGGATGAAGCCATTGTTTATACAATAGAAGTAGGTCGTTATCCGAGTCTTTGTGGTGCTTTTGATGAAGATATTGAAACAGCAGAAGAAGAACTACAAACTTGGATTGATGCGGCTGATATGTAAAGTAGTAGCAAACTAGTAGAAAATTAGCTACAGTAATATGAGTCATTATACTTTGGCAATTGTGTAAGATTTAGTGTAAGCCATAGCGCAAGAAATTGTGCAAGGATAATATAATAGAATAATAGTAAGTTTTTAGGGCTGTAACGGACCATAGAATTATGTTCTCTGGTTTTGTTACAGCCTTTTTTATGATCATTTATAGCCTTTGTTTGGATTTTGTCGAATGGAATAGGCTTTACAATAGCAAAATAGGTTAAGATTGTTAAAAAATTGCACTACATAAGGTCTTTATCTAAGGGAGAGATGAATTGGAAACAGTTGATTTTAACACAGTCTTCATTTGTATTCATGAAACCATCACATAAAATGGCTTTTTTACATGAAAAACTCATGTTTCAAATTGAGTTTTCTGAAAACTGGAAAACTGAAAATTTAATTTGAGTTTTCTGAGTAGGGTAATAAAATAAAAAGTTAATTGGCCGTCTATCCAGTAAATACAAAGGGTTTAAGATGTTTAGAAAAACTGATAAATAATATGCTGTAGAACAGTCTCTATATGAGTTAAATGAAGTTTTGGTACTTTCATTTTGACTTTAGTTTTCATTGGTAAGATGTGTCCATAGGTTGGTTAAGACAACGAAACAACTGAGATAAAAGAACTAATAAGAATACATTGTGAGGAAACTTGGACACTCCAGTCGAAATTATTATTCTCTAATTAGTCTGTTTCAGAATCTAAACAAATCTAACATTTTAGAAAATTGTTTTCATTCCGAAAGGGGCAATTAATTATGAAAAAACGTTTTGCAGCCGTATTCGCAGCAACTGCTGTACTTGGTGTAACTACTGCATTTGCAGCTAATCCATTCTCTGATGTAACGCCTAATGATTGGGCATATCAAAGTGTAGCTCAATTGGCAGCTGCTGGTGTAATCAACGGGTATCCAGATGGTACTTTTAAAGGGCAAAACAACATTACACGTTACGAAATGGCTCAAATGGTAGCAAAAGCTATGGCAAATGAATCTCGTGCTAATGCAGAACAGCAAGCAATGATTAATCGTTTGGCTAACGAATTCTCTGATGAATTAAATAACTTAGGCGTTCGCGTTTCTAACTTAGAAAACAAAGTTGGTAATGTAAAAGTAACTGGTGATGCTCGTCTTCGTTATCAAGGGTCAGACAAAAAAGGTATGATTAGCTCCGATAATCAAGATAAAAAATCTTTATTTGATATGCGTGGTCGTGTACAATTCAATGCTAATGTAAACGATAACACATCTGCTGTTATCCGCGTAACAAGTGGTGATATGGAATTTGGCGATGCTAAGAATTCCTCTGATGTAGAATTTGACCGTGTATATGTAGCACACAAATTTGGTAAAGATACTACAGCTGTAGCTGGTCGCTTCGGCGCAGTAGTTGGTAATGGTTTAGTATACGATGATACTTTCGATGGTGCTGGCATTACGTATGATAACGGTAACTTCTCTGCGACAGCTGCTTATGGTTCCTTCATGGAAGGCGGTCTATTTGACAATGCTGAAAATGGCCGTGAATATGCAACTGGTTATGATTTTGCAAATGAAAGCAGTGACACAAATCCAACTGTTACATTATTACAAGCAAAAGCAAAACTTGGTGAACATGCAACTTTAGGTGGTTTCTATACCTTCGGTAATAAAAACCTAGATAATGATATTTATGGTGGTTCCTTAGACCTTAACTTTGACAAAGTTTGGGTTGGTGGTGAATATGCTACCTTCTCTGATGAAAAAGGTGCTGTAGCAAGTAATGATAAAGATGCATGGGTAGCTGGTATTGGTTATGGTGATTACGATATTGAAAAACAAGGTACTTGGGGCGTTAAAGTTCAATACTTTGATGAAGGTAAATACTCTCCAGTAGTAAGCTCCACTTGGAATCAGCCATATAACAGCGATTATAAAGCATGGATGGCAAGTGTAGATTATGCATTAGCTGATAATGTAGGTCTTTCCGGTTACTGGGCATTTAATGCAGAAGATCAACAGGGTAATGACTTAGGTGATTACTACCGTGCAGAATTAAAGTATAAATTCTAATCGATTTGTTGATAGTTTATACAAATTGCCAATAGATAGGTGAGAAATAGAAAGAATTATTTGTTAAAGTTTCAGAATATAATATTGGAAATTTGACCGATTTTTCTTCCTAGTTAATAAAATAATTTAAAATAATTATTTGAGAATATGATGTGAATCATTATTCAAAAAAGACAGTCAATTCAAGGGTTGACTGTCTTTTTGTTGTTTTGAGAATGAAACTGTAATGCTCATGGGAGTTTTAAAAAACTTTACAAAGTGATTTTTGTATGATACTATAGCTGTAGATTCAGTGAAGAAACGAAACTTATTGACTGAGAAATGTAAATCACTTGTGAGGAAACTTGGACACTCCATTTAAGATTACTGAGTATCGGAAGATAACGAGTAGGGACTAAACAGAATCATTGTATATTATTTTTCTGTTTTTTACCGAAAGGGGTAATTACAAATGAAAAAACGTTTTGCAGCCGTATTTGCAGCAACAGCGGTACTTGGCGTAACAACTGCATTCGCAGCTAACCCATTCTCCGATGTAACTCCTAACGATTGGGCATACCAGAGCGTAGCTCAATTAGCAGCAGCTGGTGTAATCAACGGTTACCCAGATGGCACTTTCAAAGGCCAGAACAACATCACTCGTTACGAAATGGCTCAAATGGTAGCTAAAGCTATGGCTAACGAAGCTCGTGCTAATGCTGAACAACAAGCTTTGATTAACCGTTTAGCTGACGAATTTTCCAGCGAATTAAACAACTTGGGCGTTCGTGTTGCTACTTTGGAAAACAAAGTTGGTAATGTAAAAGCTACTGGTGACGTTCGTCTTCGTTACCGTGATTTCGAACATGGTAAATCCAAATTTGATTACCGTGGTCGTATCCAATTCAATGCTACTGTAAATGACAACACTTCTGCTGTTGTTCGTATTACTACTGGCAACCATGAATTTGGTAACTCTTCCAACTCTCGAGTTGATAAAGATGGTAATGTAATCAATAGTAACGAAGTAAGCTTTGATCGTGCTTATGTAGCTCATAAATTTGGTGAGGAAACTACTGCAGTAATCGGTCGTTTTGGCGCTTTCATTGGCGGCGGCTTGATTTATGATGATGCGTTTGATGGTGCTGCTGTTGCATATGACAATGGTAACTTCTCCGCAACTGCTGCTCATGGTTACTTTGTTGAAGGCGACTTCAAAGGTTTATCTGAAGAAGATAACGCTACTGTAACCTTATTACAAGCAAAAGGTAACTTAGGTGAACATGCTACTTTAGGCGGTTTCTACGCTTTTGGTAACAAAAATTTAGATGATGATATCTATGGTGGTCATTTAGATCTTAACTTTGATAAAGTTTGGATCGGTGGCGAATATGCTACATTTGACAAAGCTGACCATGGCGATGCTTGGGTAGCTGGTGTAGGTATTGGTAACTATGATATCAAAAAAGCTGGTACTTGGGGCGTTAAAGCACAATACTTTGATTTAGATGTAAATGCACCTGTATTCAGCTCCACTTGGAACCAACCATTCAATACTGACTACAAAGCATGGTTAGCAACTGTTGACTACGCTTTGGCTAAAAACGTTGGCTTGTCCGCATACTGGGCATTCAATGGCGAAGACCAAGCTGGTAATGACGTAAGCGATTACTACCGTGCAGAATTAAATTACAAATTCTAATCTTAGCTAATAAGAATTTAATATGTAGTAAAAATAAAACAACCACTTCCTTTGGAGGTGGTTGTTTTTGTCTTTATAATTATAAATGGATACATAGAATAAAAAAACTATAGTACGAGATAGAGATATAGGATAAGATTTGATACTGTTATTTGAGATGAACACAGAATTTAATTTGGGTTGTTGTTAGTTTTCATTAATTCAAAGATTCAAATTCCTATAAATATATCTTTGAAAATATCAGAATTTCTTTAAATTACTAATATAAAATAAAGTTTATCATTTTAAAAATATAAAAAGCATAAACAATATATAATATTATGATAAGAGTCAATTAACTATTTATTTTTATTCAAAATTTATTAACAAAAAAGGCAATCTTGCTAAAGCAAGATTGCCTTTTAATGTTAAGTTAAACTAAACTATATCTAATTTATTAATTAGAATTTGTAGTCTAATTGTGCACGGTAGAAGTCGCCGATATCTTTACCATCTTGATCTTCACCATTGAATGCCCAGTAACCAGAAAGGCCAACGTTTTCAGCCAATGCATAGTTTACAGTAGCCATCCAAGTTTTGTAATTGCTATTGTAAGGTTGGTTCCAAGTGGAACTAATTACAGGAGAATGTTTAGCTAAGTCAAAGTATTGAACTTTAACACCCCAAGTGCCTTGTTCTTTGATGTTATAGTTACCGAAACCTACGCCAGCAACCCATGCATCGTTACCATCATTATCTACACCTTTTACCCAATCTTTGTCGAATGTAGCGTATTCACCGCCAACCCAAACATTTTTGAAGTTAAGGTCTAAGGAACCACCGTAAATATCGTTTTCAAGGTTATTATTAGTAAATGCATAGAAACCGCCTAAAGTAGCATGTTCACCCAAGTTACCTTTAGCTTGTAATAAAGTTACAGTGTAGTTATGTTCTGCATCTCCATTAATTTTAGTGCCTGTAACAGTTTCTTTTTTCACAGCATCATATCCGCTGAATAGGCTACCAGTTTGGAAAGAACCATAAGCAGCAGTTGCGGAGAAGTTTCCGTTATTGTATGCTACAGCAGCACCATCAAAAGTATCATCATAAACTAAACCATTACCTACTACTGCAGTAAAACGACCTAATACAGCTGTAGTATCTTTACCAAATTTATGTGCTACATATACTTGGTCAATAGACGCCTTACTTTCAGCCTTAGCATTATGGAATTCTAAATCGCCACTAGTCAAACGGATAACAGCAGTAGTATTTTCATTTACTTGAGCATTGAATTGAACACGACCACGCATATCAAATTTGCTTTTCTTATCTTTGCTGTCAGAGAAGTTACCTTTGTCTTCAAAACCTTTGTAACGAAGACGAACGTCACCAGTAGCTTTAATGTTACCAACTTTGTTTTCCAAAGTAGCAACACGAACGCCCAAGTTGTTTAATTCGCTGGAGAATTCGTCAGCTAAACGGTTAATCAAAGCTTGTTGTTCAGCGTTAGCACGAGCTTCGTTAGCCATAGCTTTAGCTACCATTTGAGCCATTTCGTAACGAGTGATGTTGTTCTGGCCTTTGAAAGTGCCATCTGGGTAACCGTTGATTACACCAGCTGCTGCTAATTGAGCTACGCTCTGGTATGCCCAATCGTTAGGAGTTACATCGGAGAATGGGTTAGCTGCGAATGCAGTTGTTACGCCAAGTACAGCTGTTGCTGCAAATACGGCTGCAAAACGTTTTTTCATTGTAATTACCCCTTAGGATACAATAGTAGGAAAAATTAGGTTGCATAATGTTTTAATTTAATATGGTCCTGTAAAATATGAAGAGTAATTGGTAAAGTGACTTCGTCTAGCCACCAGTGCCAATATTGATACTGGCTATGACGATTCCAAGTGGGGTATTGCTGATGGCAATACCAATAAAAATGCAATGGCAGATTTGCAGATGGTGATGGATGTAGTATTGGTAGTGATAGGGGTGTAGAGGTTTTGGGTAATATAGTTGGTAAAATGGTTAATAGTTTAGCTTCAATAAAGGATTCTTTATATAGCGTTTGATTGGGGCATTTTGATGATTTATGATGACTTTGAGGACAGTGATAGTAAATATATTGTGTATCTTTATAATGGCGAGTTAAGCCGACTAAGCGATGAAAGCATTGAGGGCAACGAAGGAGTCCTTTAAAAAGATAGTTGGAAGGAGTAACAGATTGAGCTGTAGATATAGGGCTAGATGAGTAAGGTGAGTAATGGGAGAGCTTTTTGGGGGAGCGGGTCGTAGCCATTTTTCGTGCTTGTTGTACCGCTTCGAAGGTCTTTGTATCTATAATTTCTTGTGCATAGTTTTTGATACCATAAAATGTACCGAGATACTTTTCGTTATGTAATAGTTTGGAAACCGCTGGGTAAGAGCGGTGAATATGATGGACACTCGCTAAATGGAGCATGGTTTTACGAATGGAATGAGTTTTTAAATAATATTGGAAAAGATCTCGAATAATAGGAGCTTGTTCATTAGGCACAATCTGCTTGTTGATTATGCTATAGCCAAGTGGTAGCTTTCCAGAAATCGCTTCGCGGCGCTTTATTTTATCTGCGAAGACAAAGTGAATACGTTCTGATGTTGTATCTGATTCGTTTTGAGCAATGGAAAGCTTAATGTTTAGGTATAAACGACCTTGCGCAGTATTTGTATTATATTCTTCTTCCGTAGTTTCCCAAGTCACCTCATGTTGATCTAAAATTGCTTGATAGGTATAGTAGTCGGATACATTGCGGAACCAGCGGTCCAACTTAATAAAAAGGATGCAGTCGATACGATTAGCTTTTACATCTTTCAGCATGCGGGCGAATTCTTTGCGCCGACCTGGACAGCTACGGGCTGTAATGCCTTCATCGCGATAATAATCGACAATTTGATAGTTATGTTCTAGGGCATATTGGCGCAACCGATTTTCTTGGGCCTGTAAGGAATAGCCTTTCATAGCTTGTTCTTCGTGAGATACGCGAATATAGAGAGCAACACGTTTCATAATCATAGTATAGTTCAATACCAATCATTATTGATAAAAAAACAAAATAGATTGTATTGATAGACTCCTTTCTTTAACACCGTATTTAAAATCTTGAGATAGAAAATATCATTATAGCATTGTGCTTATCTTAATTCAGTTAGTCGAATAAGCCTGCTAAATATGATATACTTAAATATAAGCCTTTAAATTAAATATTATATGTTAGAACGTTAGACAGTTATTTATGAATACAGTTAAACTAATAGACGATGAGGAGTATAATGAAACATTCTATAAAATTACTGGCCATTGATTTGGACGATACTTTAGTTCGTGATGATAATACGATTTCAGAATATACGCGTAAAATTTTACAACGAGCACAAGCGAAGGGCATTCAAATAGTCATTGCTACAGGTCGTATGTATCAGACGGCGCGACCAGTAGGCCTTGCCCTAGGTTTAGGTGATTTGCCGATGATTCTTTTTTCAGGAGGCCTTGTGCAGCGCATTGAATCCGGTGAAAAGCTATGGGAACAAACAATTCCTGTGCCGATTGCTAAAGAAATTTTAGAATTGGCACGAGTTAATGATTGGTATGTTCAATCCTATGAAAATGATGACTTGTTGGTACATCATGAAACCGAACAGTCTCAGTTTTATGAAAAGACAGTAGGTGCTAAAGCTGTTTATGTAGGCGATGCTCTATATACGGAAGTAACAGGTCCGAATAAATTGTTGTTCTTGGAAGATCCAGCTAAGTTAGAGGGAATTATTAATATTTTGCAAGCTAAGTATGGTGATATATTAGAAATCGTGCGTAGTAAGGTGAATTTCTTAGAGGTCAACAGTAGTAATTGTACCAAGGGGAGCACGTTAGCAACGATGGTAAAGGATTTGGGCTTTACAGCAGAAGAAGTAGTTGCTTTTGGTAATTCACAGAATGATATTTCCATGCTTACCTATGCGGGAACAGCTGTAGCTGTAGCCAATGCAGAACCTAATGTGAAAGCTGTTGCGCAGAGTATTTGCCCATCTAATGAAGACGACGGCGTAGCGCATTGGATTGAAGAGAATATTTTAAAATGAAGAGAAGATGTTATAAATAATAGAGAGATAAGAGGTATATGATAGAAAGGAGTTATATTGTGGAAGGGAAATTTCGTTTGCTCATTGTAACAGGAATGTCGGGTGCTGGTAAGACGCAAGTTATGCAGGCCCTTGAAGATATGGGATTTTTTTGTGTTGACAATTTGCCACCCGTGTTAATTCCTAAATTCAGTAATTTATGTCGTCAAGCGGGAGACCGCATTAATCGAGTTGCTTTGGTGGTAGATATTCGAGGCGGCCAATTTTTTGAAAGCTTATCAGATGCTTTAAATTCCTTAAAAGAAATGCAAGTTCCGTATGAAATCGTATTTATGGATGCAACGGATGAAACTTTAATTCGTCGTTATAAGGAAAGTCGTCGCAGTCATCCATTAGCACCAGAAGGGCGTATTACGGTAGGCTTAAAAGAGGAGCGGAAAATTCTTGACTCCATTCGTCCTCGTGTTGATTACATTATTGATACAACCAATATGAAAACTAGCCAATTAAAAGCTTACTTGAAAAAGAAGTTTTCACAGTTGGATGAAAAAGAGCAAGGTATTGCAGTATCAGTCGTAAGTTTTGGCTTTAAATATGGCATTCCGTTGGATGCTGATATGGTATGGGATGTACGTTTTTTACCAAACCCATATTATAACCCTGATTTTCGTCATAAGACAGGTCGTGTGCCAGCGGTTAATCAATACATTCATTCCTTTGATGTAACGGAGCAGTTTTTAAGCACTATGTTTTCAACTATGGACTTTTTATTGCCTAATTATGAAAAGGAAGGCAAGAGTCAATTTGTTGTTGCCATAGGCTGTACAGGTGGTATGCATCGAAGTGTAGCTATGGCCGAAGCACTGTACAATCATGTGCAAACCTTAGGATATCGAGCAACAATAGAGCATCGGGATATGTTTAAGAATAATGTAGAAGAAGATTGTAATCCACGAGAAGTAACGGCGGCTGAAATATAGGAGATGTGAAATGATACATATGTCTGGATTCCGATGGTTGACGCCGGGCCTAAAATTAAAACGTTGGTTAGTTATGTTTGGCCTTGGTATGCTCCTCGTTATAGTAGGGGTAGCCTTAATGCTCAATTATGAATGGTTATCCTATTTTGAAGATTTATTTTTACAATTTATTTATGAAACTACTGGTTCCTATAATTACACCACGTTAGCTACAGTAGGTTTTGTGACCATATTACTAGGTATCGTCTTTATGATTATTGGTACGCGACGAGTTGGTAGTGCTGTAGTTAGAGCTATTATTCCGGCAGATACGGATAAAGTGGGTGATTATATTTTCCAGAATATACGCATGGCTAAAGGCCCTAAAGTGGTTGTTATTGGTGGCGGTACTGGCTTATCTACCTTGTTGCGTGGCTTAAAGACGCATACATCGAATTTAACTGCTATTGTCACAGTAGCTGATGATGGTGGTTCATCAGGGCGTTTGCGTGAAGATTTTAAAATGATTGCCCCTGGTGATTTGCGTAACTGTTTAGTGGCATTAGCTGAAAAAGAAGGTCTTATGGAACAGTTATTTCGCTACCGTTTTGGTGGTGGCGGTGATTTAGCGGGTCACAGTTTTGGGAATTTATTTTTAACAGCGCTTACGCAAATTCTTGATGAAGATGTGGATAAGGCGCTCGAAGCATCTAGCAAAATTCTCAAGGTTCGTGGTCGTGTTATTCCTGCTTCCACACAAAATATTGCGCTTATGGCAGAAATGGAAGACGGCACTATTGTGGCTGGGGAAAGTCAGATTCCAAAAGCTAAGAAAAAGATTAAACGACTTTTCACAGAGCCAGCAGAGCCACAGCCACAGGGAACAGCTCTTCAAGCCATTGATGAAGCGGATGCTATTGTATTAGGGCCAGGTAGTTTGTATACCAGTATTATGCCTAATCTATTAATTAATAAGATTGCCGAGCATATAAAAGCAGCTAAAGCGCCTAAATTTTACATTTGTAATGTTATGACGCAACCCGGTGAAACTGATGGTTTTACTGCTAGTGATCATGTAGCAGCGGTGCAACGCTTAGCTGGTGATGGTCTTATTGATACGGTTATTGTCAATGATGTTCCTTTTGATGAAGCGGTCATTGCTAAGTATAAAGTTGTTGGTGCTGAGCCTGTACAAGTTGATACAGATAAGTTAGCTGAACTTGGCGTACGTACAGTGCGTGCTAGCTTAATTCAACATCCTGAAACGGCGGTTCATGATTCAGATCGACTTGGTAAAGTTGTAATGGATGTAATTTATGCTATGCAATCGGGGCTAGAGCCACATATTTTAGAATATTATTTAAAACGAGAAGATCGCTAATTATATGATTAAATTAGAATTAGGCATAGTTAGATATAATTACTATGCCTAGTTATTTTAGTCATTAGCTTATGAGAGAGGGGGGCCTATGTCATTTGCAGAAGATGTAAAAAATGAATTGTGTCAGTATAAAAATGAAGATACATTATCGGCTAAAGTAGAAGCATCTTGTTTGTTACGTATGGGAGGCTCCTTATTGCTAGGTAGTCAAGGGCGTGTAGGGATTCGTTTGGCGACGGCGAATAATGCAGTAGCTCGTCGTGTATTATCCATATTACGAGCACATTATGCGTTGCATACATCTGTACTTATCCGTCGAGGACTTAATCTACGTAAGAAAAATGTATATACTTTGACTGTAGAGCCCACAGAAGAGGGACGTAGAGCCTTAGAAGATTTAGCATTATGGCCAATGGATACAGATTTACCCGATGCGTGGTTGACTACGATGGAAGCACGACGTGCTTTTTTACGGGGAGCTTTTTTAGGTGGTGGTTCTGTTAATAAACCTGAAAGTGACTATCATTTGGAGTTTATGACAGGGAATGAACACTTTGCTTATGAAATTGTAAAAGTATTGCGTTTGTTTCATATTGTAGCCCGAGTTACGGAACGTAAGGATTCCTATGTAGTCTATGTTAAAGAAGGGGATGCGGTTACAGATTGTTTGCAAATTATGGGGGCTCAATCTGCGTTGATGTCTTTTGAGACTGTGCGGGTCGTTAAAAATGTGCGTAATCAGATTAATCGACAGGTAAACTGTGAAACAGCGAATCTCCAGAAAACAGTAAATGCAGCGGTTCGTCAATTGGAAAGTATTCGAATTATTGAACGGCACCAGCCTTTACGAGATTTGCCACCAAAACTATTAGAAGTAGCTCAATTGAGATTGGATAATCCGGACTCTAGTTTGCAAGAGTTAATGGAACTCCTCGATGGTAAAATTTCAAAATCGGGCATAGGTCATCGTTTTAGAAAATTAGAAAAAATGGCTTTAGCCTATGAGCCAATGGGCTTAGAAGAGTTTATGTAGTTAAATTTTAGCATAGTTATATATTTCTTAGTGGTGTATAATGAAATTGAAGAAGTAAGGAGGCGATACTATGGTTCATAATTTAGATACTATAAAAAGGAAAGTAGTGCCTATTTTAAGAGACGCCAATATTTCGTCTGCTTATATTTTTGGATCTCATGCTAGAGGGGAAGCAACTGATTCAAGCGATATAGATTTATTGATTGATTATGGAGCTATTACGAAATCAACATTTGAACTTTCAGAACTAAAATATAAGTTAGCAGAGGCTTTGAATAAATCTGTTGATTTAGTGTCGATAAACTCTCTGCAAAATGACTATTTTTCTAAGCAAATCAATAAAGATAAGATTTGTATTTTAGGAGAATAATATGAATAAAGATAAAATTAATATTATTCAGTTAATATATTATATTGAAAGGTTAGAATTTTTAACAAATAGATTTAAATCTGAAGAAGATTTTATGCTTCAAGATGAATTGATAAAAGATGGTGTTGTTTATTTCGCATGATTATGGACGTGTTGACTATAAATCTATTTGGAAGACTTTTAAAAGTGATATTCCAATATTAAAAGAGTTATTGGATAATGTATTAAAAAAAGAATTTAATGAAACATATTCTAAAATTAAAGAATCATTTAAATAAAAATGATATTGGTCTCTATGAAATGGCATATAAAATGCTGCCCTTTCATAGGGACTTTTTTGTATGATAGCAAGATATATTTTTGTATGATAGTAAGATATATTTATGTAGGATAGCAAGCTATATATTTGATATTGCATAGGCAGTGAATTTTATGGAATTTCATGGAATTCAATGGGAAGTTGTATTATAATAGAGGTCCTTTTTAGGTTACAAGAAGATGTATGTTATACTAAAGGGGTAGTAGTTTTTGTTTATAGGAGGTTTGATTTGAAATTATTGCGTAATAAATATCGTTGGTTAGCTTTATTAGTTGCTTTGTGGACTCGAGGTGTTAGCACTGTTATAGGGGCGCCACCAGCAACGGTGGATGTAACGACCACTTCATTTACGGCGCTACCAGTGGTGTTAACAGAAGAAAAGGATACGCTTATTTTTTCAGATAGTCCTGAATATGTAAATAAAAATGGTGTATTAGCTGGTGGCACAGTAAATGGCACAGGGCGTGTGTACTTTTATCATGTTAATGAAATGACAGAGCCACAGAAAATAGCCATTGTTATGGAAAATAAAAGTGATACGATGGTTGATGTAGATATTCATCGAGAAGTTGTGACAAAACCAAATCGTGAATATTTTATTGTGGGTAGCGAATTATCCCGTGAGGAACTTGATGCAGAGTATGTATCACCCAGTCGCAACTGGCAACCTGCAGCGCAAATGGAGCGTTCTACAGTAGCGGCAGGGATAAATACTACTGTTGAACAAGATGAACAAGGGAGCATAATACCGGCTTGGTATAGTGATACTTATAAGGAGTCACAAAAAACAGCTATAAAGGGTAAAGAGCTATCTAAAGAAGAAAAAGTGCAGCAGAAGACTCGCTTAAAAGAAGCTGATGAATGGCGTAAAGAGTGGTTACATCGTGAAAAGATAGTTACTAAATTAAAGCCGACTGTAATTGATTCCTTTGCTTTAGCACCAGGGGGCAAAAAGGCGGTATTTACTAAATTAGACACACTACCTATAAAGACAGACGATTTATTTTCTGGCATATTGGACTTTACTACTAGTGGGCCTGTATTAGTAAAGGTATTAATGCTACCTATTAATACACCGTCCTTAGGTGGTTCTGTATTAGCAGATATGTTACCAATGGATGAGGTAGCCTTGCGAGGTACCTATGTAGGGGCACAACGACGTTTAACAATTATGCAACCTTATGATAGTTCAGTTGGGCCAGCGTCTATTATGGTAGCGAATAATCGGGAAGATCCTTTTGTAGCCGGTTTAGATGAATTAAGTGATCAACCTGTTACTAATCGTGGTAATTATGGCGTTACATATGAGTTGACAATTCCTACAACAGGCAGTCGTGAATTTGCTCTATATATTAATCCTTTGGGGGGCGCCTATGCGGGTTCGTTTAAGGTTACTTATGATGGGCATTCCGAAGTTTATGATGTACCAAGTGGAGCCCGTTTATTCTTAGGCAATGGCACGACTACGGATACACAATACTTTGGTTCTTATAAAGCAGGAAAATTATTGCATATTCAGTTTATTCCTGCTGGGGCATCTAATTTACCTATTCAATTTTTATTAGTACCACAAAATTAATTGTCCTTTTGGAGCAGAAGTGTAAACATGTTCCTTGTTATTATTAGTTTATTGAGGAAAACTCTCAATAAACCTTGTAGAAAAATGGAATAAGAATATTTTTACAAGCTGAAATAAAAAGGTGGTAATAATGGAACACGTTTTAACATGGAAAAAAGCTGTTGTAGGCTCCATTAGTTGTCATATTGTGGCGGCGTTAGCACTGGGTGTTATAGGCTGGCATATGAGCCAATTAGCCGTAGAGGAGGCCTATGAAATAGATTTGTCTATTCCGGTACAAACTGAACAAGAGGCAAGTAAGACTGTTGAATTTCCAAAACCATTAGCAGCGGCAGAGGTAGCAAATCGAGTAGCTGTAGTATCGCAGTATACCCATCAAAATGCTGGTGGCAGTGGCGGTGGTACCCCATCAGTGAATCCTACTTCAGTTGCACCAGCCGCAGTTGTGGCTACCGGTGCTGGAACTATGCCAATTCCAGGGGCCCGTGAAGGAGAACAAACTGCTTTTAATGGCTTAGGGGATGGTTATAATACCGAAGGTGGTCTCATTGGTGATGGTTTAGGATCCGGTGAGGGAGATGGTATTGGGTCTGGTGATGAGACTGGGGTAGCTCCTGGTGAACCGTTTGATACAGATGGTTTTTGGAGTGAGGTTAATGCTAATAAATCGTATCCTGCTATGGCAATTCAGCGCAATATTGAAGGTGATGTGACGGTACAGGTGACATTAGATGGGGAGGGGCAGTTAGTCGATGCTACTGTGGTGTCATCGAGCAATCGTTTATTGGCTGAAGCCGCTCTTAAAGCAGTGCGTAATGCAACGCCGTATCATAATCCTACTGGTGATAGTATTACCATTACTGTGCCTGTAAGTTTTCGGCTAGCTGATTAATACATTACGATCCTTTTGGAAACTTGTTAGTAAAATTGTTAGTAAAATTGAAGTATTTGGTGATTTATATTCACTAGATAATGAAAAAAGAATATGAATATAGTAAATATAATATAAACCTTTCTGTAAGTGCAGATATATTTGTGAAGTGACGAAATCACGAAACAAGTATAGTAGCCATACAGGAAGGTTTTTTGTTTTTAAGTAAGGTAAATTAGGAGGATATATGCAATCTATGGAATCCATTCGTGATCGCATGCAAGATTCTGGTACACAATTACTAGATGTATCGTTGAATCAAAAAATATATGAACGTAAAGAGGGCAATGGGTATGCTCGCATGGTTAGTCAGACTATATTTGATGGCATTGATATTGTATATAATGATGTAGTTATGGAACAGATACATCATAATGCAAAGCCTTTAAATGGTTTATTTGAAATTCATTTTTGTGAGGATGGCCGTATTGAATGTTCCTTTGCCAATGGTAAATGCTTATATATGAATGGTGGCGATATTTCGTTAGGTTGGAAAAATTGTGATGCCTTTAGACATTCATCTTATTTTCCAACTGGTTTTTATAAAGGCTTGTCTTTAGCGGTGTATGTGTCTAAAGCGCAGGTTGCCATAGATGAATTTGTAGGGCAAAATAGCATTAATCTAGCAGAAATTTGTAATCGATTTTGCATGGGACAGGGCTTTGCCTTAGTTAAAGATACTGGTCGTTTACGAGAACTTTTTTTAGATTTATATAAAGTACCCACAATTTTGCCTGATGTATACTTACGATTGAAATGCGTGGAAATTTTTGTGTTGTTGAGTACTTTGCCAAGTATAAGAGGGGATGAGCGTGTTTATTTTGAACGGGGACAAGTGGAAACAATTAAGCATATTCATGATGAATTACTGGCTGATTTAGGAAATCACCATACCATAGAAGCCTTATCAGAACGGCATCGCATTTCTATGACTGCCCTTAAACGTTGTTTTAAAGGTGTGTATGGCATTACGATGTATCAATATGTAAAACGTTGTCGCATGCGATCCGCCGCCAAAGATTTGGTAGAGTCAAACGATACAATTTTGACGATTGCTAATCGCTGGGGGTATGAAAATGGGAGCAAGTTTTCAGGGGCTTTTAAACAGATTATGGGATGCAATCCTCGCGAGTATCGGCTAAAAAACAAAATGTCCTAATGGAGCTATGTTGGCGTTTTGGGGTAGTTTATTGAAATCGAGATTTGTTATCATTTATATCGGAGCAAGTAATCTTGCACTAGTAGTATAGCAATATACTCTAGTCAGTATTTGAGGAGGCTATTATAATGGAAGGTGTAACTTATATTATTGACTTGTTCGTCACGGGTGGTTTAGTTATGTACCCCCTTTTAATTCTCTCGTTAATTACAGTGACTATCAGCATAGAGCGATGGTATTTTTTTCGGCTCAATACTAAAGGTGGTCGAATTTTTTCTCATGGTGTGTACCATAGTGCTAAACAAGCTGATTGGCGTTCCGTTGATGAACTTTGTCAACAGTATCCATTGGCTATTAGTCGGGTCATTCATGCAGGTTGTAGTAATCGAGAATCAGAACAAGCAATGAAAGGTGCCTTTATGGAGCAAATGACTTTTGAAATGTCATCCTTTAAACAGTACTTAGAATTTTTAAGTGCTATCGTTACTGTAGCGCCTTTATTAGGTTTGTTGGGCACGGTTACAGGGATGATTGGTACCTTTGGGGTCCTTGATAATGGTGGTGGGGCAGCGGCCATTACTGGAGGCATTGGGGAAGCTTTAATTGCTACTGCTAGTGGCCTATGTGTAGCTATTA
The DNA here is from genome assembly GCF_943193155.1 of Veillonella intestinalis. Lineage (GTDB taxonomy): Bacteria > Bacillota > Negativicutes > Veillonellales > Veillonellaceae > Veillonella_A > Veillonella_A intestinalis. The sequence continues at coordinate 191,493 of NZ_CALPDB010000002.1, read as the reverse complement.
TTGCTTTTGCTATTTATACCTATTTTACACATCGTTTAGATCAGTTTGTAGTTCGTTCAGAAGAGCTTTGCTTAACGCTAGTAAATGCTATGAAGAAGGAGTGGAAATAAACGATGTTTAAAGAATTTGGTATGAAACGTAAGCCAGTATTTATGATTATTCCCATGATTGATATTATCTTTTTTCTATTAGTCTTTTTTATGATGAATAGCCTCCAAACAGTGGCGCAAAAATCCTTAGATGTGCAATTACCTAAAGCACAAGCGGCGGTGCAACAAAAGCAGGTGCCTGTTATTATTACCTTGGATACAGCAGGCCATATTGTGATTGATGGAAAATCGCTCAGTTTTGATGAGGCCAAAGGAATATTGACTGAAAAGGGGCAAGATAACCCTGCGTTAGCTGTGGTGCTACAAGCTGATGCACGGGCTGCTCACGGACAAGTAGTAGCCATTATGGATATGGTTCGCAGTGCGGGAATTAAGAAGTTTTCCATTGGAGCCACTAATAAATGAAAGGATAACTAAATTATGATGAAACCAGAAGAATTATTTGCCAGAATGTCCCCAGAAAATCGAATTATGAAGCTTGGACGTGAAACAAATAATCCTTTGATGGAGGCATTTGATGCGAAACGAGTTGTTCATGCAGGCTTGAATGGACGTCCTTTAAATCCTACGGAGGCACAAGCTAAATGGCAACAAGTGATGGCTGAATCACCGCAAGCCGGGCAGTGGCAATCAGTCTATATTCATATCCCCTTTTGTCAAACGAAATGTTTATACTGTGGCTTTTTTCAAAATGCAGCGAATCAATCTGCAGAGGATCGATATATTGATTTACTGATTCAAGATATGGAAAGTGATGCTACGCAACGACGTTTACAAGAAGGCCTTATTCAGTCTGTCTTTATTGGCGGCGGTACCCCTACGTCTTTATCAGCCCACAATGCAACACGTTTATTGCAAACGATTAAACGATGCTTACCCTTGGCAAATGACTATGAATTAACCTTGGAAGGGCGTATTAATGATGTAATTCCAGAAAAGATGGAAGCGTGGTTTGCTAATGGTGTAAATCGTATGTCTTTAGGGGTGCAGTCGTTTCATACGAAGATTCGGCGCCAGCTGGGGCGACTTGATGATGAGGCTACTATTTTGGAACGCTTACGTCACTTGAAAGAGCGAAATCAGTGTTCGGTTGTGGTTGATTTGATTTATGGCTTGCCTGATCAGACTCCTGAAAAATGGCAAGAAGATTTACAGACGTTGGAAATGGCTCATATTGATGGTATGGATTTGTATCAACTTAATGTATTTGAAAATAGTGACTTAAATACAGCCATTAAAAATGGGAATTTATCGCCAGCAGCGACGACTAAAGAACAAGCGGCTATGTATGCGCAAGCCAGAGCTTTTGTAGATACCTATAATTACAGTCGTCTTAGTGCCTGTCATTGGAGCCGTACGCCACAGGAACGGAGTTTGTATAATACGATGGCTAAACGTGGTTATCCCATGTTTCCCTTTGGTTGTGGCGCTGGTGGCAATATAGGTGGCTATATGACGATGTTACACCGCTCTTTAGGGGCTTATGAACAAATGGTAGAAGCGGGGCAAAAACCGTTTATGGTGCTAATGCAACAGTCACCGCTTCAAGAAATGGTTAATATTATTATTGATCAGTTAGAACATTGTTATTTTGATATACGACCATTAATTGCCTATGATGAACGATTAGAAGCTTTGGCATGGCTTTATGATTTATGGTGTGAACGAGGTCTTTGTGAACATAATGGGGTGATGTATAAATTGACTATGGCTGGTGAATTCTGGCATGTGAATTTAACTCAGACGACGATTGAATTAGCGCAGTATATTTTGACGGGCGAAGAAACCATGCTTCAGGAAAAAATTGCCGCTCAAAATAAGCATAAAGAGAGGTGATAGGTTGAAACGATATTTATTTGTGCCTGTACTATTGGCGATTTGTTGTGTAGTGGCTTTATCAGCTTGGATTACGCTAGGTACGTCAGCTGCTTCACAAGAACCAACTAGACAGGTGGTGGATGCAACGGGTACCACTGTAACGATACCGGAACATCCAAAACGAGTAGTATTTTTAAATACGGCTAATTTAGATATGTATTATGCTGTTGGTGGTAAGGCTGTAGGCAAGCCAAAGTCATCCTACTATACTAAGGAACTACTAGAGGTAACTAAAGATGTACCTTCAGTAGGAACTATTCACAGTCCTAATGTGGAGGCGATTATTGGTTTACAGCCCGATTTGGTCATTGGCCTTAATGTTCCTTTTAATACGAACTTACGTGGCATGCTATCACAGGCAGAGATTCCTTTGTATATTAATGATTTGAATTCCTATGAAGATGTAGTAGCTACGTTGAACTTTTTTGGTGAATTAACAGGTAAACCGACTGTTGCCGATGCAACAGCTAAAGCAGCTATGGCTAATTATAATAAATTAGTAGGCGTTGCTAGCACTAAAAAAGGGCCACGAGTACTGATTATATTTGGCACACCGGGTAGTTTTAGTATGGCTACGAGCAAAGCATTTAGTAGTAATGTATTGAATCTTCTAGGGGGGCATAATATTGCTGATTTTGATAGTTCTTTAGAAGGTGATTATGTACCACTTAGTATGGAATATGTCATTAAGATGGATCCAGAGGTTATATTTTTTATTAGTATGACGCCTAAATCAGATAGTGTGTCTGTGTTTAAGCGAGATATGCTCGCCAGTTCGGCTTGGGCCGAGGTAAGTGCTGTAAAATCACAGCGTATTTACTATCTGTCAGGTGGTTTATTTGCAGCGAATCCAGGTACACGTATTAGTGAGGCATTGACGATTATGTATGAGGATTTATATGGAGAGGAGGCAGCTCATGACAACCCTTAAGGGTGGTATAGATACACGCCAACGGCGACGACAATTGACCTATTTAGGGACTGGTATTTGTTTACTATTTGTTGTCGTGACGGGCTTTTTATATGGGGCTGTCCCAATTACTTGGCAAGAGATGGTAAGTGTGGCGCAAGGGCAAGGGGCCGGTGATACGGAACGAATTCTGTATTATTTACGGTTACCACGGGTTATTTGTGCCGCCTTAGTGGGGATGAATTTAGCCTTGGCTGGCTGTATTTTACAAGGTGTGCTTCACAATCCTTTGGCTGATCCTGGTATTATAGGTGTCACGGCTGGTGCTGGGGTAGCGGCTATGGCGGTAATGATTTTATCGCCGGCTTTGACTGCTTGGGTGCCATTAGCTGCTTTTCTAGGGGCTTTAGTGGCCTTGGCTATTGTATTTTTATTAGCTTGGGACCGTGGCATTAATCCATTGCGGTTAATTCTTGCTGGGGTAGCGGTAGCGGCTTTCTTTGGTGGTGGTACTACGGCTTTATCCGTTATGTTTCCTGATCGAATTCAAGGGGTTGTTAACTGGTTAGCTGGTGGTTTTGCCGGGGCGCGATGGTCTTATGTGTGGATTGTTTTACCTTATAGCCTTACTGGTCTATTGGGCGCTTTGTGGAATTATCGCAAGTTAAATGCGTTACAAATGGGGGAAGAAGTAGCCTTGTCTTTAGGGATTAATTTGAAACGTACTCGAATTGTACTCATTATTTTAGCTGCTATTCTAGCCGCTTCTTCTGTTAGTGTAGCTGGTTTGCTTGGTTTTGTAGGTTTAATTGTGCCACATTTGATGCGGCTAGTAGTAGGCTCGGATTTTGAGTATTTATTACCTGCATCAGCTGTATTTGGTGCAGCTCTACTGGTTGGGGCCGATACCTTTGCGCGTACAATTTTTAGCCCTACTGAAATTCCTGTGGGCATTTTCTTATCTTTCTTAGGGGCACCGTTTTTCTTATATTTATTGAAACGGAGGAGCCGCGGATGACAAGAATTTTAGAACTGGATAATGGTCGTATTGGTTATCACACAAGAGCCGTTGGGGATAGCGTATCCTTGCGTTTTGACAAGCCAGAAATTGTATCGATTATTGGTCCTAATGGTTCTGGAAAGTCTACTGTTTTGAAAACTTTGGGGCGTTTACTGGAACCTTTAAGTGGCACCGTTTATTTAGACGGTAAAGATATTCAACAGATGAATTCTAAAGTGGTGGCCCGCATTATTTCTATGTTACCGCAGTCAGCTCAGGCACCGCCGGATATGACTGTGCGTGACTTAGTACTCTGTGGCCGCTTACCGTATCAGAATCCTTTTAGTTCATTAACACCGGCTGATGTGACAGCAGTACAAACGGCGTTAGAAGAAACTGGCTTGGTAGAGTTTCAGCATCGCTTACTTAAAGATTTATCTGGTGGCGAGCGGCAACGAGCTTGGCTTGCTATGGCTGTGGCGCAGGAGCCTGATATTTTGCTACTCGATGAACCGACTACCTTTTTAGATGTACGTTATCAATTAGAATTGATGAAGTTAGTCGTTAAGCTTCATGAAACAAGGGGCATTACAGTTATTATGGTTCTTCATGACTTAAATCATGCGGCTCGTTTTAGTCATCGTCTCATTGCTGTAAAGGGTGGTCAGATTGTAGCTGATGGTCCAGCAACAGAAATTTTCACAGAGCCTATTCTAAGTGATTTATACGAAGTAAAAATGATGTTTACTACGTTATCTATTGATGGCGAAGTGCATACGATTTGTGTGCCTTATGAAAGCCGTTAAGTATTTTATAAAGGAGAATTCCATGAACAGTATTGTAATTTACTCGTCCCGCACGGGCAATACGAAACAAGTAGCAGAAGCGATTCTTAGTGTCTTGCCAGCTGGTACAGCTTGTGTACCTGTTAATGAGGCACCCGCTGATTTAGCGACATATGATGTAGTCTTTATGGGTTTTTGGGCTGATCAGGGAAATGCAGATAAAGCAGCACAGACAGTTTTAAAACGATTAGATGCTGATAAAGTGGCATTGTTTGCTACCCTTGGAGTGCCACCAATGATGCCTCATGCTAAAGAAACTATGACAGCGGCTATTGGTTTATTACCAAAAGGACAGACGCCGGTGGGGACGTTTATGTGTCAAGGTAAAGTAGATCCTAAAGTGATTGAAATGATGTATAAAATGTTCCCAGAAGGTCATCCACATGGGCGCAGTGCTGAACGTGATGAACGCCATCGTCAAGGGGCTTCACATCCAGATGAAGCAGATTTAGCTAATGCAGTTGCTTTTGCTCAGGATGTATTAGCCAAGCTAGGTTAATTGCAAATTATATAGTGCTAGTATTTACAAGTTTATAAATCATCGCTTCAAAGTTGAAGTTGTTATATTAAATCCTCTATGAATGGCAAGGGCCAAGATAAGTTATAGTGTGGCTTAACTAGGTCTAGCTGTTTTATAGAGGTATTTTTTATACAATAAACCATTAGGTATTGGTTAAAAGAATGCAATATGTAATAGCTATTACATATTAGGTCTTACAGAATTAGGTGTAATAAATTGTAGCGTGTGTGAGGAGCGATGAATTATGAATTGTGTGAAACGTAAGCAAATTATGTTACGAGCTATGGTGTTAACGGTATTAGTGGCACCGGTTATGATGACCTCTGTAGAAGGGGCTAGTGAAACGAATCTAATGACTGAACAAGTGGTAGTAACGGCTTCGAAAAAAGCTGAAACTATTAAAGCGGCACCCCAAGCTGTTGAAGTAATTACGGCTGAAGATATGAAGCGCATGGGGGCCACTGATTTAGTGTCAGCTTTGCAATTAGCAGATAATATTAGTTTGGCTGAGTCGGCTATGACGGGAAATCAAGTGATGATTCGAGGGATGGATACTAAACATAGTCTTATATTAGTTGATGGCAAGCGCATTGCTGGTGAAGATACAGATAGCACAGCTAATGTATATACTTTAGGTCGTATGAGCCTCGATACAGTAGAACGAATTGAAATTGTGCGGGGTGCTACCAGCTCGTTATATGGTTCAGATGCTATTGGTGGTGTTATTAACATTATTACTAAAGTGCCTGATAAGGAAGGCGTAACAGTAGGCGTTAATACGGGCACACGACAAGTGAATAATTACTATCGGTATGATACGGGTAAAATGGGACGCTGGAATGTAACGGCTGGGGCACAGTTTACTAAAGTACGACCTATTAATATTTTTACTGAAACCGCAGCATCGGCCACTAAAGTAGGTAGTGAAGGCTATAATCGTTATATGTTTGGTAATCGCCAAAATTTCGATGTAAGCGCTACTTATGATTTTGAAAATGCCAACCAGAATAAACTTCGTTTGGATGCCAATTACTTTAAAGAGCATTTGCGTACAGAATTAGCTGATGTGCAAGGTCTCAATCGGGGCATGAAATATGACCAGCAAAAAGATAAAGTAGAACATTATGATAACTCTGGTTATGGTTTGGGTGTGACTTATACAGGTAAAACGGAGAAGAATGAGTATATGGTGCGCACGTATTATAATCAGCTTAAAAAAGAGTATGATATGAAAAATAATGTGGATTTTTCCTTCCTTGGTCGTTTTAGTCCTATTGCACCGCAGATGATGGAAAAGATGTATCCTAAATCTGACTATGATCAAGCTAAATATTATACCTGGGTAACGGATGCGCAAAATACTATGTATGTAAATGATAAACATACGCTAACCTTTGGTGGTGAGTATCGTAAAGTATATTATGCAGGGACACGTTTAGGTGGCCAAGCAGATAGTAATGGGGTAAAAAATCAAGAAGCCCATACAATTAACTCATATGCAGGTTTTATTGAAGATACTTGGCAAGTGACTGATAAGTTAAGCTTGCAGCCTTCATTGCGTTATGAACATCATAGCTCATTTGGTTCTAATGTATCGCCTCATTTAGGCTTAAATTATAGTTTGGCAGATAATCTTCGATTAAAAGCAAACTATGGACGAGCCTTTAAAGCGCCTACGGTCTCAGAATTATATATGAACATGTGGCATAGCCCAGGTCCAATCATGGTGAATGTAGTCGGTAATCAAAATTTAGAGCCTGAAAAGTCTCGAAATTTTGATATTTCCTTAGAAGGGGAACAGGGCAATACCTTTGGCAAAGTGACATACTATAACAATAAGGTAAGTAATTTAATTAACTATAATCAATGGACTGATCCACAGACCCGCATCATTCATGCCGAATATGTGAATGTAAATAAAGCACAAATTAATGGGATAGAATTGAGTGTCGGTCATAAATTGAGCGACCGATTAACCTTGAAGGGTACTTATAATTATATTGATGCACAAGATAAAACAGCGAATACACGACTCTTAAATCGACCTAAATCAGTGACAACAGTGCAACTTGTATATGATGATAATAAATCTACGGGTTATAGTGCTATGCTTTGGAATACCTTTACTCATGATTATGCATATTCGCCAAGTAGTGGCCGTAGTGGGACTGGGTATAATTTATATTCCTTTAATACCTTGAATGCCTCTGTAACACGGCGTTTTAATCCTGATTTTTCAGCATTTGTGGCAGTAAATAACATATTGGATAAACAAGTAGCAGACCTCAATATGTATGGTCGTTTATGGCGTGTAGGGGCTGAAATGAAATTTTAATTACATCATAACTTAGATGCAAAAATGAAGGATAATATTCATAATACGAACCTTGACAGGCTAACGGTAGACAGGTAAAATATATAAAGAAGAAACAGAAGAATGGTACGAGAGACCGTTCGTTTCCCACAATATACCTTTTAAGTTAGTCCTGTGAGGCTAGTAAAGGATTATGGTAGGCACTCTTGCTAGGGGTGTATCATTATGTCTGCTATAGACCTTTTGCCACAGGCAAAAGGTCTTTTTTGTTTATACAATCAGGTATCTCAGTTAAGGAGGCTGACAATGGGAGAAGTAAGTTTAAAAGGCAAGCATTTGCTAGGATTGCAGCATGCCACAAAGGAAGAAATTGAACTTATATTGCGTGTAGCCAAGAAGATGAAAAAAATCGTATTGTCTGACAATAAAAAACATCCGCTTTTGAAAGGCAAATCCATTATTAATTTATTTATGGAAAATAGTACACGTACTCGTAGTTCCTTTGAATTAGCTGGGAAATATTTAGGGGCCGATGTTATTAATATTACAAAAAGCGGTAGCTCCATGGCTAAAGGGGAAAGCTTCCGCGATACATTATTAACAGTATCCTATATGGGAACCGATGCTATTGTAATGCGTCATAGCGCTGAAGGGTCGCCTTTATATGCAACTAAAGTAGTAGATCCTATTATTATCAATGCAGGGGATGGCGCGCATGAGCATCCAACGCAAGCCTTGCTTGATATGTACTCTATCATTGAGCGTAAAGGCTCATTAGAAGGTCTAAAAATCGTTATTGCTGGCGATATTATGCATAGCCGAGTAGCACGTAGTGATGTGTATGGTTTTACTAAAATGGGCGCTGATGTGCATTTAGTGGGTCCTCGTACGTTGTTATATCCTGAAATGGCTAAGATGGGCGTTACCATTCACCATGATGTGCGTGAAGCGGTAAAAGATGCTGATGTTGTTAATGTCCTTCGCATTCAATTAGAACGCATTAATTCAGCCCTATATCCAACAAATCGTGAATATGCACGCATTTTTGGTATTAATAAAAATGTATTGTCCTTAGCCAAGGACGATGTAATGGTTATGCATCCAGGTCCTATGAATCGTGGTCTTGAAATTGCTCACGATGTGGCATACAGTGATGAGTCAGCCATTCAAGAACAGGTTCGTAATGGTGTGGCTATTCGTATGGCTGTATTGTACTTGACGATTGTAGGAGGTGACGGCAGTGAACTTGCTGATTAAAGGTGGTACCGTAGTAAATCCAAAGAAACAACAACATGAAGTAGCTGATATTTTGGTGAAAGATGGCAAGATTGCAGCGATTGGACAGAATTTAAGTGCCGATGGCGCTGATATATATGATGCAACAGGCCTTATCGTAACGCCTGGTCTTATTGATATGCATACACACTTGCGTGAACCAGGGCAAGAAGCGAAAGAAGATTTTTATAGTGGCACTCAAGCAGCTGCAGCTGGTGGTTTTACCCGCATTGCTACCATGGCTAACACAAAGCCTGTTGTGGATAATGCACCTTTAGTTCGTGGCTTGCAAAAACAAGCAGAACTTACCGGTATCGTAAAGGTTGAATTTATTGGTGCTGTGAGCAAGGGATTAGAAGGTAAAGAATTAGCGGAAATGGGCGATATGGCCGAAGCGGGTGTAGTAGGCTTCTCTGATGATGGACATTATGTAGAAAGTGCAGCGTTTATGCGTCGTGCTTTGGAATACTCCAGCATGTTTAACAAGCCCGTTATTGACCATGCAGAAGAAGTAACGTTGACCCATGAAGGTCATATGCACGAAGGCTTTGTGGCGTATGAAATGGGTGTTAAAGGTCGCCCTGCAGTTGCAGAAGACATGGCAGTAGCACGTGATTTACTGTTGGCTGAAATGACAGGTGGGCACATTCATATTGCGCATGTAAGTAGTAAAGATACAGTGGATCAAATTCGTGCAGCGAAAGCTAAAGGCATTAAGGTTACTTGTGAAGTAACGGCGCAGCATTTATCTTTTACTGATGAATATTTGCGTGAATATAATCCCGCTTTTAAAATGGCACCGCCGATTCGTTCGGAGGAACATCGCCAAGCACTATTAGCCGGTGTAAAAGATGGTACCATTGATGCCATTATTACAGACCATGCACCGCATGCGGAAGAAGAAAAAGACGTAGAATTCTGCTGTGCACCGAATGGTTTTAGTGGTCTTGAAACTTCTTTGGCAGCCGTATTAACGCATACCTATAAAACAGGCATTTTAAGCCTTGATGAAATTGTAAATCTTATGAGTGTTCGTCCCGCTGAAATTATGGGCGTAGACGCAGGTGCTTTAGAAGTTGGTAAAACTGCAGATATTACTGTATTTAGCACGGATGAAGAGTGGACGGTAGACCGTAATCTATTCTATACTAAAGGTAAGACAAGTCCGTTTGATGGTATGACCTTAACGGGTAAGGCTAAATTAACTGTAGTGGATGGCGAAATTGTAATGAAAGAGGGAGTTGTGACCCAGTGAAAGGTAAATTAGTATTACAAGATGGTTCCGTGTATGAAGGCAAACTCCTTGGTGGAGCACCTATTCTCGGTGAAGTCGTATTTAATACCGGTATGACCGGCTATCAAGAAATTTTAACTGATCCGTCCTATGCAGATCAGATTATTACCTTAACCTACCCACTTGTTGGTAACTATGGGGTGTATCGTGATATTGCGCAAGCACCAAAACCATATTGCCGTGGCATGATTGTAGGTGAGCTTTGTACATTCCCAAGTAATTGGCAAAATGAAGGGCTATTTGAAGAATATTTGCGTGCTTATGGTATTCCTTGTTTATATGATGTAGATACGCGGGCTATTACTCGTAATATTCGTAATCATGGCGTTATGAAAGGGGTTATTTGCCCAGCTGATACACCACAAGAACGAATTGACGCCTTGTTACAGCAAAATTTGCCAACGGACCAAGTTATGCAAGTTACCACCAAATGGCAGGGCTATCGTGGCAATGAAAATGCTGAGTTCCACGTAGCTGTTTATGACTTCGGTGTTAAAGAAAGTATTTTGAAATCCTTAGAGGCTAGTGGTTGTCGTTTAACGATCTTCCCAGCTGATACAAAAGCAGAAACTGTGCTTGCAGAAAATCCAGATGGTATTTTCTTATCTAATGGCCCTGGGGATCCGCAAGAATTACAGTTTGCTGTAGCGGAAGTTAAAAAATTACTTGATAAGAAGCCAATCTTTGGTATTTGCATGGGTCATCAAGTATTGGCCTTGGCCTATGGAGGCTCTACCTATAAATTGCGTTTTGGCCATCGTGGCTCCAATCATCCAGTAAAAGATTTAGCGACAGGTCGTGTGTATATTACTTCGCAGAACCATGGTTATGCAGTTGATGAAAATAGCTTAGCTAATGCAGATGTAACGATTACACATCGCAGCGTGAATGATAATACCGTAGAAGGGATGAAGCATAATAGCTTGCCAATTATGTCCGTTCAATATCATCCAGAAGCATCACCAGGACCAACTGACAATTTATACTTATTTGACCAATTTAAAGCATTAATGAAAGCACAGAAATAGAAAGGGCTGACCAATGACAATGGACAAGAAAAAAATACTCGTTATCGGATCGGGCCCGATTATTATCGGCCAGGCAGCGGAATTTGACTATGCAGGCACCCAGGCTTGCCGTTCCCTTCGCGAAGAAGGCTATGAAGTTGTGTTGGTAAACTCCAACCCAGCTACGATTATGACGGACCGCGATATTGCGGACCGCGTTTATATTGAGCCAATTAGCTTAGAATTTGTTACAGAAGTAATTCGCAAAGAACGTCCTTATGGTTTGTTGGCTACCCTTGGTGGTCAGGTAGGCCTTAACATGGCTGTAGAACTTTCGGAAGCAGGCATTCTTGAAAAATATGATGTAAAATTATTGGGTACAACCTTAGCGGCTATTAAACAAGCGGAAGACCGTGAGCTTTTCAAAGAAGCGATGGAACGCATTAATCAACCAGTGCCAGAAAGTGATATTTTCAGCGACGTAGATGAAGCGGTGGCTTTTGCAAATCGCATTGGCTATCCAATCATTATTCGCCCTGCTTACACCTTAGGCGGTACTGGCGGCGGTATTGCTACTAACGAAGAAGAAATGTACATGATTGCTCTTCGTGGTATTAAGCTAAGTCCTATCCATCAGATCTTGGTAGAGCGGTCGGTAGCAGGTTGGAAAGAAGTAGAATATGAAGTTATGCGTGATAGTGCGGATAACTGTATTATCGTATGTAACATGGAAAATATTGACCCTGTAGGTGTTCATACAGGGGACTCCATTGTAGTAGCACCAAGCCAGACCTTGAACGATATTCAATACCAAATGCTACGTACGGCATCGGTAGATATTATTCGCTACTTGGAAATCGAAGGGGGTTGTAATGTACAGTACGCCTTAGACCCATATAGCAATCAATACTATGTAATTGAAGTTAACCCTCGCGTATCTCGTTCTTCCGCATTAGCATCCAAAGCAACGGGCTATCCAATTGCTAAAGTGGCAGCGAAAGTAGCCTTAGGTATGACATTAGATAGCATTACGAATGCCGTTACTGGTGAAACGAAAGCTTGCTTCGAACCATCTCTTGACTATGTGGTAACGAAGTTCCCACGTTGGCCATTTGAAAAATTTAACTTAGCGGATCGTACTTTGGGTACGCAGATGAAAGCCACTGGGGAAGTTATGGCCATTGATCGTACTTTGGAAGGGTCTTTATTAAAAGCAATTCGTTCCTTAGAAATTGGCTTAGATCATATTGAACTTAAGAAAATTGCCCATGAAACGCCAGAGCAATTGATTGAACGTTTACGCTTAGTCGATGATGAACGTATTTACGTGGTAGCGCAGGCGCTTCGTGCTGGTATTAGTGTAGAAAAAATTCACTACATTACCAAGATTGATATGTTCTTTATTAACAAGATTAAGAATATTGTAACAATTGAAAAGAAACTAGCTAGTGAAGGCATTACAGAAGATACTCTTCGCACGGCTAAACGATATAGCATGCCAGATAAAGTAATTGCTCGCTATGCTAAGGTAAGTGCTGATGATGTATTAGCGAAACGTCAAGAACTTAATATGTTCCCAACCTATAAATATGTAGATACTTGTGCGGCTGAGTTTGAAGCTCATACGCCATATTACTACAGTGCCTATGCTACGGAAGATGAAGTAATACCACGTGGTGATAATAGTGTTATCGTCCTTGGTTCCGGTCCAATCCGTATTGGTCAAGGGGTAGAATTTGACTACTGTTCCGTTCATTCCTCTTGGGCTCTTCGTAAAGCAGGCAAACAATCCATTATTATTAATAATAACCCTGAAACAGTAAGTACCGACTTTGATACATCGGATAGCTTGTATTTTGAACCATTAACAGTAGAAGATGTTATGGAAGTTATTCGCAAAGAAAATCCTATCGGTGTTATTGCTCAGTTCGGCGGTCAAACGGCGATTAATTTGGCGGGGCCATTAGCTGAACGAGGGGTAAAAATTCTTGGCACTTCTGTAGATAGTATCGACATGGCCGAAGACCGTGAACGCTTTGATGAACTCTTAGCTGAACTTGGTATTCCACGTCCAGTAGGTGCTTTAGTAACAAGCCATGAAGAAGCGTTGCAAGCAGCTGGTCGTTTATCCTATCCACTTATCGTACGTCCATCCTATGTATTAGGTGGTCGTGCTATGGAAATTGTGTACAATGACCAAGAACTTGATGTGTATATGAAAGAAGCTGTAGTAGCGTCTAAAGACCATCCTGTATTGATTGACCGTTATATGGTAGGTATGGAAGTTGAAGTCGATGCCATCGCTGACGGTGAAGATGTATGTATTCCTGGTATTATGGAACAAATCGAACGAGCTGGGGTTCACTCTGGTGATTCCATTGCGGTATATCCAGCGCAGCATTTATCACAAGAAATTACTGATCAAATTGTCGATTATACACAGCGCATTGCTCGTGGTCTTAATGTAAAAGGGATTGTAAATATTCAGTATATCGTAGCTAATGGGGAACTTAATGTTATCGAAGTTAACCCTCGTTCCAGCCGTACTGTACCATTCATTAGTAAAGTTACGGGCATTAATATGATTGAATATGCAACGCGCATTGCTCTTGGGGAGACTATTAAATCCATGGGTTTACCAACTGGTTTAGTACCAGCAAAAGATTATGTAGCGGTAAAAGCGCCAGTGTTCTCCTTCTCCAAAATGGGCCTTGTAGAAATTGCTTTAGGGCCTGAAATGAAGTCTACTGGTGAAGTTATGGGTATTGGTCGCACGTACTCAGAAGCGTTGTTTAAAGCCATTCATGGCGCTAACATGCGCATTCCTGAAAAAGGCCATATCCTTATGACCGTAGCGGACCGTGATAAAGAAGAAGCAGCACGCTTGGCTAAAGGGTTTATCGACTTAGGCTATCATATTCAAGCTACTGGTGGTACAGGTAAATACTTTGAAGAACATGGCATTCCTTGCGTGATTGTTAATAAAATTCACGAAGGGGCCGATAACTGTGCTGATTTAATCCGCCAAGGGAAAGTAGACTTAATGTTGAATACCTTAACCTATGGCAAACGACCTGAACGTGAAGGCTTCCAGCTTCGTCGTTTAGCTGTTGAAATGGGCACACCTTGCTTGACATCCTTAGACACAGCACGCGAAGTATTGCGTGTTGTAGCTGGTCGTGCCAACGAAGAAATTAAGATTGAAGTAGAAGCATTACAAGACTTTGAAATGGAGTGATACACGCATGAGCGGTTATGTAGAAATGGCGCGAGTGCTCCGCAATGAGCAAATTGGCGCAGACGTATGGATTATGGATCTATATGCGCCTAAACAGGCCGCTGAGGCTGAAGTAGGTCAATTTTGTAATGTTCGTGTAACTGGTGGTACGGCGCCTTTATTGCGCCGTCCTATCAGCTATGCTGGGTTTGATAAAGAAGAAGGTACCATTACCTTACTTTATCGCGTAGTAGGTGCTGGTACTGAAATTATGACGCATCTTAAAGAAGGCGATGTCTTAGATTGTTTAGGCCCCTTAGGTAGTCGTTTTGAAATGACCGATAATATGTTACTCGTTGGTGGTGGTGTAGGGATTGCGCCTATGCTTTGTATAGCATCAAAATTGAATGATGTGGAAGATACCATGCGCTATACTAATGAAGAAGATGAGACGGTACTTAAGCCAGTTGCTTCACGTAAAGCCACTGTTGTTTTAGGTTTTCGTAACGAAAGTGAAACCTTCTGGGCTGATTTATTTAAAGATTGCCCTGTAGATGTGTATGTAACAACTGATGATGGCAGTGTAGGGACAAAAGGTTTTCCAACGGCTATTATGGGAGAGCTGATTCAATCGGAGCGTGGTGAAGTGCAACGTCAGTTAACTCCATATTTAACAGGCAAAGAACAAGGAACTAACTCTACTAGCGCTAGTCATACACCAACAACTACTACTTCTTCAGAAACACTTGTAGCGGCTGATAAAGTAGCGAATATTGGCTTTACGAGTGTCATGACTTGTGGACCTACGCCTATGATGAAAGGTGTAGCCAAGGTGGCGACAGAATATGCTGTGCCATGCCAGGTGTCTTTAGAAGAGCGAATGGGCTGTGGTACTGGTGGTTGCTTAGGTTGCGGTTGTCATGGTCGTGGCGGTAAACGCTATAAAGTATGTAAAGAAGGACCTGTATTCCCTGCTGAGGAGGTGTTTTTCGAATGAGTCATGAACATTTAGCGCAGTTAGGGGATCATGGAGAACTTGGATATAAACATATGGATCATACGAAAGATTTGAATGGTAAGCAGCCTTCCTATCCTGATTTAGCCGTTGATTTTTGCGGTATTAAGATGAAAAATCCTATCGTTGCCGCCTCAGGCACCTTTGGTTTTGGTCTTGAATATGCTGATTATTTAGATCTTAGCAATGAAGTAGGGGCTATTTCGGTGAAAGGTTTGACGCCACAGGCGCGCAATGGCAATGAAGGTACTCGTATTGCTGAAACGCCATCAGGTCTTTTAAATTGTATTGGTCTTGAAAATCCAGGGGTTGAAGCCTTTGTAGAACATATTTTGCCAGAACTTAGAAAATATGATGTGCCAATTTTGGCTAATATTTCAGCAGCTGATATAGAGGGGTATGCCTTCATGGCTAAAACCTTAACCGTAGAAGGGGTCGCTGGTTTTGAAGTTAATATTAGCTGTCCGAACGTAAAAAATGGTGGCATGGCCTTTGGCGTTTGTGCTGATAGTGCAGCGGCTGTATGTAAAGTGGTTCGTGAAAATACAGACTTGCCTGTTATCATGAAACTATCTCCTAATGTAACAGACATTGTGGAAATTGCTAAAGCTGTAAAAGCAGCTGGTGCTGATGGTCTTAGTTTAATTAATACCTTGCTTGGTATGGCCATTGATATTAAAACACGTCGTCCTGTTTTGGGAAATTTGTATGGTGGTTTGTCAGGCCCTGCTGTTAAACCAGTGGCATTACGTTTAGTTCATCAAGTGGCACAAGCCCTTGATTTGCCAATTATGGGAATGGGTGGCATTATGACTGGCACTGATGCTATTGAGTTTATGCTGGCTGGTGCTGATATTGTATCTGTAGGGACGGCTTCGATGGTAAATCCACAAGCGATTGGTCAAATTGCTCGTGAAATGCACGAATACTGTGAAACTAATGGTATTGGCCATGTCAGTGAAGTAGTAGGGGCGTTGTTGCCGTATAAATAAGGTGCTGATTTTTACATGCTACTTAATTAGTTGATTAGTTGACTAGTTAATTAGTTACATATTTAAAGTGATATCGTTTTATGTCAATGCTTATTCATCAAGTACTGGTGTAGATTACTTATGTAAGCGTAAAAGACAGGCTTGAAAACGTTAAGAGAGTTTGAACTGAATATAGAGATAACTATGTAAATAAGCTTGTTAGTTAGTACATAGTTGAATACGTACATGAAGAAACCCGGTGCTGCGTTGGGGAACGTGGTACTGGGTTTTTGTATGGTTTTATTAAGTTTAAAGCTTTAGAATGTGATATAATAAAAGAAATATTTAAGAGAGAATTTAAAAGTAAAAAATACTCTTTTATTATATTTAAGAGTATTTAAAGTATTGAATGTATTTAGAGTAGGATGGTAGGTGGCGTACATGGAATATACTAGTATTGCAATTGGCCGAGCTGCATTGCAGTTGGCGATTACAGAAACAAGACAAAAAGAACAAGAACTGCGTAAAGATTTACAAGATAAAGGCATTCGATCTGTAGCCGTAGATTTTGGTGGTCAATTTTTGCAGTCTATTCCTAAGATTATTGAACATGCTGTGGTAGCAGCTCAACGCCAAAAAGTGGTGGCTGATAATCATATTGGTGAAGGGGCTGTTATTGGTGCTACACAAGAAGCCTTAGAACAGCTAAAACGTAAAGCTACAGGGCTTAATGTAGGTGGTAAAATCGGCATTGCCCGCTATCGAGAACATATTAGTGTAGCTATTTATGTGGGTGTTGGTATTTTGCATCTAAATGAAATTGCTGTGGCGATTGCACATAGAAGCTTGCCGGCAAGGGAAGAGGATGTGGTGAAATAGTCTAGTAAAGTAAAGATAGGCTGTAAGACAAATAAGGGATAGAATCCTAATTGTTTTACAGCCTATTTTTAATTTGTGCTTTAATTTATACTATTCAAGTTATTAAAAAGACATAAAGATTACATTATCTGCCTTTTAGTTTTTTACCTAATAATGAGAGTTTTGCACCTAATTTATGTATAAAATCAGCCTTATTAAAGCTTTTTAGGAATAAAGTATATTTACTATTAAGTAAGTTTTTATCATAATCTAAAGTTTTTTGTTCTTGGAGAATTTTTATTGCATGATAATACTCATTGTCTTTTTGTGCATTCATTCCGTAAAAAGAAGTTAAATAGGATAATACTGATTTTATTAATGCTGTTCTGGCTTGGGGGATGCAGAGATTTTTTTGAATTGCAAAATTGAGACGATCTTGGCAAGCTAAAATATAGTCATAACGAGAATGTGGTTTAAAAATAGCTGAACTACAGATCCCAGTGGCGGTTTTACGGTAATAGTAATAATTTTTATTAATATATCCACAACGTTTGGCTTTATTATATATTTGATAAGCTACAACCGAGTCTTCGAAAATACGACCCTCAGGATTTCTAATTTCTTTCCAAAGCTCTTTTTTGTATATCACAGCCCAACCAATAGTTCCTTCTGTACTGAGACAATGCTTTAGTCGTTCAATGTGTTTATCTTCTAAACTCAAATGCAGAATTCCATCTCCATCACCGCCTTGGCCACATCTAAAAGAACCAAAGCTGATAAAGTCAAGCTTATGTAGTTCAAGCTGTGAAATGGCATCTTCGAATGCTGAAGGCAGTACATAGTCGTCAGCATCAACGATGGTTATATAATCTCCTGTTAGTGCGTTTAAAGCTGTGTTACGAGCGTTACTAAGACCACCATTTGGTTGGTGAATTACGCGTATTCGATTATCTTTTTTTGCGAAATCGTCACAAATTGTTCCAGTTAAATCTGTGGAACCATCATCTACTATAAGGATTTCTAGATTTTTATAAGTTTGGTGTATTAAAGAATTAATACATTCTTGTAAATATGATTCAGCATTATAGGCTGCCACAATGACAGATAATAATTTAGATTCCATAGTATCTCCTAAATAGAAATTGTAATAAATCTTTGTTTACAGTATAATTTCATATATATCATACTATATATAAGTAACAAATTAAAGTACATTTACTTGTTGAGATTGCTTGTTAGATTGTAATTAAATAAAGTTGACGAAGGGTATTAATTAATGGAGTATAAGGGTATTACTTAATGAGGTATATAAGAAGAAATTAAGAGTAAATTGACTATAATTGTATATCTGGTAAGTCAAATTTGAGTTTTTAAATTATGTGTTGACATTACTCTAATATTTCGATATACTATTTAAGTACTCTTTTGAGAGTTGTTTAAGAAGTAGAGGCCATCCGCTTCTCACCTATTGTCTCGAAATAATAGGTCGAATACATTAACAGTTATGTTAGCTAGTTACGGATGGCATTATGCCGTCCGTTTTTTATTTATAGAGAAAAAAGTTGTTGGAGGTGACTATTATTAGCAAAGATACGCCGCGCATTAATGAAGAAATTCGCGCCCGTGAAGTTCGTGTGGTAAGTGCCGATAATGAGCAGTTAGGTATTATGTCGGCTCGTGAAGCTCTTGCGTTAGCTGAAGAACATCAATTGGACTTAGTAGAAGTGGCACCGAATGGTAAGCCGCCAGTATGTCGAATTATGAACTACGGTAAATATCGTTATGAGCAACAGAAGCGCGAAAAAGAAGCTAAGAAAAAACAGAAGACCTTTACTTTAAAAGAAGTAAAACTTCGTCCCCATATTGAGGATCATGATTTTTATGTTAAAATGAAAAATGCAACAAAATTTTTAGCAGAAGGTAACAAAGTAAAAGTTACAATCATGTTCCGTGGCCGTGAATTGAGCCATCCTGAATTGGGTCAGAATGTATTAACCCGTTTTGCCAAAGAATTGGAAGAACAAGCAGTTGTTGAAAAAGCAGCTAAGCTTGAAGGGCGAAACATGACGATGATATTAGCAAAAAAAGGATAGTTGAGGAGGATACTAATTATGCCAAAAATTAAAACTCGCCGTGCAGCGGCTAAACGTTTTGTACCGACTGGTAGCGGTGAATTCAAACGTGCGAAAGCATTTAAGAGCCATATCTTAGAAAAGAAATCCCCTGCTCGTAAACGCAATCTTCGCAAAGCAACTTTGGTTAGTAAAGCCGATTACAAACGCGTTGCTAAATGCTTACCATACGCTTAATAGTTAGAATTACTGGATAATGGAGGAAATATACAATGGCTAGAGTGAAAAAGGGCGTTACTGCTCATGCACGTCATAAGAAAATTTTAAAATTAGCTAAAGGCTATCGCGGTACACGTAGTCGTTTGTTCAAAAAAGCAAACGAAACGGTAATGAAAGCATTATACTATGCTCGTCGTGACCGTCGAGCGAAAAAACGTGAGTTCCGTAAATTGTTCATTACTCGTATCAACGCAGCAGCTCGTTTGAACGGTATGAGCTATAGCCGTTTTATCGCTGGTTTAACTAAAGCTGGTGTTACAGTAGACCGCAAAATGTTAGCTGATCTTGCTGTTAACGATGCAGCAGCTTTTGCTAAATTTGTTGAAGTAGCTAAAAACGCATAAGACTTATAAGTAAAAAGTGGTGTAGGTTTCACATTTGTGTGAATTTCTACACCCTTTTTTTATGTAAAAATGGTATAATAGTAGGGAATATTTAAAATATGTACTATTTTTTTTAGGTTTTTTGATAGTAGTATTAGTGTTAAAAATAGAGGTAGATTATGAAACGTGTCAGAAAAGCAGTTATTCCGGCAGCCGGATTTGGAACTAGATTTTTGCCTGCAACTAAGGCACAACCTAAAGAAATGCTCCCAATTGTTGATACACCAGCTATACAATATATTGTAGAAGAAGCTGTGGAATCAGGAATTGAAGAAATACTAATTATTACTGGTCGTAATAAGCGTGCGATTGAAGATCATTTTGATACAAGTGTTGAATTAGAACAACTATTACAACAACAAGGTAAGAAAAAAGACTTAGAAATGGTTCGACGCTTAGCTAATGTTCGTGTGCATTTCATTCGGCAGAAAGCGCCACGTGGTTTAGGTGATGCTATTTATTGTGCTAAAGCATTTGTGGCGAATGAACCATTTGCAGTGTTATTAGGTGATGATGTAGTGTATAGCCCAGAATATCCATGTTTAAAACAATTGATTGATGCATATGATACTTGTGGTAGTACAATTTTGGGTGCGCAAATAGTACCAGATGATATGGTGAGTTCTTATGGTATTGTTGCAGGAACACCTATTACTGAATCTGTATATAAAGTTGATGGGTTAGTAGAAAAGCCGACAAAGGAATTAGCACCATCTAATTTAGCTGTATTAGGACGATATATACTTACTCCTGATGTATTTAAGCAATTAGAGCGTATTCCGTTAGGAGCTGGTAATGAGCTACAGTTAACAGATGCGCTAGCTCAATTAGAGAGCCCTATCCATGCATTATCTTATGAAGGTAAACGTTATGATGTAGGAAATCGATTTGGTTATTTACAAGCAATGATTGAATATGGTTTAAGAAATAAAGAGCTTAGTAGCTCTTTGAGACAATATTTATTAGAATTAGATATTGATAAGTTTGAATAGAATTTTAAAAATTTTAGTTTATCAGCATTTGTAAATAACATGTGTAGTTGCATATGTTAAATATGCGGAAAGGTAGACTAATGAATCAGAAAATACTTAGTATTAGTAGAAAAACCTCATATTTATTACCTTTATGTTTATTAATTATAGATTATATAATGGTATCTTTAGGAATTTTAAGTGCATATCATTTTAGGCGAGTTTGGGCCTATCCAGAAGTTGTATCTAATTTTCATATAAAAAGTATTTATATTTTTTTTATTGCACCTGCATTATTTCTATTTATGCTGTTTTTGACTAATTGTTATCAAATTGCATTACCTTATTGGGATCGGGTACGCAACCTTTTTAAAGGCATTACATATAGTATAATATTAACTGTTTTTTTGATGTATGCAGCTAATGTTGCTGGAGATGTTTCCCGATTATTTATTTTATGTTCATGGATAATATCCTTCTTTTCTGTTTTAGCAGGACGTTATGTTTTGGAGCGAATTCTTATTGCAACAGGTATTCTTAAGATTCCAGTACTCATTATAGGTGCAGGAAAAACTGCAGAACTATTACTTCGCTCATTTGAACGGCATCCAATTATGCGTTATGAAATTTTAGGTTTTATTGATGATAATCCAGTTTGTGAAAGTTTAATTGCACAATATCCATTACTCGGTAGGTTTGAAGATATTGACGATATTATAGCTTCAAGTAAGATTCAGCATGTGATTGTTTGCGCTCCAGGATTACCACCTAAAAAATTAATAGCGTTAATTAATAGACTTGAAATATTAGTGAAAAATGTATCTTTCGTTCCAGAATTAATCGGTATGCCAGCAGCCAATGTGTCAGTGCAGGGGCTGATGGAAGAAAATATGTTACTTGTGAACGTTAAAAATAATCTCGCAAGACCGTATTATCGGGGGTTAAAACGTGCATTTGATATGCTTTCTACTCTTTGTGGAATGATAGTTTTTTTGCCAGTTGGTTTAATTATTTCTGGGATTATCTATGTTACAGATCCAGGACCTATTTTATTTAAGCATAAACGAATAGGGCAGCATGGAAAAGAGTTTTATTGTTATAAGTTTCGCTCTATGGTCGTTGATGCTGAAATAGCTTTAAAGGAATATCTTGAAGTTAATCCCGAAGCATTAAAAGAGTGGAATACAGATTTTAAATTAAAGAATGATCCACGAATTACTAAGATTGGGCGTTTTTTAAGAAAGACGAGTTTAGATGAATTTCCTCAATTGATTAATGTCTTAAAAGGGGAAATGAGCCTAGTTGGACCTAGACCTATTATAAAAGCTGAAATTGAAAAATATGGTGAATATATTAATGATTTTTATTTAGTCCCGCCAGGAATCACGGGAGTATGGCAAGTCAGCGGACGTAGTGATACTACGTATGAGGAGAGAGTACAGATGGATTCGTGGTATGTCCATAATTGGTCGGTTTGGGTTGATATTGTTTATTTGGTTAAGACTGTGAAGATTGTAATCCAAGGTAAAGGTGCTTATTAATAAGTGTTTGTGTATAATGTTGGGACTGAGATAAATGAGATTTTCCGTGTTAATTTCTATTTATAATAAAGAAAACCCTCAATATTTTAAAACTGCATTAGATAGTATTATTAATCAACGGTTACAGCCTAACGAAGTAGTCATTGTAAAGGACGGTCCATTAACAAAAGAATTAGAACGTGTAATAGAAGACTTTAAAAAGGTTTATAATCGTGTTAAAGTTATAGGTCTTGACATGAATATAGGATTAGGTAGAGCTTTAGCTATTGGTGTTGAGGCGTGTTCTTATGAATGGATAGCCCGAATGGATAGTGATGATATTTCTTTACCGGATAGATTCTATAAACAAATTCAATATTTAAAAAAACACCCAGAATGTGTATTATTAGGAACGTGGGTAGAAGAGTTTGCTGATGATAATCAATATAAACGAACTACCAAGCTACCTACTTCAAATGATAAAATTATTTCTTTTTCAAAAAAAAGAAATCCTTTTCGACATATGACCGTGATATTTAGAAAAGATATAGTTTTAGCACTGGAAAATTATAGACATTTTTTATGGTTTGAAGATTATGATTTATGGGTCAGAATAATAAATGCTGGTTATATAGTTGCTAACATGCCTGATGTTTTAGTTAGGGTGAGAGCTAATTCGGAGCTTTTTCAACGGCGTGGTGGATTGAAATATTTTAAACAAGATTTGGAATTCCAGAAGTTTTTGTTGAATTTAAAGCACATAACTTATAAAGAGTTTTTCTTTAATATTATTGTCAGAGGTATGATTCGTTTTATTCCTAATAAAATGAGAGAATTATTTTATAAATTATTTTTGTGGGGGTGAAAATGTCAAAAGTATCAATTATTATGGGGGTTTATAATAGTAAAAATAAAAGAAGTTTATGTAGAAGTATTGAGTCAATACAAGCTCAAACTTTTACAGATTGGGAGTTTATTATATGTGATGATGCTTCAACAGATGATTCATATGAGATTATAGAAAAATTTTCTTCCAATGATAATCGCATAAAGATAATTAAAAATAATGTGAATTTAGGATTAGCAGGTGCACTAAATCGTGCTATAAAGATTGCTCAAGGGATGTATATTGCTCGTATGGATGATGATGATATTGCACATCCAGAAAGATTAGAAAGGCAAATTGAGTTTTTAGATAAAAATCTTCAGTATAGTTTTGTAGGAAGCTGTGCTAATGTTTATAATGAAGAAGGTATATGGGGATATTTACATATGCCTGAAAGACCAACCGTTCAGGATTTTTTATGGAATATACCATTTATACATCCTAGTATGGTTTTTCGAAAAAATGTATTCGAGAATTTTGGTGGATATGTCACGGATAAAATTAATCGTAGGTGTGAAGATTATACTTTAGTGATGGATTTATATAGTAAAGGCTTATTGGGATATAATATTCAAGTACCTTTATTAGACTATTATGTAGAGAATGGAAGTAAAAAATACCGTCCAATGAAAGATCGTATTAGTGAAGCTGTTGTTAGATGGCATGGTTATAAGAAAAATCACATTTTGTTAAAGGGATTACCATACGTTGCAAAGCCTATAATCTTGGGACTAATACCACAATTTATATTTAAAAATATTAAGAAACAACAATATAAAAGAGGTTAATAATGTACTTGCTATCGATAATTATTCCTGTCTATAATGTAGAGCCATATATAAAACGATGCTTAGATTCTATATTAGTTCAATTAGATTCAAGAATGGAAATTATTATAGTTAACGATGGATCTACTGACAAAAGTGGAGAAATTTGTAATGAATATGCATCTAAATATGATGCTATTAAAGTAATTCATGAAAATAATAGAGGTGTCTCAGCAGCTAGAAATCAAGGCCTTAAAATGGCTAAAGGGGAGTATATTAGTTGGGTTGACCCAGATGATTATCTTGATTCGGAGTGGGGGATATCTATTTTACCAACCTTAGAAGAGCAGTCCGTTGATATATTGATATATGATTATGTTTTATTGAAACATAATTTTGAAAAAATATGGTCTTATAGAAATGAGGATTGCAAATTAGAAAAAGAGCAACTTTTGAAGGATATCGGTGAAGATCAGATTATTCAAAGCCAGTTATGGCATAAAATTATACGTAGAGAGCTTTATAAAAATATTAAATTCCCAGAAGATATAACTTGTATGGAAGATTTTGCTGTTATTCATTTACTGATTGAAAAAGCTCAAACTTTATATTATATGCATAAACCTTTATATTATTATGTTTATAGAGAGTGTAGTTTAGTTACGGAGATAAATTTAGAAAAAAGTTATCAGTGCTGTTTGGTAGCACATGATAGGTATGTATATCTAAAGCGTTTAGGCTATGAATCTAGTGTTATTGGCTATATATCTCAAGTTTTGGGATTTATGATTCAATATTTCATGGTGAATTCATCTATTAAATTAGAATATAAATATAGATATATGGACTTAAAAAAAGAGTTAAATCGATATTATGATAAAATTAATAAATTAGAGACTGTTGATTGGAAGTTTCGGGTAAAATGTAAACTTGTACAGTTAAATTTACTAGAAGTGGCCGTACGAGTTAAACAACTAAAAGAAAAATATTTATGAAATTTTAGTAGAATCTTATTAAAAATGAATCATAGCAAATGATACTTAGATAAGTAGGGGAATAATTTATGAAGTTATTTTATGGGTTAAAATTAAGGTATTATCAATACCAATTTCTGTTTTCAGAACTAGTAAAAAGGGATTTTAAGCAGAAATATAAAAGGGCTGTTTTAGGGATGGTATGGAGTATATTATCACCACTGTTTATGTTAGCAGTTCTTGCTGTAATATTTGGACAATTTTTTGGACGAAGTACAGAACATTATATTATTTACTTATTTAGTGGACAAGTTATTTTTAACTACTATACAGAATCTACAAATGAAGGCATGAGCGCATTAATGAGTAATTCTAATATTTTTAGTAAAATTAATGTTCCTAAATATTTGTTCTTATTTTCTAAAAATGTATCTGCTCTTATAAATTTTTTTATTATATTGGTAATTTATTTCATATTTGTGTTTGTTGATGGGATACCTTTTACTTGGAAATTCTTATTATTAGCTTATCCAATTATGTGTTTAATTTTTATTAATGTAGGAATTGGTTTAATTTTATCAGCCTTATTTATATTTTTTAGAGACATTCAATATTTATATCGTTTATTTACACAAGTTGTTATGTATGGATCAGCTATTTTTTATAGTATTGATGGTATGTCTTTAAAAGTTCAAACTGTATTCTATGCAAACCCTATTTTTGTTTGTATTACCTATTTTAGAAGTATAGTTATTAATAATGCTATTCCAGATATGAGAGTTCATTTGTTGTTAGCATTTTATGCTATCTTACTTTTTGGTATAGGAAGTTTTATTTATAAGAAATATAATTATAAATTTTTATATTATATTTGAGGTTGTTATGTCCATATTAAAAGTAGAAAATGTTTCAATAAAGTATGTAACTGGTGATTTTAAAAATATAGGGTTAAAGGAATATGTGATTAGACGATTAAAAGGAAACTATTCCATTCAAGAGTTTTGGGCTAATAAAAATATTTCTTTTTCTTTAGAGCAAGGCGATATGCTCGGTATCATAGGTAGTAATGGAGCAGGGAAATCCACGTTACTTAAAGCTGTATCTGGCATTATGAGACCTTCGGAAGGCAGTGTAACTCGAAACGGAACTATTGCAGCGTTACTTGAATTAGCCAGTGGCTTTGATGGAGATTTAACAGTTCGAGAAAATACTTACCTGCGTGGGGCGTTATTAGGCTATACTAAAAAGTTTATGGATGAAACATATAGAGATATTATCGCTTTTTCTGAGTTACAAGAGTTTGAAGATAGAGCTTTTAAACATCTGTCATCTGGTATGAAGTCAAGATTGGCCTTCTCTATAGCGTCAATGGTAAAACCTGATATTTTGATTTTAGATGAAGTTCTTTCAGTTGGTGATGGGTCTTTTCGGAAGAAGAGTGAGAAAAAAATGCGTCAGATTATAGATAGTGGCGCGACTACAATTTTAGTATCACATTCACTAAATCAAGTGCGTTCAATGTGTAATAAAATTTTATGGCTTCACAAGGGGAAGCAAATTACCTTTGGTAGTGAAGTTGAGAATATTTGTAATGAGTATCAAAGTTTTTTAGATGGTAAATTAAAAATTTAAAATTGTTATTTTTGGATTTCATTGAGGAGTATGCATAAGAATGGAAACTAGCTATAAATTTAAATTTTCTATTGTTATGGCTGTGTATAATGTTGAGCAATTTTTACGTGAAGCTATAGATAGTGTAATCTCTCAAGATATAGGATTTAATGAGCATGTTCAACTAATATTAGTTGATGATGGATCAAGTGATTCTTCAGGGGCGATTTGTGATCAATATGGTAAATTATATCCTGAGAATATTGAAGTTATACATAAAGAGAATGGTGGCGTTTCTACAGCTAGAAATGAAGGGTTACAATATATTAAAGGAAAATATGTAAACTTTTTAGATAGTGATGATAAATTAGAAGGTAGCACACTTCGTTTAGTTGGTGAATTCTTTGATGAAAACTATACGTTAACAGATGTAGTATCATTACCGATAGAGTTTTTTGATGGACAAACAGGGAGTCATTTATTAAATTATAAGTTTGATAAAGGCACACGTGTTGTTGATTTATCAATTGTTTATAATTATATACAATTAAGTTTATCCTCAGCATTTATTAAGTATGAAGATGCAAAAGATATAAATTTTGACGCTAATTTAAAGTATGCAGAAGATGCTAAAGTTTGTTTAGAAATTTTAGGTAAAAAACAAACTCTTGGGGTTCTTGCTGAAGGAAAATATTATTATAGAAAGAGACTAACAGGTGAAAGCTCAGCAATTCAAAAGAGTGGGACGAATGCTGATTGGTATACACCTTATTTAGAAAACTTTACTTATAGCTTAATAAATTATTATGTGAATAAAAAGCAGCCAATTCCTTGGTTTATTCAATATGCTTTAATGTATGATTTACAGTGGCGATTTAAAACAGATTATACTCAAATAGTCAATGTATTAGGAATAAAAGCGTCTGATGAGTTTTTAAATAAACTTTTGGGAACATTGGACTATATTGATGATGAGATTATTTTAGCACAACGTAATCTATATCCTGAACATAAGAGTTTTTTATTAAAGAAGAAATATGGAGAAGATTTAAAACTCGCTATAGATAGAAGTGGTGAATATGCTCTATATTTAAATCAACAATTGATTATAAAGCTTGGTAGATGTCAAACTAAGTTGGAGTTTTTATCATTTGATAGTGATTCAGTTTGTGTGGAACTTTTAAATACGTACATAGGAGATACGAATGATATTCCTTATGAGTAGTATGTAAAGGTTAATGCATCTTATTTAAAATGCTATCCTGTAGTTGAGCGCGTTATACCAGTTTATTGCTTAAACGAATTAATTGCGTATAAAATTGGTTATAAAGGAATTATATCTTTAGATGAATTTAATACAAGTTCTTCATTATTTGTCGGTATATATGATAAAGTAGGTTTTGAATATATAAAGAGAACGAATTTAGTTGCTGGCAAGTTTTTTCCTGTTGTAAAAAAATTTAGAAACGCGTACGCTAGTGTAAATGATTATATAGTTCAAATAAAAAATAATAATTTAATTGTAACTAAAAAAACGATATTTGGTCAATTGATTAAAGAAGTAAAATTACTAAAAGAATATTTAATATATCATGGGGAAGCTGGTAAAAAAGCGGCAGTGGCAAGATGTTTATATCATATTATTAAGCCATTTTTTAGAAAAGAAATATGGTTAATTTCTGACCGAATTAATAAGGCAGATGATAATGGGGAAGCTTTGTTTAAGTTCATTAATGAAAATAGTAAGCCAGTAAACGCATATTTTGTTCTTCATAAAGATAGCTTAGATTTTGACTCTGTATCTCAAATAGGGAAAGTTTTACAGTATAGGTCATGGAAACATAAGCTGTATCATTTATTAGCAGATAAATGGATTTCAGCAGCTGGTGATGATTTTGTGTCTAATCCGTTTTTTGGAATTGAACAGTTTTATAGAGATATTCTTATGAAGAAAAAACAGGTATTCCTACAACATGGCATTATTAAAGATGATTTGTCAGGCTGGTTGAATAGATATGCTAAAAATTTAGATATATTTGTAACAAGTGCTTTACCAGAGTATAACTCAATAGTTAATGGAAAATATTTTTATAATCAAAGCGTTGTTAAGCTTACCGGCTTAGCAAGATATGATCGGTTGTTAGATAAAGCTGAAAACATAATAACTATAATGCCAACTTGGAGAAGCAGTTTAGTAGATAAAAATACTAATGCTAGTGATGTGATAGATGGAGTTAAGCGATATTCTGAAAATTTTAAAGAATCAGACTTCTTTATTTTTTATAATAGCTTAATTAATGATGCAAGACTAATTGATATAGCAAAGAAATTAAAGTATAAAATTCGGTTTATGCCACATCCAAATTTAATTGCGTATATAGATTGGTTTAAAAAAAATAGTTATGTAGAATTTTGTAGCATTAATACAAAATATCGTGATATTTTTTCTACTAGTAGTTTAATATTGACTGACTATTCTTCTGTTGCATTTGATTTTGCATATTTAAGAAAGCCCGTAGTATATACTCAGTTTGATAAAGAAACATTTTTTTCAGGACAAGTATATGATCAAGGCTATTTTGATTATGAGCGAGATGGTTTTGGGGAAGTAGAATACACTTTGGATGATACGGTTAATCGACTAATAGAATATATGGAAGCTAATTGTGTATTGAAAGATAAATACAAAAAAAGAATAGATAGTTTTTTTGCTTATAATGATAGGAATAATTGTGAAAGAATTTATAACGAAATTATTAATTTGAGGGATTAAGCATGATTTATTGTCTATTTATTATAGTATTATTTATAGTAGGGAATTATAAGTTCTATGGAAACAGCTTTAATCAGGGGTATTTGAATAAAGAGAACACAACATTAATAAATGGTATATTTATTATATTAGTATTTTTATCTCATTTTGTTCCATATACAACAATGAATGGGGGATTTGACAAACCGTATATGCTATTACGTAATTATATGGGACAATTAATTGTAGCACCTTTTTTATTTTATTCAGGATATGGTATGATGTATTCCATTAGGAAAAAAGGGGAACTATATGTAAAAGCTATTCCGTGGGGGAGAATTGGAAAGACAATTATTCATTTTGATATAGCAGTATTTTTTTATTTAATAATTCAGATTATTTATGGCAAGTACCCAACAATAGAGCATACATTAAAATCCTTCGTTGCATATAAAAGTTTAGGTAATTCTGATTGGTACATTTTTGCTATCTTAACCATGTGGTGCTTGACATACCTAGTTTTTAATTTTATACCTTTAAATAATTATAAGCGTCTAGGTATTTTATTTGTGTTGGTTTTATTAGAAATGTATGTATTATCTGCTAAAAAGCCTACCTGGTGGTATGATACTATGCTTTGTTATGTTTTTGGTATGTATTACTGTTTGGTTAAGATTCGAATTGAAGTATTTTTAAAGTCTAATTTTAAATATACTGTTTTATTTAGTTTATTAGTAGTTATCTTTGTAATGTCAGGGCAATATAAAGCAAATTTTATTGTGTATGAAATTTGGATACTGAGCTTTGTAGCATTGATTTTATTATTAACAATGAAATTTGAATTTAGAAGTAAAGTGTTGTTGTTTTTAGGAACATATCTCTTTGAAATATATATATTTATGAGAATTCCAATGATGATATTAAAACCTGTTTTTAAGGGGCATAATTATTTGTATTTAATAGCCTGTTTTGTTATAACGATGGTTTTAGCAATAATAATGCACAAATTTTATCAAATGATAGATAAAAAATTAATAAACAAAAAGTAACGGTTAATTGTTAATAATTATAGTAGTTTGGGATGTGGTAGAGTTATGAATATCATAATAACCGGCGGTGCTGGCTTCATTGGCTCAAACTTCATATTTCATATGCTAAATACTTATCCAAGTCACCGTATTATCTGTGTGGATAAATTAACCTATGCAGGGAATTTGTCTACATTAAAAAGTGTAATGGACAATCCTAATTTCCGCTTTGTAAAAGCTGATATTTGTGATAGAGAAGCTATTGAGAAACTTTTTGTAGAAGAAACGCCGGATATAGTTGCTAACTTTGCTGCTGAATCTCATGTAGATCGCTCTATCGAAAATTCAGGAATTTTCTTAGAAACCAATATTATGGGGACTGCTGTTCTTATGGATGCGTGTCGTAAATTTGGAATTAAGCGCTACCACCAAGTATCTACTGATGAGGTGTATGGCGATTTGCCATTAGATAGACCAGATTTATTCTTTACTGAAGAAACTCCATTGCACACAAGTTCGCCCTATAGTAGCTCTAAAGCAGGTGCCGATTTACTTGTGTTAGCCTATTTTAGGACATATGGCTTACCTGTGACAATTTCTCGTTCTTCTAATAACTATGGGCCATATCATTTCCCTGAAAAATTGATTCCTTTAATGATTGCTAATGCCTTGAATGATAAACCGCTACCAGTTTATGGTGATGGTAAAAATGTTCGGGATTGGTTGTATGTTGAAGACCATTGCAAAGCAATTGATTTAATCATTCACAAGGGGCGTGAAGGAGAAGTATACAATGTTGGTGGTCACAATGAAATGACCAATATTGATATTGTTAAATTGATTTGTAAGGAATTAGGCAAATCTGAAGACTTAATTACTTATGTAACAGATCGTAAAGGTCATGATATGCGTTATGCTATTGACCCGACAAAAATTCATACTGAGCTAGGTTGGTTACCAGAAACTAAATTTGCTGATGGCATTAAAAAGACCATTCAGTGGTATTTAGATAACCGTGAATGGTGGGAAGATATTATTAGTGGTGAATATCAACATTATTATGAAACGATGTATGGAGATAAATAAGAATATGAATGAAAGAAAGAGCAGCTATGGTTGCTCTTTTTGTGTATGAGAAATAAAGGAAAATAATAAAGTGTTAGAGAAATAATTAAATGTAGGGTTATAGGAAAAATATGTCACTTGGAATTTATATATAAATCAAAGTAGTTTTTTGATTATGAATTTGAAATAGAAGAGGTGTAAATGGAACGACGGTTATTAATAAAACAAGCTATTATGGCTCTTGATGGTGGAACATTTCAACAACTTTGTGATTCATATTTATTTTTAAAAGGATATAAAAATTTGCATGCGCTTGGCAGTCAAGCTGGCAGTAGAAAAACAACTAAAGGGACTCCGGATACTTATTTTTATTCTGAAATAGCTGATTTATATATATTAGTAGAATATACAACACAGCGTGAAAGAATTAATAAGAAGATTGAAGATGATATAAAGAAGTGTTTAACATTGTCAGATGAAATTAGGGTTGGTAAAATTATTTATTGTCATACCAGTTCTAATATTAGTATTGAATTTGAAAATAAGATCCGAACAAAATTAAAAAATGAGAACATAGAGTTAAAATTGATTGGTATTGATGAGTTGACTGAGGATTTATTTAATAATTATCCTTGGCTAGTTCGTGAGTATTTAGGAATAGCTATTGACTCAAATCAAATCTTATGTCTAGATAATTTCTTAGATTTGTATAATAAAGGTGCATCTGTGGCTCCTTTAGTAAAAGAAGTATTGGGGAGAGAGCGTGAATTGTTGGAATTGGAGGAGAGTTTTGAAAAGAATAACTGCATTATAATAACGGGAGAAGCAGGTGTTGGAAAAACACAATTAGCATTATCGTTTGCTAATAAATTTGCAAATGATAATGGTTATAAATTATATTGTTTTTTTCCTATTAATCAGTTGATAGAAGAAGATTTAGCATATTATTTTGATCAACCAGGTAAGTATATATTAGTACTTGATGATGTTAACGAGATACCGTATTGGGAGACTATTATAAAGTTTATAATTAGTAAAAACGATTCTTTTCAGTTTAAGATACTTATAACTGTTAGGAAATATGCTTATGAACAGTTTAACGATAAAATAAATAAATGGTTAATAAGTAAAAAACTTAATTTAAGAAGCTTGAGAGATGAAGAAGTTATTACATTATTACAAAGTCGATTAAATATTCCTGATTTATATGCTATAACCCAAATAATAGAATTAGCAAAGGGTAATGCGAGAATAGCTATGATAGGAGGTTTACTATTAAAACAGGTTGGCTTAGAAGATATACAAACGTTAGAATCTTTAATTAGCTCTTATTATACTAGCTTTATGCCATCATGCTTTGATTCAGATGATACTTTGATTGTTGCTGCGAGCGTAGCTTATTATAAAGTATTAAATTTAGATAGAATAGACAACGTTACATTAATTTCAGATAATTTATCTATATCGATAGAACGAATTAAAGAAATTATACAGATTTTAGTTAATAATGAGATTTTAGATAAATATAGTACTTTTGTAAAATATTCAGATCAGTGCTTGGCTAATTATATTTTAAAATATGCAATTATTGATAGAGAGGTTATTAATCTTAATAATCTTATTGAAAACTTTTATTTTACCAGTAAAGATCCTCTTATTGTAGTTATAAAATTACTGCTAAATAATTTTAATACTGTTGATATAAGAAATAGAGTTTTTTGTTCTGTAAAAACAGTATATAAAAAACTAATAAAACGATTTGATACGAATCGTGAAGAATTAAAATCTTACATATTAATGTTTAGTTCAATAATTTATAATGAGGCTTTATTATATGTGAAAAAACAAATTGATATTCATTGTGAAGAAAATGTTGAATTAAATTTAGCTGAATTAGGAAATTATAGGCAAATAGAAAGAATAGATTTAGATTTATTGAAAATCTTAGGCTCATTAGTTGATAATTCGGAAATATTTGAAAATGTTATTGAATTATTTGTCTTAGCATTTTCAAAATATCCTAGTTTTTATCCTAGTTTTTATCATTTTTGTATTCGATATTTTGTAAATAGTGAGAATTATAAAGACTTAGTAATTAAGCGAAAAGCTTTTTTGTTAAAAATAGAAAAACAAAGTGAGGGTTGGAACAATTATAACTTTACGGTTTTATATCTAGATATATTTATAGAGTTTATTCGACCCGAGAGTCGGTTTAATAGATTAGTTACACCATCACTTATTACTTCTGAGAGCATTTCGTTATCATTAGATTCATATACTGAAGAGTTTCGTAATATTATGTGGGAAAACTTAAAGCGTATATGTCAGGTTTTTAACGAGAAAGAAGGGGTGATGATAAAGGTTAATAAAATTTTATCTGAATCTTTTTCTTATAGTTTGAATAAATATAATGATTTTCTAATTTTTGATTTTAAGTATATAAAAGAAATATTAGAAGGTTGGTTTCCATTAAACTGTTATGATAATTGCCAATTAGTATATTTTATGCATAAACATTTAAATTTAATAGGTATGAACTTAATAGATAATACTAATGAGTATTTTAATACTAGACAGTTTTCTTTGTTTACTCTTTTCAATCCAATAATTGAGACAACTATAAGGAATATTGATAAAAATAAAGAATTGATTAAAACCAATATAATTAAATTTATAAGCGTAGAAGGGACTGCTGGCATTGAAGAATTCTTATTGTTTATAAATGGAATTCAACTTCGATCTAATAATTCTTTAATAAGTAATTTAATAATATTGTTTGAAGTTGTTTATGAATTCAAGCCTGAGATATACAGAGAAGTAGTTAAATTATATTTAGAGTTAGGGACACCATTAAACGTTCATCCTAAATATATAATACAAAAATTTATTGAACAGTATGGAGAAAAAGAAACTTGGGATTTGATTTCCTCTATGGAGTATAAAGATAGAGGAAATTGGAAATTTTATTTTTTTGAATTACTGCCTAGCAATTCTATTAATGAAGTCTATTTAGAAAATTTGTATCAATATTTGAAGGGGAATGAAGATCTTAAATGTATGCACTTATATTATAGAGATTTAAGTATGCTAAAAAAATTTATAAATATTGATAAGAATATATTCGATAATGTCTGTCAAATAGTTCTGTCTATGTTAGAAAATAATGACATTTGGTTAGAATGTTATTTCTCTATTTTTTTCAATAATTTAGAAAAAAACTTTCCGAATTCTATAGAAGAACTCAATTTAAAAAGTGATATTTTAATAGGTCTTTTTTTTAGGATGTTAAAAGTTGATAGTAATTTTGATAATGAAGGAATAATATTTAAATATATCTTAAATATAGAGCCTAACTTTATAAATCAATTTATTCAATACTTTAAAACTGAATTTATAGAGCTTACAGGATATAGACGGTACAATGATGATTCGCTAGGTGTTTTTTTTGATTATTTATTAGAAACAGGAGAGTATTTAAATGTAATATCTGAATTGTTTGATGAGATTTTATTAGAAACAAATATGTTTTTCCATAAAGCAGTAGATTTATTTGCATTTATATTAAGGGGAAGTAGGGCTTGTAATAAATTGGAGGCGTCTAAAGTTGAGTTTTTAAAATACTACATAAAAATAAATAATAATGATGTAGAGAAAATGAGAGCAATCTTTAGTGCATTATATGATTTTGATGATAACGTTAGAATATTATTTTTTAAAGAGTTTTTAAGATACAATAATGAGCTTGAGACCTTTCGTATTATATTGCAAAGACCTTCAATTTATACTTATAATACATATAATATAATACATAAATATGAGAATCGAATTGAGATGCTGAAAAATTTAAGAGATAGTCAAGAATTAAGAGGATTAAGTTTTATTCAACATAGAGTATGCATTGATGATGAAATATCAATGTACGAAGGTATGATTGATGAAGAAAGGAGAGACCAGTTTATAAATAGTGCTTTATGAAGAGGCTAATAAATTGGCGTATTTAACTACTATAATAGTTATTAATTAGTAGATAATTGAAATGAAAAGGGTAGATATATAAGATGGAAAGTTTAAGCAAAAAGCTATTGCTAGCATTAAATGATGATATATATAATAAAGGCAGTTGTATCAAAACTCTTGTTATAGATTTTATTGGTGATTTTAAGAGAACCTATATAGAGGCAGCTAAACGATGTGGTGTTCAAATTAGTGATGATAGTGATAGAACTGTAATACGATGTTTAACTTTTTTTAGAAAGTTAGGAGGAAATAATAAGAAAAAGATTCATTATTCAGAAGATTTTCAAGCGCCAGATGATATGAAAGAGGCGATTTTTAATATTATTGATAAGATAGCTAAAGGTAGAAGTATTATTCCGTTTCTGTCGAAACAGGCTATTTATATAGATAAAGAACCTGATTTGATGTTTTCAGAGTGGGGAATACTACATTTACATTTAGGTAAATCTTATGAGAAAGATAAACGATTTATTGAAAGAAGTAATGAACTTTTATTTGTCAAAATAGAGGAGAATGATGCTTACATTATTGGAGTATACAAACATGATGAGCAAATATGGGCTAAAAAGCAAATTCTTCAAAGAGTATATGATAATTGGCCTAACCTGTTTTATCAGTTAAATGATTTATCTGTTGTTGAGGAGTTTACTGATGAGGAACGAAAAACAATTAGAAAGAAACATGGAATGGTTCTTTCTAGTTTATTTAACAAAAACTTAGATAAAAATGTGGTAGTAATGCCAAATTGTATAGGATTAGTTTCAAGTGGAGACCCTATAGAGTCGGTAAATCAATTTGATTTTATGTGTAATAAATTAAAAGAGATAGAAAAAATAGTTATTAAATCTACAAATGGAAAATATAAAATAGTTAATCAAGTTATGCACATTAATCACGAAAATACAATAAAGCTTTCATTAGTTTATATTGGGGGAGCTTGGTATATAATTGATTTATATAATCATATTGTTTATGAACGTATAGGAGAATTATAGTAATCAATAAAATTTATTTTCTGAAAGTTTATCAGTATTTTGGGGTGCTATGTATTTCTACTTTTGATATGTTAAGGGAATTAAATATTGTATTATAATTTTTTTATTTAAAGTTATAATTAGTACTTACATAAAAACGAACCAAGATTAAAATATCTGGTTCGTTTTTATGTATTTAAATTCAATTGTAAGTGGTAATTATAATATTCATTTCGTAGTATTTTTTATTTAACTTTTCCAACTCCTTATAGGTCCATGCAAAATAGCTGTCACAATCTTTGTAAAGGTAAGGATGTTTTTTCTAAAACAACTAATAGATCCTCTATCTAATCTTTTGGGGATATGAATAAAGGAGCGGTCAAAATATCTTTCGTACTTTTAGGTAGGCCATGAGAGTTTATAGTTTTAAAGATAGTAACAAAATCTTTTGAGGAGGCAAATTTTTTAGTATATTACGTGCTTTTATATAACTTCTTGTCGAGTAATAGAGTACAGATAATGGCAATAATACAGTTTTTATCAAATTTATTAGCTCTGTTTGTTAATTCCCTTTAAAATCTCAACCACATCTTCTGGTTCTTTAGCGATATATTTAGCGCCTAGCGCTCTTAGCACTTCTTCATCTCTAAATCCCCAAGTGACAGCGATAGGGAGTAGTCCAGAGTTTTTAGCAGTAGCTAGATCGACTTCGGAATCACCGATATAGACAGACTCTTCGGGTGTACTTTGCAATGCTTTAAGGGCAGCTAGTACCATATCTGGTTCTGGCTTGCGTTTATGGTCTGGGGTTTCGCCAATGGCGACGGTAAAGTAATCTTTGAAGTATTGATTATTTAGAGCGGTAACCCCTTCTTGTACTTTATTTGATACGACTGCTAATTTATAGCCGTCGTTTTTTAATGTCTTTAATAATTCATAAATACCAGGATAGGGTGCTGTTTTATCGTTACAATGGTCGGCATAATAGGTTTTGAACTCTTGTAGCATAATTGTTTTTTTCATCTTCGCTAATAGGTGGATTCGTTGTAGGTACACTACGGTCTACTAATTTAGCTAAGCCATTGCCAACAAAACTGCGTATTTCTTCGTAAGAACGAGTGGGATAGTTATGCTTGGTTAATACATAATTCATTGTATCCATTAAATCATCTAGGGTATTTAAAATCGTGCCATCGCAATCAAAAATGACAGTTGTATACTGTTTCATGAAATATATCTCCTTCTTTTTTCAAAATTTAGTACATTTCTTTTAGTATAGGTGAAAAAATGTACACTGTAAACAGAATTTCCTTCATAATTCAATTGAATAAGTATGGCTATTTAGTATATACTTATAAGAGAACATAGGAGGAGTCTTTGATGAGTACGATGGAATTATTGCAGCCTGTAGACAACGCATTTCGTGACTCGTTTGATTTGCGTGGCAACTGGTTTTTTGCCTTTGATAAAACGAAGGATAAAACCTATGAAACTGGTGTAGCACGGCAAATGTCGGTGCCAGTTCCGGCGGCGTTGCAGGATTTATTTGTAAGTCCTGAAGAACGTACCTACTGCGGTACCATGTGGTATGAGCGCAGTGTATTTGTACCGAAACGATGGTTAGGCTCAGATGTATTTTTGCGTTTTGATGGCATTGGCAATCGCGCAGTTGTGTATGTGAACGGCATGGAGGCTGGGCGCCATGAAGGAGCTTATGTTACAACTGTGTTGAATGTGACACGTCAACTTCGTTATGGTGAAGATAATCGAATTGTTGTAAAAGTAAATAATGAATTGTCTAATTATTCATTACCAGCTGGTCAGGTTATTACGTCACCAAAGGGGCGTCGAGTTAATCAGCCTAATTTTGAATATGAAGCCCCAAGTGGTATTTATGGCAATATTACTCTATATACTGTGCCTACTACACGATTAACCGATGTGGCGGTGCAAACATTAGAACTTTCTGCTGAGCAGGCAGTTGTTCAATATATGGCACATGTGCAAGGCAATTGTCTTGTGACAGCTACTTTGCGTGATCGAG
This sequence comes from Veillonella intestinalis, assembly GCF_943193155.1. GTDB lineage: Bacteria > Bacillota > Negativicutes > Veillonellales > Veillonellaceae > Veillonella_A > Veillonella_A intestinalis. Next base: position 152,936 of record NZ_CALPDB010000002.1, on the reverse strand, counting down.
AAGGGCGTATTGTAGCTACTGGTGTTGGTGGTAATGCAAAACTTGTTGTTGAAAAACCTCATATTTGGTCGATTGGTGAGGGGTATTTATATACTTTAGAATTAGAAGTGAGTCGACTTGGTAAGCAGCATGATATGTATGCTTTGCGTATAGGTATTCGTACTGTATCTATTGAATCTGGTAATGTTAACTTAAATGGAACTGTCATTCGTTTGAAAGGACAGCAGTTTATAGGAGCAGACAAGCAGCTCACAGCTAATCCAATTCAGGCTAAACAGCAATTACTTCAAATTTTAGCGACTGGCGGTAACTGTATTTTTAGCAATGGTCAACCATTGGCGCCTGAAGTTTTACAATTAGCTGATGAATGTGGTGTACTTGTAGTGGCTGAAATGCCAGCAGCTGGTTTACAAGCAAAAGAGCTGCAGGCGGGTGAAGCTAATTTCAGTAAAAGCGATATTAAATCTCGATTGTTAGATACTCATAAAGACACGATAAACTCCTTAATTACCCGTGATAAGAATCATCCATCCATTGTTAGTTGGTCTTTATTATATAATCCATTAACAATAATGAAAGATGATGAGACCTATTATAAAGAAATTGCAGAAGCTGCGCTTCAAAGTGATTGGGAACATCGTCCGTTAGCTTTGACATTTAATCAACCATTAAGTCAGATTTGGGCTGGTAATTTAAATTCGTACTCTTTATTATTACTAAGTACTTGGTCAAATCAATGGAAAACAGATGGGGAAATTTTGCAAAGTTTGATGTATAAAGAATTGGTTGACTGGCAAGCGAAACAACCTGAAAAGGCCATAGTTGTTTTAGTAGGTTCAGACAATCAAGCGGGATTTTTCGGTGCAGGTGGCATTGGTACTACAATGGCTTCGTATGTATTGCATAGAGAAGAGTCAGAGAAAGTGAAAGCTATTTTGGATATGTTAAGCTCTATGCCTAATGTGCAGGGGCAATTCTTACAAAATGGAGTAAGAGGATTAGAAGAGGTTGTAGCGGAGCGTTGGAAGTAATATATAACAGTATAGTTATATAGGTATAAAATTTGAATACAATAATATATTAATAGTTAGTAAATATTGAATTGCACTCTAAGTAAGTTGTATTGGAGTGCAATTTATTTTATATTTTGGGTTATTCTAGTTTTGTTAACATAAAGCTTAATTGAATATGCTATAATAACGGTATATTAGTTAGTATCTTTATAGGTAGAAGTAGTGATTGAAAGTTTCAGAGAATGCTAAATAAAAGGATAAAGTAGAAGGAATACGATATGGTAGACGTTAGTGTATTAATTTTAACAAGAAACGAAGAAAAAAATATTGAACAATGTATTAAAAGTTGTAGTTTCGCTAAGGAAATTATAGCTATTGATGATGGAAGTACGGATAAGACTCGTGAAATGGCAGAAGAACTAGGGGCACGAGTAATTTCGCGTGCGATGGATGGTGATTGGGGTGCACAACAAACGTTTGCTATACAGCAGGCTAGTTGTGATTGGATTTTTTTCTTAGATGCTGATGAAGCATGTAGTGAAGAATTAGGACGACATATTGAGGTGGCTGTTACTAAGAATGAATCATATGCGTATTGGATTCAACGACAGAATCGTTTCAAACACAATCACGCTACACATGGTACATTACGTCCGGATTATGTATGTCGTTTAATGCCGGCTAAAGGCTCCTACGTAGAAGGTTTTGTTCATCCAGCGATTATTACACCGTATGAAAACAAGAAGTTAGCAGGTCATATTTATCACCGCACATATGCTAATTGGGAACAATATTTTAATAAATTTAATAATTATACGACTTTAGCCGCTAAAAAGTATCAAAAAAGTGGTAAATCATGCAGTTTTACCAAAGATATCCTATTTAGACCGTTATGGGCTTTTATTAAAGTATATGTATTGAATAAGGGATTCTTAGATGGTAAGTTAGGTTGGATTTTGGCAACAAACCATTATTTTTATACAATGAATAAATACGTAAAGTTATATTACTTGAATAAATCAGATGGGGAATTGTAAGGAGTGCTATAATGCGTGTTGCTATATTAGAAAGTATTATTATGCCTGCAGGTCATGAAGTTGAGTTTGATCGTATATTGGTAAATGAATTGAAAAATCAAGGTTATGAGCCAGTATTTTTTGTTCCTGAACAATTTCCTTTTAAGGTTGATTATGGGGCTGAGATTTCTTACTTAAATGGTGGCGAAGTTGTTACTTATGCTGGAGCTAATCGCTTTCAAAAACTTTTTTTGTCTTTAAAACGAGAGTATCGTCGGCGTAAATGGTTTAATTCGGCTTATGAAAAGGCTATGGCAGGAGAATGTGATGCTATTATCATTCCTACTTCTACATTTCGTTATTTAAGGGCAGTTTTACAAACTAAATTAAAAGATTCACCAGTACCAGTTTATTTTATTATTCATGGTATTAATCCTCGAGAAAAAGCAAGGTTTGTCAAACAAGCTAGACGTTGTGAAGCATACAAGAATTTGCATATTAAGATTATTACCTTACGAAACGATTTTATAGAGGATGGCTTAACAAACATTGACTTAATTGCTCCACCTGTTTTTAAGCCTGTTGAGTCTGTCGTTAATACAAATTTGACAGAACATACGCCTTTGACATTGGGCTTTTTTGGTCAATATCGTCGCGAGAAAAATGTACGGTTCTTTTTAGATGCTTTTAAAAAGGCGAATTTTACAGTGCCTGTAAAGCTTATTATGCAAGGGGCTACTGCTATGCAGGAAGATAGTGCGGAATTTGAAAAAATTATAAGTGAATATAAAGATGTTTCTAATATTGAATTTTGGCATAAAAACTTAATTGGAGTAGCTTGGGAAGAAGCTTTATTAGGGGTTGATGTAATTATTGCTCCTTATGCAGCAGAACGTTATAGATACCATTGGAGTGCGATGCTATTTAATGCGATTGGCTTTTATAAACCTATATTACAATCACCAGAGATGAATCCAGAGGTGCTTGCTTCATATAAGATTGGGGAGGCCCTTAATTTAGTCAATGAGGATGTATTTATTTCACAATTAGAACAGTTTGTTAATACATTTGCTAAAGAGAAAGCCTCATATGAAGAGGGGTTATTAGCGGCTAATCGTGCATATAGCCATGAAAAGTTAATTAGTAATATTTTAGGTAAATAAAAAATAAAGTTATTTTATTTTGTGAAAAGAGAAATTGTTATGCAAAAATTAGAATACTTAGGGAGAGGAATATTTTTCTTCTTAGTTTTTATTATGGCAAATTCGTCATATAATGCACTTATTAGTAATGGTATGGGATTAGCTTTACTTTATGTGTGCATTAATTTATGGCACAATAAAAATTTTGAATTATTTAAGTTTTCAAAATTAATATTAATTGGTTGGCTAATTTTTTATGGTAGTATTTTAGCTTCTTCAATTGTTAATAATGATAAAGGCAGCATAGATATTGCTTTACGCTATATGTATTGGTCAGCTCCATTTTTATTGTGTTATTATTTATATCGGACTCATCCAAAAGAATATATAGTTCAATATGCATTAATAGCATCAACCTTATTCTTAGGCGTTTATGCCCTATATGAGAAATATATTATAGCAGAACGTATTAGAATAGAAGGGTTTTATGGTGCACCCAATACATACGCAACTATGTTGGTTTTGGTACTACCTTTTTTAATTGCATTTTTGTTTAAAAATGTAAGCGCTAAAAGAGTATTTGTAAGTATTTTATTATTTATTAGCATTATATTAAGTTTATATGCAGTATATTTAACTTCATCCAGAGGTGCTATTTTAGCATTAGGTATCGGTGGAGTTCTTACTATGTTTATTGTATCAATACGTCATAGAAGCTATATTCCTATAATCTTTATAGTTGGTTTGATGTGTGTTTTATATTATTTATATATTGGTTTACCAACGGGAACAAATCGGTCGTATGATATGGAGCGTACTTATTTTTGGATTTCAAGCTATCATATGTGGTTAGATCATCCGTGGTGGGGCATTGGCTTAAATAATTGGACAAATTTATATTATGGGCAATATATGCTACCAGTAGCTAAAGAATTAAATGTGCCACATGCTCATAATATGTTTGTTTGGTTTTTTTCAACAACTGGCCTTATTGGGGGATTAGGCTTTGTAATTTTTACTTTAGTACTATTAGGATATTTAGTTAGAAGCTTATGGAAACAACCTAATAATTTATTTATTATACCGATGTTTTGGGCATTTTGGGTTCTTTATTTACAAGGTGTTGTAGATGCGGGGTTAATATTAAAGCCTGTAAGTCGCTTTTTCTTTACTTTATTGGGTCTTACTATGGCAAGTTTGAATAAAAAAATATGAGATAAAGTGTGATATGTTTTTCATAACTGTTATTTTATTTGATTAGGGAGTACTTATGCAGTATTATTTTATTTCTGATAAGCAGAATGTGCAAAGAAGAAAACATATAATTACCGAATGTAAAAAACTTAATATTGCACCGCATTTTTTTGATGCAATTATGGGGCGTAACTTAAAAGAAGATACATTGAAGCAGTGTGTTGTTAGTAATAATTATCTATCAGCAGGTGAAATTGGTTGTGCATTAAGCCATTTATCAATATTTAAAGAGTTTTTAAATTCTGAAGAAAAGGTTTTAGTTGTATTTGAAGATGATGTTCGCTTCAGTGAGTCTTTTATAGAAGAAGATTTACATTCAATGTGTAAGTATATAGGAGATAATAATAATCCTGCCGTGTTATGCTTATATAAAAGTAGTCAAAAAAATAAAGCAGTTAAAGAATTAAAAGGCTGTAAAATTTACACAACATATGGTTTTGCTATGTCTCATGCGTATATAATTAATCGTGCGGCAGCTGAAAATATATTAAAAATTCAAACTCCCATACGTTTTGAAATTGATATTTTTCAATTTTATTACTTATTGGGCGCATGTAGTTTGTATTGTCTTAATCGAAATTTAGCAATTCAAGATAATTCATTTCAGTCAGAAATAGAACAAAGTAGAAGTGGGCGCACTAACGATGAAGATAAAAAAAGAAAAGAAAATTTAAAATCTTATTTAAAAAAACAAAGTATATTTAATAAAGGTATGTATATTTATCGTAAGATTGGTATGGAATTGCATAGACCTTTTGAAGGGTTAGATTACTAACAATAAAAAACCACTGCATTTGCAGTGGTTTTTTATTTTCTCTCTATTTTATTTTTCTTTTCCTCTAAAAAACTTCCCAATCAGAGGCATTCGTTCGCCGTCATGACGGTTAAGACCTTTTAAGAGGACCATAATAATTACATAAATAATGCCACCGACCATGGCTGTAAGTGCCATAGCAAAAAATTGGTGTAAGATAGTTGCTAATGGTGGATAGAGGAAGAACATAGCCACGCCCATGATAATAGCGCTGACAATATTTTTCCATAATAAAGAAAAGTCGAGGAAATAGCCGGTATACTTTTTGATCCAAATTAGATTTAATAGGGCTGCAACGCCGATATCAGCGACAGTAGCGTAAGCAGCACCACTTATGCCTAGCCAAGGAATAGATGTTAAATTCCAGTTTAGAATTACTTTGCAAATCGCAGCTACGCCCATGTTAACAACTGGAATAGTAGGTTTGCCTAAACCTTGTAAAACGCCAGTTGTTACTTGGTGCATCCCTAAAAAGAAAATAGCAATCGCTGTAATTTGTGTAGCTTCAGCGGCACGAGGCGCATTATAGATGATACTTACAACTGGTTCAGCCAGGACATAAAGCATCAATGTAAAAGGCACCGTGGACATGAAGGTAATTCGCATGGCCCCAGCAGTACGATAATATACCCCTTTAGCATCATCAACTGCTTTGGCATTAGAAATAGCAGGTACAATGCTTGTTGCTAAGGCAGCTGTAATAATTGTTGCCAAGTTGATAAGTGGTACAGCCATTCCTGTCAAATAACCGAATAGCTCTGTAGCTTGACTAGTTGAAAAACCGGCAACCTCTAAACGACGAGGTACAATGAATAAGTCTAGATTTGCCACCAATGGCAACATAAGGCTCGCTAGTGAAATTGGAATGGCCAGTTTAATAAGTCGTTTTACAATAGAGCCAGATGACTCACCAGGTCCAGCCGGTTGTTTGTGGGCATCTTCTGGCGATTTTGGTAATTTGTAATAGTAGTACATGAGTACGACTAAGGCACCAAAGGCACCAATACCTGCGCCAAGACTAGCCCCACCAGCGGCAGCGCCTAACCCATAAGGTAATAATAGATAGGCAGCTCCTAGCATGACGACAACGCGAAGCAATTGCTCAATAATTTGGCTCACTGCAGTAGGCGTCATTAATTGCCAGCCTTGTAAATACCCTCGATAACATGAAATGAGGGTAACAAAGAAAATGGCTGGTGATAACGCGAGTAAGGCTAAATAGGCACGATCATCAATAATATATCCTGATGAAATAAGCCAATCCGAACCAAACCACATTAAAATACTGAAAAATAGGCCCGTTGCAAATAGGAGATAGAACGAAAGTTTAAATACTTTTTGAGCTCCTTTATAGTCGAAGCGAGCTATTTTTTCAGCTGTTAAAATTGAAATAGCAATCGGAATACCGGCACTAGATAGCTGTAGCGATAATAGGTAAATAGGAAAGGCCATTTGATAAATACCAATCCCTTCGCCACCGAGAACGCGCGACAAGAGAATCCAGTTAATACTGCCAATTGCTTTGACTACAAAGCCTGCAATCGTAAGAATAAGCGTGCCTTGTAAAAATCGGTTAACCATTTACTATACTCCCAACTTGATGTTCAGATAGTTTTGAAAAGAAAATAGGACTTATAAAGCCTATCAATAGTTAATTTTAACATAGATTCAAGTACTATGCATTAGTATTTTGAGAAAGTGGGGAATTAGGTAAGCTAAATTAGCGAATTAACAATTGTTACGAGGAATACTTTTTGTGATACTAATTATAATGAAGACCTGTAGTGATACTAAGTAGAATTATATTATATGGAAGAATAAGGTGGGTTGTATTGTAATTTTATGATTCATTTGCCTTTAATACTCAATGCGGTGAAAAAGATTGCGTTTATTAATAGTGCTTAATCTTGTATGATATATAAAAACATGAATTTCGATGTGAGTTATTCATGAAAATTTTAAAAATATATCGATTTTTTCACTCAAAAAATATATAATGGTTGAGGAATTAAAAAGTTGATGTGTCTAGTATTAAATGAAAAGTTTGATTAGATTTTAGATATCTGAATTAGATAGATTATATGAATTGTGTTGTGTTGTGAGGTAATTATGATGAAGAAGTCCAAATTGTTACGAGCGTATATTTTAAGTATGTTAACTTGTACTGTTGTAGGGAGTGTCAGCGCAGCTACATATCCGTTGAAAGGGGATACTTTAGGTGGTACTTATGAGAATCTTACACAACAGCATTTTCTACGAGTTGATGGAGATCGAGTAATAAAAGCAACAGATGATATAAATTTTATAACGACTATCAAATTTGATTCTGCTGGAGCCAATAAAGCCTCAATGGGCGTTTTTGAAGGCTATAGCACGGCTACCGAAGGCACCTTAGAGTTAGACATGCAAGGGCATAGTTTTAAAACAGGCCCCTATGGATCATTAGTGCAAATCTTCGATAATAGAAATAATAAGCATCTAGCTATTACTAATGCTGATAATGTAGAAGTTACATTAAGTCGAGGTAATTTAATTTCTACTTTTGGAGGAGGCACTAATAACTCTGTATCGATAGACGCTAATACTATTGTATTTAATAAAACTAATGCCAATGATGATTTACCTGTTATGACTATTGTTAATGATAATGCGCTTAATCTTCATGCTAATAAGGATATTGTGGTAAATAATGAGGGAAGGAAACGCAGTAATATAGTTCATGCTATTAACCAAGGGCATATTAAAGTTGAAGCAGGGCATGATATTGTTTTTAATCAAAATAATACTACTTCAAGCCCTATTGTTTATGCTGGGACTGAGGGGAAGATAACTTTACAAGCAGGTAATGATATTATTCTTAATTCTAAAGTAACTACAAATACATTTAGTATTAAAGATAATAGCGAAGTAGCAGTAAAAGCATTAAACAATATTGTAGTGAATGGAGAGACTTTAAATGCAGTTCCTGCTATATACATAAATAATAATAGTACCGGAACATTTGAAAGTAAGGATTATTTTAGTAATGTACATCGGGCAATATATTCAGAGTCAGAGTCGAATTTGTTGATTCATACAACTAATAATATTGAACTTCATACAGAGGGCTATGATATAGTTAAAGACTATCCCAATATTGATAGAAGTATGGTTCATACACGGACAAAAAGTACTACTACATTAAAAGCTGATAATGAGATTAATCTATCCATTGCGCGAGGAGATATTGCAGCAAGTTCTATGAGTGGTGGTACAACTACATTAGAGGCCAGTCATGGGATTAATTTAGCAACTGGTGGAACTACAAGTAATATTAAGGAATCAACTATATATACGAACAATGGCTTTATTAATTTAACAAGTGGTGATAAACCAACTACACTTACGAACCAAGGGGCGATTGGTGCTTATGCATCTAATGAAGGACTTATTAATTTCTATAGCCCAACTATAGCTCGAACTGGTGAAGGGGGTGTAGCAGTTAGTAAAGGGGTTATTAATTTCAATAAGGAAACTAACCTTCAGGTTACCGGTAGAGGGGCTTTTACTAATAGCCAAGGTGTCGTTAATTTCAATGATTTAGTTACTATAGATGGTGCTATTATTGGGGCTATAGCAAATGGCGAAGGTGCTGTAAACTTTAATGCTCAAGCGAATATACATGCTACAGGTGCAGGTGCTATTGCCAATACTAAAGGTGCTGTTAATTTTAATGATCTTGTAACTATAGATGGTGTTACTACAGGTGCAACAGCAAATAGTGAAGGCAGTGTAAACTTCAATAAACAAGCTAATATTTACACCACAGGTACCGGTGCTGTGGCCAATACTAAAGGGACCGTTAATTTCAATGATCAAGTAACTATAGATGGAGCCACTACAGGCGCTACAGCTAGTGATGAAGGTGTTGTCAACTTCAATAAGCAAGCGATGATTAATGCTAGTGATGAAGGCTTAGTGGCTATTAACTCCGGACGCATCAATGTAAAAGACGCTTTATATCTTCCAAACTCTGAAACAGTTATGCGCGCCGAGTCTAACGGCGTAATCGATGCAAGCTCCACTCAAAAGACTAAGCAACTACCAGGTAATATTTTAGTTCACGGCGGGACTGTATTACTTAATTTAGATACAGCTGACTCTTATTTAACAGGCTATACTAGAGCATCAGATATAGCGGCTACTGAAAACGCTGAAGGCGCAGTAGCGCAGTTAGATGTAAGTTTAGTTAATGGGGCTATTTGGAATGTGACTGACCATAGTTCGTTGACGAAGTTGACGAATCATTCGTTAGTTAATTTAGTGGATGCGAATCACAATGGTAAGAGCATTACAACTAAAGAGTTGGGCGGTAATGGTACGATGGCTATGAATCTAGATTGGCATACCAATCAGGGTGCTAAAGCTGTATCTGCTCATAGCGATTACATTACAGCTACAGAAAAAGCTACTGGCACACAAGCTATTGTGACAGACAAAGCTCTTATGCACTTAGAAGATATGGCTGTGAATGATCGTTTATACTTTGCTACCTTGAAAAACAGTGAGGCAACATTTACCAGTCCTATTACACAACGAAATGTAGATAAAGGTCATTTATATGATTACATTATTGGTATCAACAGTGAAACGATTGGTGACACGACAGACTGGTACTTTGGTAGTGTAGCTTCTGTAGAAAGTCCTTTAGTGGGAGCGACAGCAAAAGCACATGATGGCTTATATGATTTAGCCTTAGACATTGATACATTAAACAAGCGCTTTGGTGAAGCTCGTTATGTGCGCTATGAAGAGGAGCCTAGAAAAGACCCACATGGCATTTGGGCTCGCGCAACTCACATGAACTTAGGCCACGATACTTACAATGGTCATGCTAACCGCTATGAAATTGGTCGAGATTATTTAATGGAACGTGAAGATGGTGCCTTCGTTCATCGTGGTGGTAGCTTTAACTATTTGAGAGCCACTACGTCTTATGACGGTGGCAGTACGAAGTTCAAACGTTATACAGGCACTTTGTATCACACTTGGTTAGGCAATAAAGATCATTATTTAGACTTGGTAGGTCGTGTAGGTAAAATTCATGCGAAAACAAAGGCTTACTTAGTTGATGGTGAACAATCTAAGGCATCCTTTGGTACTTGGTATCAACAGCTCAGCGCTGAATGGGGTCGTCGTAAAGCTTTAAATGAAGATTGGTACTTTGAGCCACAAGTGCAGTTACAATACACGCATATTAATAGCAAAACGTACACAACCAATGATGGCATTACGAACCATTTAGACCATACAAATAGCTTGATTGGTCGCTTAGGTTTCCGTTTAGGCCATCATATTGATGAAGATACATCCTGGTACTTCAAAGCGGATATCCTTCACGAATTTGCAGGCAACCGTTCCTTCTACTTAACCTCTATTAATGGTTTAGAACGCATTCATTATGATGTGACAAACCATGATACTTGGTATGATATTGGTTTAGGGATTAACTCTGAAATGAGCCATAATCGTAGCATTTGGTTAGAAGTAGAACGCAAATTTGGTGGTTCTTATTCCAAAGCTTGGGAAATTAATGGTGGTATGACTTGGCGATTTGAGTAAAGACAATGACTGATGATGATTTTTTGATTAATTCAAGAAAGTATAGTATTAGTACATAGTAAGTTAACAAAATAAGAGGCTGAAATCAGTTGCTAGATGCATTTGATTTCAGCCTCTTTAATTATTTTATAGTTATAAAAGTTACGCAGTTACTCCTTGATGACCTTCAGTCGCAGAATTTGTTGTTTCAGCCGTTTGAGCTGTTACAGCTACTACGGTGTCTGCTTCAAAGTGGCGATCTTTGGTATATACTTTTAGTGCAATGGCAATGATTAAATTAATTACAAAGAGGACACTAAACACATAGAGTGGACCGCTATAACTATGGGTACTTTCACGAAGAAAAGATACTAAGGTAGGACCTGCAATACCCGCCATTCCCCAAGCCGTGAGAATACGACCGTGAATAGCGCTTAATTGTTTAGTGCCAAATAAATCACTTAGGTAAGCAGGCATACAAGCAAAGCCGCCACCGTAGCAAGTAATAATAGCAAATATTAAAATCTGGAAGATAAAGGCCGTTGTTGTATTAGCAAGGGCCAGAAAAGCTAGGACTTCTATGGCAAAGAATAGCATATAGGTGAAAGGTCGACCTAGATAGTCTGACACCGTTGACCAGACGATGCGCCCAAGGCCATTGAGAAGGCCAATAATACCCACCATAGAGGCAGCTTCATTGGCGGTCATGCCTACAATTTCTTGAGCCATTGGTGAAGCTACTGCTAGTAAACCAATGCCACAGGTAATGTTGATGAAGAAAATCCACCATAAAGCAGAGAATTGCCAAGTACGCATTGCTTCATGGGCGTTTAGTCCACGGTTTAATACCTGTGTTGTATGAACTGTTAGTTTACGCTCGTTTGTTGTTGATTCGGCATTGTTAGTTCTTATTGTATTAGCTGGTGGTTTTAAATATAGGGAAGAAGCAATCATAACGATAATATAGGTGATACCAAGGATTTGGAAGGTTTCCACTAAGCCATAGTGAGTGGTTAGCCATTGCATTAATGGTCCTGCGATTAATGAGGCGAAGCCAAAACCCATGATAGCCAGACCAGTGGCGAAACCACGGTTGCGAGGGAAGTATTTTACTAAGGTAGATACAGGTGTAATATAACCTACGCCAAGACCGATACCACCAATGAGACCGTAGAAAATATAGAGTAATGTAAGGTTTGCCTCGTTAAGTGCATAGGCGGTGCCTAGCATACCGATACCAAAGAAGAGTGTACTAAGAAGACCGCTCTTTTTTGGCCCCATTTTTTCAGCAACATTACCTAGTAGACCAGCGGATAGGCCAAGAAATAGAATGGCTAAAGAGAAGGTCCAGGTTGTTTCTTTTAAGGACCATCCCATAGTTGTCATAATGGGGCGGGTTAAAACGCTCCAAGCATAGACACTGCCGATACAAATGTGGATTCCAATGGCTGAAAGAGCAATAAGCCAACGATTACGCATAGAAAATCATCCTTTCTATAATGCAAAGGAGAGCTTGCGATCAATTGACAATGCAAAAGACCGCCTGAGCAATCTCCTGCCCAGACGGTCGGCGTTTCAGCACATACAATACATGTGGTCAATTCCACTAATCCGTCAGCATTATATGTGATTTCTTTTGTTGAAGTCATTATAACGGCTATAGGTCATATGGTCAATCTATAAATTTAGATATTGTGTATGCGTAAAAAATATACCTGTTGCTCTCAAAGGGAAAGCAACAGGTATTTTGCACTATAATAGTAGCTTAAGAAAAGAACTATAATTATAGATGTGTAATAGTTTAGCTATAATTGTATAGTTTTGCTAATTTTTATAGTTTACCAGAAGAACCAAGTACATTTTTAATTTTATGTTGTACCATGCCTTTAATTGCATCACGAGCTGGTCCTAAGTATTTACGAGGGTCAAATTCGGATGGATTATTAGTTAAGCATTCGCGAATGGAAGCAGTCATAGCTAAGCGAAGGTCAGTATCGATGTTAATTTTACATACAGACATACCCGCTGCTTTGCGAAGCATATCTTCAGGAACACCTTGAGCACCTGGAATATTGCCACCATATTGATTGCATTTATCTACGAATTCAGGCAATACAGTAGAAGCACCATGTAATACGATAGGGAAGTTTGGTAATAATTTACCTACTTTTTCTAAACGTTCAAAGTCAAGATAAGGTGTGCCTTTGAATTTGTAAGCCCCATGGCTAGTCCCGATAGCAATAGCTAATGAATCGACACCAGTGCGTTCAACGAATTCGGCAGCTTGGTCTGGATCTGTAAAGATAGCATCTTTATCGCTTACATTTACATCATCTTCCACCCCAGCTAATCGACCTAATTCGCCTTCTACAACGACACCATGAGCGTGGGCATATTCAACAACTTGTTTAGTTAAGGCTACATTTGTTTCAAAATCATGTTTAGAGCCATCAATCATAACGGAGGTAAAGCCACCATCAATACAGGATTTGCAAATTTCAAAATCTTCGCCATGATCTAGGTGAAGGGCAATTGGAAGTCCTGTGTCTTCTAAAGCAGCTTCTACTAACTTTACTAAGTAAATATGTTTAGCGTATTTACGAGCGCCAGCAGATACTTGAAGAATTAATGGAGATTGTTCTTCTTTGGCAGCATCAACAATACCTTGTACAATTTCCATATTATTTACGTTAAAGGCGCCAATGGCGTAACCGCCTTCATAGGCTTTTTTAAACATTTCAGTTGTTGAAACTAATGGCATGATAGTTCCTCCTTGTAAAACGGATTTCATAATAACTGATAACAAATGTCATACATCAAGTTTAGTATAGCAAGAAGAACGGGAAAGGGCTACTATAATTTATGCATAGTTGAGGCTTTAACATACTTTATTTGTCATGTCTTTGGGGCAAAATATGACCCTGAATTAATTTAATCTTTTTTTAAATACTGTAAAATCAAGGGTTCCCATGATGGAGGCAGGTTTGTGTGCAGATGTAATAGCTTTTTTGTCATAGGATGGACAAATTGTAGCCCAATCGCATGGAGGGCTTGTTGTGCTAATAAATCTAAGGAACCGCCATATAAATCATCACCTACGAGGGGATAGCCTAAGTGGGCCATATGAACGCGAATTTGATGTGTTCGACCGGTATGTAATTGAAAGCGAACTAAAGAAAGCCGTTTATTACGCTTTATGCATTGTACATCCGTATGGGCTGCCTTGCCTTGGCTATCACAACAGCGCTCAATAATACTACCAATTTTTCGTGCAATAGGCCAATGAATCGTCGCTAAGGGGGCTGGAAAGTACCCATCACACAGAGCTACATAGGTTTTCTTAATAGGATTAGATAGTTTGGTAAAACTATGTTGAACCACTGCATTTTTAGCAATAATTACAAGTCCTGATGTGTCTTTATCTAAGCGATGGACTGGATGAAACGTAGCCTGTGGTTGTTTAGTTTCTCTATAGTAATGAATCAAGGCATTAGCTACAGTATGATAGCGTTCTGATGCGGTTGGGTGCATGAGTAGACCAACCGGCTTATTGATAACTAATAGATGTTCATCTTCATAGACGATGGGAAGTGCATAATCCCAAGGGGTAAAGGCTGTTTCACGGGTTGGCAAATAGAGTTTCACATGATCACCAGGCTGCAATAATGTATGCCAGTTCTGTAAAGTGTGGTTTATATATATGAGGCCTTCAGTTCGTAAGCGTCGCCGCATGGCTTGTGAAACACCAGCTTGGCGCACTAGGTGATTGATGGAAATTCGTGTGGTTAACGTTGAGTCTATTGGCACGGTTAGTTCTAATAAAGGTGTTCCAAGAGGCATAGGTTCTTTCTTGATTGTATCTGTTTTCGTTGTAAAGTCTAACTTTGAAATTATAAACACCGTCCTTATTTGACTGTAGCAAGGTTATTGTCTATAATATAGATAAAGAGATAGTTAACGGGTGGAAACGTTTGACTCATCTCGCAAAATTAAAAATTAAGCTTGATGAAATGGTCTAACTTTTCTTACAAAGTTGGGCCTTTTATCGTTTTAGGATAAAAGCCACAAGCATACCGAATGCTATCATTAACGACAGGACTTCAAATGTGCTTATGATATCACCACCTCATGGTGACGAGCCTAACTCCGCTAGCTATCTCTTTAGATTATTATAGCATATTTGAAATGTGTTTAATAATGGTCTAGTGAGGGTGTATAGTAGATTATGATTAACTATGAGCGAAATTGGTAGTTCTATATGGCCTAACTATAACCATCAGTTATTATATAAAAGTAGACCGATTACCTCTAAATAGCGTATAATAATAGTATTATTTAATGAATAGAGGAGGCATACATATGGCAAAAGATTGTTCGTTCGATGTAGTGTCGGAAGTGAATATGCAAGAAGTAGATAACGCAGTGAACCAAGCTAAGAAAGAAATTGGTACGCGTTATGATTTCAGAGGGAGCAAGTCTGAAATTAGCTTAGAAGGGGATACCATTAAGGTGCTTTCTGATGATGAATATAAATTAAATGCTGTAATCGATGTAATTAAGGGTAAAATGGTAAAACGTAATGTAGCTCTTAAAAATCTTGATTATGGTAAAGTAGAACCTGCTTCTGGGGCTACTGTACGTCAGGTTATTACGATTAAAAAAGGCATTTCTAAAGAAACGGCTAAAGATGTAGTAAAATTAATTAAAAATATGAAATTAAAAGTTACAGCGCAAATTATGGAAGATCAAGTGCGCGTAACTGGCAAGGACAAAGATTCTTTGCAAGAAGTGATTCAAATGTTAAAACAGCAGGATTTGCCTGTAGAATTGCAATTCGTAAATTTCCGCTCCTAAGTAAGAGCCTCAAAGAGCAGCGATTTATACCGCTGCTCTTTGCCATGATATAAGTTGAAATAGTGAATTTAGCTTTATATCATAGGCGAAAGAGGGCTCCATAGAAGGCACGTTTCATCAAAGGAGGTATGGATGGATGTAGAATCAATGCGAGGCGGTTATACTACTGGCTCGTGTGCTACAGCAGGTATGAAAGCGGCTTTACTCGCTTTATTACAAGAAGAATTTCCTAGCCAAGTGACTGTTATTAATCCACAAGGACAGCCTATTGAGGTGCCAATTAAAGCCATAGAGGTTCTATCGTCATCGGAAGCTAAGGCTACGGTTATGAAAGATGGTGGTGATGATCCTGATGTTACTCATGGCACTGATGTGGTCACCACGGTGCAGTTATCTACTGATGGACAGCTACAGTTTAAGGCTGGTTTTGGTGTAGGCACTGTTACAAAATCAGGATTGGCTATGCCCCCAGGGGAACCAGCTATTAATCCTGGGCCACGAACTATGATGACTACAGTATTTCAGGAATTTTGTACTGAGGGTCAAGGCGTAATAGTTACAGTTTCTGTGCCTGAAGGGGAAATTTTAGCTCGCAAAACTCTTAATAGTACATTAGGTATTGAAGGCGGTATTTCTATTATTGGCACTACAGGTATTGTGAAACCTATGAGTGAAGAAGGGTTCAAAAATTCGTTGGTGCCTCAATTAAAGGTTATGAAGGCAGCTGGCTATGAAACAGCGGTTCTTGTACCAGGACGAATTGGTCAAGAACTAGCTCAAAATGTGCTAGGTGTGTCTATTAACCAAATGGCGGAGACGTCCAATTTTATTGGTTTTATGTTAGAACAGGCTGTAAAAATAGGCTTCAAAAAGATTGTGATTATTGGTCATATTGGTAAAATTATAAAACTTGCTTCAGGAAGTTTTCATACCCATAATCGTATGAGTGATGGTCGAATGGAAACTATTGTTGCCTATGCGGCTTTGGAAGGCGCTAGTACGGCGGTAGCTCATGAACTTATGGAATGCCGGACAACGGAAGCAGCCATGCCAATTTTAGTACGGGAGCATTTAGAAGGAGTTTATCAGCTAGTAGCAGATAGAGCTTCTATGCGCTCTGAACGATATATTGCCCAAGAAGCGCAAGTAGGCATTATGATTGCAACCTTAGATGGGCAAATTTTGGCAGTAGATGAGACGGCACGACGTATAGGAGGTGAAGAACAATGGCACATACCCTCTACGTTGTAGGTATTGGTCCAGGTAATCCTGAATATGTTGTACCCCGTGGCCTGACCTTAATTAAGGAGGCTAAGGTATTAGTGGGCAGTGAACGAGCGTTGCTTGATTTTGCCCAGCCAGAACAGCTTACGTATCCTATTACGGGTAAGTTAAGTGCTTTAGCTGAGTGGATAGATACTCAATTAGCCTTGTCTGATGTAGTTGTTTTAGTTAGTGGTGACACCGGTTATTATAGTTTACTGCCTTATTTAAAAAAGAAGTTTCCCCTAGTGCCTATTGAGGTAGTACCTGGTATTAGTTCTATGACTTTTGCCTTTGCACGGATCGGCGAAGTGTGGCAGGATGCAGATTTATTGAGTTTTCATGGTCGTGTGCCACCAGAAACAGCCTTGCAATATGAAGCTGGTCGTAAGTTAGGTTTTCTAACTGATAAAGAACATAATCCAGCAGCTATTGCACAGATTTTATTAGACCATGGCTGGCCGGCGGATACGATAGCCTATGCCTGTGAACGACTCAGTTATGAAGATGAGCGTATAGAAAAACAATCCCTAGCGACAATGACGGAATTAGCAGGTTTTTATCATTCCGTATTGATTGTAATTGGGTAAGCAGATTAATATAAAGGAGTATTACATGCGTCATTTTTTTGGTATTGACGATGAAGAATTTATTCGTGGCGACGTGCCCATGACGAAGCGTGAAATTCGCATGGCCGTTCTTAATGAAGCTCGTGTACAAGAAGATAGCCAAGTCTTAGATGTAGGTGCTGGGACAGGTTCGATTTCCATCGAGGCTGCTTTGGGTGCCCCAAAAGGTCATGTATATGCTATTGAACGTTTCACCAAAGGGGTAGAGCTTATAAAAGAAAACATGGCTAAGTTTAATGTGACAAATATGACTGTCATTGAAGCCAAGGCACCGGAAGGAATGGCTGATTTACCAGCTTTAGATGCTATCATTATTGGTGGCAGTGCTGGTGGTATGGATGCTATTTTAGATGAGTCAGAGCGTCTTTTAAAACCAGGTGGCCGTTTGGTAGTAACTGCAGTTACTATGGAAACAGGTTATACGATTTTAAAAGCGTTGAAAGATAGACCTTTTATCTACGAAGGGTATCAAATGCAGATTAATCGGTTCCGTAAAGCAGGACCGTATCATATGCTCAATCCATTGAGTCCTATTTTTATTGTTACAGCTATTAAACAAGCTGAAGTGTAGGAGGTATAGTTGGTAGTATGAGTACAGCAGAAACTGCACAAGCAGTTATACAAGAACAGTCCTCGCAAATCGCGCCAGTAGTGCATTTTGTAGGGGCTGGCCCAGGGGATCCAGAATTAATTACGCGCAAAGGGTATCGCTTAGTAAGTGAAGCAGACATTGTTATTTATGCAGGATCTTTGGTAAATCCAGATATTTTAGCAGCTTGTAAAAAAGGTTGTGAAATTCACAATAGTGCGACTATGAATTTGGATGAAGTCATTGAAGTAATGAAACGAGGGGCTAGTGAAGGTAAGGCGATTGTTCGTTTACATACGGGTGACCCAGCCATTTATGGTGCCATTCAAGAGCAAATGGATCGCCTTAAAGAGCTAGAGATTACTTATGAGGTAGTACCTGGCGTTAGTTCTTTCTTGGCTACAGCGGCAGCGTTAAAGCAGGAATATACACTACCTAATGTATCTCAAACGGTTATTATTACGCGCATGGAAGGGCGTACACCAATGCCACCAAAAGAAAAGTTAGGTATGTTAGCGGCTCATGAAGCAACTATGTGTATCTTTCTTAGTGTGCAGATGATTGATCGTGTGGTAGAAGAATTAGTTAAGGGTGGCTATAGTCCTAAAACACCAGTAGCCATCGTGGTAAAAGCTTCTTGGCCAGATCAGCGTATTATTCGTGGTACCTTAGAAACCATTGCTGATATTGTAAGTCAAGAAGGGGTATTACGTCAGGCTATGATTGTGGTAAGTAAAGTGTTAGATAGTGATTATGAATTATCTAAACTATATGACAAAGGATTTAGCCACATGTACCGTAGCGCTAAAGACTGAGGTGATACTATGAATAGTTTGCGCACCGCGATTATATCGGTAACGACGCATGGTGCGAAGTTAGGTCAGGCCTTGCGTACTCATTTACTAAGTACGGCAGCTGAAACGAATTCAGAAGTAGTTTGCTTTGAAAAAGAAGGGCGCATTAGTGGTGCTAAAGCCACTACCTTTGCTTCCATGAAACCTCATGTGGAAACTTGGTTTACGACATATGACCGGTTGCTTTTTATTATGGCCACAGGCATTGTAGTACGTATGATTGCTCCTTATATTAAGCATAAATCGGAAGATCCAGCCGTAGTTGTTATGGATGAACAAGGGCAATTTGCTATTAGTCTTTTGTCCGGTCATTTAGGTGGGGCGAATGAATGGACTGCAGAAATTGCCGATGTTGTGGGTGCTACGCCTGTGATTACAACGGCTACTGATGTTAATGGTATTCCGGCTCCTGATGTATTAGCTCGTAAACTACAGTGTAAGGTAGATAATTTTACTGCATTAAAAGAAGTTAATGCTGCGTTAGTGGCTCGTGAAACAGTACCGTATTATATTGATGATACTTTGTATTTTTTACATCATTATGAAGCGGTGGCGAAGTCACAAGGGATTGAATTAATTCGGTTTAATCCACATACCGTAACAGGGAAGGCTTTATTAGAAACTGGTGGGATAGAGGCACCACGAGTGATTATCACTGATTTAATATTGCCAACAGGTCCTAGAACTTTAGTATTACGACCACCAACTATGGTAGTGGGGATCGGCTGTCGGCGAGATACGTCAAAAGAACTAATTTTAACGGCTATTTCAGAGTCTTTAGCTCACGTGAATCGCTCACCTAAAAGTGTAGCGAGCGCAGCTTCGGTTATTGTAAAGGCCGACGAAGTTGGTTTATTAGCAGCAGTTAAAGAATTACAGTGGCCCATTCACTTTTTCACACAAGAAGAAATGGCCCCATTTATAGAACAGAGTCATTTAGAAGAATCTAATTTTGTTAAAGAAACGATAGGAGTAGGCAACGTATGCGAAACAACAGCACTATTACAGGCCAAGAGCCAAACATTATTACAAACGAAAACGGTGTATCCACGAACAACGGTAGCCATTGCACAGGTACAATCAAAGTAATTGGGATTGGTCCTGGTAATGAAGAATTTATGACACCACAAGCGAAAGAAGCTATTTTAGCGGCAGATCGCGTAGTTGGTTATTTGACATATCTTGATTTGATTGCTGATTTGATTAAAGATAAAGAAAAAGTAGGCACTGCTATGATGCAGGAAGTAGATCGTTGTCAGCAAGCGGTGGATTTAGCCATTGAAGGTCATAAAGTAGTGGTTATTTCTAGTGGTGATTCTGGTATTTATGGCATGGCTGGACTTGTTATGGAATTGGCTAATAAAGTGCCAGCACAGCAACGTCCAGATGTAGAAATTATTCCTGGCTTGAGCGCCGTAAATGTAGCCGCCGCTGTGTTAGGGGCTCCTTTAATGCATGACTTTGCTGTTATTTCTTTGAGTGATTTAATGACCCCATGGGATTTAATCAAAAAACGTGCTGATTTAAGTGCTGAAGGGGATATGGTTATTGCCTTATATAATCCACGCAGTAAAAAACGCGTTACTCATTTAGATGAAGTTCGTGAATTAGTATTGAAGCATCGCGATCCAAAAACGCCAGTTGGGATTGTTCAAAAAGCGGGCCGTCTTGGTCAACATATGGTGATTTCTGATTTAGCGAATTTCACTAAAGAAGAAATTGATATGCAGACCTTAGTTATTATCGGCAACAGCCAAACGTATGTAGAAAATGGTCGTATGATTACGCCTCGAGGCTACAAATTATGATTTGGGTTATTGCGGGCACATTAGATGGCCGCAATTTAGCTGTAACAGTTCGTGAAACAACAGGACAACCTGTATTTGTATCTGTAGTTAGTCAGTATGGGGCTCAACTTGCGGCTCATGAAGGCATTGAAGTGCATACAGGCAGGCTCGATACAGACGCTATGAAAGAGATTATTGCCAATAAAGAGATTAGTTTACTTATTGATGCTAGTCATCCCTATGCGGCTGTGGTAACGGCTACGGCACGGGCGGCAGCGGCCGATATGAAGATTCCCTTCTTGCGCTTTGAACGGAAGGAAGTACCACTGCCCGTTTATGATAAATTGCACCATGTTAGCAATGAGGTGGAAGCGGCTCAATTAGCAGGTACTTTAGCGAAATCATTACATAATCGAGTGTATTTGACTACTGGTAGTAAGACTATGCATATCTTCGCTAAGGCAGAGGCTTTGTCAGATGTGGATGTGTGGACACGTGTCTTGCCTACGGCTGAAGTATTGGCTATGATGGAAGACTTAGGTGTTTCACCAAAGCGAATTATTGCTATGCAAGGCCCTTTCAGCTATGAGATGAATCGTATAATGTTTGCAGACACACAGGCAGATGTAGTAGTGATGAAAAATTCAGGTCTAGTTGGTGGTTCTGACACGAAATTGCAAGCAGCTATTGATTTAGGTTTACATATTATTGTTATTGATCGTCCCGAGCCTGCTAAAGGGGCTATGACCATTTCCACGGCTCAGGAATTCTGTGATTTATGGGAGGACAAGAAAAGTGGAATTCATTAAAAATCCAAAAGCTATTGAAGATAAAAGTATGGAAATTATTTATCCTTATGTAAAGGATTTAAATTTGACTGACGATGAAGTGCGTGTGTATTCTCGTACTATTCATGCCTCTGGTGATGTGGAATATGCTCAATTAGTACGCACTAGCCCTGATGCGGTTAAAAAGGGGATTGAAGCCTTACAAAATGGCGCTCATGTATACTGTGACGTTGAAATGGTGCGCACCGGTATTAATAAACCAGCATTAGCTTTGCGTGGTAGTGAAGTTCATTGCTTAATTAAAGATGAAAAAGTAGCTGCTTTAGCTAAAGAATTAGGGGTAACTCGTTCAATTGCTGCTATGCGCGCTTTTGGTAAAGAATTAGACGGTCAGATTGTAGCCATTGGTAATGCACCAACTGCTTTATATGAAGTGCTTCGTTTAGCGCTTGAAGAAGGTGTTAAACCAGCCCTTATTATTGGAATTCCTGTAGGTTTTGTAGGGGCTGCCGAATCTAAAGATTATTTAATGGAAGTATCGCCAGTACCATATATTACAGTAAAAGGTAATAAAGGTGGTAGTCCTATTGCGGCTTCCGTGGTTAATGCTCTTTTATATACGGGCGTAAATCGTGATGGTATGTTATTTGTACAAGGAAACGAGTCGAAACAACATGACTAAGGAGCTTGAATCAGCCCAAGCTATGCAGCGCAATGTAAAACGTAGTTTATGGGTGCTCGGCTTTTTAATACTAGCCCTCATTGCTATGATTGTGTCTTTAATATTTGGTTCTGCTGATATTACTTTGACCAAAATTTGGCATACCTTATGGAGTTCTGAACTAATAGACACACAGGATATGGTCATATGGAATATTCGCTTGCCACGCAATATTGTAGCGGCTTTAGTAGGGGCTAATTTAGCCGTTGCTGGGGCTATTTTACAAGCTGTTATGAAAAACCCGTTAGCAGACCCACAAATTGTCGGGGTATCATCGGGCGCTGGCTTGGCAGGGGTTATCATTTTAATCCTTTTTCCAAGTTGGGAATATTTAGTCCCTTTAGTTGCTTTTGTCGGCGCTTTAGGCGCTGCTCTTATGGTGTACGCCTTAGCATGGAAAAATGGGATACGACCAACCCGTATTATTTTAGCGGGCGTAGCAGTAGCCGCCTTTTTAGGGTCTGGTATTTCCGCCTTACTTGTGTTCTATGGTGATCGCGTGCAAGGCGCTTTGCTCTGGATGGTAGGGGGCTTATCGGCTCGTAGTTGGCCGCAAGTATATTTGCTAGCCCCCTATACTCTCATAGGTCTTATTATTGCTTTTTTAGGCTCTCAGCGTTTAACAATTTTAAGCTTGGGGGATGAAACCGCTAAAGGCTTAGGGTTACCAGTAGAACAAACTCGTTTTACAATGACTGCGGTAGCTGCTTTTTTAGCGGCCAGTGCGGTAAGTGTAGCGGGACTTATTGGCTTTGTGGGGCTTGTAATTCCTCATATTGCAAGGATGATTATTGGTACGGATTATAAGTTTTTACTGCCTGGTTCAGCCTGTTTAGGGGCGGCGGTGCTTGTTATCAGTGATACATTAGGGCGGGTACTATTTAGTCCTGTAGAAGTGCCGGTAGGTATTATTATGGCCTTCTTTGGGGCGCCGTTCTTCTTGTACTTATTGCGGAGGGATGCGTAATGGATGCAATTACTGTGCAGAACTTAGCGGTCTCCTTTGAGCAAAAAGAGGTGCTACTAGATATTTCTTGGTCTGTGCCTACTGGCGCAATTACTACTTTAATTGGACCAAATGGTTGTGGCAAAAGTACGCTGTTAAAATGTATTACTGGTAGTGTGAAACCAAAGCAGGGAACGATTGTTATTGGAGAGCGATTGACAAGCGATTATTCGGCTCGTCAATTAGCTCAGCAAATGGCTTTTTTGCCACAGTCCCCTGAAGTACCTAAAGATATGGTCGTAGAAGAACTCATCTATTGTGGGCGCTTCCCACATCAGAATTGGTGGCGCAATACGGCTGGAGAAGATCGTAAAGCCGTAGAAGATGCTATGGCGGTAACTAAGACAACGCATTTACGTCATCAGCGGGTATCGTCTTTGTCTGGTGGGGAACGGCAAAGGGTTTGGATTGCCATGGCGTTAGCACAAGAACCGGAGATTTTGTTATTAGATGAGCCCACAACGTATTTAGATATTAATCATCAGTTTGAAGTGATGGAATTATTACGTCGTTTAAATCGGGAACAAGGATTAACGGTTGTGATGGTTCTTCATGAGTTGAATCAAGCGGCTCGTTACTCTGATCAAATTGCCGTGCTTCATAAAGGGCATTTGGCAGCAGTAGGAGCACCAAAAGATGTAATGACTACAGATTTATTACAAACTGTATTTGCTGTTGAGGCTAAAATTGAAGAAGGACCTGAAGCAAGTCCTTATATTAAGATTGAAGGCTTGTTATAAAGGTAGCTCATAAAAAGGGGCTGTAACAAATGCGGATATGTCCGACATTGTTGCAGCCCTTTTTTGTTAGCCTTATAAGGTATAGTATCCTTATTATTTTATTATATTTTCCCGTGTTAGAAGGTTACAGTAATACCATAGGCCATATTGGCTAATTCTGCCATAGCCTCCGGTGTATGTAAGCCTGGATTTAACAAGAATAAATTAGATGGTAAATAAAATACTTTGCCATTTTTTACTGCTTTTAGATTTTGCCAAGCCGGATTATTTGTCATTTCCTTTTCCATCGTTTTAGTAATGTCCTCTTTTTTACCCATAGTAGAGATAAAAATAATATCTGGATCATCAGCTGCTAAGGTTTCTAGTGAATAAGGAATGGTTTTAGCCGATTTGTCAAAATCACCATGTTGTAAGACTACATTAGTCATACCTAGTTCTTTAACCATGGCAGCTGTTACAGCTAGTTCAGTTTCAGCCGTAACGGCTTTGCCAGTAGCTCGTAAAACAGCTACTCGTGCTGGGGTCAACGTTTTTACAGCATTCTTTACTTTTTCAATATTAGCATTGTACTGAGAAACTACCTCTTTAGCTTTGTCTTCATGATGAGTTAGTTCGCCTAAGAAGAGGAGTAGCGGCACATTGTCTTTAATGCCATCATAGCTTACTAAGATGTGTGGTAGTTTATTACTTTGCAATTGACTTTCATATTTGCCATGCTGATTGCTAAGACCTATTACTAAGTCTGGTTTTAAACTTAGTAATTCCTCCATATTGATATTGGCTGTTTGCCCTAGTGAAGGGAGAGCTTTTAATTCATCGGAGAGGGCATCGCTTGAATCTACGCGACTAATGGACTTGCCATCAATGGCATCAAGAAAGTTAAGTAAAGAGTTGGCTAAGGTAGCAATCCGTTGTGGATTTGCTGGTACGGTATAACTTTGATCCTTATAAGTAATCGTACGGGTTTCGCCGCTCTTAGTAGAGTCTGTTTTACTACAGCCTACTAAGACTGTCATGGCTACAAGCAGTGATGTTAATATAAGGAAAATTCGAGTTACTGATTTCATAGAGTTTTTACCTTATTTGGCATCTTCTTTTTGTAGTGCTTCCCAAGCTTCTTGGGCATGCGCGGCAAAGAGATCACGGATTTTTTGGTTTTCACCAAGGCCATGAATGTAAGTATCTACTTTGAAACCATCAGCTTGGAGAATTGATTTATGGGAATCTGGTTCATCACCAGCCATATCATTATTAGCATGATCGCCAGCTACCATCATAAATGGCATTAAGGTTACATGGTTAACACCTTTAGCTTTTAATTGAGGCACAATATCCTCAAGGCTTGGCCAGCCTTCTACAGTATAAATATAGGCATTTTTAAGGCCTGCTGAATCGAGGCGGTTTTGGATTACTGCATAGTAAGCATTAGATGGATCTGGTGTACCATGAGCCATAATCAACACGGCATCTTTATCACCTGTTTTAGGGAATTGAGTAGCTACCGCTTCCACTGTTTTAGCAATGTCATCGGTTTGACCTTCTTGCCCCATCCAGTACATGAGTGGTGTACCAAAGGTCATTTTTTTGAAATTATGTTTATATTGGTTGTAAACGCCTGTTTTATATTTATATTCGATGCCTGGGATTACATCTAAAGTAGTTAACGCTACACGTGTATAGCCTTCCGCTTTTAATTGATCTAATGCTTCTTCAGGGGTAGGGTAGGTAATGCCTTCATTTGCTTTGATGCGGTCTATAATAATATGAGAAGTGAAAGCAGTAACTACTTTTACACCAGGATGTTGGGCTTTGATTTCATTGATAGTAGCATCAATTGTTTTAGCTCGAGTATCTTTGAAAGTAGTACCAAAACTCATTACTACGATAGCATCTTTGTTAGGGGCTTTGGCAAGTTCTGCATTATCTGTATTATAAGTACGAACACCGATTTCGGTAGCTTCTAATAGAGCTGGTGTGGCAGTTTTTACTTCATCGCTTAATTGGTACGCTGCTTCTGTTTGTGCACCAAGGAAGCCAAAGCCTGTTAAAGCGGCTACTGCTAGTGTGGTAGCTAATGTTTTTTTTAAAAATTGTTTGCTCATTTCATTCACTCCTCGTGATAAAAAATGGAAAATAAAATAAATAATAAATACAAAAATAACCTCCCCTTAGTAAGGGAGGTTGTAAGCAATACACTAGAATTGCTAGGCACATGACGGTTGACATATTCTACTAAGTAGCTAGCTTCTAGAAACTAACTAGATGAATATGTGGTACTACTAGTCAGTGTATAGTACAGATAGTGACATCGATTAACCTCGCCATCGCTCGTGGGTTATAGGTTATCCAACAAGGCAGGTCTTCTGGCTCAAGTTCCTCGCAACAATCACCTTCCCAGAGTGTTTCCAGTGGCCTATCGATTCTGCTCCCTCTTACAGCGGCGGGACCGCGGCAGCTTTTACTGCTCTTTCCTATTAAGTCATTCACCTTGTAGGTCGTATTCATTTTGTAATCATGATAGCAAAATAGATGTCCACTGTCAATGCAGTACTGGGTAGGGTATAAGGACTAGTAGCGACTTTGATACTTCGTCTAACGGTGATAGTAAGGGGCTTGGGGGCGTTAGTAATCAAAGAGCGCTATAGAAATTTGTGCATAAAAGGTATGATAATTTGTTATTTGTGGCGGTTAATGTGCTTTTGCCATAGGCAAAGTAAGGAAAGTTTGGTACTATGGAGAAGTAGGTATTAATGTATATAAATAAAGGAGGTCCAACTATGGATCAATTTATGAATGGTGCAGGTCCTAATGAAGTATCTAAGTCTGTGTATGAAGTCACCTTTACACCCGTGTTAGAACGGCCTGAGTATCAAGGTGAACCAATTCATTCAAAACTGTTAGCCTTGCAAGACGCTATGGGTGAAGAGGACTTTAATGAATATATTAATAGTTTATTGCGAATTACCTATAATGGTCGCCAGTTGTGGTTGATTACGAAAAGTGAACGGAAACGGACATTAATTGAAGGTAAATATTTGAAAATGATTGCTGAAATATTTGAAGTAGCAGCACCAAGAGTATTTTCGCAACCATAATGGTTATCAATTATATAAGAAGTTATATAGTTTTTTAATACTAAATAATGTATAGTTACTATACATTATTGAATAAAAATTCTTAAAAAATTAAATTGTCTATTTTTAATAGAAACTATTTGTTAGGACCGTAGCAAATAAGGTATCTATTAAATTGATTAATAAAATACCTGTTTTTGAGAGTGAAGCTTTGTTGGCTAAGAAGGCGATAAAACATCTTTATATCGATAAAAATGAAACTGGAACGACATAAATAGATATAGAAAGTGAAAATTAAATTAAATATTTAATTTCTCACTGATATTCATTGATAAATTATAAAATGAGAAAAATTCTCATTGACTAAAAACTAAATCTAACGTATCATTATACCAACAAATAAAGTGTGACATGTATTTTGAATATTTTCGATTATGTAAAATATGACAAATTTCAGTCTGATTTTAGAGTAGACATCATTACGATGGTGTGTAGGTATTCTTGATATCGGAGGATTTATAAATGAGTACAAAGGGTATTATTTTAGCCACATTTGGGTCTATTTATGGTGAAGCAGTAGAGAAATCCGTAGGCATTATGGAAGCTAAAATAAAAAAAGCCTATCCTGATGCAGTAATTCGTCGTGTATTTTTAGCAGATGCGTTAATCGAGAAGTGGAACGAAAAATATAAGAATCCTGTACAGTCTTTAGAAGATGTGTTAACTGATTTTAAAAATACAGATGTACGAGATGTTTTTGTATTACCTTTTGCATTAGTAGCTGATCAATGTTATCAAAAGATGCGCAAAGCGATTGCTACATTTACTTATAATTGTGACCGCAATGTAATGCGTATTCATGTAGGGAAGCCATTGCTCAGTTCTTTAGGGGTAAAAAATTATGCGGATGATTATGTAGCCACCATTGATGCGATTATGAAGCATGTAAATATTCGCGCTCTAAATAAGTCTATTTTATTAATGGCTAATGGACAGAATCAATTAGAATTTAGTGCTTTGCAATTAAAATGTTTATATGGTAATGGCCAAAATGTAGCTGTCTTTACTTCCAATGGTTTTCCTAATTTTAAACAGGCTTTAACCTTATTAGAGCGTTTAGATCATAAGGAAGTATTAGTGGTGCCATTGGCCCTTATCGGATCGGAGCATTTAATGGATTTCCTTGGTGGTGATCGTTCTGATTCTGTAGCGACCTTATTAACCGAAGAAGGGTATGGCGTTACTATATGGAATGAAGGGCTAGGGGAAAATCCATTTATCCAAGATTTATTCTTAAAACATTTAGCACAATCAATTCGTATGATTGAACGTAAACAACAAGCAAGTCAATCAAATAAGGAAGCAGGACAGCCTTCATTGCGGGGGAGAGTCGTGAAGCCTTAGTTGTTTAGTCAATTAGCAAGACATATAGTACATAAATAGCGGTCCTCAGAGGAGGACCGTTTTTGTCACATAGGAGGGTGTATGAAACAAGCTATTTTAGTAGTGGCCTTTGGCACGACGGTTGAATCAGCCCGTCAAAATCAAATTAATCCTGTTGTGGAATTTATTAAAAAGCAATATAAAGAGCATGAAGTACGCTTGGCGTTTACCTCACGTATTATTGTTAAGCGTTTACGGGAACGGGGCGAAACAATTGATACCGAACAAAGTGCTATTGAAGATTTAATTAATCAAGGCTATGAGTCTATTGTAGTGCAACCATTACATCTAATTGGTGGTGAAGAATTTGATAAATTAAAACAGAATATTTTGGCCTATCAAGGGCAGGGCTCTTTGCAACATATTGCAATAGGCCGTCCATTATTATACTTCTTAGGTCAAGAAGAGCGACCAGATGATTATGAGGCTTTGATTGAACAATTTATTGATACATTACAAATTCCTAAAGAAGAAGGTTTATTATTGGTTGGCCACGGTGGCATGAGTGTAGGCAATGCCTCTTATAGTGCGTTGCAACTAAAATTATTCCGCAAAGGCTATTATAATGTGCGTATCATAACTTTAGAATGTTTTCCAGAATTAGAAGATATGGCGATGCCTTGGGAATGGGTGGATAATAAACGACCTGGTCGAATTCATGTTCATCCTCTTTTGCTAGTAGCTGGTGATCATGCCCTTAATGATATTTTTGGTGATGAGGAAGATAGTGTGCAAACGTCCTTAGAAGCTGCTGGTTATGAAGTAGTGCGTCATATGAAAGGGCTCGGTGAATATCGGGCAGTGCAGCAATTATATGTAGAGCACTTGGCTGATGCTATGGCTGGGCGCTATGAGGGGCGTGTTTCCCATAGACCAGCTATTCCTAATATAAAATAAAATCATTATTTCCGCAGAATTAATACTTGCCCGATTGTAGGCTTAACGCATACAATAATAAGGTATGTATTCAATATAAAGTATATGAACAGATAGGAGCGTAACCATGAAAGGTAAATTGTACGGTATTGGTGTAGGACCTGGAGATCCAGAATTAATGACTGTGAAAGCAGCGCGTATTGTAGGTGAAGCAGATATTATTATTACACCTAAAACAGAAAAGAAAGACGGATCTGTAGCGCTTAATATTGCTAAACCATATATTCAGGCTCACACTGAAATTGTGCCAGTGGTATTTCCTATGGTGCTTGATGATGATGCACAAGCCGCTGGTTGGGAAGAAGCTCGAAAAGTTATTTTAGGTTATTTGGAAGCTGGTAAAAATGTAGTCTTCTTAACGTTAGGGGATCCTATGTTCTACAGCACATATATGTATGTATATCGTTTGATTGAAAACACAGGTTTTGAAATTGAAACAATCCCAGGGGTGACTGCGTTCTGTGCTATTGGCTCGCATTTAGGATATCCTATTGTAGAAAAAGAAGAAGTGCTTGCCATTGTACCAGCTACAGCTCCTAAGGAAAAAATTGATAAAGTATTAGCAGTGGCTGATGATGCTGTTATTATGAAGGTATACCGTAATTTCCACGAAGTACAAGAAACGCTTAAAAAACATAATATGGCTGATGATGCTGTTATGATTAGTCGCGTTGGTCTTGATGGTGAAGAAGTATATCGTGGCCTTGATACACTACCGGCTGATTTGAAATTAAATTATTTATCCACTGTATTGGCTAAGCGTAAGGATCGCTAAGACTATGAAATCATATGCTATTCCGAGAGTTGTCATCGCTGGTACAAATTCTGGTGTTGGCAAAACAACGATTGTAGCGGGTTTGTTGGCTGCATTTTATGAACAAGGTAAAAAAGTACAAGCCTTTAAAGTAGGCCCTGACTATATTGATCCAGGGTTTCATAAATTAGCTAGTGGTCGAGATTGTTATAATTTAGATACTTGGCTAGTACCACCACAGAAGATGAAACCATTTTTTGCTGATATGGCAGGAGATGCAGAGTTAGCTATCATTGAAGGCGTAATGGGGCTGTATGATGGAGGCCGTGAAGGCGTTAGCTCGACTGCGGAAATTGCGAAATCGTTAGAGGCACCTGTTATTTTAGTAATCGATTGCAAAGCGATGGGTGAAAGTGCAGCGGCGATTGCTAAAGGGTTTAAAGAATATGACCCTACGGTTAATTTAGCCGGTGTATTATTGAATCGCATCGGTTCGGATAATCATGAGCATATGATTCGTGTTGCTATGGAGCGTTTGGGTATTCCTGTGATTGGTGTTATTCGTCGTGATGAACGGATGCATTCACCGGAGCGGCATTTGGGGCTTACCCCTGTTACGGAAGTGAATCCTCAAACAGCCTTAGATACTATTCGTGAAGCGATTAAGCAAAGCGTTGATTTAACTGCTTTAGTTAAATTGGCAGAAGCAGCTCCAGCTGTTATGGTGCCTGAAATAGTGGCTAAAGCAAGTGCAGAACCAAAGGTGCGTATTGGAGTTGCTTATGATGAAGCATTCTCCTTTTACTATCCTGCGAGTTTGCAGGCGTTAGCCGATGAAGGGGCTGATTTAGTATATTTTAGTCCTCTTACCGATATGGAATTGCCATCAGTAGATGCCGTATTATTTGGCGGTGGTTTCCCTGAAATGTTTTTGACTCAATTAAGTGAAAATCAGTCTATGTTGCATTCTATTCGTGAAGCGGCTGCTTCGGGTATGCCTATTTATGCAGAATGTGGCGGCTTAATGTATTTATGTGAAGCTGTTACTGACTTTGAAGGTAATGTACGGCCTATGGTAGGTTTAGTACCAGCACAATGTGTTATGCAGGCTAAACTACAAAAAGTTGGTTATGTAACGGCAACAGCTCTACAGGATACGCTGTTAGCTCCTAAAGGCAGTAGTCTAAGAGGTCATGAATTCCACTTTTCTACCATGGAGCCTGTAGAGCCTATGACAGTTGATACATTCCCGTGGGCGTTTCATTTTGAAGGTGGCCGTAAAGGACAAACTTATAATGGTGGTTATAGTCATGGCAATATTTTAGCTACTTACTTACATTTGAACTTTGCTGGCAATGAGTCAGCGGCAGCACAATTTATTGCTAAGGCGCGTGCCTATCGTGCTAAGGAGGCGTAAGGATGACCACAGTAGATACGAAAACATCGGTTGATGGCGATGAGCGTGTTGTTACGCCATCCCAAAGGGGCTTAATCTTAGTTAATACAGGGAATGGGAAGGGTAAAACAACAGCGGCTTTAGGTGTAGCACTCCGCGCAGTTGGTAATGGCTTACGAGTTCTTATTTTGCAATTCATAAAAGGTGGTTCTACCTATGGCGAATTGAAAGGCATCAAAGCATTGCAAGCAGCTGGTTTACCTATTGAAATTCGTCCTATGGGGAAAGGTTTTATTTTCCACAATAAAGAAACTTCAGAAGCTGATTTGATAGCTCATAAGGCGGCTGCTAAAGATGCTTGGCAAATGTTAACGGATGAAGTTATGTCTGACAATTGGGATTTAGTCATTTTAGATGAAATTAATTACGCCATTAAATTTGGTCTATTGCCGGTAGAACAAGTAGTTACGTTGTTGGAAGCAAAGCCGACCCGTTTGCATATGGTCTTAACTGGGCGCGATGCTAAGCCTGAAATCATTGCTAAAGCTGATACAGTTACGGAAATGCAAGTGGTGAAACATGCGTATGAACAGGGCATTAAAGCAGCCCGTGGCATTGAGTTTTAATATTGTAAATAAATCGAAAAAAGTCGTAATAGACTCTTGAAAAAATAAAGGTACATGCTATAATAAAATTATAAGCAGTATATTATTTTAAACTATAAGTAAGTTCTTATAGGATATATTCTTATGACCAAGGAGGTTATCACAATGGCATTAAGTAACTATGTAAAATCTGCAGACTTCAAAAATGAAAAACACGTTCCGGTAATTACAGCACCTGACACTGTAAAAGCTGGTGAAAAAGTAAAAATTGAATTAGAAGTAGGCAAAGATATTGCACATCCAAACACTACAGAACATCATATTTCTTGGATTAAATTATACTATGTAGAAGAAGGTACAACGCTTCCATTTGAAGTAGCTCGTCTTGAATTCAACGTACATGGTGAAGCAGCAGCTGGTGCTAACGAAGGTCCAGTATTTGCTGAAGCAGCTGGTGTTGTAGTAGCTTCCTTCAAAAAATCTGGTAAATTGATTGCTACTTCTTACTGCAATATCCATGGTTTATGGGAATCTGAAAAAGATATCGTAGTACAATAAGAAATCAAGCTTTTTTAAAGCTGGTTAATATTGTCTTACATAAAGCGCTGAGACTTTAGTCTTGGCGCTTTTTATACTTTACAGATATAGCCTTTATATGATAGAGTATCTTTATATATTCTTATAGTTGTTTTAGAGATAAAGAGGGATTACAGTGGCCTTAATTGTTAAAAAATTCGGTGGCAGTTCTGTCGCTTCCCCGGAAAAAATTTACAATGTAGTAGATCGCGTATTACGTGATAAAAAAGAAGATGACCGCGTTGTGGTGGTTGTATCGGCCATGGGTGATACTACGGATGATTTAGTATCCTTAGCACGGGCTGTTACATCTAGACCATTTGGTCGTGAAATGGATCGTTTATTGTCTACTGGTGAACAGATTTCCATTGCCTTATTAGCGATGGCTTTTATGGAAAAAGGTCAACCTGCTGTATCTATGACAGGGGCACAGGCTGGTATTTTGAGTAGTGATAATCATGGCAAAGCTCGTATTTTAACGATTGATCCTAGCCGTGTATTTGCAGCGCTTGATGCAGGCAATATTGTGGTCGTAGCTGGTTTCCAAGGTATTACTGATTGTGGTGATATTACAACCTTAGGTCGTGGTGGCTCTGATACGACAGCGGTTGCATTGGCGGGGGCTATGCAGGCTGATGTGTGTGAGATTTTTACCGATGTAGAAGGTGTGTATTCTACGGACCCACGTATCGCACCGAATGCGATGAAATTAGATGAAATTACATATGGTGAGATGCTGGAAATGGCTCGCTTGGGGGCGGGTGTAATGCAACCTCGTGCTGTTGAAATGGGCAGTCGCTATGGCGTACCTATTCATGTACGTTCCACATTTTGTGATAAAGAAGGTACCATTATTCGGGAGGATTATACCATGGAAGCAAATAAACATGTAATTCAAGGCGTGGCGGATGACACTAATGTAGCAAAAGTATCTCTTGTAGGGGTTAAAAATAAACCAGGTATTGCGCATCTTATTTTCCAAAGCTTGGCTGATAAAAATGTGGACGTAGACATGATTGTACAAAGCGTTCGTACAGTTGAAGACACAATTACTGATATTGTATTTACAATTACTTTGGATGATGTTGTAATGGCGCGCGAAGTGTTGGAATCTTTGAAAGCTGCAGGCGACATTGAAGATTTTGTTATTAATGAACAAATGGCTAAAGTATCAATCGTTGGGGCTGGTATGTTAGGTCAACCAGGCGTGGCAGCTCAGATGTTTGGCATTTTAAGTGAAGAAAATATTAATATTGAAATTATTAGTACTTCTGAAATTAGTATTACTTGCTTAATTGCAGAAGAACGAGTAAAAGATGCTATTCGTGCCATTCATGACAATTTAGTCATTGATAAACGTGGCTAAGAAGGATTTCTTAAGTTAAGTAAGAACAGGCTTTTTCCCTCATAGGTGGGAGAAAGTCTGTTTTATTTTGAAAATATTCCTCAATTTTAGTATAATATACATTGTATACAGTTAATTATAAGGTTCAGGTATGTTATGTATCTGTGCTTTCTATGTAATAAAAGGAGTTTTTTATGAAACTAAATGAAATATATAGTGGTTTTAAAGTAGAGCGGGTGGAATCTGTTGCTGAATTAAGCAGCACAGCCTATTTAATGCATCATGAAAAATCAGGAGCTCGTTTGCTTTATATTGATGCTGAAGATACGAACAAAGTCTTTTCGATTGCCTTTCGCACACCTCCAAAAGATAGTACAGGGGTTGCCCATATTATGGAGCATTCTGTGTTATGTGGATCTCGTAAATTCCCATTAAAAGAGCCATTTGTAGAACTTGTAAAAGGATCTTTAAATACCTTTTTAAATGCTATGACGTATCCTGATAAGACAATGTATCCTGTGGCTAGTAAAAATGATAAGGACTTCCACAATTTAATGGATGTGTATTTGGATGCTGTTTTCTATCCACGGGTAGCTGAGGATAAGGAAATTGTAATGCAAGAAGGTTGGCATTATGAATTGGATTCTGCTGAAGATGAGTTGACATATAAAGGTGTTGTATACAATGAAATGAAGGGTGTATATTCTTCGCCTGACTCTATTTTAGAAACTCATATGATGGCTGAATTATTCCCAGATACGACTTATGGTGTAGACTCTGGTGGTAATCCTGATAACATTACAGATTTAACCTATGAAGGGTTCCAAGCGTTTTATAAACAATATTATCATCCAGCGAATAGTTATATTTTCTTATATGGCACGATGGATATTGAGGAACAGCTAAGTTTCATTGATGAAGAATATTTGCAAAACTTTGATGCAATTACTGTAGATTCTACCATTGCAGTACAAGCTCCATTTGAAAAAGGCAAAGTGGCATCGTATCCTTATAGCATTGGTTCTGATGAAAATGAAGCAGGTAAGACAATGCATGCTTTGACGTATGTAATGCCTGAAATGACAGTGGCAGATAGTTTGGGCTTTGAAATTTTGACACATGCTTTATTAACATCACCAGCAGCACCGTTAAAAGAATTATTAGTAAAAGCTGGTGTAGGTAGTGACATTAGCGGTTATTATTTAGATAGCCTACGTCAGCCAATTTGGAATATTTCTGTTACTGGTTCTGAAATGAAGGAACAAAGTCGTTTACAGGAATTAGTAGAAGCAGAGTTGGCTCGTTTAGTTAAAGACGGTCTTGATACATCATTATTAGAAGCTTCTTTAAATATTACTGAATTTGCTTTGCGAGAAGCTGATTTTGGTGGTCGTCCAATCGGGTTAGCTTATGGCATTCGCGTTATGGATCAATGGAATTATGATAAAGATCCAATTGAAGCCCTTCGCTACGAAGGCGCTTTAGCTACATTGCGTGAAGGCTTACATACTCGTTACTTTGAAGATTTAATCGAACGAGCATTATTACAAAATCAACATAAAGCTTTAGTATCTATTTATCCTGAAAAAGGGTTACAAGAGCAAAAAGAGCAGGCTGAAAAAGAAAAATTAGCAGCTATTAAGGCTAACATGACGACTGAAGAAATTAATGCGATTGTAGAGCAAACAAAAGCATTAAAAGCGCGTCAAGCGGCGCCTGATACTGAAGAAGCATTAGCCACGATTCCTCTTTTGGAATTAGATGACTTATCACCTGCTGTAGAACGAGTGGAACGTGAAGATAGTGTGTTAGGTGAGGCTAAACTCCACTTTGTACCTGCTCAGGCTAAAGGCATTAACTATACTGCTTTTTATTTCCATTTGGATTGCTTAACTGAAACGGAACTATTTTACGCGAGTCTGTTAAGTGATATATTAGCCCGTGTTAATACCAAAGAACGGACCTATGATGCGATTGCTCAAGATATTAATATGAATTTAGGTGGTTTCAGTGCCAATATAGCAGCTTTAACAAAGTATAATGACCGTGATGGTTACACACCATTATTTATTGTTCGTGCTAAAGCCTTGCATGCTAAATTGCCTGAATTAGTTCGTATTATTTCTGAATTAGTCAGCCATAGTGAATATACAGATGTAAGTCGCTTAACAGAACTTGTGAAAGAGACTAAAGCGATTTGGGATACAGAAGCATTCCGTCGTGGCCATACTATCGTATCAAATCGTGTAACAGCACAGGTGACTGAAGTAGGAAAATTCCGTGATTTAGATAGTTTGGGCTATTTTGAACAACTAGCAACCTTGGTTGCTGATGAAGCTGCTTTACAAGCTTTGCCTGCTAAATTAGCAGCAGTAGCAGCAAAACTATTCCGTCCTTCTAATGTTGATATTTCCTTTGTAGGTGAAGCCTATGAATTTGAACAATTTAAAGAATTATTAGAAACGGCTTTAACAACTTGGACAGAGGGTTCTTATCCAAAGGGACAATTAAAAATCACAAAAGAGTATGTGAATGAAGGGATTGTTACATCTGGGAAGGTGCAATATGTGGCTCAAGGTGGTAATTTCCGTGACCATGGCTTTACACCAAGGGGTGCCATGAAAGTATTGGAAACCATTCTTCGCTATGAATACTTGTGGACTCGTATTCGCGTGCAAGGTGGCGCTTATGGAGCATTTGCTAATTTCTATAATAATGGTAACTTTGTACTTTGTAGTTATCGTGATCCAAACTTGACTGAAACATTATCGGTTTATGAAGCGTTAAGCGAATATTTACAGACTTTTGAAATTTCAGATCGTGAAATGCGTAAATATATTATTGGTACTATGAGCACGTTAGATACGCCAATTACACCAGCTTTACGAGGTCCTCGTGCTATGAGTGAGTACTTTGGCGAAGGGACGCCAGAAGCAGCTGAACAGCTGCGTAAAGAAGTAATTGCTTGTCGTCAAGAGGATATTCGTAGTTTGGCAGATTTAGTCGGAGCTGTTATGAAGGATTCTCATATTAGTGTAATGGGGAACGAACAGAAGATTAAAAATGCTGGCTCTACATTTAGCCAAGTAATTTCCTTGCCACAATAAGGCAAGATATAAACACTCCTAAGCAGGGGATGATACCTTTGTTTAGGGGTGTTTTTTAGAAATTGCACAATATTATTTCACATAAGGAGTAGGTCATGTTATTGGGAATTAGAAGGTTCTTTGGGATAGATTATATTCTGCCTGTTGCAGCTCGGTTGGGGCCAGTACCAGCTACTAAGAGCATTTATAAGGAATATATTGATGTAGCTTGGCCTGCCACGATGCAAGGACTCTTGTTGCAGTTGATGACGGCGATTAATTTAGCTATGGTTGGCGCTTTAGGTGCTGATGCGTTAGCTGCTGTAGGGATTATGAGTCAGCCCTTGATGGTTATGCTTGTTTTTGTGCGGTCAGCAGCTATCGCTATTACGGCTATCGTAGCACGTCGTAAAGGGGAAGAGAATTATGTAGCTATGAATTCAGTGCTAAAGCAAGGGGTTATATTGACGATATTATTTTATTTACCCTTGTTGGCTTTAAGCTACTATTTTTTACCGGCTATTTTATCTTTTGCTGGGGCTCAACCCTCCTATATTACTACAGCAGTTGGCTATGGTGAGTTTATTGTTATTGGTCTTTTCTTTTCTGCGTTGTCGGTTATGATGGGGGCCGCTTTAATTGGTGTAGGTAATACAAGGATTATTTTTACATCGAACGCTATTGGCAATGTTCTTAATGTTTGCTTGAATTTTGTATTGATTTATGGCTGGGGGCCCATTCCTGCTTTAGGCGTAATAGGCTCTGGGATTGCTACGATGACTAGCTATATATTGATTTGCCTACTTTTGTGGCGAGCCATTCATACAAAGGATAAACATTTATCATGGAAGCAAGGCAGTTGGCGATTTGATAAGGATATTTTACGATCCATATATTATATAGGTGGTAGTTCGTTAGGGGAGCAGGCTTTTGAGCGATTTGGGATGTTTGCTTATACTAAAATGGTTGCTTCTTTGGGCGTTGTGGCTTTAGCGACACATCATATTTGTATGAACCTCATTGATATTTTTTACTATTTTGCTATGGGCTTAAGTTATTCAGGTGCTTCTTATACGGGTCAGTCCTTAGGCAAGAAGCGGCCTGATTTAGCAGTGGCTTATGGTAAAATAGGCATTCGCATTGCTTTATTTATTTCTATTGTAGGCTTGATTGTATATTTTGGTTTGCGTAATGTTGTATTTGATTTCTTTACTCAGGACCAAGGTGTATGGCAGTTGGGTTCACAAATCATGATTCTTATGGCGATAGCTAGCTTTCCTCAGGCTTTTCAATTAGTTTATTCTGGTGTTCTCAAAGGGGCCGGCGATAACTTTTATGTTATGAAGTATTCCTTGTTTGTGATTGCTATTTTCCGACCTATTATAACTTATTTGCTTTGCTTTACTTGGGGCTTTGGGCTCTATGGCGCCTGGATTGCCTTGTTAATTGACCAAAGCTTGCGGATGGTGTTTGCAGGTTGGCGTTTTCGTAGTGGTGTATGGCAGCATATAAAAATTTAGTGAAATTATTGATGAAAGCGTGTATTATAGGGAACTTTTCATGCTCAAAAAGGACAAATTCTTTGATATATGATATAATCAGACTAGCATACGTAGTATTGTAAAGACTCGACAACAAGGAGGATGACATATGAAAAAGAAATTATTAGCAACTGTAATGGCAATGTCAATTGCCACTGGTGTATTTGCTGGTCCAGCACAGGCTTTTAGCCTTGGCAATTTTAACTTAGGTAGCGTCCTTAAAGTTGGTGGTGTAGGGATTTTAGTTGACCGCTTTGGTGGTCAGATTAATGACTTTTTAAATAAAATTTTAAGCCAAAATAATTTAAGTACTACTTATACAACTAAGGTAGTACCAATTGTTAGTGTTGGTAATAATGGCTATATCGGGGCTGCACAAGTAACAGGTCCTGCTTCTGAAGTGGAACGTGTTGAAGCGGTAGCACAGGTTGAAGCTAGTTTCAATGGTGTAGCCCGTGTCAAAGGGTTAGTGCCAATTGATAGCATGAATCCTGTGAATGCGTCTCGTATTCAAGGTGTAGGTGTATCTGCTATTATTGACTTGAAGATTTAATAGTCTAAGGGCGTAATGACCTTAGTCTCATATGGTTGGAGGATGTATGAAAAAACAAGTAGTCATGTTAGCTGTAGCCGCACTTTTTTCAAGTAATGTATGGGCAGCTCCTGAAACAGTATTAGAAAAAACAGATGCCTTAGAGAATACAGTATATGGCTCAACTCAGGTTGGGGCTTTGGTAGATCGGGTGCAACAAATTGGACAGACTGTATATGGTCGTACAGGTTCAGGTACACTTAACTCTCAAGTAGATTCATTATATGATTCTATTGAAGGCAATGTACGTGGTAAAGTGTCGGTAAATCAGCAATTATCTATGTTAGAATGGACCTATCAAAATAAGGTAGGCCGTGGTTCTTTAGTATCTCGTGTAGAGCAGTTGGAACGCAGTGTATCAGGGCGTATTGGAACAGGCTCTTTAGAAAGTCGGATTCAAGCGTTAGGTAAAACGATTAATGGGGCACCGCTTAAAGTAACAACCCAAATTGGCTCAGTAGCGAGTACAGAAGTATTTGCTGTTACTTTGAATACGCCAATTAATACCGCTACAAGTAAGGTGGGCGATGTGTTTAGCTTTACAGTAGCTGAAGATATTATGGATGGTAATGTATTGTTGGTGCCAGCTGGCACTGTGGGGGAAGGGCATATTTCAGAATTGAAAAAAGCATCTTCCTTTGGTCGTAATGGTAAATTAGATTTAACATTTGATACAGTACCTGCTCTTGATGGCACTGATTTTGTAGCTATTCAAGGGGAAGAGGCGAAAGCTAAGACTAAGCAAGAATTAAAAGCGGCAGGCGCTTCTGTAGCTGGTGCTGTATTGCTAGGGCCTGTAGGCTTAGTAGGGGGCTTCTTTGTTAAAGGGAAAAATATTGATTTACCAGAAGGAGCTACTATTTATGTACAGCCACAGGAAATGGTTACCGTACAAGGTGTTGTTGTTGGTGGTGATGGGCAAGCGCATACAGCTAGTGAAGCTGTAACTCAGGATTCTTATGATGATTATGCCTTAGGTGATGCGTCTGAGCCTGTTACATTAGTACCTGCTAATGATAGTAGTGTTGAAGACACTGATGAATCAGAAGAAACAATAGCTGATGATAATGAAGATGTGGTAGAAGAGGCTGATACAGAGGTGGCTGAAGAAGACACTGTAGAGGAAGAACCTAGTCAGACAAATGACGCTCCTTCGCAACCTATCGTGGTTGTGAAACGAAACTAATCCAATGAAAATGAGGTAAGTAGAAGATGGTAATGAAGAAGGCTAGGTATGCATTAAGTGCCGCTTTAGTCGTTATGCCTTTGTTGTCAGTGGAAGCGGCTGATAATAAAGGATTGATTTATGAAAATACACAAGATATTGCCTATGATTCAGATCCTGTAAGCATAGCAACTATGAATGAGTCAGATGGAGCCCTTATACGTGTTGTTCGCCGTGGTAAACCGGTTGCGACTGTTGATAATAGCTCACAACCAGTTAAGGTAGATGCAGATAGCATGTATTATAGTGGTGCTACTGGAAATGTAGTGGCTGTAGGCAAAGTAGATGCTATTCAAGGGACTCAAGAAATTCATAGTGAAAAGCTATTGGGAAATACAAAATCGCAGGAATATACAACCGATGGAGAATTTCACTTTCTAGAGAATAAAGGGGCTACTAAAGATTTACGAGGTACTAATTTAGTGTATAACAGTGGTACCAATGCTATGTCAGCACCTAATGTAATTGGTTATGTTGAACCTTATTATGTAAAAGCTGATAAAGTTGAATATAATGGTCAAGAAGGGTTAATCACTAAAGGTTGGTTAACAACTAAACATGCTATGGCCTATAAAGGGGTACCTGACTATCGCATCGAAGGGAGCACAATTGAAGTGTATCCTGGTGATAAGGCAATTATTCGCGATGCGAAGCTATTTATCAAAAATGGCAAAATTCTAAGTATGCCTAAGTATGTAGTATCTTTACGTAGTGACCGTGATGGTGAATTTAATTTATTCTCTTTAATTCCACGGCCAACTTATAATAGTGATGATGGGTTTGGCTTAAAAGGAAGCATTCAATATCCAATCGGTGATAATGGTGAATTATTTCTTAAATATCAATGGATGACAAAAGAGGGTTTCAAACCAAGCTTTGGTTACCGAGAATATTTACCTTGGGGCGTTGCTACCTTCGGTGTAAGTCGTGAATCATCTAAATTAAATGCCCGTACTGTTTGGGTTGAAAAGCGCCCAGAATTGTCTGTATACACCAATCAGTATTATATTGGTAAGACACCATTTACGATTCGTGGTGGCGGTAATATAGGTTATTGGAAAGAAGACCGTATTAAGGGTAGTCATGCTATGTTCTTTGGTGAGGTTAGTCATGATCGTATAAAACTATCAAAAAATGCAGGTATACGTTTTTATGGTGGTTATCAACGCGATTATTATGGTTATAATGATCACATTCGAAGCATGCCGTATTGGGGCGTTACATCTAGCTGGAAATTAAATTCAAGAGTGACAGCTTTTACTAGTTATCGTCAAAATAATATGGACCGTCGTAATAATTCACCCTATCGATTTGACCGTGAGGAGTTAAATCGAGATTGGACAATTGGTGCGTCGATTAGATTAACTCGCTTAGATACATTTACGATTACAACGAAACGAGATGTAGAGAATGGCGATTTACGTTATGTTGATTATACTTGGCATCGTGATATGCACTCCTTTGAAGGGTGGCTTACATATCAATCGAAACAAAAGAAATGGTCGTATACAGTAGTAGCTAAAGACTTTTAGTCTTAAGTATCTCACTTTTTGGTTTATATCATGTTTTGTTGTTGTCAATTGAAGGTTGCTTAGAAGAAGGGAATTCCCTTCTTCTAAGCCTTTACTTTTTGTAATACGTATTGGAAAAGAGGTTAGTTATGGGTAAGGTACGTAAAGCCGTTATTCCAGCTGCTGGTTTTGGTACACGC
Organism: Veillonella intestinalis; assembly: GCF_943193155.1. Classification (GTDB taxonomy): domain Bacteria; phylum Bacillota; class Negativicutes; order Veillonellales; family Veillonellaceae; genus Veillonella_A; species Veillonella_A intestinalis. The sequence continues at coordinate 110,602 of NZ_CALPDB010000002.1, read as the reverse complement.
TTTTTACCAGCAACAAAAGCACAACCTAAAGAAATGTTACCTATTGTTGATACCCCAGCTATTCAATATATCATTGAAGAAGCGTTAGCATCGGGCATTGAAGAAATATTGATTATTACGGGGCGTAATAAACGGGCTATCGAAGATCACTTTGATACTAGTGTTGAATTAGAACAATTATTACAACAACAGGGAAAGCAGAAACAACTTGATATGGTACGCGCTTTAGCAGATATTCGCGTTCATTTTATCCGCCAAAAGGCTCCGCGTGGATTAGGGGATGCTATTTTATGTGCCAAAGCGTTTGTTGGTAATGAGCCGTTTGCTGTTTTATTAGGTGATGATGTAGTATATAACCCGGACTATCCTTGTTTGAAACAATTGATAGATTGTTATGAAACAATGGGCGGTTCTGTTTTAGGCACTCAAAGGGTACCAGCTGATAAAGTGAGTTCGTATGGCATTGTGGCAGGTCATGAAGTTAAGCCTAATGTTTATAAAGTAGATGGCTTAGTAGAAAAGCCAAGTCGTGATTTGGCACCTTCTAATTTAGCTGTTTTAGGTCGTTATATTTTAGCACCAGAGATTTTTGAAGTGCTAGAAAAAACACCACTGGGAGCTGGTCATGAATTACAACTAACGGATGGTTTAGCTCGATTAGACAGTGATGTGTTTGCTTTAGCTTATGAAGGACGTCGTTATGATATTGGTGATCGTTTAGGCTATTTGCAGGCTACTGTAGAATATGGTTTGCGCGCTGATATGTTTAAGGATCAATTTAAATTGTATTTAAAAGAGTTAGTAGAAACCTTATAATAGTTTGATTTAGTTTTTAGAAGCTGATTTGCAAGTCTTCAAAAGGAGTTTATTGCAAATCAGCTTTTATTGTTAACACTATTTATCTTGATAGTTGACGAATTAGCATGAATTATATATAATTTGAAAGAGATTAGCGATAAAAGGAGGCGAAGCGATGCGTGAATTGTTTAGAGCCCTTATTGAGGTTAATAAGGGCCTGCCACGGACAATGGTGATTGCTCAGTTGCATTGGCGACGCTTAGCTGAGTCTGCTCAATATGAAGCTATAAGGCAAAAAGGAAAGTGGTATGAAACGACCATCGCTCGGGGTAACCAAGAGTTAACAGCTCGTTTAAAGGAAATAGAATCTACTTATTTACCTATAAAGCCTAAAAAGCTACCGTTGTCTGTAACAATACCTACGATGGTAGTACCTTGGCATAGATTTTCTCGTTCTGAGATTATAGAATTTGTTACTGCTGTAAAAGATGGTAATCCCATTCATCAACAAATACAGGCTGTTGTGCCAGGTTGTTTAGTGTTAGAAATGCTTGCAAAATATATTACCCATGATCTAAATGATTTAGCACAATCGATTTCAGTTCGTTTTCGACGACCTACATTTGAAGACGAGTTAGTATCTGTTACTTGTGAGGGTAGTACGATTCAGGGATATACCGCTGAAAAGGCTGTTTTTACTTGCACTTGGACATGAGGTCTGTTTCGTTTTATTATTAATTGTAGTATTGGTATTATTTTATATATTGAGGTGTGTTTTTATGTCAGATACTCGTAAATTAACAAAAATGGCGTTATTAATAGCTTTATGTTGTGTGTCCGCTTATATTTCCTTTCCATTGCCTTTTACGCCGGCTATGGTAACCGCATCAACTTTAGTATTTTGTTTGATTGCTTTTATGTTGCCACCTAAAGAAACTTTTATTGCTCTTTGTGTGTACATCTTAATTGGGGCTGTTGGTTTACCTGTATTTGCTGGGGGCATTGGTGGTTTAGGGAAAATTTTAGGACCTACAGGTGGTTTTATTTGGAGCTATCCGATTGCTTATACTTTGCTTAGTATTTGTAAAGGTAAAAAGCCATCCTTTCTGACTTATTTCTGGCGTTCTGTTGTCATTACAATTCCTATTACTTATATTTTTGGCATGATTGGTGGTATGATTGTTACAGGTATTAATTTTGAAGCAGCGCTAGTAGGTTATGCGTTACCATTTATTCCTGGCGATATTATGAAATGTGCTATGGCAGCATGGTTAGGTACAAAAGCAGCAAAATTGAATATTTAAGAAGACAATGTATTTAGTGGAGGTTTGAAATGCAAAATCAAATGCTGTCTTCTGTGTATATAATGGGCGGCCTTAGGACGCCCATTGGTTCATATAAGGGCCAATTTAAACACATAAGACCTGAACAACTAGGGGCGCGCTTGTTAGATGTTTTACATGAACGCTATGCTTCTGTAGACGAGATTATCTGTGGTAATGCAGTAGGCACGGGTGGTAATATAGGCCGTTTGACAGCTTTATATTCGGCGTATGGGAAATCAGTACCGGCTTATACGGTTGACATGCAATGTGCCAGTGCTGGAGCTGCGATTATACAAGGTTATCGGGCGATTCGTAGTAAGATGGCAAATACTGTAATCGCTGGTGGGGTAGAAAGTAGTTCTTTACAACCACTGCGAACTTATGCGTCTGATGATGAACGACAAGGGTCATATATGGTCGCGCAGTTTTCACCTCACGAAAATGATGCGTTAGCTATGTTGCAAGGAGCAGAGCGAACAGCCCAAAAATATGATGTGAAGAAAGAAGAACTCGATTATTGGAGCTTGCGTAGTCATCGTTTGGCTGTTAAAGCTCGTGAAGAAGGTATTGTAAGCCCTTATATTTTTGATATGGGGGCAGGGTATAAAGATGAAAGTATTAAACCACGCTTACAGCAAAAGATTTTAGATCGTATGAAGCCTATTTTAGGTGAAGGAACAGTTACTACTGCGGGAAATGCTTGTTATACTCATGATGGGGCCGCTTTTGTTGTTTTAAGTGAAGAGCCAGGACCCTTTCGGATTGTAGGCGCGTTGCAATATGGAGGGGATCCACTATATAGTCCTGAAGGAGCTTGGCAAGCTACGGAACAATTATTAGAGCGCACTGGTTTAAGAATGGCCGATTTAGATGCAATTGAGTGGAATGAGGCGTTTGCTGTTATTGATGTGTTATTTGCTCGCACGTATGGTGCGTATGAAGGGCAATACAATCAGCTAGGTGGCGCATTGGCTTATGGACATCCTTTTGGTTGTTCAGGTGCTATTATATTACTTCATGCGATGGCAGCTTTAGAGTATCGTCAGGGGCGTTATGGTATTTGCGCTATCGCTGGGGCTGGTGGTATGGGGACAGCTATACTGATTGAGCGTCTAGTATAGGAGTGCTATTGATTTAATATATCTATATATAAGATATAAGGTGATTGTATATGAATGATTTATTACAGCGATTAGCTAGCTATAATGAAACACAAGGTTCTAAAACGGCTATTGTTATAGATTCAACTGTTTATACATATAGTGATTTATGGCAAGCTGTTTTGATGGATACTACTGAGTCTAAAGAGATACCGCTAACTACTAAAAAAGCGAGTACTGTTAAAAAGGAGTTAGCTAGAACAATTCAAAGTAATGATGTATGGTTACAGTTAACACAATGGTTACAAGGTCTACTCAAGGGATATAAGCCTATTTTATGTCATCCTGATTTAGAGGTAGCTAGAATAGCTTTATTGGAAAAAACGTATTTACAAGGCCAAACAATTCCAAGTGGAGCTGACTTTGGGGTTTTGTCTTCTGGCACAACGGGATTGCCTAAAGTATTATGGCGCTCTTTAAGCAGTTGGCTAGATTTTTTTGAGGGGCAAAATAAAATTTTTAAAGTTGATAATAAAACTGTGTTATTTTGCCAAGGTAGTTTGAGTTTTACTGGCAACTTAAATAGTTTACTCAGTGTGCTCTATGAAGGTGGCACAATTATTACCTCAGCTCATATGTCACCGCGGACTTGGGTACAATTATGTGAGCAGTGGAAAGTGACACATTGGTATTTATTACCCACAAAGCTTCGTTTGATTGTCAATATGTTACAGAATGCGTTGCCAACCTTGCAACTAATTTTTACTGGGTCTCAAACATTAGATCATAAATTATTAAACCAATTACAACAGAAACAACCTCATACGGCGTTTATTTTATATTATGGTGCTAGTGAGCTAAATTATATTACGTATTGTACAGCTGAGGAATGGTTGGCAGAACCAAATACAGTGGGCTATCCATTTCCAGGAGTTACGGTTACTCTTGATGAAATGGGGTTAATATATGTGGATACACCATATGGTATTGAAGGTATTAAATTGCCGTATTCAGTAGGTGATGAAGGCGCTTGGAGTGAATCGGGACGCCTTTTATTTAAGGGGCGCCGCAGTGCGATGATAAATAGAGGGGGCTATAAATTATCTATTCCTTATGTGGAGGGAAAATTACTAGATATAGAGGGCATTATGGATGGTGCCGTTATTGGTGTGCCTGATGAGTTACGTGGTGAACAGCCGATTGCTTTTTTAGTTCACAATAAAACAAGAGCGATACAAGATATAGTAGCTGACATTGCTATGCATTTTACGTCTAAGGAACGGCCGAAGGCGATTATTTGGCTTGAACACTTGCCATTGACGGCTTGTTCTAAGGTAGATACTAAACAATTACGAAGCATATATGAGACTTCTGCAGGTAAGCATGATAATAATATATAGTATTATTTATTGAAATAAACTACAAGATATTGTATAATAAGCAAGAACCGAACAACTGGTAGCCGTTTACGGTACCAGTTGTTTATATGTATAGGCAAATGCTTCATATAGGAAATTGATGGCCAGAGGGTCATAAAAACAATTCGTTTACGTTTATTTTTATATACTATATTTTGTAGCAACCATAGGGAGGCCTTGTCGTGTTAGAGGTAATTAAGCGGGATGGACAAAAAGTTTCATTCGATAAGTCAAAAATTGTAATCGCCATAGAAAAAGCCATGAACAGTAGTACGGGTTTGTATGAAGCGGGTTTAGCGGATCGCATTGCTAATGAAATTGAAGAATATGCCCATAAGATTGGGAAAACCTTGACTATTTATGCCATTGAAGATCAAGTGTATTACAAACTATTAGAATATAATAATCCAGCCACTGCACGAGCCTATGAAAACTACAAGGCTGTTCAAAGCTTTAAGCGTAAAGAAAATACGACGGATAAAGATGTATTTGGTTTGCTGGATCGTAGTAATGTTGCCTTGTTAGATGAGAACTCTAATAAAGATGCGGCAATTGTGTCTACACAGCGTGATTTAATTGCTGGGGAAGTGAGTAAGGATATTGCTCGGCGTAAATTAATTCCAGCTGATATTGTACAGGCTCATGATAGTGGGGCCATTCATTTTCATGACATGGATTATATTATTCAGCCTATGTTTAACTGTTGCTTGATTAATTTAAATGATATGTTAACTAATGGTACTGTTATTAATGGTAAGAAAATTGATACACCTAAATCTTTCCAAGTAGCATGTACAGTGACGACTCAAATTATTGCACAAGTAGCCTCTGGGCAGTATGGTGGTCAAAGCATTAATGGCATTGATCGTATTTTAGCGCCTTTTGTGCGTAAGTCATATGATAAGATTTTAGCGAATGTGTTAGAAGAGCAAGTTGAAATCTATGGTATGAAGCCAAATATGGAAAAAGCGGAAGAAATTGCATGGAAACGAACTCGTAAAGAAGTTAAAGATGGTATTCAAACGATTCAGTACCAAATTAATACGCTTATGACAACAAACGGGCAGGCACCTTTTGTTACTTTATTTATGCATTTTGACCCTAATAGTGAATATGCCAAAGAAGCAGCGCTTATTGATGAAGAGATTTTAAAACAGCGCATTATGGGCGTTAAAAACGAAGCGAATGTATATATTACGCCAGCATTTCCTAAATTAATTTATGTGTTGGATGAGCATAATGTACATCCTGATTCACCATATTATTATTTAACTGAATTAGCGGCTCAATGCACAGCTAAACGGATGTATCCAGATTATATTTCTGCTAAGAAAATGAAAGAAATTTATGAAGGCAATGTATTTAGTCCTATGGGTTGTCGTGCCTTTTTATCACCATGGAAAAATGAAGCTGGTGAATATGTATTTGATGGCCGCTTTAATATGGGCGTAGTGAGTTTAAATTTACCTCAAATTGGTATTTTAGCGCGCCATAGTGAAGAGCGTTTCTTTGAAATTTTAGATAAACGCCTTGACCTAGTAGAGAAAGCCTTGTTATTACGCTATGAATTGTTAAAGAATGTAACCAGTGATGTGTCTCCAATTCATTGGCAACATGGAGCTATTGCACGCCTTAAGAAAGGTGAGTCCATTAGTCAGTTCTTAATTGGTGGTTATGCTACTATTTCCATGGGCTATATTGGTATGTATGAAGCAACGAAGTTAATTACTGGTGAGTCCAATACGGGTGAAAAAGGGCGTGTATTTGCCATGAAAGTAATGGATCGTTTAAATGAAGCCATTGAAACTTGGAAACAGCGCCATAATATGGGCTTTGCTTTATATGGTACCCCAGCTGAAAGCTTGACAAATCGTTTCAGCTCTTTAGACCGAGCACGGTTTGGTGAAATTGAAGACATTACGGACAAGGGCTATTATACGAACAGCTATCATGTAAATGTACGGGAAGAAATCAATGTATTTGATAAATTCTCCTTTGAGTCAGAATTCCAGAAAAAGTCAACTGGTGGTTGTATTTCCTATGCTGAAATTCCTAATATGACAAATAATATTCCAGCTGTATTAACTATGATGCAGTATATTTATGATAATATTTCGTATGCAGAATTTAATACGAAATCTGATTATTGTCATGTTTGTGGCTTTGATGGAGAAATCAAAGTAAATGACCATAATGATTGGGAATGCCCACGTTGCCATAACACAGATCGTGATAAATTAACTGTTATTCGTCGGACTTGTGGCTACTTAGGCGAAAATTTCTGGAATGAAGGGCGCACAAAAGAAATTAAAGATAGAGTAATGCATATCTAAGTGTATTAAAGCTTATTTAGCGTTTAGGTATAGCTTAGCGTTTACTTAAAAATTATATTAAATACAGGTCATGTCGCTGGCATGACCTGTTCGTTTCAGTAAATAATTTATAGCGGATAATGGCACGCATATAATAATGAGGTAACAGTAGAGGAGGCGAACCAGTAATGAATTATGGACAAATTCGAAAATACGATATTGCCAATGGCAATGGGATTCGCACGTCTATTTTTGTTACAGGCTGCACGCATAAGTGCTTTAATTGTTTTAATGAAGAATATCAAAATCCACAGGCTGGTTCTGTTTGGACCGATAAGGAAACTGAAGAGGTTATACGTTATGTAAGTGACCCTAATGTGGCAGGTTTAACTTTATTGGGAGGCGAACCATTTCAAAATGTAGATGGCTTATTGCCTGTAGTGACTAAAGTGCGTGAAATTGTACCGCATAAGGATATATGGGCTTATTCCGGTTATACTTGGGATGAGATTGTAGAATGTCCTAATAAGCGGGCGTTGTTGGCACACTGTGATGTGTTAGTAGATGGAAAATTTGTTGATGCATTGCGAGATCCTAGTTTACGTTTTCGAGGCTCGAAGAATCAACGCATTATTGATGTTAAACAGAGTTTAGCTACCGGCGAGGTAGTGCTTGCTATGGTTTGAGAAATTTAATAGATTTTGTTTTATACTAAAAAAGAGCTAGCAACAATGTTGTTGCTAGCTCTTTTTCGTAGTAGAACTATTAGACTATTTTAGCCCCTTCTTTATACATTTCACCGCCTGCATTTGGCAATAAACCATATTTTTCAGTCCAAAGATTTTTGTATTTTAAGGCCTGATTATGAATGCGATCAATTTGAGATTCGTCAGTACGAATTACTTTGGCAGGGCAGCCTACCACTAAAGAGTAAGGCGGAATTGTTGTATTTTCTAATACAACAGCACCGGCTGCGATGATTGAGCCAGTACCGATATGGCAGCCACTTAAAACAATGGCACCCATGCCAACTAGTACATTATCTTCTAAGGTAGAAGCGTGAACGATAGCACCGTGGCCAATGGTTACATAATCGCCGAGAATACATGCTTTATCGTCGTCAACATGAAGGACTGAATTATCTTGTACATTGGTATAACGACCTACGACAATTTTATTTACATCGCCACGAGCCGCCACATTCTGCCAAAGGGAGGCAAATTCTTTAAGCTCCACATCACCAGCAATTTCAGCACCTGGCATAAGACAGCTTTTTGGATCAAGTTTAGGGTATTTTCCGTTAAATGGTAACATAATGATCACTCCTAATTAGGTGAATTTATTATATTAAAAGTATAAATACTTAATTTTTAGTATACATTAGATTGTCGTATTTGACAAAGAGAGGCAATACTAGGATTGCCTCTACGGTATGGTTCTATGCATTTGATTTAATGGTTATAAATAAGTTATAAATCAGCTAGCATAGGGGACCAAAGTATTATAAAAAGCGTTGAGCCCCTTTAATAGCTTCTTTAGCTTCGGCAATAACAGATTCTACAATAGCGCTAGCTGGTTCTACTTTAGTTAAGCGATTCAAACTTTGACCACATTGTACCGCACCATTTACGATGTCCCCTTCAACGGCTGCTTTACGATTAGTACCTACAGACATGGCTGTTAATGTTTCTTTATCAGTGCAGCTAAATTCAGCAGCTAAGTATTTTTCTGTGAATTCGTTTTTTAAGGAACGAACACCACCATGACCGCTAGTTAAACCAGTTACTGCAGAATCAGTGTCAGTTGCTTTAATAATAGCGTCTTTACAATTTTGATGCATTTGGCATTCTTCAGCTAGAATAAAGCGAGAGCCCATTTGTACGCCTTCAGCCCCCATTGTTAATGCTGCTGCTAAGGCACGGCCATCGGCAATACCACCAGCAATAATCACAGGAATATCAATTTCTGGAAGTACGTTTTCCATTAAGGCCATCGTTGTTTGCGTGCCAATATGACCACCCGCTTCTTGGCCTTCTACGATAAGAGCATCAGCACCTGCAGCGGCAACGCGTTTAGCTAGTTTAACATTTGGTACAACAGGAATTACTTTAATCCCTACAGCATGCATAGGTTCGATGAATGGTACTGGATTACCAGCGCCTAATGTTACAAAGGCAGGTTTTTCTTCTTTAATAACTTCTACAAGCTCGTCAATATTTTTTGCCATAAGCATTAAATTAACACCAAAAGGCTTAGTAGTTAATGCTTTGGCAGCTCGGATTTCTTGACGTACCCATTCTGCATCGCGACCACCAGTAGCAATTACACCAGTAGCACCAGCATTAGCTACGGCAGCAGCTAATTTATGTTCTGAGGTCCAAGCCATAGCACCTTGGATAATCGGATATTCAATACCGAGGAGTTCTGTAAATTTTGTTTTCATGTAATACCTCCTATAAAACTATTATTATGTAATGTTATGAAATCAGAATTAAAAAGAAGTAATTGAAAATGAATATTACTTCTTTTACTAATTATAAAGGTATTTGCAAAAAAAATATAGGGGAAGTTTGAAAAACACCTTACTAATTTATAAAATTTAATTTTGTAAAATGTATTAAAAGCCTTGTAGAATCTAATAAATTAGAGGGTTCATAAAATTTTGAAAAAGATAAAAAAAATATTGAACATAATCGATATTTATGATACACTATGACTGTAGATACAGTGTCTATTTTATAATGAAAGGAGGCGCAAGTGATGGAAAAATACGTATGTGTAGTATGCGGTTGGATCTATGACGAAGCTGTAGAAGGTGTTAAATTCGCTGATCAACCAGATGATTATGTTTGCCCAATTTGTGGCGTAGGTAAAGATCAATTCGAAAAAATGTAATTGATTGTAATCTAAATCATGAACTAAAAATATAGAAGCCTCCTGTAAAGGGGGCTTTTCTCATCATATGGCTATATGGAATCGCCAGGTAGTCGTATGAATTAATAAATTTGTTTGAGACAATTTAAAGAGTTGTTGATTTTTCTAAGAAAATCAACTAAGAATTGTAGAGAACAGTTTGACAAAGATAGGTTAGATAGCTATAATATTATAGTCGAGGTAAAATTATGAAACTGCAAGTAGAGCAAGCAAAAGAACACATAGGAAAGTCTTTTCCTTTTCAATTTACTGAACCAGCTACTCAGTTAGGGGATGTAACTGCTTTTCCTTGGAGCCGTCATGATATAACCATTAGTGGTGATTTTCGTTACGATGGACAGAATTTCATCGTAGAAGGAACCGTAACAACCAATGGTGATTATGAGTGCACTCGTTGTTTATGCGAGGTTGCTTATTCACAAACAACGCCATTTAATGAAACCTTTGGGGTCCTCAAGGAATGGGACGATGTTGAGGCGTCAGAGGTTGTTCCTTTTGATGGTGAGACCATTGATTTAACGGATCTCATTCGGGATACATTAATCATCAATGAGCCATCTCAAGTGTTATGTCAGGATGATTGCAAAGGATTGTGCGTTCATTGCGGAGCAAATAAAAATGTTTCACCTTGTTCTTGTGAATCCTTTGTAGTGGATCCTCGATTGGCGGTGCTTCGTACACTGCTCGATGAAAAAGATGATGATTAATTAGAAGTCCCAGTGATTATGTTAAGGAGGTGCAGATAATGGCAGTACCAAAGCGTAGATTGTCCAAATGTCGTCGCGACCGTCGTCGTGCGAACTGGAAATTAACTGTTCCAGGTTTTGTAGCTTGTCCGCAATGCCACGAACCTATGATGCCTCATCGGGTTTGCCCTACATGCGGTCATTATAAAGGAACTCAGGTTGTAAATAAGATCGCTGAATAAGACCTGCTGAGCTAATGAATAGCTCTACTATAAAAGCGTGGATATCCATTGGATATCCACGCTTTTGTCGTTTAATATAGGCTTGTTATTGCTGTTAAATGTAGATAGACGGTACTACTGGTTTGTGTTATAGTAGCGGTAACAAGAAGTTTTTATATGTATTCCATATCTTTTAGCTAATAGGTATATAATTCATAAAAGGAGGTTTATCTCATGATTCCATTGACTGAAGCACAAACTAGGTGGCAGATAAAAGTTAGACAGTTTTGTTTGGAAAAGGTAGAACCAACTGTCATTGAACGGGATAAAGCACAAATTTTTGACCGTTCTTTAGTGAATGCGGTGTTAGGGTTAGGATTAACCCGTATTTATTGGCCTACTATATACGGTGGTTTAGGCGAAGAATTTATGAACTATGCTGTGGCGTTGAAAGAATTGGCTAAATATGATGATGGCTTAGCCATTACCGTATCGGTCTGTGTAGGTCTATGTTGTGAACCTCTTGCTCGATTTGGAACAGAGGCACAAAAAGAACAGTTTTTAAAGCCTTTAGTAGCTGGTCAAGCGATAGGTGCCTTTGCTTTGACTGAAAAAGAAGCAGGGACGGATGCGAGTGGTGTACAGACGAAGGCTGAACGTACTGGTGATGAATATATTTTAAATGGTGAAAAAGTATATATTACAAATGCTGGTGAAGCAGACGTATACATTGTGTTTGCCATGACGCAGCCTGAGAATGGTACAAAAGGAATGTCTGCCTTTATTGTAACTAAAGATATGGCTGGTTTTACTGTTGGCCCTAGAGACTCTATGATGGGTTTACATACATCAACTTGTAGTAGTTTATATTTTAATAATGTAAGAGTGCCAGCCGCTAATTTATTAGGCCGTGAAGGGGACGGTTTTAAAATTGCTATGACGACCTTGGATAGCAGTCGGATTGGAGTTGCGGCACAAGCTACTGGCCTGGCAGAGGCTGCTTTAGCGAAGTCCATTGCGTATACTAAAGAGCGTGTGCAATTTGGTAAACCTTTGAGTAAGTTTCAAAATACTCAATTTCAATTAGCGGAGATGGCGATTCAAGTAGAAGCCGCTAATTTAATGTTGTATAATGTGGGGCAAGATAAAACGGCTGGCCAACCATATACCGTATCTGCTTCTATGGCTAAAAAGTTCTGTTCTGATGTAGCTATGGAGGTAACCACAAAAGCTGTGCAATTATTTGGTGGCTATGGTTATTGTGAAGATTATCCAGTAGCTCGTTTAATGCGCAATGCTAAAGTGACTCAGATCTATGAAGGGACCAATGAGGCCCAACAAATGGTAATTGGTGGTGCTTTATTACGCTAATTCTTATGGCGTAATGGTGACACATACTTGTACAGTAAATTTTATAGCGCTTAAGGCTGTAAAAGAGTAGTCAATTTTATAGCAGTTAAATTTATATAAAAATTAAAACCGTCTTAGTGTATGTTCGTTAATATTTACGTAGTTAACGGATAAAACTAAGACGGTTTTTAGTTTATAGTAAGCCTACTGATTGAAAAAACTTAGCATAGGCATCTGCTTTTTTAGTCAGGCTTAGAGGATACGCTCTAGAAGTAGATGGTAGCCTAGTAAGCTTAATATGGCGGGTACCAAATTGGAGTTCAATTGTTTCGCCTGTTTTAGGTGATTTTACTTTGTTGTCAGCCAAGCTAAGTAGTACCTCTGTTGCTTTGCCGCCAGTGGTGCCGATATATTGACAATGAGGTATTTGCGCTAATACTTCATGAATATGAACGGGATCTACTACTGTTAAAAAGGCATCTGAGGCATTGCCGCGCTCACGAATAGCTTGCCACACCGTTGGGCAAGAAGCAATACCTTTTTCTGTAAGAAAGGATTTAATTTTGTCGGCATCGAAGGCTTTGGCATCACCAGCTCTAAAATAATCTTTATCATTGAAAAAAGCTAATCCATAGACCCGCCACATATCATTTTGGAAATTAGGATAGTGGAATTGCATGGCTCGTTTATCGGCGGCTGGTGGGAAGGTGCCCATGCACATAACAGTCGCTTGCGGTGGTAGAAATGGGGGAAATGGAAGCGACTCTACAGGCTGATTGGTTATATGGTCTATTTTATTGGCTGACCTTGCTTTAGATAGTTTTGTATGTTTTGTTGTAGTTGCATTCATAATAAAAACCCCTCTTTATGATACTTACTGATAGTAGTTTGCTGTTGAGCTAGTTACTATATAAAGTATAACATATAAGAGGGGTTCTTCTGTTGCGTAGAGCACATATTAATGGTAGAGCGCTATTAACAATGGTAGTACTTTTAGGAAATGCATTTAGCCTTTATAATGGGCTTTAATGTAATTGGCTATAGCATCGATTATATCTTTTTGGCTCATACCGGTTCGCTCGCAGGCCATCCCAATCGTTGCTTTGCGTGCCATAATTTTACCGAATGGCGTATTGAGCATTTTAAAACTGCTATTAATAGTTGGCATATATTGGCGTAAACCTTCTACTTTATCGAAGAGGTCGAAGAGTTTCGTATCTGCTGTAATAGTAATACCTTTAATAGTGATAGTATGGGCTGTAGCTTCTGGTGTAGTATTTTTATCAAGGGCTGTATTTACTGAGTCTGTTGTAGCGGCATCAACTGTATCTCCGTGAGTTTCAGAATCCCAAGTTAAGAGGGTACGGGAGCCTTCTAAACTGCGAATGCGTGTGCAATCTTGCATCATTTCAAGTACGCCTTTAAAATTACCAGCTTCATCACGAACGGCTGTATAGAGAATATAGATGAAGGCTTCTGGTTTATTAATCCAAAACTCAGCTTTGTCTTGTTCGCCGGAACGGAATTTCTCAATGATTTCTTCTACTAAATGAACACTTTTGGCAGGATGACAGTTGCGCACTTCGCGGCCAATAACATTAGCACTGCGAGGGAAGATGCGATGTTTAGTGTCGCTGTAGAATTTAACTAATTCATGCTCATCTACATAAGATAGGTCAACGGGCATATGTTTGAAAAGTAAATTGATACGTTCTAAAGAGAGTTTGCCTGTGGCTACATCGAGTTCAGTTTCAGGTGATGGCATAGGGTTCATATTATATTTGCCTAAGAGCGCGGCCAAGTCTTGCATAAAGTTTGCTGTTTTAGTGTCAGTAATATCTATAGGTGAGGTTGCAATATCTTTTCCTGTTACCTTCATGTCACCGTAGTAAGGTGGTGGAGTAATTAGAGCAAAACCTATTTCATGATCACCGCGACTCATATAGCTAAATTCATCTTCGTTTACAAGTTTCCATGCTGTAGGAAGTAATACTTCTTGTTCTTTATCAGCTAAATCGCGGAAGGCATCAATCATCTTAGGTTGAAGGGTTAAGAATTGGTCTACTTCATCTGCTTGTAATAGGCGACGACTTTCGCTAATTAGGTCACGCACTTTGTCATCGAAGGTCCACATAATTTTAGTAGGGCGATCAAAGCCGTATTTTTCAAGTGCTGGATATAGTTGATTTTGTTTGCGTGATAAATGACGAGACCATTCGCTTAGTTTGTCATATACGCCAAGCCATGGATTTTTGATGAAATGGGGCGTTTTAAGGAGTTCCTCTGCTTCGTTCATGAGGGTAAGTCCTGCTGTAATTTCAGCTACATATACCCATAGCGGATGATTTTCTGGATATGTGTTGTCAGCTCTTACTAAAATGCCATCAAATAAGGCGAGTAAATCATCCATGCGATGGGTAATTTCTTCATCCGTATAAGATCCTTTTAATTGCTGTTCTCCATAGGCAAATTCATCTGGTGTACAGGTGCCAATATATTGTTTTAGAAGTGCTTGTCCTTCTTCAAGGGATAAGTTACCGCTTAAATAATTGTCTTTAATTTCAATCATTTTTGCTAAGCGTTGATCATTGTCTAAGCCAAGGGCTGATTTCATAGTAGTCATAAGTAAGTCTCCTTTGTGTATGCTAGTTTTACATTATTAGTTTCTTTACTGTGCAATATATAGTATTAATATATATGTAATAATAATAGGGAAGCAGTTGTGTTCTGCTTATATTTTCATTATAATGGAGTTGAAAATAGTTTTCAGTAGCTAGGGCTACATATTTAAAATGGAAACTGTTTTTAAGTCATTTTTTTAGTCATTTATAATTTTTACTTGCATAATCGCCCTTTGTGACATATAATTGTAATGAAGTATTATTACTTGGTCATAAAAGGTGGTACCATGAGTCGGATAAAGAAGCAAGAGCGACAGCAGTTATTGCAAGAAAAACTGAATAATACGCCCTTCGTTACCGATGAGGAGTTGGCCATCTTTTTTAATGTCAGCGTGCCAACGATTCGCCTTGATCGGTTAGAATTAGGGATTCCAGAATTAAGGGAACGCATTAGAGCGCGTGTAGAAGGACTAGCACCAAGTGCCAATGATCATGGTCATATAGAAGTTGTAGGGGAATTAATTGATCTTACCGCTGGTGAACAGGGTCTTAGTATATTGCGAACCAGAGAGGACATGACAGATTGTAATGGTTATGTAGAGCCACAGTATTTATATGCACAGGCTGACTCTCTAGCTAAAGCAGTGTTGGGTGTACCTGCTGTTTTAGCTGGCGTTGGTAATATTAAATATAAAAGTCCGGTCAAAGCGGATTGTAATTTAGTGGCCAAAGCCTCCGTAGTACGTCAACGAGGTGAGAAGTATTTTATCTGGGTCACAATTAAGGATAAGGTAAAAGAAGTCTTTCGGGCGAAGTTCATAATGGAGCCCATTCAGAATAGGGTGTAAGTATATGAAAATTGCAGTAGATGCTATGGGTGGTGATTTCGCACCCTACGAAATTGTACGTGGTGCGATTGATGCAGCAAAAGCATTTCCTAAGATAACAATATTTTTAGTGGGTGATGAAGCACAGATTCGTCAAGTATTAGAAGAATTTGGGCAACAAAATAATCCACAATTGATTATTCAACATGCCAGTGAAGTTATTGAAATGAGTGAGCATCCTGGCACGGCAGTACGCAAGAAAAAAGATGCGTCTGTTATAGTAGCCACTCGCTTGGTGAAGCAAAAAGTATGTGATGCCGTGATTGCACCAGGTAGTACCGGTGCTGCGGTAGCGGCAGCCTTATTTGGCTTAGGGCGTATTAAAGGTATTGATCGACCTATGATTGCAACACCTATTCCTACGCCACAAGGTGTTACCGTTATGCTTGATTCAGGAGCAAATGCAAACTGTAAACCAAAACATTTGGTACAGGGGGCTATTATGGGCTTTGAATATGCACGTTTAATGTTTGGTAAAACAAACCCGACTGTTGGCTTGCTTAATATTGGTGAAGAATCAACTAAGGGTAATGACTTGTGTTTAGCTACATATCCTTTATTAGAACAGCTAAAAACAATTCCGTTTAAAGGAAATGTAGAAGGCCGTGATATTCCTAAAGGAACTGTAGATGTAGTTGTATGTGATGGCTTTACTGGTAATGTGGTGCTAAAATTAGCTGAAGGCCTTGTAGGGGTTATGACGCAAATTATTAAAGATGGCATCAAAAATGGTGGTTTATTAGCTAAAATTGGAGCAGCTTTAATTGCCCCTGTATTTAAAAAGGTTCGAAAACGCCTTGACCATACAGAAAATGGCGGTGCTCCTTTATTAGGTGTGAATGGTGTGTTTTTAATTTCCCATGGCAGTTCAAAAGCAAAGGAAATCTTAACAGCGATTAAAATTGCTAGTGAGTTGGTGGAACAAAAAATTATTCAAAACATTCAACAGAGTATAGAAGAAGAAGGAGCTATCAAATATGACGATGTGGACTAAGCCAGTCGGTATTATTGGTACAGGTAGTTTTGTACCAGATAATATTGTGACTAACGCTGATCTAGAAAAAATCGTAGACACGAATGATCAATGGATTCGTGAACGCACCGGCATTGAAGAACGTCGCATTGCCCCAGAAGGTATGAATGCCTCTGATATGGCAACTGAAGCGGCTCGTCGCGCTATGGACAGTGCAGGCTTGACGGCTGAAGATATTGATTGTATTATTGTAGCGACTTTAACTGGCGATATGAGTATTCCTTCCACGGCTTGTTTAGTACAAGCTAACTTGGGAGCTACTAATGCAGCTGCTTTTGATTTAGGTGCTGCTTGCTCAGGCTTTGTATATGGTTTAATTACCGCTGGAAGTTATGTAAGTAACCAGTTATTTAAACATGTACTAGTTATCGGCGTTGAAGTAATGTCCCGCGTTATTAATTGGCAAGACAGAGGCACCTGTGTTTTATTTGGTGATGGCGCTGGTGCTGCTGTTGTATCGACCGTACCAGAAGGATATGGTATGTTAGGTATGGATATGGGGGCGAGTGGCGCTGGTGGAATGGCTTTATGCATTCCTGCGAGTGGCACTGCCATGATTCAGAATGATAAACGCATTGAAGAAGGCCTAACCTATATTCATATGGATGGCGCTGAAGTTTATAAATTTGCAGTAAAAACTATGGGGCGTACAGCTCTTAAAGCTTTAGACCGGGCCGGTTTGAAGTTAGAGGATTTGGACCGTTTCATTCCTCACCAAGCAAATAAACGAATTATTGACTCGGCTGCACATCGCTTAAAAATGCCAGAAGAAAAAGTATTTATTAATTTGCCAAAGTATGGCAATACATCAGCTGCATCCATTGGTATTGCTTTGGATGAAGCGGTACGATCTGGCTTTGTAAAACGAGATCATACAGTCGCCTTTGCTGGCTTTGGAGCTGGCTTAACTTGGGCAGGCTTGGTAATGAAATGGTACTAAGGAGGAACAACCATCATGATTAAGACTGATATTTGTGATTTATTAGGGATTGAGTATCCTATATTCCAAGGTGGTATGGCTTGGCTCGGTACCGCTGAACTTGCTGCGGCTGTGTCTGAAGGAGGCGGTCTTGGCATTATTGGGGCTGGTCATATGCCACCAGATGTATTTCGTAATGAAATTCATAAATTAAAAGAACGTACAAGCAAACCATTTGGTTGTAATATTATGTTAATGTCACCATTTGTAAAAGAAGTTATGCAAGTGGTATTAGAAGAACGAGTACCAGTTATTACAACTGGTGCTGGCAATCCAAGTACTTATGTGCCAGCATTAAAAGAAATCGGCACTAAAGTAATTCCTGTAGTAGCGTCTGTATTGTTAGCTAAACGTTTATTGCGTGGTGGGATTGATGCAGTGGTAGCTGAAGGTACTGAATCAGGTGGTCACGTAGGGGAAATTACGACTATGTGTTTAATTCCTCAAATTGCTGATGCTGTTAATGTACCAGTTATTGCTGCTGGTGGTATTGCCGATGGCCGTGGCGCAGCGGCTGCATTTGCTTTAGGTGCTAGTGCAGTACAAATGGGTAGCCGTTTCGTATTATCCGAAGAATGTATTGCCCATCCAAATTACAAGGAAGCAGTACTTAAAGCAAAAGACCGCTCTACAGTAATGACAGGTCTTACAACAGGACATCCAGTTCGTATTTTAGAAAACTTATTATCCCATCAATATCAAGAATTAGAATTCAGTGGGGCACCAAAAGAACAGTTAGAAGAATTAGGTGCTGGCGCGCTTCGTAAAGCCGCTATTGAAGGGGATGTTAAAAATGGCTCTGTTATGATTGGGCAGATTTCTGGTATGTTACATGATGTAAAACCATGTGCTCAAATCATTAAAGATATTATGAGCGAAACTGAAACCGTAATTGGTGGCTTACAGAAAATCATTAAATAATACAGGAGGCGTTACTAGTGAAAACAGCATTTGTATTTCCTGGCCAAGGTTCTCAAAAAGTAGGTATGCTTCAAGATTTATACAATGAATATGACATTGTAAAACAGCGTTTTGCTGAAGCAGATGAAGCATTAGGTTATTCTATTTCTAAATTATGCTTTGAAGGACCTGATACTGAATTAGTTAAGACTGCTAATACACAGCCAGCTATTTTGACAGCTAGTGTAGCATGTTATGAAATACTCAAAGAAAAAGGCTTTACTCCTGATATTGTAGGTGGTCATAGCTTAGGTGAATATAGTGCTTTAGTTGCAGCAGGTGTCCTTGATTTTAAAGATGCCGTATACGTTGTTCATAAACGTGGCGAATTCATGCAAGATGCTGTGCCATTAGGCGAAGGTGCTATGGCAGCTATTTTAGCCTTACCTCGTGAAGAAGTAGTAGCTATTTGTGAAAAAATTAATAACGAAGTAGGTTCTGTACAAGCGGTTAATTTTAACTGCCCAGGTCAAATCGTTATTGCTGGTGCTACTGCAGCGGTAGAAAAAGCAGCGGAAGAAATGAAAGCAGCAGGCGCTAAACGGGCTGTTATGTTACCGGTAAGTGCTCCATTCCATAGTCGTTTAATGGAACCAGCAGCTGCTCGTTTGAAAGAAGAATTAGACAAAATTACTGTAAACGATGCAGCGATTCCAGTAGTCGTCAATGTAACTGGTGAAATTTTAACCGATGCCAATGCTATTAAAAAATCTCTTGTAGTGCAAGCTGCTCATCCAGTACTTTGGGAAGACTGTGTAGCAACTATGATTAATGAAGGTGTTGGTGCATTTGTAGAAGTAGGTCCAGGTAAAGTATTAACTGGGTTTACGAAGAAGATTAATAAGGAAATGCAATTAGCGAATGTTGAAGATGTAGATTCCTTAGCAAAAACTCTTGAATTTTTACAGGGGGTTCGATAAAATGCATTTAACAGATAAAGTTGCTTTAGTAACAGGTGCTTCTCGTGGTATTGGCCGTGCGATTGCTATTTTAATGGCAAAGCAAGGGGCTGATGTAGTTGTAAACTACAGTGGCAGTGAAGGCGCTGCGCAAGAAACAGTAGATGCTATTTTAGCGCTTGGTCGCAAAGCGATTAAAGTAAAAGCTAATGTAGGCAATGCTGAAGAAGTGGCTGCTATGGTTGAAGAAGCTCATACAGCATTTGGTCGTATTGATATTTTAGTGAATAATGCAGGTATCACTCGTGATGTCTTGCTTATGCGCATGAAAGACAATGACTGGGATGATGTTATGAACATCAATCTTAAAGGCGTATATCTTGTAACCAAAGCCGTTTCAAAAATTATGATGAAACAGCGTAGTGGTAAAATTGTAAATATGACATCTGTAGTTGGTGTGACTGGTAATGCTGGTCAAGCTAATTATAGTGCTTCTAAAGCAGGGGTAATTGGTTTTACTAAAACTTGTGCTAAAGAATTGGCAAGCCGTGGTATTACGGTAAATGCGATTGCACCAGGTTTTATTCACACTGATATGACAGATGTTTTACCTGATAAAGTGAAAGAAGCAATGGTTCAGACAATTCCATTAGGACGTATGGCTGAACCAGAAGAAGTAGCTGTAGTAGCTACCTTCTTAGCAAGTGATATGGCAAGTTACATTACTGGTCAAGTCATTAATGTTGATGGTGGCATGGTGATGTAGGTACATATATAGTGCAATAGTGAAAGGAGGTGAAATCACAATGACCACGTTTGATAAAGTAAAAGCGATCGTTGTGGAACAGTTAGGCGTTGACGAAGCTGAAGTTAAGATTGATTCTACATTCATTGACGACTTAGGAGCTGACTCCTTAGACATCGTTGAATTGATCATGGCTTTCGAAGAAGAATTCAATGTTGAAATTCCTGATGATGTAGCTGAAAAAATTAAAACAGTGAAAGATACGGTAGAATACATCGATTCTATCAAAGAAGCGTAAGACTTGTGCACCGTTAGGGGGCTGTACGCCCCCTAGTCGGTATACGTAACAGGAGGAATTTATAGTGAAGCTCCCTGAACTTCGCATAGGAAATCTGGTGGCAAAGGTGCCCATTATTCAAGGTGGCATGGCAATCAGATTGTCTACAGCACGTCTTGCTGCGGCTGTAGCTAATGAAGGTGGCATTGGTCTCATTGCGGCCTCCGGTATGCCATTTGATGAATTACGTTATGAAATTAAATTAGCTCGAAAATTATCACCTACGGGTATTATTGGTATAAATGCAATGGTAGCAGCCTCTGGTTTTGCTGGCCTTGTGCAAACTGCAATTGAAGAAGGCATTGACCTTGTCGTTGCAGGCGCAGGTTTTTCTCGTGATATGTTTGGTATGGGGAAAGAATCAGGTACGCCCATTGTACCGATTGTGTCCTCTGGAAAATTAGCTCGTATTTCCGAAGGATTAGGTGCGGCAGCTGTCATCGTTGAAGGCAGTGAAGCAGGCGGTCATTTAGGTACGAATCGCTCATCTCGTGAAATTGTACCTGAAGTTGTAAAAGCCGTTAAAAATATTCCTGTAATTGGCGCGGGCGGTGTGTTAGACGGGAAAGATATTGTAGAAATGATTAAGCTAGGTGCTAATGGCGTCCAAATGGGTAGCCGTTTTGCTGCTAGTGTAGAATGCAATGCATCGGACGAATTGAAAAAAATGTACGTACGTACAACGAAACCGGAAGATGTAGTGTTAATAGAAAGTCCAGTGGGTCTACCAGGACAGGCAATACGCAACAAATTTGCCACCACTGTATTGGATGGTACTGTACCACCACCAACTGAATGTGATCGTTGTTTAAAACATTGCTCTCATAGATTCTGTTTAATTAAAGCACTGGAACGAGCACAACAAGGTGATGTGGAGAATGGTTTAGTATTCTCCGGCAATAATATGCGCAAAGTAGATGAGATTTTGCCAGTTAAGGAAATTTTCGCTCGTTTATTGAAGGAAGTTTCCCAGATTGATTAATGTATTTCAATGCATAGTTTACATGTGAGGTGAAATAATTGGAAAAACGTGTTGTTATTACTGGTTTAGGGGCTGTAACGCCTGTAGGCACTGGTAAAGAGGCTTTTTATGAAGCGTTATTAGCAGGTAAATCTGGTATCGGTCCGATTACGCATTTTGATGCTTCAGAATATGCTACCCGCATTGCTGGTGAAGTGAAGGATTTTGATATTACTGAATATGGTGTAGAGAAGAAAGAGTCCCGTCGTATGGACCGTTCCTCTCAATTTGCAATCGCTGCAGCAGTTCTTGCTTTGCGCGATTCTGATCTTGATTTGGATAAAGAAGATCGTGACCGTTGTGGTACTGTAGTAGGTACTGGTATCGGTGGGATTGACTCTATCCACGATGTATATGTAACGTTATTTGACAAAGGACCTAATCGTGTAAGTCCATTTGCTGTACCTATGATGATTGCTAACATGGTATCTGGCCGTGTATCTATTGAACTTGGTCTTCGTGGCCCAGCGATTACAGATATTACTGCTTGTGCTTCTGGCACTAACTCCATTGGCGATGCATTCCGTATCGTAGCTCGTGGGGATGCTGATATTATGTTTGCTGGTGGTACTGAAGCGGCTATTTCTCCAGCGGCTGTAGCTGGTTTTGCTGCTATGAAAGCAATGTCTACACGCAATGATGAACCTGAAAAAGCATCTCGTCCATTTGACGCAGACCGTGATGGTTTTGTAATGGGTGAAGGGGCAGGTATCGTTGTTCTTGAAGAATTAGAACATGCGAAAGCTCGTGGTGCTCATATTTACGCAGAAGTAATTGGTTATGGTAGCAATGGTGATGCGTATCACATTACAGCGCCAGCACCAGGTGGTTTACAAGCGCGTAAATGTATGGAATTGGCAATTAAAGACGCTGGTATTGATCCTAGCGAAATTAATTATATCAATGCTCATGGTACATCTACTGGTCTTAATGACAAGAATGAAACTATGGCAATCAAAGAATTATTTGGGGAACATGCTAATACATTAGCAATTAACTCCACTAAATCTATGACAGGCCATTTATTGGGGGCTGCTGGTGCTATTGAAGCTATTGTAATGGCTATGGCTATTGAAACTGGCAAAATTCACCCAACTATTAACTTAACGAACCCAGATCCAGAACTTGATTTGGATTATGTAAAAGAAGGAGCTCGTGAGTTAAAAGTTAATTGTGCTCTTTCCAATTCCTTTGGTTTTGGCGGACATAATGCGACGTTACTAGTTCGTCGTTACGAGGACTAATTGAGCGGCCGTAAGACTCATAAGACAATCTCGCACCAAGCTCGCGAAGCAGCGCTTCGAGAGCTTGTGGCGCGTTTGCGGATTCCTTTGACAGATATTAATTTGCTCGACAGAGCGTTTACGCATACGTCTTATGCCAATGAGAATAGAGCAGCTCGCGTTAAACATAATGAGCGTCTTGAATTTTTAGGAGACGCTGTATTAGATTTAATTATCGGTGAGTATCTGTTTACTACATATCCTCAAATGACTGAGGGTGAACTGACGAAGATAAAGGCAGCTACTGTTTGTGAAACGTCACTAGCTACTTGTAGTGCTAAATTAAATTTTGGCAACTATTTATTATTAGGTCGCGGTGAAGCGACTTCTGGTGGCCGTGAACGCGCCTCTATTTTGGCGGATACATTTGAGGCGGTTATAGGCGCTTTATATGTAAATACTTCCTATGAAGTAGCAGCACAGTTCGTATTGAGTCATTTGAAAGGATATTTAGAAAAGGCTAAAGCTGGTAAGCTTGGCAAAGATTATAAAACAATGTTGCAAGAATATGTGCAACAAGATGGGGAAAAGCAAATTGTTTACACTTTACTAAGTGAGTCTGGACCTGACCATGACAAGATTTTTTGCATGGAAGTGCGTATTGAAGGCGTTGCTTATGGTTCAGGTACTGGTAAGAGTAAAAAAGAAGCAGAACAAAATGCAGCACAAGTTACGTTAGATTATTTAGAAGGCAAACGAGCTTGTCAGTTATAATTAGGTATATGTAAATAGAGGAGCGGCTAATCCGCTCCTTTTTCGTATAGAAAGTGAGTCATCTTATGGCTGTAAGCATTGAAATAATGAAATCAGATATTGCGGTACCTTCTAAAGGTCTAACAAAGAAAAAGCATGGCCTTATTCCTTTTTATATTCCTCATGCAGGTTGTCCACAGCAATGTATTTTTTGTAATCAGCATCGGATTTCTAGTGGTGGTGCACGAGCTACTGCAGTGGATGTGAAAGCGACTATTGAAGAATATATAGGCACTGAACGAGAGTTAAAATACTGGGAAGTGGCTTTTTATGGGGGCAGTTTTTCTGCTTTACCCAAAGAATTACAGATTTCTTTATTAGAGCCTGCTTATGAAGCTTTACAAGGTGGTCTTATTGATGGCATCCGTTGTTCTACACGACCTGATGCATTAAGTGATGAAGCTATTGATTTGCTCGTAGCCTATGGGGTGAGTACAGTTGAAATAGGAGTACAATCCATGGATGAGACCATTCTTGTTAACTCTAAACGAGGGCATACAAGTGCTGACGTTGTAGGGGCGGTAGGGCGTTTACAAAGACGTGGCTTAACTGTAGGTATACAATTATTACCTGGTTTACCTGGTGAAAATTGGCATACTTTGGTGCCTACGGCAGTGAAGGTAGGCCGTTTACAGCCTGATTTTGTACGTATTTACCCTGTATTAGTTATTGCTGATACGGAATTGGCAGAGGCAGTAGCTGAAGGGACTTATACGCCTTTAACCGTTGAGGAAGCAGTAGCCTATAGTGCGTTTTTAAAAACTTATTTTGAAGATAAGCAGATTGAAGTAATACGGACAGGTCTGCAAAGTACGCCAGAATTAGATGCTGGCATCGGCCTAGTGGGCGGACCTTATGAACCAGCTATGGGCGAATTGGTTGTTAATTGTCAATGGCAGCAAAAGCTGGAAGGCGTATTACAGGCTCATGAAGCGGAGTTTATGTTTGCATCACATACTGTCTCTACTTTAGGCTCTCAGAGACAGCGTAAAAAGCTGATTACCATTATATATCCACGGTCATTGACTTCGAAACTGCGTGGAGAAAAGCAACGGAATATGAAGTATTTTGCTACAAAATATAGTCAGTATAATTGGCAGTGGTGTGAATGGGATTCTAAGGTGGCTCAAAATATATGGTCTAAATGGGAAGTAACTGGTTTTGTGATTGGCGATGCGAGCGATGAAGTTAAGGCGGCAAAAACTACTGAAGGACTGAACCATAGTTATATGGCGAAAAATAAAGAGAATGTGTGTTTGATTATCGATAATATTAGGTATACTGTGGTATAATAAAAGGTACGTTATTATAAGAATTTTTGACTCACAGAAAGGTGGTTAGCATGCAACTCTTACGATTAGAGTTAAAGGGATTTAAGTCCTTTGCTGATAAAACAATTGTAAAATTTTCACCAGGCATGACGGCCATTGTAGGCCCAAATGGGAGCGGCAAAAGTAATATTACGGATGCTATGCGCTGGGTCTTAGGTGAATCAAATGTACGCCAATTACGTGGTCAAAAAGCAGAAGATATTATTTTTTCAGGCACAGAAAAACGTCGTCCCATGAGTACGGCTGAAGTAACGTTAATCTTTGATAATAGTGATAAACGATTACATCCTGATTTAGCAGAAGTGGCTTTAACACGGCGTATTTATCGCAGTGGGGAAAGCGAATTTTATATTAATAAAAAAGCTTGTCGTTTAAAAGATATTCAAGCCTTATTGGCTGATACAGGCTTAGGTCGTGACTCTATGGCTATTATTGGTCAGAATCGAGTAGATGCTATTTTAAATAGTAAGCCGGAAGAACGACGTTTAATTTTTGAAGAAGTAGCAGGTATTGCTCGTTTCAAAATGAATAAAGAAGAGTCTTTGCGCCGCATGGGGCAGACTGATCGAAATATGGAGCGTGTTGCTGATTTAATGGCTAATTTAGAGGAACAAATGGGACCTCTAAAAGAAAAGGCTGATAAAACAGAAGAACATGGTCGTTTGAGTCAGCAAAAACGCTTATATGATGGGGCTTTGGCTTTTCATGATTTTAAGGTAGCTGATCGACTTTTTACTAAACAAGAGAATGAAAAGATAGCCTTAGAACAAGAAGATATTGAAATACAAACAGAATTAACGACTGTAGCTGCATCCGAACAAAGTTTGAAACTTCATAATGATGAACAGCAGTTAGCACTTCGAGCTTGTGAAGAAGCGGTAGCACAGGCGCAGCGCGAAGAAGAACGGTTGCAAGGGGAGCAGAAGCTGGTAGAGGAACAGTTACGTTCTGCTACAAAAGAGGTACAAGAGCTACAATATCGCATACATGAAATGGAAGCGACTATTGCGGGCGATAGTCAGAAGGTATTAGTTCACCAAAAGTTAGTGGCTGATAGTGAAGCTGAATTAGCTAAGCAGGCGGAAGTGGTACATCAAAAAGAAGATGCTTATGAAATAGCTAAAGCTACCTTGCAAGAGGTACAGCAAGCCTTTCAAGCTGTGCAAAAAGAAGCGGCTAGTCGCCATGAAGAGCAACTAAGTTTAGTAGGACGAGTTGAAAAATATCGGTCTGAATTGCAGCGTGTAGCCGATGAGTTGCAAGAAGGGCGGAAATTAGTAGAAGTTTTGACCCAAGAAGTAGCCGACGTCGCTGTGGAAGAAGGAGCGGCCTTAGCGAAGCAACAGCGTTTGGAAGCTAGTAAGAAAGAACAAGAAGCAGTTCGTCAAACACAGCAAAATGCGTTAAATGAATTGCGGACTAGTCGTCAACAATTGGAAAAAGAAAATCAAGCGAGTCGCCGTGAAGAACAACAATTAGAAGGGCGTTTACAAGTATTGGCCCAGTGGGCAGAGCAACATGAAGGCTATGCAGAAGGTACGCGTAATGCTTTACAAGCTAACGAAAGCTGGCGTAAGGATTTGCATGGGGCCATTGGTGATTTATTTACAGTAGAGCCTAAGTTTGTAACGGCCCTAGATATTGCTTTAGGTGGTAGTATTAATCACATAGTTGCTAGTACAAGTCGAGTCGCTGCAGATTGTATTGCTTATTTAAAACGAACACAGGGTGGCCGCGTTACTTTTTTACCCCTTGAAACGGTAAAAGGTCATGCCCTTGAGACCCCTGCATTAGCTGAAGTTGGTGTACTAGGGCGTGCCGTTGATTGTATTACTTTTGACGATACATATAAAGGGATTTTTACATATTTATTAGGCCGTACCATCGTTGTTGAGTCTATGGAACGAGCAATAGAGTTACAAAAAAAATACAAACAACAGTTGCGTATTGTTACTTTAGGAGGCGAACAATTTCAGCCTGGTGGCTCTTTATCAGGTGGTGTGACTAAGCGTCGCAAAGCCTCTGTCATGGCTCGTAAAGAAGAGCTTACGACCCTTACAACAAAACTTACAACTTTGCAACAGAAGATAGAGGCCGATCAAACTACCATACAAAAAAAAGAGCAAGACATAGAAGCGTTAACCGCTACTATGGAGGCTGAAAAAGATAGTTGGGACGAATTACATACCTTATTATTAACAGCACAGACTTTATGTCAAACCTTGGGTGAGCGTAAGGCTCGTAAAGAGCGCTTAGTGGTTGAAAATACAACTAAAGTGAAAATTTTGGAAGATACCCAGCAGACTATTGAGGGTCAGCTAAAAGCGGGGGAGGCTAGTTTACAAGCTTTGCAGATAAAATTGACTGAGGCTGGTGAAGGTAGTGTTACATTAGCTCAATTAGAAGCAGCTCAGCAGGCGCAAGGGGAAGCAAATGCCATATGGAATGAAGCCCGTTTGGCTTATGAACAAAGTCGTCAACAACAGGTATATAGACAAAGTCAAATTGCTGAATGGCAGGCTGCTATTGAGGCGAATACCGCTAAAATGAAGCCTTTACAAGAACAGTTAATGAGGCAAACTGAGTTAGTGGATATAACGTTGCCACAACAGTTGTCACATTTAACTGAAACCTATGCTACACAGGCGTCAAAGTCAGGGGCTTTGCAAAAAGAGCGACAATCCCTCTATGAATTGCATAGTACTCAAAAGCAGAATTTAGAAGAATTAGCTACTCGACGTAATGATTTAGATGTACGACAAAAGCGTATTCAACAGCGATTATTGCAGATGGAAGGGCAGTTGGCTAAATATGAAATGAACAGTACCCAAGCGGTGGCTAAAATCGGTGAGTTAGGCTTTACGAAAGAGGAGGCACAATCACTTCATTTAGAGGGCGCTGTTGGGGATTGGCGTTTAGCACAAGGCCAATTACAAGCTCAATTAGAAGCATTGGGGCCTATTAACCCTGAAGCAGTTGCTGAATATGAAGAAGCGTTAAAAAAGCAAAGTTTTTACGAAGAACAGCGGTCTGATTTAGAATTAGCGAAACAACAGCTTGAGTCTGTTATTGCGGAGATTGATAAAGCAATGTCGACTCAACTTAGTGAAGTCTTAGATATAGTAGGGGACCGATTCCAAGCGGTGTTTAGTCAATTGTTTGGGGGCGGTACGGCACAAATTGTATTAACTGATGCAGATAATATTTTAACTAGTGGGATTGATTTTTATATACAGCCACCTGGTAAAAAACGTCAGCAATTAACATTATTGTCTGGCGGTGAACGAGCTTTAACAGTTATTGCTTTATTGTTCTCATTCTTAGACTATCGACCTGCTCCATTTTGCGTACTTGATGAAGTAGATGCTGCTTTAGATGAAGCAAACGTAGAACGATTTGGCAGTTATTTGCAGCGTTTAGGGGCTGATACACAATTTATTGTTGTATCGCATCGTAAGCGGACTATGGAAGCGGCTTTAGTATTACAAGGGGTGACAATGGTAGAACGAGGCGTTTCACGATTATTAACAGTAGCCTTTGATGATATAGAGGAGGATATGTAATGGGATTTTGGAATCGTACAAAACAATTATTAGGCATTAGTAATGCATTAGAAAATACAAAAAAGAAATTTACAGAAGCTATTGAAACAGTAGTTATTGGTTATGCTAAGATTGATGATGATTTTCTCGATGACTTAGAAATCGCTATGATTACTGCTGATTTAGGTAGTAAAACTACGGAATTATTGATGAAAGAAATTCGTCGTGGTGTAACGGAAGGTAAAATTAATCATACCAATGAAGTAATGGGCTATATTGAAGAATACATTACTAAAATTTTGGAAGATCAGGAAGAAACTTTAGAAATGCATGCGCCAGAAGTTATTTTAGTAGTAGGGGTTAATGGCGTTGGTAAGACTACAACGATTGCTAAATTAGCACATTATTATAAAGAAGCAGGTAAAAAAGTTGTCTTAGCAGCAGCGGATACATTTCGTGCGGCTGCCTCTGAACAGTTAACTATTTGGGCTGAACGGGCTGATGTGCCAATTGTTAAGCATCAAGAAGGGGCTGACCCGGCCGCTGTAGTGTATGATGCTTTAGCATCGGCAAAAGCTCGTAATGCAGATATTGTAATTATTGATACGGCTGGTCGTTTACATACTAAGACGAATTTAATGGAAGAATTGAAAAAAATTGGTCGTGTAGCGGACCGCCAAGTTCCTGGTGCGCCACATCAAACCTTACTGATTTTAGATGGTACTACTGGTCAAAATGCAGTAAGCCAAGCTAAATTATTTGGTCAAGCTGTGCCAATTACAGGGATTATTGTTACAAAATTGGATGGCACTGCTAAGGGGGGCGTGGTTATTTCAATTAAAGAGGAATTGGGCGTTCCTGTGCGTTGGATTGGCATTGGTGAAAAAATTGATGATTTACAGCCATTTAACGCGAAGGACTTTGCCAATGCATTGTTTGATAAAGGAATGAGTAGTAATGAAAAATGAGATGAGTCGTGAAGAATTAATAGCCTATGCAAAAGCTGAGAACCGTGCTAATAAGTATGGAGCGCCTTTAGAAGCTATTGAAACTTTAGGTGATTTATTAGCGTATGTGGGCAATGAAATGTATCGCCCTGTAACGCGCCTTATGTTGGCGAATTGGGCTGAATTAAATGAGCGCATTGATAATTTTTCAGAGGAAGAATGGGCATTTGCTACTGATGTGGCAACTAAAGTGGGCCTTGATAAACGAGTTGTTGCCTTGCTCATTGAAGTATTGGAAGGTGCTGATACGCCAAAACAATTAGAAGATAGTAAGCGTACAGAATTAAATGAAGAAGAACGTAAGGTATTACAGCAGCATATTGACCGCGTACGTGCTGAAGAAGCGGCGCAAGCAGCCGCGGAAGCGGAACGTTTGATGGCTGAAGAAGGTAAATAATATGGCACATCCAAGTATTCATCGTAATTACGAAGGCCCAATGAATCCCTTTAAAGTAGAAGCCCCTTTTCAGCCTATGGGTGATCAACCAGCGGCTATACAATCGTTAGTGAAGGGTGTTGAAAATGGCGATTGGGCACAAGTTTTATTAGGTGCTACTGGCACAGGGAAAACGTATACTATGGCAAAACTGATAGAGGGCGTACAAAAGCCTACGTTAGTTATTGCTCATAATAAGACTTTGGCGGCGCAGCTAGCTAGTGAGTTTAAAAGTTTCTTTCCTAATAATGCGGTAGAATATTTTGTGTCTTATTATGATTTCTATCAGCCAGAAGCATATATTGCATCTACCGATACTTATATTGAAAAAGATGCGTCTATTAATGATGAAATTGATAAATTGCGACATTCTGCTACGATGAGTTTATTTGAGCGCCGTGATGTGATTATTGTGGCATCGGTAAGTTGCATTTATGGTTTAGGGGATCCAGAAGATTATAGTGATTTAGTGGTTTCCCTACGGTTGGGGCAAGAAAAAAGTCGCGATGATATTTTAAAGAAATTAGTAGATATTCAATACACCCGTAATGATATAAACTTCACACGTGGTACATTTCGGGTTCATGGTGATACGATTGAAGTATTTCCTGCTGCTTATAGTGAACGGGTGGTACGTATAGAACTCTTTGGTGATGAAATTGATCGTTTATCTGAAGTGGATGCCTTGACTGGCGAAATCATTGTAGATCGTAAACATGTAGCTATTTATCCAGCATCTCACTATGTAACGACTCGTGAAAAACTACAAGTTGCCATTGAGCGTATTGAAGCCGAATTAGATGAACAATTAAAATTGTTAAAATCTAAAGACCGCCTGTTAGAAGCACAGCGATTGGAACAGCGCACTCGGTATGATATAGAAATGATGCAAGAAATGGGATATTGTTCAGGCATTGAAAATTATTCACGTTTGCTTTCTAATCGTAAACCGGGGGAAGCGCCTTTTACTTTGATTGATTATTTTCCTGATGATTTTTTAATTCTTATTGATGAATCTCATGTGACTATGCCACAGGTACGAGCTATGTACAATGGGGATAGAGCACGCAAGGAAAATTTGATAGAATACGGTTTCCGTTTACCTTCAGCATTAGATAATCGTCCTTTGAAATTTGAAGAGTTTCAAGAGCGAATTAATCAGATTGTGTATGTATCCGCTACGCCAGGACCTTATGAAATGGAAGTACAAACAAATGTAGCTGAGCAGATTATTCGCCCTACAGGATTGCTAGATCCGGTTATTGAAGTACGACCTATTCGCGGTCAAATGG
The DNA here is from genome assembly GCF_943193155.1 of Veillonella intestinalis. Classification (GTDB taxonomy): domain Bacteria; phylum Bacillota; class Negativicutes; order Veillonellales; family Veillonellaceae; genus Veillonella_A; species Veillonella_A intestinalis. The sequence goes on along the minus strand of NZ_CALPDB010000002.1, from coordinate 79,332 downwards.
ATGATTTATTGGGGGAAATTAAATTACGCACAGCTAAGAATGAGCGTGTTCTTGTGACAACGCTCACTAAAAAAATGGCGGAGGATCTAACTGAATTCTTAAAAGAAGTTGGTATTCGCGTTCGCTATTTACATTCTGATATTGCTACGATTGAACGGGCTGATATTATTCGGGATTTACGAGCTGGTGTATTTGATGTATTAGTCGGGATTAACCTCCTACGTGAAGGTCTCGATATGCCAGAAGTATCGTTGGTAGCGATTTTAGATGCTGACAAGGAAGGGTTCTTGCGTAGTGACACCTCTTTAATTCAGACTATTGGTCGGGCAGCTCGTAATGAACATGGTCGTGTTATTATGTATGCTGATCGTATTACCGGCTCTATGGAGCGGGCTATTAGTGAAACTGAACGTCGTCGTGAGGTGCAACAGGCTTATAATACAGAGCATAATATAACGCCAAAATCAATTCGCAAAGAGGTTAAAGAATTGATTGAGTTGACGAAGTTAGAAGAAGAGGCAGGTAGTAGTGCAACTGTTGATAGTAGTCAGGGGCGTACTAAACGTAAAGGGCGAAGCCAAGGAGCTAGTACAGCTAAGGTTTCGAAAGCTACTACTAAAGGCTTGGGTAAGACTAAGTCTTCACAATCGGCTGTAACAGGATTGCAAGCAGTAGCAGAAGATGGGGCTACTTATGGTGAAACAGCGGATACATCAGTAGCACCAGCTGTAACGGTTGAAGATGTATTTAATGAAATTGAAGAAACGACGCGTCTTATGAAGGCCGCGGCGAAGCAGTTAGAGTTTGAAAAAGCGGCTGAATTGCGTGATAAGTTAGGCCAATTGCGTCAACAATTATCTGATTTGCAAGATGCCCATGAGATGAAACCCAAACGTCGTAGATAATAAATATACGTTCTTTTAACCAGGAGGTTATGGTGAAAGAAGAAATTATAGTAAAAGGAGCAAGGCAACATAATTTAAAAAATATTGATGTTGCTTTGCCAAGAGATAAATTTATCGTGATTACAGGGCTTAGTGGTTCGGGTAAATCGTCCTTAGCCTTTGATACGATATATGCAGAAGGGCAACGGCGCTATGTGGAGTCGTTGTCCGCTTATGCACGCCAATTTTTAGGACAAATGGATAAACCCGATGTGGATTATATTGAAGGTTTATCACCAGCCATTTCCATTGATCAAAAAACTACCAGTCGCAACCCTCGTTCTACAGTGGGGACAGTGACGGAAATTTATGATTATTTGCGGCTTTTATTTGCCCGCGTAGGTCGTGCCTATTGTCCAGAATGTGGCAAACCTATTTCTCAGCAGTCCATTGAACAAATGACAGATGATGTAATGACTTTGCCAGAACGGACTAAAATTTTAGTTATGGCTCCTTTATTACGTGGTAAGAAGGGAGAGCATAAACAATTATTAGAACGATTGCGTAAAGAAGGATTTACGCGAGTTCAAATTGATGGTGAAATTCACACCTTAGATGAAGATATTCAGTTGGCTAAGACTAAAAAACATGATTTAGAAATTGTCATAGACCGTTTAGTTGTAAAAGAAGGCATTGAAAGTCGTTTAGCTGATTCTATGGAAACAGCGGCCAAGTGGGGCGAAGGCTTGGTGGTAGTGCAAGAAGTAGAAGGTCCTACTCATATGTACAGTCAGCATTTTGCTTGCCCAGATTGTCATATTTCACTGCCTGCTATTGAACCTCGTATGTTTTCTTTTAATAGTCCTTTTGGGGCTTGTCCGGCCTGCTCTGGTATTGGAAGCACTATGGAAGTGGACGAAGATCGTGTAATTCCTGATGGTGATATATCCTTCGCTGATGGCGCTGTTGTACCGTTAAGTTCCAATCCAAATGCTTGGTTTATGCGACAATTAGAAGGTTTATTAGTGGCTCATGGCTATGATTTGAATGCTACCTTTAATGAATTACCTAAAAAGGTACAAGATTTAGTTATGAATGGTAGTACGGATAAGGTAACTTTCGACTATGAAAATATGCGTGGGGAAGTAAAGACATTCCATACGGAGTATGAAGGTATTTTGCCTATGGTAAAACGCCGTCATAGTGAAGCTTTGAATGATTCACAGCGGGAAGCTTTTGAAGAATTTATGTCGATAAAACCTTGTAAAACCTGTGGTGGTGCTCGATTAAAACCAGAAGCATTAGCTGTTCGTGTAGGCCCTAAGAATATTCATGAAGTGACCAATATGACTATTAGTGAAGCGGTGGATTTTTTTCAAACCGTGCCATTAACAGAACGAGAACAATTTATTGGCAATCAGATTTTGAAAGAAATCAATGCTCGTTTGATGTTCCTTAATAATGTAGGTTTGGACTATTTAACGATGAGTCGTAATGCTGGCACTTTATCGGGTGGTGAAGCACAACGTATTCGCTTAGCCACTCAGATTGGTTCTGGTCTGGTAGGGGTATTATATATTCTCGATGAGCCGTCTATTGGTTTACATCAACGAGATAATGATCGACTCATTGCTACCCTTAAAGGTTTACGTGATTTAGGAAATACATTACTTGTGGTGGAACATGATGAAGATACTATGTTAGCGTCTGACTATTTAGTGGACATAGGCCCTGGAGCTGGTGAACATGGTGGACAGATTATCGCCCAAGGAACGGCACAAGAAGTTATGGCCAATGAGCAATCGATTACTGGTCAATATTTAAGTGGTCGTAAATTTATTGCGTTGCCAGCGAAACGACGCAAGCCCAATGGTAATTATTTAGAAATTCGTGGAGCTTCTGAAAATAATTTACAGACTATTAATGTGAAATTCCCTCTTAGTGTATTTACGGTTGTAACTGGGGTGAGTGGATCTGGTAAATCTACATTAATTAATGAGATTTTATATAAAGGTTTAGCGAATCATTTATATCGCTCCTATCATAAAGTAGGTGCTCATAAGGAAATTCGAGGCACAGAACATATAGATAAGATTATTAATATTGATCAAAGTCCGATTGGGCGAACACCACGTTCTAATCCGGCTACCTATACAGGTGTATTTGATTCAATTCGTGAATTGTATAGTCAAACGCCAGAAGCGAAAATGCGTGGCTATAAGCAAGGCCGGTTTAGTTTTAATGTGCGTGGCGGTCGTTGTGAAGCTTGTCGTGGAGATGGCATTATTAAAATAGAAATGCACTTTTTACCAGATGTATATGTACCTTGTGAAGTCTGTAAAGGTGCGCGCTATAATCGAGAGACTTTAGAAGTAAAATACAAGGGTAAAACCATTGTTGAAGTTTTAGACATGGTAGTGGATGAAGCGGTTGAATTTTTTAAAGCCATTCCTAAAATTCATCGCAAGCTTGTAACTTTACAGGAAGTGGGGCTTGGCTATATTCGGTTAGGGCAGCCTGCAACAACCTTGTCTGGTGGGGAAGCACAGCGGGTGAAATTAGCTACTGAATTGGCTCGCCGTAGTACGGGTAAAACGCTTTATATTTTAGATGAACCAACTACGGGGCTTCATGCAGAAGATATTCGTAAATTGCTAGATGTGTTACAAAAGTTAGTAGATGGTGGAGATACGGTCGTTGTTATTGAACATAATTTAGATGTAATCAAGACAGCGGATCATATTATTGATCTAGGCCCTGAGGGGGGAATACGAGGTGGTACAATTGTTGGTACCGGTACACCAGAACAAATTTGTAAATTAGAAGCTAGTTATACGGGTAAATTTTTAGCACCAGTATTAGCTAAAACAAAGAAATTTATGGCAGCTGCTAATGCCTCTAGTAAAGATAGTAAGGTAGGTAACTAATGGTTACAGAAACTGTATTAGAGAAGATTAGTCATTTGCCAACTACGCCAGGGGTGTATTTATGGCGCGATCAATATAAACGTATTATTTATGTTGGCAAGGCTATTAATCTGCGAAATCGAGTGCGTTCGTATGTGCGTCAAGATAGTAATCGGGCTCCTAAAGTAGCTGCTATGATGAAGCGGGCCGTAGATGTAGAAGTCATTCAGACTAAGACAGAAATGGAAGCGCTTATTCTTGAAAATACGCTCATCAAGGAGCATCATCCTAAGTATAATATTATGCTTCGTGATGATAAGACCTATCCTTATGTGAAAGTTACGGTACAAGAAGAGTATCCACGAGTGCTTATGGTGCGGCGCATGGTACGGGATGGGGCTAAATATTTTGGTCCTTTTACAGATGTAACCGCCGTGCATCAGACTTTAAAGTTATTTCGTCGTCATTTTCCTTTGCGCACTTGTCAGAATATGAAAGTGCCACGCCCTTGTTTACAATATCACATGGGATATTGTGAAGCTCCTTGTCAAGGTTGGGTAAGTCCTGAAACATATAGTACGTATATTGATCAGATTGTACAGGTATTAGAGGGAAAGCCAATTCCACTTTTGCAAGACTTAAAGGCGCAGATGGAGACCGCGGCCGATGAATTAAATTTTGAAAAAGCAGCTACTTTACGCGATCAATTACAGGCCTTAGAAAAGCTTCGTGAGAAACAGCGTATGGTTACACAGCGTGGTGATATTGATGTAGTGGGGATAGCTATGGAAGGCCTTATGGCTTGTGTTCAAGTCTTTTTTATCCGTCAAGGTCGTTTGTTAGGACGAGAGAACTTCTTTATCAAAAATGAGGGCGATGAGGCTGTAACAATTATGACCGACTTTGTGAAGCAATATTACAGTGGTGCGTCTTTTGTACCTAAAGAAGTGCTTTTACCTTATGATACTGACGAGCGTGAACTCTTCGCTACATGGTTTTCTGAAATGAAAGGGCAAGTAGTGGAGGTATCCGTGCCGCAACGAGGTTATAAACATGATTTGATAAAAATGGCGGCTGAAAATGCGCAAAACTTTTTAGCAGAGCGACGTCGTCAATGGCAATACGATTTAGATAAAAGTGGCGGCGCTGTTAAAAAATTGGCCGAAGTGTTGGATTTACCACGTTTGCCAGAACGGATGGAATGTTTCGATATTTCTCATACTCAAGGGAGTGAGACCGTTGCATCTATGGTAGTTTTTGAAGATGGTAAACCAGCTAAGAAAGAATATCGACGTTTTAAATTAAAAACGGTGCAAGGTAAGCCTGATGATTTTAAGTCTATGGCAGAAATTATGGAACGACGTTATGGTAATGAAACTGATTGGCCTATGCCTGATTTGATTATTATTGATGGGGGCAAAGGTCAATTGAATGCAGCCTTACCATTAATTCGTGCCGTAGGGGTAACGGATGTGCCCGTTATTTCCTTAGCTAAGCGCATTGAAGAAGTATTTGTAGAAGGGCAGTCGGAGAGTATTATATTATCCCATCATTCTCCAGAACTACAATTATTACAGCAAATTCGTGATGAAGCACATCGTTTTGCTATTACCTATCACCGCAAATTGCGCGGAAAACGCAATTTAGAATCTATCTTAGATCATATTGATGGGATTGGACCTAAGCGGCGTAAAGCTTTATGGCAGGCCTTTGGTAATTTAGAAAGGATAAAAGCTGCTTCTGTTGAGGAGTTAGCTAGTGTGCCTGGTATGAATCAAAAAACGGCAGAGGCTGTTTTTGAGTTTTTCCGTTTGTCGAAAGAGGAAAAGCGTGCTACCATTGAAAGAGATATTCGGGGTAGTTAGTAGCAGTTAATATTTTAAAATACATAATGTAATGTGGGAGGTATTATATCTTGAATGGTAAATTGTCGTTAAGTTCAGCTATTGTAATTGGGTCTATGCTATTTGGCATGTTTTTTGGGGCAGGGAATCTGATTTTCCCAGTGCATATGGGGCAAGAAGCAGGGGCTGATGTATGGCCTGCTACCTTAGGTTTTTTAATTACTGCTATTGGGTTACCTTTTTTAGGAGTAGTAGCTATTGGTATTTCACGGAGCAGTGGCTTATATGATTTAGCTACTCGCATTCACCCGACCTATGCAAAATTATTTACCGTATTATTATATTTAACAATTGGACCTGCTTTTGCATTACCTCGTACAGCCACGGTGTCTTACCAAATTGGTTTAGCACCTTATATTGGTGATGATATGCAAACTATGGCATTGGCAGGCTTCACCTTTGTATTTTTTGCATTGGGCTTATTTTTCTCGATGAACCCAGGGAAATTGATGACCTATATTGGCAAAATTTTAAATCCACTATTCTTAGTATTTTTGGCAATTTTATTAGCAGTCGCTTTAGTTTCTCCTATGGGAGAAATTAGTTCGGCGCCAGTTACTGGTGATTACCTAACTATGCCATTTTTTAAAGGCTTTACAGAAGGGTATAATACAATGGATGCTTTAGCTGCTCTTGCTTTTGGTATCATTGTTATTCGTGCTATGCAAGAAGTTGGCGTTAAGGAGCCAAAAGATATTGCTATTGGCATGGTAAAGGCGGGGATTGTAACAGTTATCTTAATGGTAATTATTTATGCTTTCTTAGCTTATGTAGGGGCGTCCAGTTTAGGTGTATTACAACTTTCAGCTAATGGTGGTATTGCTTTAGCGCAGATTGCTCATTACTATTTTGGTTCTATCGGGGCTGTTTTATTAGCGATTATTGTTACCTTAGCGTGTTTGAAGACAGCGGTAGGTTTAATTTGTGCTTGCTCTGAAACCTTTGTCGAATTATTCCAAAATTCTATTAGTTATAAGAAGTATGCTTATACATTTGCTCTTGTATCATTTTTAATTGGGAATGTAGGTTTGACTCAGATTATTTCATTAGCGATCCCTATTTTAATGTTGTTGTATCCATTAACAATTACTATCATTTTATTAACCTTCTTGGCACCAGTATTTAAAGGTCGTCAAGCGGTGTATTTAATTACGACTCTATTTGCGTTATTGGCAGCGATTGGTGATGCGCTCAATACTTTACCTGCCTTTTTAGGGCAAAATGCTTTGGTGCAAAATACTTTGCAATTATATAAAAGTTTGCCTTTCTTTGAGTTAGGAATGGGTTGGATCGTACCATCAGCTATAGGTTTTGTATTAGGGCTTATTTATATAAGCATTAAAAAATCTAACACAGTGGCTTAAAATTTTTTAGGTATAGAAAGTATTAAAGAACTAGCTAATAGCTATTGCGTAAAAACTTGTATTAGGAGGCATAGAAGTATGAATATTTGTGTAACTGGTGGGGCTGGCTTTATAGGCTCACACCTTGTAGATAGACTTATCGAACAAGGTCATAAGGTACTAGTTATTGATAATCTAAGTACTGGTTGCCGTGAATATGTGAACCCTAAGGCACAGTTTGTGGAAATGGATATTCGTGATAGGGAATTAGTTAGTTTATTAGCTGAATTTAAGCCTACTTATATTTTCCACGAAGCGGCTCAGACTATGGTGCCTACTTCAATGGAAGACCCTGCTTTTGATTGTGATGTCAATTTAATGGGGCTTATTAATGTTTTAAATGCATGTCGTAGTGTGGGGGTGGCTAAGATTATAATGCCGTCTTCTGCTGCTGTATATGGTGATTTAGAAACCTTGCCTTTAACAGAAACTATGATAGGCCATCCCTCTTCTTTTTATGGTTTAACTAAATTGACTACTGAAAGTTATTTACGCCTCTATTATGAAGCCTTTGGTTTGCCTTATATTTGTTTTCGTTATGCCAATGTATATGGTCCTCGTCAAGGACATGGTGGTGAAGGTGGCGTGATTAGTATTTTTTGTGAACAACTTCAAAAACAACAAGATATTACAATTTTTGGTGATGGAGAGCAAACGCGAGACTTTGTTTATGTAGATGATGTGGTAGCAGCTAATTTGAAAGCTTTGGAAAAGCCAGATTTAACAGGGGTTATTAATGTAAGTACAGAAGTAGGCACATCTTTAAATGAATTAGTGGCTCAATTTAAGACGATTGTGGGACATGATTTTGCAGTTCATTATGAAGCAGAACGAGCCGGTGATATTAAACATTCCTTGTTAAGTACAAAAAAAATGATGACTGAGTTAAATTATTTGCCGAAAATTAATTTGACAACAGGCCTAGCAAACACGTATCATTATTTCGATACTAAATTATAGTTACGCTGTACATAATTTAAAATTGTTGATTCAAATAAAATATGTAATAATAAGAATAAGGTAATTATTTTCTAAGGAGATTGACATGGAAACAAAAAAACAAGAAGAAAAAAAGATTCAGTATATTATTTGTCGCGTATGCGGCTATATTGAAACGGCTGATAAAGCAGATCAACCTTGTCCTGCTTGTGGTTTTCCAAAAACTGTTTGGGCTGAATACACACCACGTAAATTGAGCCCTACTCGTAAACGTTTATTAGATTTACATTTACATCCTATTGCTGTGCATTTTCCAATTGCTGGTTCAGCTATGACAGTAGGTTTGCCAATCTTAGGTTTATTAGTACCTTATTCTTTAAGCTATCGTTTATTTGATTTTGCTATGATGGTATGCTTAGTAATGCCTTTATTAGTTCTTGTAGGTGCTATTTCTGGCTACATCGGGGGTAAACTTCGTTATAAAACAACGACAGCGCCTGTTTTGAAATTTAAAATTTACTTGAGTGTTGTATACTTTATCTTGACGGCTATTCAAGCTTATGTAGCCTATGCGTATACGGTGCACGCAGGCAATGCCTTAATTATTGCTATTATAGGTGTATTTGCATCATTATCAGCAGCTATTTTGGGTAAAAAAGGATCTCATTTATTTGCCGGTCTATTTGGTCCGTATGTACAAGGTTAACTATTGAGTGTGGTATAATAGTATTACACTAAGGTAAGTCTTTTAACTTGTTTTCATAATATCTTAGACAATGTAACTAGGAGTTAGCTTGAAGCTAAAGAGGCGCTTAGCGTTGTATTTATATTTACGTTGTATAAGATTCATATTAACAACTTATTGAAGTGTCTTGTTTTGGCTGTATGCTAAAACAAGGCACTTTTATCCATTTAAGGAGTGGCTATGCAAATCAATCGTGCAGTATTACAAATTTTAGATTTTTCATCCTCATTGGCAGTGTACTCAGAGAATGAATTAAATATGGGGGAAGAAGCCTTACAGGAATATGTTAGTGCTCATGTAAGTAAGGGAATTAAAGACCCAGGCTTACGAACGGGCTATTTAAATGAAACGAGTCAGTTAGGGCAATTATTAAAACAGTATAATGAAGGTGCTACTGATTTAGTAACTTTAGGCAAAGACTTAGGGGAGCGGTTGTTTAATTTTATGAAACAAGCTACAGACCCTGTAATTATTGATACGATTATTTGTGAAGCGGCTGATAATCATCGGTATTTATGCATATTACTTTGTCAAGCTCATGATGCGTATACGCATCAACTGTTTAATGAAGAAGATGGCACACTGACTACAGAGTTAATTCCAAACCGAGCTGTTTTGCCAAGTCCTACTCAAAAGTTAAGATCCTTTTGTGCTATTAATTTAGAGGACTTTTCAGTGCGTTTATTTGAGCCTAAGGGTGAATATGATGGTGAAGTTGTTTATATTCTAGGGGATAAGGTGCTACAAATTGGCACGAATCCGTCATCTCGTGATACAGTGTCTAAAGTGCGCCGTATTGTTGATAAAGTAGCTAAGGCTCATGAAGGCGACGGAGTGGAAGAATTGGTAAAAGTTCGTTCCATGATTTCTAAAAATGCAGAGGTATCAGATACTCTAAATCCTGAAACTATTGTAGATACAGTATTTGCGAACCAACCACAACAAAAAGAAGCAGCAAAAAAAGCTTTAGCAGAACAGGATATGTTACGGCCTTTGCCAGTAAATCGTGAGTTTGCTAGTAAAATTGGTGAAAAGCATAAAATTAAAACTGATACGGGCATTGAAATTAGTTTTCCTGTTGAATATATGCAAAATAGTGAATTTATAGAAATCGTAACAAATCCAGATGGGACGTTACGAATTGAGCTTAAGAATATTAATAAGATTTTAAATAAATGATTACCTTAAGAATGAACATTTTATTGGTTATCAATTAATTTTTAAAATAAAATATAGTAGAAATTGGAATAATTGTAGTAAAATATAAAAGGAACGATACGAGTGAGTAAGAAAGATCACAAAAAAACAAATGCAATGCGTATATTAGATACGCAAAAAGTCAGTTATGAAGTGCTTGCTTATGAATGGGAAGAGGGGCGTGGCGCTGGCGTACATGTAGCCGAAGAATTACATTTACCAGAAGAACAAGTATTTAAAACATTAGTAGGTCGTGGTAATGTAACTGGGCCAGTAGTTTTTTGCATTCCAGTGGCTGCGGAATTAAATTTAAAACAAGCAGCACGTGTAAGTGGTAATAAGTCAGTAGAACTTATTGCTGTAAAAGACTTGCTAGGTTTAACTGGCTATTTACGGGGCGGCTGCTCACCAGTGGGAATGAAGAAGTTATTTCCCACGTATTTTGATGCGACTATGGCTAAGTTTAGTGAGATTTATGTAAGTGCAGGTTTGCGTGGTATGCAGATTAAAGTTAATCCTCAAGCCTTGCAAACCGTTGTGTCAGCTCATTTTGAACCATTAACTATGAAATAAGTCGAAATATGAAGACCCTAGGGGTTCTTAATTTTTGCTTTATAGTTAAATGGTATGGTATAGGGATAGATTATGGTAGAAATAGTATATGTTGATTAATGGGATGGATTGAGTCTAATTATAAGGAGTTTGTATGGGTAAAAAATATTATGCCGTAAAAGAAGGGCGAGTACGGGGGATTTTTGATTCATGGGCTGCTTGTGAGAGACAAGTTAAAGGATATGGGGGCGCAATTTATAAATCGTTTACTTCTCGGCAAGATGCGGAGGACTTTATGGCTGATGAAGTAGCGCCGATTAAGGGCATGTCAATGGCGGAGTATTTGGAAACGGCTAAAGCTTCAACACGTCGGTCGTCACGCCGTAAAAAAGTAGCAGAACCAGAAGCTACACCAGCTATAACAGCAGAATCAATTTTGGCTGAACTGGGACCCCGTTGTATGCTTGCCTACATTGATGGTAGCTTTGATAAAGTACGCAATGTAGTGGGGGCTGGGGGCATCATGTTTTATGAAGGGCAAGAAGAAACGTTTTCTTTTGGTACTGATAAAGAAATGTACACGGCCTATTGGAACGTAGCTGGTGAGTTATTGGGCGCTATGCATGTTATTAAGACAGCGATTGCAAAACAGATTAAAGAAGTTCATATTTATTATGATTATATGGGGATTGAAATGTGGGCTACTGGTCGTTGGAAGGCGAATAATCCATTGACCAAAGCGTATGCTGAATTTACTCTTAATAGTCGTCGCCAAGTTAAAACGGTATTCCATAAAGTAGCAGCTCATACAGGTGTTGTTTATAATGAAAAGGCCGATGAGTTAGCTAAGGCGGGCACGACAAAATTGATTGATTTATGAAAATAATATATAATTCATATCTCATAACCTATTGCGTCTCTTTAGTGAGCAAGGTACAATAAGAGAAGTGAATTAAAGGAGGGGTCAGAATGAAGAAAATCATCCTGCCATCAGGTTTTACATTTGATTATACAAATTTATTTACTGCTTGGGGTGTAACTGAAGCAGATGTTCATACATATTTTGATTTAATTGCTAATGCTGTAAAAGCAGCGACTCGTGTTCGTCTAACTGGGATTGTAGATGGTCATTTATCAAAAGATGGTACACCTGAAGCTGTACTTTTTCCACAATTACCATACATTGAAGATAAAAACCTAAATAATGAAGCGGTGTTACAGCGCCTAACTGAATTAGGGCAACACGCTAAAGATTCTGTTGATGCCGTTGTAAGTTTTGGTATTGGCGGATCTTATTTAGGTGGTAAAGTTCTTTTTGATGTACATTGTGGTGAGTTTTGGAATCAAAAAACGGAAGCAGAGCGTGATGGTTATCCACAATTGTATTTCAGTGGCAATAATGTAGATCCTTTGCGGACTAATGAGTTAATTGCGACTTTAAAACGCAGTGCCGCTCAAAAAGGTTCTGATTTTACTGCTATGCTTATCTTAATCTCTAAATCTGGTTCTACTATTGAGCCTATGTCGAATTTTATGGTAGTGCAAGAGGCATTGATTGCAGCCGGCATTAATGTTGAAGGTGTGGCTGTAACAGATCCTCGCGATGATGAGAAAGAAACGCTACTTCATAAGCTAGCCGTGCAACAGGACTGGCCTATTTTTGCTGTACCAGATGGTGTAGGCGGTCGTTTTTCTGTATTTACTGAAGTAGGGCTTATTATTGGCGCTGTTATTGGTTTCGATATTCGTGCCTTTTTAGCTGGGGCTAAAGCTATGGATGAAGCTTGTCAAAGTGGTGATATGCTTAAAAACCCAGCGTTACTTAATGCAATTTTAAAATATATAAGCTCTGAAAAATATGGTCGTATCATTGAAATTATGATGCCTTATGGAGATTCCTTAAAATCTTTAGCTGAATGGTATGTACAATTATTAGCTGAGTCTTTAGGAAAGAAACAGACTAAAACTAAAGGCCGTTATGGTCGTACTCCCGTTGTTGCTGTTGGGACTACTGATATGCATGCACAAACCCAAGAGCATCAAGAAGGGCGTCTCAATAAGATTGTTACCTTTGTAAAAGTGAAGGATTGGGAAACTAAAGCGATAGTTCCACATACTTACGATGAATTTGGAGCATTAAAAGCATTTAGCGGTTTAGATTTAGGTGTTATTTTAAATACTGCCTTAGATGCAAATAGTGAAGCTTTAACTGGGGATGAACGCTTTAATATTACCTTTGAATTGCCAACCTTATCAGCATACCATTTAGGTGAATTTATGTTTATGCTTTGCTGGTCTATCTTCTATGAAGGACAATTAGCTGGGGTTGATGCTTTTGATCAGCCTGGTGTTGAAGTTTATAAAAAATTATTAGGTCCTAAATTAGCGGAGCAACAAGTCGAAGAAGTGTAAACAAAGTGATTCTGTAGATGGGTTGTAGGAGGCGTAGTTATGAATATTTTAGTCACTGGTGGGGCAGGCTACATTGGGAGCCATACGGTACGAGCTTTACAAAAAGCGGGTCATACGCCCGTTGTATTAGATAATTTATCACGAGGACATGTTGAATCATTACCAGCAAATGTTGAATTTATTAATATGGACATTGCTGATACTGCTTTGGTCAATTTGTTAAAAGAAAAGCAAATTGATGGCGTTATGCATTTTGCAGCTCATTCACAAGTCGGTGAATCGATGACTAATCCTATGATTTATTATGAGAATAATGTAGTTGGTTCATTTCAACTTATTGAAGCTGTTCGTCAAGCTGGTGTAAAATATTTTGTATTTTCTTCTACTGCTGCTGTATATGGGGAGCCAGAAGTAGTGCCGATTAAGGAGGATGCTCGATTAGCACCTACTAATGTATATGGTCGCACTAAGCTAATGATTGAACAAATGCTTCAAGACTATAGTAATATTTATGGTTTACGTTATGTAGCTTTGCGCTATTTTAATGCTGCTGGGGCTGATAGTAGTGGTGAAATTGGGGAAGATCATACGCCTGAAACACATTTAATTCCTCTTATTCTAGAAGCTGCTTTAGGCAAGCGTCCTAATATTACAATTTTTGGTACTGATTATGATACAGCTGATGGTACTTGTGTGCGTGATTATATTCATGTTAATGATTTGGCATCAGCTCATATTTTGAGTATGGAATATTTGCGTGATGGTGGTGCCTCTAATTACTTTAATTTAGGGTCTGGTAATGGCTTTAGTGTTAAAGAGATTGTAGATACTACTAAGAGTGTGACTGGTGTAGATTTTCCAGTAGTTATTGGTGAACGCCGTGCAGGGGACCCAGGCACTTTAATTGCTTCCTCTGAAAAAGCACAAACTGTGCTTGGCTGGAAACCAATTCATAGCGATGTAACTCAAGTTATTAAAGATGCTTGGCAATGGCATCAAGGCCATCCGAATGGCTATAAAGCATAAAAAGGATAGTGAATATGATGAATAGACTGTCTCTACAAGATTTGCGAAATTTGTTAATTAAGAAAGGTCGCCTCTTGTATGGGGCGGTCTTTTTATTTTGCCTTGTTTGTTTTTATGGCATTAGTACGTCACAGTGGCAACGGGTAACTGAATTGAGTGATCGTACAGATGTCACGGATGAATCAGTTAGTCATAATTCTGAGGCTATTTCAGTATATGGCGCTAATAAGGGAACTCGTGGTGGGCTGATAGAAAACAACAAAGGAAAACCTTCAGTGGGTAATAGTATACATAATAATACATCTCAAACTAGAGCAAAAAACACTGAGACTAGAGAACAATTTATTACTCCTATTATGGGATTAACGTCAGCTTTACGAAGTCATCCTTTTGATGATCCTTTTATACATCCGTTGCGAACTGAAAATATGGAGTTGGCTACTGGAGAAACCAATAGTTTAGTTAAAACAGACACTGTAAGTAAGGTTCAGAGATTCACTGATAGTTATCAAGAACATTCAGGGCAGGAGACTTGGGGAAAACGAATCGGAGGAAGTTATAGAGGCATTGATGAAGGGAGTAAGGCTATTGCAAAAGGTAGTCATTATAATCAGAAAGCCTCTCAGGTTGTAACATTGGCCAATATACAAGTAACCGGTATAGTAGGAGGGAACACTAACTTAGCTATGTTACACACTGATAAGGGTGAGGCTTGTTATGGTATTGGCGAAGGTCCAGGGGAATTGATAATTCAGGCAATTACGAGTGAAGCCGTATTAATTAGTGATGGTAATACTAGTCGTTGGTTATATGTAGAGTAGTATTTGCTGGTTATATGTAGAGTAGTATTTATAGGTATAGATTAAGGGAGCGTTTGAGATGTTAAAGGGTATAAAGTTATGGATATGTATTTTGTGTTGTTTACAGTTTTATTTATGTGGTGAATCGGTGTGTGCTTTATCGATGACTGTTAATAATGGTAGTTTAGCCGGTTTAGTTCAGTCTATTGCGCGTAGTGAAGGCTTGGCTATTACAGGGGCAGAAACATTAGCTGGTACTGTTTCAATTCGCCTTAATGAGCCTAATGGGGTAGCTGCTTTACAGCGATTAGCACGGTTGAAACATTTTACTTTATATGAAGAAGATGGACTATGGATAGTTGATGGTAATGGAATGGCTGATAAAGAGGCAAGAATAGCGACTATTATAGCGCCTAAACATATATCAGTGCTAGCCCTCAGTGAGGCACTACGGGCTATTGTAGCTGAAAAGAACATTCGTATTGTAAAGGGGGCTAATCAAGTTATCGTATATGGGACAGCTGCAGAACTTAGGCAAGTTCAGACCATATTACCTACTTTAGATGTACAGCCTAAACAAGTACGTTTAGAAGTAGCAGTTGTGGCATTTGAACATTCCTATGTAAAAGAGACGGGTATTCAATGGTCTTGGCAGAGTCTTACAGGACATGGGGAAGATTCTACCAATTCATATGGCGGGATTCGTTTTGGCCGAGCCCCTTCAGGCACACCGTATACGTTTTGGTTTAAGCCTGAAATAAAGGCACAAGAAACGACGGATAAAACAGTGTTAATTGCGCGACCATCCATTATGGCTTTGAATGGTGAAGAAGCAAAGATATTGATAGGGGATCGTATTCCTGTAGTAGAAGAAGTAAAAGATGGTAATGAAAGTCGAACGACTACAAGATACGAAGAAGCGGGCATTCGCCTTACCTGTACACCTTTTATTTCTGAGGATAAAGGCATTGAAGCGGAGATTCATGCCGAAGTAAGTAGTCCTGCGCTTGTATCTGAAATGAAAGCCTATCGTATTACCACTCGAGAGGCACATACAAAAGTGCATTTGCAATCTGGCGATGTTTTAGTGATTGGAGGTTTAATGGATAATCGGGAGGGCAAGCAGTTTTCTAAAATTCCGATTTTAGGAGATATTCCTTTGCTGGGAAAACTATTTCAACATGCGCGCCGCACTAAAGATAAGGTAGAGCTATGTATTTTTGTAAAAGCTGAAGCCTTAGAAGAGCCAAGTACGTCATCTCTATGATATAATAAAGTCATATGTAGATGAACGGAGGCAGAAGGATGGAGCGAATCCGAATAATTGGATTAGGTAAATCATTTGGGATACGTCAAGTGTTTACTAATGTATCCTTTGAAATAAAACAGGGTGAGCGTGTTGGCTTAGTAGGCACTAATGGAGCCGGCAAGTCAACTCTCATGAAATGTATTTTAGGGATTGAAGAAGCAGACGAAGGGCAGGTTGTAAAAGACAGTGCCACTACAATTGGCTATTTACAGCAGGATATCAATTTAGGTGACGATAGTTTGGCTGTTGAAATTCAAAAAGCCTTTGCTGATGTGCAACAATGGGAGGCACAGTTGTTGGAGGTTTCTAAACAATTAGAAACTAGTCCACAGGATGAAAGTTTGCTTAAGCGATTGGCTCATATTCAAGATCGGTTAGATTGGCTAGGTGGTTATGATTATGAGGCACAAAGTCGCCGTATTGTTTATGGTTTAGGTTTTACAGATGAAGACTTAACTAAATCGGTGTCTGAGTTTTCTGGTGGGCAAAAGACGAGAATTAATTTGGCAAAAGCCTTAGTTCGTCGCCCAGACTTTTTATTTTTAGACGAACCAACAAACCACTTAGATATGGATATGCTAGAGTGGTTAGAGAATTATTTAAGTTCCTATGGCGGTGGTATTTTAATTATCAGTCACGACCGCTATTTTCTTGACCGTGTAACGACGCGTATCGTTGAACTAGATCATCATAAGGCAACTAGTTACCGCGGGAATTATAGTCGCTATGTAGAACAACGGGCAGCGCAATATAAGGCGCAACAGTCTGCCTATGAGAAACAGCAAGAGTATATTCGCAAAACAGAAGAGTATATAGATAAGTATAGGGCTGGGATTAAATCTAAAATGGCTCGTGGCCGCCAGTCTCAGTTAAATCGTTTAGAACGTTTGGAAGCACCAGAACATTCTGAACAGTTAAAATTTACTTTTCCGAAAGCTGAATTCAGTGCTGATAAAGTATTAACTGTGGAAGAATTGTTTTTATCCTATGGTGAACGAGATATTGTAGAAGATGTTTCCTTTATGATTCGTCGCGGGGACTCTGTAGCTTTAATTGGACCTAATGGAGCGGGAAAATCAACGCTTTTAAAAGCCATCACTGGTGAATTAGTGCCGGAAGCAGGCTTCATTGACATTGGGAGTCGTGTATCAGTAGGGTATTTTTCACAGGAACATGAGGAATTACATCTACAGTGGACGGCTGTCGAAGAAGTTATGAGTCAATTTAACTTTAGTGAAGAGAAAGCTCGTAATGTGTTAGGGATGTTTTTATTCCGTGGTGATGATGTATTTAAACAAGTTCGTGATTTATCTGGCGGCGAAAGAGCCCGTTTAAGTTTGTTAAAATTATTCTTGCAAGGCGATAATTTTTTAATTCTTGACGAACCTACTAACCATTTAGACATTCCTACTCGTGAAGTTGTGGAAGAAGCACTTATGGGCTTTACTGGCACTTTGTTGGTAGTCTCGCATGATCGTTATTTCTTAGATAAAGTAGCTAAGCGAACCTTGGTATTAGAACCAGAGGGGATTGAGGAGTTTCAGGGAAATTATTCGTATTACAAAGATAAATTAAAAGAGCAGGCACAGCTCGCTGAACAGATGGCTCTTAAAGAAGCTAAGGTAGCGGGTGAAGGGCGTAAAACTTTATCTTCAAAATTAGGTAATGAAGGACAGTCTAATTTTGAGGTTTCTTCTGATGCTTTAGAATTAAATGCTTCTAATTCTGGTGTAATATCAGCTAAGGACGCAATTAGTGAGGAGCCTAAGAAACTTAATGCATATATGCAAGCTAAGCAATTAGAGGAAACAGAAACGGAGATTGCTCGTTTAGAGGCAACTTTAAAAATGTATGAAGTGCAACTACAAAATCCAGCTTTACAAGAAGATAGTGAAGCCTTAGCTGACGTAGCTGCACAGATGGAGACGGTTAATAGTAAGTTAGCTAGTTTGTATGAAAAATGGGAGCAATTAGCACAATGAAAGGGCGATTTGCACCAAGTCCAACGGGACATATTCATTTAGGCAATGTGTGGATTGCCATGTTGTCTTGGTTAGTAGTGAAACAGCAGGGTGGTACGTTTGTCTTGCGCATGGAAGATATTGATACACAACGAGCTAAGCGCACTTTAGGGGACGATTTATTAGATGATTTAGAATGGTTAGGCCTTACTTGGGATGAAGGACCACGAACGGGCGGTCCTTCTATCTCTTATTGGCAAAGTGAGCGCTATGATTTTTATGAGGCACAATTACAAAAGTGGCAGACTGAAGGGCTAATATATCCCTGTTTTTGTAATAGAGCTCGTTTACAGTCTATTAGTTCAGCTCCTCATGGACATGAGGGGATTGCTCACTATGATGGTCATTGCCGCCACCTAAATGAAACTATGCGACACCAATTATATAGTCAAAAAGAGCCCTCTTGGCGATTAAAAGTAGCAAAGCGAAGATATGAATTTATGGACTCTTGGCAAGGACTACAAAGTCAAGAATTATGGCCGGAGACAGACGATTTTGTTGTAAAACGAGCAGATGGTATGTTTGCCTATAATTTAGCGGTTGTTATGGATGATATTGCTATGGGGATTACGGATGTAGTTCGAGGCTATGATTTATTGCCTGCTGTTGCTTCGCAGCTCTGGTTATATGAAGTATTAGATGAGTCAGCCCCTATATATTGGCACGCCCCTTTAGTGGTAGATGAAGATGGCTATCGTTTATCAAAGAGACAACAGAGTATTACTTTGCGTGAGTTGCGTGAAAGTGGTTATAGTGCGCCTATGATATTAGGTCGTTTAGCCTTGGCAGCAGGGCTTGTTTCGCGAAAAGCGTTGGGCCCAGGAGAGACTCTATCTTGGTCGACCTTACTAGATAGTAATATTGAGAATTTATCTCTTAAACAACAGCAAATCAAATTGACAAATTTCGATATTGTGATATAATTTAGTGTAGAGAGTTGAGGTGATAGTATGACACCTAAAGACGCACTTACTAAGAAAGTATGGGCTGTGTTAGGCGCTACAAGTCGTAAAGAAAAATTTGGTTACAAAATTTATGCTTGCTTGCGTGATCATGGCTATACAGTGTATCCAGTCAATCCTAATGTTACAGAGATTGATGGAGTTATCTGCTATCCATCACTTAGTGATTTACCAGAAGTGCCAGAAGTAGTGGATTTTGTAGTTCCAGAAAAAGTAGGCTTAGCCGCTTTGGAGGAATGCAAATCATTACAAATTCCGACAGTTTGGCTTCAGCCTGGTGCTGATAAACCAGCTGTAGTAGCAAAAGCTAAGGAGCTAGGACTCGCAGTCATTGAGGATTGTGTATTGGTTCAAATACGTCCAGATAATCATTAATGTAAGTTCATTTCATTGAAATATAATTTTAGACAATACATTTAGGAGGGTATTTTATTATGGCAAATATTGCAGAATTAACAACAGCAAATTTTAAAGAAACAATTACATCTAAAGAAGTGGCAATCGTAGATTTTTGGGCTCCATGGTGCGGTTATTGCGTACGTATGATGCCTGTATTTGAAGCGTTAGCTGAAGAATTAGGTGATAAAGTAGCTTTTGCTAAAGTTAACACTGATGAAGTTGTTGAATTAGCAAAAGAATACCAAGTAGAAGTACTACCAACATTTGCTATTATTAAAAATGGTGAAGTAGTAGACCGTAAAATTGGTTATGTACCACAAAATGAATTAAAAGCAGCTATTGAAGCTCACTTATAATATAGAAAGGCCTGGTGCTGATAGTAGTCATGAGTTATATGCTCATGGTTACACTTCAGTACCAGGCTTTTTTAGTTTTGTAATTCTTTTTGACGTGCTTTTAAAGCTTTATCTAAGGATAATGCTTTTTTACGGTCTAAGTAGCTACGAGCAAAAATGTGAGGAATGGATACGCCAATAGCTATACAAATAATAGTCATAACGCCTGTAATTCCACTGCGTAGCGCAAAGAGGAGATTATCAGGTGTTAACGAATTAATGGTTAATAGGCCAAATAAAAAGCGGTAGAGTAAAACACCAGGAATCATTGGAATAACAGAAGGAATGGATAAAATGAGTGGCGCTGTTCGGAAAAATTTGTAAAACCGCAAGGCTAATAAACCGATAATAGCAGCAGCTACAAAGCTAGCACCGACTAAGGTAAAGTTAAAGTTTACGATTAAAATATTGCGTGTGATGACACTGATAGTCCCGCCTAGAGCAACAATCCATAATAGGCGATACGGCGTGTTAAAAATAAGGGAAAAACATACGGCTCCGATGGCTGCCGCTACCGCTTGAATCGGCGATACTACAGCGGGTGTAATATTTAGGTGGGTAAAAGTAGAGACATGATCAAAGTAGAGTGCCATGGCAATGCCTACAGACATACTACTAACTATGAGTAAGGTGTGCATAGCTCGTGTCATACCAGATACAATGTGGTTATTAATCATATCATCTACTGCATTTATAAGGGGAATGCCAGGAATTAGAAACAGTGTGCAACTAACCATAGCATAAATAATTTCAAAAGAGCCTAAGGTAGTATTGAGTAAATAGGCTGCTGAGGTGGCGGAAAAAGCGGCCGCTACTACACCAAAATAAAAGTTAATCTTGAAATGATGGCATATATAACGAACTAAAAAGCCAACGATAGCACAAATAGAAGTCATTAGAGCGGAGAAAAGAGAACCACCAAATAAAATAGTAAAAGCCCCACAAGCTAAACCTGCACCGATGGCTAGAACTGAAGTTGAATATTTAGGTGGTGCTTGGGCAATACTTTTAAGATGTGCTTCGAATTCATCTAAGGTAAAATTTTGTTCTATAGCTTTCCAGGTTAATTTTGATAAGGTGGATAAAATCGTCATATTTACGCCGTGAACAGGCGTTTTACGAAAGGCTGTATAGGAATGCTTTTCGTCATTAATATTGAGCATTAATGTCATATAGGTTATATGAATATGGACATATTCAGGGGGAATTCCCATATAGGTAGCGGCGCGCATCATATCTCGTTGTAGATGATTGGTGTTAGCGCCGTTTTCCATAAGTAGTTGTCCTAAGTCGAGTAATAAATCCATTTTACGCCGAATCGCTACAAATGGTTCGTTCATAATTTGATAATTAGAAGGACCGGATGAGCAACTATTGGCAGTATGATGATGGCGATGTTGCGGATGCATGTGGTGGTTATGACTATTTCCTGTTGTCGATTCGTGAACAGTAGTCATAGTATGTTTTTTGTTGGTCTTGTGAGTCATACAATAGTCCTTTCTCTACATTGTATAATGTATGGTTCTATCTTGTAATCTTAGTTTTATTTTATATTAGTATATCATATTGGGGTTGTCGTGTGATTAGGGAGTGGCAAAAAATGGTAACTGGGGGGCGAAGTGGGGACTACTTTAAAATTGAGCCAAGATAAAGTCTAATAATAACGAACATATGAATCTTAAAATAAAACAAAAAAACGTTTAAAAGCAGAAAAAATAAAGATTTGAAAATTTTTTCTGCTTTTTTTATTAAATTTCACATATTTTATTGTTATTAAGTGGGGGAATGTGGTAGAATTTACCATATAGTGGTGAATAAGATAGGGAACGTGTAAAAGGAGGTGAGACAATGATGTTCATGGGTGAATATTCACATACCATTGATACAAAAGGGCGATTAATTATTCCAGCTAAATTGCGTGAGCAATTAGGGGAGTCCTGTATTATGACCAAGAGCCTTGATAATTGTCTCGCCATTTATACGTACGAAACCTTTGAAGCCAAAGCAACTCAATTAGCGGCTCAATCTAATGGCAAGGCTAGTGTACGGGGTTTAAAACGTTCTATTTTTGCAAATGCAAATGAACTAGAGTTTGATAAACAAGGACGTATCTTAGTGCCTGCTAGCTTACGTAACTATGCGTTCTTAAAAAAAGAAGCTGTGGTTATCGGCGCTGGTGATCATGTAGAAATTTGGAGTCGTGAACATTGGGATGCTTATTCAGCAGATATGGATGCCAATATGGAAGCTTTAACTGAAAATATGGAAGGACTTATTTTCTAAAAGTTATAAGTTTTCAACAAAGTTTAGTTAGTAAAAGAAGGGAGGCCCTA
The DNA here is from genome assembly GCF_943193155.1 of Veillonella intestinalis. GTDB lineage: Bacteria > Bacillota > Negativicutes > Veillonellales > Veillonellaceae > Veillonella_A > Veillonella_A intestinalis. The sequence goes on along the minus strand of NZ_CALPDB010000002.1, from coordinate 57,145 downwards.
TGGAATTTCATCATGTCAGCGTGTTGCTTGACGAGACGGTACAAGCTGTTATTACGGATCCCCATGGGGTCTATGTAGATTGTACGCTTGGTGGTGCCGGTCATGCACACGCATTAGGTGAACAATTAGCTGAAGATGGATTACTTATTGGTCTGGACCAAGATGAAGTAGCCTTAGCTACAGCTACAGAGCGTTTGCAAGATTTGTCTTGTCAGGTTATGACTATTCCAACAAATTTTCGCCATTTAAAACAAGCTCTTACAGAGCGAGGCATTACAGCTGTTGATGGATTTATCTTTGACTTGGGCGTATCAAGCTATCAATTAGATACAGCTGAGCGAGGGTTTTCCTATATGCAGGATGGTCCTTTAGATATGCGGATGGATCAGCATAGTGACTTAACGGCCGCTAAGGTAGTTAACAGCTATAGTGAAGCTGATTTATACCGAATTATTCGTGATTATGGCGAAGAACGTTGGGCTAAACGAATTGCTCAATTTATTGTAGCTGCTCGAGAAGAAAGTCCGATTGAAACGACTGGTGAATTGACAACTATCATTAAGCAGGCGATTCCAGCTGGTGCTCGTCGTGAAGGTCCACATCCAGCTAAGCGGACATTTCAAGCGATTCGTATTGAAGTGAATCAAGAGTTAGCTATTTTACAAGATAGTTTTAAAGATGCTGTTGAATTATTAAAACCAGGTGGCCATATTGGTGTAATTACCTTCCATTCGTTAGAAGATAGAATTACTAAGCAAACTTTTAAAGAGTTGAGTACGGGCTGTGTTTGCCCGCCAGGTTTACCTGTGTGTGTGTGTCATCACAAGGCTAGTGTTAAAGCGCGCAATAAAGCGATTGAGCCTAGTGAAGAAGAAGTGGCTATTAATCCGAGATCTCGTAGTGCTAAATTACGGGTAGCTCAAAAGGTATAGATAGATTGTGGGGGTTGATTGTATGTTAGCGAGAAAAACAGTTGGTGTGAGAGTGGCTCAACCGACAGCGAGACCGTATATACCGACACGTGGGCGTTCAGCTAAACGAGCTGGCGTATTTAGTAATGCATCGCCAGAATTAAAGCAAGCGATGTTATTGGTTGGTATGCTTTGTGCTATTTGTTTTTCCATAGTTGGGGCTGAAGCAATAAAAGCAGGTGCTGGCTATCAATTGGTGAGTCTGCAAAAAGAGATGGTTCAACTTTCAAGAGATAACGATGAATTGAATTTAGAGGTGGCAGAATTAAAATCACCTACAAGAATTCAACAGATTGCGCAAGATAAATTGGGAATGGTTTTGCCCGATGCTTTTGTGTACAATAGCAAAGGTACTACTGTAGAACGAGATGTGAATGTAACACAGCACATCATGGAGTAACTACGGTATGAGGCAGCTCCGTAGGTGAGCTGCTTTCCTTGTTTGAAGTGGAGGTATTATTGTGAAAACAGTTCAAGAAATTATAGATGTAATTAAAGAGGTGACCGTTACAGGGCCCACTGATGTGGCTGTTTCACATATAACAGCTGATTCTCGGGAAGTTAAGCCTGGCAGTTTGTTTATTTGTTTGACTGGCGCCCATGTTAATGGTCATGATTATATAGCAAAAGCGATTGAAGCCGGTGCAGTGGCCTTACTGGTTTCACAGCCTGTAGCGGTGCCTGCCCATATAGCAGTTTTAACAGTAGGGGATACTCGTATTGCCATGCAACAATGTGTGCCATTTTTTTATGACTATCCAGGTTGTAAAATGCGCATGATTGGCGTAACGGGGACTAATGGAAAAACGACAACAACTCATATTATTGGCCATATTTTAAAGGCCCAAGGTTATAAAGTAGGGATTATTGGTACTGTTCATGTAATGATTGGCGATAAAACATATCCCATTCACAACACAACTCCCGATGTTGTAGATTTACAACATATTTTGGCGCGCATGGTAGCTGAAGGGGTAACTCATTGTATTATGGAAGTATCCTCTCATGCGTTAGCTTTAGGTCGTGTAGCTGGTGTAGAATACGATACGGCTGTATTTACTAACTTAACACAGGACCATTTAGATTTTCATAAGACTTTTGAAAACTATTTAGCGGCAAAGTGCAAGTTGTTTGAACAGGTAAGTATGTCTAAGCAGCATAAAACTAATAAAGGGGCGGTTATTAATATTGACGATCCTTATGGTAAACAAGTGATGGCCAAAAATTCAGCGCCGCTTATTACATATGGCACGAAGGGGCAGGGGACTTTAGAAGGTGAAAATCTTACAATTACCTCTAAAACGTCTGCTTATGATGTAGTGTACCAAGGGAAGTCATATCCTATTCATATGAGAATTACTGGGCTTTTCAATGTGTATAACACATTAGCCGCTATGGGGGCTTGCTTATTTGAAGGCATTTCCATGGAAGCTATTATTGAGGCCCTAAGTGATTTCACAGCTGTTCCAGGGCGCTTTGAATTAGTAGAAGAAGGACAACCGTTTGCAGTCGTAGTAGACTATGCACATACACCTGATGGTTTGGAAAATATTTTAGAAACGGCGCAAAAGATTGTTGACAATAAGATACTAGTTGTCTTTGGTTGTGGTGGTGACCGAGATGCTACTAAGCGACCTATCATGGGGCGTATAGCAGCGCAATATGGTGATAAAATTTTTGTAACGTCTGACAATCCTCGTACGGAAGATCCTAATCAGATTGTTGAGCAGGTAGCCGTAGGGGTAAAAGAAGCACTTCGACCAGATTCATCGTATGAAATTATTGTAGATCGACGTACTGCTATTCATGAAGCTATTAAGCAAGCTGAAGCTGGCGATGTAGTTATTATTGCTGGTAAAGGACATGAAGATTATCAGATTTTGAAAGATAAAACGATTCATTTTGATGATAGAGAAGTAGCACGCGAAGCATTGAAGGAGAGATAAGGATGGCAGAATTTACGCTCCAGGAGGTGTTAACCGTTACAGGTGGTACCTATGCTGGTGATTCAAAAAAACAAACAATGTTTACGAATGTGTCAACCGATACGCGTACCATTGAAGAAGGCTCTTTGTTTGTAGCTTTAACCGGTGATACCTTTGATGGCCATGACTTCTTAGAACAGGCCAAATCTAAGGGAGCGTTAGGTGCTTTAGTTGGGAAAGGACGAGGGATTAGTGATTTAATCTGCATCGAAGTAGATTCCCCCTTGTTAGCGTACCAACAACTAGCAAATTATCATCGCCGTCGCTTTGTGATTCCTGTAGTAGCTGTTACTGGTTCATCTGGTAAGACTACGACAAAAGAAATGATTGCTACTGTATTAGAAGCTAAATTTAAAGTGCTTAAAACTGAAAAGAATTTTAATAATGAAATTGGCTTACCAAAAACGCTGTTACAATTGACAGAAGAACATGAGGCCTGCGTGGTTGAAATGGGGATGCGAGGCCTAGGCCAAATTGATGAATTAGCTCGTATTGCTGAACCAACTGTAGGCGTTATTACAAATGTAGGTAATAGTCATATTGAATTGTTAGGTTCTCGAGAAAATATAGGCAAAGCTAAAAGTGAATTAATTCGTCATATTCCGCCAGAGGGAACAGCTATTTTAAATGAAGATGATGAATTAGTGCGACAAATGGCAACTTTAACGGAAGGTAAGACTATCTTTTACGGTATCAAAGAGAATGCTACCGTATCTGGTTTTCAGTTGCGCTATAAAAAAGATGGTATTAAATTTACTTGCCGTTGTTTTGATGAAGTATTTGATATATTTTTACCTATGATTGGGGATCATAATGTGTACGATGCGTTAGCCGCTGTTGCTGTAGGTCGTGCATTAGGCGTATCTTCACAAAAAATTACTAAAGCATTGGGTAGCTTTACTGGCATTCCTATGCGTCAAGAAATAGTTTCTTTTGGAGATATTGTGGCCCTTAATGATGCTTATAATGCGAATCCAGCCTCTATGGCAGAGTCTATTAAAGCTATGGGGCAATTAGAAGGTAAGCGAAAAATTGCTATGCTAGGGGATATGCTTGAATTAGGGGATTATACCGAAGCGAACCATCGTGAGATTGGGCGCTTATTAGTAGCTGAAGGTTATGACCAAGTATATACTTTTGGGGAAGCTGCCAAATTTATTGCACGGGAAGCTAAAACAGCAGGTATTCGGGTAGCTAAAATTTGTGATAGCCATTTAGATATGGTAAATACATACTGGGATGAACGAGCTAAAGGTGACGTAATTTTAGTGAAAGGATCACGAGGCTTACGAATGGAGCGCGTAGTTTCTGAATTAAGGGATAGAGAGTCTTTGAAATAGAGACGATTGTGCATAAAACATAAATAGTAAACGATATTTTTCAAAAAGGTCGAAATCTATTTGCATTACAGCCATAGATGTACTACCATAGATAACGGCCTTTATTTTTTACAGTCCCTTAGCGACTTAGAGGCTATGTTAGTTATGTATCTTGCAAGCCTTTGTTAGGAGGCTTTACACTTATCTTTAAGGAGCGATTGTTAGAATGACCATGCAATTATTGTTTGCGTTTATTACAACTTTAGTAATAACGTTAGTATTAGGAAAAGTAGGAATCCCTTTGTTACGCCGTTTACATGCGCAGCAGAGCATTCGTGAAGATGGACCACAGGCGCATTTAGCTAAGGCTGGGACCCCGACTATGGGTGGTCTTTTTATGCTGGCGGCTATGGTGATTAGCGTATTGATATTTTCACCATTTCATATGGCTACTTGGGTATTATTATTTTTGACATTAGGGCATGGTTTACTGGGTTTCTTAGATGATTTTATTAAATCAGTAAAAAAACGCAATTTAGGGCTTACAGCTAAACAGAAGTTTTTAGGCCAGATTATTATGTCAGCTATTTTCTGTTATATTGCTACCGAAATATTAGTGATTCCTACAACGGTGTGGATTCCTTTAACTGATATTACTGTTGACTTAGGTTGGTTCTACTATGTGTTAGTATTTATGATTATTGTAGGCACGACTAATGCTGTTAATTTGACTGATGGCTTAGATGGCTTAGCTTCTGGAACTTCAGCAGCGGCAGCCATTGCGTATACAGTCATTGGTATGTTGGCCTTTCAAACGAGTGTCGCCTTCTTTGGTATAATTCTTTGTGGTGCTGTATTAGGATTCTTATATTTTAATGCAAATCCAGCCAAGGTATTCATGGGCGATACTGGTTCCTTAGCGTTAGGCGGTGCTTTTGCAGGCATGGCAATCTTAACTAAGACAGAATTATTATTAGTAATTATTGGTGGGATTTTTGTTATGGAAGCACTGTCCGTAATTATTCAAGTGGCTTCTTTTAAAACACGAGGGGTACGCGTGTTTAAGATGAGTCCGATTCATCACCATTTTGAATTATCTGGGTGGAGCGAACAAAAAGTAGTATCTCGTTTCTGGCTTGGTAGCTGTGCATTTGCTGTTATTGGTTTATTGATGTATACATTGCGATAGGTAGGCGTTATTATGGAGTACAAGGGAAAACGAATTTTAGTACTGGGAGCAGGGCGCAGTGGGATTGGCGCGGCCCATGTACTCGGCCTATTAGGGGCTCAAGTGGTGTTAAATGATTATAAAGACGTGACTTTAACGGCTGCTGAAACAACGCTGTTAGCGCAAGGTCATGTAACCATTATTACAGGGCGTCAAGATGAAGATTTATTGGCTAATGTAGATCGCATTGTTGTGTCCCCAGGGATTGCATTGACGATTCCTATTTTGGTGGCTGCTAAACAACGAGGCATAGATATTGTAGGCGAAGTAGAAGTGGCCTATGATATTTCCAAAGCACCTATTTTAGGGGTAACTGGCACAAATGGCAAAACTACAACAACTACCTTATTAGGTGAAGTTATGGCGCAAACGGGCAAACCAATTAAAGTTGGTGGCAATATAGGAGCCTCTTTGAGTGAAGCTGCTTATGAAATTTCGGCTGATGGGTATTTAATCGCTGAATTATCTAGTTATCAGTTAGAAACAGTGAAGACTTTTAAGCCTGTAGGTGCGTTAGTGTTAAATATTACACCAGACCATTTACAACGGCATAAAACTATGGAAGCATATCAAGCGGCGAAAGAACAAATTTTTATGCATCAAACGGCGAGTGATTGTACGGTGCTTAATGTGGATGATCCCTTAGTAGCTAGTATGCAAACACGTGTACCGGGCAAAGTACTTTGCATCAGTCAGAACCATAGTGTGACGGATGGAGCGTATTTTGAAAATGGTCAGTGCTATGCAGTGCGTGAAGGTGTAGCTGAATTAATCATCGGAACAGATGAGATTCAATTACCAGGCCGTCACAATATTGAAAATATTTTGGCGGTTATTGCTTTGGCCTATGAGTTAGGCGTATCAGCTATGCAACTCCATACTGTAATTGCACAGTTTACTGGGGTAGAACATCGGTTAGAACCAGTAGCTCATATTGCTGGAGCTAGTTATTTTAATGATTCGAAGGCAACAAATACAGACTCTGCCATTAAAGCCATTGAAGCTTTTAAAGAGCCTATTATTTTATTAGCTGGGGGTCATGATAAAATGACTGATTTAAGTGAGTTTATGCAACTCGTTAAGGCGCGTGTTCGTGATTTAATCTTAATGGGGGAAGCGGCTCAACGTTTTGCTGAGGCAGCGAAAGTAGCTGGGGTAACGAATGTTTATCAAGTTCGTTCTATGGCGGAAGCTGTAGCTAAAGGGTATGAACTAGCTAAGCATGGAGACGTTGTTCTACTATCACCAGCTTGTTCTAGTTTTGACTGGTATCATTGTTTTGAAGAACGAGGCGATGATTTTAAAAATGAAGTATATGCTCTAAAAGAATTAGTTGAATCAACAGTAGAGAAGAAAGGGTCATTGTCATGAAGCGTATAATTATTTCCGGTGGTGGCACTGGAGGACATATTTATCCAGCCATTACGATTTATAAAGAAATAGCGTCCATGACAGAGGCTGAGTTTCTTTATATTGGTACTGAAAAGGGCTTGGAAGCTACTTTAGTACCTAAAGAAGGAATTCCTTTTAAAACATTGCCCGTAGAAGGACTAAACCGTAATCTTTCATTCCGTGCCTTGTTAACTTTGGGTAAAACATTAGGCTCTTTAGTAAAGGCCAATCGTATTATTTCAGAATTTAAACCAGACATTGTCATTGGTACTGGTGGCTATGTATGCGGTCCTATTTTGTTAGCTGCTGCTTTACGGCATGTGCCTACTTTAATTCAGGAACAAAATACGATTGGTGGCATTACTAATAAAATTTTAAGCCGCTTTGTAGATGTAGTAGCCGTTGGTTTTGCAGAGGCTGAAAAGGCTTTTGAAGGAGCTAAACGGATTGTTTATACAGGCAATCCTGTACGGCCAGAGGTACTTGTAGATACACGGGCAACGGGACGCGCCTTCTTTAATCTCAAAGAGGACGAATTTGCGGTGTTAATTGCTGGTGGTTCTCGCGGAGCTCGTAGTATTAATACAGCTATGATAGAGGTGCATAAGCATTTTAAAAATCGTAAAGGCATTAAGCTAATTCATGTAACAGGTACTGGTGAATATGAGCGTGTATTGTCTGCTTTAGGCATTGAGGATGGTCAAGCTTATAGCGATACGTCAGTGATTTTGCCATATTTACATGAAATGCCAAAAGCTTTAGCAGCTGCTGACTTAGCAGTGTTCCGTGCAGGGGCTGTAGGGTTAGCTGAATTAACAGTAAGAGGCATTCCCTCTATTTTAATTCCTTATCCCTATGCGGCTGAAGATCACCAAACCTATAATGCGCGAGCTTTAGTAAGTACTGGAGCAGCGCGTATGATAGTGGATAAAATGTTACAAGGAAATGATTTAATTGGGGAAATTGAATTTTTTATGGAAAATCCAGCGGAGCGTGCTCGTATGTCTGTAGCGGCCAAATCACTAGGCAAGCCACAGGCCGCACATGATATAGCTCAATTAGCCCTAGATATTGCAAAATAAATTATAAGGAGCGATTAGACCATGCTAGATGGTATTCATAAAATACATCTCATTGGCATTGCTGGCTCAGGAATGAGAGCTATTGCCAATATATTAATCAGTCAAGGTTTTGACGTATCTGGTTCTGATATTCAAGAATCAGCAGTAACTGAACGATTTCGTAAGATGGGCGCCACCATTCATATTGGTCATAATGCAGAGTATGTAAATGGAGTAGATGCTGTAGTTCGCTCAACGGCTATTCATGAGGATAATCCTGAATTAGTAGCAGCTAAAGCGCAGCACATTCCAATTTTACACCGTTCTGATATTGTAAAGGCAGTATTGGATATTACAAAAGGCATTGCTGTAGCTGGTGCTCATGGCAAGACAACTACGACCTCTATGTTAGGCCAAATCTTTGTGGAAGCAGGCCTAGATCCTACTGTTATTATTGGCGGTGAAGTAGATTATTTAGGTGGTAGCAGTCAGTGGGGACAGGGCGAATACAGTATTGCTGAGGCCGATGAAAGTGATGGATCTTTCTTAAAATTGAATCCTCATGAAATCGTCATCACTAACATTGAAAATGATCATATGGACCATTATGGGACTATGGAAAACTTATTAGTTGCCTTTGGTGAATTTGTTGGTAAGTTACCTGATACCGGTGTTGCTGTTGTATGTGGTGATAATTCAAATATTCAACAGATAATGACACAAGTGGCTCGTCAGTTTATCACCTATGGCTTAGCGCCAAGCAATGAATATACTGTACAGAATATTCGTTATGAAAAGGGTATTTTAGTGTATGATGCCTATCATACGTCTGAGCATATAGCTACGGTTCGTTTAAAAGTGCCTGGCACACATAATGCACTTAATTCTCTAGGGGCTTTAGTTATGGCAATTCGCTGTGGTATTCCTGTTGAGGTTGTTGTTGCCGGTTTAGCAAAATTTACAGGTGCTAAACGTCGTTTTGAAACGAAGGGACACAGTCAAGATGTGTGGGTTGTCGATGATTATGCCCATCATCCAACTGAGATTGCCGCTACCTTAGGGGCCGCTAAAGCTTTGAAATCTCATCGTGTAGTTTGTGTATTCCAGCCTCATCGTTTCACTCGAACAAATCTATTGTTAAAGGAATTTGGTCAGGCTTTTCAAAAAGCCGATGTGCTGTTTATTACTGATATTTATAGTGCTGGTGAAGATCCTATAGCAGGGATTGATGGACAATCTATTCCTAAGATGGTAGAGGCGACTACAGGACAGACCGTGCATTATATTGCTAATGTAGAGGATGTACCACAAGTAGTAAAAGCTGTATTGCAGCCTAATGATTTAGTCATTACTATGGGGGCTGGCAGTATTAGTCAATACGGTCCTAAGTTGTTAGCAACATTAGAAGAGGAATAATCATGAAGGATAAACAAATTATCGTATTAATGGGTGGTCCATCGAAAGAAGCAGAAGTTTCACGGCGTACCGGTGAAGCCATTGCTAAGGCTTTAGATGGTCTTGGCTATAAAGTTAAAACCCTAGAATTAGTACCAGAACAGGTATTGCAAGATATTAAAGCCCTTAAGGGAGATGTTGTATTTAATGCATTACATGGTAAGTTTGGGGAAGATGGTGCGTTACAAGGATTACTTGAAATGGCAGGCATCCCTTATACGGGCTCAGGTATTATGGCTCAAGCCGTAGGGATGAATAAGAAAATTAGTAAAGATGTTTTTGTTGGATCCCAGATTCCAACAGCACAAGCGGTATCATATAATCATGAACAGCAAAGTGAAGATGTTATTATAGCGCATATTAAGGCTAATTTTACGTACCCAGTTGTATTAAAACCGGCTACACAAGGTTCTAGTATTGGTGTAGTTATTGTTCGTCAAGAAACAGAGTTAGCAGCAGCGGTAAAAGAAGCGTTAGTTTTTGACCATATTTTAGTGGTTGAACAGTATTTAGATGGTCGTGAATTTACTGTGTCTGTATTAGATGGTAAAGCCTTGCCAGTGATTGAAATTCGCCCTCATTCTGGGGAATATGATTATGCTTCAAAGTATACGACTGGCGCAACCGATTATTTAGTGCCTGCACCAATTGATGAAAAGTTAACGGCTAGAATGCAATCCATTGGTGAAACTGTTTATAATGAATTACAATGTAGCGGTGTTATCCGTGTTGATATTATGACCAATAGCGCAGGTGAGCCATTTGTTTTAGAGTATAATACAGTGCCTGGTATGACGGCTACATCTTTGGTACCTAAGGCAGCTAATGCTATGGGGATTGATTTTCCAACCTTATGTGAAAAGATTTTATTATCTGCTGGTTTAGGTAAGTTTTAATTAAATGTGGAGATAACAAGATGAACGGAGAGACTCGTCAGTATTCATCTAGTTCAAATCAGCATATGCACAAAGGGCCCAATGAAACTAATTGGTCTCATTGGGCTGAGCAAAATAGTGATGATGTTGTAAAACCAAACCCTCAATCTCGCTTTATACCGCCACAGTCATCAGAGTTTGGTCAGTTGCATGATTTTCATCAGCCTAATGAGTTTGGCACTTATCAAGATGATATGGGTGGTTCTGGCAATTCAGAGGAACCGCCAGGCCCACCAAAACGACCTCATGCTTGGCGACGACGTGTTGTTTGGGGTGGTGGGGCGCTACTAATTATTTGGGCGCTATTATTTATGCTGCCTATTCCTTTTGGTACAATCCAAGTAGTCGGTAGTGATAAAGTGACGGTGTCTGATGTAATGGCAGCTGGTAATATTCGCTATCCTGTAAATTTATTACAGATTAATAGTGGGCAATTGGAAGAACGCTTACAACATGATTTACGCGTGGAAACAGCTAAAGTTACCTATGTATTACCTTTGACTTTACAAGTAAATATAACGGAACGTCAGGCTGCAGCTGTAGTGGCGACTCAATTTGGTTTTGCCACTTTAGATTCATCTGGGCGTGTTATTAATTTAGGACCAGCTATTGAAGATACATCCGCGCCCATTATTTCCGGAATTAAATTAGGAAATGTATTATTGGGAGATATGATTGATGTAGCTGTTATCAAAGGGACATTAACATATTTAGGTTCTATTAGTGCAGAGGGGCGTAAACAAATTGCTGAAATTAATGTAGGGGACACGCAACAATTAATTGCTTATACGGTAGATGGTTTACCATTGCACTTGGGGGATACGAGTGAACTAGATAAAAAAGGGCCTTTATCAGAAAATATGCTGCGAGATGTAAAGGCTCGTGGAGTAGCAGCACAATATTTAGATGTGAATGTAAAGGCGCCCTTTATTAAGACGCCTTAATATAATAATGGAAGAGGAAGCATGTTAAAGCAAGGTCGTTGGGCGATAGCCGCTGTAAGCATGTTGTTAGGCGTCATGTTGGTAGGGCAATATAAAATGACGCAAAGTATTGCGGCTAGCAACATTCATTTACAGCGTACAGGAGATTTAGCACGTGAACTGACGGCAGTTGAAAAGGAACGGGATGAACTACGTCAGCAATTAGAAGCAATACAAAAAAATAATGCCACTGCTAGTGCAGTGAGTGATATTAACTTATTAAAACAACGAGCGGGCCTCACTGATGTGAGTGGTCCAGGAGTAGTCATTACAATTAATGACAGTAAAGTTCCCGTAAAAGATAATGAAAATCCCAATCTCTATTTAATTCATGATGAAGATTTATTACGTGTTCTCAATGAATTGCGCGCTGGTGGTGCTGAGGCCATTGCTATTAATGATCAGCGCTTAGTAGGCACTTCAGAGGTACGTTGTGCAGGACCAACGGTTATGGTAAATGGTAAAGTATTTGCACCGCCTTTTGTTATTAAGGCCATTGGTGATCCAAAAACATTATCAGCCGCTTTAACCATGCGTGGTGGTGTAGTAGAATCTTTAAAATATTGGGGGATTGAATTAAAAATCCAAAAAGAAGATAACATTGTAGTACCTGCTTTTTCAGGAACCTTTAAGGAGGAACATTTAAAAGAGCTTAATCAAGGAGGCGGTAAAAAATAATGATGTATTTATTTATCGCTGGCGGGTTAATTTTGGGGATTGCTATTGGCGTGTTAACTCCATTAGAAATTTCACCTATTTATGCTAAATATACTTCGGTTGCCTTATTAGCCGCTTTGGATAGTGTATTTGGTGGCACTCGAGCAGCCTTAGAGCGTATCTTTAATTTATCTATCTTTTTGACCGGTTTCTTTTCAAATTCACTATTAGCCGCTTTGTTAGTATTCTTGGGCAATTTTGTTGGTATCGACCTCTATTATGTTGCATTAATCAGTTTTGGCTTACGATTGTTCCAAAATACCGCAGCAATTCGTCGATTACTTTTGTCAAGACGTACAAAATAAGGTATACTTTTACTTAAAAGAGTGGAAAAAATAAAAAAAATAGTGTAAAATGAAATGAAACTAGTTATAATAATATTGAATATAATCACTTAGTTTGAAATAAAGGGCATATAAATCTTACGGGCAACAGGAGGAGGAACGTAAATGTCGGAATTCGCAAGTATTAAAGTTATTGGTGTCGGTGGTGGCGGAAGCAACGCCGTAAATCGTATGATTGACAGTGGCCTTCAAGGTGTAGAGTTCTTGGTAGCCAATACAGAAACACAAGCATTAGATAATTCAAAAGCAACAACAAAAATCCAATTAGGTGAAAAATTGACTAAAGGTCTTGGTGCCGGTGCTAACCCAGAAGTAGGGGAAGAAGCTGCTCAAGAAAGTCGTGAAGAAATTACTAAAGCCCTTCAAGGTTCCGACATGGTATTTGTTACTGCTGGTATGGGTGGTGGCACTGGTACTGGTGCAGCGCCAATCGTAGCAGAATGTGCTCGTGAAATGGGTGCGTTAACTGTTGGTGTTGTAACAAAACCATTTACTTTTGAAGGTAAACGTCGTAAAAATCAAGCTGATAAAGGTATTGAAATGTTAACTAGCAAAGTAGATACAATTATTGTGATTCCTAATGATAAATTATTGCAAGTTGTGGATAAAAAGACTCCATTGAATGAAGCCTTCCGTACGGCTGACGATGTGCTTCGTCAAGGTATTAAAGGTATTTCTGATTTGATTACAGTACCAGGTCTTATTAACCTTGACTTTGCTGACGTTAAAACTATTATGACTAATCAAGGGGAAGCTTTGATGGGCATTGGTATCGGCGAAGGTGAAAACCGTGCTGTTGATGCTGCTAAAATGGCAATTAATAGCCCATTATTAGAAACTTCTATTGAAGGGGCTAAAGGCATTCTCTTGAATATTACTGGTAGCAATGATTTAAGCTTATTCGAAATTAACGAAGCGGCTGAAATCATTTCCGAAGCAGCGGATCCAGAAGCAAATATTATCTTTGGTTCCGTTATAGATGAAAACCTTGGAGATCGCGTACAAATTACTGTTGTAGCTACTGGCTTCGGGGCGCAACCTAAAACAGGTGTGACAAAATCTCCATTTGGAACCGTAGGGCCAGAAATTCCTACATTTATGAAACGCTAATTAAATAATTAGTTTTGTGTTGAGATTTGAGGAGGTACCTTATGAACAAGAAATTATTCGTGGCTACTTTAGCCTCTACTATGTTAACTGGCGCTGCTTTTGCAGCTGCTGTACCTGTAACTGACATTAACGAAGGTCAGAGCAAAGTGGGTGTTGAATACAGCTTTAACCAAAGCGTAACTGGCGAAAGCGGTCATGCTGATGGTTTTGGTGCTAACTTACAAACTGCTTTAAGCGATAAATGGGCTTTACAATATGCTTATAGCAAAGTAAATCTTGATGATCAGAGCGATTTGAAAGATCATCAATTAGCAGCTGTATATAAAATCCATCCAAATGTAAACGTATACGGTGCTGGTACATACATTAAAGCAGCTGGCGATCATGAAACTGGTATGCAAGCTGGTGTAATTGGTCATGTGCCATTAGCTGACAAACTTAATGGTTATGCTAAAATCGGTTTTGGTAATGACATCAAAAATACATATCAAATCGGTGCTGCTTATGAGTTAAACGAAGATTTAGATCTTAATGTATATTATCAATATGATAAATACAGTGTAGATGGCGATCGTGGCACTGTTAAAGGCTTACATGCTGGCGTAGGTTACAACTTCTAATATTATCTAGAGTTGTTACTACTAGGCAATAGCTAGTGATTAATCAAGTCCGTGACTATAGATTTCTATAGTCACGGGCTTTTTTAATCTAATTATTAGAAAAAATAGTATATAAAATAGACACAATAGTGTATACAATATTCTTTTGAAAAACAATGCATTTCCGCTTGTAAGAGACACCTATTTTAGTTATTATTAAGTAAGGAATTATTAACTTAAGATGGGATGGTGTTATAAATGACTATGAGTATGGCTGCTGCGCACGCCCGTGGCAAAAAAGCAAAAGATAATATTTTCGTCATGAATGCACGAGCACAGGAAGATGCTCGACAAAATGGGAAAGAAAATGTATTGAATGGCACCTTGGGTTCTATTATGGACGAAGAGGGGAATATTGTCTTCTTAAAAGCCGTAGAACATGAATACTTGCATTTACCACGCAATGAATATACTGCATATGCGCCTATTGCAGGCTTGCCAGAATTTTTAGAAGCTGCTCAAAAAGAGTGCTTTGGTGAATCAAGACCAGACGCTTTAATTTCAGCTGTGGCAACGGCTGGTGGTACTGGTGGGATTCATCATTTAGTTCATAATTATACTAACCCAGAAGATGTGGTTCTTACAGCCGATTGGTATTGGGGTGCTTATGAACAAATTTGTGGTGATAATCACCGTCGTTTAGAAACATATCCTTTGTTTGATGAAAGTTTGCATTTTAACTTCGAAGCTTTTAAAGCAAAAGCTTTAGAAGTAGCCGCTAATCAGGAAAATGTAGTGTTAATTTTCAATACACCTGGTAATAATCCTACAGGTTTTAGCTTAACGGATGAAGATTGGGATAAAGTCATTGGTTTTGCTAAGGAGTTAGTAGGCAGTGGCAAGAATAAAGTTATTATTGCTTGTGACGTTGCATATATTGATTACTCTGGTGAAAAGCAAACAGTACGTCGTTTCTTTAAAAAGTTTAGCCAATTACCAAAAGAAATTTTAGTAGTAGCTTGCTATAGTTTATCTAAAGGCTTTACTATGTATGGTCAGCGTGTTGGCGCGATGATTGGTATTACATCTGATAAAGATGTTAATAATGAATTTACAGAAATTAATGCTTTAACATCTCGTGCTACTTGGTCTAATATTTGTCGTCCAGCTATGCGCACTATGGCGAATATTGTAAATGATCCAGCTAAGTTGGCTGCTCATGAAAAAGAACGTGCTGAATATTGTGAATTGGTGCAAGAACGTGCTCATATTTTTACAGAAGAAGCGAAAGAATTGGGCGTTCCTTGCTTGCCATATTGTGGTGGTTTCTTCTTGACGATTCCTACTGAACATAGTAAAGAAATTGTTGAGGAATTAACAAAAGATCATGTGTATGTCATTGCTTTAAAACATGGTATTCGTATTGCTGCTTGTAGCATTCCTAAGCGTCAAATGCATGGTTTAGCTAAAACTGTATATAATGTAATGCATCGATTAGGTCATTTATAAAAGTAGTTATAAGTGAATTGATGTAAGATTTTCTCTATGTTTTCTATGGATATAGAGAAGATTTGAGAATATACAATGTAAGTAAGATGTTAATATAAAAATCCGGTAACTAATTTTTATAGGTTAGTTACCGGATTTTTTTTATGTTTATATAGTTTAATGAGTCTGTTTTTTAGCCTTAGCAGCTGCTAAATCTTTGGCCGGTGTAATAGTTCCCGTTTCTTCGTCGACAAATTGAACGCGGTCCAGTTGTGATTTTACTTGGCCCCGAATAAAGTCGAGATAAATACGGTATAATTCTTTTTTTTCAACCAATTCTGCCTCTGTTAAGGCTTGACCGGACTTCTTTTTATGAGCTAATTCATTGATACGAGCTAACACATCATTAATTTCCATACAATCCTCCCAAGTAGTAATATGTAATTATTATATCATATCGGTCAATGAGGTTCTATGCGAAACTATAAGATATAGGGGGCAATAGAAGGGGCTTTTTAGAAGGTGTGTTGTTTGATGTTTCCCTAATGTTAGTGATATAATTGTAAAAGTATGAGGTTTACTGATTGTTTATGGTACAATATGAATTAGAAGATTATATGCTATCAGTGTTAGAGATAGATTTTTAAAAGTATCTAATTTTTATTTTTAGAAGCAATTAATTCTTTAGCGGTCATGTAAGATATGAGTGATAGCACATAGTGAATAGGTATTCGATAATGGCATTAGGAGTCTATAATAATGCGTGTAACTAAAGCTATTAAAGCAGAACAAATTGAAATATTAGAAACTATATATAAAGATGCCAAGCCGGCACTACATTATAATAGTCCTTTTGAATTATTAGTGGCGGTTGTATTATCGGCACAGTGTACGGATGAGCGAGTTAATATTATTACGAATCGTTTATTTCCTACTTATAGTGATCCAGCTGACATGCTTGCCTTAGGTACTGCAAAGTTAGAAGTACTAATTCGTGATTGTGGTCTCTATCGGGCAAAAGCTGCTAATTTAATTAAAACTTGCGATATTTTGGTGCATACCTATGGTGGTGAAGTACCAGCAGATTTTGACAAATTGGTACAATTGCCAGGAGTAGGGCGTAAAACAGCGAATGTACTAATTTCTGTTTTGTTTGATATACCAGCTATTGCTGTAGATACGCATGTGTTTAGAGTGTCTAATCGCTTAGGCTTAGCACGTGGCAAGACACCTGAAGCGGTAGAAGAAAAACTTAAAAAAGCGATTCCCATGGAAAAATGGAGTGCGGCACATCATTGGTTGATTTGGCATGGTCGTAAAATATGCAAGGCCCGCAAACCTGTATGTGGTGAATGTCCGTTGGCTCATGTATGTCCGTCAGCGGGTAAGGAGGCATAAAATTGAAAGAAGCAATGCAAAGTATAATTAATAAATTTAAAGAGCTAGGAGTTACGGGAAGTGACGTAGTAACAGAACTTTTGCGCTTTCGTGTATTGGATCAAATATTACAAGGTAGTTCTGAAGTTCGTCAATGGGGGATTACTGGTGAAAAGCTATATGAATTAGCTACGCAGAGTACAGTAGAGGTTTTTGGTCCCATTCCTTATGATCAAGCGGGTTTTGAACGAGTGTATGGCCCATCGTTTGCAATAGAAGTGATGGATTTTATTAGTGAAACTGGTTATGTGGAAGGGATTGTAAGTGGTGAACAATGGCGTTTGCCATTTAAGGAAATTATTGAAACACATAAATCCACGGAAGGTATTATTTTACTTGCCTTTATTGAAGAATATGCTAGCTTAGCTGAAGAGATTCTACAAACTCTGCCAGTAGAGCGTTTATTATTGTATACGCCATCAGAGACATGCTATAACTTATTTAAGCAATTATATCCATTGGCACCAGTCATAAATGAATGGCCAGACGATGTAATTTTTGACCATATTATTGCGGCATCGACTGGTTTATTCCGAGCACCTGTACAGATAATGGAAGAGTTAGCAACCCGTGTAGGCAATATTACAGAATTAGGCACGGCTCATTATTTTATTCCTATTAGTGCGATTCAGGACCAGGTAGGCATGAATCGTATGGCAGTACAATATATGCTTTTACAAAAGCGTTTGCAAACTGTACGGGAATGGGCTCCTTTAGGGACATATGAGTTTGTATATACTAATTATGATGTAAAAAAAGTAGGATTGGAGATTCGTGAGGTTATAGACGATGGCTGGCGCAGTACACCATTTATTGCCTTGCCACATGAAGTATTAGCCTCTATGGATACGTTTTCGTTAGTGCAGTATGGTTTATCACTATGTGGTGTAGAACCTGCTATGAAGGCGCAATTGCCTACGTTAGGTGAAGATGGCTTTACCTCATTAGATCCTAAAGTGCCTTTATATGTGCAGAAGATTTTTAGTGCTTATGAAGCGACTCGTCTAGTAGTAGAACGTCAGGGCTTAGATGTGCAGTTAAAACTTGTTGAACAGCCTGGCCGTCCTAGCGGTGAAGCTTTGGATGAAGTGGCGTATGCAGAATTAGTCGAACAGGTGGATGTATCTCAGGACACAGACGCATATTGGTTATTTACGAATGCGCAAGCTGCCTATATTTGGTATACCTATTTCCGTAGTGAAAAAGGGAAAGCTGTATTAACTAAATTAGCTCAGATGGTTTTATCATCAGCGGCCTTATTGCAGTTGATGGGCAGTGTACGGCGTAGTGTTATTAAGGAAGAGGCCCTAGCTGAATTAGCCGGACAATTTGAAACAGCGCGAGAAGCACGTAAACAAGCCTTAGAAAAAGCAGACAAGGATTGGCAGACTGCTATTGAAACTATGGCGGCTGAAATTGTGCCACCGGCTGAAGTAACGAATTGACAGGATTGAGGAATTGGGATAAAGTAAAGGAATAGACTAGGAGGTACGTAATGGCTGTAGTAAATTTTGAGATTTATAAAGTACTTGGCACTTTATCTGAAAATAAAGATGGCTGGAAAAAGCAGTTAACTTGTACTAGTTGGGGACGTTATAACCCTAAATTTGATCTTCGCTCTTGGGACAGTGAGTACAATGGTATGACTAAGGGGATTACTTTGTCTCTAGAAGAAATTTTGGCGCTTCGCGATTTATTAAATGAAGTAGATTTAGAAGCGGCTTATGAAGAATCTGTAGCGGAACGTCAAGTTGCTAAAGCTGCTGAAAAGGCAGCTGAAAAAGATGGGGCCGACGAATAAGAAAAATTTTATCATTTTCAGTTGAATAAGTTGCATTAACTGATTCTCCATGATATAATCAATAAGCATAGTTTTGGACAGTGGAAAGAGGTGTATAGAATGAAAGAAGGAATTCATCCTAATTATGGTGAAGCTACCGTAACTTGCGGTTGTGGCAATACGTTTAAAACTGGTTCTGTTAAAAACGACCTTCGTGTAGACGTATGTTCCAAATGTCATCCGTTCTTCACAGGACAGCAACGTACTGCTCAGGCTCGCGGTCGTATCGAACAATTCAACAAGCGTTACGGTAAATAATTACTGTAGTCTAGCTATACAAATAATACGGCAGAGCTTCGGCTCTGCCTATATTTGTTTGAGAGAGGAGACGCTTTGGAAACAAAACGAGTTAAAAAATTTGTAGGTGGACAGGCGGTCATAGAAGGTGTTATGATGCGCGGCCCTAAGTATACAGCCACAGCGGTTAGAGAACCGAGTGGCCAGATTGTAGTCGATAGGACTACAACTAGTTCAATTAGTGAACAATATCCTATATTAAAGAAACCTTTATTGCGTGGTTGTGTAGCTTTATATGAGTCTTTAGTGATTGGTATGAAGGCGTTATCTTTTTCAGCTAAAGCGGCCGGAGAAGAGGAAGAAACAATGACGAATAAGGAAATAGCCATTACTATGGTTATTTCTACCTTATTAGCTATTGGATTATTTTTGGCTTTACCAACATATGCAGCTAAGTGGATTCCTGGTGTAGGAGATAATCATTTTGTATTGAATTTAATAGAAGGTGCTATCCGCTTACTTCTATTTTTGCTTTATATATGGGTTATTGGACAGACTAAAGATATTCGTCGAGTATTTCAATATCATGGTGCTGAACATAAGACCATTCATACCTATGAAAGTGATATGCCTTTAACGGTAGCGAATGTGCGTAATCATTCCCGGTTACATGCTCGTTGTGGCACTAACTTTTTACTCATTGTTATGGTAACAAGTATCTTTGTATTTGCTTTTTTAGGATGGCCTAGTTTATGGGAGCGTATCCTTTCACGGGTTGTTTTAATGCCCGTAGTAGCAGGGATTGCTTATGAAATGATTCGCTTAGCTGGTCGCAGTGATAACGCCTTGGTAAAACTCTTAATAACACCAGGCTTATGGTTGCAGTATATGACAACTCGAGAGCCCGAAGATGATCAAATTGAAGTGGCTATTCGCGCTCTTGAAGAAGTAAGACCTAGCGAAGAAGATGCTTATGAAGTGTAACTTTGTCTAGATAACGATAGTAGCTTATTAGTTATTAAGTAGAATATCAATTATTAATTAGTTATTAATTAGTTATTAATTCGTTATTAAGATGAAGAAATTGATAGAATTAACCTGAAAGGGGTACCCATTCATGGTATTAGTAGATAAATTACAAGTTATTGAAGATAAATATATGGACTTGGAGCAACGCATTAGTGACCCTGAAGTGATTGCTCGTCAACAAGAGTGGCAAAAATTAACACGTCAGCATGCTAGTCTTACTGAAACAGTACAAGCTTTTCGCGAGTATAAACAAGTGTTAACTGGCATTGATGAAGCACTTGAAGTATTAGAAGATAAAAGTCTTGATGAAGAGTTTCGTGAAATGGCACAAGAAGAATTAAAAGAGCTAAAAGAGCGTAAAGAAGATCTAGAAGAGCGTCTTCATATTCTATTGTTGCCTAAAGATCCTAATGATGAAAAGAATGTTATTGTGGAAATTCGTGGCGGTGCTGGTGGCGATGAAGCTGCTTTATTTGCTGGCGATTTATTCCGCATGTACACGAAATATGCAGAAGCACAGGGCTGGCGTTGTGAAATTATTGATGCGAATGCACCAGAATTGGGAGGCTTTAAAGAAGTCGTATTCTCCGTTGATGGCAATAGTGCGTATTCTAAATTGAAATTTGAAAGTGGTGTACATCGTGTGCAACGCGTACCAGAAACAGAATCGTCTGGTCGTATTCATACATCGACTGTAACAGTAGCTGTTTTACCAGAAGCAGAAGATGTAGACATTGAAATTAACGACAAGGACCTTCAAATTGACACTTATTGTGCCAGTGGCGCTGGTGGACAGCACGTTAACCGTACTGAATCAGCGGTTCGTATTACTCACAAACCAACTGGTATTGTAGTAGCTTGTCAAGATGAACGTTCCCAATTAAAAAATAAAGATAAGGCAATGCGCGTTTTACGTGCAAAGTTGCAAGATAAAGCAGAACAAGAAGCAGCTGCTAGTGTAGCCGCTGATCGTAAAAGTCAAGTAGGTACTGGTGACCGTAGTGAACGTATCCGTACCTATAATTTCCCTCAAGGCCGTGTTACTGATCATCGCATTAATTTAACTTTGTATAAGTTAGATGCCGTGCTTAATGGGGATTTAGACGAATTGATTCAAGCTTTAGTTGCGGCAGATCAAGCTGCTAAAATGCAGGAGGCTGATCAAAATGCCTAAGGAGCTATGGACGATTGGTCGTTTGCTCCAGTGGACAGAGCAGTATTTTCTCGGCAAAGGCGTCGAATCAAGTCGCCTTGATGGGGAAGTGCTGCTTTCTCATATATTGGGGAAAGATAGGATATATCTTTATACACATTATGATAAGCCGCTAACTAAGGCTGAATTAGATGCTTATCGTCCTTTAGTCATAGAGCGTGGTAAGGGTTATAGTGTAGCTGCTATTATTGGTGAAAAAGAATTTATGGGCCTTACTTTTTCAGTTACAAAAGATGTACTCATCCCAAGACCAGACACAGAAACGTTGGTAGAGGATATTTTAACAATTATCCCTAAGGAAGAAAGTTCTTATATTTTAGATGTATGTACAGGACCTGGGACTATTTTATATAGTTTGTTACATTATCTTCCTGAAGCGACTGGTTTAGGCCTTGATATTAGTAAAGAGGCCTTAACCGTAGCAGTGTCTAATCGGGAGCGATTACAGTTAGAAGAACGGGCTAAATTGTGCATGTCTGATTTATTTAGTGCTTTACAACAGGACTCACAATATGAAGAGGCTTTTGACATTATTGTGTCTAATCCGCCTTATATTCCTACTGAAGAAGTGAAAACATTAGCACCAGAAGTATTGCACGAGCCTATATTAGCGTTAGATGGAGGTGCTGATGGGCTTGATTTTTATCGGCGCTTAGTAGTAGAAGCTCCTCGGTATTTGAAAAAAGGCGGCTATTTAGCTGTTGAAATAGGGTATGATCAAGCGGAGAAAGTGATTGCTTTAGCTAATGCAGTAGGCTGTTATAGTGAAGTAGTGGCTAATGCGGATATTGCAGGGATTGTACGTGAATTACGGTGGCAGAAAATAGGTGATTAAAATGGCATTAGAAACTAAAATATATAGACAATTAGAAGACGCTGATATTGCTGAATTGGGCGCCCGCTTACGGGACGGTCAATTAGTAGCGATTCCGACGGAAACCGTATATGGCTTAGGGGCTAATGGGTTTGATGAAGTAGCTATGGCTCGTATTTATGAAGCCAAAGGTCGTCCGTCTGATAATCCATTAATTTTACATGTTCCTAATCAGGCTAGTGTTCTACCTTTAGTAAAGGAAATTCCACCTATTGCGAAACAATTAATGGATGCCTTTTGGCCAGGACCATTAACAATCATTTTGCCTAAGTCTGATAAAGTGCCACTTCGAGCTACTGGTGGTCTTGATAGTGTAGCAATCCGTTCTCCAGACCATGAAGTCTGTCGGGCTATTTTAGAAGCGGCTGGCGTGCCTATTGCGGCTCCTAGTGCTAATATTTCAGGCCGACCTAGCCCGACTACGGCTGAAGCTGTATACCACGATATGAAAGGGCGAATTGAGGCGATTGTTGATGCAGGTCCTTGCGAGGTAGGTGTGGAATCTACGATTGTAGAATGTGGTGAAGACAGCGTGACCATATTACGACCCGGTGGTGTAACTGACGCTATGCTACGTCAGGTGGTTAGTCAGGTAAATTTTGATGAAGCGTTGACAGCACCAGATGTGGCACCCAAAGCACCGGGAATGAAATATAAGCACTATGCACCAGATGGAGAAATGACTACTTATGTAGGCGTTCCTAAATTAATTAGTGAAGCTATGATTGAAGCTATGGAATCAATTCAAGCTGAATATAAAGCAAAGACGCAAGCTATGG
Organism: Veillonella intestinalis; assembly: GCF_943193155.1. Classification (GTDB taxonomy): domain Bacteria; phylum Bacillota; class Negativicutes; order Veillonellales; family Veillonellaceae; genus Veillonella_A; species Veillonella_A intestinalis. The sequence goes on along the minus strand of NZ_CALPDB010000002.1, from coordinate 34,149 downwards.
CGGGTGAGCATAATATAAAACCATTACGATTTGGCTTCTTAATTAATGAGGAAGTGGCTCAATTCTTAGACATATATTTGGCTGATTTATCGGTGCCATTTGAATTTACTATTTATGGCAATGCGGCAGATTATCGAGGGTTAGCACGTTCATTATATGCCTCCTTATTGATGTTCAATGATGCTGGTGTGACTCATATATTTGCTACGGGCGTACCACGGCAAGGTTTTGGGCGAGCTATCATGAATCGCATGGATAAGGCGAGCGGCTATAAAATTGTAAATGCTATTCCTAAGCGATAATAATCAGGGCTTTAGTTATTAGGAAATGAGGTTTATTATGAATATTTTATTTGTTTGCACAGGCAATACTTGTCGCAGTCCAATGGCAGAAGGTTTATTGCGTGTAATGGCGGAAAAAGAAAATAAAGATATTACTACACTATCAGCGGGCTTATTTACAGCACCAGGGGGGCGGGTATCACCATATGCTGAAACGGCAGTTAAAGATATGGTAGATATTTCGATGCATCAGTCTCGACCACTCACTAAAGCGTTAATTGATGCGGCTGATTTAATATTAGGTCTTTCCTCTGATCATAAAAACGTATTACTTCGTCAATTCCCTGATTTGAAAGATAAAATAATGACCTTAGGTGAATGGGCTGGCACTCAGGAAGATGTAGCAGACCCATTTGGTGGCACACAAGAAGAATATGATGCCTGTGCCGCTCAAATTAAAACCTTATTAGCAAAAGGGTTAGCTAATTTAAAATAAGTTTACCTTAACTTTCATTGGTTAATTAATTTCTAATAATGTTACTTTTTAGAGATATTTATAGTTGTTGGTTAGTATTGATATTTTTAAATATAAATACTATTTTCTATAAATTGACAAGTATCTTTAGAATATGTACAAATGTCGTTGCTTGATTTAATACGACATAGTAAAATAGTGTGAGAGATATTTATATTTCAAAGTAGCGATTAGGAGGGATAGGATGAAAGTAGCCATTGGTGCAGACCATGGTGGAGTTCATTTAAAGGCTGCTGTAAAAGCGGTTCTTGATGAGCTTAACGTGGACTATACTGACTTCGGAACTGATTCTGAAGCATCAGTAGATTATCCAGACATTGCAGCTCCAGTAACTAAAGCGGTAGCAGCGGGTGAATATGATCGGGGCATTTTAATTTGTGGCACTGGTATTGGTATTGGTATTGCGGCTAATAAAGTAGCGGGTATTCGTGCGGCACTTTGTCATGATACATTTTCCGCGCATGCTTCGCGAGAGCATAATAATGCAAATATTCTTACTATGGGTGAACGGGTTATTGGCCCAGGTCTAGCAACAGATATCGTAAAAATTTGGCTAACTACTGAATTTGAAGGGGGCCGTCATGAACGGCGTGTTGCTAAAATTGCTGAATTAGAGGCGTAAGCCTTTATAATTTGGGAAACAACTTTTATTTCATAGGCACTATGAGTTGAGTGTGTAGGAGGTAATGCTATGAGCATTCTTAAAGGTCAAGATCCAGAATTAAAACAATGTATTGATTTAGAGTTGAGCCGTCAGCGTAATAAATTGGAAATGATTGCGTCTGAAAACTTTGTTTCAGAAGCCGTTATGGAAGCGCAAGGCAGTGTATTAACTAACAAATATGCAGAAGGTTATTCTGGTAAACGCTATTATGGTGGCTGTGAATATGTTGATATGGTAGAAGATTTAGCTATTGCACGAGCTAAAAAATTATTTGGCGCTGATCATGTAAACGTACAACCTCATTCTGGTTCTCAAGCTAACTTTGGGGTATATTTTGCACTATTAAAACCAGGTGATACTATTATGGGGATGAACTTATCTCATGGTGGTCACTTGACTCATGGTTCTCCTGTTAATGTATCAGGCACATATTTTAACATTGTACCGTACGGTGTGAATGCAGAAACACAACAAATCGACTATGATGAAATGCGTAGTATTGCTTTAGAAACTAAGCCAAAAATGATTATTGGCGGTGGTAGTGCATATTCCCGCATTATCGACTTTAAGAAAATGGCTGATATTGCTCATGAAGTAGGGGCTATTTTCATGGTTGATATGGCTCATTTTGCTGGTTTAGTAGCTGCTGGCTTACATCCAAATCCAGTGGAATATGCTGATGTAGTAACAACTACAACACATAAAACATTACGTGGTCCACGTGGTGGTATGATTCTTTGCAAAGAAGAATATGCAAAAGCTATTGATAAAGCAATCTTCCCTGGTATTCAAGGGGGGCCTTTGATGCATGTTATTGCAGCTAAAGCCGTTGCTTTTGGTGAAGCCTTACAGCCAGCTTTCAAAGAATATGCACAACAAGTTATCACTAACGCTAAAGTATTAGCAGCAGCACTTGAAAAAGAAGGGTTCTTAATTGTTTCTGGTGGTACAGATACTCATGTAATGTTAGTAGATGTACGTAGCTGTGGCTTAACTGGTAAAGTGGCAGAGTTCTTACTTGATGAAGTAGGGATTACTTGCAATAAAAATACAATTCCATTCGATCCAGAAAGTCCTTTTGTAACAAGTGGTATTCGTTTGGGTACACCAGCGTTAACAACTCGTGGCTTAAAAGAAGCTGATATGGAAGAAATTGCGTCTATTATTGCTTTAGTTCTTAAAAACTCAGAAGATAAAGCAAAACATGAAGAAGCGGCTAAACGAGTAGCTGCTCTTTGTGAAAAATATCCTATGTATCCTAATCTATAATACGAGTAGCAGAGAGAGAGAGTTTCACATAGTGTGAGCAGGTTATACATTAGAGACTAGATTGTAGTATAATGTATAGTACACACAAAGTAATGCACAGTATTTAGGCATAAGGAGGCACTAAATTTTATGAATGTTAATGTAATGACTCATCCCTTGATTCAACATAAAGTAACCTTGATTCGCAATGTAGAAACAGGGTCAAAAGATTTTCGTGAATTATTGGAAGAAATTACACTATTAATGGGTTACGAAATTACTCGTGACTTACCTTTGGAAGATGTAGAAGTTCAGACACCATTAGTAAAAGCAATTGGTAAACAAATTGCTGGTAAAAAATTAGGGATTATTCCTATTTTACGTGCTGGCTTGGGCATGGTTAATGGCTTGTTGGAATTAATGCCAATGGCTAAGGTGGGGCATGTAGGTTTATATCGTGATCCTGAAACCTTAAAACCAGTTGAATATTACTGCAAATTGCCTTCTGATTTAGCAGGTCGTCGTATTATTGTGACTGACCCTATGCTTGCTACTGGTGGTAGTGCATCAGCAGCTATTACGCTTTTAAAAGAAAAAGGGGCTCGTGATATTCAGTTGATGTGTCTTGTTGCGGCCCCACAAGGGGTAGAAGTAGTCAATAAAGAGCATCCTGATGTGCGCATTTATGTGGCAGCTCTTGATGAAGACTTAAATGAACATGGCTATATCTTACCTGGTCTTGGTGATGCAGGGGACCGTATTTTTGGTACTAAATAATGTTCCTACAATACGAGAAATAGCTGTTAGCGTATATAGTGTATAAAATTAAATAGTTTGACAATAGAACAAGAATTGGTAGCCAATTCTTGTTCTATTTGTATATATAGGTCTTAAAGGCAGGTGTCTTATATGGATTTTACAAAGATTACTGAGAATTTAAAAACTCGTGGCTATACAGTTAAAAGATTTGCTACTGGTAAAGAAGCAGCACAATACTTAAATGAGGTTATTAATGGGGTGTCAGTTGGCATTGGTGGTTCTGCTACAGTAAGAGATATCGGGTTATTTGAATTATTAGAAACACATAATATTGTATATTGGCACTGGCAACAAGAACCAGATAAAGCACGGCATGGGGCAATGGATACAGAGATTTATATTGCTTCTGTGAATGGGATTGCTGAAACGGGTGAGATTGTTAATATTGACGGCAATGGAAATCGCTTAGCTTCCATGATGTTTGGACATAAAAAGTTATATCTAGTTGTTGGTAAGAATAAAATTACAAAGACTTATGAGGATGCTGTATGGCGAGCTAGAAATATTGCAGCGCCACAGCGAGCTCAACAATTGAAGGTAAAAACTCCATGTGCCATTAAGGGAGATCGGTGTTATGATTGTAAAAGTCCAGAACGAATTTGTCGTGGTATGGTAACTATGTGGGGCCCTACTAGCAGTATGGCTTGTGAAATTATTTTTATTGATGAAGAGTTAGGTTTATAAGAAGAGCAGTTAGCTGTGAATAACTTTCTGTAAAAAACATAGCTTAAAAAATAATTAATCATTACTTAAATGCATAGAATATGATTTTTTATCATTGGACATATATCTATATATCGAATATAATAGATGTATAGAAAACAGTAAATAACATAATATATTTATGCATAGTTTATATTTGATGTTTAACGTAAAGAGAGGTAACTAATGAAAATGAACAAGTCTTTAAAAGTATTAACATTATCTTTGGTAGCTGCAGGTGCATTTACGTTTGCACAAGCTAATGGTGAAATTACTTTAGATCAAGCTACAGAAATCGCATTGGCAAAAGTGCCTGGTGCTAATGCATCTCATGTTTATAAAGCACATCCAGATTGGGAAGATGGCCGTAAAGTATATGAAGGTAAAATCTTCTTCAATGGCGTAGAATATGAATTTGAAATTGATGCAGCTACAGGCCAAATTACAGAGTGGGATATTGACCGCGACTAATAGAATAAAAGATAATTTTAATTCTAATTTATAAATAATAAAAGAGCCCCTAATTAGGGGCTCTTTTATTATTTGTTATTTTTTGTAAGGATATTTAGTGTTATAGGATTAAAACATTAATGTTAAGAAACGCATAATAAACATGGCAACTATAGCATTAACTACACTTAGTAATATAAGAAGAGGCCAATATTTAACAGGTATATCAGCAACGCCTAACAAGCGTCCCATATATTGTAATTGAGAGCCTATTAAGAAGATTGCCGGCATTAAGATAGTTGCACCTGTACCATCTAGTATGCCTTGTCCCATTAAACTTACCGCTATTCCTACGCCAGCAGAAGAAGATAACCAAGAGGTTAGTAATACCGTAATAGCTTCACCAGGGAGACCAAAGACAGCCATAATTGGCCCAAATATAACACCTACTAAATCTAATATGCCTAATAGTTTTAATATAAGCGCTAGGGTATAGGCCATTAATACATTTGGTAATAAATTAGTGGTACCTACTGTAAATCCTTTACGGGCACCAATGATAAAAATATCGAAAGGATTTTTACTTGTTTTATTGTTGCTCATTAGTGAAGTCCCCCTTATAAATGGTATTTAAGGCGATACGGCAAAGTACTGCACCTAAGAATTTTAAAATAAAAATACATACTAATGGTATTGATAAAGGGAGAACTAATACTCCAAAAAGAGCGGCTCCATTTGAAAAGTAATTTGATATCATACCAGCTCCACTATATTGCCATTGAGCAATGATTATGAGTTCTTTTAAAGTAACTTGTTTATTATCGAAAAGTTCTTTAGTGAGGGCTGCGCCAGCATCAGTGCTTTGTAAATCAGTGATTAAAGCTAAGCCAGTTCTACCTGGTACTCGCATAATAGGATATAAGAGCGGAGTTAATAGTTTGTGAGCAGCACGGATTGCACCATATTCAGTTAATACTTCTAGAATACCAAGGGCAAGCATAATAGATGGAATAAGTGATAAAGCAAAAATAAAACCTTGTCGTGCACCTTCACCTTTTACACCTAGGAAGTTTAATTTACTTCCTTCACCACTAATGATACCAAATTTGCCACCTAATGTAGTAAAGTCGAAAGCGCCAAGCCAAGCATGGCCTTGAACTTTCATAAAAATTCCCGAGAAAAATAAGATTGCTACGGCTAAAGCAATGTAGTCAGTCCATTTTGTTTTGGGGTTCCAATCAGTTTGGTTTTGTTCTTGAATTTTCATTTGTAGCCCTCCTTTGAACAAATATACTTGTATAGTAGATGAAAATATTATAATATAGAGTCATGGACTCTTTCAATCCCTATTACTAAAATTTTTTAAAAATTTAATCAAAATGTTTATCTGTTATGTGAAGTTATTGATTAAGTATTTATAAGAATAATAGCTTTTGGAAAAGTTTTGTCTGTTTAATTATTTAAGGAGGGACTTATATGAGTAATGTACTAACATACTATAATTATTTACATACTATACCAGAATTAGGTTTTGAAGAGGTTAAGACATCTAAATTTATTGCTGATAAATTAGTTGAATTTGGTTTTGACAAAGTTGAGACTAATGTGGGCGGAACAACAGGTGTAGTAGCGACATTGGATAGTGGAAATCCTGGTCCAACAGTGTTATTGCGTGCTGATATGGATTGTTTAGCACATAATATTAATGGTGAGGTAGTCCTTAGACATACATGTGGACATGATAGTCATTCTTCAATGCTTTTAGCAACTGCTGAAGAAGTGATTAAAAACTATTCTGTTAAGCAGGGAAAACTTAAATTTTTATTTCAACCAGCTGAAGAACTTGGAACAGGAGCTCATGCAATTGCTGATGCCGGTGTTTTAGAAGGAGTAGATTATGCTTTTGGTGCTCATGTACGGCCGTTAGAGGAAGCTAGCAATGGACAAGCTGTTGCGGCAATATATTATGCATCTTCAGCTACTATTCAAGCGACATTTACTGGGGTTACTAGTCATGCTGCACGACCTCATTTAGGAGTTAATGCATTAGATGCTGCAGTTCTTGCAATTAATGCTGTTAATACTATTCATTTGCGTCCTACAGAGTCCTACAGTGTAAAGGCTACACAGATTCATGCAGATAGTGGAGTAACTAATAGCATTCCTGGAAGTGCAGCTGTAACATGGGATTTGAGAGCTCAGTTAAATCCAACAATGAAGGAACTTCATAGTAAAGTTATACAGGCTATTACTAATGCGGGAACTGCTAATGGATGTACGGTTGCATATGATGACAGTAAAATGTTAACAGCTGCAGAGCATAATGAAGAATGTATTGAGTTATTAAAAGCAGCGATTATTGATGTATTAGGTGAAGAAAATATGGTGCCAGAGGTAGTAACTCCTGGTGGTGAAGATTTTTGGGTGTATACAAATCGTTATCCTAATTTAAAAGCAGGCTTTTTTGGTTTAGGATGTGATTTAAAGCCCGGTCTTCATCATCCTGATATGAGTTTTGATACTAGTGCCTTAGAAAATGGAGTGAAAATATATTTAGCAACACTTAAACATTTGAAAACTATTTAATATATAAATTAGTTAAATAGTTAAACTTTAAATTTAAAATTATATGAGTGGTAAGAGAAGGACATGCGATGATATAGTTATTGCATGTCCTTTTTATATGGATTAATAGTATAGCTAGATTTGTGATATGATCTAACTTTTAGGATATGTTTTAACTTTAGTAAGTAAGAGCTAGAAATAAATTACTTTTGTTTATGTGTTAGTTTTAATTAATTTTGTAAGTTAAGGATTTCGTTAATAGAATAATATTAATATAAGAGTTTGTTGGTAAATTATAATTAAACTTCTTGACTTGAAGTTGGCTCCAAGGTATAGAGTAATCATATGAGTAAGACGAATACATATTGTCTTTCATGGGAAAGGAAGCGAACGTTAAGTAGAAGGAGTGAATATTGATGAAAGTGAAGCGAATTTTGGCAATTACTTGTTTAATTGTGAGTACAGCTATGACAAGTATAGCTGCTAATGAAGTGAGTTCTCATATGACAGGAGGCAGTACTATGAAAGTTTCAGATTCAGAAATGGTGACTACATCAGGGAAGGTTGTACCAAAGCAAACAGCTGGGCGTAAAGTATTAGGAGAATTTGCTCCTACTTTTGCCCATTTAAATGATGATGTATTATTTGGTGAAGTATGGAGTCGTGATTTAGAATTATCAGCTAAACAACGTTCAATTATTACTATTACTGCATTAGTTTCTCAAGGATTAACTGGTGAAGCTCTAAAAGCACATTTGCAAATGGGTAAAGCAAATGGAATTACTAAGGATGAAATTGCTGAAATTTTAACACATATTGCCTTCTATGCAGGTTGGCCTAAAGTATGGGCAGCCTTTCCTATGGCACAAGACATATGGTCCGATAAATAAGAAATACAGTTAAAAGTAACAAAAAGGAAGACACTCTGCAAGCAAATAGTTAAATCGAAGACTTTTTGACTTTACGCCACTGAGCTTATATTCTTGACTCAATGATAGTGTCAACATAGGTACTCTTAAAAATAAAGTTAAGGAATTTGTACAACGGAAAGTCGAAAAGGGAAGACACTCTGCAAGCAAACACTTAAATCGAAGACTTTTGGACTTTACGTTACCGAGCTTATATTCTCGACTCAATGATAGTGTCACCATAGGCATTCTTAATAAAATAAAGTAGAGGAATTTGTACAAAGGATAAGTCGGAAAGGGAAGACACTCTGCAAGCAAACACTTAAATCGAAGATTTTGGTTTGCGGTAGAGTGTCTTTCCTTTCTCCACACATCTGTAAATTCCTTAACAATATTTTGTAAAATCACTTGCGCGACACTACCATATGAGGTAGAATATAGGCGAGGATATTTTTTTATCAACGCTGGGACATAATCTGCACCGGCGGGATGAAAGAGGTACAGCATGAAAGATTTATCGGAGGTGTATCAACGAATAGCTCCGGAGTTAATGCGAATTGTTGAAGAACGCTATATACTGCTGAATCACATATCATATGCTCAACCTATTGGTAGACGCATGTTAGCTATCCTTAGCAAATTATCAGAACGAGTTGTACGATCACACGTGGAGATTATGAAAGATAATGGCCTTGTGGGATTTACACAACAGGGAATGATTTTAACTGAAGAAGGTAAGGAATTATTGCCTCAGTTAAATTCATCTATGCACGAGTTAAATAAAATTAGTGAGTTAGAAGCTAAATTAAAGGAAATACTCAACATAGATGAAGTGATTATTACTAATGGTGGTGGCGAAACAGATATGGATCGCAAGGAACTTGGGTTCCAAGCGGCCAAAGCGCTACAAGGGATTTTGCAAAATGGTAGTGTCTTAGCTGTAAGTGGCGGTAGCACTATGGCAACGATGGCGGAAGCGTTGCCAGCCAAAAAATGTCAAGCTACAGTAATCCCCGCTCGAGGTGGTATTGGTGAGCGTGTGGAGTATCAGGCTAATGTAATTGCATCTGTTATTGCCGATAAAATTGGCAGTACTTATAAAATGCTACATTTACCTGATGGGCTATCACAAGAGGCCCTAAACATTCTCATGACGATGGAACCGCAAATTAAAGAAGTCATTGAATTGGCTCACCAAACAGATATATTGATGTTTGGTATTGGCGAAGCTTTGCACATGGCTGAACAACGTCACATTACAGACGCACAAAGGGCTGTTTTACGGACTAAGCGAGCTGTAGGTGAAGCGTTGGGCTATTATTGTGATATTGGTGGCAATATTGTGTATACTACGAACAATGTAGGTATCACATTGACGGATATTGTCAACATTCCTCATGTAATTGCCGTAGCTGGTGGTGCTGGTAAAGCGAAAGCTATTATTGGTGTTATGCGAGCTTGCCGTAAAGGTACACTGATTATTGATGAAAGTGCAGCTGAAGCAATGGCTGCTTTATTACAGATTAGCTAGTAAATATATAGATGTTGGACATATCTATATAGTAGATTGTAACTATTGTAGGTAGATTGTTTATCTAGGAGGAACTATCATGGCAGTAAAAATTGGTATTAATGGATTTGGTCGTATTGGTAAATGTGTAATGCGTGCAACTTTGAATAATCCTGATGTAGAAGTAGTGGCGATTAATAATATTGGGGACATTGAAGGAGCGGCGCTTCTTTTCAAATATGATTCCGTACATGGCAATTTGAAAGAAGATGTAAAAGTAGATGGCGACTATTTAGTTGTAGATGGCAAACGAGTTCGTGTATTTGAAGATCGTAACCCAGCTAATCTTGATTGGTCTTCTGAAGGGGTAGAAATCGTTGTAGAAGCAACTGGCCGTTTCCGTAAACGTGATGAAGCAGCACAACATTTAGGTGGTACTGTTAAAAAAGTTATCATTTCAGCACCAGCTAAAGAAGAAGATATTACAATTGTAATGGGTGTAAACCAAGATAAATATGATCCAGCAAATCATCACATTATTTCTAATGCAAGTTGCACAACTAACTGCTTAGCTCCATTTGCTAAAGTATTAAATGATAAATTTGGTATTAAACGTGGTTTAATGACGACAGTTCATTCCTACACTAATGACCAACGCATTTTGGATACACCACATAGTGATCCACGTCGTGCTCGTGCAGCGGCTTTATCTATTATTCCAACAACTACAGGGGCAGCTAAAGCGGTTGCTTTAGTATTGCCTGAATTAAAAGGCAAATTGAACGGGTTTGCACTTCGTGTACCAACTCCAAATGTGTCTATTACTGATTTGGTAGCTGAATTAGATAAAGAAACTACTAAAGAAGAAATTAATGCAGCTCTTCGTGAAGCGGCACAAGGCGAATTAAAAGGTATTTTAGGCGTTTCTGATTTACCACTCGTATCTCATGACTTCAACGGCGATTCTCGCAGTTCTATCGTTGATGCTGATTTGACGATGACGATGGAAGGGAATATGGTAAAAGTTGTTTCCTGGTACGATAATGAATGGGGCTATTCTAACCGTATTGTAGACTTAGCTAAATTCATTGCTGACAAAGGCTTATAATATTAACAGGGGACTATGTATATAGTCCCCTATTTTACATGTCTTTTGGGATTATATGTTACTAGGTAAGTATTACTACTATCGGAGGTTATGATGAAACAGACGATTGAATCTATAGATGTAGCTAATAAACGTGTATTTGTCCGTGTAGATTTTAATGTACCTTTAAAAGAGGGCGTTATTACTGATGATACTCGTATTCGTGCAACATTGCCAACCATTAATTATTTAATTAGTAAAGGGGCAAAAGTGATTTTAGCCTCTCATTTAGGTCGTCCAAAAGGGGAGCGTAAACCTGAGTTTACCTTGAAACCTTGTGCCGAACGATTAAGCGAATTATTAGGTAAGTCTGTTGCTTTTGCTGATGACTGTGTAGGCGAAGCTGCTCGCAAAGCAGTAGAGGCACTACATGATGGTGACGTATTATTATTAGAAAATCTTCGCTATCATAAAGAAGAAGAAAAGAATGGTGAAGAATTTGCTAAGGCGTTAGCAAGTTTAGCTGAAGTTGGGGTTAATGATGCATTTGGGGTATCTCATCGGGCACATGCATCGGTAGAAGGTATCACTCAATTTTTACCAATGGTAGCGGGCTACTTATTAGAAAAAGAAATTAAATATGTAGGTGGTGCTGTTGAACATCCAGAGCATCCTTTTGCTGCTATTATTGGTGGCGCAAAAGTAAGCGATAAAATCGAAGTTATTTCTAATTTATTACCAAAAGTAGAAGTTCTTATTATTGGTGGAGGTATGGCCAATACCTTTATCGCTGCTAAAGGCTATCCTACAGGGGCATCTTTAGTGGAAGCTGATAAAATTGAATTAGCAGCTTCCTTAATTAAACAGGCTGCTGAAACTAATACGAACCTTCTATTACCTAGTGACTTTGTAGTGGCTGATGCATTTAGTAATGAGGCCAATCATAAAGTAGTACCTGCTGATGGTATTGAAGATGGTTGGATGGCTTTAGATATTGGACCTGCTAGCCAAAAAGCCTTTGCAGATGCATTGAAACCAATGAAAATGATTGTTTGGAATGGGCCAATGGGCGTATTTGAAATGGATAATTTTGCAGCTGGTACTAATGCAGTAGCTAAAGCTGTGGCAGAAGCCGATGCAACGACTATTGTAGGTGGTGGGGATTCAGTAGCTGCTATTGAAAAGAGTGGTTTAGCGGCTAAGATTTCTCATATTTCCACTGGCGGTGGTGCTTCATTAGAATACTTAGAAGGCAAAGCACTTCCAGGGATTGTAGCATTGGCTGATAAATAAGGAGGCTCTCATGCGTAAACAAATTATTGCTGGCAATTGGAAAATGCATACTAATTTAGCAGAAGCAACCATTTTGGTGGAAGGGATTAAAGAAGCCTTAGCTAAGACTTCAGTCGAACGAGAAGTTGTTGTCTGCCCCCCGTTTACAGGACTTGGTATAGTAGCTGATTTAATTGATGAAACTACCATTGGTTTAGGTGCTCAAAATATGTATTTTGAAGCTTCTGGTGCTTTTACGGGCGAAGTGTCTCCGTTAATGCTTACTGACGTAGGCTGTCATTATGTTATTTTAGGTCATTCTGAACGTCGTCAATATTTTGGTGAAAGCGATGCTTTGATTAATCAGAAAATTAAAGCAGCTTTTACGTATGATTTAGTGCCTATTCTTTGTGTTGGTGAAAGTTTAGCACAAAGAGAAGCTAATGAAACACAGGCTTTTATAGATAGTCAATTAACCGTTGCCTTAGCTGAGTTAACGGCTGCCCAAGTTAGTCAAATGGTCATTGCCTATGAACCTATTTGGGCAATTGGTACGGGTAAAACAGCCACAGCAGAACAAGCTGGTGAAGTATGTACGGCTATTCGTCAAAAAGTGGCGCGTTTATTTGATGAAGCTACAGCTGAGGCAGTTCGTATTCAATATGGTGGCAGTGTTAAAGGCAGTAATGCGCAAGAAATTTTATCACAACCAGATATTGATGGTGCTTTAGTTGGTGGTGCAGCATTAAAAGCAGATGATTTCATGGCTATTATCAATGCTTAAAATTAAATATACAGTAAGCCTGATTATTGCATAATATATTTGTGAAATTAGGTAGTCAATATAGATTTGAAAGGAATTGTGTATGGCAAAATTGAAAGCCCCAGTAATGCTAACTATTTTAGATGGTTTTGGCATTGGGGATATAAATGACCCTACGAATGCAGTGGTACAGGCAAAGCCAGAGAACTTTTTAAAACTTTGGGAAACCTATCCTCACACTCAATTACAAGCGTCTGGTCTTGCAGTTGGTTTGCCAGAAGGGCAAATGGGGAACTCTGAAGTAGGGCACTTAAATATTGGTGCTGGTCGTATTGTATATCAAGAGTTAACCCGTATTACTAAAGATACGGAAGATGGTAGTTTTTTCAATCGACCAGTAATAAAAGAGCTGTATGAGCACGCAAAAGCAAGTCGTTTGCAAGTCTTAGGCCTGTTATCTGATGGAGGCGTTCACAGTTCTTTAGATCATATAAAAGCGATTATAAAAGGCGCTAAAGAGGCTGGAGTTACTGAATTATATGTACATGCTTTGTTGGATGGCCGTGATGTACCACCACAAAGTGCCTTAACCTATTTAACTGATTTAGAAACGTATATGCAACAAATTGGTCTAGGAACGATTGCGACTATTGGTGGTCGTTATTATGGCATGGACCGAGATAAACGATGGGAACGCATTGAAAAAGCCTATGAAGCTATCGTAGATGGTGTTGGTGTAACAGCTAGTTCTACTAAAGAAGCTATTGAGGCATCTTATAATAATGAGGTTGTAGATGAGTTTGTTGTACCGGTGGTATTGAATGCAGATGGCGCTATTGCAGCGAATGATGCCGTTATATTTGCAAATTTCCGTCCTGATAGAGCACGCCAGTTGACTCGTGCGTTAGTAGATCCAGAGTTTGCAGGGTTTACTCGTAAAAAAGGTTTATTGCCACTTTATATGGCGACTATGACTAAGTATGAAGATGGTTTACCAACTCACATTGTGTATGAGAAAGAAGTGCTTACTAATACGCTAGGACAAGTGCTAGCTGATGGTGGGTATACGCAACTTCGTATTGCTGAGACAGAGAAATATGCTCATGTTACCTATTTCTTTAATGGTGGTGAAGAAGTGCCATTTGCAGGGGAAGAACGGATTTTAGTACCTTCACCAAAAGTGGCAACCTATGATTTGCAACCTGAAATGAGTGCCTTAGAGGTGACCGACAAGGTAGTGGCAGCTATAGAAGGTGGTCAATTTGATATGATCATTTTAAATTTTGCTAATCCTGATATGGTAGGTCATACCGGCGTTTTAGAAGCAGCTGAAAAAGCAGTACAAACAGTGGATGCTTGCTTAGGGCGCATTGTTGAGGCTATTAATAAAGTGCAAGGACATTTATTGGTAACGGCAGATCATGGTAACTCTGAAATGATGGTAGATCATACTACAGGAGTTCCACATACGGCACATACAACCAATCCTGTGCCACTCATTTTAGTGAGTGAAGCTTATAAAAATGCACAGCTTACAGCTGGTAAACTATGTGATTTAGCGCCTACTATGCTTGATTTAGGTGGCATAGTACAACCGGCTGATATGACGGGCCAAAGTTTATTAGTAAAAGAAAAATAATATATATTTATAGAGTAGATTAATTGATGTTCCTTTAAGGAGGTAACTATTATGGCAATGATTACAGATGTATACGCAAGAGAAATTTTAGACTCTCGTGGCAATCCTACCGTTGAAGTAGAAGTATATTTAGAAGATGGTACAATTGGTACTGCAGCTGTTCCTTCTGGCGCTTCTACAGGTATGTTTGAAGCAGTAGAACTTCGTGATGGCGACAAAGGTCGTTATCTTGGTAAAGGGGTAGAACAAGCAGTAGCTAATGTAAATGATGTAATTGGACCAGAAATTATTGGTTTTGACGCATCAGAACAAGTAGCTATTGACAACTTAATGATTGAATTGGACGGTACTCCAAACAAAGCTAAATTAGGCGCTAACGCAATTTTAGGTGTGTCTATGGCGGTAGCAAAAGCAGCAGCTGCTTCTTATGATTTGCCATTATTCCAGTATCTTGGTGGAACAAATGCTAAAGAATTACCAGTGCCTATGATGAACATTTTAAATGGTGGTGCTCATGCTGATAATAATGTAGATATTCAAGAATTCATGATTATGCCAGTAGGTGCTGAATCCTTTAAAGAAGGTCTTCGGGCTTGTGCTGAAGTGTACCATACATTGAAAAATGTATTGAAAGAAAAAGGCCTAGCTACTGGTGTAGGTGATGAAGGTGGTTTTGCTCCTAACCTTGGTTCTAATGAAGAAGCCCTTCAAGTTATTTGTGAAGCCATTAAAGCTGCTGGTTATGAACCAGGCAGTGATTTTAAACTAGCAATTGATGCTGCTTCTTCTGAATTCTATAAAGATGGCAAATACAATTTAGCTGGCGAAGGCAAAGTGAAAACAGCCGCAGAAATGGTAGAATTCTATGCTGATTTAGTAGAAAAATATCCTATTATTTCTATTGAAGATGGCTTAGCAGAAGAAGATTGGGAAGGTTGGAAGCTATTAACTGACCGCATTGGTAAAAAAGTTCAACTAGTGGGCGATGATTTATTCGTAACAAATACAGAACGTTTGGCAAAAGGTATTGTAGCTGATACAGCCAATGCTATTTTAATTAAAGTAAATCAAATTGGTACGTTAACAGAAACTTTTGATGCTATTGAAATGGCTAAACGTGCTGGTTATACTTGTGTTATTTCTCATCGTTCTGGTGAAACAGAAGATGCTACTATTGCTGATATTGCTGTGGCAGTTAATGCAGGACAAATCAAAACAGGTGCTCCAGCTCGTAGTGAACGTGTTGCTAAATACAATCAATTATTGCGCATTGAAGACCTATTAGCTGAAACTGCTCAATACCGTGGTCTTGATGTATTTTACAATATTAAGAAATAAGCTATAATAGCAGAGTCTATTAACTGATTAAACCTTTGAGGAAAGGCTATGTTTTATGAGATGATTTAGCTCATAAAGCACTCTTTTCTCAAAGGTTTTTATAATTCAGTAATAGTCCTTTTATTTTTATTAGCTGACTATTTTCTAGTGAATATAAAGGTAAAATTTTAACTTTTTATTGCTAGGAGCCCTATAATTCATTATAATGGAGAGTAGCGAATAAAAAGGGAGGTATAGCCTTGGCAAATTTATATATAGGCTTAGTTCATTATCCTATTTATAATAAGCATGGCGAAGTCATTACAACAGCGATTACAAATTATGATATTCATGATATAGCTAGAGTAGCCATTACCTATGATGTAAGCCGTTATTTTGTGATTCATAATATTCCTGCTCAACGTGACTTGGCCAAGCAGATTATGTCTCATTGGCAAACGGGGTTCGGAAGTACATATAATCCTGATCGTAAAGATGCTTTTGAGGAAGTAGTACTTGTTAATTCCATTCGTAGTGCTATTGAGGAAGTGACTAAGTTAGAAGGTCAGCCGCCATTAATCGCCACAACCGATGCTCGTACTTATCCTAATACAGTAAGCTATGCTTGGATGCGTAACACCCTTGAAAAGGGTCAGCAGCCTGTGTTAGTATTATTTGGTACCGGCTATGGTATGACGAAAGAAACTATGGAAGACTTTGATTATATTTTAGAACCTGTATATGGACATGGGGATTATAATCACCTTTCCGTTCGCAGTGCTGTTTCCATCATTTTAGATCGCTTGCGCGGTGAAGCTTGGTGGGAAAAGAACTGATATAAACACAGGATATTTTTAGGAGGTTTTAGTATGTCTGGACATTCCAAATGGGCCAATATTAAACATAAAAAAGGTAAAACAGATGCTTTAAAAGCAAAAATTACGACTAAGATTAGCCGTGAGATTACAGTAGCTGCTCGTATGGGCGGTGGTGATCCAGTAGGTAATATGCGTTTGAAATTGGCTTTACAAAAAGCACGTGAAAACAATGTGCCAAAAGATAATATCCAACGAGCAATCGCTAAAGGTGTTGGCGCTACTGATATGGATAATTACGAAGAAATTACCTATGAAGGGTATGGTCCTGGCGGGGTAGCGTTAACTGTAGAATGTTTGACTGATAATCGCAATCGTACCGCTGCAGATGTACGTCATGCGTTTTCTAAAAACGGCGGTAATTTAGGTGAAACTGGTTGTGTGGCCTGGATGTTTAACCGCAAAGGTGTATTTGTCATTGATAGTGAAGGTCATGATGAAGAAGAATTGACTTTATTGGCTTTAGAAGCTGGTGCTGAAGACTTGAAAGTTGAAGAAGATACTTTTGTTATCTATACTGCACCAGATGATTATGATGCGGTAGAATCAGCTTTAGCAGAGGCTAATATTGAAACTGTTGTAAGTAAGATTACAATGGTACCAGATAATACGATTGCCCTAGAAGGGGACAATGCTGTAAAAATGCAGAAAATGTTAGATGCGTTGGATGATCTTGACGATGTGCAAGACGTATATCATAATGCGGAGCTTCCTGAGGAAGACGAATAATCCCAATGAAATAAGCGCTATTACTGAACTTTTGAAGTTTGGTAATGGCGTTTTTTCTTTTTACTATACTTTTTACTCGTGGCTATATAATGGCTACATTATATATAGTGGCTACATTAGTTATTATAAATTTTGTCGTTTATTCAATTTTCGATGGTTTACTTCATTTTGTTTTCGGTTTAAGTTTGTCGGTAATTTTATTTTAGTGTGTTAGAGGTTTTTCAAACTGTGAAATATTGTCTATTATTGATAGGGTGCATATGGAAAGTAAAAATACGGTGAATTATGCATAATTGCTATATCTATTTTGCGAAAAATTGATTAATTAAGATGTATTATACAAGTCTTTATTGTATAATAAAAAGTGTCAAAAAACTTTTTAAAAATTTTAAAATCGTTAAATTATTATATCTAAATGTTTGACGATTTATTGGACGATACTATTTGACGGAACAGAATTGACGCCAAATAGGTCCTAGGCAGAGGGATTATTATGGCAGCTAAATTGGAAGTACGATTTCTGGGAACACCAGCAATCTTAAAAGACGGGGAGGAAGTATTCTTCTCTTATAACAAGGTCAATGCCTTGGTCTATTATATTCTAGTTCGTGGCACAGTAATGCGTGATGAGTTAAGTGGCATTTTATGGGCAGACAAACCAGATGCAGTAGCACGTAAAAATTTGCGTAATGCTATTTATGAAGCAAAAAAAAATCTAGGCGCTGATACATTTATTTCACCGCGTAAAGCGATAATTAAAGTTAACCCCGCCGTTGATGTAATCATTGATAGTAAATTATTTGAAGCCGATCCTGTAGGACAATTAGAACTATATAAAGGTGATTTTCTACAAGGCTTCTTTATTAAAGATTCCGTAGAGTATGAAGATTGGTATTTAGCTGAACGGAATCGATTAAAAAACTTGTACATGGACGCTATTAGCTCTAAATTACAAAGTGCAGTAGCAGATAAAGATTATAGTACGATTGAACGTCATGGGAAGCTTTTAATTTCTCAAAATCCATATGATGAAAGTGTATATGCTATTGTTTTGCGGGCTTACTGCGAGCAAGGTAAAATGCAACAAGCTATGGAATTGTATGAGGAAATGAAAGCCCTTTTCAAGAAAGAGTTGCAGTCTGATGTATTAGCAGAAATTGATGCTATTATTAAGGATGCTTTGCAACAAGAAGAAAAGAAATTTCAGAATCGGTCTCACCATATTGCAGTCCCTATTGGGCGAGAACGTGAATTAGAAGATATGACAGCTCATATTTGGTCTTTTATGCGTGGGCGAGCTGGAGAAGCATTGATTTTATTAGGCGATGCGGGTAGCGGCAAAAGCACTTTGAAGGACATAGCCTTAGAGAGCTTACAAGATGAAGTAGCAGTCATTCAAACTAATTGCTATCAATTAGAACGAAACTTCTTACTACATCCTTGGACGGAAATCGTTAATGGCTTAGTGCGTTTATTAGAAGCCAATGGTACGATGATTCCTGATTTTGAGTTAAACCGAATTTATGCATTATTTCCTCAAATGGATATGAGTATTGATCGAGATTTAGGTTTAGTAGAAATTAAGGATATTTTAAAATTTGACTCTATATTCCATACATTGTCGACGGTACTTGATGTAGCATCTGCCAATAAAAAATTAATTATTGTATTTGAAGATATTCAGTGGATGGATCCATTGAGTTTGTCTTTATTAAGTACGTTGATTTTACGAAAACAGTCCGATAGAATTTTATTTTTGCTCACAGGGCGAGACTCGCGTGAAAAGGATTTCCAGCATTTTATAACATCTATTGCTGTATATAAACGGCTTCATGTGACTCAGCTTAATCCATTGAATAAAAAGGACATTCGTCGCTATGTTGAAGCAGCCAACTTACCAATGGTGGTAGACGAAGCTTTATTGCAACAATTGCAAATTGAAACAGAGGGGAATTTATTTTTACTAACAGAGTGTTTAAATTCCTTAAAGACTACGGGTACTTTAGATAAATTGACTAATAATATGGCCACTGTTTTTAAAGCTAACTATCTTTCTTTATCTGAAGAACAGCAGAAAATCATTGACTTTATTTCCCTATTCTATAATGGCGCTCCTATCGCTATGATTGGGGAATATATGAAAATGGATACGTTGCGTTTGTTGGAATATTTAGAAGGCTTAGAAGCAAAGAATTTAGTAACGCCATTTTCACAACAAGCAGATGTTCTTTATGAAATTAGTCAGCAGAAGTTAAAAGAGTTCATTCAGCAGCAATTATCGCCTGAAAAATGGAAAATCTTGCATGGTTATTTAGGCTCTTTATGGGAAAAGAAATTAACTCACTCTAAAAAAGACGTAGTTATTTATAAGCATTTAGAATATCACTACGAACAAGCTGGTGAACTTGTTAAAATGGGGCATTATAAACTAAAGGGACTTATGTATTATTTGAACTTTAGTCATGAATTATTCCCTGTATTAAGTTTATCTGAGCCAATGCAAACAGGTGGTGCTAGCTATTTTACAGAAGCTGATACATTGCAGTATTTGAATGATGTTGAAAAAATGATGGAACGCATTCGTGAAACCTGCGGTGCTACAGCGGATGTAAAAAATCTAGAACTCATGTATTTACATTTAATTGGGCGTTATTTTATCCGCGAAGGTAAATATGAAAAAGGTGTTCGCTATATCCTCGATTTAATTGAACAAGCCTTAGAAATGCATAATCGTGATTATACCTTGATGGGGTATAAGCAAATGATTTACTATGACATTCAAACTGGTAATGCGAATGAAATGAAGAATTATCTTGAAATAGCACTCGATTTAGCGGTTGAATGTAATTATCATAAAGAAGTAGGCATTCTTTTGCGTCTTAAAGGGCTTAATATGATTATGCAAGGTGATTTTGATGAGGCGGAACGTCTTTTAAATGAATCTATTGCTACCTTTATGGTGACGCAAACTGTGGCACGGCGCTATGCGTTAAATATTGCGGCTGCTTACAATTACATTGGTGAAATTCGCCGTGGTCGTGGTCAGTTTGAAGAAGCCATTGAATACTATGACAAGGCACTAGCTATTTGTAATGATCAACAAGCTTATAGTTCTTGGGTTGTATTCTCTTGTAATGCAGGGATTGCAGCTTATAATTTGGAGCAATATGAAAAAGCTCAAATTTATTTTGAACAAGCTTACGAATTCTTTAATCGTTATGATTTTTACTGGCGTCGGCCGATTGTTGAATCCTATTTGGCTTTATTGGCTATGCGTGAAGGGCAAGAATCAGCGGCTATACAATATATTGATGATGCTATGGCTAAATTGACGATGATGAATAACCCGCAAGAAGTAGGGTATGTAAATATGGTGATTGCTTTAATTAAAGCTGAATATCCACAATCTGAGATTAGCAAACATTATCGAGGGAGTATAGGCATGTATTCGGGAAGAGCGTTGCGATATCTTGATGTATATCGTGATACGCATGAACGAGCTCGTTTAGAATCCATTAATGAAGGCTAAGTATTCAGTTTTCAAAGAGATAGATGATATCATCTATCTCTTTTTTTGCTTTCTCAATTTAGCCTGATAGAGAAGTAGTTAGTTACCTTAATAAAAAACGTCGAAAAAAGGTCTATTTATCAAGTAGAAAATTATCATTCTCATAAGTTATATTAATAATCTTTTTATTGAAATTTGATGACAAATTATTTATACTTAAAAAAGTTTGACAATTTTACGACAAACGAGAGGTATACTATAGAAAAGTAAATATTTACTAAAGCCGGACTTTTTTCATTGTAAATTATTGTAGTAAAGGAGTTGAACGTGTATGGATATTTTATTGAATCCCATAGTGGTATCAGTTATTGTGATGTCAGCCGTTTGTTTAATGAAAATGAACGTGCTACTAGCTGTTATCATTGCTGCTCTTGTAGCAGGCACTATTGGTGGTATGTCAATTAGTGACACCGTAGGATCCTTGATTAATGGGATGGGTGGCAACTCTGAAACAGCTCTAAGCTATATCTTATTAGGGGCATTAGCTGTAGCAATTGGCCGCTCTGGTTTAGCTGCTGTAGTATCTCGTAAGATTACGCAAGTAGTAGGTAGTAAGAAAATTGCTTTCACATTCTTAATTGCCTTTGTAGCTTGTTTTTCTCAAAACTTGATTCCAGTACACATTGCATTTATTCCTATTTTAATTCCACCATTATTAGCTTTAATGAATCATATGAAATTGGACCGTCGTGCAGTAGCTTGTGCGTTAACATTTGGTTTAAAAGCGCCATATGTTAGTTTGCCAGTTGGTTTTGGTCTCTTATTTATGACAATTCTTAAAGACCAAATGGTAGCCAATGGGGTAGATGTTTCCATCAGCGATATATCTTCAGTTATGTGGATTGGCGGTTTATCTATGTTAGTTGGCTTAATTTTAGCCGTATTCTTCTATGCTAAAGATCGTCATTACGAAGATTTACCAGTTATTGGTGCTGATGAAAATCCTGAAGATGTAACTATGACAAAAGATTGCTGGCTAGCATTATTAGGGGCGGCGGTAGCCTTTGTAGCGCAATTATATTTCAAATCCTTACCAATTGGTGCTATGTGTGGTTTAGGTGTTATGATTGTAACTGGTGGCATCAAATGGAAAGATATGGATAATATGATGGACGGCGGCGTACGCATGATGGGCTTCATCGCATTTGTAATGTTAGTTGCAGCTGGCTATGCTAATGTGCTTCGTGAAACACAATCTGTTCAAACTTTAGTTGAAGCAACTACAGCTATTATTGATACAAAATTTGCTGGTGCTTTACTTATGTTATTAGTTGGTCTCTTAATTACTATGGGTATTGGTACTTCTTTTGGTACAATTCCAGTTATCGCGTCTATTTACATTCCAATGGGGACGCAATTAGGATTTGGTGTACCTGCTATTATCCTTCTTATTGGTATTGCAGCCGCTTTAGGTGATGCTGGTTCACCAGCTTCTGACTCTACATTAGGACCAACTTCTGGTTTAAATGCGGATGGTCAGCATAATCATATTTGGGATACTTGTGTACCAACCTTTATATTCTATGATATTACTTTAATTATCGGTGGTGTTATCGGGGCATTAATGCTCGGATAAGTTTAATTAACTAGGCATAATTAGGAGATAATTGTAATGATAAAAACTGTTAAAGCAATTAAAGAAGTAGTATTAACTGGCAATGATTTAACCTTAGCTGAATTAATGGCGGTAGCTCGTTATGATGCTAAAGTTGTATTACCAGAATCAACAATTGAAAATATTAAAGCCTCTCGTGCTATTGTAGATAATATTGTGAACAGCAATGCTGTAGTATATGGTATTACAACCGGTTTTGGTTCTTTATGTCGTGTACATATTTCTAAAGAAGATTGCTCCCAATTACAAGAAAACTTAATTCGTACACATGCTTGTGGTTTTGGTAAGCCATTTAGTCGTGAAGCGACTCGAGCTATGATGTTAATTCGTGCTAATGCATTAGTAAAAGGGTATTCAGGGATTCGTTTAGAAACCTTAGAAACCTTAATTGCTATGATTAATAAAGGTGTGCATCCATACATTCCTGAAAAAGGATCTTTAGGTGCATCTGGTGACTTAGCACCATTATCTCATATGGTATTGCCAATGCTTGGCCTTGGTGATGCAGAATTTGAAGGACAAGTTGTGCCAGGTAAAGACGCAATGGCTAAAGCAGGGATTCCTATTATTGCGTTAGAAGCTAAAGAAGGCTTGGCACTTATTAATGGCACGCCAGTACTAACTGCAGCAGGGGCGTTGGCTCTTTGGGAAGGTTTATGCCTTCTAAAATTAAGCGATATTGCAGCTGCTTTATCAGCGGAAGCTATGCGTGGTATTATTAATGCGTATGACGAACGGATTCATACGATTCGTCCTCATAAAGGGCAATTAGACACAGCACGTAATATGCGCGAATTATTAAAGGG
Organism: Veillonella intestinalis; assembly: GCF_943193155.1. GTDB lineage: Bacteria > Bacillota > Negativicutes > Veillonellales > Veillonellaceae > Veillonella_A > Veillonella_A intestinalis. The sequence continues at coordinate 10,796 of NZ_CALPDB010000002.1, read as the reverse complement.
AAGTACATCAATTACACAGCAAGGTGAATTGCGAGTTCAAGATCCATATTCCTTGCGTTGTGTACCACAAGTACATGGTGCTTCTAAGGACGCGTTAGCTTTTGTTAAAGAAAAAGTGGATATTGAAATTAACTCTGTTACAGATAATCCAATTATTTTACCAGATGGTGATGTTATTTCTGGTGGTAACTTCCACGGACAGCCAATGGCACTTCCATTTGACTTCCTTGGCATTGGTTTAGCTGAAATTGCCAATATTTCAGAACGCCGTTTAGAACGATTACTCAATAATTCATTGAGTGGCTTCCCATCATTCTTAGTAAAACATTCTGGCTTAAATTCCGGCTTTATGATTACTCAATATGCAGCGGCTGCTTTAGTAAGTGAAAATAAAGTGTTGGCTCATCCTGCTTCCGTTGACTCCATTCCTTCGTGTGAAAATCAGGAAGATTTGGTAAGTATGGGCGCTCATGCAGCTCGCAAAGCAGGGGAAATTGCTGATAATGTACGACGTGTAGTGGCTACTGAAATTTTAGCTGCTTGTCAAGCCATTGACCTTCGTGAAGATGAATTTACTTTAGGTGTTGGCACAGCAGCGGCTTATAAAGCTGTTCGTGCAAGCAATAAATTTATCGACTATGATAAAGATATTGAAATGTTTAAAGAGTTAGAAAAAATAACTGCTATTGTAGCTGATGGTACTTTACTAGAAGCTGTAGAAGATGTAGTAACTCTTGAAATTTAATATAACTTACTAATTACTTGCCCTCAAGTAAGATAGAAGAACTCCTTAGGCCATCGCTATTTATTGTTAGGACCATAGCGTGATTGGCATAGGGAGTTCTTTATTTATAAGTATCGATATGATATAATTGATTTGTAATTGATTATGGTTATTGATTGTAATTTTTGTTTATATAAATTGGTAAACAAAAATTCATAAATAGTTGAATCATGTATAGTAGGTAATCATACATTGTAAGTGTATATAATATATGGAGGAGTCATAGATGAAAACATATGATATTATTGTTGTTGGTACTGGCGGTGCTACAATTGTAGCTGATGCGGCCATTAGCAAAGGTAAACGGGTAGCCATTATTGAAAAAGGCAAATTTGGTGGCACTTGTTTAACTCGTGGCTGCATTCCTACAAAGGTAATGGTTACTGTGGCCGATGCAGTTCGTGAAATTGAAGAATTACCTAAAATTGGGGTAAAAGTTCAGCCAGCGATCATTGATTGGGAATTGATGTCAAAACGTGTATGGCAAAAAATTGATGAAAGTAAAGGGGTAGAAGCATATTACGATAAGTTTGATAATGTAGATGTGTATCGTGGTGCCGCTACGTTTGTAAAAGATAAAGTATTGACCGTGACATTAAATACAGGAGAAGTGACCGAAGAAATTACAGCACCTATTATTGTTTTAGGTGTTGGGGGCCATACCAAAGTAAATCCTATTAAAGGCTTAGAAGAAGCTGGTTATATGAGTAGTGAAAGCCTATTCGGCCATAAATATCCGCAGACTCCACTTAAATCCTTAGTAGTTATGGGTGGGGGCCCGATTGGGACTGAATTTGCTCATGTATTTGCTGCTGCAGGGACGAAGGTTACTTTAATTCAGCATAATGTACGTTTGTTACCTAAAGAAGATGCCGAAATTTCTGAACAGATTTATAAAGATATTACACGTTTAGGTATTGATGTTATTTTAAATCAAGAACCTGAAGAAGTGCGTGTAGAAAATGGCGAAAAGGTTGTTGTAATTCGTGATCGTAAGACTGGTGAAGTTCGTGAAATACGTGGGGAAGAAATTCTTATGGCTTCTGGCATTAAACCAGCTACTGAAGAACTTAAACTTGAGAATACATCAATTCAAACCAAACGAGGTGGTTGGATTGTTACTAATGAATTTTTAGAAACTTCTGTAGATGGTGTGTATGCTTTAGGTGATGTGAATGGGGAGGCGCCATTCCGTCATAAAGCCAATTATGAAGCTGATATTTTAGCGCATAATTTATATCATGCCACAAGTCCACAAGACTTCCGTTGGGCTCGCTATGATTTAGTGCCAGCAGTAACCTTTACATATCCTCAAGTAGGTCATGTTGGTTTAACAGAGCAAGAAGCCATTGAAAAAGGCTATGAAGTTAAAACGGGTAAGAACTTCTACTCATCTTCTGCTAAGGGATTTGCCATGGGTTTTGATCCAGGCGATGAGAATGATGGCTTTGTAAAAATTGTGGTCGATACAAAAACAAATCACATTTTAGGCGTTCATGTTATTGGTCCACAGGCGTCGATTTTGTTCCAGCCATTTGTTAACTTACTCAATAGCGGAGATACACCATTAGTGCCTATTAATGAGGAAATTGGTTCTACTTTGACTAAACAACTTCGTCAAGAGGGCTTAGTTCGTAAGATGGATCCTCATTCAGTGATTACAGTTGGCGAAACAATGTCGCCACATCCAACCTTGTCAGAGGTTATTATGTGGACTCAAGTATACTATGAGCATCGTTGGTAAGATACACTTTGTAAAAAGACTGTAATATTTGAATATATAAAATACCTTTCTTAGTTTGTTTGATTCTTGATGCTAGCTTATTGTAAGCTAGTTATTTAGAAATATAAAAACTGAGAAAGGTATTTTTTACATTATTTTGTATTGATAATCGATGAGAAAAGATGTATACTAGGGATACTGATTAGAGCATGAATTTATGGATGTATTGAAGAATACAGTAGGAGAAGGGTATGCAAGAACAATTAATTCGATGGTTTGTTAAAGACTATGATTGTATTAAAGCGCCTGCAGTGCGTACACGGTATGGCAATTTAACAAGTATAGTTGGTATTGTCACTAATTTAATCATTTCATTGGGTGAATTAATTGTAGGCTTTTTAATTGGCTCTATTGCAATGGTCAGCGATGCTATTCATGATTTAGCTGATGCTGGGGGATCTACTATATCGTTGCTAAGTTTTAGATTTTCTGCCAAAAAAGCTGACCAAGAGCATCCTTATGGTCATGGGCGTATAGAATATTTGTTATCAATAGGATTTTCTATATTGCTTTTTGTGGTAGCTATACAACTACTGATTGAGTCAGTAGGGCGTATTTTTAAACCTGAAATTGTGGATTTCTCCATTTGGGCTTTACTTGTTATGCTCTGTGCTATGGGGTTAAAAGTTTGGTTATATACCTTTTTTAAATCTATTGGCGAGCGGATTAATTCTCCCATATTAAAAGCCAATGGCTTGGAGTATTTATCTGATGTATGGGCTACCTTAGGTATTACGATTGGCTTAGTTGTAGGTGGCCTTTTTAAAATTCCTGTAGATGGTTATTTAGGCGCTATTGTCTCCTTGATGATTGGTCGTGCGGGGTATCATGTGTTGGCTGATGCTATTAGTCGATTGTTAGGCAATGAGCCGAGTCCTGAGATGGTAAAGGATATTGCTAATTTTGTGAAATCATATCCTGGTGTTTTGGGAATTCATGATTTAATGATTCATGACTATGGTCCAGGCCATGTATTTGCTAGCATTCATGTGGAAGTAGATGCTAAAGAAGATGTAATTAAAAGTCATAGTTTAATTGATAGAATTGAACGAGATGCGCAAAAAGAATTATATCTTCAGTTAACCATTCATATGGATCCTCTATTAATAACTAAAGAGTCGATGGCATTATATGATAAAATTCATACTGTAGTTAAAGCGTATGATGAAAAATTGAGTATTCATGACTTACGGGCTGTAAAGAGTGATGATAAAACGCATATTTTATTTGATTTAGTCGTGCCTTATTCGGATAGACAACGAATGGATACCATTGCACAAGCGATTAAGAAAATTTTAGAAGCCATGGATCCTACCTTTGAGATTACTATTACAGCTGAACATAGTTATACAGGCGATGAAAATATTCATGATTATGATTAAATTATGTTTAAAGCATAACAAAAGAGGCGCTCTCTTAAGAGAGCGCCTCTTTTGTTGTAAGAATATTATTTAGTAGTTTATGACTACTGCAAACACGGAGAACGATTATAAATCTATAAGATTAGCTATCTTTTTACATTTAAATTTATTCAGCTAATTCAGGTTTAATTGTTTCTACACGACCTGCGTTTAAATCTTCTGGATATCCATTTTTAGCAAAATCAGCTGCTGCTACAAATAGAATATCGGTGGAGGAGTTAAGGGCTGTTTCAGTGGAGTCTTGTAATACCCCAATAATAAAGCCAACACCAACAACTTGCATTGCAATATCGTTAGAAATGCCAAATAAACTACATGCTAATGGAATAAGTAATAGGGAACCACCGGCCACTCCAGAAGCACCACAAGAACCAATAGTGGCAATAATACTTAATAAAATGGCTGTACTAAAATCAACTGGAATTTGTAATGTATTAACGGCTGCTAATGTCATAATAGTGATTGTAATAGCAGCACCGGCCATATTAATAGTGGCACCTAGTGGAATTGCAATTGAGTATAAATCAGGGGATAGACCAAGTCGTTTAGCCATATTCATATTTACAGGAATATTGGCTGCGGAACTACGGGTAAAGAAGGCCGTAATGCCAGATTCACGCAAACACTTAAACGTAAGAGGGAATGGATTACGTTTCATAACAGCAAATACAATAATTGGATTTACAACTAAGGCAACAAAGAACATACTTCCTAGTAAAGTGCCTAGTAATACAGCGTATTCAAGTAATGCTTCAATACCATTAGTGGCAATAGATTCAGCTACTAAGCCCATGATACCAAATGGTGCTAAACGAATAACCCATTGTACTACTGTTGTAATTGCATCTGAAATACCAACAAAGACATCTTTAATTTCATCTTTAGCATGACGAAGGGCAAACCCGATAACTACAGACCAGCCGAGAATACCAATATAGTTACCAGTCATGATTGCATGAAGTGGATTATCGACAATATTACGTAAAAGAGTAATTAATACTTCTGCAATCCCTTCTGGTGCTTTGGTATCTTGTGTTACAGCAGTTAAATGCAAGGTTGCAGGGAATAAATAACTGGCAAATACAGCAATTAAAGCAGATAAGAACATACCAATCACATACATGCTGATAATTTGCTTCATTCCAGAGCTTTGTCCTGCTTTGTGACGACATACAGCCGCAATAACTAAGAAAAATACAAGTAACGGTGCAATTCCTTTTAATGCACCAACAAAAATAATGCCTAATAAAGATAAATCCTTGCCAATGTCAGGGTTAATTAGGGAAATACAAATCCCTATTACGAGGCCAACCATAATTTGATAAATTAATGGGACTCGGTTAAAAATCTGCAAAATTTGTTTCATAATCATCTCTCCTTACATATAAAGAATGTTTCATTCATGATGGACATATGTCATTATAATACGGACAAAAAATAATAGCAAGAGGAAATTTAAAAATTTTTTGTCTTTTTTTACAAGTTTAAATTTTTCTTTAGTAACGCCGTATATATAGGCTATATTGTATTCAAAATGCAGGGACTAACTTTACAAATAACCATATCATTAGGTATACTAAAAGAATATACAAGAAGGTATGAAGAAGTTAGGTAGTATAGGTTTGGCAGAATGAGAGTGAAGAAGGATATGGATGGGAATACAACGAGACAATCGTTACAATTTACAAATCATGCAGAGAAAGAAGTATTTGTACAAGGCGTATTTTCTCATATTGCAAAGCATTATGATTTGATGAACTCATTGTTGAGTTTCCATCAAGATGCCTATTGGCGTCGTTTTGCAGTAGAAAAGTTAGGCTTAGCAGAGGGTATGCAGCTATTAGATGTGGCTTGTGGCACAGGGATGCTTACTAAGGAAGCTTTGCGGCAGATGCCTTCTTTACATATTGAAGCGTTAGATTTTAGTCCTGAAATGTTGGCTCAAGGGGAAGTGCGCTTGCATGAAGCGGGGTTACTTGATCGAGTCAACTTAGTGGAAGGGGATGCTATGAATTTACCTTACGAGGCGAATTCATTTGATTGTGCAATGAGTGCATTTGCCCTTCGTAATGTACCCGATATAATTAAAACATTAAGTGAAATGAAGCGTGTTGTAAAACCGGGTGGTCGTGTCGTTACTTTAGAGCTAGCGAAACCGACTGCTTTAGGATTTAAACAATTATATTATTTATATTTTGAAAAGATATTGCCTATTTTAGGAAAACTTAGTAAGGATAATTCTTCCTATGCGTGGTTACCTGAATCTTTACGGCGGTATCCTCATCAATCCAAAGTTCTAGAGTATTTTAAAGAAGTTGGTTTTGAAGAGGCTGCTTATTATGAATTGACTGGTGGAATTGTAGCTGTTCATGTAGGGATAGTACCTGAGAAGAAATAATAAATTAATAATAAATAATTAGTGTAATAGTAAAAAGGCTGTAACCTGAATGTGGAATAAATCCGCATTTGGTTACAGCCTTTATTTTACTTATTTAGTTTATGTAGCTGATTTAGTTTGTGTAATTATCAGTTAATAGTTACAGCTCTAAATTAATATACGTAGAATGTAAGATCTACATCTTTACTTACAGTAATATCACCTTGTTCTACTGGTGTTGAAGAACTTAAAGCAGCATCAGCCATTTTGTACATGCGTAAGGACGTATTTTCCATAGTGTAAGTATTAGTTGAACCTACGGAAGCATCTTTAATGCTGCCAAGTTGTTGGCCTAATGCATTAGCAATTACTTCGGCTTGATAGCGACCATTTTTTACTGCTTCCGCAGTTAATTGGTCTGTTAAGCTTTGATCTACATCAGCTTGGAAGCTAAGTGATTGGATATTATTAGCGCCAGCAGCTACTGCATTATCAATGGTTTGGCTAATTTTGTTTAAATCATTGATGCGTACAGTAACGGTATTGGAAATTACATAGGATGTAATTTTTTCTTGTTGCTCATTGTTTTTAAGTGGGCGATATTCTGTGCGTGGGGATACAGAGAAATTGGAAGTTTGGATTAAGTTTTTATTAATACCAAGATTTGTTAAACGAGAAATTAAATCGCTCATTACACGATCATTAGTAGTTTTAGCAGCGTTAACAGTAGCAGCTTCACTAGTAATACCTAAACGCAACAAAGCATAGTTTGGCGCTACAGAACGAGTAGCAGTGCCACTAACATGAATTTGTGCACCAGTATCAGCTGGAGCAGCGGCTAATGCAGAACCTGTAAAGCCAGCAGCTAAAGCGGCGATTAATAAACCACGAGTTACAGTTTTTTTCAATTGAAGTTTCATAATAGACTCCTTTTTAATTCATAGACTTATTTACATTCGTAGAATGTGTTTTTATGAATCACTGATATAGAATCTACTCAGTGAGGACATAATTACACTTCTAAATTGATAGTAGGTTTTAGCTAACCTATTAATAGTATAGCAAAAATAAGGAGTTTAGCCAAATTTAATATGACTTTTACTCATATTGAAGAATAAAAAAGACTTAATATGCCCATATAGTATGGACATTTTTAGTGGATATCTATAGAGAGATGACATATATTTTTGAATCATGACGTTTTATTTATAACGATAAGTTAAAATTAAATGAATTATTAAAATAAGCATTAAAACAAGAAGAAATTTTAAAATTATATCACATATAAAGCTGTGACTATAAGTAATTTGACATTTTCCTTAAATTTATTATAATTTTATATAACTTATATAATTAAAATTTGTTTTTGTGTTTTTTGTGTAAAATTTTTAAAAGAGGTGTTAGTATGAAGTCATGGAAAAAATATGTTGCTGTGTTAGGTGTAGTTAGTGCTTTGGGGCTAGGCGTTAATGCAGTAGAGGCAGCTGATTGGTATTATGTAGGGGAAAGTGCTAGTGGGGATCAAATTTCCATTGACAATAGCACTGTGCAAAAAGATTCCGATTTAGCTGTGCTGTGGGTGCGTATTAATGAGCCAAGTGGTGAATATTATTATGAGCGCATGCGCTTAAATCGTCATGACTATACAATTCAGACATTAGAATTGCAACCATACTATGCTGATGGTACTCCATATGCAGAAGATGAGTACGAATATGATCAAACTGAAGATACTATTGTGCCTGATAGCGTTGGGGAAGAACTATATCAGTTGGTTTGGGGCCATAGATAAGTAGCTTGGAAAAATAGTAATATACTCAGTTGTGTTATGTAATGGTATTTCTCAAATGAAAGTTATACTATTTGATATCTTTTGGTTTAGTTAAATTACTTAGTGGAGAAGTTTTTCTTAGTGAGGGTGTAAGTTGGGCTAAGGGTAGACAATTTTATAAAATAGTGGTACTGTAGAAAGAGATATTTCGATATATTTAGATATAAAGGAGTCAGTTTTATGAACCCTATTGATGTATTATTAAATCACCGAACTATTCGTGAATTTAAATCAAGTCCAATTCCACCTCAACAATTGAGTATTTTATTAGATGTAGCTAAGCGTACAGCTAGTAGTCAAGGTATGCAAAGTTTTAGTATTATCCGTATTGTGGATCCATCACTGAAAGCACAAATTTCTGAAATTTGTAATCAGGAATATGTAGCACGGGTGCCAGAATTATTTATATTTTTAGTAGATGCGTACCGTAATTCTAGAATTGCGCGTGAACAAGGGGTTGTATCTGATACGGAACGTGATAGTGATCGCTTTTTCCAGGGCTGGACAGATGCTAGTTTAGCTGCGCAGAATATGGTGGCTGCTGCTGAAATGGCAGGGTTCGGTACGGTTTACTTTGGCAGCATTTTAAATAATGTGCCAAAAATGATTGAATTGTTAAAATTGCCAGAGCTAACATTCCCTATGCTAGGCTTAGGGATTGGCGTACCAAATCAAAAGCCACAATTAAAGCCGAGAATGCCACGTGAGGCTAATGTATTTGATGATTCCTATACAGTATTTGATTCGTATAAGGAATTATTAGAAGATTATGATGAGGAAATGGAGCAATATTACGATATGCGTGATACCAATCGTCGTGTTGATTCTTTTTCTAAACAGATTGCTAGCAAACAGCCAGTGCCAATGCGTCAAAAATTGATTCAACAAGCAGAAGCACAAGGTTTTAAATTTTCTGATGTAAAAAATTAATAGACCTTTATAACCGTTTGGTTTAGCACATGAAGATGCTGGCTACTTGCAAATGGCGAGTAGCCAGTTTTTATTAAATAATAGAGGAAGTATATGACTGTATATGATATTGCTATTGTAGGTGGTGGCCCAGCAGGACTTTCAGCAGCTCTTACAGCGCGTGTCCATAATAAATCTGTTATTCTTTTCGAAGCCGCTGGATTTAGTGATAAGTTGCGTAGAGCGCACCGAATTGATAATTATCCTGGAATTATGACCATTAGTGGTCCTGATTTTATGGATCAATTGTTAGAACAAACGTTGGCGTACGAACCTACTATTGCAAAAGAACGAGTGCAATCTGTTTTTATAGGGGCGCCGTTCACAATTATGACTGATGAAAATGTATATCAAGCAAAAAGTGTAATTCTAGCTACTGGTGTTACTATGAGTAAAACTGTGCCAGGCGAGCGTGCTTTATTAGGACGCGGGGTAAGTTATTGTGCTAGCTGTGATGGTCATTTTTTTGAAAACAAAGATATTGCTGTATATATAAATACATTAGCGTATCAACAAGATGTAGAGTTATTAGCTTCATTAGCAAAAACAATTAATTTGTATATTGGTGGAGCTTTACAGTTACCTGCAGAGTGGTTAGCCGCGTTGCCAGCTTCAGTTGTTGTGCATAAGCGAGCTATCGTAAACGGCGTTGTAGGTGAACAAAAGGTAACTGCTATTGAAACCAATGAGGGGACTAAAGATGTAGATGGCGTGTTTTTCTTGCGTGATGCTTGTCCACCTGAAAATATTGTAGAAGGTGTTCATTTAGATGGAACGTCTGTGGCAGTAGGACGCAATATGGAAACGAACTATAAAGGTCTTTTTGCAGCTGGTGATGTGGCTGGAACACCATTACAAGTTGCGAAAGCTGTTGGTGAGGGGCAAATGGCTGCTTTTAGTGCAGTAGCCTTTGCTAGTGCCAACTAGTAATTGGTAATATTTTTTTAGAAGTGGTCTGGAGAGCATATTCTCTGGGCCATTTTTTATAAGAGATTTGGGATATTTTTTATAAGGAGTTTTAGCGGCAAGGTATTTTAGTGTTTGTTTAAAGACACATAGGGTGCCTTTAAGTAAATAAAAGAGCCTAAATGTTAATCGTATCTGTATAGTGGTTGAAGGTATAAGGTTATTTTAGAAAATTTTGTAAAAAATAAAATTTAGGGGTTGACGACATGTCAATAAATCGGTATACTAATCAAGTCGCTGTTACTGAGACATTATTAAACACCAAAATACAAAGAATTATTCGAATTTAATTGTTAAAATAAATGATTAAAAATTCTTTGAAAAAGTGGTTGACATGATGTTTCTGACGTGGTAGTATATACAAGACGTCGCAACAAGCGATGTAGCAGATCTTTGAAAACTGAACAATGTAAGGTAATCATTTCTAACGAAATGAACATAGCCAGAGTGCGGGTTTCAACAACGTTGAAACCAACCAAATAAATTCTAAGTTAGATAACTTCGGTTAAGCTAACAACAACGAAAAACGAGCTAGCAGATAGCTCCAAGATATCTTGGAGAGTTTGATCCTGGCTCAGGACGAACGCTGGCGGCGTGCTTAACACATGCAAGTCGAACGGAGAGCGATGGAAGCTTGCTTCTATCAATCTTAGTGGCGAACGGGT
>NZ_CALPDB010000001.1 GCF_943193155.1 Veillonella intestinalis | reverse complement strand
CTTACCGATAATATCTAATGCGTCTTTGATAGTAGGCATATCCAATTACCTCCTTCGGTGGTACTGTTTCTTACTATTATTATACGCTATTTCTCGTCAAAAATCAACCATTTGTTGTGACAGAGCCTTTTAAAAAGTAATTAAAATATATATAAAGAAACCCTGACTATGTCTGAAAATAAGTGCTATGCATATTACCTCGTTCATGGTCGGGGTTTCTTTGCCTTTATACGCCACAACATTACGCAATCTTGATACAACGCTCCTTGGTTGCAAAGGGCCAAAGGATTAGCTAGAATTCGTATTGTTGTCGATTAGGAGTTTTTTGAAATAGATATTTTGATTTTAAATTTTGTATTAAATTTTCATTATAATAAAAGAACCTATCCCATAGAGCAATACCTTTGGCTACATGTAGCAGGTTTGCGAATCGGATAGGTTTTTTAGTGTTTTGTTGTGGTGTAAATACTTTATTACACAACTTTTATAAGTAATTATTCATTTAAGTGCTCATTGAGCGGTGGCGTTTCAAGGAATGTTACGTCAGGATTGCGCTCTACCACCCAACCCATTTGCCATTCATTGCTGATCAAGATAACCGTACGGCCACGATTATCTTTTACAGCCATAGCATTATCGAGCCCTTTTAGTTGTTTAATATCTACATTGCCTTTTACCCAGCGTGCTACGCTATATGGTAGGGAATCGGTAATAGGTTCTACGCCATATTCATTTCGTAGACGATATTGTAATACTTCAAATTGAAGCATACCAACAGCACCAACGATGAAGGAATCAAGGGAATGAGGCTGTTCAAAAATTTGGACGGCCCCTTCTTGTGCTAGTTGCGTCATACCTTTTTGGAATTGTTTCCGTTTCATAGTGTCTTTTGGACTTACGCGAGCAAAGAACTCTGGCGGGAAGACAGGGAAGTCACCAAAGGTTACTTTATGGTTCGCTGCACAGAGCGTATCACCTACACCCATAGTGCCTGCATCAAAGACACCAATAATATCGCCTGGATAGGCTTCGTCAATAATAGTACGCTCAGTAGCTAAAAATTGTTGTGGCTGTGCTAGGCGAATTGTTTTACCGGATTGGCGGTGAAGAACAGACATGCCTTTTTCAAATTTGCCAGAGCAGATACGCATGAATACAATACGGTCATGATGGTTTGGATTCATGTTAGCTTGGATTTTAAAAACAAAAGCCGAAAAATCTTCTGAAGAAGCTTCTACAGTTTCTTCTAACGCTTGGCGTGGTGCTGGAGACGGTGCTAAATCAAGGAATTTTTCTAAGAACGGTTTTACACCGAAGTTAGTCATAGCAGAACCAAAGAACATAGGCGTTAATTCACCAGCGCGGACGCGATCAAAATCGAATTCATCACCAGCAACATCTAGGAGTTCAATATCATCAATAAGAGATTGATGGACTTCGTCACCTAGGAGTTCACGGAAGGCTGGGTCATCAACAGATTCTTTAGTGGACGCTAATTTTTGCTGACCGTGGGTTTCATCTTTGGCAAATAAATCAACAGTGTGCGTTTCACGATCATAAATGCCTTGGTATTCACCATTAATCCCTACAGGCCAATTCATTGGCACTGCACGAATGCCTAAGGAGTTTTCAATTTCTTCCATTAAATCAAATGGATTACGGCCAAAGTGGTCAATTTTGTTAACAAAGGTAAAAATAGGGATACCACGTTCTTTACAAACCGCAAAGAGTTTTTTTGTCTGTGCTTCCACACCTTTGGCGACGTCGATAAGCATGACAGCACTGTCGGCAGCCATAAGAGTACGGTATGTATCTTCTGAGAAATCCTGGTGACCAGGGGTGTCCAAAATATTAACTCGGCAACCATCATAGTCGAATTGAAGTACTGAACTTGTAACTGAAATACCACGTTGTTTTTCAATTTCCATCCAGTCAGATACAGCATATTTTTGTGTTTTACGAGACTTTACGGAACCTGCTAAGTGAATAGCACCACCGTAAAGGAGTAGTTTTTCCGTTAATGTAGTTTTACCGGCGTCAGGATGCGAGATGATCGCGAAGGTGCGCCGACGTTTTACTTCTTCTAAGAATGTCATGTTGTCACCTCATACAAATTATCTATCCTTAAAATTATATACTACAATATGCTTGGTTGTCATTAAGGAAGTAGATTTCTTTTATGAAACGCAAAGATAGTGTATAATAGAACAGATAAAGGAGGGCCTATGAGATTATTTATTGCCGAAAAGCCAAGTATGGGGCGAGAAATAAGTAAATATTTGCCAGAACAGAGCCGTGTACAAAAACGCGATGGTTTTATTGTACAAGGTGATGATGTGGTGACATGGGCCTTCGGCCATGTATTAGAACAGGCTGAGCCTGGCGACTATAATGAGCGTTATAAGCGATGGAATGCAGCGGATTTGCCAATTGTGCCTGATGAGTGGCGCTTATTAATTACTAAAAGTAGTGAAAAGCAGTTTTATACAATTAAAAAGCTCATTGAGGAAGCCGATGAAATAGTTAATGCTGGTGACCCGGATAGAGAAGGGCAATTGCTAATTGATGAAATTTTATTGTTTGTCAATAATACAAAGCCAGTAAAACGTATTTTGTTGAACGCATTAGATGAGAAATCAATTCGTTCAGCTTTAGCTGACTTACGTGATAATAAAGATTTTTATAATTTGCAACAATCTGCCTTAGCAAGAGCACGGGCGGATTGGTTAATTGGCATGAATTTATCCCGTGCTTATACATTGCAACAGCGTCGTCAAGGTAATAAAGTCACATTTCCTATTGGCCGTGTTAAAACGCCAACTTTGGCGCTTGTAGTGCGACGGGAACGAGAATTAGACAACTTTGTACCTGTGGATTATTTTACTTTAAAAGTATTATATGAACATGCTAATGGTAGTTTCTGGACAACCTGGCAGCCAAAAGATGAACAAATTGGTTTAGATCCAGAAGGTCGTTTGCTGAATAAAGCCATTGTTGAAGAATTGGCTAAACGGTTAGTAGATAGTAAGACAGGCATTATTGAAAAGCGTGAAAAAACTAAGAAAAAGGAGCCTCAAAAACTACCTTTATCATTATCGGCGTTGCAAGTAGCAGCTGGTAAAGCTTATGGCTATGATCCACAACAAGTATTAGATACAGCACAGAAATTATATGAGAAAAAATTAACGACCTATCCTCGTTCAGATTGTGACTATTTGCCGAATAACCAATATGCAGATCGTCAGAGTATTTTAGCAAATTTAAGCAAAAATAGTGGGGTTATTGGTGAATGGGCTAAGAACGCTGACCAAACTATTAAATCTCGTGCTTGGAATGATAAGAAGATTACCGCCCATCATGCCATTATACCGACTACAGTGGCTTGTAATATGGCAACGCTACCAGAAATGGAACGGAATATTTATTTCTTAATTGCGCAGTCATATATTGGGCAATTTTATCCAGAACATGAATATGAGCAAACGCGCTTGACCGTAGGGCAAGAGGGAGAGCAGTTTGTTGCTCATGGTCGTGTTATTACTGTGCTAGGCTGGAAAGCATTATTTCAAAAGCCTAAGAAGACAGAACAAAATGGTGATACCACAGATTCTGATTCCAGTGATGGGGATACTAACGAAGAAAATGAAGATTCCTCTAGTACAGGCAAAAAAGGACCGGTTATTGAGGACAGTGGTGAATTACCAAATGTAAAAAAGGGTGATACCGTAGTTATGGATAACTATGCGATTGATCCTAAGCAGACAAAGCCACCAAGTCGTTTTACGGCAGCTACATTATTACAAGCTATGAAGGAAATTCACAAGTATGTAAAAAATGAAGACTTGAAAAAGCAATTAAAAGCTGTATCTGGCATTGGGACAGAAGCAACTCGAGCTACCATTATTGATGAGTTAATCAATCGTAAATTTATGTCCGTAAAAGGAAAGAAAAAAGTCATTCAACCTACAGAGTTAGGATATTTATTAGTGGATGCCTTGCCAGAAGAAATGTTATATCCTGATGAGACCGCTTTGTGGGAAGAGCGATTGGCGGCTATGAGTGAAGGGGCTGATACGTTAGATTCATTTTTGACGGATCAGGTTGCATTTTTGAAACGCCTGATTGAAAAAACTAACAATGGGCTTACTATGGATGGTTTAGATACAGATGGGTTTAATATTGCTAGTACCGTACGAACGGTGAAACGACAGGCTCCATTAACTGGCGATAGTTCGCTAGGAGGGGGCGAAGGCAGTCATAGTGTAGCTGGGCGGCAGGGTTTAAGTGAAGAAGAATTAAGTAAGTTAGCCGATTGTCCTGCTTGTGGGCAGGGAAAGTTACAGCTACGCAAAGGTAAATTTGGTGAGTTTTATGGCTGTACAGAATTTCCTAAGTGCCGTCATACACAGCCTGTAGGTGGTGTTAATCGCAGTTCTTTTAATGGTGATGGCGGAGTACCTTATGGGGCACAAGATCAAGTTGATTTACAAGTAGTTAATGCATTAAAAGAAGGAGAAGCCAAGGGAACTTTGACATATAAATGCCCTCGGTGTAATGAAGGGTATTTAGTGCCTATTACACGAAATGGTCGTGTGAATTGGACTTGCTCTAATCAACCACAGTGTAGAACAATTGTGGCGGATGTGGAGGGAAAACCTATTAAATTTTCTACCTGATTATTAAAAAGCCAATTATATCTACCGAAAACTGACGTTCTTACGAACAATGATTTTCTTGTAGCTATAATTGGCTTTTTCCCTATTGTATAAAAGGCGTCGCCCGTTCACTAGTTAAATGACAAAAAGACTATTTTTAAGTAAATGTAGACTTATATCTTGAAGGTTTTTATTTATAAAAGGGCTCTTAGCTGTCATAAGTTTACAGCTAAGAGCCCTTTTAATTAATAGAAAGTTTTAATTAAAATCGGTCTTTTTTACATTAGTTAAATCGCCATTTAGCGAGAGCGGCGACGTCTTGTATTCGCTCCTTTATGTCCGGTTGCTTTATGTCGTTTAGCTTTAGTGGCCTGATAATTAGACTTGATAGCAGGCTTTTTACTAGCTACGGCTTTTTTAGGTGCTTGGGCACGTCCTTTAGTTTTAACTTGTCCATCGGTAGTGTATTTAGTTAAGGTTGCTTCAATAGCGCGTTCGATGCGACGTAGCCAAGGTTCATCTGCTTGGGTTGCATAAGTAATGGCAATGCCGCTAGTGCCAGCGCGACCGGTACGACCAATTCGATGAATGTAGTAATCAACATCATGAGGTACGTCAAAGTTATATACATGACTGATACCTTCAATATCAATACCGCGAGCTGCAATATCGGTAGCAACTAAGATTTGTGTGCGAGCACGGGCGAAATCACGTAAGATTTGAGTACGGCGTCCTTGCGTCAAATCCCCATGCAGTTCGCCAATGTTAAAGCCGGCAGCTGTTAATTCATAAGAAAGGTGAATGGCACCTTCTTTTTTATTACAGAATACAATGGCCAAATAAGGATTATCTTCTCTAATTTGTGCCATTAAACGCTCAAGCTTTTCTTCTGGTTTCACCATAATAACTCGTTGCTCAATGGTATCTAAGGTGACATTATTACCTTTGACTGTTACCGACATAGGCTTTTTCATATATGCTTTGGCGAGACTGCGAATTCTATCTGGTACAGTGGCTGAGAAAAGCAGGAGTTGACGATTTGCATTGGTTCGTTCAATGAGGGATTCTACATCAGGTAAAAAGCCCATATGCAGCATTTGATCCGCTTCATCCAATACGATACGACGGACTGTATCAAGTATTAGTGAGCCTCGGGTAGCATGGTCTAGTAAACGGCCTGGCGTACCGATGATTACGTGAGGACGGCGTCCTAATTGTTGTAATTGCCCTTCAATAGTGCGGCCACCAATAAGAGGTAACACGTCAATACCCAGAATATCGCCAATACTTTTGGCTTCTTCGGCGATTTGTTTTACGAGTTCACGCGTAGGCGCTATGATAAGTGCTTGCTCCTGAAATACATCAATATTAATGCGTTGCAGTACGGGCAGTAAAAATGCCAGTGTTTTACCTGTGCCTGTTTGTGCCATAGCGATTAAATCATGACCTTTGAAGGCTGGTGGAATAGCTTGTTCTTGAATAGGGGTAGGCTCTTTAATGCCTTGTTTGGTTAAGGCTTCAATTAATTCTGGCACTACACCTAAAGTTTGAAATGATTTCATATAGGAACTCCTTTTAAAGTGGTTTAATATATGTTACATATATAAGATTAAGTTAGCGAAATTATATATTCATTATATCATAAGTAACATAGCTTGTAATATGGCCATAATAAGTAACGTAGCTTATAGTATGGCTATAGTTTTGGTCTTAATATAGTTGGGGTATCGACTACAAAAGTATAAAATTAATATATTTTACTTAAAATCATAGTTTTTTTGCTAAAAATATATAGTAATAATTCAGTGAGAATGACTATTTAATTGATAATCGGTTGATAAGTGTTTTATTTTTTGCATATTTTAGAGTAAAAGAGAAGATATATCAAATGATAATGATAAGAAAAGATATAAATAGTTTCCTATATTTGTCTTGAGTATTGATGTGATAATGAAAATTTAAAAAAATCTATGTACTTTGACATGATTCGATATTGCAACTCATTATTGAAATTATCCTCTACTGTGATATAATTTAATTGTAATTTTTTATCAGTTAATGGCGGATTTTTAGCAAAGCTTATTTATAAATAGGCTTGTTTTGTTCTGTCACAAGGAGGTGTAGGACTGTGATCAAATCGTTGGCGTCGATGAAACCAGGTGAAGCTGGGGTAATTAAACAATTGCGTGGCTCTGGTAATATCAAACATCGTCTGGTTGATATGGGATTGGTACCAGGGACTTTTGTGCGAGTTATGAAATTCGCTCCTTTAGGTGACCCAGTTGAAATTAAAGTGAAAAACTTTGATTTAGCTCTGCGTGTAAGTGAAGCAGACACTATTGACATTGAAGTAAGTCAGGAGGCCTAGGATGAGTGACCAAAATACCACGTCCATCCGCATTGCTTTAGCGGGGAATCCGAATTGTGGTAAAACAACAATTTTTAATAATATTACTGGTGCGAAACAGCATGTAGGTAATTATCCCGGTGTAACCGTGGAAAAGAAAGAAGGGGAATGTACCTTTAGTGGTAAAGATTTACTCTTTATCGACTTACCAGGTACATATAGCTTAACAGCTCGATCCTTAGATGAATTAGTAGCTCGTAATGTAATTATCAATGATGAGCCTGATGTATTAGTGAATGTTATTGATGCTTCTAATTTAGAACGTAATTTATATTTAGCAGCACAGCTCTTAGAACTTGAACGTCCTTTAGTTATGGCCCTTAATATGTCTGACGTGGCTAAAGATATGGGTGTACATATTGACATTAAAAAGTTAAGTGAGTTAACAGGGGCTACTATTGTTGAAACAGTAGGTCGTGACAATGTTGGTACTAAAGAATTGTTACAAGCTGTTATTGATGTAGCAAAAGAAGCTAAAAAGCCAAGTGCTACTATTGATTATGGCCCTACGTTAGAACCGGCGATTGATGAAGTAACGGCTGAATTAGAAAAAGCAGGCACTATTTCATACCCATTGCGTTGGGTAGCTATTAAGCTATTAGAAGCAGATACTGATGTAGTAAAAAAAGTTAAGGCTTTTGAACATACTGAAGCGGCTTTGGCAAAAGCAGAACAGTGGCGTGAAACATTAAAAGATAAAGTAGATTTAGAAATTATATTCCAAGAATTCCGTCATAGTTTTGCTGTAGCAACTTATAATAATTGTTTACAAGGTACGCCTAAAGAAATTGAAACAAAATCTGATCGTTTAGATAAGGTGTTGACTCATCGTGTTTTAGGCTTACCAATCTTTATGATTATTATGTGGTTATTGTTTAACTTCGTAAACGAAGTAGGGGCTTATCCACAAGGTTGGATTGAAGATGCGTTTGCTGCCTTAGGTACTTGGGCTACGACAGTTATTCCAGAAGGACTTTTACAATCCTTAGTTGTTGATGGGATTATTGCTGGGGTAGGGGCTGTGTTAAGCTTTGTACCATTGATTGTATTGCTATTTTTAGGTATTGCGTTCTTAGAAGATACCGGTTATATGGCGCGTGCAGCTTTTGTAATGGACCGTATCATGCGTGCTTGTGGTTTGCATGGTAAATCCTTTATTCCTCTTTTAATTGGTTATGGTTGTAGTATTCCAGCTATTATGGGGGCTCGTATCTTAGATAATAATCGTGACCGCATGATTACGATTTTAGTATCTCAATTTATGACTTGTAGTGCCCGTTTACCAGTATATACCTTGTTTATTGGGGCGTTCTTCCCAGTAGCTCAACGGGGTACAGCCTTATTTGCTATTTATTTTGCAGGGATTATTTTAGCTGTTGTAATGGCTAAAATATTCCGCAAATTCTTATTCCCTGGTGAGTCTGAACCATTTGTAATGGAACTTCCGCCATATCATATGCCAACTGTTAAAAGTGTGTTAATGCACATGTGGGAACGTGCTTGGTTATATGTGAAAAAAGCGGGTACCTTTATTTTAGCGGCATCCGTATTGATTTGGTTCTTAGCTTCCTATCCACAAGAGGTACCATACTCTCAAGATTTTGATGCGGCTCGAGCACAAGTAACTCAAGATTATGAGGCTAAAGATGAAGCGACTTTCTTGCAATTTGGTTTAGCTACGGAAAGTCAAAAAGAATCTGTTATGGCTTTAGTTGATAAAATGACAGCTATTCAGGAAGAACAAGATGCTGCTGCTGAAGAAGCAGGGGTTGAAGAAGAAGAAATTGGTGATGAAGGTTTAAATGGTGAAGTTATTGCAACAGCTGAGACTGAAGAAGCAGCACCAGAAGTACCAGACTATTTCAATGATCTTCAAGTTGCTAATTCAACTGAATTCCCAGTGGCTTGGGCGATTTACTTGAACAATCAAGATAAAGAAGAGGCACTTGGTGAACTTGATCAGCAAGAAGCCTCTGAAAAATTAGAAGGTTCTTATGTAGCTATGATTGGTAAAACAATTGAACCAATTATGCGTCCATTAGGCTTTGATTGGAAGATGAGTGTATCCTTAGTAACTGCCTTAGCAGCTAAAGAGGTTATGGTAAGTACGTTAGGTACTATTTATGCAGTAGGGGCTGATGAAGAAAATGAAAAACCATTGCAAGAATACTTACGTACAGATCCTTCCTTTACACCACTGGTAGCAGTTGGTTTAATGATGTTTGTTCTTATTTATCCGCCATGTTTTGCAGCTATGGCTGTATTTAAACGTGAAGCTGGTGGTTGGGGCTGGTTAGGTTTCTTTATGGTTTATTCCACTGGTCTCGCTTGGTTAGCAGCTTTTATTATCTATAATGGCGGTCGTTTGCTTGGTTTCCATTGATAGGCAGTTATAACTTTTAATGGATTTCAAAGTTCAAGCATTTTTCGTTAAATTATTAGCTAGTTCCCATTGTTTGTTAAATGAGAATTAACCAATGATACTCATTGAGAATATAGAGTTTAAAAGCCTATTCTCAAAATGTTTGCGAAATGGTATTGATAAAATGAGAAAGATGGTGTATGATAATGGAGAACCTAATAGTTTATCTTATCGGATTATTCGCTGTATTGTTTGTTATTCGTGAAGCTTACAAAACTGTTTCTGGTAAAGGCGGTTGTGGCTGCGGTTGTGGCGGTAATAGTACGGACAAGAAACAGCATGAAGGAGCCTCTGGTTGTGGCTGTGGTTGTAGTTGTAGTGGTAGCAAATAATAGGATATAACAGTAAGTACTGACGAATACAGGGTATTCCAAAGATTTACGGCCAAAGTAGCCAAGGTTCAGTGAGGTGAGCCTTGGCTATTTTATACACAAAGGGTTAATTTACATTTTAATTTTATTATTTAATGTTGTACTACTAGTACAGTTGGTAAAAAGAAAGGTGAGATTTATATGTTTAATGTAGACAAAGACAAAGTAAAAAATGCTAATTTATTCGCAGCTGGTTTGGCTCTTGGTACAGTAGGCCTTAAAGTATTAACTAGTAAAGATGCTAAAAAAGTATATGCTAATGTAGTAGCTGCTGGGTTACGCGCTAAAGAAAGCGTTATGCAAACAGCTGAAAAAGTACAAGCTTCTAGTGGTAGCATTTTAGCTGATGCGCAAGAAATTAACGAAAATCGTCGTAAAGAAGAAGCTTTATTTGAAGAAGAAAAGGGTGAATAATTAATATGTTGAAGTTTTCGGTTATTCAACGATTATCGAAACGTCTTCATGTTAGATGCACCGGACGCCTATTTAATGATGCGGAAGCAGCGTATGTAGAAAATACATTAATGAAGCAGCCTGCGATTAAAAAGGCGCAGTTCTTTACTCGTTCACGAGACTTAATCATTCAGCATACAGGGGATGAAATAGCTGTACGTGATGCTTTGGTGGCTCTTAATGAATTAGATTTTAGTAATGCGCCAGCGTTAACTGAATATTCGCCACGTTTGGTCAATAAAAAATATAAAGAGTCAATGATTAATCAAACTCTTGTATATTTAGGTAAAAAATTACTTTTACCAGCACCAATCAATATGGTTTGGTCTTGGTTTAATGCTTTAAAATTTGCTAAAACAGCTGTAACTATGCTATGGCATCGTAAGTTATCTGTAGAGGTATTAGATGGTGTAGCCATAGCAGTTTCCTTATTACGTGGGGATGTTTCTACAGCAGGTGCTATTATGTACTTGCTCGGTATTGGTGAAACGTTAGAAGAATGGACATTGCGTAAATCAGTACTTAATTTAGCAGAGAGCATGTCTTTAAACGTTGATAAGGTATGGGTTAAGGTGGATGGCGTTGAAGTAAGTCGCCCTGTAGCTGAAGTAGCCGAAGGTGATCAAGTTGTGCTACGTCAAGGTGAAGTCGTACCATTAGATGGTGTCGTACTGGAAGGCGTTGTCCTTGTGAATGAAAGCTCTATGACAGGTGAACCTGAGCCGGTTCGTCGTGATGAAGGGTGTTCTGTTTATGCTGGCACCGTTGTAGAAGAAGGGTCTTGTGTAATTGAAGTGCGAGGCAATTCTAAATCTTCACGGTATGAGCAAATTGTTGCACTCATCGAAGAGTCTGAACAGATGAAATCTGGTATGGAACAAAAGGCGTTTCATATGGCGGATAAACTAGTACCAATTAGCTTTGCTGGTACCGTTTTAACCTATTTATTAACACGCAATACTATGAAGGCCTTATCTTTCTTGATGGTTGATTTTTCGTGTGCCTTAAAGTTGAGTATTCCATTAGCCGTATTATCTGCTATGGAAGAAGCATCAAAACGGGGCATTACTGTTAAAGGTGGCAAATATTTAGAACAAATTGCAGCGGCTGATGTTATTGTTTTTGATAAAACGGGAACGTTGACAAAAGCGGAGCCAGTGTTTGAAGATATTATTACGTTTGATGGTAATGATCCTGATGATATGCTAATGTTGGCAGCTTGCTTAGAGGAGCATTTCCCTCATTCCATGGCGAAAGCAGTTGTGAATGCAGCGGAACAACATAATTTGCCACATAAAGAAAAACACTCTTCCAAAGTAGAGTACATAGTAGCTCATGGCATTGCATCTAAAGTGGGTAATCGTAAATGTCGTATTGGGAGTGCTCATTTTATATTTGATGATGAAAAAACAGTTATTCCAGATGGTGAGCAGGATAAATTTGATAATTTGCCTAGTGGTTTCTCTCATTTATATCTTGCCATTAGTGGACGTTTAGCTGCAGTGTTATTAATTAAAGATCCAATTCGTGAAGAGGCTAAACAAGTTATTCAAGACTTACATGATTTAGGTATTAAAAAAGTAGTTATGATGACTGGGGATAGCCGACGCAATGCGGAGCGAGTAGCTCGTGAAATTGGCATTGATGAAGTGCATGCAGAAGTATTGCCAGGCGATAAAGCAGCTTATGTAAAACAAGCGAAAGAGGAAGGCTATACAGTTATGATGATTGGTGATGGCATTAATGATTCACCAGCTTTATCGGAAGCGCATGTAGGTATTGCTATGAATGAAGGGGCACCTATTGCGCAAAAAATTGCTAATGTGACTGTATCTTCTGATAATTTAAGTAGCATTGTTGACTTGCGTCGGATTGCGATGCGCTTGATGGATCGTATTCAATTCAATTATAATTCTATCGTTGGTGTAAATGGTGCTTTAGTTGGTTTAGGTTTATTCCAAGTATTAACACCAAGCAGCACTGCATGGATGCATAATATGTTCACCTTGGGGATTGGCTTGCGCAGTATGACCCCATTATTACCGGCAAATAAAACAGCCAGTGATGATAGTGTCATCGAAGCAGAGGCTCAAGTTGTAGCGTAAGGGTTATAAATTGGCGGGTTTTCTTAGGAAAGCCCGCTATTTTTGTTGAGTTTTCAGGGCGCCTATAGTAGAATAAAACTATTGGATTATAGAATTGGGAGGTTTTGGCATGAAAGTCCTCGTCGATATCTTGGGGCGTACTTTTTATATGAGTGTTTTTATAATATTAGTTCCTTTGGGAGCCTATACGATTCATAATGGGTCTAGCGCCATGGTAGCCTTGGTTAGTTATTTAGTTTTATCCTTGGCGATTCCTTTGGCCTATTTATCGTCTAAGCGAAGTGGTTTTGGTCCTGATGAAAAGCGCATAGGTCGTCTTTGTTATATTGTTGGTTGGATATTGGTACAATTAGGTACGTATCAAAGTTTCTTTGTAGGTGATTTTTCGTTCTTATGGGCACTGCCTAGCGTAGGTCGTGATGTTGCCTTCGTCATCGTTATGTATGTACAAGTTGCTTTATCATTTACCGTAGGATATATGATAAATAGCTTGGTAGGTAGGAGTTCAGCAAAATGATTAAAAATTTATTACGTATGTTTGTACTGTGTGCTGTTATTATAGTACCAATTTCTATGGTCGTCTTGGCTACGCAAGGTGCAACCTTAGGTATGGTAGCTTTTTTAGTATTAGCTTTGATTGTGCCTTCTGTATTGCGTCGACATAATCGGTTGGAGGGGTTAGTTACCTATCCTTGGCGAAGTGGTTTATATGTATATAGCTGGCTATGGTGTTTAACATTTTTCTTTTTAGGTGATAGTGTCATTCCTTTTACGGTATCTGCAGATAATACAAGTTTAGTTATTTTAACTTGGGTAGGTCTATTTTTAGTTGCTTTATTTGCGATGATGTTAGTAAATGTTATTTTGACTATGTTTTTCAGTCGTCCTCGATTTAATCGTTGGCTTGATGACTCTTTAGACATGGCTGTGTATTCGCTACCTATTCCTATGTTGTTGTTAGGGGATGTATTATTTTTAAATATCCCTGACCCAGCCTTAGCGGCTCAGATTAGTGCGCAAGTATTTGGCTTTTTACAACTTTGGCTATATGGTTTTGTAATTTGGACTATGGCAGTGATTGCTATTTACTTACATCCAAAATTTGGTGAAAAACAGGGCCTTCGTTTAGGTCGTATTATGTTAACTGCTTTAGCTTGGCTAGCGATTAATGGACATTTGATGTATGGCTGGAAACCTGATTTTGCTATGGAACTTTTGTATTTCTTAATGCCTGTTTTCCAAGGGAATATATTAGTTTATATTACACCAGGTTTGCTTGAGTTTCTTGTACTGGCCTTATCTGTAGGAATTGGCTTACGTTTAGAAGATAGTATTACTAATTGGCAAGCTAAACGAGCGGCTAATAAGTAGTATTTTTCCTTTAGCCTTGACAGGAACTAGCTTATTTAATAATATAGTAGATGATTTACTAGATTGTGACTGTCTGTATTGCCTAATTAAGCGCAAACAGAACGATAGCAATTATAGGAATCATCTATTTTTTTATTCGACTTATATCCGCAGTGGAATAAGAACGGAGGAAGCATATGACAATCACAGATAAGGAAAAAGGGACAGACGTAACCGTATCATCAAAAGTAAATACTACGTCTAGTGAAACGACTAAAGAAATAGTAGCAGAGGCAAAGGGGCTTAAAAAAACGCAACCTAAGCAGCGGTTTAGTTTACGACAATTAACAATTATTGGGCTTTTATCTGCTTTAACTGTAGTATTAGGGGTAACGGGTCTTGGTTTTATTCCTATTCCACCAATTAATGCTACTATATTACATATACCAACCTTGATAGGCGCTCTCTTAGAAGGACCTAAAATTGGTATGGTTATAGGCTTCATTTTTGGTTGCTATAGCTTAGTTCAAAATATGATACAGCCAAATATAATGTCTTTTGTATTTTTAAACCCGATTGTGTCTGTATTACCACGTATGTTGATCGGACCTATTAGCTATTTAGTATATCGCTATTTAACATTTAAACGTGCTATTTGGCGAGTTATTATAGCTCTTTTTGTAGGTACTATGGTTCATACTATTTTAGTAATGTCCTTAATTTATATTATTTATGCTGAACCGTATGCAGCGGCTAAAGGGATTCCGATTGACCATGTTGCTAACATCGTAATTGGTGTAGCCGTGTTCCATGGTCCATTAGAAGCATTGGCGGCTGTAGTAGTAGGAACTCCCGTAGTAATGGCGTTACGGGCTAAACTTAAGAAAGCTTAATACATTTGAGACTAAGACTAGCCCTGACACTTTGTCGGGGCTTTTTAATATGACATATTGATACATGAGCAATTGTTGTTGTATTTTTGATAATGTGATAGAAAGGATGATTTTATGAAGAAATGGCGAATCTTGGGACTAAGAAGTTTATTAGCTATAGGCGTATTAACTAGTGCATTGTTGCTAGGCGGTTGTGGTTCTAATACTACAGAAACTAATAAAGAAGGATTGGCGGTAGTAACAACCGTGTATCCAGCGTATGATGTGGCTAAACAAGTTGGCGGCGACAAAGTTAATGTCACTATGTTGGTACCACCGGGGACAGAACCTCATGACTGGGAGCCAACTGTAAAAGACTTGAAGGCGGTCGGTAAAGCAAAGGTATTTATTTATAATGGAGCAGGCTTAGAGCCTACAGAAAAATTATTGGCTCCCGATATTATTAAAGATGCTAAGACTGTAGAATTGGCAGGGGCTGTAGAGGTACTTCCAATTACAACAACAGAATTAGACAGCACCGAGGAAGCACATGCGCATACACATAGTGACGAAGCCTCTCATAGCCACCAATCAGATAGTGTTCATCAAAATAGTGCAATGACTCATGAAGAAGGAGAACATGACCATCATCATGACGGGGTGGATCCACATATTTGGTTAAATCCTATGAATGTGGCTAAGGAAGTAGATTTAGTTGTACAAGCTTTTAGTGAAGCCGATCCAGCGAATAAAGCGTATTATGAAGCGAATGGTAAGGCCTATAAAGAAAAATTACTGGCATTAGATACGGCATATAAAGCGTTTGCCCAACAAGTGCCGAATAAGGAATTAGTAGTAACTCATGAAGCCTTTGGTTATTTAGCCAAGCAATATGGTTTTACTCAGCTCGGAATCATGGGCGTATCGCCAGATGCAGAACCAACCCCGGATCGTATGGCGGCTATTATTAGTTTTGTAAAAGTGCACAATGTGAAGGCTATATTTAGTGAGGCCTTAGTTAATCCAAAATTAGCCAATGCGATTGCGGCTGAGACAGGAGCTCAAGTATATATGCTAAATCCCGTGGAAGGCTTGACAGAAGAACAAATTCAAGGTGGTGAGAATTACATTTCTATTATGACTCAAAATTTAACCACCCTTCGTGACGCTTTGGGCATAAAATAAAGCGATATAAGAAGTCATAGATTATTATATTTTGAAATTACGGACGTAAGGCAATAGATAATTAGCACCGTTTAAAACCCTATAAAATAAGGGGATATCCATTTCTCAATGTCATGCTGGGTATTGATATTTATCATTAGAAACCTATTGCTCATCGGTAATTGACTATGATAAAATATGTGTAACAGGTAATAGTAATTTTAGGAGGTTGAAGCAAATGGCTAAACGTATTCGTACAATCAACACAGAATCTTTACAGAAAACCGCTAAAACTGGTGGCTGTGGCGAATGCCAAACTTCTTGCCAATCCGCTTGCAAAACAAGCTGTACTGTAGGCAACCAAGTTTGCAAACAAAAATAAGTTGTGAAGCACAATAGTGATGAGAAATGACCTAATTATTACCATGTAATGATTAGGTCTTATTCTCATATTGGGTTAAGAACTAATAGATGATGGAGTATAAATGCAAGGTTTTACCATATGGGAGAGAATTGGGGAAATATATTGTTGTTCCTATGTAATTCTTTCATATATGGTAGAACCTTTTTTTAAGACTAAAAATAAGAGGGATGTAGTATAATATAAATGTAGTAATAACTATTAAATATATGGAGGTACCATGTTAGAATTAAAACCAATGATTCACAAGTTCAAGATGAAGGATAAGTATTTCTGTCTTGATGTAAATAGTGGCATTATTCATGTAATCGACGAATTAACAGACCGCGTGCTAGATATTTATGATGGCACGAATCGAGCTGCGGTTCATGAAGCTCTTGATAGTGTAGAATCACCAGCAGAGCTTGACGAGTTGTTAGATGAAATCGATGGTTTAATCAAAGACGAAATGCTATATGCACCGATGTCGGAAGATTTCAAACTTGTAGCTGCTGAAAAGCCTATTGTAAAAGCCCTTTGTTTAAACATTGCTCATGATTGCAATTTAGCTTGTAAATATTGCTTTGCTAGCCAAGGGGACTATGGCGGTGTGAAACGTGAACTCATGAGTTTTGATGTAGCTAAACGAGCAGTTGACTTCTTAATTTCTATGAGTGGTCCTCGTCAACATTTAGAGATTGACTTCTTTGGTGGAGAACCTTTGATGAATTGGGACGTGGTTAAGCAAACCATTGAATATGCCGAAAAAGTGGGCGCTGAACACAATAAGATTTTCAAAATGACTATGACCACCAATGGTGTTCTGTTAACCCAAGAAAAGATCGATTACTTAAATGAACATAAATTAAGTATGGTGCTATCTATTGATGGTCGTGAAGAAGTTCATAATCATATGCGTCCAAGTGCTGGTGGTACAGATACTTATAAGACAGTGGCTAAAAATCTTATCAATGCGGTAAAACAACGGGATGGTTTAGAATATTATGCTCGTGGTACATATACGCATAATAATTTGGACTTTACTAAAGACGTCATTGCTATGTCTGACTTAGGCTTTGAACATTTATCTATGGAGCCAGTAGTAGGCCAAGAAGGCGAGTATGTACTTCGTGATGAAGATTTACCAGCGTTGATGGAAGAGTATGAAAAGCTTGCTGACTTATACTTGGAGCGTCAAAAAGAAGGTTGGGGAGAGAAGTTTAATTTCTTCCACTTCCGTATGGATTTATATCGTGGTCCTTGCATGGCTAAGCGTTTGCGCGGTTGTGGTGCTGGTCATGAATATATGGCTATTGTACCAAATGGGGATATTTATCCATGTCACCAATTTGTAGGCCGTGATGGGTATGTGTTAGGCAATGTTTTTGAAGGCCTTAAAAACTTTGATATTCCACGAGAATTCCGTAATACCCATGTATTCACTAAGCCGACTTGTGCCAAATGTTGGGCTAAGTTCTTCTGTTCTGGTGGCTGTCATGCCAATAATGAAACCTTTACGGGAACTATTCATGAGCCGTATGCATTAGGCTGTGAACTACAGAAAAAACGCATTGAATGCGCTATTATGATTCAAGCAGAATTGGATGAATTGCGTGAACAAGGCATTGTGCCAAAAGATGATCCAGCTTTCCAAGAACGAAAACAGCATAATTGGATGTAAAGAAAATCTTTGAATATAAGAATTTACAAGATTATATTCAGTAAGGATTATATTCAGTAAGTAGTTGGTCATTTGACACATATGATCACTATATAAAGTATACACAGATGTTATACATAAGTAGTAAAGGAACTAATTTATGAAGCGACAAGGTATACGATTTACAGGCATAGTACAGGGGGTTGGGTTTCGCCCCCTTATTGCCGTTATAGCACGAGAGTTACACTTAGTAGGTTTTGTATACAATGATGATGCAGGTGTGTATACAGAAGTACAAGGTAAGGAAGAAGCAGTAGACTTTTTTGTTGAGCAAGTACAAACGCGCAAAGGCCCTTTGGCTCGGATAGATAGTATAACTGTTACAGACTTATCATTAGGTGATGAAAACTTATTTGTTATTGCACCATCACCAGCGGGTAGACAGCCGGCTACCTTTATAGGCGCTGATACGGCTCCTTGTGAAGCTTGTAGACAAGAGTTACACGATCCTATGAATCGGCGTTATCGCTATAGTTTTATCAATTGCACTCATTGTGGGCCTCGTTATACTATTGTGGAAACAGTACCCTATGATCGTCAGTTTACGTCGATGAAAGGGTTCCCTCTTTGCAAAGCCTGTCAAACTGAGTATGAAACGGAAACAGATCGTCGATATCATGCAGAACCTAATGCTTGTCCCGTGTGTGGACCTCAATATAAGTTATATGAGGTAGTGAATGGTGAATGGCAATCTGTGAATAGCCGTCATAGTAATAGTGCGATTGACTCTGCTGTAGTTGATTGGTCTGATGTACAGTTAGATCCTTTAACTTTGGGGCGCGATTATGTAATGTCAGGTCATATTATTGCGTTTAAAGGTGTGGGTGGTTATCATCTTGTATGTGATGCAACAAATAGAGAGGCTGTACAACGTTTAAGAGAACGTAAAAGGAGACCCCATAAACCGTTGGCAGTTATGGTGGACTCTATAGCAACAGCACGGCAAATAGCACATCTCACGCCAGAAGAAGAAGCTTTATTACAATCGTCAGCACGGCCTATTGTGCTCTTACCACAGCGTCCAGAGGCTAATGTCGCTTGGTCTGTAGTGGCGCCCAATAATCACTATATTGGGATTATGCTGCCTTATGCGCCTGTTCATGAAGTATGGTTGCCACCTGGTGCAGTTTGGGCCATGACCAGTGGTAATCGCAGTGGTGAGCCAGTTATTTTTGAAGATGACGAGGCTAAGGAACAACTTATGAATGTGGTGGACTATTTCTTGGTTCACAATCGCCGAATTGTAGCGTCTGTAGATGATTCTGTGGTGGAAGTAGTGAAGGGGGAAACGTTACCAATACGACGCAGTCGTGGGTATGTTCCATTGTCGTTTAATGTGCGTTTGCCAGATCAAGGGGCCAATACTATACTGGCTATGGGTGGTGATTTGAAAAATGCCTTCGCTATGAACCGTGGTGAAGCGGTGCTTATGGGGCCACATATTGGCGATTTAGCCAATGAAGCCATGAATAATAGTTTAGTTCATACTATTGAACGCTATAAGGACTTATTTGGATTAACGCCTAAAGCAGTGGTGGCTGATTATCATCCCCAGTATTTTTCTAGTCAATATGGTAAATCTTATAGTGAAACACAAAGTATTCCGTTTATTCAGGTTCAGCATCATCATGCTCATGTTGCTGCTGTTATGGCTGAATATGGATTGCAAGAAGAGCCAGTGCTGGGGATTTGCTTTGATGGTACGGGCTATGGGCTAGATGGTACTGTTTGGGGTGGCGAATTTTTATTATGCCAAGGCGCTACTATGCAGCGCTTAGCTCATGTACATGGAGCCCCTTTACCTGGCGGTGAAGCGGCTGTAAAAGAGCCTTGGCGGCAAGCTTTATGGTATATTCGGGACACTTATGGCGATTCCATACCAACTTGGCTGGAGCCTTGGTTAGCTAAACTACCTGAAAATTGGCAATTATTGGATCAAATGATGACACATGGTATGCCTATGGTACAAGCCAGTAGCGCTGGTCGCTTATTTGATGCAGTAGGTTCTTTGCTTGGCCTAGGTAATGTACACACCTTTGATGGGCAGATTGCCCTTGGTTTAGAACAACTGGCCCATGGTGAACGTGGTAAGATTAAGGAATTTACTTTTGATGGTGAAATTCTTGATTTTAAACCCTTAGTACAAGATATTATAGGTCATCTGGGGGATGGTATTTCAAAACGAGTGCTGGCTGCATCGTTTCACAGAACCTTGGCTTATGGGATTACAGAAACTATGGAATATCTTTGTTCCTTATATAAAATTAAACAAGTTGTCTTATGTGGCGGGGTATTTCAAAACCGTCGCCTCATAGAAGAAATGATGAATATTAATCATGATCAAGTCATGTTATTGCCACGGCGAGTGCCACCTAATGACGGCGGCTTAGCATTGGGGCAGTTATGGCTCGGTCATCAACGGTTAGCGAATGACTATTAATTTGATAAAACGTAGATTCAATGAGCGTAGTTTGTTCCTAACAGATAGATTGGAGGAAAGCGTATGTGCTTAGCTGTACCAGCTCAACTCATTAAAGTAAATGAATTTATTGGCACTATTGAATTAACCGGGGTTACTCGAGATGTTAATCTAATGTTAGTGCCAGAAGCCAAAGTAGGAGACTATGTGTTAGTGCATGCTGGTTGTGCCGTGCAAGTAGTAGATGAAGAAGAAGCAAGAGCTACGATGGAAGCATTTAGGGAGTTGGAAGAACTTGAAGAAAATTACTTTGCAGGAAAAAACGCAGGTCGCTAAGGAACTGCTTAAAGAAATAGAAGCTTTACATACACCTGGTGAAACAGTCCGCTTTATGGAAGTATGTGGCACGCATACGGTGGCTATTTTCCGTGAAGGAATTCGTCAATTATTGCCTAAAGGTATTGAATTGGTTAGCGGTCCAGGCTGTCCAGTCTGCGTTACAGATCAAGTGTATATGGATAAAGCTTTAGCTTATGCGGTTATGGACGATGTGATTGTCGCTACTTTTGGAGACATGCTTAAAGTTCCTGGCTCGCATAGTAATTTATGGGAAGCAAAAAGTCAGGGTGCTCAGATACACATTATTTATAGCCCTCTTGAAATTATCGAGTTAGGTAAAGCTAATCCAGATAAGAAAATTGTATTTTTAGCGATTGGTTTTGAAACGACTATTGCTGTAATTGCTGCAGCAGTTAAAGCAGTGGCCTTATCAGGTCTTACGAATGTATTTTTCTTAGTATCTCATAAATTAGTACCACCCGCTTTGAGAGCCTTAGCGAATCAAAAAGAAGGGCATCTTGATGGGTTTATTCTACCAGGTCATGTGAGCGTTATTATTGGGGAAGAACCGTATAGTTTTATTCCCACTGAATGTCATATGCCATCTTGTATAGCTGGTTTTGATGGCCTTGAAATTTTAGCGGCTGTTCGTGATTTATTGGCACAACGTAAAAGTGGTCAATATTATGTAGGAAATCAATACAAATCAGTGGTTGCTAAGAAAGGAAACCCCGTGGCAGTAGCTCTTATGAATGAACTGTATGAAGTGATTGACGATACCTGGCGTGGTATTGGTACGATTCCTCAATCAGGCCTTAGGTTAAAAGGCGATTATGCTGCTCTTGATGCGGAGCGTGCTATACCACTTGGTCCTATTGAAAGTGGTGGTGTACCTAAAGGCTGTCAGTGTGGTCGCGTATTACAAGGCTTAATTCGCCCTGATGAATGTGGTCTATTTGGTAAATTATGTACTGCTGATCATCCTGTAGGTGCTTGTATGGTTTCTGTAGAAGGTAGTTGTGCAGCGTGGTATAAATATGGTCGTGCTAGTGGTGGTATGACTTGGGAAGAATAGGAGGCTATTAATGGAAGAAACAATTCGCTTAGTTCATGGTAATGGTGGTCGTTTTAGCCATGAATTAATGGAGCGATATATCATGCCTCATTTTAAAAATGATACATTAGCCAAGCTTCATGATGGTGCTCAGTTTGTTGTGCCGGCTGGTCGTATGGCTTTTACAACAGACTCTTATGTAGTGACACCACAATTTTTCCCTGGTGGCAATATTGGTAAATTGGCTGTTTGTGGTACTGTTAACGATTTAGCTATGAATGGAGCTAAGCCTTTATATCTTAGTTGTGGTCTTATTTTAGAAGAAGGGTTACCTGTTAAGACTTTAGATACCATTTTAGCTACTATGGCACAAATGGCTAAGGAAGCTGGTGTAACTATAGTTACTGGTGATACGAAGGTTGTTGAAAAAGGCGCTGTCGATGGATTATACATTAATACGGCCGGAGTTGGTATGATTCCAGACCATATTCACATTGATCCTGAGCGCGTTAAACCGGGCATGAAAATTATTGTATCAGGATCCATAGGTGATCATGCGATTGCTGTTATGGGGAGCCGTTATGAATTAGCTTTGCCTGAAACGATTAAAACAGATTGTGCGCCCCTTAATCATATGGTTATGGCTGTACTTGAAGCTGTAGGTGATAATGTAGCTGTTATGCGTGATCCAACACGAGGTGGTTTAGCCACGACTCTGTATGAAATTGCTGACCAAGGGCAAGTGGGAATACGTATTGATGAAGAAAAAGTGCCTATTCATGAAGAAGTTGTATCTGTGTGCAGTATTTTAGGATATGATCCGTTGTATTTGGCTAATGAAGGAAAAGCTGTTTTTGTAGTAGAGGCTGAAGCTGTTGAAACCGTACTTGATATCCTTCATAAGACTGAATATGGTCAAGAAGCTGTTTGCATTGGTGAAACATTAAGTAGTAACGTAGGCAAAGTAGGCCTTAAAACAGCTCTTGGTGGAGTGCGCTTGCTTGATCAGTTAGGTGAGGATCAGGTGCCTAGAATTTGTTAGCTAATTACGAAAGCAGATATAGTTAAAAAGTTTAACTTTAGCTTGATAGATCTTTACGTATTAAAAAAGTAAATAATACATAGAAAATAGTCGTAAAAAGAGTTTACGACTATTTTTTATGAATATACATTACACGATTCGTGTAATGTTAGACAGGGTGTATATGAAGACCTAATGAGTTGATAAAACCAATTAATATGCGCTTATTAAGAGCTTTAATTATCAGGTTTTATGAGTTTAATTTATTTATGTACACTACAAAAATACATCTGGGGGTAAAAAGTCTATTGGTAATTGACTATATTGAATTATTTAGTCTATGATAGTGGAGGAAGAGTATATGAAAATTTAGTTAATGAGATAATATACTCGCGTAGATTAAAAAATTAAAAACTTTATGTTACGAGGAAGGGATAGCTTAGTTTGGAGGGGATAGTAAAAGAGTTGGAAGGTAAAAATTTGTTTTATCTTTTTGTTGTGTGTCATGTATGAAGTTTTAGGATTAGGTTCAGTTTTGATTGTAATATTTAAATGAAAGTGTATTTACTTTTTATATTTAAAGTGAGGTAAAGGTATGAAGTCTAGTAAAGATAAACATATTTTATCTAAATTAATTGCTGCTACATTGATGGGGACTGTTGGATTATCTATGTATACTGTAGATGCTGTTGATACTTTGCAATATGTAAGTATTAATTCTACAAAAGAGGCGAATAAGGATAATTCTCAGGCTGGTGTTGAAGGCCAAGGTAGAGATGTAGTAATTATTGGTCCCAATACAATCGGTAATAATAATTTAAATTATAATGCTGTTATTGTAGGATCTAATAATACCGCAAAAAATTTGAATTATAAAAAGGAAACTAATGAAGTAACAGAAACGTTTGTTAATGGTCTAGCTATAGTAGGTAATAATAATTATGTAAAAGATGCCGCTTTGTTGGGTGATAAGAATATTGTTACGGGTACAAATGCGGTTGTTGTTGGTGATTTTAATAAGAATTACGGAGAACACGCAGTAAATATTGGCTATATGACAACAACTAATGGTGTAGACTCTATTGCTATAGGTCGTTTTGCTAAGGGGCCTACTACTTCAGCGATTGCAGTTGGTGCTTATAGTGAAACGCAGCAAGTGGGCTCTGTAGCACTTGGTAATGGAGCGATTGCAAAATCCAATGGTGTCGCTATTGGTTACAAGAGTATTGCGGATAGAACTGGTGGCGAAGTAGGGTATTTTTCTACGTATGATACAACGGATAGAGCTGCATTGGCAGAAAAAATTGGTAAAAAAGCTGATTATGACCGGATTGTTGCTACTATTCAAAAGCATGCTGATTTAGCGCAAAAAGAGAAAGAATATAATAACTATATTAGTGAACGACAAAAGAATCAGGATTTGCTAAATTCTGAGATGCAAAATTTATATAAATATGATAAAGATAAAGATAAATATCAAGCTAGCTTAGAAAAAATCAAAGAATATGGTCGTTTAGTTAATGAGCAAAGTGAAGGTGAAATTTCACTTAGACAAATTATATCTAAAACTAATAATCCTGATTATAAAGAATTAGATGATGCACGGAATGAATATTATAATTTATTTGCCCCTTATGCATCTATTATGGGGGCTGTTTCGGTTGGTAATCGAGAAGAAGGTATTTATCGTCAAATTACAGGTGTAGCCGCAGGCTCTGAAGATACTGACGCAGTCAATGTAGCACAATTAAAAGCTGCGCGTGTTGAAATAATAGCAGGTGAGAATATTAGTAGCGTTGAGAGTGATATTTCAAAAGGCTATACAGAATATAAAGTAAATGCAGTAGATACAAAGATTACTAATGTAGCTTTTGACAAAGATACTAACACCTTGTCAATTACTACTAATAATGATGAACAACCTTTTGCTGTTACGGATATTGCTTCGAAGGATGATGTTACAACGGCTGTAGGTAATTCATCGTGGACACTTGGTGTTGCAAAAGTTACTTCTATTACAACTGTTGGTGATGGTGAAGCAACTGCTGTTGGTACTCCTACAGAGATTAAAAATGGTAATACAGTAACGTTACGTGCAGAACGTGGTATTAAATTAAATCAAGATGGCACTAACATTGATATTGGTTTAAAATATATCGATGTTGATCCTGCTGTAGATGCGCAACCGCTAGCTATTTCTGATGCAAAAGCTTCTGGCGGTGGCACATTGGCTGTAGGTCAAAATAGCATTGCTGATGGTCACCAAGGTACAGCTGTTGGTCTTACTTCACATGCAGGGGAATATTCCTTGGCAGTAGGTGCTCATGCTGATGCAAGTGCTTTTCGTTCGATTGCATTAGGTTATAATACTCAAGCTGGTCAATATGGGGTAGCTACTGGTAGTCATGCA
Organism: Veillonella intestinalis; assembly: GCF_943193155.1. Taxonomy (GTDB): domain Bacteria; phylum Bacillota; class Negativicutes; order Veillonellales; family Veillonellaceae; genus Veillonella_A; species Veillonella_A intestinalis. The sequence continues at coordinate 508,027 of NZ_CALPDB010000001.1, read as the reverse complement.
AAAGCAGTTGGAAATCAATCCGTTGCTATAGGTACTTTCACTGTGACTAATGGTACTAATTCTATTGGTATTGGTCTTAGTACTAAAAAAGATGGGGCTACTTCTGATGCTCCAGATCAATACTTACCTAAAACAAATAGCGAGAAAGCGATTGCGATTGGTGCAGGTTCTTATGTTGGCGAAAAAGCTACGAATTCAACAGTTATTGGGGTAGGCAATAAAATTATGGGCGGAACAACTAATACGTCTAATAATGCAGTACTTCTTGGTACCTTATCATCAATCACAGAAGGTCGATTTAGCTTATTATTGGGGAATATGGCAAGCATTAATAAATCTCAGAACGCTGTAGGTGTTGGTAGTCAATCGAATGTAGGTAACTCCCTTGCTGGTACAGCTGTAGGTTATTTAGCTACTGTTACAAATGCAGCGCAAGGTACTGCTGTTGGTGGCGGAAGTAAGGTAACTGCCGCTCAGGCTACAGCACTAGGTGGTAGTAGTGAAGTCTCCACGGTACAAGGCGTGGCAGTTGGTTATTCCTCTTATACAACTGGTGCACAAGGGGTATCGATTGGTTCTGAAACTAATACGACTGCTTCACGTGGGGTTGCATTAGGATATATGTCTAATGCGAATACTGAAAAAGGGATTGTTGGATATAATCCATTAACAAATACTGTCTTTGAAGGGGATACTGATGCGGCTCTTGCAGGTACTTTAGGTAAGGCTGAAGAATATAATGCTAAATCAAAAGTATATAATGAAAAATTACAAGTTTATTTAGAAAAAAATGCTGCATATGAAAAGAGCAAGACAGCTGCAAATAGAGAGGCTAGGGAGGCTGCGGCCATAGAATTTAATGCTGCTGATGCAGATTTAAAATCTCTTATATCAACTTACAAGAGTGGTTATGGTGCAGTATCTGTTGGTAAGGAAGGTTATACTCGACAAATTACCAATGTTGCTGCTGGTACAGCTGATAGCGATGCAGTGAATGTTATGCAATTAAAACAGCTTCGCGCAACCGGTATTAATTACTCTGGCGATGATACGACAGTTATTCACCGTGATTTAGGTGATGAGTTAACTATTGCTGGTGGGGCGGATGTATCCACTGCAGAAGCAAAAGCTAAGTTAACTACTGGCAATATTGGTGTGGTGGCTAATGATACTACTGATGGTTTAGAGCTTAAATTAGCTAAGGATATTAACTTGACTGCTGATGGTAGTGTGGCCTTTGGTACGGCTGCTACAGCACCAAAAGTAGATGTGTCTGGTTTAACTATTTCTGATCAGTTAAAATTCACTAATGCGGGCATTTTGGCAGGTAATCAGATAGTAGATAATATGAAGAGTGCTATTTCTGATAAAGCTGGGGACACATTCTCTGATAAGCTAGATGCAGCTCTTGCTACTAATGCTAATTCAGCAGTTAATGTAGGTGACTTAAATAGTGTAACTGATGAGCTAGCAGATAAAATTGGTGATGCCAATACAGCAGCAGAAAGTAAACTTGGCAAATTTACTGTAGGTACAGATGCAGCAGCACAAGAGAAGGGCATTGCCGTGGATAAAGATAATACACGTTTTGACATTTTAGGTGCTAATGAAAACATTACTACAGCAATAGAAGAACGTCAGGTTAAAATAGGTTTAGCTAATACATTAAATTTAACAGATGCTGGATCCATATCCTTTGGTAATGGCGCGAATGCACCAAAAGTAGATGCCACTGGTTTAACTATTTCTGATAAGCTAAAATTCACTACTGCTGGCATTTCAGCAGGTGACCAAACAATAGACAATGTGAAGAGTGCGATTGCTGGTAAAGATGGCGCTAAATTTACGGATAAATTGAATGCGGCTAATGAATCTAATCCTAATTCAGCAGTTAATGTAAGTGATCTCAAACAAACTGCTGAGGTCTTAGCAGGTCAGATTGGTGATATCAATACAGCTGCTAATAGCAAGTTAGAAAGCTTCGTAGTGGGGGCTGATAAAAATGCCACTGCTGCAGGTATTACAGTAGACAAAGGTACTGAAGGTAAAACAAATCGCTTTGATATTGTAGGAGCCAATGAAAATATTACAACAAAAGTTAATGATAACACGATTGAAGTGGGCTTAGCTAAGGATCTTACATTAACTGATGGTAGTATAACTACTACTACAAAAGATGGCATTACGACTAAAGTTGATGGCACAGGCGTAACAATTACACCAAGTAATGGTGATGCAACTAAAACTGTATCCTTAACTAATGAAGGCCTTAACAATGGTGGTAACAAAATTACCAATGTAGCAGATGGTGACGTAAGTGCTAATTCTAAAGATGCTGTAAATGGTAGCCAATTGCATGCTGTTAAAGAAGAGTTAAAGGGCGATATCAATAAGCTAGAAAGCAAATTGGGCGCAGCTGGTGATTTAACTAAAGTTGACCAGAATGGTAATCCAATTGATGACAGTAAACTGGTTACTGGCAATGATGGCAAGAATTACAACCCATCTGATGTTGATGAAAATGGCAACCCTAAAGATGGTGCTAAGCCTGTTGAGTCTACCTTAGGTTCTGGTGCTGGTACTAGTGGTCTAGGTCTAGATAATAAGGATAATAGTAAACCTATTACTGAACAAGAAGCTAAAGACATTGTTGGTGGCACGCCAGGTGCAGATGGACAACCAGGTAAAGATGGTCTATTAGACAAAATTGGCCCATCTTTGAGTAATTTAGCTACAATTAAAGACCTTCAAGCCGTAGCACAAGCTGGTCTTGACTTCGGTGGTGACACTGGTGATACAGCACATCGTGCATTAAGCCAAAAATTAACTGTTAATGGTGGCATTTCCAATGAAGAACAATTAACTGATAACAATATTGGTGTTGTTTCTAATGGTAAAGATACATTAACTGTTAAATTGGCTAAAGATATCAATCTTGGCAAAGATGGCAGTGTAACAACTGGTAATACAAGTATTAATAATGATGGTCTTACTGTAAAAGGTGAAGACGGCAACCCTGGCACTACTGTTGGTTCCGATGGTATGGTTGTTAATGGTGATGATGGCAAACCAGCTACAATTGTTGGTAAAGATGGCATTTCCACAAATGGCAAAGATGGTATCTCTGTTAATGGTGAAGATGGTTCTTCTACAACAATCAAGCCTGATGGTGTAACATCTAAAGATCCTAATGGCAATTCTACAGTTCTTGGCCCTAATGGCGTAGAAGTGAAGGATAAAGATGGCAATACTGTTGTAACAATTAATGACAAAGGTATTTCTAATAATAATGGCGGTCCAACTAACTTAAATGATGGTTTAAGTGTACCTGGTGGTTTAGTTGTTCTTCCTGGTGAACAAGTAAATGGTCAATACGTTCCAGGCACTGGCACAATTAGTGCTGAAGGTAATCGTATTCAAAATGTAGCACATGGCATTGAACCAAATGATGCTGTAAATGTAGGTCAATTAAGTGGTGTAAAACGTGATCTTAACAACCGTATGAATACGATTGGTGCTCACGCTGCTGCTATGGCTGCTTTACATCCAATGGAATACTTGGAAGAAGAAAAATTATCCATTGCGGCTGGTGTTGGTACATTCCAAAGCAAACAAGCTGTGGCAGTCGGTGCGTTCTACCGTCCAAATGATGATACAATGTTCAGTGTTGGTGGTTCTTTCGGTGGTAATGAAAACATGTTTAATGTTGGTGTTTCTTTACGTGTAGGTCAAGATAGTGACTATGCAAAAGGGGCACAGAATTATAAACAAGCTCCACTTAGTACGTTGACTGTTCTTGACGATAAAGTGAATACTCTTGAAAAAGAAAATGCTGCATTAAAAGATCAGTTAGAAGAACAACGCGAACAGATTAAATTGTTAATGGAACGTTTAGGTATGTAAATTAATCCATTTAGTTAAAACTATTATTTCATTCTAAAATAATAGGAATTTAGAGATTAAATGCAAAAAACGAAGAGAGTCACTCGATTTAAATCTAGTGACTCTCTTTTTATTATAAATTAACTAAAATTACGGATATTTAGATTATTCATTTCGTGGAAAAATAAATTTTAAAAATTTTTAATTGAAAATAAAGAAGTCCTGAAAATATTGAATTTAAAGCATTTTTTTAGATAGATGGTAGTGCGTTTTTGATAATTGAGAATTAAAATGATAAACGAAAAGTGGATTTTAAAATTAGTACATTTGACTTATGAATAATTAGTGATATACTTTATATCGTAAATAAAGATTATTCCAATTTAATCATCATTTAAAAACATGTTAACTAAAATGTACAAATTTAGTTGATAATAATATAAACGCTGATAATATAATAATTTTATAATAAAATGTAATTATATTATCAATTTATATTAGATGATGATTAAGTAGAAAAAGTGATGTGTGTCTGGTGAGGTGTGAAATGAAAGTGAAAAAGAATGTAAAAGTGACGTCTAAGTTTGTAGCAGCTATACTTGTTGGTGCAGTTAGTGCTGGTGTATATAGTGCTGATGCAGCCGGTTTAACTGGTTCCTATGTAGGTATTGGTATAGCGCCGACAGATGCTACAGTTGTCAAGAGTGGCAGTGAGTATAATGCTAAAGATATTGTTGGTTCTAGCAAACTTATTGACTATCGTCAAACAAAGCGTTTTAATAAAGATAAAGATGGCAATGAGATTTTAGAAGATTTTTCTCGCGTAGCAACTAACGACAATAAAAATGGTGAAGGTGTAGATGGTACAGCTACAGCTAATGATAGCAGAAAAGGGATTGGTACTACAGCTATTGGTTTTGGTACATATGCATCTCGTGGGTATGCTACAGCTATTGGTACTTATAGTAGTGCTATTAGTGGTAGTACTGCTGTTGGTTCTGGTTCATATGCAACTCAATATAGTGCAGCTTTGGGGCGTAATACGTATGCGAATAGTGCCGTTGCAGTAGGTGAAGCGGCTCGCGCTGCTGATGGCATAGCAATTGGTAAAGGTGCGTCTGCAGGGGTATTTTACCAATATATTCAAAACGATGGTACTCAAAACTATGGCGCTATTTTAAATAGTATTGCTATTGGTCCGGATGCGACTGCTGTAGGTGGTACTGCTATTGGTGCTAAAGCTCAAACTAATAGCTTATATGGTGTAGCTTTAGGTCAAGGTTCTAAAGTTTCATACAATGGCGTAGCTCTAGGTGTTAATGCTCAGGTTACTGCTAAAGGTAATGGTGGCATTGCCTTAGGTACATCTAGTGTAGCTAATCGTGGGGCGGGTACTATTGGCTATATGCCATTAGTTGATGGAGTTGAAGGCAAAATTGCAAAAAATGATACGGAATTAGCTACCTTTTTAGGAGCTAGTGATGACATTAAAAACTTCACTACTAAATACGCGGCTGAAATTTCAAAATATAATCAATTAAATAAAAAATACAGTGACATTAAATCACAGCAAGACGCACAAGAACAGATTATGATAGCCACTAAAGGCAATGATGATGCTGCTTATAAAGCTGCCAAAGCTGAATATGATAAATTAAGCAAAGAAGCTGTAGCAGCTACTAATGCACGTAATGCATGGACTGCTTCCCATCAAGATTTTACTCAAGCTATGGCAGAACAACAATCTGCATTAGCTGCTTTTAAAGCTACTGATGGTGCTGTTAGTGTTGGTTCCGATGCCTATGTTGATGCAAGAACTGGTAAAACAATCCAAAATACTCGCCAAATCATTAATGTAGCGGCTGGTACAGAAGATACCGATGCTGTTAACGTGGCACAATTAAAACATGTAGCTGATGAAACGGCTAAAAAAGTAAATATTGATGCAAGTAATATTACACCTGAGCAGGTTAATAATTGGCAGGTGGCATTAGGTATTAATCAAAATACAGTAGGTAATGTGGATGCGATTACTTTATCTGAAGGAGCTAATGTAAAAATTGATCCTACATATAATGATGATAAGTCTCGTGTTAATTATGAAATTTCTGTATCTGATGAAGCTATTAAAACAGCAGTAAAACCTGAATTGGATCAAAAGGCAAATCTTGATGGCTCTAATTTAACTCCAGACGCTATTACTAACTGGAAAGATCAATTAGGGGTAACAAATGTAACCAATGAAGTATCTGGTCTTAATAATCGAGTGGATGGTCTTGAAAGCAATGTATCTAACTTAAATAATCGCGTTAATAAACTTGATCAACGTGTAGATAAAGTGGGTGCTGGGGCTGCTGCTTTGGCTGGTTTACATCCATTGGAATTTAATCCAGATGATAAATTCTCTGCTGCAGTAGCTATGGGTAGCTATAAAGGTCAAGGGGCTGCTGCACTTGGTGGTTTCTACCGTCCAAATGCTGATACTATGTTCAGCGTATCTAGTACTATCGGTGATGATCCAATGTTCAATATTGGTTTATCTTTGAAGTTTGGTCAAAAAGGTGATGATATTTACCGCAATGCTAATGCAACAAATATTGGTGCATTAACATCTGAAGTAAATGCTTTGAAAGCTGAAAATAAAGGCTTGGCTGACCAAGTAGCTACACAAAAAGCTGAATTGGAAGAACAACGTGCGTTGATTCAACAATTAATGGCTAAAGTAGGTATGTAATTTTTTAAATAATAATAAAGTATAATATAGAGATTAATACTATAATAACTAAGAAGAGGTTCTTGCTAAATTAGCAGGAACCTCTTTTTTAGTAATATGTTTCAATAAATTTTCTTTTACTATGCTTTACTATTTATTATATTTTTTGATGTATAAATAATAGAATGATTTTTGATTTAATTAGATAAATGTTGAAAGTTAGATGTATTTTAATTATTGATTTATGAATAAATATATGATTAATTAGTTATTTTTTAGTAAAAAATGATTGATTTATTCAGTATGAAATTTTATCGATTGACTAAATTAATAAAAATGATAAACTTAAATTTGTTGCCATGAAGTATTCATTAAATAATGAACTTTAGGAGGATGATAGATATTCTAATGGTGTGACAGTTTTGTAATATATTAAATCTTTATTCTTAGTTGTTGGAATTAATGGAGGATTAATCAGCACATCAAAAGTATAAAGCAATAAATAACTAAACAAGAGTTGTATCATTTAATATTTTATATTTATTTTATTTTTATTAGAAGGCGGTATTATTTTATGGCTTTAAACAAAGAACGAAAAGCTCTTTCAAAGTTAGTTGCCACTTTATTAGTTGGCGGTATCGGCTCCACTTTATTTACTGTGCCAGTAGAGGCAGCTGTTGACGGTTCCTATACAGGTGTTAACTCTACAGCAGAGATTTACGGAAATACTAAAATTATTAAAAATGGTGATCAATATGCAACAGCCGATAGTGAGGCTAAAACATATATTGACTATAGATTAGATAGTAATAAACAAGCCACTCATAATATAAATGGTGAAGGTGCTACAGGTCACATGTCTACAGCGATTGGTTATGATGCAAGAGCAACCAATGATTTTACTACAGCAGTGGGCTCTAATTCATATGCCTATATGCGTAGTACATCTTTCGGAGCTAATTCATACTCTTCAGAGGATTCTGTTGCAATAGGCTTAGGTACTTATGCAGGTACAAAGTCTGTTACCTTAGGTAATGGCAGTCGCTCTCTATTTCAAAGTATTGCTATCGGCAACCGTGCTGTAGCAGGTAATTTTAAAGAGAGTATTGATTCCTCTAGTCCAACAGGTGGATCTAATGCGGCATCTATTGCTATTGGCAATAATACATTCTCTTATGGAGGGATTGTATTAGGACATAATGCAAGTACACTTCAACAAGGGATTGCCATTGGTACGCATGCTAATACAATTAGAAATGGTGTTGCTATTGGCTCCATATCAAGAACAAAGACCGCCGATGGTGTAGCTTTGGGCGGATATGCAACAGCCGATCGAGCAGCAAATGTCAGAGGCTATGTCCCATTTGTTTTTGAAGGGGAAAGCGCAACAACTACAGCTGAAGATAATAAAAAGTCTATCGAAGCTGTAGGGGAGAAGAATCCTGTATTTATGTCAAATAAATCAGCTGTCAGTGTAGGTAGTGACAATGAATATAATTCTACAGGCGGCATCATGACCGCAGGTATGCTTACACGTCAGATTACCTATGTAGCAGCTGGTTCAGCTGATACTGATGCGGTGAACGTAGCGCAGCTTAAATTAGTAGCCAATAAAGTGGCTGAAAATGAAGCGGCTATTGCCAATAATACATTGGAATATGTATCTATTAAGTCCACCGAAGCAGGAAACAAAACGAATGATGGCGCTCAGGGTGTAGACTCTATCGCTATTGGGCCAAATGCTACAGCTACACAGGAATTAGGTACGGCATTAGGCGCTAATACTGCAGCAACAGGTGTTAGCGCTACGGCCATTGGTGAATCTGCAAAGGCAGAAGACTTAGGTGCTACTGCATTAGGGGCTTTATCTGAAGCAACTGCATCGGGCTCTGCTGCATTAGGTAACAAGGCAAAAGCTAAAGGCATTGGTGCTACTGCTGTTGGTGTGGAAGCAGTAGCCACTGAGACAGGCGCTTTGGCAGTAGGAAATCTAGCCAAAGCGACAGTCCAAAATGCAACCGCTATTGGTATTCAATCTAATGCAGAAGGATTACAATCCGTAGCTCTCGGCGGACAAGCTAATAGCAAAGGTACACACTCTTTGGCATTTGGTTCTCAAAGCTTAGCAACAGGAATCCAAGATATTGTTATCGGTACTGCGGCTAAGACATTAGGTGCAGGAAACTCTATTGCCATTGGTACAAAGGCAATTACTTTAGATCAATCTTCTGTTGCTATTGGCCCATCAGCAAAAACTAATGTTTGGTACTCTGTAGCTCTTGGACAATCAGCTAATACTAATGGAGGTTTTGGTACTGCTGTAGGGGCTTATGCAGCAGCTGGTGGTGACTCTGGCGTAGCTTTAGGTAATCGCGCAGTAAGTCGTGGCTATCAAGCAGTTTCTCTAGGCTCATTTTCTAATAGCTATGGATATCGCGCGGTGTCTGTAGGCTCACAAGCATCTTCAAACGGAACGAGTGCTACTGCCCTTGGTGAACGTGCTGAGGCGCCAGCTCGAGAAGGGGTTGCCTTAGGTGGCTTCTCTGTAGCAAAAACAGAAGCTGGTGAACTAGGTTATAATCCATTAAGTGGCAAAGTTTTGGATTCTGCTAGTGATATTGCCGGTTTAACTGATGCAGAAAAAGCTAAAGTAAGTGAGCTAGCACCAAAGGTTGCTGCGCTTAAAGCTGATTATACTGCTAAAGAAACAGCTTATAATAGTCGCATAGCAGCATTAAATTCTGAGTTAACAACTGCAAGAAACTCTTTAGTAACGGCTACAACAGATGAGCTAAAAGCAGAGTTAAATCAAAAAATTACAGATTTAACTAAAGAACGTAGCAATTTAGAGTCAGCTATTAATTCGGCACGCAATGCTTATGTAAACAGTGATGATTTTACAGAGTACGCAAAACTAGTATCTGCTTGGGAAGCTACTAGTGGTGCTGTGTCTGTAGGCGATAGCGAGGCAGGTATTACCCGCCAAATTACAAATGTAGCGGCTGGTACTTTAGATACAGATGCAGTGAATGTAGCTCAGCTTAAACGAGTAAAAGAGGCTATTGATGAAGTAGGTAGCACTCATACTGAGATTAGAGTTAATGATACGGCAATAGAAGCAGGCGAGAATGGTGCTTATGGCGACTATGTTGATAGTAATGGTCTATCTGTTGGCGTTAAAGATGAGAATGGCAAAAAGATTTATGATATAAAACTTAGCAACAATATTACAGCCGGTACACCAGGTAAAGATGGCGAGCCAGGTCAAGCTGGTAGCATTGGTATTGTTGGGCCTGTAGGCGAAAATGGCGAAAATGGAATTGTTAAAATCGAAGTAAAACCAGGCACGCCAGGTGTTAATGGTCAAGATGGAGAGACAATCACTCGCATTGTTTACGAAACTGGTGAAACTGACGCTGAAGGTAATCCAGTTGTTACTGAAGTAGCTACTTTAGAAGATGGTCTAAAGTTTGCTGGCGATGATAATAAAGTAATTGCTAAGAAGCTTAACCAACAACTTGATATTAAAGGTGGTGCAACAACTACTACCGAAAATAATATTGCTGTTGTAGCAGATACTGATGCTGAAGGCAACACTACTGGTTTACATGTTAAATTGGCCAAAAATTTAACAGAACTTGAGAGCATTAATGTTGGTTCCACTAAAGGTGAAGATGGAACATACACTGGTGGTGTAACTATCAACAACAATGGCATTGACATGGGTGATACTAAGATTACCAATGTTAAACCAGGAGAGATTGCAGATGGTTCTAAAGACGCCGTAACAGGGGACCAAATCTTCGATCTTAAGACAGAAATTAACAATTCTGTAAGCGGTGCTAAAACTGAAGTTAAGTCTACCAACGGAACGGTAGACGTATCAAAAACAGTAGATACTACAGATAACCATGCTGTGTACGATTTATCCGTTAAAACAGATAAAGTAAATATGGCGTACAAAGCTAATGGTGCTGATGTTAAATCTGTCAGCTTAGCTAATGGTTTTGATTTTACAAATGGAACGAACACCACGGCTGTAGTTGAAGATAATGGCGTAGTTAAATACAACTTAAACAACAATATTACATTAGATAGTGTAACAGCTAATACAAGTGTAACTGTTGGCGGCAAAGTAACTATCAACAACAATGGCATCGACATGGGTGATACTAAGATTACCAATGTGAGACCAGGAGAGATTGCAGATGGTTCTAAAGACGCCGTAACAGGGGACCAAATTTTCGATCTTAAGACAGAAATTAACAATTCTGTAAGCGGTGCTAAAACCGAAGTTAAGTCTACCAATGGAACAGTAGACGTATCAAAAACAGTGGATACCATAGATAATCATGCTGTGTACGATTTATCCGTTAAAACAGATAAAGTAAATATGGCGTACAAAGCTAATGGTGCTGATGCTAAATCTGTAAGCTTAGCCAGTGGTTTTGATTTCACAAATGGAACGAACACCACGGCTGTAGTAGAAGATAATGGCGTAGTTAAATACAATTTAAACAACAATATTACATTAGATAGTGTAACAGCTAATACAAGTGTAACTGTTGGCGGTAAAGTAACTATCAACAACAATGGCATTGACATGGGCGATACTAAGATTACCAATGTTAAAGCAGGCGATATTAATGAAAAATCAACAGACGCTATAACAGGGAAACAAATCTACAGCCTTAAGACGATACTGGAGCAGAAGATTGACACTGCTGGTACTTGGGATTTACAAGTAAATGGTTCTAAGGTTAATACTATTACTAAAGGCTCTATTATTAATTTTGTAGGAGAGGGCGATGTAAGCGTAGTTGGTAAAGGTAATGATATTCAAGTTGATTTAAAGCAAGAAGTAAAGAATCAGATTAATAAAAATACTGAAAATATTAGTCTTATTGTAAATGAAAAAGGAAATCTTAATGTTCATGGTGATGCAGAAACTGGCGTTAAAGTTGAAGCTGTAGATGCTAATGATGCGAAAAAAGGCGTAAAAGTATCTCTTGGTGATAAAATCTCTATTGGTGGTCAAGCGGGTGTTGTAATTGGCCAACAAGAAGTAACTGCTAAAAATGCTGATGGCGCTGATGTTCTTCCTGCTGAAAAAGGAAATTACATTACAGGCCTTGATAATACAACTTGGAAGCCAGAAGAAAAAGGTATTGTAGAAGATCGTGCTGCTACTGAAGGTCAATTACGTGATGTGGCGGATAAGATCAATGGCATTGGTGAAGCAATTAGCAATGGGGGCCGCAATTTTGCTGGTGATAGTGGCTCTGCTACAGCTAAGTTAGGCCAAGTAATCAATGTGACTGGCGGTGCTAAGACAGATAACTTAACTACTGGCAATATTGGTGTTGTTGCTAAAGATAATAACTTATCCATTCAGTTGTCAAAAGATATTACTGGTTTAAACTTAGTAACAACAAAAGAGTTAACAGCTGAAAAGGCAACTATTGGCGACTTAAATGTAAACAATAGCATTACTGTTGGTAATGGTGATAATCAAACGATTATTAATAATGACGGCATTACCATTAAAGGTAAAGATGGTAAGGACGGCGTTAGCATTTCTGGCGAAGGTATCAATATGGGTGGCAATACAGTAAGCAATATTGGCGAAGCTGTTAATCCTGGTGATGCTATTAGCAAAGGACAATTTGATAGAGAATTGAATGATGTTGTAGGTGCTGTAAACAATGGCATGGGCCAAATGAATAACCGCATGGCTAAACTTGACAGCCGTATGAACAAAGTAGGCGCTGGTGCTGCTGCGCTTGCTGGTTTACATCCATTAGAATTCAATCCAGATGATAAATTCTCTGCTGCAGTAGCTATGGGTAGCTATAAAGGTCAAGGCGCTGCTGCACTTGGTGGTTTCTATCGTCCAAATGCTGACACTATGTTCAGCGTGTCCAGTACACTTGGGGATGAAACTATGTTCAACATTGGTTTATCCTTGAAGTTTGGTGACAAAGGTGATGACATTTATCGTAACCCTAATAACACATCCTTCCGTGAGTTAACTAATGAAGTAGCATCTTTAAAAGAACAAAATAAAGCATTGAATGATAAAATGGCTGAAAAGGAAAAATCATTCGAAGCAACCAATAAAGCATTAAATGATAAAGTAAGTGCACAACAGGCTGAATTAGAACAACAACGTGCATTGATTCAACAATTAATGGCTAAAGTTGGTATGTAAAATAACACAAATTTTATATTATAATAGTTTGTCGCTATTGATAATATAAAGTTAAGTAAAAAAGAGGAACTTGCTATATATGCGAGTTCCTCTTTTTTTGTCTTTAGTAATTGTTGAAATATCATGAATATTTAATACTTGCATTAAATAAATCTATACATAAAAATTTTGATTTAATTTAATTATTCAATTCGTGAAAAACATATGATTTAGTTATAAATTAATCATATATTTAATATGATAGTTAATAGTTCTTATTAATCTTTGTAAATATGAGCTTTTATGGAAAGTAAGAAAATTAAATTTATAAATAATCTTTATATTTGTGTAATTGTAACGCACAATAGGTTTTTATAAGTGTCCATTCTAGGTTGACCATTTTTAGAATTTGTACTATTATTAAGCAATGTTATATGAAAATTTCATTAATATATTATCTTGACTTATTAAATGGAAAGTCTCTAGAAGTTTAATTGGTGAAGAGTTAATTGTAATGGAATTTAAGTTAGTTAGTTTTTTAGAAGTGAGGGTAAAGTGATGAAGTGTAATAAAAATAAACAACTTTTATCTAAACTAGTTACTGCTACATTAGTAGGGACTGTAGGTTTATCGGCATTCGGTGTTCAGGCCGCTACGACAGCAACAAATACTGCCACAGCTGGCAAAGCAGCAAATACTGTTGATAGTACAACTGACAGTACACAATTAAAATATGTAAGTATTAATACTACTGAAAAAGCGTCAGGAACAAATTACGATAATGATGGTGCTACTGGTACAGATGCTATTGCTATTGGTGGAAAAGCTAAGGCAGAAGGTAAATCAACTGTAGCATTGGGCCATCAAAGTATGGCTAAACGAGGAAATGATATTGCCATTGGTGAACGTGCTGAAACCATGGGGATCCCAACTGATTTAAGTAAACCAGATAGTTATGGCGGTAGTGCTATTGCTATTGGGGTAGCAGCAAAAACCTTTCAATTAGCCAGCATTGCTATTGGTTCAGCATCTGTGGCAGGAGCCGGTAATACACTAGCTATTGGCCCAGCAGCCAAGGCTTATAGTGAATATGGTGTAGCACTTGGCTATACTACAGAAGCGGCTGGGCGTCGCTCTGTAGCGGTAGGTCATATGGCTAAAAGCCAAGCGTACTATGGTTTTGCTGGTGGTGATCGCAGTAAGGCTAACGGCTATGGTAGTATTGCCATTGGTTCAGAAGCAAATAGTACTGAAATGGGCACTATTGCTTTGGGGATGAACTCGAAGGCAAGTCTTATGGGCAGTGTAGCATTAGGTGAACTATCTGTTACCAATACAGCAGCTGGTATTTTAGGCTATAATCCAGCAACGAATGCAGCATTGGAATCACATAATGAAATTACAGGCTTATCTGAGGCAGATAAAACTAAATTGGCCGATTTAACCTCTAAAGTAGAACCATTAAAAGCAGATTATGTAACTAAAGAAGCAGCGTATCATGAAAATCTTACAAAGATTAATACACAGATAAAAAACTTAAAAGAGAGTCTAATAAAAACAGCACAAACTGATGAGCAGAAGCAAGAAATTAATAAAAGTTAGTGACTTAACTAAAGAAAGAAGTAAAGCTGAAGTGGATATTACTAAAGCGCGTAAAGCTTATTATGACAGCAAAGAGTTTAAAGAATATGCCGCTTTAGTGTCTACTTGGGAAGCTACTGAAGGGGCCATTGCCATTGGCGATACCGCAACAGGTATTACACGTCAAATCACTGGTGTAGCAGCCGGTACAGCTGACACAGATGCAGTGAATGTGGCACAGCTTAAAAATGCTCGTGTAAGTTTCGCTGATGCTAATACAAATGTTACAGTAGAAGATGTAACTGCTAATACACCAGATGCAGTGGGCACAGTATATAAACTTAGTGCAGAAAAAGCTGTAGTAGCAGCTAATTCTGAATCTTTAAAATTAACTACTAATTCAGACACAGATACTCTTACAACTACATATACATTAGATTTAGCAGATGGCATTAAAAATAAGATTGCTAATACAGCCGATACTTCTTTAAGTAATTTAACTCAAGAAGGGGAAGCAAAGCTTACAGCTCTTGCTAAGGACACTGCTGTAGAAGCTATTAAAGTGACAAGTGCTGATACAGTATTAGTTTCTGTTGCTCCTGATACAACGTCAGAAACTGGTGTAACAAATTATAAAGTAGGTCTTAGTGATGGCGTAAAAACTAAGCTAGATCGCGTAGAAACTGTAACTGTAGGCACTTCTGGCAATTTAATTTTAGATGATTCGAAAACTAATAGCTCTACAGGTAAAGAATTCCTTGTTGATTTAAATAAAAATTTAACTTTGACAGATGGTAGTCTTACATTAAGTAGTGTCGTAGAGGGCAATACAAAGACTGTAAAATTGACTAGCACCGGTTTAGATATGGGTGGTAATACAATTACTCATGTAGCACCTGGTCGCATTGCGGAGGATTCCACTGATGCCGTAAATGGCAGCCAATTACATGATATTGCCACTAAAGTTGACGCTATGACAGGTGATAAGGGTAGTATCTCTACTATTCAAGGGGATATTTCTAAAGTAAAAGATGATGTAGCTCAAGCAAAAGGCGATATTAATACTATCCAAGGTGATATTTATACTATTAATCAAAATTTAGATAATAAAGTGAACACTGACTTAGGTAATATTACAGCAGAGGGTAAGAATGTAGTTAAAGACTTAGCTCGTGAAGCAGTGACTGTTACAGCTGAAAAAGATAGCAAATACATTTCCGTACAACCAAAACCTAATGATGTAGCTTATAGCACTAACTATGAAGTGGCTTTTGATTATGAAGCACTAAAAACTGACTTAGGTGCTGGTGACACTGGCTTTGTGACAGGTAATACTTTACAAGATGCCATTGATAAAGCTGTAGAAGGTGTAGTAGCAGGTCAAGCAACTGATGACCATATTAAAGACTTAGCTAAAGATTCTGTAACACTTGTAGATGGCGCTAATACAACAGTTGAAGTTGTTAACGATGGTACTGATGGAGAAGCAAAAACTTATGCTGTGAATGTATCGGACGACGCTATCAAAGCGGCTGTTAAACCTGAGCTTGATAATAAGGCTAACATTGATGGATCTAATTTAGCATTATCTGATGAATCAGTAAGTAAACTTAAAGATCAATTAGGTGTAAATACTGTAGATGCTCAAGTTGGTGAAGTAACTGATCGTGTAAACAATTTAGAAAATGATGTTACAACCCTTAATGACAATGTAAACTCTGTTAATAATCGTGTAAATAAACTAGACAGACGTGTAGATAAAGTGGGCGCTTCGGCTGCTGCATTAGCTGCTTTACATCCGCTTCAATTTGATGAAAATGACAAATTTACAGTAGCTGCAGGTTTTGGTAATTATAAAGGTGAACAAGCTGTAGCTTTAGGTGGTTTCTACCAAGCTAATGAAGATTTACTTTTCAGCCTTGGTGGTACACTTGGTGACGAAAAAATGGTGAATGCTGGTGTGTCTGTTCGCTTTGGCCAAAAAGGTGAAGGCGTACGTGTAAATGCTCCAGACGCAGTTCGTCAGTTAAATTCCGAAGTGCAAGATCTTCGTGCTAAAAATTCTAATTTAGAAAGTACTGTGGCAGAGCAACAGAATCGTTTAGCAGCTCAAGATGCTGAACTTCAAGCACAACGTAAAGTTATTGAACAATTAGTAGCTAAAGTAGGTTTATAATTGTTTAATAATTTTTAAACAAAATATAACAACTTAATATAATACTATTAAGAGAAAACCTTCTATGATACAATATTGTACTATAGAAGGTTTTTTTGTTGATATTTGGCGAAAATTGAGTAAATTTTCTTCGTATCTTTTTATTTTAAGGACTATATATGAAAGCTGAAACTAAAATCAAAGTAATGGTTACTATATTAGCTGTAGTATTGCTAGGCAGTATTGAAGTATTTGTGCCTGGATTCTATGCTGATATGGTTGATTTATTAGGGACTGGTGATGTACAACACATAGCTGAAGTATTACAAAGTTATGGCGCTTGGGCTATTGTTATTAGCTTTATTCTTGATGTAATCATTAATATAGCAGGTTTTTTACCATCTATATTTTTCTCTACAGCAAATGGCTTGATTTTTGGTCTAATTCCGGGGATTATTATTTCCTGGTTAGCTGAAACGGTGGGCGTTATTATTAGTTTTATGATTATGCGTTATTTTTTGCGTGATTCTGCCGAAAAGTTAATTCAAAAGAGCCAATTTTTATTAAAAGTAGATGATTTCAGTAGTAATAATGGCTTAGCTGTTATGCTTTTTGCCCGGACCATTCCGTATTTTCCATCAGGGATTATTACAGCCTTAGGAGCTATTAGTCGTATCAGCCTTCGTGACTATGCCATTGCTAATTTAATTGGCAAGTTCCCATCTACTGCATTAGAGGTTGTGGTAGGGCATGATGCAGTAATGCTTCATGAGCATTTAGACCGATTGACAATAGTTATTGTGGGCGCCACTGTTGTGTATATTATTGCTTGGTTTGGTTATAAACGGTGGATGAAAAAGCGTGAACAAGGAAAATCTGAAAATAAAGAAAAGAAAGAAATTTCTTAATTGTGTAGCCAAGTATAGCATTTCATAGTAAAATAAATAATCATATTATCATAAGCGTGCTCTTAGGGGCACGCTTGTGTCATATAGTTAATAGTAGTGAAGTAGCATAGTAGGTTAAAGGAGAGAGTTACATGAGTTTTACATTTCAAATTCCTGAAAAAGCAATGTTAAAGGGTCCTAATTTCATTCGCAAAGTATTTGAACGAGGTGCAGGGATTCCTGGCTTTATTAGTTTTGGTATTGGTAATCCTGCATCAGAAGCGATTCCAGTGAAGGCCATTCAAGAAGCTTTTGACTATGTAGTAAATAATAATCCTATTGAATTACTACAATATGGGCCTATGGCAGGTGATGCAAAGTTAGCTCAGCAGACAGTAGACCGTTTAATTACCGTTAGACATATGCCCAGTGAAGGGCAACAGCTGCTTATTTCCATTGGTGCTGGTCAAGATTTAGGACTAGTACCGCGTACACTTTGTGAAGCTGGTGATGAAGTATATATGGATGCCTATACATTTACTAATGGCATTACGGCCGTTCGTAATGTAGGGGCTAAGGCAATTGGCATTCCAATGGATGATAAAGGTATGATTCCAGAAGCGTTAGCAGAACGGGCAAAATCAGGTAAGGGTCGTTATATTTATTTAATTCCTAATTTTCAAAATCCTACAGGCATTACTATGCCTTTGGAGCGGCGTAAAGAAATTTATGCAGTAGCGGCTAAATATAATTTATTCATCTATGAAGATGATCCATATGGGGAAATTAGTTTTACTGATTATAGTGTGCCTACTTTTAAAGAAATGGACACGGATAATCGTGTTATTTATGCAGGTTCGTATTCGAAAACCTTGTCTGCTGGCTTGCGCGTAGGCTTTTTATATGGTCCTAAACAAGCGATTGAAGCGATTCAAGCACTTAAAAATAATTCAGATGGACAAATGCCACTAGTTACACAGCGAGTTGTGTCTCGTTTATTAGATGTGCTTGATTATGATGCGCAAATTCAACATGTAGCTAAGGTTTATAAAGAAAAAGCGGACTTAATGATGGCGACATTCCGCGAACATGGTAGTGATAAAATTCACTTTGTAGAACCGACAGGTGGCATGTTCCTATGGATGACAATGCCTGAAGGGGTAGACTGTGATGCGTTCTTTGAAGCTTGTATGGAACATAAGGTAGGGATTGTACCAGGGGCGGCGTTTGCTGCTGACGGTGTGCCAGCAGGGCAATCTTTTCGTTTCAGTTTTACGTATCCATCCAAAGAAGATATCGTTAAAGGCATGACGATTGTAGGGCAATTGACAAAGGAATTTGTAAAATAATAAATTACTAAATAAAAGCAAATAATAAAAGTAAATAATACTACGGTAGATAAAAGTAAAATATATATGATTATGAGAGCGCAGGACATATGACCGAAGGTTATGATAGGCTTGCGCTCTATTATATTGAAAAAAGCCGATTAATATGCTAAACTTTAAAAGAAGATATATGTCTTCACTAATTATATATATGTAACAGCAATAGCTGATTGAAAGTAGGTGTTGATTATGGCATGTGGCAGTTCAGGTGGCTGCAGCGGTTGCTCGTCAGCTTCATCTTGCGGTAGTGCTCAACAAACCCCGCCAGATTTGACGGCAAAACTTAATGAATTAAGCAGTGTTAAACACGTTATTGGCGTAGTCAGTGGTAAAGGTGGCGTAGGTAAATCCTTAGTAACGTCTTTATTGGCCATTACTATGGCGCGTCGTGGTTTTAAAGTAGGGATTCTTGATGGCGATATTACAGGTCCATCAATTCCTAAAGTATTTGGTATTAAAGGCAAGGCTCATGTTGACGAATTGGGGATGTATCCGCTAACGTCAGAAGGTGGTATCGATGTAATGTCGGTTAACCTTTTATTAGAGAACGAAACTGATCCTGTATTATGGCGTGGTCCTATTGTGGGCAATGTGGTGAAACAGTTCTATACAGATGTAATCTGGAAAGACTTAGATTATCTATTTGTAGATATGCCACCAGGAACAGGTGATGTAGCCTTAACAGTATTCCAGTCTTTATCCTTGGATGGGATTGTAGTTGTAACTTCACCACAAGATTTGGTATCTATGATTGTAGAAAAAGCTGTAAAAATGGCTGAACTTATGCAGATTCCAATCATTGGGGTTGTAGAAAACTTCTCCTACTTCCATTGTCCAGATAATGGTAAAGATTATAAAATTTTTGGTGACAGTCATATTGACGATGTATTGAAACGATATGGTTTGTTATTATTAGGTCGTTTACCAATTGATCCAAACGTAGCAGCTCTTTGTGATGCCGGTAAGTTAGAAGAGATTGACAAAACGAACTTAGAATCCGTTGAATTGCCACAATAGGTAATTAATAGTCGGACTCTTATCACAGGTTGCTCATCTTTAAATTATGAAAGAAGAGTAGCCTGTGTTTTTTATATAACACATTATTCAAGTAACAAAGTTGTTATCAGAAAGAGGGCGTGTTCATGAAAAAGTATATGTCTTGGATTATTCCAATTGTGGTGGGGGTAGCCATATGGTTTTCTCCAGTACCAGAGGGATTAAAACCGCAAGCTTGGCATTTATTTGCTATTTTTGCAGGGACAATTTTAGGTTTTATTTTACAACCATTGCCAATTGGGGCCTTATCTATTATTAGTATTGTTGTTTCCGCAGTGACTAATACATTAAAAATTGGTGATGGCCTAGCAGGCTTTGCCAATACAGCCATTTGGTTGATTGTAGCAGCTTTTTTATTCTCCCGTGGCTTTATTAAGACTGGCTTAGGTAAGCGTATTGCGTATACTTTGATTACTGCAGTAGGTAGTAATTCTTTGAAATTATCTTATGCGTTAGTTATTAGTGATTTTATTTTATCACCAGCTACACCATCTAATACAGCTCGTGCGGGTGGTGTTATTTTCCCTATTACTAAATCGTTGGCATCGGCCTTTGGCTCTGAACCAGGTCCTACTGCTCGCAAAATTGGGGCCTTCTTAATCCAAACGATTTACCAAGGGAATACGATTACGTCGGCTATGTTTATGACCTCTATGGCAGGGAATACTTTAGTGGCGTCTTTAATTGCAGCATCCTTTGGGTATACTATTACTTGGGGTGACTGGGCTATGGCGGCTATTGTGCCAGGGCTTGTGGCCTTAATCGTTATGCCATTGGTTTTATACTTTATCTATCCACCAGAGTTAAAAGATACTCGTGAAATTCAAGCTCATATTGCTGAAGAATTAAAAGGCTTAGGGGCTATGAGTTTTGCAGAAAAAGTAATGCTTGGCGTATTTATTTTATCTTTGATTTTATGGGCCACTAGTCAATTTACTGGTTTAAATGCGACTACAGTAGCCTTATTAGGGGTAAGCATTCTTTTAATTTCTAAAGTATTGACTTGGTCTGATGTAACTGAAGAAAAAGGTGGCTGGGATACCTTAATTTGGATGGGGACTATGATGGCTTTAGCGTCTCAGCTTAATAAACTTGGTTTTATTCCATGGTTTGCGGATATGGTAGGTGCTGAAGTACAAGGTATTAGTTGGGTAGCAGCCTTCTTAATTTTGTTATTAGTGTATACTTATTCCCATTATATTTTCGCAAGTTTGACAGTACATATTACAGCTATGTATGTAGTATTTGTAGCGGTAGCTATTAGTGCTGGTACACCACCATACTTAGCTATGTTTGCATTTGCCTTTTTCTCCAACTTGTGTATGTCTTTGACACACTATGCGGCGGGACCATCGCCAATCTGCTTCAATGCAGGCTATATGACACAAAATACGTGGTGGCGTCTTGGTTTTATTGCATCGGTAGTAAACTTAATTATTTGGTTAGGTCTTGGTTCCGTTTGGTGGAAAGTATTAGGTCTTTGGTAGTATTAAGTTTGTCAGAGATGTATTAATTAGGTAGTGAATTGATAGTTACTTGAATTTTGAAAAGAGTATAAAAGAGTATAAACGAAGGCTTACTTCTTTGTTGATTGTAGTAGTATCACCGTTATTTACAATCCGTGGAAGGCAAGCCTTCTTTTTCGTTTTAATGGCAATTGTGCTATAATAGCTTTATAGTTGAACATATGAGGTGAACTATGAAAACAGTAGCAAGATTATTAGATTATATAGATAATAGCACATCGCCGTATCATACCGTGAAGGCGAGTGCTGATATTTTATTGGCTCATGGCTTTAAAGAATTACAATTAGAAGATATTTGGTCACTTAGTGAAGGTGACTATTTTATTAGAGTATATGATACAACGTTAATTGCGTTTCATCTTGGCAGTGATATGCGAGACTCTTTACGCATTGCATCGGCTCATACTGATTTTCCTGCTTTACGGGTGAAACCGAATCCTTTAGTGGAAACTAAAGGGTATGGCAAGTTAAATGTAGAAGCTTATGGTGGTTTGATATTAAATACTTGGTTAGATCGGCCTTTATCTATGGCTGGTGTAGTAGTGACACGGTCTAATGATCCATTTCACCCAGAATTACATTATATTGATATAGCTCGGCCTTTATTGACAATTCCTAATTTGGCTATTCATATGAATCGTGAGATTAATAATGGGGTTGCTTTAGATAAGCAACTTCATATGATGCCTCTTTTTATGATGTCAGAAGGAGCAGAACCTATTACTGTCAGTGGTGTAGACGGTAGTTCGGGAATAAATGCTGATGACGATTCAGCGGAAGCTGATGCATGGTTGCAATTTTTAAGCGAACAGGTGAAACGGCCTGTGGAAGATATTTTATCCTATGAATTGACCTTGTACCCTGTAGAAGGGGGCACTACCTTTGGGCGTTATGAAGAATTTATTAGTTCGCCACGTATTGATAATTTGACGTCCTGTATGGCTTGTTTAGAAGGGCTATTAGCCGCTCAGGTTAGCGATGCAGAGGGCTTACGCCTTATAGCCTTATTCGATAATGAGGAAGTAGGGAGTCGGACGAAGCAAGGTGGTGCTTCTACCGTATTAAGTCAAATTGTAGAGCGAATCTATATGGCTATGGGTTATACTAAGGAAGAATGCTATGCAGATATGGCTGGCGGCTTTATGATTTCAGCGGACGTAGCACATGGCTATCATCCTAATTATCCAGAAAAGAATGACCTTACTAATGTGCCTGTTCTTAATAAAGGATTAGTTTTGAAGGTCGCGGCTAGTCAGTCTTATGCTGGTGATGCCTGGGCTATGGCAACCGTAAAGGCTTTGTGTGAGACAAATCAAATTCCATATCAAATATATGTTAATCGTTCAAACATTCCTGGTGGATCTACAGTAGGTTCAATTTCATCTGCATTGATGGCTATGCGTACCATGGATGTGGGCGTTCCTATTTTGGCGATGCATTCGGCTCGTGAAACGATGGGGACTAATGACCAGGAAGCGTTGGAAAGCTTAATGAGAGCGTTTTTACGATAGGAGTCCTATGTTAACAGAGTATACAGTGCTTATTACAGACGCCCTAAATACGCCCTATGGTAAGCTCATTTTAATTATATTAATTTTTCTAGCTGGGCTAGGCATGTCATTAGTGCCAGAAACAGTGGCAACTATTTTGCCACGCTTAGCTGGGCACATTTATAAACGTATTTATTTTGCCATTGGTATGGCGGCCTCTATTATAGTAGTAGGGGTATTAGGATCTTGGATCTTAGGGCCGTATAGTATTGGTGGTGCAGCTTATATAATATGGGCTGTTTTATTAGTCGTCATGGCTTTACAAGCTTTTGAATGGGTTGCTTTTATTCATCCTTCACCACTGCGAGGGCGTGAAGAGCGACGTTTAGAAC
Organism: Veillonella intestinalis; assembly: GCF_943193155.1. Lineage (GTDB taxonomy): Bacteria > Bacillota > Negativicutes > Veillonellales > Veillonellaceae > Veillonella_A > Veillonella_A intestinalis. The sequence continues at coordinate 484,767 of NZ_CALPDB010000001.1, read as the reverse complement.
GACGTGGTACACCGTGGCAGCGGACGTTAGCCATAGTTCGTCAAGGCTTGTTAGTCGGTCTTTCATGGCGATATGATCGGTTGCCAATTTATATCTGGTTAGTTGCTACGATTGCGATTGCTGGTTGGAAATTGGCATCAATGTTAATCATATCCTTTATTATTGGATATTTAATCCCTGTATTTTGGTTGACGAATCGTTTAGAACGGCTAGCTAAATTAGTAACGCGACCTAATTACCGAACGGGTATTCTTTGGTTCAAGCGTTTAATGGGGATTGTTATGGTATTAGAAGCCTTGTATTTCATAGGCCTTTTAATTACCTATTACTAACAGGTTATCTCATGTATGTATTGTGTATACATGAAATATAAAGGTTGTATTCTGGAGGGAATACTTCTACAATGTAGAGAGGTAACAAAGTTGAGGAGGAAGTCTCATGAAAGAAATTAAATCTGTATTGGTTGCCAATCGTGGTGAAATTGCTATTCGCGTATTCCGTGCGTGCAATGAAATGGGAATTCGCACAGTAGCCATTTATTCAAAAGAGGATTCGCTTTCTTTGCACCGCAATCAAGCGGATGAAGCCTACTTAGTAGGACGTGGTAAAAAACCAGTTGATGCGTACTTAGATATTGAAGATATCATTCGCATTGCCCATGAACATGATGTTGATGCTATTCATCCTGGCTACGGCTTCTTGGCAGAGAATGCCCGTTTTGCTAAGCGATGTGAAGAAGAAGGGATTATTTTTATTGGTCCTCGCTTAGAGCATTTAGAAATGTTTGGGGATAAAGTAAATGCACGTATTCAGGCCAAACTAGCTGGTATTCCTATGATTCCAGGTAGTGATGGGCCTTTAAATAATTTTGAAGAACTCGAAGAGTTTGCTAAAACGCATGGTTTCCCATTAATGATTAAAGCTGTTAATGGTGGTGGCGGCCGTGGTATGCGTGCTGTTGAATCCATGGGTGAATTGCGTGAAGCTTATGATCGTGCTAAATCAGAAGCTAAGATGGCCTTTGGTGACGATGAAGTATATGTTGAAAAACTCATTGTTGAACCTAAACATATTGAAGTTCAAATTATGGGGGATAGTCATGGTAATGTAGTTCATTTGCATGAACGTGACTGTTCTGTACAACGACGCCATCAGAAAGTTGTTGAAATAGCACCAGCCTTTGCATTGCCACTTGAAACTCGTCAACGCATTTGTGATGCGGCTGTTAAAATTATGAAAAATGTTAAATACGTAGGGGCTGGTACGGTAGAATTCCTTGTTACTAATGATGGTAATTTCTACTTTATTGAAGTTAACCCTCGTATTCAGGTAGAACATACTATTACTGAGTTAATTACAGGTATCGACATTGTTCACACTCAAATTCGTGTAGCTGAAGGATATTCCTTATTTGATGAAGAAGTAGGCATTCCTACACAAGATAAAATTGAATGTAATGGTCAGGCTATTCAGTGTCGTATTACAACAGAAGATCCTAGCAATAACTTTATGCCTGATACTGGTAAATTAGTTGCTTATCGTTCAAGCGGCGGTTTTGGTATTCGTCTTGACGGTGGTAACGCCTTTACTGGTTCAGTTATTACGCCTTATTACGACTCCTTGTTAGTAAAAGCGTCTTCTTGGGCCTTAACACCAGAAGAGTCTATTCAAAAAATGCTACGTTGTTTACGTGAATTCCGTATCCGTGGTGTTAAAACAAATATTCACTTCTTGATTAATGTATTGGAAAGTCCAGAATTTATTGCAGGTACTTGCAATGTAAACTTTATTGATGAACATCCTGAATTGTTTGTCTTTAAACAAGTGCGTGACCGTGGTACTAAAATGTTGCGCTATATTGCTGATGTTACGGTTAATGGCTATCAAGGTTTGGGTCATCAAGATGTACCTGATTTTGAACCAATTCAGATGCCACCATTGCTTTCTATTAAACCACCAGCTGGGACAAAACAAAAATTTGATGAATTAGGACCAGAAGGTTTCTCTAAATGGTTGATGGAACAGAAACAAGTATATTTCACAGATACAACTTGGCGTGATGCGCATCAATCTTTATTTGCAACTCGATTGCGTACAGTCGATATGGCTCGTGTAGCTGGTGAAGCAGCTCGTGGGGTACCTAATCTATTCTCTTTAGAATGTTGGGGCGGTGCTACATTTGATGTAGCGTATCGTTTCTTACATGAAGATCCATGGGAACGACTTCGCATGTTCCGCAAAGAAGTACCAAATGTATTATTGCAAATGTTGCTTCGCGGTGCTAATGCAGTAGGTTATACTAGCTATCCAGACAATGTAGTGCGTCAATTTATTAAATTAGCAGCTGCTAATGGGGTTGATGTATTCCGTGTATTTGATAGCTTGAATAGCTTAGATAATATGCATGTAGCTATTGATGAAGTACGTAATCAGAATAAGATTGCGGAAGTTTCCTTATGCTATACAGGCGATATTTTAGATGCTAGTCGTCCAAAATATAATTTAGATTACTATGTGAAGATGGCAAAAGAAGTGGAAAAAGCGGGTGCTAATATCATTGCTATTAAAGATATGGCAGGCCTTTTAAAACCACAAGCTGCTTATAACTTAGTATCTGCGTTAAAAGATGCTGTTGATTTACCTATTCATTTACATACTCATGAAGGGGCGGGCAATGCCATTTATAGTTATGGTCGTGCTATTGATGCTGGTGTTGATGTAGTTGACGTAGCGTATTCTGCTTTTGCTAATGGTACAAGCCAACCTAGCATGAACTCTTTATATTATGGTTTATCTGGTCATGAACGTCAGCCTGAAATGGATGCAAACTATATGGAACACATGTCTCATTATTTTGCTTCCATCCGTCCATACTATAAAGGCGTAGATAAAACAAATCCATACCCTAGCACTGAAGTATATCAACATGAAATGCCAGGTGGTCAATTCTCTAACTTACAACAGCAATCTAAGAGTGTTGGTTTAGGTGATCGCTGGGATGAAGTTAAGACTGTATATCATCAAGTTAGCATGATGTTTGGTGATATTATCAAAGTAACACCATCCTCTAAAGTTGTAGGTGATATGACTTTATTCATGGTTCAAAATGATTTGACAGAAGAAGATATTTACAATAAAGGGGAAACATTAGACTTCCCACAATCCGTTGTAGAATTCTTCCAAGGATATTTAGGAGTTCCTTATCAAGGTTTCCCTGAAAAATTACAGAAAATCATTTTAAAAGGTAAGAAGCCATTGAAAGGTCGCCCAGGAGCTTCCTTAGAACCAGTTGATTTTGAAGATGTTCGTAAGAAATTGATTGATATGGGGTCTCCCGCTACTGATGAAGATGTTATTGCCTATTGCTTATATCCAAAAGTATATAGTGATTATGTAGAATTTAATGGTGATTATGATGACATTTCTGTACTAGATACACCAACATTCTTCTTTGGTATGCGCCGTGGTGAGTCTATTCATGTAACCATTGAAAAAGGTAAAATGTTGATTATTAAATTAATCCATGTTAGTGAAGTGGATGAAGATGGTAATCGTATTATTAGCTTTGAATTTAATGGTCAGCCACGTGATATTAAAGTGCGTGATAAACATGTTAAGACAACGGGTGTGGTACGTCATAAAGTGGATAAAACACAACCTGGTGAAGTGGGTGCTACTTTATCTGGCTCCGTTGTTAAGATTCTCGTTAAGAGTGGTCAAAGCGTCTTGAAGGGAGAACCTTTAATCGTAACAGAAGCAATGAAGATGGAAACTACCATTACTTCACCTATCGATGGTATCGTTGGCGAAGTATATGTGCGTGAAGGTAGTCGTATTGAAAGTGGCGATTGCTTGATTAAGATTCAAGACCGTTCTAACTCTTAATAGGTATATTTCAAATAATTGAATCATGTATGAATATATAACATCAATATTGTGGATATTGTGTTCATGCTAATTTAGAAGAGGTCCTAGGGCCTCTTCTTTTTATAGTTTTTATTTGACACTTGACTTAAAGTTAACTTCAAGGTGTAGTGTAAGTATATGAATAATATACCTTATGTATTTAGCTAATGTAAAAATGGAGGATATGAATGGCTATGAACACAAATAAAAAAGAATATACTAATATTAATGGACTTCCTATAACTGTTGCTACAACAGAAGGTGAACATGCAAAGTCTATGATATTCCCTATAGGGGAAGAAAATGTCGCCTTTGCTCAATATTTTGTTGGTACTAGTTATTTAGCACCTATTGAAACTAAGTCGTTGGGGATTTATAATGTGACCTTTGAGCCTAAATGTCGTAATGATTGGCATATTCATCATGGTGATAAAGGAGGCGGACAAATTTTAATTGGTGTAGGCGGTCGTAGTTTTTATCAAGCGTGGGGTGAAGAACCTCAAGAGATTTTAACAGGTACTGTGATTACCATTCCAGCGGGTGTAAAGCATTGGCATGGTGCTGATGGGGAACATTGGTTTTCTCATTTAGCTATTGAAGTGCCTGGTGAGAATACAAGTACAGAGTGGCTCGAACCAGTAAGTGACGAACAGTATTTGGCGGTAGTTAAGAAATAATTTATGTTAAATTGACTATAATTGACGGTTGAGGAAAAAGAAAATTACTGTTAACAAGACTAGTATCTAATTAAGATATTTATAAAAAGACTGTTACATAAAGTAACAGTCTTTTTTCTATGGACTTTGATAGTTCTTTTCGCCATTTCGTGTTACAATAGATTAGAAACCCTTTACCATATAAGGCGTTTTAAAAAATTAAGAATACAAGATATTGATAATTTGTGTATTTTTCTTCGGGGCATATAAAATGGCAAACTATTGATAGAAGGAGAGAACACATTAAAAGATAATACAATGTAGTGCAATGTAGTAATAGGTAGATGTGAGGAGTGTAAGTATGTTTTCATATGCAAAAAAACAATGGGCCTTAGGTCGTTCTATTTATGGTTATAAGAGCTGGCGTGAAAAGCGACGGATTACATTATTTGTAGGTCGCTCTTATAAAAATAAGAAGCAACTAACAGAATTAATAGAGTATTTTGATACCTATGCTCCATTACCTAATTTGTTATCACGGCATGAAGGTATTTATGAAGTGATTAATCGTGTGTTTTTATTTAAAAACTCTACGGCACAACAGCGCTTAGAAGCTATTAAAGAACACTTTGATATGTTACCTCAATATTTTCAGGCACAGGCTATTACTGAGATGTATAATCCTGATGTGAGCCATGCCATTACTATTTGGGAGAATGAGGAATTAAATTTAAAAAGTGAACTTTGGTTTCATACGGGTCAACGTAAAGAAGGTTTTTTAAGTTTATTTTTAAATTATGATGGCGAATGGGTGTATCATATTAATTTCCGCCTAGGTCATGGATTTAATGGTGAACCTTGTATTTGGATTGGTACAATTCAAGGGTCTCCAAATGGTTTAGAAAAAGCTAAAAAAATTACGAAAAAGATGCACAGTTATAGACCAAAGAATTTTATGTTCTTCTTGATGCGTCAACTTGCTACTAATATGGGAATTTCTTCCTTATATGCCATTTCTGATGAAGGTTTCTATACTAATAGCCATTTAATTCGAGGTAATCGTTCTAAAAAAGTTCAATTTGACCCATTTTGGGAAGAATTAGGCGGCGCAGTATGTCCGGAAGATAGTAAGTATTTTCGGATTCCACTAGCAGAAGAACGAAAAACCTATGAAACAGCTAAAACTCATAAACGCAATATGTATCGTAAGCGTTATGAAATGTTAGATCAATTTATCGATGAAATTGCTAATAATAGTAAAGCTTATGTTTTGTCAAAATAATAAGAAGTTAATATAACAATATAACCTAATTATAGGTTTTTATAGAGAAAAGAGGTGTACTCATGAGATGTCCGTATTGTAAGCATACAGAAAATAAAGTTACAGATTCTCGTGCTACTGATGATGATAATAGCATTCGTCGTCGCCGTGAATGTTTATCCTGTGGGCGTCGCTTCACCACATATGAAGTAATTGAAGATGTACCAATTATGGTGATTAAATCGAGTGGAAGTTATGAGATGTTTGATCGTAGTAAATTATTGAATGGTTTATTACGGTCTTGTAATAAACGAAACATCCCTCGTGAGACCTTAGAAAATGTAGTTAAAAATGTAGAGGATGCTATACGTAATCAATCAAAGCAGGAAATTAAATCTTCTGAAATTGGTGATTTAGTTCTTAAAGAATTAAAAGATATAGACGAAGTAGCCTATGTGCGTTTTGCATCGGTATATCGTAATTTTGAAGATGTGCAAGCCTTTGTTGCCGTGTTAAAAGATTTACGCAATCACGAGGAGTCCAAATGATAGATTTACATTGCGATACTATAATGATGCTCATTGACCATCCTGATAAAGGGGATTTAGCGCAGAATCCGTGGAAAATTGATATTCCAAGATTAAAAAAAGGTGGCTATACACTTCAAGATTTTGCACTCTTTGTAGAATTAGATCAAGAAGCAGATCCTTATGGCCGTTATGAAGCGATGCGTCAAATTTTTAACGAACAGATGACACGGTATGCTGATGATATTGTGCATGTTCGTTCTTATGATGAATTTGTGACAGCTCGTGAATCTGGTAAAATTAGTGCTTTATTATCAGTGGAAGAGGGCGGCGTTTTTGAGGGCTCTTTAGAGCGATTAAAAAAAGCGTATGATGATGGAGTTCGTTTAATCACTATTAGTTGGAATTTTCCTAATGGCTTATCCTATCCAAATGGTAAAGAGCATGAAGGTAAAGGGTTGACACCAAGAGGGATTGAATTTGTTCAGTATATGGAAGAACTGGGCATGATTGTGGATTGTTCACATCTAAATGATGCAGGCACATTTCAATTAGGTGAAATTCTTACTAAACCTTTTATTGCATCCCATTCTAATGCGCGAGCTTTGACGAACCACCCACGGAATTTAACGGATGATTTAATTCGTTTGATTGCTAATAAAGGTGGTGTAATTGGTCTTAATTTTGCACAAGCTTTTTTAGGAACGAACCGAGTTAGCCAAATTGCTGACATTGTTCGTCATGGTTTATATTTACGCAATATAGGCGGCTCTGATGTAGTTGCGTTGGGGACTGACTTTGATGGAATTCGGCCTGATACAGAAATTGCTGATGCCAGTGAAATGCCACGTTTACATGATGCCTTTCGGGCTGCTGGTCTTAGTGAGGCTGACACAGATAAAATTTTCAGTAAGAATGCAGAACGTCTATTGCAGACGATATTATAATAGGAGGCTAGTATGGAATTAGCAGGCGAAATTAATCCTTTAATTGCAGAACGGTTCACGGACCATTTAGATGTATTTGGTCAGACAATGGAACAAATGGAGATTATTCAGCTCATTGCAGAACGTTGTAAAACGGCATTAGCTTCTGGTAATAAAGTGTTGTTTTGTGGTAATGGTGGCTCTGCAGCAGATGCACAACATTTAGCGGCTGAATTGATTGGTCGTTTTCAAAAAGAACGTCGTTCTTTGGCGGCTATTGCCTTAACTACAGATACCTCAATTTTGACTGCTGTAGCGAATGACTATGGTTATGAAGAAGTATTTGCCCGTCAAGTTGAAGGCTTGGGACGAGCTGGTGATGTATTAATTGGTATTTCTACGTCTGGTAATAGTGGTAATGTAGTGCAGGCAGCTCTTAAAGCGCGTGATACAGGTATGCATACGATTGCTTTCACAGGTGAAGGGGGCGGCAAGCTTAAGGAGATTTGTGATATTACCTTGCCTATTCCGTCAAAAGTAACAGCTCGTATTCAAGAAATGCATATTTTGGTAGGCCATATAATCTGTGAGTTGGTGGAAGAAGAATATGATAAGTAAAACAATTAATGAGTTTTTGACACATAAATTGCCAGAACTTCGCATTGCCGTTATTGGTGATATTATGGTAGACCGCTATGTGTTTGGTGATGTAGGCCGAATTTCCCCGGAAGCACCAGTGCCTGTTAATCGCGTTACTGATGTAAAAGAAGTGTTGGGGGGGGCTGCTAATGTAGCTAATAATTTAGCTAATTTAGATTGCCATGTATTTCTTGGCGGTGTTGCCGGCACTGATAGTCATGGTGATTTACTGACACATTTACTAGAAACAGAACATATTAATCATGAAGGTGTTTTACGTCTTTCTAGCCGTCAAACTACTACTAAAATGCGGATTTTAGGTGGCCGTCAGCAAATGATGCGGTTAGATTTTGAAGAACCAGAGGCTGTGTCTGAGCAAGAGGCGAAGCAATTATTGGCTTGGTTAAGCGAATTATGTGAAATAGGCTTAGATGGGATTGTTATTTCTGACTATGGTAAAGGCGTTTGTACACCTGCTGTATTAAAGGCTGTCATCACTATGGCGAATGCTAAAGGTATTAAGACGATTGTAGATCCTAAGGGGAATGATTGGTCTAAATACAGTGGTGCTACTTTTATTACGCCGAATGTGAAGGAATTAAGTGAATATATAGGCCGTTCTTTAGATAATACAGATGAAGCCATTGTGACAGCTGCGAAAGAAACGCTTGCTCAAGTATCCTTTGATTATGTAGTAGCTACCCGTTCTGCAAAAGGCATTACTATTGTAAGCCAAGAAGGGAAAGTATGGCATAATCCAGCAACCCAACAAGACGTTTTTGACGTAAGTGGGGCTGGTGATACAGTAGTGGCTATGATTATAACAGCTATGGCGGCTGGGTTAACTGTGCGTGGTACTTTGCATGTAGCTAATGCAGCGGCAGGCGTAGTCGTCTCCAAAGTAGGAACATATCCCATTCATCGTCAAGAATTACTTGATTTGTGGGAGGCGATTCGCCATCGTCAGGCTGACCCGATTACGGCCTATAGCCGTGAAGAAATGGCGGCTAAAATTCGTCAATGGCAAAATGAAGGCCATACCGTGGTCTTTACCAATGGATGCTTTGATATTTTACACAGTGGACATCTTTCGTACTTGCGGGATGCCGCTCGTTTAGGGGACCATTTAGTGGTAGGACTTAATTCTGATGCCTCTGTGAAGCGCTTAAAAGGCTCGGCACGACCTATTAATTCTGAATCATCGCGAGCGGAGTTAATGGGGGCTTTAGGCTTTGTTGATGGAGTTGTTGTATTTGAAGAAGATACGCCGGCAGAACTATTACATGAATTACGGCCTAATATTTTGGTCAAAGGTGGCGACTATTCGGTAGATCAAGTGATTGGCTGTGAATTTGTGGATAAAGTTATTATTTTGCCATTCAAAGAGGGCTATTCCACTACAGGAATTATAGAGAAAATTAAGGCCTTAGTGCAGGAGGGATTATTATGATTATTGTTACTGGTGGCGCTGGTTTTATAGGCAGTAATATTGTAAAACAATTGAATGAACGAGGCCGTAATGATATTTTAATTGTAGATGACTTAACAGATGGTAGTAAAATCCGCAATTTACAAATGTTAGATTTCTATGATTATGTAGATTGTATAGACTTTGATGAAGCGGTGGCTGCCAACACATTTGATATTGGTCCTATTGAAGTTATTTTCCATGAAGGTGCTTGTGCAGATACTATGAATTATGATGGGCGCTATATGATGCACAATAACTTTGAAGGAACAAAGAATTTATTCCATTATTGCCAAGAACGACGTGTACCTTTTATTTATGCATCATCTGCTTCTACTTATGGTCATGGCACGCAGGGATTTACGGAAAAGCCAGAATGCGAAGAAGCATTGAATCCATATGCATATTCTAAATTGTTCTTTGATCGTTATTTGCGTCGCTTTGAGGGACAATTGCAATCTCAAGTAGTTGGGTTGCGCTATTTTAATGTATTTGGTCCAAATGAAAATCATAAAGGGAATATGGCTTCTTTAGTGCGCCAAATGTTTTATAAGCTTCGTGAAACAGGTGAAATCACTTTGTTTGAAGGTACTGATGGCTATGGTGATGGTGAACAAGTTCGCGATTTTATTTATGTAAAAGACGTTGTGAATGTTAATTTCTTCTTCTGGGAACACCCTGAAATTAGTGGTATTTTTAACTGTGGCACTGGTGAAGCTAAAAGCTTTAATCGCTTTATGAAAGCCGTCATTGCTTATAATGGTTCTGGCTCTCTACGCTATATACCATTCCCAGAAGTGTTGAAGGGGAAATATCAAAGCTATACAGAAGCAGATACAACTAAGCTTATGAGTGTTGGCTATGATAAAGGATTTACTAATTTAGAAGAGGCCGTAGCTGAATATTGTGAATTATTGGATAATAATGAAGGCTATGTTCGGTAATTATTAGATATAATCTATGTACGATAATTGTTAGGAAAGGGAGCCTATGCGTAAGGTTTTATTTTTAGATCGTGATGGCGTAATTAATGTTGATGTAAATTACTTATACCGAGTAGAAGATTTACAATTTGTTGCTGGTGCTCCAGAAGCTTTAGCAGCCGCTGTAAAAGCGGGTTATGACTTAATTGTTGTAACGAATCAAAGTGGTATTGCTCGTGGGTACTATACAGAAGCTGATATGAATAAATTACATGCAGAAATTAATCACCGCCTGAAAGCGCAGGGGGCTTCTATCCTTCATTTTTATTATTGTCCGCATCATGTAAAGGGGACTATAGCTACTTTTACTAAGGACTGTGATTGCCGTAAACCTAAGCCAGGCATGTTATTACAAGCTATGGCCGATTATGATATTGATGTAACGAAAAGTTTTATGGTCGGTGACAAGCCGTCTGATGTAGCTGCTGCTGAAGCAGCGGGGTTAACGGGTTACTTATTTGAAGGTACTAATTTAGAAGAATTTTTATTGCCTATTTTACAGCAGCGAGAAAATGTAACGAATGGGACGGTCAAATGAAAGATTATAAGCGCATTTTAATTGTAAAAATGAGTTCCCTTGGTGATGTTATTCATGCATTGCCCACTTTATATGCGATTCGTAAGAATTGGCCTGAGGCGCATATTACCTGGGCAGTGCATGAACAATTTAGTGGTCCTTTGCCAGGGAAGCCTTGGTTAGACGAGGTTCTATTTATTGATAAGAAAAAATTGAAATCCTTAGGGTATTTATGGTCTTTACGCAAAGTATTACATAGTTATCAGTTCGATATGTGTCTAGACTTACAATGTTTAGCTAAAAGTGCTATTGTAGCAGCCTTATCGGGTGCTAACGAAAAGTATGGATACTGGGAACTACGTGAAGGTAGTAAGCTTATTAATAAAGGGTTAGAGGGTCCTCATAAATATGGTCATGTTATTGAGCGTTATTTGGACACCGTGCGAGCCCTTGGCGGCACTGTGGCTGGGGTTGAGTTTCCTATTAAGGAATCTCCAGCAGCAGCTACTAGTTGTGAAGCAAAATTAAGTGAAGCGGGCCTTCCACACGGTCATGATTATGTAGTGATAGCACCTGGTGCACGTTGGTCTGTAAAAGAATGGCCCATTGATTCTTTTGGTGAGTTAGCAAAGCGATTGGTGGCAGCTAAGCAGTATGTAGTCTTAATTGGTGCTGAGAATGATAAAGAAAAGGCGCAAGCAATTAAAACGCAAGTTAGTAGTGAAGCTGTTATTGATATGACGGGACAAACGAATTTAGAAGAATTAATTGAACTTATTCGACGCTCCAAGTTATTTATTAGTGCTGATACAGGTCCTTTGCATATTGCCAATGCTTTGAAACGACCTTTGATAGGCTTATATGGTACAACTTCACCTGAGCGGACTGGTCCCTATGGTGGTGAGCATGTGCATTGCATTGTATCACCGACTTCAAAGGCAACGCCAGAAAATCCTCTTGTGGATGATCCAGCTTGCATGGCTCAAATTTCAATTGATCAAGTGTGGGATACAGCTAAAGCCCTACTTTAATAAAGGAGGTTTGTATGGAGTTAAATCATAAACGAATCGTAGTCACCTTCTTAATGCATTTAGGGGACGTTATTTTGACAACACCTTTTTTACACGTACTACGCCAAACAGCGCCAGATAGTCACATTACATTTGTAATGGACCGAAAATTAAAGGAAGTAATGCAATATAATCCCAATATTGACCGTATAGTATGTATTGATAAAAAAGGACGGGATAATAGTATTGCCGCTTTACAAAATATTGCTAAATATGTGCGCCAATCTGGAGGGCAACCAGATATTGTTATAAATCTTCACCCTAATGAACGGACTAGTTTCTTTGCTTGGGCTTTACGGGGGAAGATTACAACGGGAATGAGTCACTTTTTATTCCGTCCATTCATGGCAAAATATACACGGCTTGATCGTAAAACGAGGCATGCGGCTGATATGTATATTAATGTTCTTGAACAATTGGGAGTAAAGGATACCTCTAATAAAGGCTTAGAAATATATACTTGTCCTGAATGGGAACAGACAGTTGATGCGTTTTATCAGAAACATGGAATTTCTGAAGTAGATACTGTTATTGGTTTTAATGTAGGGAGTGCTGTGCCAGAGAAACGTTGGCCTCAAGAGCGTTTTGCTCAAGTGGCTGATTATTTCTGTGACAAAGGGTATAAAGTGATATTCTTTGGTGGCCCTATGGATGTAGATATGGTAGATTCTGTAGTCGTTCATATGCATCATAAACCTGTTGTGGCTACTGGACAGTTTAGTCTTGGTGAGCTTACAGCAGCTATTAAGCGTTGTAGCTTGTTTATAACCAATGATTCTGGACCAATGCATGTAGCGGTGAGCCAACATGTACCATTAGTAGCACTCTATGGGCCGTCTAATCCTAAATTTTATGGACCATATACGCAAAACTGTGTTGTCTTAGAATCTATGGATACCTATGAAGTAGGTAAGAGTATGAAACAGATTATAAAAGAAGGTAATTATAAAGGGGTTAGTGTTATTTCCACTCAGTCCGTCATTGAGGCAGCACAGTCGCTACTCTGTGAAACCGGGAATGAGGAAGCGTAATGGAGTATGTAATTTTCGATTTGGAATGGAATCAGCCCTTTGCGAATGATATTAGCTTTATGAAACGGACGGGTTTACCTGTATCAGGCGAAATTATTCAAATTGGTGCCGTTAAATTAGATGCTAATCTAGAGTTAATTGATACCTTTAGTATGCTTATCAAACCACAGTATCTAACGCGCATGCATAAGCATGTGGAAAAGTTGACTCATATTTCAGCTGCTGACTTAGCTTTGGGCGTTTCATTTGCGCAGGCCTATCGGAGTTTTGAAACTTGGTGTGGCTCTAATGCTGTCTTACTTACCTGGGGCTCTGACGATATTGTGATGTTACGGGAAAATTTGCGTCTCTTTGGTTTGCCTAGTCGCATTAAGCATACTTGGTATGACGCGCAATTAATTTTTGCCCATTTGCAACATGGTAATACACAGCAAGTTGCGTTAAGTAAAGCTTTAGAAGAGTTGGCTATTACCAAAGATGATTTACCAGCTCATGATGCATTAAATGATTCTATTTTTACTGGCCGCGTATGTAAAGCAATTCCTTTAGCTGAGGGCATTGCTCAATATGATGAGATTATTAAGCATACTTATTCACCAGCATACTTTCCCGAAGCCTTGAGTTTTTTTATTTATGAAAATTTTGCAGATAAGCGTACAGTATTACATGATAGCCGTGTACGTCATGCCCATTGTCCTCAGTGTCAAACCTTACTGGCTTTGGAAAAAATACAACGCCTTAGTGGTGATAAATTTATTAGTTTAGGTCGTTGTCGTAATCATGGCTTATTAGCTGTTCATTGGCGCATTGGTAAATATATGAAACGGGGTAATGTATTGCGGTATTATGTGACGAAGATGCTTACAGAAGCGCCAGAAAAATTGCAGACTTTATATGCAGAACGTACTGAGCAGAACCGTATTAAAGAGGAAGCCTATTTAGCACGTTTGTCAGCTCAAAAGAAAAAAGAAAGTAAATAAAAGTGGTCAATTACAATTATTTTGATAGTTGTTTATTATAGATATTAAATATTAGTTTATATACTAATTAGGAAGGGATGATACAATGGAACGTAAATATGCATGGCATGAATATACAGAGGCTGACACAAAAGCAATAGAAGCGTTGTGTCAAGATTATATGCGCTTTTTAGATATTGGTAAAACAGAGCGTGAATGTATTGATGAAACAATTCGTCAAGCAGAGGCGAAGGGTTATAAAAATTTAAAAGATTTACAAAAAGCAGGGCAGCCTATTAAAGCAGGCGATAAAATCTATGCGGTTCATATGAAAAAAATTATTGCCTTGTTTAATATTGGCAATGAATCTTTAGAACAAGGTTTTAATATTTTAGGCGCTCATATTGACTCTCCCCGTCTTGATGTAAAACAAAATCCTTTCTATGAAAATAGCAATTTAGCATTTTTTGACACTCATTATTATGGTGGTATTAAAAAATATCACTGGGTAGCTATGCCATTAGCTTTACATGGCGTAGTTGTCAAAAAAGATGGTACTGTTATTCCGTTAGCGATTGGTGAAAAAGATACGGATCCAGTATTTTGCATTACTGACTTATTGCCACATTTGGGGCAAGAACAGATGGAGAAAAAAGCTAATAAAGTTATTGAAGGGGAAAACTTGGATTTACTTATTGGCAGCCAACCTGTTAAAGGGGAATTGAAAGATGGGGTTACAAAATTTTTAAGTGATATTTTTGAAAAAGAATATGGTTTTACGGAAGAAGACTTATTATCTGCTGAATTAGAAATCGTACCAGCTGGTCGTGCTCGTGAAATGGGATTTGACCGTAGCATGATTCTAGCTTATGGACAAGATGATCGCGTTTGTGCTTATACTTCATTAGCCGCTATGTTAGAAGTAGACTCTGTAAAACGCACAACTTGTACGTTATTAGTGGATAAAGAAGAAATTGGTTCTGTTGGTGCTACGGGGATGCAATCTCGTTGGTTTGAAAATGTAGTGGCAGAATTATTAGCTATGGTTGGCCATAATTCACCATTGGCAGTTCGTCGCACTTTGGAGCGGAGTCGTATGCTATCTTCTGACGTAAGTGCTGGCTACGATCCTTTATATGCATCCGCTTTTGAAGCAAAGAATGCAGCCTTTCTTGGTAAGGGGGTAGTATTTAATAAATTCACTGGTGCGCGCGGTAAAGCTGGCTCTAATGATGCGAATGCGGAATATATGGGCTTTATTCGTCGTATTATGGATGATAATCAAGTTAATTTTCAAACAGCTGAACTTGGTAAAGTTGACCTCGGTGGCGGCGGTACGATTGCGTATATCATGGCTCTTTACGGTATGAATGTAATTGACTGTGGTGTGGCTGTATTAAGTATGCACGCGCCGTGGGAAGTAACAAGTAAAGCTGATGTGTATGAAGCTAAAAAATGCTATGTAGCCTTTTTACAGGCAGCAGGAGAGGAAGCGAGCCTATAATGACAGAAGCAAATAAAGAAAAGCGGACGGTACGAATTGATATTTTTGACATTGAAGAAGATAAAGCACAACAGTATTTAAAAGATCGTGAAGAATGTGCGACCGCCGCAGAGGATGTTATGGCAAAATATTGCCAAGAGGTAAAGCGTGAAACTCTCGATCCAGAAGAAGGGCAAGGGGTAGTCGGCTATTTTAAAACTGGTGAAATATTACTGACTGTTTTACTTGATCCTTTTGAAATTCCTGTTATGAAAATGGCTATCGAGCGTGGTAAACTAGAAGAATATGTGTTAGCGGCTAATGGCTTTACCTTAGAGAGCATCCAAGAGGTAATGAAGGAGGTAGTTAGCTAATGTTATTAGTAGAATATCCTACATGCACGACTTGTAAACGAGCAAAAAAATATTTAGAAAGTCATAACATTGAGTTTACGGCTCGGAATATTAAAGAAGAAAATCCTACTGTAGAAGAATTAGGTTTATGGCAGCCTAAAAGTGGCAAAGAGGTAAAGGCGTTTTTTAATACGTCTGGTCAAGTGTATCGCAGTGAAAATATTAAAGATCGTTTACCGGCTATGAATGAAGATGAGAAATTGGCTCTGTTAGCTACTAATGGTATGCTTGTGAAACGGCCTATTCTAGTATTGGAAGATACTGTACTAGTAGGCTTTAAAGAAGCTGAATGGGACGAAGCCTTGCGCCGTAATGGTTATTTAAAATAGTAGTAATATTTGTAGTGGTGTTATAACTGATAATTCATATCTAAATTGGTTATGGTAAAAATGTGAAATTTGCTTGTATTTCCTATTGAAATAGAATAGGAAACAAGCTATAATAAATGCAATATCCCGTGTAGGTGGATACATGTAGTATGGTAGAAGGGAGCATTTTATATGTGGAAAAAACGTGTAGTAGTGGCTGCTGCCACAGCTTTGATGGCTGTAGGTTTGCTTAGTGGCTGCGGTAGTGACAATGGTAGTGGTGCAGATAAGACGTACAAAGTGGGGGTTATTCAACTGGTAGAACATCCTGCTTTAGATGCGGCTAATAAGGGCTTTGTAGATGGATTAGCTTCTAAGGGCTATAAAGATAATGTCAAAATTGACCAACAAAATGCCCAAGCAGATCAATCTAATTTAAATAGTATTGCGCAACGCTTTGTATCAGATAAAGAAGATTTAGTTTTAGCGATTGCAACACCATCAGCACAGGCTATGGCAAATGCATCAAAAGATATTCCTATTTTAGGAACTGCTATTACTGATTATGTACAAGCTAAATTAGTAAATAGTAATGAAAAACCAGGTACTAATGTAAGTGGCACTACTGATATGAATCCGGTAGAACAACAAGTAGATTTAATTACTCGTGTATTACCAAATGCCAAAAAAGTAGGCTTAATTTACAGTGCTAGTGAAGTTAACTCACAATTACAAGCAGAACGTATGAAAGCTCATGCTAAAGCAAAAGGTCTTGAAGTAGTAGAAGCAACAGTTCAGAATGTAAATGATATTCAACAAGCTGCTCAGAATCTGGTTTCACAAGGGGTAGAAGCTATTTATATGCCAACTGATAATGTAGTGGCATCGGCTATGCCTAATTTAGTAAAAATTACTGATGAAGCTAAAATTCCTGTATTCCCAGGTGAAGATAATATTGTTAAAATTGGTGGTCTTGCAACTTATTCCGTTGATTACTATCAATTAGGCTTCCAAGCTGGCTTAATGGGGGCTAAAATCTTATCTGGCGAAGCCAAAGTAAGTGATATGCCAATTGAAAGTCAGAAAGAATTTAAACTTGTTATTAATGAAGACGTAGCTAAACGTCTTGGTATTACCCTTCCAGCTGATGTATTAGCGGAAGCAAGTAAATAATTCAAAAAGAAAAGGGCTTCGGCCTTTTTCTTTTTATAGATGGAGGAATATATGGAAAACCTAATTATTTCAACCTTAGGTCAGGGGTTATTATGGTCATTGTTGGCCATTGGTGTATTTATTACTTTTAGAGTATTGGATATTGCCGATTTAACAGTGGAAGGAAGTTTCCCTTTAGGGGCGGCCATTTCGGTAACTTTGATTGTAGCAGGCGTTAATCCTATTCTTTCGATTTTGGGCGCCGCCGTAGGAGGTATGTTAGCTGGTGTAGTGACTGGCTGGGTGCATACTAAATTAAAAATTCCCGCTCTATTGGCAGGGATTTTAACAATGATTGCTTTATATTCTGTCAACCTTCATGTAATGGGGAAAGCGAATGTTTCTTTATTGCGTATGAAGACGATTTATACCTATTTTGAATCTATGAATATTTCTGCCACTTGGGCACTAGCCCTTGTAGGTTTATTAATTGCCATTATTACAGGCATCTTCCTATTTTGGTTCTTTGGAACGGAAATTGGGGCTGCTATTCGTGCCACTGGGGTTAATCCACAAATGATTCGTGCTCAAGGTGTGAATACAGATTCAATGATTGTTCTAGGTTTGTTATTATCTAATGCCTTTGTAGCCGTAGCTGGTGCTTTAGTCGCACAGGGTAATGGGTATGCCGATGTCGGTATGGGCGTTGGTACGATTGTTATTGGCTTAGCCTCTGTTATCATTGGTGAGGTTCTTTTTGGCACAAAATCTTTCGTAAAAAATTTAGTGGCTGTAGTGCTTGGCTCTGTAGTATATCGTATTGTTATTGCTGTTGTATTATACTTAGGTATGCCACCAAATGACTTGAAATTATTTACTGCCGTGTTAGTTGCTATTGCTTTGTCTTTACCGACATTAAAGGCAAAATGGCAGAGTCGATAAGGAGGGCCTACCTATGTTAGAAGTGAAACAAATTGTAAAAACGTTCTTTAAGGGGACGGTTAATGAAAAAGTAGCCCTTCACGGAGTAGATTTGCGTTTAGAATCAGGTGATTTTGCTACTGTTATTGGTGGTAATGGGGCTGGTAAAAGTACCTTATTGAATTCGATTGCTGGTGTATTTCCTGTAGATTCTGGGTCCATTCATATTAATGATACAGATATTACTAAGATGCCTGAATATAAAAGAGCGGCTTTTATTGGTCGTGTATTCCAGGATCCCATGTTGGGGACTGCTGGTAATATGCAGATTGAAGAAAACTTGTTGTTAGCACTACGCCGTGGTAAACGAATGGGCTTGAAATGGGCTTTCGTGCCAAAAGAGCGCGAACTATTTAGAGAGCGTTTATCTTTATTGGGTTTAGGGTTAGAAGATCGTTTAACAGCTCGTATGGGGCTCTTAAGTGGTGGTCAACGTCAATCTATTACCTTGCTTATGGCTACCATGTTGCGCCCTGAGTTATTATTATTAGATGAACATACGGCAGCTCTTGATCCTAAGACAGCAGAAAATGTATTAAATCTTACTGATAAGTTAGTACAAGAGCATAACCTTACCACTCTTATGATTACTCATAATATGCGTGATGCTTTACGTTTTGGTAATCGATTAATTATGATGAATAATGGTCGAATTATCTTTGATGTACGAGGCGAAGAAAAGAAGAAATTGACGGTTCAAGATTTATTAGAACGCTTTGAAGTAGCCGGTGATACCGTGAGTGACCGCATGGTACTAGGGGCTAAATAGGATAGTCGATAGAATACTTGAATCAGATTCAAGTAGGTATTATCAGTTAAAGAGGATCGCAGAATTATATTCAAGTAGTAGAATTATATTCAAGTAATCCTTTACAAGTACTAGAATTATATTCAAGTAATCCTTTACAAGTACTAGTCTATATAGTATACTGATTGAGGTGCAAAGAGCACTATAACGCAAGCGAAGTATGCGAATCTCCAACGTTTACTTTGGCTTGACGAGGTTTTTATTTTTAGGAGGAAACAAAATGTTAACTACAGAAGCTAAACAAGCTATCATCAAAGAATTTGCTGTTCATGAAGGTGACACTGGGTCTCCAGAAGTACAAATTGCGATTTTAACTAACCGCATTTTATATCTTACTGAACATTTGAAGGAACACAAAAAAGATCATCACTCCCGTCGTGGTCTTTTAAAATTAGTTGGTCAACGTCGTAATATGCTTGACTACCTTCGTCGTAAAGATATTGAACGTTACCGTGCAATTCTTGAAAAATTAAACTTACGTAAATAATTGCGTAACTTAAAAGCGGCCTTGGCCGCTTTTTTTATATGTATTTTAGTATAGAGTAAGAAAAATAGAGACTTATTCTAATAAAAGTACGAAAAAGACTTTTATTTTATCCTATAATCCTTTACAATAAGATAGAATGTAAAAATTGTAGAAGAGTGATTCAGAGGAGGAATCGGAATGGAACAATTCCAAATGGACCTTGCAGGTCGTACCCTTACTATTGAAACAGGGGAACTTGCAAAACAAGCAGGCGGTGCAGCCTTAGTGCGTTATGGTGATACAGTAGTGTTAGTAACTGCTACAGCATCTAAAGAAGCAAAAGATATTGACTTCTTCCCATTGACCGTTGATTATGAAGAAAAAATGTATGCTGTAGGACGTATTCCTGGTGGCTTTGTAAAACGTGAAGGACGTCCGCCAGAAACGGCGATTCTTCATAGTCGTTTAATTGACCGTCCGATTCGCCCATTATTTGATAAAGGTTGCCGTAATGATGTACATGTATGTGCTACTGTACTGTCTGTAGACCAAGATAATGCCCCTGAAATTTGCGGCATGATTGGTGCTTCCGCAGCATTAGCGCTTTCTGATATTCCTTGGGCTGGCCCAATTGCCGGGGTTCGCATTGGCCGTGTTGGTGGCACTTTTGTGATTAACCCAACTGTAGCACAATTAGAAGCGAGTGATTTAAATGTAGTAGTTGCTGGTACTAAAGATGCTATTTTGATGGTTGAAGGTGGCGCTCAGGAAGTAGCTGAAGACGTATTGTTAGATGCTATCATGGCAGCTCATGAAGAAATTAAACGCATTGTAGCGTTCCAAGAAGAAATGGTAGCCGTAGCGGGCAAAGAAAAACGTGTATTGCCAACCCATGCGCTTAACGAAGAAATTTTAGCAGCTGTTAAAGAATATGCTCATGATGCATTAGATAAAGCTGTTCGTTGTGCTGATAAACAGCAACGTGATGCTCAACAAGATGAAGTATATGCTGATACAAAGGCTCATTTTGAAGAAATCTACCCAGACAATATGGCTGATGTTTCTATGGCTCTTGAAAAAATGACCAAAGAAATTGTGCGTCATATGATTACGGTAGAAAAAATTCGTCCTGATGGTCGTCAATTAGATGAAGTACGTCCAATTAGCGTTCGTGTTGGTGTATTGCCTCGGACTCATGGTTCTGGTTTATTTACTCGTGGCCAAACACAAGTACTTAATATCTGTACATTAGCTCCATTATCTGAAAAACAAACTATTGATGGTATTGGTATTGAAACAGAAAAACGCTACATTCATCATTATAATTTCCCATCTTATTCTGTAGGTGAAGCTCGTTCCTCTCGGGGGCCAGGTCGTCGTGAAATTGGTCATGGTGCTTTAGCGGAACGTGCTTTACTAGCTGTTTTACCAACAGAAGAAGAATTCCCATATGCTATGCGCTTAGTGTCTGAAGTATTGGAATCTAATGGTTCCAGCTCTATGGCGTCTGTATGTGGTAGTACCTTATCCTTAATGGATGCAGGGGTACCTATTAAAGCACCAGTAGCTGGTATTGCGATGGGTCTTGTTACACAAGGTGAACATTATACCATTTTGACAGATATTCAAGGCATGGAAGATGCTTTAGGGGATATGGACTTTAAAGTGGCTGGTACGGCAAAAGGTGTTACAGCTATCCAAATGGATATTAAAATTTCTGGTTTGTCCCGTGAAATCTTAAAAGAAGCATTAGAACAAGCTCATAAAGGTCGTATGCACATTATGGGTAAAATGTTAGCTGTTATTGAGGCTCCACGTGGCAATATGTCACCGTGGGCACCTCGCATTATTACAATGCATATTGATCCAGATAAGATTCGTGATGTTATTGGTCAAGGTGGTAAAGTAATTCGCAGCATTATTGAAGAAACGGGTGCCAAAATTGATATTGAAGATGATGGTACGATCTTTATTGCCGCTGTAGAAGAAGCATCTGCTAATAAAGCGATTGAAATTATTACTAATTTGACAAAAGAAGTAGAAGTAGGCGAAGTATACCTTGGTAAAGTAACACGCCTTATGAACTTTGGTGCTTTTGTTGAAGTATTACCTGGTAAAGAAGGGTTAGTACATATTTCTAAATTGGCTAAAGAGCGTGTAGAAAATGTAGAAGATGTTGTTAACGTAGGCGATGAAATTATGGTCAAAGTTATCGAAATTGATAAACAAGGTCGTATTAATTTGTCTCGTAAAGATTGTTTGAAATAAACTACCGATTGAAAGAGGAGTCGTTAGATGGATATACGTGGATTTGAAGTTGTCTCGCAGTATGATGATAAAGATATTGCATTACCTAGACGTAAAACAACGGAAAGTGCAGGGTATGATATTGAATGTGCCGAGGCTGTGACAATTAACCCTGGTGAAATGAAGTTAGTTGCTACAGGTCTTAAGGCCTTTATGAATTATGATGAATACTTGGCGATTCATATTCGTTCAAGTATGGCCATTAAGCGGCATCTCATGCTAGTAAATAGCACTGGGATTATTGACAGTGATTATTACAACAATGAAGAAAATGAAGGCCATATTTTAATTGCTCTTATTAATATGGGGCAAGAAGCAGTAAGTCTTGAAAAAGGTGAGCGAGTGGCGCAAGGTATTTTCTCTAAATATTTAATTACTAGTGATGATGATGCTACAGGTATTCGTACTGGTGGCATTGGTAGCACAGGTAATAATTAATTAAACAAATACTCCCAGAGTGAGTTCTGTTCTTATCTATTTTGCTTTATTGCATAAGTAATAAGAAATGAACATACTCTGAGGAGTATTTTTATTTTTCCTTTACCTTTGGTTGTAGTATGTTACAATAAATAGAGAATACCTTTCAATTTTGTAATTTTACAGTGTAGAGATTGTAAGTTTATTTAGTCGTAAATTGTTGTAAAATAGTGCTTGCGTTAACTTTTTATAACGTATAGGGCTTAGTAGGAGCGTATATATGAGTATACATAAAGAAAAACAAATATCTTCAGAAATGAAATTTGATGGGCGATTAATCAAAGTTACTTTTGATGTGGCGGAAGTAAATGGTAAAGAAGCCTGGCGTGAAGTTGTTCATCATCCGGGAGCCAGTGCCATTGTAGTTATTGATGAAAAAGGGCGCATTGTTATGGAACGTCAGTTCCGTTATGCGTTAGATTGTGGTTTATTAGAAATTCCTGCCGGTAAACTAGATAAAGGGGAAGATCCGCTGACTTGTGCTAAGCGTGAATTAGAAGAGGAAACAGGCTATAAAGCAGCAGAATGGATTTCTTTAGGACCTATTGCTACTAGCCCAGGTTTTTGTAATGAAATTATTCATTTGTTTATTGCTAAAGAGTTAAGCAAAGGGCAGACTCATTGGGATGAAGATGAGTATGTAGAGCTTGAATATTATACTTTAAACGAATTAATGGAAGCGATTCGTAACGAAGAAATTAAAGATGGCAAAACTTTGGCTGCTTTAGCATTAGCCATGCCCTATCTTAAATAACTGATAGTAGCAATAAGGCCTAATATTACATAATGTAAAGTAATAGAAAGTTGTAGTGACGTAAATAAGAATTGAGGCGTACTATGTTTAAACGAATAATTTTAATTGTCATGGACAGTGTTGGTATTGGTCACGCCGTAGATGCTAATTTATTTGGTGATGAAGGTGCTAATACTATTGGCCATATTGAAAAAGTCGGTGGGGTGTTACGTTGTCCTACGTTAAAACGTTTAGGTTTAGCAGAAATTTCTGATATTCAGCGTGATGAAGAACCCGTACAAGGGTTATTTGGTCGTCTTCATGAAAAGAGTAAAGGGAAAGATACGACTAGTGGTCATTGGGAATTATTAGGTCATCCTGTAGAGGTGCCATTTCCCACATTTTACGAAGGTTTTCCTAAGGAAGTGATGGATGCCTTTACGCGTGAAACCGGATATGGATATTTAGGTAATGAAGTGGCTTCTGGTACTGAAATTATAGAGCGTTTAGGAGCTGAGCATATAAAGACAGGCAAGCCTATTGTGTATACTTCAGCTGATTCAGTATTTCAAATTGCGGCACACGAAGATATTATTCCGTTAGAGGAGTTGTATCGCATTTGTAAGATTACTCGTGAAAAAGTATGTATTGGTGATTATTACGTGGGGCGTATTATTGCACGACCTTTTGTGGGTGAATTAGGTCATTTTAAGCGAACTGCTAATCGTCATGATTATAGTCGTATGCCAGAGAAAACCTTATATTGGGAAATTTTACAGCAGCATAAGCTACAAACTATTGGCGTTGGTAAAATTGGTGATATTTATGCTAATGTAGGTATTAGTGAATCCTATCCAACAAAATCGAATGCACATGGCATGAATGAAGCTGCTCGTTTATTAGGAGGTACTTTTAAAGAAGGCCTTATGATGATTAACTTAGTTGAGTTTGATAGCCTCTATGGCCATCGTCGTGATGTAATAGGCTATAAGCGCGCTTTGGAAGACTTTGATTACCAGTTAGGCGGTTTTATAGAATTATTACAGCCTGAGGATTTACTATTAATTACGGCAGATCATGGAAATGATCCTACATGGGCTGGCACAGATCATACTCGTGAATTAGTGCCCCTATTAGGTTATTGGAAGGGTTTACGTCGACCTGTTGCGTTAGGGGACCGTGATACTTTTGCTGATGTGGGGCAGACTATATTAGATAATTTTGGACTGGTTGGTCATATGGGCACAAGTTTTTTAGAATGTATTAAGGAGGCAAAATAGTATGAGTTGTACACATAATAAGAAAGAAATTCCTACGGATCCACAAGAAAGAGCACGCTATGATTGGGCAAAGCAGCAAACTGAAGTAGCTAAAGCACAAGGTATGGATAGTACAGAATTGCATGCTCTATTTAAATATATTATGGAGTTAGATGTAAACGCTGTGAGTCAATCTGGCACAGAGGAAGTGCATGCTGTATTTCGTCGCGCTTTAGGCCAAGCTACAACGGCGCTTGAAGCTGGTCAGCCAGTAGCTGTAGCGCTTAATTTATTCCGTTGCATTATGCATGGGGATTTGAAGAAATAATAAGAGTCGAAATGACAAAAGGAACTACGTCTCAGTTAATATTTGAGAGTAGTTCCTTTTTATATGCACAAATTAAAAAAAGCGCCGTAACTAGGTTACAACGCTTTTAGTGCCTTAGAATTATAAAGCATTCACTTTAGCAGCCAAGTTGGATTTTTTACGAGCTGCTGTGTTTTTATGAAGAACGCCTTTGGAGGCTGCTTTATCAATTACGCTAGTAGCTTGAACAAGTGCTTTTTTAGCATCTTCTACTGCGCCAGCTTCTACAGCTTCAACCGTTTTGCGTGTAGCTGTACGAATTTGAGATTTCACAGCGGAGTTTTTCGCACGACGTTCAGCGTCTGTTTTTACGCTTCTAATACTGGATTTGATATTTGGCAATTGAGTCACCTCCTTATGATTACAATAATATACCTGAATAATTATAGCATAGAGCGTATGGTTGTGCAATACCTTTGAAGGATTAGTTTTGTTATATATTTGTGATATAATAGTTTAAGATATAATAGACAGGAAAGTTTTCATACAGTATAGTTCCTATCCGTGAGAGGTGTTTTATGAAAAAATTAATGATTATAGATGGTAGTAGCTTGTTATACCGTGCTTTTTTTGCATTGCCACCCCTTAGCAATGCCCTAGGTGTACCAACGAATGCGGTGTATGGCTTTTTAACAATGCTTGTGAAATTATATAATGATTTACAACCTGATTATGTAGCGGTTGCCTTTGATAAAGGGAAAGAAACATTTCGTACAGAACTATATGCTGATTATAAAGGGAATCGGCCTAATGCGCCAGATGATTTACGTCCTCAATTTGGACTTATTCGTGAAGTACTAGAAGCTTTAGGAATTTCAGTTATCGAGCAAGAAGGCTATGAAGGGGACGATATTATTGGCTCCTTGAGTAAAAAATTAGGCAGTAAGGATACAGCTGTATATATTATTACTGGGGATCGGGATAGTTTACAACTTGTGGATGAGCATAGTACTGTGTATTTAACGAAAAAAGGGATTAGTGATATGCTCGAAGTGCGTCCTGATACAATGGCTGATGAATATGGTTATGGTCCAGAGCAAGTAATTGATATGAAAGCCCTTATGGGTGATAGTTCAGATAATATTCCAGGGGTGCCAGGTGTTGGTGAAAAAACGGCTCTTAAATTGCTAACTGAATATGGCACATTGGAAGGTGTGTATGAAAATATTGATGGCATTAAAGGTAAGTTAAAAGAAAAACTATCAGATAATAAAGAGCTGGCCTTTTTATCTCGTACATTAGCAACGATTAAAACTGACATGGATTTAGACTATACGCTAGAGGATTTTGTAACAGCGGCTCATGAAACAGAAATTGTGCCTTTGTTTGATCGATTAGGTTTTCATAATGTAACGCCACGTCTTATTAAAGCCATGGGGATTACAGCACCAGCACCATCTGATAGTGAGTCTTTATTTGCCGCTTTTGCAGATTCACCGATAGATACAAAAGAAACAGTGACTACTTTAGGGGAAACTGAAGTAAGTGCTGATTTTTATACAAATAAGGTATTAGCATTTCATTTAAAAACAGCTGGTAGCCATCCATTTAGAACGATTGATACAGTCTATGTAAGTAATGGTGAAGCAGTTGCTAAATTAGATGGTAGTACAGAAGCAATAAAAGAATTAGTGGCTTCTATGTTACAAAAGGCGGCTGGCATTGTAACGGAAGATGCTAAACTTCTTATGGAGGTAACGGGTGAAACGACACCAGGCCCGCTTGATTTATTTGATACATCTAAAGAGCCTCGAGTTTGGGATATAACCTTAATGGCCTATTTAGCAGATCCAACGCGCACTAACTATGGTATCTCTTATTTATGTGAACGTTTTGGTGCGCCTGTAGTACCTGCAAGTGGTGATGATGTAGAGTTTGTAGCTACTGTAAACGCTTTAGTCGATATGAAGTCCGTAGCTGTTGAAGTATTAACTGATAATGGCCTTTGGGATTTATATAAAACTATTGAATTGCCATTAATTCGTACATTATTGGTGATGGAAAAAAATGGCATTTATATTGACAAAGCGGCGTTAGAAGAAACGCAAGCACTCTTTGAAAAAGAAGCGGATGAACTTCGTGAGGCGATTTACAAAGAAGCGGGTGAAGAATTTAATATTAATTCACCTAAACAGCTAGGGGTTATTTTATTTGAAAAACTAAATTTGCCAGTTATTAAAAAGACAAAAACTGGATATTCTACCAATGCAGAAGTATTGGATTTATTGCGTAATGATCATCCTATTATTGAACTAATATTAAAATATCGTACAGTAGTTAAGTTGATTTCCACGTACTTAGAAGGCTTAAAACCACTGATTAATACTAAGACGGAACGTATTCATAGTACCTTTAATCAGATGGTTACAGCGACAGGTCGTTTAAGTAGTTCTGATCCTAATTTACAAAATATTCCTGTCCGTTCTGAAAAAGGCCGTGAAATTCGTGCGTTATTCTTGCCTGGTGAAGGCTATGACACTTTGGTAAGCGCTGACTACTCTCAAATTGAATTGCGAATCTTGGCCCATTTGTCAGAAGACCCTGCACTCATTAAAGCCTTTTTAGATGGTGAGGATATTCATCGTTTTACAGCCGCTGAAGTATTAGGCAAGTCTATTGAGGAGGTAACGCCTACAGAGCGTTCTCATGCAAAGGCTGTCAACTTTGGGATTATTTATGGTATCAGTGATTTTGGTCTATCCCGCGATTTAGGTATTACCCGAGGGGAAGCCAAAGAATATATTGACTTATATTTTAGTCGTTATCCAAAAGTTAAAGAATATATGGATGCTATGGTAGCGGAGGCTCATGAAACGGGGTCAGTACGTACTATGTTTGGCCGCGTACGAGCATTACCAGATATTAATAGTCGTAATTTTAATCGTTGTTCTTTTGCAGAACGTACTGCTATGAATACGCCTATTCAAGGTAGTGCAGCAGATATTATTAAATTGGCTATGAATCAAGTGGCACAGCGATTAGAAGCGGAGAAGCTCACATCTCGTTTACTTTTACAAGTACATGATGAATTAGTATTAGAAGTAGTAAAAGCAGAAGAAGCCATTGTAGAAACCTTATTAGCAGATATTATGGACAGCGTGGTAGAATTGGTTGTACCACTTATTGTGGATGTACATAGTGCTACGAATTGGGCGGATGTAAAATAATAGAGTAGATGTAAAATAATAGAGTATACGTGTTATAGATTATAAGCTAGTGAAAGAAGTAGGGTGATAGGATGCCAGAGTTACCAGAGGTAGAATTAATAAAGCGATATATTCACGAACATACAGCAGGTAAGACTGTGGCGTCCGTAGAGTCTTTGCTGCCCCGTATGTGGCGAAATTGTCCAGCGCCTATGGCAGAAGAACTTATAGTAGGACAGACCATTGAAGCAGTAAAACGGCGAGGTAAATATCTTATTATTACCTTTCAAAATACTTCTTTACAGCTTATTATTCATTTAAAGCTTACAGGGCGTTTAATCTTTAGACCTCAAGCTGAAATAGAACGATTTGATCGTATCTTATTTCATTTTACTGATGGCACTCTACTAGCCTATGGCGATGTGCGTACTTTAGGGGCTTTATATATTTTCGAATCCCCTAAGCAAATTGATTTAAAAGCTTATTTACATATGGGACTGGAGCCCTTGAGTCAATCCTTTACGAGTGGTAAACTATATGAGTTAACACGCCGTAGCAGTATGCCTATTAAACCTTTTCTATTAGGGCAACAGTATGTAGCGGGCATCGGCAATATTTATGCAGATGAAGCACTATTTTTAGCGCATGTATTACCTACACGGCCGGCAGATTCACTTACTGAAAAGGAAGTGAAAGCCTTACATCGGGCGTTACGAAAAGTATTGCGTGATAGTTTAGCGCGTGGTGGCACTAGTTTCAGAGATTATAAAAATGGTGCTGGTAATAAAGGACAAAATCAAGACTATTTGCTTGTGTATGGTCGTGGTGGCAAACCTTGTTTAGTTTGTAAACGACCATTACAAGATATGACATTACGTGGCCGCCATACTGTATTTTGTGGCCATTGTCAAAAATAAAATTAGTAGGTATAGTATATTTCTGTTAGTGAATATTTTTAGTATTAATTAGTATGACTGTCAGTACATAATATGACTTAGTATAGATATGGTGGCAGAATTATATAATAATTAATCTTCACAGTAGGAGATTGTATGTATAAAATTGGATTAACTGGTGGTATTGCATCTGGTAAGAGTACTGTTTCAGAATGGTTAGCCCAAAAAGGGGCGCCTATTATTGATGCTGATGTAGTGGCTCGTGAAGTCGTAGAACCTGGTACAGCTGGTTTAGCAGAATTAGTGGCTCATTTTGGCCCCAGCATATTACAAGGGGATGGCACCTTAGATCGGCCTAAATTAGGGGCTATTATATTTAATAATGAAGAGAAACGGCGTGAGTTAAATCAAATTTTACATCGCTATATTCATGAACGAATTGAAGAGTTAGCAAGTGAGTTTGCTAACGCGGGCCATGAAGCGGCTATTTATGATATTCCTTTACTTATTGAAACAAATTGGTATAAGGATATGGATGAAGTATGGCTAGTATCATTGGAGCCAGATGTGCAAAAAGATAGATTAATGGCTCGTAATGGATTTACGGAAGCTGAAGCGAAGGCTCGGATTGCTAGTCAGATGCCATTAGCTGATAAAAAGGCATATAGTCATGTAATAATTGATAATAATGGAACGTTAGAAGATTTAATGACTCAGCTAGCAGATTTATGGCAAGCGAAAGGTCATTTATTTGCTAAGGAGGATTCATGAGAGGCTCTACATTTTTTGCCTGGTGTATGGTCATTTTAGGAGGATATTACTTTTGGGTAGGTGAGCCATATTTAGCGCGCACCTATGCATATCCTTTAGAACATAGTGAACTTGTATACGCTGCAGCACAAGAAAATAAGGTGCCTTATTCCTTAGTGGCTGGTGTTATATTAGCAGAAAGTAAGTTTAATGAACATGCTGAATCAGCACCAGGTGCTTTAGGTTTAATGCAACTTATGCCAGAAACAGCCCATTGGATTGCTGAACAACGTAATGAAGCTAAATTAACAGATAGTGATATTCGCGAGCCGGCAACTAATATTAAGTTAGGGACATGGTATTTAGCGTATTTATTAGACGAGTTTAAAGGCAATAAAGTATTAGCGCTGGCTGCTTATAATGCAGGGCGTGGGCATGTGGAAGAGTGGATGACTCAATATGGTTGGAATTCTGATTTTGATACCATTGATGAAATTCCGTTCCCTGAAACGCGTGAATATGTGGCTACTGTGCTTAAGAATCAAGAGCATTATGAATCTCTTTATTCCGTGAAACGAGATTAGTATGCCATAGACTCTAATAGATATTTTTCATCTATTAAATCGTTAAGAAAGGACGTTCTCTTAATGGCTGATATAATAGCAGAGTGTAAAGATAGAATATATGATTTTTCATGGCTTCCTACTACTATTGGAGATTTCACATTAGTAGTGGATATAGCGGAAGATGAAGTCTTAGGTTTTCGTTTTTTTCACTATGAAAATCCTTTAGGCTGGCGTTGGGAAGCTGTATATGATAAAGAGGTCAATGATTTTACTGTTCATGTGGTTATGCCTTTATTTTCCTTTGTAGACATTAACTTTGTTTGCAACACTTGGGGTGAATTTGAGGCCGTATTACGTGAACGTGGGATAGACGGTATTACTAAGCGTTTGGTAGAACCGCAGCAAATGTTCACTTATGCGTATAAGCAAAAAGGCTTAGTTGATTGGGTCTATGATTCTGTATTACCTGAATCCATAGGCAGTTTTACTCGAGATATTGCGCCCAGTAATGGAATTTGTATGATTAATGGTTCTTTTATTATTGCTGAGTATTGTAAGTCTCAGGAGTCGTCGGGACTGCTCCTTTTCTATAATGTACTACGCGATGAATTCTTTGTAGAGTTGCGTCGTCATAATTATCCAGAAATTAATCACGATTTTGATGCGGTAACAATTCCAGAATTGGAAGAAAAATTGACAACACAATTAGAGCGTGTTTTAATCGACTTGGAAAATCGTTTGTAGTATTTGTGTTTTTGCAGTGTTCATGATATAATATACGTGATTTGATATAAGCTTTTTTAGAAGAGTGGGCCTTGGCTCACTCTTTACTTTATAGTAAAAACTCTATGCAAGTGATACGCATAGCCATGGATAACAAGTGTTACATCATATTAAAGGAGGCGATGACCATGAAAAGAGAAGCCGTCGAAGAGTTTGTGTCCTCTATTGTGGAAGGTATTGTAGAAGGTACTGATATGGAATTAGTAGATGTGGAATACGTTCGTGAACGAGATTGGTATTTGCGCGTTTACTTAGATAAGCCAGGCGGAGTTGACCTTGATGACTGTCAGCTAGTTAGTGAAAAGTTGAGCGAAGTACTGGACGCAAAAGATCCCATTAAAGAGAATTATTTGTTAGAAGTATCTTCTCCAGGACTTGATCGAGTGCTTAAAAAGGACAAAGATTTTGTACGCTATAATGGCGCCGATGTTGATGTACAACTATTTAAGCCAGTGGATGGGAAAAAACAATATACTGGTGCATTAGCTGGGTTTACGGATACGACAATTACCATTATGGTAGGTGAAACGTCGATTGAATTAGAACGTAGTGCGATTGCTCAGATTCGATTGCATTTTGAATTTTAAAACTAATAGGATATTGGAGGAATAATCAGTGAGTCAAGAATTAGTACAGGCAGTTATGGTGTTAACAAAGCAGAAGGGTGTTTCACCAGAAGTGGTGTTTGAGTCCTTAGAGGCATCATTATTGCAGGCTTATCGTAAAGAACCAGGCTCTAATCAGGAAGCATATGTAGAATTAAATCGTGAAACCGGTGAATATAAAGTATTTGCTAAGAAAACTGTAGTAGCTGAAGTAGCAGATCCTGAAAAAGAAATTGCTTTAGTTGAGGCACAACAAAAAGATATGCGCTTTGAAGTAGGCGATATTGTTGAAGTAGATGTGACGCCTAAAAACTTTGGTCGTAGCGCGGCTCATACAGCAAAACAAATGTTAATTCAACGTTTAAAAGAAGCAGAACGCAGCATTGTTTACGAAGAATATTTCAGCCGTGAAGGCGATATTATTACAGGTCTTGTTCAGCGCGTTGAAGGGCGTAATGTATTTGTCGACTTAGGTAAAACGGAAGCTATTTTACCACCAGCTGAACAAATTCCAACGGAAACATATAAAGCAGGCGATCGTATCAAATGCTATATTGTGGAAGTTAAGAAAACGACTAAAGGGCCACAGATTATGATTAGCCGTACACATCCTGGATTATTAAAGCGCTTATTTGAATTGGAAGTGCCTGAAATTTATGAGGGCGTTATTGAACTTAAATCAGTAGCTCGTGAGCCAGGAATGCGTTCTAAGATCGCTGTAGTGTCTCGTGATGAAACAATTGATGCTGTAGGCGCTTGTGTGGGTCCTAAAGGTCAGCGCGTTCAGAATATTGTGGATGAACTACATGATGAGAAAATTGATATTGTAAAATGGGATGAAGATCCAGCTATTTATATTGCAAACTCTTTAAGTCCGGCTAAGGTTATTTCTGTAGAGGTGGATGAAGAAGAGAAAACATCTCGCGTTGTAGTGCCTGATTATCAATTATCATTGGCCATTGGCAAAGCAGGGCAAAATGCTCGATTAGCAGCTAAATTGACTAATTGGAAGATTGATATTAAGAGTGAAACTCAAGCTGATACAGAAGAACCAAGTACAGCTGACTCCTCCGAATTTATCCTAACAGAGGATGGTGAGGCTTAATGAAGAAGAAATCACCACCAATGCGCATTTGTGTAGGTTGTGGCGAACTTCGAAATAAGAAAGACATGTTGCGCATTGTAGCATCTCCAGAAGGGGTTATCACTATCGACCGGACGGGGAAGGCCGCAGGTCGTGGCGCTTATATAGAGCCAAAGACAGACTGCTTTGAAACAGCCTATAAGGCTAAGCGCTTAGAGCGTTCTTTGAAACGTGCTGTTTCTGCAGATATATATGAAAATTTACGAGCTGAATTATTTCCAACTAAGGAATAAACGGGCTTATGGATAGTATTAAACTTAAAAACTTATTAGGCATGGCACAGAGGGCCGGTAAATTATTATCAGGCGACTTTGTAGCAGAAAAAGCTATCAAACGAGGGAATATCCCATTGGCTATATTAGCTTTAGATTGTGCAAAAAATAATGCTGAAAAATATAATTGGCTAGCTCAACAGCATAAGGTTCCTTTACGTGAGGTATTAACAAAGGCTGAATTAGGGCAAGCTATCGGAAAAGAACAACGAGCTATTGTTCTCGTTAATGACGCGGGATTTGCCAAAGCAATGCTCAAGGAAATAGATAATTGATTAAGGGGGCATGTAGATGTCAAAAAAAAGAATACGTGATTTAAGTAAAGAACTAAATGTAGAAAATAAACGAATTATAGATTTCTTAAGCCGCAATGGTTATGAATCAAAAACGCCAGCTAGTGGTTTAGATGAAGCCGGTGTAGCTTTAGTAGAAAAGCATTTTAAGAAAGCAGATACTTCTGTACCTAAAAAAGTAGAAGCTGCTACGAAAGTTGAAGCCCCTAAAGCTGAAGCACCTAAAACTAATTCAAAACCAGCTCATAAAACAGCAGAGCAGCCTAAGAAGCAGGATACTCATAAAGCTGCAGGTCATAAAACAGATGGTCAGAAACCAGAGAACCGTAAAGTAGCTGGTCAAACTCACAAAGGGTCTGAGCATAAGCAAGAGTCTCGCAATCAGAAACCAGCTAATAAAACTAATCAAGCTGGCCAACGTCAAGATAATCGCAATGACAATAAAGGGCAAGATCGCAATAATACTCGTCATGCGGATAAGAAGAACGAAACAAATAATCGCAATGACCGTAACGAACGTCCTAATGATCGGAAAAATAATCGTGATACCCGTGATAATCGCAATAATAAAGATGCTCGTAGCAATCGTGATGGCAATAATAACAATGATCGTCGCAATAAAAAAGATAAAAAGAATCGCAATGGTAACCGCCCGCAGTCTTTATTATCTACCTCTTTGGCAAAAAGCAAGAATCGCGTAAAACAGCGTAATGAACAAAATCGCCAACATAAAGAAGAAGAAAAACGTAAAGCAGAAGCAATGATTGCTACTCACATTGAAATTGGCCAAACATTAACAGTTAAAGAATTGGCTGAAACTATGGGCCGCGAAGTGAGTGAAATCATTAAAAAACTTATGCTTTTAGGTGTAATGGCGACAATCAATCAAGAAATTGATTTCGAAACGGCTGCTATTGTAGCAGAAGAGTTTGGTGTTAATGTTTCTGAAGCTGCACCAGAAGAAGATCCTACTGAAATTCGTGAAATTGAAGATTCTCCAGAAAGCTTACAACCTCGTCCAGCCGTTGTTACTATTATGGGTCATGTTGACCATGGTAAAACCTCCTTATTGGATGTAATCCGTCAGACTAATGTA
This sequence comes from Veillonella intestinalis, assembly GCF_943193155.1. Taxonomy (GTDB): domain Bacteria; phylum Bacillota; class Negativicutes; order Veillonellales; family Veillonellaceae; genus Veillonella_A; species Veillonella_A intestinalis. The sequence goes on along the minus strand of NZ_CALPDB010000001.1, from coordinate 450,519 downwards.
ACGGCTTCGGAAGCTGGTGGTATTACGCAGCATATCGGTGCGTATATGGTTCGCTATAAAGGGAATAAGATTACCTTCTTAGATACACCTGGCCATGAAGCATTTACAGCTATGCGTTTGCGTGGTGCTCAGTCAACAGATATTGCTGTATTAGTAGTAGCTGCCGATGATGGTGTTATGCCACAAACTATTGAAGCGATTAACCATGCTAAATCCGCTAATGTGCCTATTATTGTAGCGATTAATAAAATGGATAAACCAGGTGCTAACCCTGACCATGTAAAACAGCAATTAGCTGAACATGGTTTAATCCCAGAAGAATGGGGTGGCGATATCATAATGGTGCCTGTATCGGCTAAACAACGTCAAGGTATTGATGATTTATTAGAAAATATCTTGCTTGTTGCAGAAGTGATGGAATTAAAAGCTAATCCAAATCGTAATGCTCAAGGCGTGGTTATTGAAGCCAAGTTAGATAAAGGCCGTGGTCCTGTATGTACAGTATTAGTACAAAAAGGTAGCTTGCGTGTAGGTGACAATATCATTGCTGGCGTTGCTTATGGTAAAGTCCGTGCTATGACCAATGAACGAGGCGAAAAAGTTAAAGTAGCCCGCCCATCTATGCCAGTAGAAGTACTAGGTCTTTCTGATGTGCCACAAGCTGGTGAAATCATGGATGCCGTTGATGATAACGAAGCACGTACTATTGCAGAAAAACGTGTGGAAAAACAACGTATTGCTGAATTAGGGGCTACGCATAAAGTAACCTTAGATGATATTTTCAACCAAATTCAACAAGGTGAATTAAAAGATTTAAATATTATTATTAAAGCTGACGTACAAGGTTCTGTAGAAGCATTACGCCAGTCCTTAGAAGCTATTAAAAACCCAGAAGTGCGCATTGTTATTGTTCATGCGGCTGTAGGTGCTATTAATGAATCTGACGTAATGTTAGCTTCTGCTTCTAATGCAATTATTATTGGCTTTAATGTACGTCCAGATGCTGTGGTTCGTAAAGCCGCTGAGAAAGAAAGCGTAGATCTTCGTACATATCGCGTTATTTATGATGCTATTAATGACGTAGAAAGCGCTATGCGTGGTATGTTAACACCAGAATTTAAAGAAGTAATTCTTGGTCGTGCTGAAGTACGACAAGTAATTTCTACACCAAAAGCAATTGTTGCTGGTTCTTATATTACAGAAGGTAAGATTACGAATAAATCTGAAATTCGTTTAATTCGTGATGGTGTAGTTGTTCATGAAGGGGAAGTTGATTCCTTACGTCGCTTTAAAGATGAAGTAAAAGAAGTGAAGAGTGGTTTTGAATGTGGTATTTCCATTGAGCGTTACCGTGATATTAAAGAAGGCGACGTAATTGAAGCCTTCACAATGGAAGAAATTGCGCCACAGATTTAGGAGGCCTCAATGAGCGACGTACGTGTACGTAAATTACAAGAATTTATAAAACAAGAAGTGAGTAGCATGTTGATGCGTGGTCTTAAAGACCCACGCATCGGCTTTGTCACTGTTACTGATGTAGAAGTGACGGGGGACTTACGACAAGCAACTATTTATGTAAGTTTATTTGGTAAAGATGAAGAAAAAAAGGCTTCTTTGCAGGCTTTACGGCATGCAGCTGGTCATGTACGTAGCGAATTAGGTAAAGTATTACGTCTCCGCTATGTACCTGAAATTTCTTTTGATGCCGATACATCTTTAGATTATAGTATGCATATTGAGTCCTTGTTACAAGATATAAAAAAGGATGAAGACAATGGCAGCCATAACTAAAGAACAGTTAAAAGTTGCATTAGATGATGCACAGCATATTATTTTAACCGTTCATGTTCATCCAGATGGAGATGCTATTGGCTCCATGGTAGCCTTTTATGAAGCACTCACTAATGAAGGCAAAAACGTTACTATGGTAGTCGATGATATAGTGCCTGCTAAATACAGCTTTTTAGCACATAGCGATAAAATTAAGCAGCCTAAGGAAATGACTACTTGGGATGCAGATATGTTATTAGTGCTCGATGCCAGTACGTTTGAGCGTATTGGTGAAGTTGGTACTTATTGTAAAGCACCTATTTATAATATTGATCATCACATTTCTAATAGCCAATTTGCTGAGGCTTTATTCCTCTGTCCTGACTTTGCTGCTACTGGTGAAATTTTAGCTTATCTGTGTGATAGCTGGGGCTGGAAGATTACTGCGTCTATGGCCAATGCTTTATATATGGCGATTGCCACAGATTGTGGGTTCTTCCGCTTTAGTAACACTACGGAGCAAACCTTAAAAATGGGGGCTCTTTGCGTAGCTTGTGGGGCACAGCCTAATATTGTTTCAGAACATGTAGAAGTGACTACCATAGCGCGCATTGAAGTTATGAAAGAAGCCTTACAGACTATTCAGTTTTTTAAGGATGGAAAAGTCGCAGTTATTGCCCTTGATGAAGCATTAATGGCTAAAGTAGGGGATGATACAGATGGTTATGTTGATTTGATTCGTAATGTTGATACAGTTGATGTAGCTATTTTATTAAAAGCTGTAAATAAAAAAACGACACGGGTAAGTTTACGTGCCAAAGAAACTGATGTAAATGCTATTGCTAGCCAATTTGGTGGTGGTGGCCATGTAAAAGCTGCTGGCTGTACGATTCAGGCAGATATAGCTGGTGCGATAGCACAACTAATAGCGGTGATTCATTAATGGATGGCGTATTTCCGTTTTTGAAACCACCAGGGATCACGAGTCATGATGCTGTAGGCATTTGTCGACGTATTCTAAAAGAGCGTCGTATTGGTCATAGTGGGACATTAGATCCATTGGCCTATGGTGTATTACCTATTTTCGTAGGTAAAGCTACGCGTATTATAGAATATACTGAAAATGTAGCTAAAACCTATGTAGCAGAATGTCGCTTTGGTTATGGTACTGATACTGAAGATAGTACAGGCATACCTTTGCAGGAGGAAGTCGTGCCCAACGATGTGCCGTCTTGGCAAAGATTGGAAGATGTGATTCATTCTTTTATTGGTGAGAAAAGTCAGCAACCTTCAATATATTCGGCAATAAAAGTCAATGGTCGTCGTGCCTATGAATTGGCTCGTGAAGGGGTTGCGTTTACGCTGCCCAGTCGCACTATTACTATTTATGAATGCCAATTATTAGCCTATGCGTATCCTTATTTTACAATACGAGTAACTTGTTCGGCAGGTACTTATATTAGAGCTTTATTACGTGATATTACAACAGCCATAGGTATTCCAGGAACTATGACACAACTAGCTCGTACTGCTGTTGGTGCTTATACAATAGAGCAAGCTATTACAGCGGAGGAATTGCTAGAGCGTGGGGAGACCTGTGTTTTGCCTACAGAGTCGGCATTAAGTCATATGCCTATAGTTCAGGTATCTGAAGCTGGTTTATTAGCGTTAAAACAAGGCAAGCAATGGCCTTATGAAGCTATTGCCAATTTTGAAGGGGTAGCACAACAATTATATTGTGCCTATAGCTCAAATGGTTTCTTTGGTATAGTAGAGGGTACGGAAAGTACCTTAAAAGTAGTAAAAAATATTTTTTTATAGGAATTGATGTATGAAGATTTTAACGTCCTTTGCAGAGTTACAACAATTAAACACTAATATTGTCTATGCATTAGGTACCTTTGATGGCCTTCATCGTGGTCATCAATCGGTAATACAGCGTGCTGTAGCTGAAGCAAAGGCGGCGAAGGCTAGTACGGTAGTGGTGACCTTTGATCATCACCCTTTGCATATTTTAAATCCATCTCGTTGTCCGACCATGCTTTTACAGGCTGTGTTGAAAGGTGAAATTTTACACGACCTTGGTGTTGATTATGTATTGTGTTTGCCAATGACTAAAGAATTATTAGCTATACCGGCTGAGGAATTTGTAGTAGCCTTGACGGCTCATAATAATGTGATTGCTTTTGTAGTAGGACAAAATTTTACATTTGGTGCTGGCGGCAAAGGAACGCCTGCTTTAATTCAACAGTTATTACAAGATAGACCGATTGTTGTACACGCGCTGTCATTAGCACAATGCCAAGAAGTACAAGAACATGTATCCAGTACATTAATTCGACAAGCTGTTCGTAAAGGGGATTTAGCCTTTGCTAAAGCCTTATTGGGCAGACCCTACATGTTTCGTGGAGTAGTAATTGAAGGGGATCAGCGTGGGCGCACCTTAGGGTTTCCTACACTGAATTTCTTATTTCCTAAAGAACTTACCTTGCCACCTGATGGAGTATATGTGAATCGTGTATTTCTTGATGGTCAATGGTATGAAGGAGTAGGGAACTTAGGAGATAATCCAACCTTTGAAAATCAATATCACCGTTTTGAGGTTCATCTTTTTGATTTTAATCAAATGGTATATGGCCATGAAGCAACGGTTGAATTTTGGCAATTATTGCGTCCAGAACAGCGGTTTAATTCCTTAGATGAATTAATTGGTCAGATGAAGATTGATGAACAGCAGGCTAAGGAGTTCTTTAAAAATAAATAAAACGACTTCATTACTTATAAGGGTAATATTATTTCTGAAAGTAATGAAAAAGCAGTTAAGCGTCTGTTAAAGAATTGAATCTTTACAGGCGCTTTTGATTTTTATCATAAAAAAATCTTATAAAGTGCATAATAAAATATGTCCATTCTTTATACACAGTTGTATATTTTTAGTTGACATTTACCTATGATAAGAGTATGATAAAAACTACAATAATTTAAGGAGGTTATCATTATGGCTATACGTTTTTCAGATGCAGTTAATGCAATTAAGCACTCAGATACAGGAGATATTTTAAAGCTTATTGCGCAGCCAGATATGATTTCATTTGCTGGAGGGTTGCCAGCGGAAGAATCATTTCCAGCTGAAGAGATTAGAAAGGCTACGGAAATCGTCTTAAATGGTGATGCTGGTAAAGCCTTGCAGTATGGCCCTTCACTTGGTTATGAACCTCTTAGGGACAGTATTGCAAAGCGTATGAATCGCATTGTTAAAACTAATTTTACTAAAGACAATATTTTAATTACTTGTGGCTCGCAACAGGGATTAGATATGTTATGTCGCTTATTCTGCAATACAGGTGATACTGTACTTGTGGAAAAACCATCTTATTTAGGGGCTATTACCGCTTTTAATTTAAGTGGGGTTAATTATGTTGAAATTCCAGGCGATGGACAAGGTATGATTATTTCGGAGCTACGTAAAGCTTTGGAAACACATACGGTACGTTTAATTTATGTGGTAACAGATTTTCAGAACCCAACTGGCATTACTTGGTCGCGTGAACGACGGGAAGAATTCATGAAAGTTGTGGATGAATTTGAAGTACCCGTTATTGAAGATAATCCATATGGTGAACTTCGTTATGAAGGGGAGTATTTACCATCTCTTAATACCTTTGATACGAAGGGCTTAGTTTGTTCTTTGGGGACTTTTTCAAAAACGTTCGCTCCTGGTTTCCGCTTAGGCTGGATTGCGGGGAATCCATTATTTATTGAAAAGTGTGACTTGTTAAAACAAAATATGGATTTATCTACAGCACCATTTTCACAACGTATTTGCGAAGCTTGGTTACAAAATTTTGATTTTGATGCTCATGTACAAAGTATTATAAAATTATATCGCTCTCGTCGTGATGCTATGTTACAAGCCATTGATGAATTCTTTCCTAAGGAGGTCACTCACACCTATCCAGAAGGAGGCTTATTCATTTGGTGTACGTTGCCAGAGCATTTAAAATCCCGTGATATTTTACAGCAATGTATCGAGCGTAAAGTTGCCTTTGTTCCTGGGGAAGCTTTCTTTACATCAGAAGGTAATACGAATTTCTTCCGCTTAAATTATTCTTGTAATGATGAAGCGACTATTCGTGATGGTATTAAGCGAATTGCTGATGTTTTGAATGAGAATTTAAATAAATAGGTTTACCTTAAAGCTGTAGCAAATAATTGTTAATGACCTTTACAGAGTCCATGAGGATATGCGTAAGGGTCATTTTATTTTGCCTTGTTAGGAAATTCCCTCTTAATGCTACAAGAAAATTAGGGAATATGGTAAAATATAAGGGCATGAGAAGATACAAATGTTCTTCTCTATTAATGGTACCGTATAGCTATGTAGGAGCGAGGTAAGTATGAATTTACAAGAAGCACGTCAAAAAATTGATGCTATAGATAAAGAATTAGTTAAAACCTTTGAAGAACGTTTACAGGTTATTTTAGAGATTGCTCGTATAAAAGAAGCTGAAAATATTAGTATATATGAGCCTCAAAGAGAACAAGAAGTGTTGGCTAAGACATTAAGCTATGTAGAAGCTAGTGATCTAAAAGGATATGTTAATCAATTTGTAGAATCGATTTTAGATATTAGCAAAACTTGTCAGAAACAGCATATGCAACAACATATTTTCTTGATTGGTATGCCAGGCGCTGGTAAGACAACAGTAGGTAAAGCATTAGCTCAACATCAAGGAATGGAATTTTATGATTTGGATGCTGTTATCCAAGAAAAGACAGGTAAGTCCATTCAAAATATCATTATCTATGATGGCGAAGATGCTTTCCGTAAAGATGAATTTGAAGCCATTACTGATATTGTAAATCATAAGATGCCAGCTGTTATCGCTACTGGTGGTGGCACCGTATTATCTGAAGACACTGTTAATTTAATGCGTGAATCTGGCTTTGTAGTGTTTATTCATCGTGATGTAACTCAAATTCTTGATGATTTAGACATGGAAATTCGTCCTTTATTAAAAGAAAGCATTGAATATATTTTCCGTTTATATGAAGAGCGATATCCTTTATATGAGAAAGTTTGCCATGTAAAGGTACAAAATGCGAGTACAATTGCTGATTCCGTAGAGGAAATTGTAGCAGCATTGCCTAATGTGGTACGGTAATGGAAACAATTCGGGGCATTGTGCAACGATTAATTTATCACAATGAAACAAATTCCTATTGTGTATTTCTTATAGAAGATTATAATGAAGAACGAATCGTTTGTACTGCTAATTTAGAAGCTCCTAAAGAAGGGGACGATTTAGAATTAACCGGTCGTTATATTACCCATAAAAAATATGGTCGCCAATTTGAAACCAATACAATTGAACGACTAAAACCTGATACTTTGTATGGGGCCAAACAGTATTTAATTAACTTAGGTGTACGTGGCCTAGGCGAGAAGTCAATTGACAAGATTGTAGCGTATTTTGATGAAGCATTACTCGAGGTACTGCGAGCTGAGGATCCTGTAGAATTATTAGCTGTTCCTGGTTTGCGAAAAAGTGTAAAGGACGACTTGTATAATTCGTTGCGCGGCGAAGGTGTTTTGCAAGAAATTAATCGATTTTTAGAAGGGGCAGGCCTCAGTTCACGCTGGAGCCGTACATTGTATACTACCTATGGCGGTGCAGCCATACAAGTATTAGAAGATAATCCATTTAGATTAATGGATATTGATAGTACAATTTCTTTTTCTATGGCAGATACTTTACGATCAGCCCTTGATGTAGCACCTGATGATGAGCGACGAATTGAAGCTGCCGTTATCTATACGTTACGTAATATTAGTGATAATGGACATAGTTGTATGCCAGTAGATGAATTAATTGGCCTAGTCTTTGATATGTTAAGTGGTTATGCGGAAGAAACTGCTGCCCGCATTGAAGAATTGTTAGAGTATGGGCAAATTATTGGTGTAGAACATGAGGGATTACTGTATGTATATAGTCCTAATATTTATCATGCTGAGTCAGAAGCTGCCTATTTGACGCAACAATTAATGGCTGATGGGGCTGTTATTTCTTTGGACCTAACAAGTTTTATTGAGCAATTTGAGTTGCATAAGCAAATTCAATTAGGTGATGCTCAAAAAGAAGCTATTCAATTGGCGCTTCAAAATAAAATGGCACTGATTACGGGGGGGCCAGGTACAGGCAAAACGACGATTATACAGGCGCTTGTAGAAGCGTTTCAACAAACTTCGCAAAATCGTATTTTACTTTGTGCACCTACAGGGCGTGCGGCTAAGCGATTGACTGAGGCCACTGGATATGAAGCGACTACGATTCATCGCCTTTTAATGCCAGTTCAAGGAAGTGATTCTTATGATTTTACCAAGAATGAAGATAATTTGCTTGAAGCTGATGTAGTCATTGTAGATGAAGCATCTATGTTAAATGTACAGCTTTATTATTCTTTGCTAGCAGCTATTCCAGAGTCAGCGTATGTAATTATAGTTGGTGACGTAGATCAGTTGCCACCTATTGGCGCTGGCTTTGTATTACGTGATTTGTTGGATAGTGAAGTAATTCCTTATGTGCGATTAAATACTATATTTCGCCAAAAAGAAGGGAATCGGATAGTAACAAATGCACATGATATTAACCATGGAAAAATGCCTGAGTTGACATCAGCGGGCGAGTTTACTTTTATAGAAGTGCGCAGTGTGACAGATATGATGCACCGCCTTGTAAGTACTTATAAAGAATCCTTAGCTAGTACAGAAGATGAATTAGATGTGCAAATTATTTCCCCCATGAGACGTGGTGTAGCAGGGAGTGTAGCTATTTCCAAAAACATTCAAGAGGCTTTAAATAAAAAATCAACCTTGCGTAGTGAAGTTAAAATTAATGGTCAAGTGTATCGTGTGGGTGACAAAGTAATTCAAGTATTAAATAATTATGAGCTGGAAGTTTTTAATGGAGAAATAGGTGTTATTTTTGCTATTTCTAAGACAGAAGTATCTATTCGCTTTTTGGACAAAGAAGTAAAAGTGCCTATGGAAGATATGGTATCTTTTATGTTAGCCTATGCTATTACAGTACATAAAAGTCAAGGCAGTGAATATGGAACAGTAATTATTCCTTTTATTCCTACGTATCATCAAATGTTACAGCGAAACCTTTTATATACAGCTGTGACACGAGCACGTAATAAAGTAATTGTGATTGGTACAAAGGGGGCTATTCAAAAGGCTGTAGGGACTCAAAGCGGTATAGCTCGTTATAGTCTTTTTAAAGAGCGCTTGCAGGGAGTGATATAAGTGCAGTGGCGTGATTTTTTATATCCACCAACTTGTCCTAGTTGTGGTGTAGATGTGTGGCATGAGGGTGAGTGGTGTAAAATTTGTTTTGAAGAATTATATGATGTTCGTAAAGTTACAGATCTCGCTGGAGAGGATTTGGCGTATGCATATGTAATAGGACATTATGATAAGGGTCTTAAAAGTATATTACGAGATATAAAGTTTCAAGGAAAAAAGGAGCGAGCCATAGGGGCCGCTCCTTTTTTGTATTCATTTATGCTTGCCTTAGATGAGGACATATTGACTGCTGATTATGTAGTGCCTATACCTGTTAGTGACTCTAAGCGCCGAATAAGAGGATATAATCAAGTGGATATATTATTTAAGAAATGGGTTCAGGCAGTGTCTAAACAAATAACAAAGCCGCCATGTCATTGGCAATGGTTAGAGGCTTTACATAAAGTAGATTCTACACAGGCTATGTTTTCTTTAGGGCGAACTGAGCGCCATGAAAATATGAAACATGCTTTTACAGCTATACCAGAGGTAGAAAAATCAAAGTGTTTAAAAGATAAACGAATAATGATAGTTGATGATATATTTACAACAGGTGCTACCTTAGAAGCCGCTGCTAAAATATTAGTGACTGAATATGGGGCGGCAGAAGTTATGGGACTAGCCTTAGCAGGGGGGCATTAAAAAAGCAGTCTACTTTTGTAGACTGCTTATGTATGAATTGGATATTTATATGTTTGTATATACTTTAACCGATAATTTCAATGAAAGCTTTAACTAAATCAGGATCGAAATAGATGCCAGATCCGCTGAATAATTCTTGCTTCGCTGTTTTCTTACTTTTAGACCAGGACTCTGTAGATGGATTGATTGCAGAGTCATAATAATCAGCTATACCAATAATACGGGCCCCCAATGGAATATTACTACCGCAAAGATGTTTTGGAAAACCAGAACCATCCCAACGTTCATGGTGATAGCGAATATAAGGAATTATTGGTTGGCAACATGGATAGTTTTCAATCATGTTTGCCCCATTCGCAGGATGTTGACGATATTTAGACATTTCTTGCCGATTGAAGAATGGTGCTTTTTTTAAAACTGTAGAAGGCATCATAAGTAATCCCACGTCATGCAGTAATGCACCATGTCTAATTTGTTCTATTTCGTTGGCTGGTAGCCCTAGTTTAGCGGCAATACTGACAGAATAATTGGCTACATTGATGGAATGTGTATAAAGCTCATAGCTTTTCATGCGAATCATCTGAAGTAATTGGGCGCTAATGGCTTCTAAGCTATCTTGCTCCAATTCATATAAGCCTGATGGCTGCATTAAAGATAACATAAACATAATACTGAGTCCTTCCCTTTGTGTCCCCATTTAACAAGTAAACACATTATACAATATTATTGCACTTTTGGGTATAGGTCTATGTTGCTATCTAAGTATAGTTAGTTATGGCAAAGATGAAAGGATTTTGAGAAACTAAAAGAGAATACACTGAACAAGGGCTTTATAAAGATTGAATCCTTTAACTAACGAAAGTAGCAAGTGTAAAATATAAATTTGTCATATAATTTTTGTATAGACAAAGTAAAATTCTTTGCGTATAATTTCTTCATACGGGTCTGTGGTTGAAAGTCGAGGCCAGTCGCAGGCAAAACGATCCACGTAAGTAATGCAACGACATTATGAGCATGGTGCGGCTTAGATGTAAGACCTACCGATAAAATCGAGAGAAGTAGTAGTGGGGAGCGAGAGGCTTAGGAGCGAACCTTCCAGTAGGCGAGTGTGGGGGCAAAGACCAGGTCAGCCGTATATAAAAGACAGCTTTTTAGCTGTCTTTTATTTTTATGCAAATTTTTCTGAATTTTTATTCATTTACCTATTGACATGATTATACATTGTTATGTATAATCATGTCATACCAATTAGAGAAACTCAGATAAAGAGAGAGTTTGAACTTATTATTATACAGTAAAGAGTAGGAGATGGAGTTATGTTTACACAGAAGATGAAGAAACTTATGATTACCGGTATGGCAGTTTTGGCCATGGGGGCTTTAGTAGCAGGTTGTGGTAGTGATACAGCAAGCACACAAGCTGACAATGGCAAAAAAGTAATTAAAGTTGGGACTAATGCTACTTTCGTGCCATTTGAATTTAAAGATGAAAAATCACAGGATTTGACAGGCTTTGACATTGAGATGGTTAAAGCTATTGCAAAAAGAATGAATGCAGATGTGGAATTTAAAAATGTATCCTTTGATGCTTTGATTCCTAGTCTAGGTAATAAAGACATTGATATGGCTGCTTCTGGTATGACAATCACCAAAGCAAGAGCAGGTAAAGTATTGTTTGCTTCTCCATACTATGAATCTGGTATGGCTGTAGTGGTTAAAGGATCTTCGAATATTAATACACTACAAGATTTAGAAGGTAAAAATATTTCTGTTCAAATGGGGACTACCGGCGCTGATTTAGCGGCCAAAATTGCGAATACTACATTAAAACAGTTTGACCACAGTAGTGATGCTTTATTAGAATTAAATAAAGGCAGTGTTGATGCTGCTGTGTTAGATTTACCAGTAGCTCAATACTATGCATCTAAACACACTAATGAAGATGTAAAAGTAATTCCATATCCTAATACTAAAGAATATTTCGGTTTTGCTTTTGCTAAAGATAATAAAGAATTACAAGCTGCTGTAAATAAAGCCATTGCTGACATGAAACAAGATGGTGAATTAAATGCTATTTATCAAAAATGGTTTAAAACAGATGCACCTGCAGATATGCCAACAGAATGGTCTGGCAATTAATGATTGCAGTAAAGCTATAGGGGTTTCATTGTAAAATTAAAATAAATTTGATACCATAGTAACAGATAAACAGTACTATACTTAAGTCAGTTTTAGTGTAGTACTGTTTCTTTTATGAGTGGTATTTGTATACGTGTTAAAAAGATAGGTGGTAATCATATGAATTGGAAAAAAGGGTTAGCGATTGTAGGTACTGTGATGGCATTTAGTGCATTAGTTGTAGGTTGTGGAAGTGATACAGGTAGTAGTGATAAAAAAGTCATTACTTTTGCTGCAGAAACTACCTATCCGCCGTTTGAATTTGCTGAAGGTGAGACATATAAAGGCTTTGATGTAGATTTAAGTAATGCCTTGGCAAAAGAAATGGGCTATGAAGCAAAATTTGTGAGTATGGGCTTTGATGGATTAATTCCGGCTTTACAAAGTAAACAAATTGATGCTATTGCCTCTGGTTTAGTAGTAACGAAAGAACGGGAAGCGAAAGTTAATTTTACGAATCCGTATTATCACGTGAAATTAGTCATGGTAGTTCGTAATAATGAAACTAATATTAATGGTGAAGAGGATATTGCCGGCAAGCGAGTGGCAGCTCAAATTGGTACTACTGGGGCTATGTTAGCACAGAGTAAACCAGGAACTACGGTGAAAGAATTTGATGCGATTCCTAATATGTTACAAGACTTGAGTAATAATAGTGTTGATATTGTAATGTTAGATGAGCCTGTGGCTAAATACTATATTACTAAATTAAATATGAAAGACTTACGAATTGTGCCAGTAGGCTTGCAGGATCATACGATTGCTATTGCAGTTCGCAAAGAGGATAAGGAATTATTGGATAAAATGAATGCAGCGTTTGAAACATTAAAAGCTAATGGTGAATACGATAAGTTACAACAAAAATGGTTTGGCGATATTCAATAAAAGTGTCATTACTACATTTTAAATTATTATTGGATTACAGTGTAAGGAACTAATATATATGGAATATAAGGATTTATATGCAAAACGAGCAAAAGAGTTAGAGCGTTCAGCTATAGCTGCCTTAAAAGATGAAGCAGCCGGTATAGGGGATATATTATCGCTGGGCGAAGGGGTACCAGCGGCTGAATTATTTCCTACTCAAGCGCTAAGTCATGTTGCTAGTAAAGTTTTTGCTGAAGTTGGTCAAGATGTATTACAATATGGTGACACTAAGGGGTGGCTGGCTTTACGAGCAAAGCTCGTTGATATTATGAGTAAATATGGCGTTACTACATCACCAGCATGTATTCAAATTACTAGTGGTTCTATGCAATCCTTAGATATTGCGGCAAGATTATTATTAGATGTAGGTGATACTGTACTTGTAGAAGATCCTACCTTTATTGATGCTAAGAATTGTTTAGCTATGACAGGAGCTACTGTAAAAGGAATTCCTTGTGATTCACAAGGGATGAATCTAGGGCTATTAAAAGAAACTTTAGAAGCAGATAATTCTATTAAAGCTATTTATGTAATCCCTGATTATCAAAATCCTACTGGTCTTTGTTGGAGTGATGAGCGACGACAAGCTTTCATTGATTTAGTCAATGAATATAATATTATTATATTAGAAGATAATCCATACGGTGAGATTACTTATACTAATACTTATCGACGTGCTTTGGCAGCGTATGATAAAAAAGGGCAAGTCTTATTTATGGGCAGTTTGTCCAAGACATTAAGTCCTGGCCTACGAATTGGCTGGTTGAGTGGTGATGAAACACTCATTACTAATCTTAATTTAGTAAAAGAATGTTGTGATATTCATAGTTCATTGCCAGATCATGCCATTGCGGCAGAATTTATGAATATATATTCTTATGATGACCATGTTGCTTCTATGAATACAGTTTATAAAGAGCGGCGTAATACCTTAGTGGCTACCTTACAAGAGGAATTACCTGAATTTACCTTTACTGTACCAGAAGGAGGTTTTTTCTTGTGGCTAAAATTGCCAGCGACTATTAATGAATATGCTTTTTTTCAAGCGGCTATAAAAGAAAATGTGTTAGTTATTCCGGGGACGCCATTCTTTGTAAATTCACCTTCTGCAAGCTTTGTAAGACTTAATTTTACTGGTCTAGAACCGGAAAAATTACAAGAAGCTGTAAAACGATTAGGCAAAGCATATCAATCTATGATTAAATAACTATTGACATTGTATAAAAATACAATTATAATTACGTAAGCATAGAAATGAAATTCTATGCATTACTTGTTATTAATTTAAATAGAACTGTTAGGTTATTTATTTAGGATTGCAATTATTATGCATACAAAGGAAAGGGTTAATTATGAGTTTTGATTGGAGTTTAATTTGGGATAATATTCCCATATTATTACAAGGGGCCGTCATTACAATTCAGATTACAGTAATGGCTGTAGGTTGTGGCTTTTTTATTGGTATGATTGCTGCATTAGCTAATTTATCACGTTTTAAAGTTATTCGTATGCTAGTCAAATGCTATGTAGAATTATTCCGTGGAACACCATTATTAGTGCAAATTTTTATGATTTATTTTGCCTTGCCTATGGTAATCGGTCAATCTATCAATCCTTATGTAGCAGCTGTTACAGCATGTAGTATTAACTCTGGTGCGTATGTATCTGAAATTTTCCGTGCTGGTATTCAATCTATTGATAAAGGTCAAATGGAAGCTGGTCGCTCCTTAGGTTTAACTTGGGCCCAAACAATGCGGTATATTGTAATGCCACAAGCTTTTAAAGCAATTATTCCACCACTTGGTAATGAATTTATTGCTATGATGAAAGATACTTCCTTAGTATCTGTTATTGGTTTTGAAGAATTAACTCGTCGTGGTCAGCTTATCATTGCTCGTACCTATGGCTCTTTTGAGATTTGGACAGCTGTGGCAATCATTTACTTAGTAATGACATTGAGTATTTCACAGTTAGTAGCCTTCCTTGAAAGGAGATATAATATCAAATGATTAAGATGATAGATGTACATAAAAGCTTTGGCAAAAATGAAGTATTAAAAGGGATTAATCTTCATGTTGAGCGCGGAGAAGTGGTTGTTATTATCGGTCCTTCTGGATCTGGTAAAAGTACAGTATTACGCTGTATGAATTATTTAGAAGAACCTACGACTGGTGATGTTATTGTTGATGGCATGAATTTGAATAATAAAGAAAACATCAATCATGTACGCGCTGAAGTGGGGATGGTATTCCAACGCTTTAATTTATTCCCTCATATGACGGTTTTAGATAATATTACGCTCGCACCGCAAAAAATTCGTAATAGTTCTAAGGAGGAAGCAGAAGCCGTTGCTTTAGAATTGCTTGAAAAAGTAGGTCTAAAAGATAAAGCGCAAGCTTATCCAGAACAGCTATCTGGGGGACAACAACAACGTGTGGCTATTGCTCGTGCTTTAGCTATGAAACCTAAAGTTATGCTCTTTGATGAACCAACCTCGGCGCTTGATCCTGAAATGGTTAGTGAAGTACTAGATGTAATGAAGGAATTGGCTAACGAAGGTATGACAATGGTCGTAGTAACTCATGAAATGGGTTTTGCGAAAGAAGTAGGAACAGGTGTTCTTTTTGTTGATGAAGGTAAGATTTTAGAAGAAGGAACGCCAGTTGATGTATTTGAGCATCCAAAAAATGAGCGTACACAATTGTTTTTGTCTAAAATTTTATAAAGTATATGATGACGTCTTTCTTTTTGAAAGACGTCATTTTTAAAATTTATAAATAAAAGTTATTAAAATTTTTATTTTATGAATAAGATAAAGTGTGCGTATAAAAAGAATAAAGCGAACTTTTGGTTCACTGAATTAAGATGAATAAATAGTAATAATTTATAACTGTTTTGATTTAAAATTACATGTTAAATTGTTATTAGTATAGCCTATGAATTTTTGATTTGAAAATCTGAGGTTAGTCGCAAGAACCTTATAGTTTCAACATTTGTAGGACTTTATAAAATGATAAAGTCAAATTGAGAATCAACAAGATGTTTAATTTTGCATAATAGTGCCATAAATAATTGTATGTATACTTATAATGCATATACGGTATAATATCCTTGTTTTTTAACACTTACTATGCTAACATAGTTGAAGGGTACTATAGGTACTCTAATGCAGGGATTTTTTAGGAGGAATTTTTTATGCTCGGTAAAGTTAAGTGGTTCAGTGCAGAAAAAGGTTATGGATTTATTGAAAGAGAAGACGGTGGCGATGTATTCGTACATTTCTCCGCGATTCAAGAAGATGGTTTCAAATCCTTGAATGAAGGTCAAGAAGTAAACTTTGAAATCGTTGATGGTGAACGCGGCCCACAGGCTACGAATGTCACTAATGCATAAATAACTACACTGAAAGACCAGCCTAGGCTGGTCTTTTTTATTTTGCCTAAAAATCTATAGAGGTATGATAATTATTAATTATCATATAACAGACTTGTATATATACTGTAATTACAATTTGGATTTGGATATATTACTGAAAAATAAGAATTAAGCACAGCTAGATTTGTTTAATTTAAAAAAGTTGAAAAAAATTAAAAAATTTTTAAAAAATAAAAAGGACTTTTGTAACTCTCTGGAGAATTAGTATAATATAGACAAACAAGTTCTTAATTGGAACTTGGAAGAAAGGATGTTTGCATATGAAAGTAACAGTAAGAGGTAAGAATTTAGAAGTCACTACAGCACTTCGGGAATATTTAGAAAAACGTGTGGATAAACTTGCTCGTTATTTTGATGCACCATTTGATGTACAAGCCGTTCTTTCCGTAGAAAAAGAAAATCGAGTAGTTGAATTAACTTGTTTTGTAGAAGGTGTTGTACTTCGTGGTGTAGCATCGAACGCTGACATGTACGCAGCTATTGATTTGGTAGTAGATAAAATAGTTCGTCAAATTCACAAATATAAAACACGTCTAGCACGTCGCTTCAAGAAGGAAGCTGGTTTCAAACCAGATGCATATGTACCGGAAGTACCAGTACAAGAAGAAGAAATTGATGTAGTTCGTCGCAAACATTTTGCAGTACGACCTATGAATGTGGAAGAAGCGATTATGCAAATGAATTTAGTAGGTCATGACTTCTTTATGTTCTATAATGCAGAAACTGAAGTTATGAATGTTGTGTATCGTCGTAAAAACGGTTCCTATGGGTTGATTGAGCCTGAGAATTAGAGGCAACTCCAGAGGGAGATTAAACATAGGACGTTTATATAATTGAATAGTGTAAGCAAGGGCAGGTTGAGTATAACCTGTCCTTGCTTTTTTCTTGTTCATATTTAGCTGAAATTATGAATATTTTTATTTGTTACTTGACAAATGAGAATTTAAAACCTATTATATTAGTATGTTTTAAATTAAAACGCTATGAACAAAACAAGTACTTTTGATGAACTATACAGAGAGACGAGTCATGGCTGGAAGCTCGTTATAGTAGATTTAGGAGGAATGCCTTTGTGAGCGGGAGAGCTGAATGTAAGTAGGTTCTCACGGTTATCCACCGTTATGGGATTTGAGTGCAACTTTTGAGTTGCAAGCAGAGTGGAACCACGGGCCACCGTCTCTGTATAGGGGCGGATGGTCTTTTTTTGTTAATTTTTAGGAGGTGAATTATGATAGAACTAAGGCATATCAATAAAGAGTTCGTAGTTAAAAAGCAACGAGTTCAAGCCCTCCAAGACGTGTCATTAACGATTAATGATGGCGATATTTTTGGCATTATCGGTTTTAGTGGTGCTGGTAAGTCAACTTTATTGCGCATGGTTAATGCACTGGAAACTCCTACGAGTGGTGAAGTCCTTATTGATGATGTGAATATTAATTCATTGAGTCATAATGAGCTTCGACAAGTTCGTAAGGGAATTGGTATGGTGTTTCAGTCTTTTAACTTGCTAAATTCAAAGACAGTATATGACAATATTGCAATTCCATTACGATTAAATAAAGTAGCATCTGATGTTATTGATAAACGGGTTAAAGAATTATTGGAATTTGTTAATTTACCAGACAAAGCTAATGCATATCCAACTCAATTGTCAGGTGGGCAGAAACAGCGTGTAGGGATTGCTCGTGCATTAGCTACGAATCCATCCATTTTATTATGTGATGAAGCAACAAGTGCTTTGGATCCAGAAACTACAGAAGCTATTTTGGAATTGTTGAAGCGAATTAATAGAGAATTTAATATTACTGTTTTAGTAGTTACTCATGAAATTCATGTAATCAAAGAAATTTGTAATCGTGTTGCTGTTATGGAACATGGGCGCGTTGTTGAAACTGGCTCTGTACTCGATGTATTTAGTAAACCAAAAGAAAGTATTACTAAGCGTTTTGTGCAGACGGTTATTCCAGAGCGTATTCCAGATACGGTAGTGACTAGCTTACAGGCTGAAACAAGGCTGTATGAATTAATAAAGGTTCGTTTTTTAGGGGGTGCAGTCACTAAGAATGTAATTTATGAAATTAATAAAAATTTGTCAGTAGAAACGAATATTGTATTTGCTTCAGTCAATCAACTCCAAGATTCTGCATTGGGCATATTTATTTTACAGATCGTGGGCGCTGAAGATACGATTGCCACTGTGAAAAAATACATAACAGATAGTGGTTTAGAATGGGAGGCGGTGAATATATGATGCCAGATTTAGGTGTGCCTAATGAGCAAATAATCTTGGCCGCACAAGAAACCTTATATATGGTGTTTGTGTCTTTGATTATTGGTTCACTTATAGGTCTTATATTAGCGGTTGTATTAGTACTGACAAATAAAGACGGTATATTACGTCATGATTATGTATTTAACGTTATTAATACGATTGTTAATATTATCAGAAGTGTACCTTTCATCATTTTGATGGTATTTATTTTGCCACTTACAAAATTATTAGTAGGTACACGTATTGGTACTACAGCAGCTTTAGTGCCATTGGTGATTTTTATTGCGCCGTATCTAACACGTTTATTTGAAAACTCCTTATTAGATGTGGACAAAGGAATCATAGAAGCAGCTCAAGCTATGGGAGCCTCCCATTTTGAAATTGTATGGAATTTCATTTTGCCAGAGGCTAAAGCGTCTTTAATCTTGTCCGTGACTACTGGCACGATTGGCTTAATTGGAGCCACAGCTATGGCTGGTGCTATTGGCGCTGGTGGTATCGGTGATTTAGCGCTTACTTATGGGTATGAGCGATTGAACTTTCCTTTAATGTTATTTACGGTAGTAATTCTAGTTATTTTTGTGCAGATTATACAATCTGTAGGTAATCACTTTGCTTTTAAAATGAGAAACCATTAATTAAAAAATTATTTTGAGAAAGAGAAAGAAGGCATATTATGAGTATGAAACGTTTTAAAAAATTAGGAGCTTTAGCATTGTCAGTTGCGTTAGGGGCGGTATTGCTAGCTGGTTGTGGTAATGATTCAGGCTCGGCTGATAAAAAAGAATTAGTATTTAGTAAATCGCAAGGCCCTTATTCTGAATTATTTGAACAAGGGGTTCAGCCTATATTAGAAAAGAAAGGTTACAAAATTACAGCTCGTGACATGTCTGATTTAGTACAAGCTGATGTGGCCTTGAATGATGGTGAAGTTGATTTTAATGTAGAACAACACACAGCTTATATGGAAAACTTTAATAATAAACAAGGTGGTCATTTAGTGGCTTTAACAGCTATACCAACAGTACCAGCGGGTATTTATCCAGGCGCAAAAACTCAATTGAATCAAATTGCTAATGGTGATACTATTGCTGTGCCTAATGATGCATCCAATACAGCGCGGGCCTATGCATTATTACAAAAAGCAGGTCTTATTAAATTAGATCCAAGCAAAGATCTTTCGACGGTAACGAAAGCTGATATTGTTGACAATCCACACAATTTAAATTTTGTTGAAATGAAATCCTTAACAATTCCATCAGTTCGAACTGATTTTGCCTTCATTGTAATTACTGGTTCTATTGTGTATAATGCGAAAATTGATCCTGCTACAGCCTTAGTAAAAGAAGACATTTTACCACATCTTTTATTACAATTAGTAGTATTGGATAAATATAAAGATACACAATGGGCAAAAGACCTTAAAGAAGCTTATAACTCTCCAGAATTCAAAGAATATATGAAAACACATAATAATGGTTTATGGTATGTACCAGAAACTAAATAATAACTTGCAAGAATGCAATAAAAATAGCGACCTTCGGGTTGCTATTTTTTTGTTTTTTATAGACTTTGTGATATAATAAATTGAATATGTATATATGAGAATATACAGACTTAAGGAGTTGATTTATTTGTTCGGTTTTATACAACGTTTAATTGGTAATAACAGTGCTCGTGAAATAAAAAAAATGGGTGCTATTGTAGACGAAATTAATGGCTTAGAAGCTAGTTTAAGCAGTCTTAGTGATAGTTCGTTAGCAGGGAAAACGCAGGAATTTAAAAAGCGTTTAGCTGAAGGTGAAACACTAGATGATATTTTGCCAGAAGCGTTTGCAGTTGTTCGTGAAGCGTCAAAGCGCGTGCTAGGCATGCGCCATTTTGATGTACAGATTATTGGTGGTATCACTTTACATCGAGGCAATATTGCTGAAATGCGTACTGGTGAAGGTAAAACTTTGGTAGCCACTTTGCCTGTATATCTAAATGCATTAACTGGTAAAGGTGTTCACGTCGTTACAGTTAATGATTATTTAGCAACTCGTGACAGTGAGTGGATGGGTAAATTATATCGTGCGTTAGGCTTATCAGTAGGTTTAATTGTAGCTAATCTTGATTATAATCAACGTAAGATGGCTTATGCTGCAGATATTACCTACGGTACTAATAATGAATTTGGTTTTGACTATTTGCGTGATAATATGGTAATCCATGCTGAGCAAATGGTACAACGTCCATTGAATTATGCGATTGTCGACGAAGTAGACTCGATTCTTATTGACGAAGCCCGTACACCATTAATTATTTCTGGCCCAGGGGAACGTTCTACGGATAGTTACTATACCTTAGCTAAAGTAGTACCTCAATTAGTGGCTGGTGAAGACTATACTATTGATGAAAAGCAAAAAACAATTGCACCTACTGAATCTGGGATTGCTAAAGTTGAAAAATTGCTTAAAATTGAAAACTTGTATGATTCTGCTAATTTAGAGCTTAATCACTTATTAAATGCATCCTTACGTGCCTATGCAATGATGCATCGTGATAAAGACTATGTAGTGAAAGATGGTCAAGTTGTTATTGTTGACGAATTTACTGGTCGTTTGATGTTTGGGCGTCGTTATTCTGATGGCTTACATCAAGCTATTGAAGCTAAAGAAGGCCTCAAAGTTGAACGTGAAAGTCAAACTCTAGCGGCTATTACATTCCAGAACTATTTCCGTATGTATGAAAAATTGGCGGGTATGACAGGGACTGCTAAAACGGAAGAACAAGAGTTTAATAATATTTATGGTCTTGAAGTTTATGAAATTCCGCCAAATCGTCCTTTATTACGTAAAGATTTGCCAGACTTAATTTTTAAAACTAAAAAGGCAAAATATAAAGCGGTTGTAAAAGATGTAGTAGAACGCCATAAAAATGGACAACCAGTTTTGGTGGGTACAACTTCGATTACACAGTCTGAAGAATTAAGTGACATGTTACTTAAAAGTGGTGTACCGCATAATGTATTGAATGCTAAACACCATGAAAAAGAAGCTGAAATCGTTGCCAATGCAGGTCAACGTGGCATGGTAACAATTGCCACGAATATGGCTGGTCGTGGTACCGATATTTCCTTAGGAGAAGGCGTAGCCGACTTAGGGGGCTTACATATTTTAGGTACAGAACGTCATGAAAGTCGTCGTATTGATAATCAGCTACGCGGTCGGTCAGGACGTCAGGGGGACCCTGGCTCTAGTCAATTCTTCTTGTCTTTAGAAGATGATTTGATGCGTATTTTTGGTGCTGATAATATTTCTGGCATGATGGATAAATTGGGAATGGAAGAGGATGAACCAATTGAGCATTCCTTAATTACTAAATCCATTGAACGAGCTCAGAAAAAAGTGGAAAACCACAACTTTAACATTCGTAAATATATCCTTGAATATGATGATGTAATGAATCAGCAACGTGAAGTTCTCTATGATCAACGTCGTAAGATTTTAGGCAATGATTCCTTAAAAGAAACGATTTTAGACATGGTAGATTCTTTAGTTGTTAAAGCAATGGATCAATATGCGGATGAAAAATTGTATCCAGAAGAATGGGATTATGAAGGTTTACTCAAACATTTAGAGTTATTCTTCCTAGAACCTGGACAATTTACTGTGGCTGAAATGGAAGAATATGGCCGCGGTGAATTACAAGAAAAATTACTTTCTATTGCGCATGAAGAATATGAAAAACGAGAAAAACTTATTGGCGAAGCTAATATGCGTGAACTCGAAAAAGCTGTTATGCTAAAAGTTGTAGATAGCAAGTGGATGGAACATTTAGATTCTATGGATATGCTCCGCGAAGGGATTGGCCTTCGTGCATATGGCCAAAAGAACCCACTTGTGGAATACAAATTTGAAGCATATGACATGTTTGAAGCTATGATTGAAGCTATTCAAGAAGATACTATTATGTATCTCTATCGCATTCGCATTGAATTAAATGATGAAGTGATTGAAGAAGAAGCAACAGCAGATCCCCTGGCCAATGCGCAAACCCATCATGATGATGTGTTGGAACCACAAAATGTAGATTAGATAACGCAGAATGGTTCGTTGCCGGGAGAGTATTTTCGGCACGGCCATTTTCTGTTTTTATTGCTGTAAAATTAGAAAGAGGTGAATAAATTGTTAGAGGATTTAAAAGGCCCTATTGACAATTTAGAGGAGCGAATTTATGGAATGAGGGATTCACTTTAACATTGCTCAGAAAGAAGATAGAATTTTTACACTAGATGTTAAAATGAGTGATCCAGAATTTTGGAATGATCCGGACAAAGCGAAAGAAATTTCCCAAGAAGCCACACAGTTAAAAGATGTGGTAGAAGGCTATAAAGCACTTGTTGGTGAAATCGAAGATGTAAAATTAATGCTAGATATGGCAATCGAAGAGCAGGATACATCATTAGAAAGCGAATTAGCAGCTTCTATTGAGAAAATTCAAGAAGATGTAGAACGTCGTGAAGTATTATTGTTGTTAAGTGGTGAATATGATAAAAACAATGCCATTTTAACATTTCATGCTGGTGCTGGCGGTACAGAGGCACAGGATTGGGTGTCTATGCTGATTCGCATGTACTTGCGTTGGGCTGAGCAACATGGTTTTACTATTACGATGATGGATGAACAACCAGGTGATGAAGCTGGTATTAAGAGTGCGACCTTTCTTATTAAAGGCGAAAATGCTTTTGGCTATTTAAAATCTGAAAAAGGTGTTCATCGGTTAGTTCGTATTTCGCCATTTGATGCTAATGCACGTCGTCATACTTCATTCGGCGCTGTTGATGTTATGCCTGAAATTGATGATACAGTGGAAATTCAGTTGGATATGAAGGATGTCCGCGTTGATACATATCGTGCTAGCGGTGCAGGGGGACAGCATATTAATAAGACTGACTCAGCTATTCGTATGACTCATATTCCAACTGGCATTGTTGTACAGTGTCAAAGCGAACGCTCTCAGATTCAAAACCGTGAACAGGCTTTGAAGTTATTGCGCGCTAAATTATTTGAATTGGAATTAGAAAAACAAGCTGAATTAAAAGAACAAATTGGTGGTACCTATCAAGCTATTGAATGGGGGAGCCAAATTCGTTCCTATGTATTCCATCCCTATAATTTAGTAAAAGATCATCGTACGGGTGTGGAAACTGGGAATGTTCAGTCCGTTATGGATGGTAATTTAGATTCATTTATGGAAGGTTTCTTAAAAAAAGAAGCTAATTTAAAAGTTTAGGAGAGTTTAGACTTATGAAAAAGTTTATCGCTTTCATTGTTGTTGTTATAGTAGCTCTTGTTGTAGCGGCTCAATTTTTCTTACCTAGTTTTGTGGCTAAACAATTAGAGCGTGAAATTAGTAATAAATTAAATCCAGAAACGATTGCTTTACGCATTGAATCGTCACCAGCAATTACAATGCTAGGTGGCCATGTTGATACTATGCGTGGTGTGTTAGAAAATGTTAAGTTAGGCCACTTAAATTTTGCTGATATTCATATGGATGTAACCAATTTAGAGTTCAATCCAATTGCTTTGTTGATGAATCAAACTATGGAGATTAATCAATTAGGGAATGGGGAGATTGAAGGAACGGTAACAGCCAGTGATTTGCAGAATTTTATGGAGCAATCAGTTAAAGGTTTATCCATTAAAGATGTAGTAATCAATTCTAACGGTATCGAAGTTATTGGGTCCGTTGACATGGGTTTTGTTAAAGGGACAGCTAATATTAAAGGCTTATTAGAAATTAAAAATAATGCTCTTGTATTTTCACCACAGCGATTTGAAATCAATGGTGCTGGTATTGGCGGTTTAAATGCCTCTGTATTAAAACCAATTACTATTTATGATTTTGCAGAATTCCCAATTCCTGTAAAAGCGGATCGCATTGAAACAATGAATGATGAAATTCATTTATTTGTGAACCCTATAGCAAAGTAAGAAAGGTGTTATTGTGAAGGAAGCTATTAGAAAGAAAAGAAAACATTCGTTAATACTTATAGCCATTATTATTATTGGCTTACTGGCTGGTTTGTATTTAGTGCAGCAACGGCATCAAATTGAATCAGCTCAGCATCAGGTAGAAAACATTGTTGATTATGATGCAGCGCTACGAGCGGCTTCCTTTGAGAAACGCAGTACAGCTGAGGCCTTGCAAGCCTTAAAAGAAGCGGGCGTAACGGCTATGGCTATTTATGATCGCACTCTAGAGAAGGCCCGTGATGCTGGAGAAATTATTGTATATCAAGGGTTAGACGCTAATGCACTTCAGTTTTATGGTACACAACCCACTGCTGGATATACATATTTAGTAGCTGCTCATGGTAAAGAAGGGTATTTCAAAGAAATTCAAGATGATTTAGTGCAACGACTAGGTAAAGATAAAGTAACTATTTTATACTCTAATCGGGGGCCCGTCATCGCGTTAGCACAACCGTTTGAAGCCCTTATGGATATGAAATTAAGCATTTCACGCTTACAAGCTCAAGAGGTTAGTAATTTAGGCTTTAACGTTATTGTGAGACCAACTAATTTTAAGCATGTAACGCGGGATAATGTAGATCATGTATTTAGTCGTATTGATGGTATCCCCAATGTAACTGGCATGGTTTTTGTAGGCAAAGAAGCCTTAGGATATCCTGAGTTTATAGGTCTTACTAATGAATATTTACATAATTTAAGAATTCCTGTTGTTGGTATAGAGGCCGTAAATCAACTACAGTATGAAAATCAAGTCGGTTTTAATAATGACTTAGCTGTAGCCGATAACTACAGTATTGGACGTTTATATACGATTTCAAAAGAAGAACTTAAAAAATTAAGTCCTGAAGAAGTATCGCAGCGTTTCTTTATCAGTGATATTGAACGAAATATACGCTTTAATCTATTGCCAATCTATGAAGAAGGTAGCGATAACAAAACAGCGTTAGCAACTAGTATAACTTATATGAATTCGTTAAAAGAGAAATTAACGAATCGAGGTTTTACTTTTGGGCGTGCTTCTATTTATCCTGCCTATATGCCAAGCCCATTGGCAGTAGTATTAACGATGGCAGGTTCTGTGGCTTTGTTCACGTTTATGCTGAATTTATTCTACCCAATGCGTAAGTATAGTCAGTTAGTAGTTAACTTTACTTTATTGCTTATTACAGTCGTTTTATATGCTGTAACTGGGGGCACTTTAATTACTCAAATTTGGGCCTTAAGTGCAGCGATTTGTGCGCCTGTAGTTGCTATTATATTGATTATGGATTGTTGGGTACGTCGTGCTGAAGGCCCTATGGTAGGTTCATGGCGAGCTACTTTGGAAGCTGCTGTTTATTTGGTAGGGGCTGCTATTATAGCTGCTATAGGGGGCATATTAATTGCTGCTATGCTTGGCAACACACGGTTCTTTATGGAATTTTCTTTATTCCGTGGCGTAAAATTAGTGTTTGTTGCACCAATTATTTTAACAGCAATTGCTTATTTACAACGTTTTCCATTATGGCAAGGTCGCACAGTTGATTCTTGGCTTGAATGTCGTAGTTTTTTGCGTTCTTTCCTCACGCTAGATGTGAAACTATACATGATTATTGTGTTTGCGTTCTTGGGAATTGTAGGCTGGATATTTGTTGGTCGTAGTGGTCATACAGCAGGTGTACCAGTACCTAGTTTTGAAATTGCCTTGCGTCGTTTCTTAGAAAACACATTATATGCGCGTCCACGTGAAAAAGAATTTTTGATTGGTCATCCGGCACTTATGTTAGCATCTTTTGCGGTATTGCGCCGTTGGCCTATGGTATTCCATTTCCTTTGCACCATAGCAGGTGTTATTGGTATTGGTTCAATGGTGGAAACCTTCTGTCATTTGCGAACACCTGTGTTAATGTCAATCGCACGAGGTTATGATGGCTTATTTATAGGTGTTGTTGCTGGGGTAGTTGCTATTTTAGTATTCCGCTTTTTAGCATATACTATTGCCTGGGCCCGTCGTGGGGAGGTGTCTAATGACTAGACTTGTCATTTCTGGGTATTATGGCTTTGGTAATGCCGGTGATGAAGCTATGTTAGCTGCTATTCTAGAAGCTATTTTAGAAGTAGTGCCTGATGCTGATATTACGGTTATTTCAGGGAATCCTAAACAAACAGCAGCTAATCATGGCGTTAAAGCAGTAGGTCGCTTTGATATGTTTGGTATATTAAATGCCATTGGTCGTTGTGATTTACTCATCAGTGGTGGCGGTAGTCTGCTACAAGATGTAACTAGTAAGCGGAGTTTATACTATTATTTAAGTATCATTACGTTAGCAACTACTTTTGGGAAGCGCGTAATGTTATATGCCCAAGGTATTGGACCTTTACGGCGTAAACGAGCTCGTCGTATTGTAGGTCAAGTATTAAATAAAGTAACTATGATTACAGTTCGTGACGAGCGGTCAAAAGCTGAGTTACTTGATATGGGAGTTACGCAAGTTCCTATTGAAGTTACTGCTGATGCAGTATTAGCTATGCATCCTGTCGATTTAACTATTGGTAAACGCCTATTGAAACCGTATCAATTATCGGGAGTCCGTTATCGTGTAGGTGTATCAGTGCGTAATTGGAAACAATCCACTGCATATCGCAGTGAATTGGCGCAAGCCCTTGATCAGCTTCATGATGAATTAGGGGCGCAAGTTGTGTTCATTCCAATGCAACATCCTGCTGATACTAAAGAGGCATTGGCGATTAAAGCCCTTATGAAAAGTGAACCAGTTGTATTAGAGCGTATGTATAATACGACAGAGCTCCTTTCCCTTGAAGGCTGTATGGATGTATTGATAGGGGTGCGCTTGCATGCTTTAGTATTTGCTTCTCTCATGGAAAAGCCGGTAGTAGGTATTTCCTATGACCCTAAAATTACTAATTTCTTGCATATGATTGGTCAAGCGCCAGTAGGTACTCTTGATGAAATTAGGGCTGATACTATTTATGAAGCAACAGCTAATTTCTTAGAAAATACAGCGTTGCAACAGCAGGTAGTGCAACGAATTATTAAATTAAGGGAAGAATCTCTTAAAAATGCTCACATTGCTTTATCCCTCTTAGATTCGTAAAACTAGATTTTACTAAGATAAAGGGGTAGAATAAGAATTGATTCCTATCTTTTTTTGTATACGATTTTATATAATCTGTTTACTTATTTTCCAACTAGGAATGGAGGGTCTTTATGACAACATTAACAGCTGAACAAACTTCTTTAGTTCAGGAAAAAGCGACAGCGATTCGCGTAAGTATTTTAAAAGCTGTAACCGCTGCAAAATCAGGGCATCCAGGTGGTTCTTTATCGATTACAGACCTTATGTCGCTGTTGTATTTTGTAGAAATGAATGTAAATCCAGAGGACCCAAAAGATCCTAATCGTGACCGTTTTGTATTGTCTAAAGGGCATGCGGCACCAGCATTATATGCTACCTTGGCAGAGAAAGGCTTTTTCTCTAAAGATGAGCTTACCAATTTACGTAAGATAGATTGCATTTTGCAAGGTCATCCTGATATGAAACACACCCCGGGCGTTGACATGTCCACTGGCTCTTTGGGCCAAGGCATTAGTGCTGCCTGTGGTATGGCATTAGCTGGTCGAATCGACAAAAAAGATTATCGAGTATATGCTGTACTTGGTGATGGTGAATTGGAAGAAGGGCAAGTATGGGAAGCCGCTATGTTTGCCGGTCATTACAAATTAAATAATTTAACAGCTTTCGTTGATTTTAACGGACTTCAAATTGATGGTGATATTCGTGAAGTTATGTCTCCATTGCCAATCGGTTCAAAATTTGAAGCGTTTAATTGGAATGTAATTGAAGTAGATGGTCATAATTTAGATGAACTTCACAATGCCATTGAAGCTGCTAAGACTTGCACGGATAAACCTACTGTAGTCGTAATGAATACAGTTAAAGGTAAAGGTGTTAAAGAGATGGAAGGCCAAGCTGGTTGGCATGGTAAAGCACCATCCGCTGAAGAATGTGAAAAATTTGTAGCCGAACTTTTGGAGGTATAAGATGGGAAAAGCAACTCGTGAAGCATATGGTAATGCCTTAGTAGCAGTAGGGGCTACACATGAAAACGTAGTCGTATTAGATGCGGATTTATCTAAATCTACAAAGACTGATAATTTTAAAAAAGCATATCCTGATCGTTTCTTTAACGTAGGGATTGCAGAACAGAATTTAATTAGTGTTGGTGCTGGTTTAGCAGCAACTGGTAAAATTCCATTTGTATCTTCTTTCTCCATGTTTGCTACAGGTCGTGCTTTTGAACAGGTGCGTAATGCTGTATGCTATCCTAAATTAAATGTAAAAATTTGTGCTACTCATGCAGGGATTACTGTAGGTGAAGATGGTGCTACGCATCAAAGTTTAGAAGATATTGCTTGTATGCGTGCTATTCCTAATCTAACAGTTGTTGTGCCTGCTGATGAAGCTGAAACTACCGCTGTTGTAAAATGGGCTGCTGATTATGAAGGACCTGTATATGTTCGATTAGGTCGTGCTGGTGTGGATGATGTAACTCCTGAAGGTTATACGTTTACTCCAGGTAAAGCGGTAGAATTAGTATCTGGTACTGATGTTACTATTATTGCCTGTGGTGCTTTAGTAGGTCCTGCAGTACAAGCAGCAAAACAATTAGCTGATACTGGTGTAAAAGCTCGTGTATTAAATATGGCGTCTATTAAGCCGATTGATGCTGACGCTATTGTTAAAGCGGCTAAAGAAACAGGCGCTATTGTAACGGCAGAAGAGCATAATATTCTTGGTGGTTTAGGTGCTGCTGTAGCTGAAGTAGTTACTGAATTAGCGCCTGTGCCAGTAATTCGCGTAGGTACAAAAGATACTTTTGGTGAATCTGGTACGCCTAAAGAATTAATGGCAAAATATGGCCTAACAGCAGAACATATTATGGAAGCTGTTAAGACTGCAATTGAACGAAAATAGTAAAGGAAGTTATCAATGATTGAATTTAACCATGTCAACAAAGTGTACGACAATGGATCATTAGCTTTGGATGACGTATCTATACACATTGAGAAGGGTGAGTTTGTACTCATTTGTGGGCCTAGTGGTGCTGGGAAATCCACATTTATTAAACTATTGTCACATGAAGTAGTGCCTGATTCAGGAACGGTTGTCGTAAATGACATGGAAGTTTCTCATTTGAAAAAACGTAAAATTCCCTATTTACGTCGTCGCTTAGGCATTGTATTCCAAGATTTCCGTTTGTTACCGAATAAAACGGTATCTGAAAATATTGCCTTTGCGCTTGAAGTTATTGAAGAAAAACCAAAAGTTATTAAAGAACGTGTAGCTTCAGTTCTTGAGATGGTTGGGCTTAGTCATAAGGCGAATGATTTACCACAAGACCTAAGTGGTGGTGAACAACAACGCGTAGCTATTGCGCGAGCTATTGTTAATAAGCCATTAGTATTGATTGCTGACGAACCAACTGGTAACTTAGACCCTGCAACAAGTAAGGGAATTGTAGAATTATTTAAGACAATTAATAATTCAGGTACAACTATTGTTATGGTAACGCATGATATGGAAATGGTTAAGTATTTGAATAAGCGGGTTATTGCATTGGAAGATGGCCGCGTGACGAGTGATAGAATGCGAGGTGCTGAATTCAATGAAGCTTAGAACGTTTAGATACTTTGTGAAAGAAGCGCTTAAGTCTATGACCCGCAATGGTCTAATGACATTAGCGTCCATATCAACAGTGGCTTTATCGCTTTTTATCCTAGGTGTTTTTACATGCGGTGTAGTAAATTTAAACAACCTAGCATCTAATTTAGAAAGTCAAGTTGAAATCAGTATTTATATGAAAGACGGTTTGACTACTAATCAAGTTATGGAAGTTGGTAAAAAGTTAAAAGCCTTACCAAAAGTTAAAAATATTGAATTTGTCAATAAAGATGAAGCTATGAAACGCTTTAAAGAGCGCTTAGGAGATCAACAAGGTTTAGTAGAAGCGTTAGATGGTAACAATCCATTGCCATCGGCATATGTACTTACTTTCGAAGATCCAGAAGAAGTAAAAAATACAGCAAAATTAGTGTCTACTTTCCCAGAAGTTGAAAGTGCACATTATGGTCAGGATATTATTGAACAAATTTTCAAAATGACCCAAATTATTCGCATTGGTGGCATTGCTTTAATTGCCTTCTTGGCCGGTGCTACTTTGTTTATTATTTCCAATACGATTCGCTTAACAGTGTTCGCTCGTCGTAAAGAAATTGGCATTATGAAATATGTAGGGGCTACTAACTGGTTTATTCGTTGGCCATTTCTTATTGAAGGTATGCTCTTAGGGTTTATTGGTGGTGCAATCGCTACCGCTTGTGTATGGGAGTTCTATCATTTCATTACGGTGGAAGTAGAAAATTCCTTAGCCTTTTTACCATTAGTGCCTATGTTGCCATTCTTCTATGATTTAAGTGCTATTCTATTGGGCGTTGGTGTCTTAGTAGGGGCTATTGGTTCTACTATTTCGTTGAAACAATATATGAAAGTATAGTAAAGAAGGGTATGTATGGCAAATAATAAATTATCCATGCGTGTAGCAGCCGTTCTTTTAAGTACTACTGTATTAGCCTCAATTCCGTTTGGCACTATGAGAGCGGAAGATGAAGATTTAACTAATCAGCTAAGTGGCATTCAACAGCAAATGGAAGAAGCAAGTAACAAGAAAGCCAATGCAGAGATTACTATTATCAATGTATCTGAACAATTACATCAGATTCAGGTGGAATTAGATGAGGCAACAGCGAATTTAAAAAATTACGAACAGCAGCGCATGGCTGTAGAAAATGAAATTGTAAAAAATGAAAAACTATTAGCAGAAGCACAAGCTCGTTTAGCTACTCGTGAAGGAGTTTTTAATAAACGCGTTCGTGATATTTATATCAATGGGCGTCTTAGCTATTTAGAAGTTATTATTGGTGCTAAGGATTTTAGTGATTTTGCCAATCGTTTAGAAATGCTTAAACGCATTATTGATGCTGATATTAAATTAATTAGCAGTATTAAAACTGAGCGAGAAGAAATTGCTCAGCGTAAAGCTGAATTAGAGGCTGATCGTGCTAAAGTTGTTGAATTAGAAAATAAAGCACGGGAAGCTCAGGCTGTTATTCAGAAGAAAAAGGATGAACAGTCGGCTATTTTGGCCCAAGCACAAAATGATAAAGCTGTAGCAGAACAGATGCAAGCCGATTTACAAGCATCTTCAAATGCTATTAAAGCTATGTTACAGCAACGAGCGGCAGAACGTGCCGCAGCGGCAGCCGCGGCTGCACAAAGTAGTGGCGGTAGCAGTGGCGGCTATACATATGTACAAGGATCTGGTGTATTAAGTTGGCCTGTATCAGGGGTTATCACTTCTGATTTTGGTTGGCGTGAGCATCCTATTTTCGGTCGTCAAATCCTTCATTCCGGCATGGATATAGGTGTTGATGAAGGGACACCAGTACATGCTGCTGATGGTGGTTATGTAGAATACTCCGGGTGGATGGATGGTTATGGTTATGTTGTAGTTATTGATCATGGTAATGGTATGTCTACTTTATATGGTCATAATTCAGATTTAGCTGTATCCGAAGGCGAAACAGTAAGCAAAGGTTCTGTTATTGCCTATGCTGGTAGTACAGGGAACTCTACAGGACCTCATGTACATTTTGAAGTACGTATTAATGGTGATCCTGTAGATCCTCAAGGGTATTTATAAGATGAAAAATAATTTTCTTAAAGGTTGGTTGCCAGGCTCTTTAAAGTCTGGTATCCAATTTGCCATTAAATTTACAGTGGCTGGTCTTGTATTTTTGTGGCTTGTATTTTGGTATATTTCAGGGTCTCCAGCAGGGGCTATTAAATTCTTTTTTACCTATTTTGTAGCCAGTCATTTTTATATGGAGCCGGTAGCTAAAACGACCTTGTTTGAAGGTAGTCTGGCCGGTATGGTTGACTCCTTAGGGGAGCCTCATAGCCAATTCTTAAATGAAAAAGCCTTTAACGATATTTATATGCAAACGTCTGGCAGCTATAGTGGTGTCGGTATTGTGTTAGGTCAAGATAAAGAAGGGCTTATGAAGGTGGCTACGGCCATAGAAGGTCAGCCAGCAGCAACGGCGGGTATTAAATCAGGGGATATCATAGTGGCTATTGATGGGATTAAAACCAGTACCTTAGCCATGGAAGATGCCTCTAAAATGATTCGTGGTGAAGAAGGCACCCAAGTTGTACTAAGTGTAATGCGTGATAATGAAATTAAAGAGTTTACGATTACAAGACAACAAATTAGCCTTCCTACAGTAAAAGGTAAGATGTTAGACAATCATATTGGCTATATCCGAATCAGTCAGTTTGCTGAACCTACAGGTCCTGATTTTGCTAACATTTATAATGAATTAAAAGAAAAGGGCATGACTAAACTTGTCCTTGATTTGCGTGATAATCCTGGTGGATTATTAACGACGGCACAAGAAGTGTCGGACTATATTTTACCGGCTGGACCAATAGTAACGATTCAAGATCGGTCTGGTCGTATAGAATCTTATGATTCAAAAGGCTTAATGCCAACTATTCCTTTAGTTGTTTTAATTAATCAAGGTTCTGCTAGTGCTTCTGAAATTATTGCAGGGGCGGTGCAGGATGAAAAAGTAGGTACCATTGTAGGTACTAATAGTTATGGTAAAGGTACAGTTCAGACTGTATTAAGTATGTTAGGTGATGAAGGTATAAAAATTACCATTGCCAAATATCATACTCCAAATGACCGTGTTATTGATGGTACTGGTATTAAACCAGATGTAGAAGTAAGCCTTCCTGAAGGTGCTTCATCAGAAGCTGATGATACGCAACTTAAAAAGGCAATTGAGATTTTAATGACAAAATAATAGGTGGCGGTAGCTAACAGCAGTTACCGCCCATATTAGTATTAGTAAAGGATGAAAACTATGTTTATCGATCGTGCACGAATTTTTGTGAAAGCCGGTGACGGCGGCAACGGGATGAGTAGTTTCCGACGCGAAAAGTATGTTCCTAACGGCGGCCCAAACGGCGGCGATGGCGGTAAAGGAGCAGACATCATTTTAAAAGCAGACAGAAATATCAATACTCTTGTTGATTTTAGATATAAACGCCAATTTAAAGGGCCCGCTGGTGAAGGCGGGCAAAGCAGTAATAAATATGGTCGCGGTGCAGAGAATATGATTATTCCCGTGCCATTAGGAACTACTGTAAAAGACGAAGAAAGTGGCAAATTAATGGCAGATCTTATTGAAGATGGCCAGACTTATGTAGTGGCTAAAGGTGGTCGTGGTGGTCGTGGCAATGCTCATTTCCATACAAGTGCTAACCGAGCACCTACGTTTGCAGAAAAAGGTGAGCCTGGAGAGGAACGTTGGCTACAATTAGAATTGAAAGTATTAGCTGATGTAGGTTTGTTAGGCTATCCAAGTGTTGGTAAGTCTAGTATTATTCGTAAAGTATCCTCTGCTAAACCAGAAGTAGCAGCTTATCATTTTACTACATTAACACCTGTATTAGGTGTAGTATCTGTAGGAGAAGGTCATAGTTTTGTTATGGCTGATATTCCGGGCCTTATTGAAGGGGCTAGTGAAGGGGTCGGTTTAGGGCACTCTTTCTTACGCCATGTAGAACGAAGTAATATTTTAATTCATGTTCTAGATGTGTCTGGTATGGAAGGGCGTGATCCGATTGAAGATTTCCATACGATTAATGCAGAATTAGCTAAATATAGTGAAAAATTAAGTAAAAAGCCACAATTAATTGCACTAAATAAAATAGATATGTTACAAGATGAAGACACATTGCCTCGTGTAAGCGCCTATTTCACAGAAAAGGGTTATGAAGTTTTTCCAGTCAATGCATTGACTGGTGAAGGTTTACCAGATTTGGTTGCACGAGCTTGGTATTATGTAGAAAATTATGTACCAGAGCCAGAAGCTGTAGACGATACTGTTTTATACGAAGCAAAACCAGATACAGACTTTACGATTACTCGAGGTGATGATGCTTCCTTTATTATTAGTGGTGCTCGCATAGAAAAATTAGTTGCTATGACTAATTTAGATGATGAACAAGCACTTCGCCGTTTCCAAAAAATTTGGTCTTATATGGATTTAGATCGTCGCTTGAAAGAACGTGGCTGTAAAGATGGCGATGAAGTAGTCATTGGGGATCAACGTTTTACATTCCATGATTTATAAGGGTAGGAGATAGTATGACAGGGAAACAAAAACGATTTTTAAGAGCCTTAGCCAGTACGATGCCAGCTGTAGTTATGATTGGCAAGGGAGGCTTAGAAGATTCTGTGATTGATAGTGCTAGAGCAGCTATTACAGCACGAGAATTAATTAAGGTCAAAGTGCTGAATAATTCACCGGTAGATCCAGCAGAAACATTTGAAGATCTAGCAGATATGTTAGGTGCAGAATTAGTTCAAGTTATCGGTCATAATGGAGTTCTTTATAAGGCTAAAAAAGAACCTAAAATTATTTTGCCTCGTTAATGAGGCAGAAGGAGACGCCTATGAGTGAAAGAGAGCAAGTTGGAAATGTAGTAGGACGCCAAGAATTGGCGAATGCTAAGCGTATTGTTGTAAAAGTGGGGACCAGTACGCTTACCTATGCTAATGGTCGTTTGAATTTGAATCGTATTGAAGCTATTGTAAAGCAATTGGCAGATTTAGCCAATCAAGGCAAAGAAATGATTTTAGTCAGTTCTGGTGCAGTTGGGGCAGGCTTAGCACCCTTAGGTTTTAAAGAAAAACCTAAGGATATTGCTATGAAACAAGCAGCCGCTGCTGTCGGACAAGGCATTTTACTGCATATGTATGAAAAATTATTTCGCGAATATGGACATACAGTGGGCCAAATTTTATTAACACGTGAAGATAGTACTCATCGTTCTCGTTATGTTAATTTGCGGAATACTTTATTTTCACTTATCGACTTAGGGGTTATTCCTATTATTAATGAAAATGACGTAGTGGCTATTGATGAAGTTAAAATTGGTGATAATGATACTTTATCAGCTACTGTGGCCAGTATCGTAGAAGCTGATTTGTTGATTATATTGTCTGATATTGAAGGTCTATATACAGCGAATCCGCAAACTGATACGACAGCTACCTTGATTACTGAAGTAGCAACTATAACACCACATATTTATGAAATTGCTGGTGGAGCTGGTACAGCTCGAGGTACGGGTGGTATGTTTACTAAAATAGAGGCTGCTAATATTGCTGTTAATTCTGGGGTTCATATGGTCATTGCTTCTGGTGAACACAGTGACTCTATTCAAGTTGTGGCTAATGGTGGTTTACGGGGGACTCATTTTGTAGCGCGCCAAACAAAACCACATATGCGTAAACGTTGGGTAGCTTTTGGTTCTCGTCTTAAAGGATCAGTTACTGTAGATGCTGGTTGTGCTAAGGCGATTTTGAAAAATGGCTCAAGTTTGCTGCCAGTAGGGATTATTGCAGTGTCGGGTGAATTTTTTGAAGGGGAAACAATTAGTATTATGTATGATGGCGAAGAAATTGCCCGTGGGATGGTTAATTTTTCGTCACAAGATATTGAGCAGATTAAAGGCTGTAACTCTCACGAAATAGCAGAACGTTTACAGGTTCAAACAGCCCATGCAGAAGCTATTCATCGTGATAATTTAGTTATCCTCAGATAGGAGGTTCTTATGACCGATTATGCGACACTATTTGAAACCATGGGGCAGCAAGCTCGTATGGCATCAACTCAACTTCAAGTAGCTACAACAGAAACAAAAAACTCACTATTGGTATCCATTGCTGATATTTTAGAAGCTAATATAGCGGCTATATTAACAGCAAATGATGAAGATATGAAACAGGCTGACTCCTATGGTTTACCTGCTATGATGTTAGATCGTTTACGTCTTACCGAAGATAGAATTAAACAAATGGCCTTAGGCGTACGGCAATTAGTAGATTTATCGGACCCTATTGGTGAGGTTATAGAATCTAGTACACGACCTAATGGGATGGCTATTACTAAAGTTCGTGTCCCTTTAGGTGTAATTGCTATGCTTTATGAGGCACGCCCTAATGTAACGGTAGATGCAGCGGCTTTATCTTTAAAAACTGGCAATGCAGTTATTTTGCGTGGTGGTAAAGAAGCATTTAATTCCAATCAGTGCTTAGTAACTTTAATTCGTCAGGCATTAACAGAAAATAATCTGCCAGCAGATGCAGTACAATTAGTGACTGTAACTGATAGAGCAGCTGTTTCAGATTTATTAAAACAGCGAGAGTATATTGATGTCGTTATTCCACGTGGTGGGGCTGGACTTATCAAGCGCATTGTAGAAGAAAGCCGTATTCCTGTTATTGAAACGGGCAGTGGTGTTGTTCACGTTTATATTGATAAAGATTGTGACACTAATAAGATTGTACCAATTGTTATTAATGCAAAAGTACAAAGACCATCTGTGTGTAATTCTGCAGAAACACTACTTATTCATGAGGAAGTAGCACCTAAGCTCTTACCTGAAGTAGCGCAGGCTCTATTTGCTAAGCAAGTAGAATTACGTGGGGATGCTACTAGTCGTGCTATTGTGCCTGCTATTCACGAGGCTGATAGCGAGGCGTGGAGTACAGAGTACAATGATTTAATTATGAATGTTAAAGTCGTGTCAGATGTGGCCGAGGCTATTCATCATATTAATCAGTATGGCACTAAGCATTCTGAATGTATTATTACTGAAAACAAAACAACCGCACAAACTTTTTTACAACAGGTAGATGCTTCGACTGTATATGTGAATGTATCTACTCGCTTTACTGATGGTTTTGAATTTGGCTTGGGTGCAGAAATCGGCATCAGTACACAGAAGTTACATGCTCGTGGACCTATGGGCCTATTAGCTTTAACATCGTATAAATATTATGTTGAAGGGGATGGCCAAATTAGGTCATGAGTAAACAATGGTTTTATAAAGTGCAGGCCTATTGGCAGTACATGAAAAGTCCTAAAGGACGCTATGAGTGGCGCTCATATGGCATAGCACTTATATTGTGGATTATATTATCAATACTAGCTATGAGGATAATGGATAGTTTATGAAAGTGACAGGTAAGATTGGTATTATAGGAGGTACCTTTAATCCCATTCATTTAGGCCATTTAATGATTGCTGAAATGGCTCAAGAGGCGTATGAACTTGAGCGTGTAATTTTCGTTCCTGCGTATCATCCGCCTCATAAACATGATGATGTGATTGAAGCACATTACCGCTATGAAATGACAGCCGTTGCTGTTATGGATAATCCTAAATTTACCATCTCTGATGTTGAATTTAAACGAGAAGGTCCTTCGTACACCGTGGACACAATTAAATATTTTAAAGAATTATATGGTGATGACAAAGAATACTATTTTATTGCCGGGACAGATACCATTCAGGATTTACCCAATTGGAAATACATTCAAGAATTATTAGAACTTTGTCATTTTATAGGGGCAGTCAGACCAGATGGGTCAGCTGCTATTGAGCCAGTAATCCAGCATTTTGGCGAATTAGGGAAAGAACGAATTCACTTATTGGAAGTTCCTTTAATGCAATTGTCGGCTACTGATTTGAGGGCCCGTTTGCGTACAAAACGCAGTGTTCGCTATATGATTCCTAAAGCAGTAGTTCAATATATTGCAAAACATGACATTTATAAAAAGTGAGGCAAGATTTTACGCATGTATGAAGAAATAATCGAAGATTTAAAAAATTGTTTAAGTTCAAAACGTTTCGCTCATACCTTAGGTGTAGCACGAGCTGCTGTAGCTTTGGCCGAACGATATGGGGAAGATCCAGAGGAAGCTTATTTAGCAGGTTTATTACATGATTGTGCTAAAGAGATTCCCTTATCACAGATGCAAGCATTGGTAGATAATAGTGGCTTAACAATTGATGTAGATATGTATGTAAATGGGGCTTTATTACATGGTGTAAGTGGTGCTATTTTAGCACGCTCTCGCTATGGCGTGACCAGTACACATATTTTAGAAGCAATTCGTTATCATACAACGGGTCGTGTTGGTATGACAACCCTTGATATGATTATATTTTTAGCTGATTATATCGAAGAAACACGTAATTTTCCTGGCGTGGAAGAATTACGCTTAATTGCTTTTGAAGATTTAGAAAAAGCTGTACTAGCTGGTTATGATAATACGATTCGTCATTTGCTAGATCAAGGGCTAAGTATTTATTTTAAAACAATTTTAGGACGCAATGATATAGTACGTCGCATTAAAAGTCGATAGGATGAATTGTGATGGAACAAGAACAAAAAAGGCCTAAACGGCGCGTACGAAAAAAGAATAATGTCCGTTGGGGGCGAGTTATTATAGCTCTGCTTTTGGTTGCAGCCATAATAGGGGGGCTCATATTTGGCATTATGAAAGGATATGAAGCTGCTAAAGGTTATTTTACAGGGAGTGCTACTGAAACAACGAGTGTAAGTACAGAGGCGGCACC
Source organism: Veillonella intestinalis (assembly GCF_943193155.1). Lineage (GTDB taxonomy): Bacteria > Bacillota > Negativicutes > Veillonellales > Veillonellaceae > Veillonella_A > Veillonella_A intestinalis. The sequence goes on along the minus strand of NZ_CALPDB010000001.1, from coordinate 411,362 downwards.
ACCAGCGGATAATCCTAAAGAACCGACCGTTCCGTTAGAACAAAAATCTTTAGATAAACCTATGTATATTTTATTGGTTGGTAAAGATAGTTCCAATCCGGCACAAGGGGATGCATTATTTTTATTGTCTGTTAATGAACAACAGCGGAACATTGATGTTATAGGCATTCCTTCAAATACTAAAATTGATAGCCGTGATAAAAAGTCTGTAGCTATGATTAATACTATGTACAGCTCTGGTAATATTGAATTGACTAAAGCTGTAGTGGAAGATTTATTTCACATCCCTATTCCTTATTACATTGTTGTAGATGAGGCCGCTTTTAAAAAGACAATGGAAGTTATAGGCTCACAGGATATGTATGTGGAAAAAGAAATGGTTCATGTAGATAGTACGACTGGTAATGCTGATGTTAATTTAGCTCGTGGCTATCAAACATTGGATGCTGATAAAGCCTTGCAGTATGTGCGCTATGTAGATAGTGACAAAAATGCATTCAGTCGTACACAACGGCAAGAACGATTTTTGAAGCAGTTATTAGGTAGTCAAGAGGATACATTTACTATTTCGAGAATGTGGCATATTTGGCGTATTTGGAGTCACTTTACAAGTAATATAGCTACTTCTGATGCCATTAAATTAGTTATGAATTTAGGAAGTTTATCAGCAGAACAAATTCAATATTATATTTTGCCTGGTACAAAAGAAACAATTAATAATGAGATTTACTGGAATTATGATCCTGTAGAAGCGCAGCAGTTATTAGGTATAACCATGGGAAATACACCAATTGAAGGTGGTGGCGATGGCAGTACCGCTGATTCTAAAGGAAATAGTGAAAGTAAGGCGAAAGAAGGCTAATAATCGTAAGGTTAGAGCAGGATATATTGTAAGCGATAAAGGAGTATACATGAAAGAGAAACAAGAAATTAAACAAATTACCTTAGCATTAGCACAGGCTGGTTTTGATAAAAAGGGGACTGACATTGAAATTATGGATTTAGAAGGACTATCTAGTTTAGCGGACTATTTTGTTCTTGTTAGTGCTTCTAATGTAAAACAGGCCCAAAGTATTGCTGATGAAATTGAAGATAAAGGGGCCGAAGAAGGTGTTACCGTATTACACCGTGAAGGCTATCATGAAGGTGAATGGATTTTACTTGATTTTGGTGATATCATTTGCCACATTTTTGGTGGTACAGAAACGCGTACTTTCTATGGTTTAGAACAACTTTGGAACGATGCAACACGCGTAGAATTTGTAGGGGCTTAATATGGCAACACAATTATCAGAAAATACCTTAGCCACTTTAAAAGTGCTACGTGAAAGCGATCAAGGTGCTTTTTTAGACGGTGGTACAGGTAATACAAATGATGATATTTTATTGCATAAGGAGCAACAAACTGAACCAGTGGCTATTGGTGATGAAGTATCTGTCTTTTTGTATCGCGATCCTAAAGGTCGTTTGACAGCTAGCATGCGTTTACCTGCGATTAAAGAAGGTCAAATTGGCTATGTTGAAGTTATCAATACAACTCAATTTGGCTGTTTCGTAGAAGTAGGAACAGAACGTGGTATCTTTATGCCCCATGCAGAAATGCGTGGCCGACCACAATTAGGGGAAAAGGTTTGGGTCCGTTTATATACGGATAAATCAGGTCGTTTAGCAGTGTCAATGGATGTTGATGATGCGATGCGTCGTGCGGCTAAGCCAGCTATTGAAGCTACTGTAGGACAAATTGTGCGTGGTGCTATATATAACTTTACACCTGATGGGGCTTTCTTTATTACACCTGAACGGTGGATTGCCTTTTTGCATCGCAGTGAAATGACACGTCATTTAAAAGTTGGGGAATTGATTAAAGCACGGGTCACTTACAAACGAGATGATGGGCGAATTAATGTTTCTATGCGTCCCGTAAAAGAAACAGCCCTTACTATTGATGGGGATCGTCTATTACAGTATTTGTTACAACGTAATGGTCGCATGCCTTATAGTGATAAAACATCGGCTGAAATTATTAAAGAAAAATTTGGTTTTAGTAAAGCTGCTTTTAAGCGGGCAATAGGCCATTTAATGAAAGCCAATAAAGTGGTACAAGAAGATGGGTGGACTCTGTTGACGGAAACAGGTCGCCTAGCAGCAGAAGCAATTAGTGAAGTCGCAGATGGCTTAGAAGCGCCGAACGCGTCTATGCAGGTGAGTCAATCCACCAGTAAAACAAGTGAGGCGTAATAGAATTACGCCTTTCTTTGCTTTTCTGTAAATGTGTATGAGGGATTAATTATGAAAATTATTGTTGTAGGCGCTGGTAAAGTAGGCTATTCAGTAGCACAGCGTCTAGTGCAAGATGAACATGATGTATATATTATTGAAAAATCAGCTGAGCGTATTCGTAATTTAGAAAATAGCTTAGATGTTAGCTTAGTGCAAGGTAATGGTAGTAGTTTGCAACTGCTTAAAGAGATTGGCATGGATGATGTGGGCATGTTAATTGCCGTAACTGATTCCGATGAAGTGAATATGTTAGCTTGTTCAGTAGCTAAAATTGGGGGCATTCCTCGTACAATTGCGCGCGTTCGAGATAATGATTATCTAAAAGAAGAAAACCGTGAATTGCAAGAACAATTAGGGGTGGATTTATTTATTAATCCAGAAATGGTATCAGCCCAAGAAATTGTTCAAGTTTTGCAGACTCCAGCAGCGCTTGATGTAGAAGATTTTGCTAGTGGTGCTGTTCGTTTGATGGAATTTAAAATGCATGAAGATGTGCAGTATGTAGGCAAGCGATTACGAGATATTCGCTTTCCAGAAGGCGTTATTATTGTAGGTATCTTGCGTAATGGTGAAATGATTATACCTCATGGGGAAAGTCGTTTATTACTTATGGATAAAGTCTTTATTCTGGGAGCCCGTGAAGCTATTTTAAAAATTGCTGAAGATTTCCATGAAGATGCCATGTTAGAACAAACGAAACGCATTGTGTTAGTGGGAGCTGGTCTTATTGGCTGTAACTTAGCTATATTACTAGAAAAAGCAGGTTATATAGTAAAAGTTATAGAAAAGGATATGGAACGGTGTGAGCATTTAGCCGCTATGGTAGATAATGCCATGATTATCAATGGTGATGGCACTAATATGGAATTGTTAGAGGCTGAAGAAATTTCTGACTGTGATGCTATTATTTGTTTAACCGACGATGACAAACTAAATCTTTTAGTGGCTTTATTAGCAAAGCATCTGGGTGTGCCTAAGACTATTGTTCGTGTAGGTCGTCCTGAATATATTGTTCTTATGGAACAAGTGGGGATTGATATTGTATTTTCACCGCGTTTACTTACTTCGGGGGAAATTTTACGTATGGTTCGTAAAGGCGAAAATGTAGTGAGTATCTCTACCTTTGAAGGTTCAAAGGCCGAAGCGGTTGAAGTCGTATTAAGCCCCGTGTCACCTATTGTAAACTGTGCGTTAAAAGATTTAAAACTGCCAGGTAAAGCCTTAGTAGGTGCTATTGTGCGTGATGGTTCTACTATCGTGCCAACAGGGAATACGGTGCTTCGAGCAGAGGATCACATAGTATTCTTTACTTTACCGAATCATGTTAATAAATTGTTGACTTATTTAAAACCAATGTAGTAGAGGTGCTATATGCGTATACAAATTGTAATGCACTTAGTGGGGCAACTAATTCTAGTTGTAGCCGCCATTATGCTTGTGCCATTCTGCTATGGCTTGGTATTTGAAGAAATTTATGCATCTTTCTTGATAAGCTCTGTGTTGGCCGCTATTACGGGGGGACTACTTTATCGTTATGGTGAGTCCAGTTCAACTTACAGCTTGAGAGATGGCTTTCTAACTGTAAGTTCTATTTGGATATTTGTTTCTTTTTTTGCAGCCTTGCCTTTTTATTTTGGTGGGATTTTGCCTAACTTTGTTGATGCCTTATTTGAATCTGTATCAGGTATTACTGCTACAGGTGCTTCCGTAGTTTCTGATATCGACAGTTTGCCACCAAGTTACGTTCTTTGGCGCAGTTTGACACACTGGTTAGGCGGCATGGGGATTGTGGTTTTAGTCCTTGCATTTCTAAAGAATTTAGGAGCTGACTCGGCTCATTTGTTTAATGCAGAAGCCTCCGTTCCAAGACCGGGCGTTGTATTACCGCGAATTCGTTCTATGGCTTTTAAGTTATGGACTATTTATCTATTATTTACCGCTGTTTGCTTTATATCGCTTTGTTTGGCTGGTATGAGTTATTTTGATGCTGTAAATATGACTTTTACTACTATTGCTACCGGTGGATATACTCCGAATACAGGGGTGGCAGAGATTTATGCTGAAAATGGAATTATCAGAGGTTTATTGATGTTTTTTATGATTTTAGCAGGTGGTAATTTTACGGTATATTATGCTGTTTTTCAACGGGGATTGAAAGCAGTATGGCAAGATTTTGAGTATCGTATGTATTTACTTATTTTAGGAATTGGTATTTTTATTGTCACCTTAGCTTTATTTTTCGCTGGTGGTCAAAGTATTAATGACGCGATTAATAATGCTTCCTTTATGCTTGTATCTATGCAGACAGGTTCTGGCTTGGCTTTAGGTAATTATGATATTTGGCCACCATTAGCACAAATGATGTTATTTACAGCGACCTTTTTTGGTGGTTGTAGTGGATCTACAACGGGTGGTATTAAAATTATTCGAATTATTATTTTAATAAAAAGTGTGATTATCTATTTACGTAAAGCGATTCATCCAGATATTGTGCAATCCATTACCATTAATGGCAAGCGGATGCCACAAAAATGGGTGCAAATGACTCAGGAGTTCTTTTTCTTATATATGACAGTATTTGCTATTTCCGCCTTAGGTATTTCGGCTACAGGACTTAGTTTTGGTGAGTCTTTACAATGTGTAGCGGGCATTTTAGGCAATGTAGGGCTTGCTTTTGGTGCATTAGGACCAGAAGGCTCCTTTACTATATTGCATCCTATAGCTAAAGTCATTTGTATTGTAGATATGTTATTAGGTCGTTTGGAGTTATTTACTTTATTAGTATTATTGCATCCTGATTTTTGGCAGGGATATTTCTTAAAACGTCGTAAACGTAGTTATAAAGTATGGCAACCTACAGGGACTCATCGCCGTTTATAATTTTTACTATCATAGAAAGGAGCTTCTTGATGACACAAATAGTAAAACAACCATTAGGTCTGTATAAGGCGAATTGTTATGTGTTAAAAGAGGCGGGGCAGGCTATAGTTATTGATCCAGGGTTTCATGCACCCAAAGTATTGGACATGGTTGGTAATGATGAGTTATTGGCTATTGTACTAACTCATGGCCATTGTGATCATATATGTGCTGTTGATGGGGTACGACAAGTAAAGCCAGTACCAGTATATATGCATCCAGGAGATGACGAATTATTGCACACAAAGCGTCGCATGCCATCGGCGTATAAGGGATTATGTCAATCGCCTTATATACCACTTTCAGAAGGGAAATTAGAAATAGGACCATTTGAACTATCTATTTTTGAAACGCCAGGTCATAGTAAGGGCAGTGTAGTTATTCAATGGGAGAATCATATTTTTACAGGCGACACACTATTTAAAAATTCTGTAGGTGCTACGAATAACTATAATGGGGATGCTCAGGTGTTAGCTAAGTCTTTGCAACGAATTATGGGTTGGGATCCAAAGTTGATTATTCATCCCGGTCATGCAGAGGATACAACCTTAGAAATAGAGCTAATTCATAATCCCTACTTAAAAGCATAGGTTATATGTGTTTTTGATATAAAGAAAAATGTATAATACCTGTTGACAAAAATGTCTATATGAGGCATAATAACGTTCATAACATAGATACAAACGATGACCGAGATAAAGATATGCGTCACTGATACAGAGAATTGGCGGTTGGTGTGAGCCAATACACACGGATATGAAATACTCACTCGAGAGTTTCTTTTGCGACAGGTAGTAAAAGACGTCTAGCCCACGTTATGGGTGATAACCAAAGTATAATGTAGGGTGGTACCGCGTATTTAACGCCCCTATTCACAATTGTGAATGGGGGCGATTTTTTTCTCTATGAGTACAAGTTACATAAACCAACTTCAATAGTTATATTTTTGGTTACTAAAGTATAATGTAGGGTGGTACCGCGTTTTCACGCCCCTATTTGCAACTAGCAAGTAGGAGCGTTTTTTAGTAAAAGTTTTAATAGAATGGGGCTATATTTTTTTACTAAATATTGTCTTTCTACATTGTATATCTGTGTTGTGTTATGAGTTGTTAATTTATAATGTTATAGTTTTGCGAGAGAGGACGAGATGTATGAAAATGATGGGTATGAAACAAATGGGGCGGATGAGTAAGCGTATGATGCGCAATATGATTGGTCTTTCTTTAGTGACAGCCTTAGCAATTGGGGTAGCTGGCTGTGGTAGCTCTAGCGGAGGTTCTGGTAGTAGTGATGAAGCAAAAGTAGCTTTGCTGACGGTTACTTCTGGTGGGGCTGCTGCTTATGGTGAATCTGTAAAAAATGGGGCAGAGTTAGCCGTTGAAGAAATTAATAAAGATGCTAATAGCATTAAAATTAAACTTCAAGTGGAAGATACAAAAGGTGATAAGAATGAAGCAATTAATGCTATGAACAAAGTAATTCATAAGGATAATGTAGTGGCCGTTGTTGGTCCTATGCTATCTGGTGACATGTTTGCGGCAGGACCTATTGCCAATAAAAATAAAACCGTAGTATTTACTACAACTTCTACAGCCGAAGGGATTACAGAAATTGGCGATTATGCATTTAGAAATGCTGTGCCTGAATCAATTGCTGTAGCAGAAGCAATTAAACAGTCTCATGAAAAACTTGGTTTTAAAACAGCTGCTATTATGTATTCTAATAATAATGACCAAATGGTATCTGTTAATAAGACAGCAGAAGCGACTTTACAATCCTTAGGGGTACAAGTTGTCGATTCTGAAACATTTGCAGATAAAGATACAGATTTTTCAGCTCAATTAACTAAAATTCAGCGAGCTAATCCAGATATTGTCATCGTAGCTTCTTTGTACCAAGAAGGGATTTTAATTGTTAAAAAAATGCGCGAAATGGGTATGACTCAAAAAGTTATTGGTTCTAATGGCTTCAATACACCGGTATTTATTAAAGGTGCTGGCGCTGCTGCGGATGGGGCTATTGTAGGTACACCTTGGTTCCCTAATAAAGATGATCAAAAAGTTCGTGACTTTAGAGCCGCTTATAAAGCTAAATATGGTACGGAACCAGATCAATTTGCAGCCCAAGCTTATGATGGTATGTACATGGTAGAAAAAGCATTAAAAGATTCTGGTAGCACTACGGATCGTGAAAAGTTTAGAAATGCATTAGCCAATCTTAAAGATTTCATTGGTGTAACTGGTAAATTTGTATTTGATGAAAAACGCAATCCAAAAATGGAAGTGCAAGTATTGGAAGTTGTAAATGGTCAATATGATGCCCTTAAAGGTAAGTAGAATTTTTAAAATTTAAATCTTGTAGGTGCGGTGAACGATTCTAGTTCACCGCTACCTATTCTACCTATTATAGATGTATAGGAATTGAGAAAAAGGAGCGAAAGAGAGTGCTTATACAACAATTAATCAATGGCTTGACCCTCGGCAGCTCATATGCGGTTATAGCGTTGGGTTTAACCCTAGTTTTTGGGGTTTTAAATATTATTAATATGGCTCATGGTGGCATTTTTATGCTCGGAGCTTTTATTGGACTTTTACTGGTAACTGAATTTCATGTTAATATTTTTGTCGCTATTCTTGGTGCTATGCTTGGCGGTGCTGTTTTAGGGTATATACTCGAAGTATGTGCTTTACGACCTTTACGACGCAAAAAAGTATCTCATTTGGCACCTCTTATTAGCACTATAGGGGTGTCTATTTTTTTAGAAAGTATGGCCTTACTAATCTGGGGTCCACAGACACGTTCTTTCCCTACAGAATTTACTGGTAGTGTTATTGATTTTCAATTATTTAAAATTTCTACGGTTCAAATCATTAGTTTAGGAACGGCGATTTTATTGATGGTGGCCTTAAATATTTGGTTAAAACGCACTAAAATTGGTAAAGCAATTCGTGCCACGTCTTTAAGCACGGAAACAGCTTCTTTATTAGGTGTAAATACTAATTTTATTATTTCCTTAACGGTTATGGTAGCCTCTGCGTTAGGCGCTGCCGCAGGGGTATTAGTAGGTCTTACCTTTGATGCGATTGAACCTATGATGGGTGTCGTTATTGGCTTTAAAGGTCTAGCTGTACTGATTTTAGGTGGCTTAGGAAATATACCAGGGGCTATGGCAGGGGGCTTTATTTTAGGCCTTGCTGAAGTATTAACAGTTGCTTATGGTGATTCATCGTATCGAGATGCAGTCGCATTTGGTCTTATTATTGTATTATTATTCTGGCGTCCACAAGGGCTTTTTGGCGCTAAAGATAAAGGGGGTCGACCATAATGGATATTTTTAATCCCTATTATCTACAAATTTTTATGTTTATGATTATAAATGCTATTATGGGCATTTCAATTTATATTACATTGGCTACCGGACAGCTTAGTCTTGGCGCAGCAGGTTTTATGAGTGTAGGAGCTTATGTAGCGGCATTGTTAACATTAAAGCTATCTTTACCGATTAGTTTGGCTATTTTAATTGGAGGCCTATGTGCCATGTTAGTAGCCTTCGTTATTGGCTTACCAACTACACGTTTACAGGGTTTATATTTAGCGATTGCCACATTAGGGTTTGGTGAAGTAGTACGCGTTATTTTCCTTAATTTAGAAATTACTAATGGTGCTTTGGGCTTATCAGGTATTCCATCAATTGCACAAGAAATAACTGTCTTTTTTTATGAAATAGGACTTGATGGTATAGGCGATTTAGATGCACAAACATTAGGCAATATTGGTTTAGTCATTATATTGCTTGTTTTACTCGCTTTATTAATTTTCTTCTGTGTACGCATTAATAACAGCCGAATTGGTCGTGCATTTGCCGCCATTAAGGCGGATGCTCATGCAGCCGAATTGATGGGGATTAATGTAGTGTATTATAAAATGGCAGCCTTTATGATTGGCGCATTTATCGCTGGTATTGGTGGCGGTTTGTACGCGCATATTACATTCTTTATTAATCCTACTGATTTTAGCTATCACAAAGTAGTACAAATACTATTATATCCAGTCTTTGGCGGTTCAAATGTAGTGTGGGGTTCATTATTAGGTTCTTTTGTCTTAACCTTATTACCTGAAGTATTACGCTTTATGGCTGATTACCGAGATGTAATTTATGGTATTTTGTTAGTCGTGCTTATGGCTGTTCGCCCCGATGGTTTGATTACCGAACAAGTGGTTGATCGTATCGGTAGAAAATTTGGTTGGATTAAAGATTATCAACCAACTGGTGAGCAGCAGGTTTTAACAGAACGTTTTCAACGTATGAGGGCTGAACATTTAGAGCAGCCTAAAGAACATAAACGATAGGAGGATAGCCATGTTATTAGAACTAAATGACGTAAGTAAACGCTTTGGCGGTATTGCTGCTTTGACAGGCATATCCTTTGGTGTTGAACAAGGTGAAGTATATGGTGTAATTGGTCCTAATGGAGCCGGTAAAACAACCTTATTTAATTTAATTACTGGTGTATTTCCTGTATCAGACGGTGAAATTGTATTTGATGGTTTATCCATTGTTGGTATTAAGCCTCATCGTACGGTAGAAATGGGGATTGCGCGCACCTTTCAAAACATTCGGCTTTTTGGCAATATGACAGCTTTGGACACCGTATTTACTGGTATGCATTGTCGAACGGGTTCTGGCTTTTTAAGTAGTTTTTTACGAACTAAACGGCAGCGCATTGAAGAAGAACGCTGTCGTGGAATTGCCTATGAATTTCTTGAATTTGTAGGTTTAGCTGAAGATGCTAATACAGTGGCTACTTCTTTGCCCTATGGCAAACAGCGAAGACTTGAAATAGCGAGGGCTTTAGCAACACATCCGCAATTAATTTTGTTGGATGAACCTGCAGCGGGTATGAATGATAGTGAAACGGAATTATTGCGTCAATTGATTGGTAAAATTCGCGATTTAGGAATTACTGTTATTGTTATTGAACATGATATGTCATTAATGATGAATATTTGTGATCGATTAGTGGTGTTTAATTTTGGTAAAAAAATTGCAGAAGGAACGCCAGCTGAAATTCAAGCCAATCCATTAGTTATTGAAGCGTATTTAGGGAAGGAGGCATAAGATGCTAAAGTTAGAAGGTGTTGTAGCTGGTTATGGCAATATAACCGCTATAAAGAATATTAGCTTTGAAGTGCCTGAAGGTTCTATTGTTTCACTTATTGGTGCTAATGGGGCTGGTAAATCTACAACGATGCGTACCATTATGGGGTTATTAAATCCTTCTGAAGGGGCTATTACCTTTGATGGCGTGAATATCTGTTATAAGAAGACTCACGATATAGTAAAACAAGGGATTTCTTTAGTTCCAGAAGGCCGTCAAATATTGCAAGATATGTCTGTGTATGAAAACTTAGAAATGGGGGCTTATACACGCAAAGATAAGGAAATAGAGCAAGATATTAAAGCTGTGTTTCAAAGATTTCCTATTTTAGATGAACGCAGTTATCAGCTTGGTGGCACTTTGTCGGGCGGACAGCAGCAAATGCTGGCGATTGGTCGAGCCCTAATGGCACGGCCTAAGTTATTGCTATTGGATGAACCATCTATGGGACTCGCACCTTTAGTAGTTAATGATATTTTTAAAACCATAAAAGAGATTAATGAGGCTGGTACTACTGTGTTGTTGGTAGAACAGAATGCACGGCAAGCTTTAAAAATTTCTGACTATGCTTATGTATTAGAAACAGGTAAAATTGTGCTTCATGGTACTGCCCAAGAGATTGCTAATAATCCAAGAGTAATGGATGCTTATTTGGGCGGAAAATCTGAATAAGAGGGAATAGAATGTGGATGACTAGTGCAAATTAAAGATTTGAAATAAAATTTTAAATTTGCACTAGACAAAGTGGTTAGAAAAATGGTAGAATTATTTTCGTTGTTAAGGCTTATGTAAGTAGGAAAAAGAAGCTTAAAAATCTTTTAAAAAAGTTGCTTGACATTTACTGCTGAAACCCCTATAATAACAAAGTAACGTAAACGGCCCCGTGGTGTAGCGGTTAACATGTCGCCCTGTCACGGCGAAGATCGTCAGTTCAAATCTGATCGGGGTCGCCACGTTTGCCCCGGTAGCTCAGTCGGTAGAGCAAAGGACTGAAAATCCTTGTGTCGACAGTTCGATTCTGTCCTGGGGCACCATGTGTGCGGAAATAGCTCAGTGGTAGAGCACCGCCTTGCCAAGGCGGGGGTCGCGAGTTCGAATCTCGTTTTCCGCTCCACTTTTTTGGCGGCATAGCCAAGCGGTAAGGCAGAGGTCTGCAAAACCTTTATTCCCCAGTTCGATTCTGGGTGCCGCCTCCATATATATTCCACCCATGCCGGGGTGGCGGAACAGGCAGACGCAACGGACTTAAAATCCGTCGGTTGGAGACAACCGTACCGGTTCGATTCCGGTCCTCGGCACCATTTAGACTGAACATTCGTGTTCAGTCTATTTTTATTTTAAGAAGTTTTAATTCAAAAGAAGGAGTTTTAATCCTCCATAGCGAACTATATAAATGAAGAATTAATCATAGCCATAAAATGATTATTTTAGCAGCTAAGTCTTTAGCTGTTAGTTTTAAAAGGTAATTGCTAGGAATGGATTGCTTAGTAGCTGTAAGGCCTAGCTAAAGGAGGATTTTGTATGAACTTTGAACTTCGGGATGGTCACAAGTATATTGATGAAGTAAAAAAATTATTTGTCGATTATGTTCGGTCCCTTGGTGTAGCGGCCGATATAAAGGAATTTGAAGGATTAGAAGATAAGTACAAAGGGGAACGCGAAGCTTTATATATTGCCTTTGTAGACAATGTACCAGCTGGTTGTGTAGCATTACGTCATGTGAACTATGAAACAGCTGAAATGAAACGCTTGTATGTACGTCCAGAATTTCGTCGTACGGGCCTTGGTATGAATATTGCTCATATTATTGTAGAAGAAGCTAAAGAAAAAGGCTACAAGACTTTATTATTGGATAGTTTGCCTAGCATGGAAAGCGCTAAGGAATTATATAAAGCATTAGGTTTTAAGAGTACTGATAGAAACGTGAAAAAGCCTGTACGTACGGTTGTTCATTTATCCTTGCCATTGGCATAAAATTTTCAATCTGAAGTCTTGGTATATTCATTACTAGTGAGGGTTGTCTATAATTTGAAATAAAAAAGCGAAGTAGGCTGTTATAGCTTACTTCGCTTTTGTGGTTTATGGATCTACTGCTTCTGGATCATTCGTCAAAGGCTCTTGTCCCAATAAGGTTGTCAAATTATACTTGTCAAAGCGATAATTTGGATTGGAGAAGTCACGACTTCGATCATATCGATTGGAAGGCGCTTGTAGAATGCCTGATATAAAATCATAGAGTAAATCATTAGTAAAATATTTGTGTTCATGATCTCGTAGAATTGAAGTAGTTTCAGGGAAGGCCGCTTCATATTCTGGGGATACATATACCCAGAGCGGGATACGTGTCATATCAAAATCAAAAATATCTGGATTGTGAGAATGATGTAAACTTTCACCATGGTCGGAGAAATAAATCATAGCTTGTAAATTTAATTTGTTTTTACCATAGGTATAGATTTGCTGTAAGAGCCAATCTGTGTATAGTTGACTATTGGCATAGGCTTCTTTGCCACGAGGTACTTCGCCAACTTTCCATTTACTGAATTCATGCGGATAGCGATCATTATAATAAATGTGACTGCCCATAATATGAATTACAATAAAGTTATTTTTATAAGGCTCTATTTGATCAAGTAATGGTAATAATACGCCATCATATTTGTCAGAGAACATATATGCTTCATGGGCCCAGAGAGGGCGATCAGCTGTTTTAGCAATCAGTGAAATAGCCGTATCATATTCGCCATATACGCCTTGATTACTAAACCAACTTGTAAAGTAACCAGCTTTTTTAGCTACATCCAAAATGCTGGCTGATTCTAAAAATGGCTTATCGTCATATTGATTACGTTCTGTAAGTGCTCTTTCTAATGTAGGCACTGTTTGCACATATGAAGAATAGGCATTGCGGAAAAAGATAAAGTTAGGATTATTGGCAGCCATTTCACTTTGCCATGGGGTATCTTCATATTCGAAATTAGGATTGTATACTTTCATATAATTTTTTGAAGAAGATTCACCGATGACTAAGATTACGGTACCTGGTACTTTTTGCGCTGCTGTATCTGTATTTGTTAATTGTAACTCATTATATATGGCCTGATGTTTATCACTATATTGTTGTAATTCTTTCATATATGTGGCTACATCACACCAGTTTTTTACTATATCAGTTTGATAAAAGCCAAAGGGCAGATAGATAGCACAACTTAAACAAATAATACTTAAACCACCAAGGCGGAATTTACTCATCGCTTGACGGCGGGCAAGTTTACTCATGCCCTCATTTGACCAGTAGTAGAATAAAAATAGAAGAATGGCTCCTAAGGTCATAGCCATGAGGCCCCAGATTCCTCCAGCACTTTTTAAGAAACCAAATGCTTCTTCTGGATTCGTTTGATATAATGCCATAAGGGTTGCTGGCGTTAAACAATGCCAAGTCTTTATGTAGTAGCCAATCTGAATTATAGGTATTATAGAAAGGCTCCATTGTATTAGCGCTATAATAAGGCTTACCCTACGTCGATAGGGTAAGTGATAGGCTATAAAGTAATGGATTAAGCTAAGTCCCATAAAGAGCAAGGCGCCAAATAAGAAATCTGAAAAGAATTCATAAAAGTAAAATGGTTTTGTATACGACCAGTGATATAGTAGTGGATATGTAAGGGCCCAGCTAAAGCCCAATAGACCATGGCCTAAAAATACACGATGCCACAAGGTACTACGAATTAATTGCTGAAATAAAGCTAGACCTAAGATGGAAGGGATAGCCAGTAAAGTTATATCTTCCCAATCAAAACCCAAGGTAATAGGTTCGTAAATATAGTAAAAGACGGCAAAGATGAGGATACACCACAAGGCTGCCTGTAAGATGGCGTTGCGCCACCAAAAAGTAAGTGGTTTCATAGTCAAGTCCTTTGTAATATAATATCATCAATACGATAGCAGAATTAGGGCAAAATTACAAGGAGATAATAGGATTTTACCTATACTTTAGGTTGTTAAATAGTAAATTTCTATGATACAATGAGAAAAAGGTTATCGAGACTTCGTGATAGCAATAAGAGGGGCGTATAACCCCTCTTATTTGTTTGACTATAAGGTGAGGAGACAGGATGAAATCCTACGAATATAAGTTGGCTGTATTTGAAGGGCCTTTGGATTTATTACTCCATTTAATTGAAAAGCATAAAATAGATATATATGATATTCCTATTGTAGAAATTACTTCACAATACATGGCACAACTTGAATTATGGCAAACTTTTGATATTCAATATAGTAGTGAGTTCTTAGTCATGGCAGCGACTTTATTACAGATTAAATCTCGCATGCTATTGCCACGAACAGCCCCTTTAAATCCAGAGGAAACGGAAGATCCTCGTGATGAATTGGTGGCTAATTTATTAGAGTATAAACAAATTAAAGAGTTGACCGATGCATTGACTGCAAAGACAGAAATAAGTAGTCAAAGTTTTAGTCGTCCTGATGCGTTAAGTCAATGGGGACAAGAATCTGTATTTCGTTTTGATATTGCTCAATTATATACAATCTTTAAATCTTGCTATGAACGGGCACAAGAAGTAGTACCTGAACCGCCTAAGGTTAAAGTGGAAAAAGAAGCGTATAGTTTAGAGGAGATGATTGATTCCCTATTGTTACGAGCTAAACAAACACGTCGTTTTAGTTTTGTCGCATTGTTGGAAGAAACTACAGTAAGAGCTGCGAAAGTAACTATGTTTATTGCTGTACTCGAATTGCTGAAACGACAGATTTTTAGCATTAGTGCTCCTAATGAGGGAAATAATGATGGTTCTTTGCAAGATGTAACACTAATTAGTGAAGTTATTTAAGCCTTTGAATCAGTTTATGTATAAAGAAAGGTATGAAAATAGAGTATGACAGATGTGAATCAGCCTACGGAAGCGATGTTATTGGCCCATGTAGAGGCCGTTTTATTTTCAGCGGCCAAACCAGTACCACTCGCTCTTTTAAGTGAATTATTTAATCTCTCTGAAGATGAATTAGATCACTTATTACAACTCTATAATGAGCAATTAGTAAAGAATCAACGCGGGCTGCGACTTAAGATTAGCGGTGTAGGTGCTGAATTGGTAAGTGCACCTGAAAGTAGCGCTTATGTGAGTCAAATTCGACAGCGCGAAGATCGTTTGTCTCCAGCCGCAATGGAGACTTTAGCAGTGATTGCATTTAAGCAGCCTGTGACAAAGAGTGAAATAGAAGAAATACGTGGTGTAAATTGTGAAAAAGTGTTAAAACAGCTAGTCACGCGGGATTTAGTCATGGAATTAGGACGGAAGGAAAGTATAGGACGTCCTGTTATATATGGCACTACGGATACTTTCTTACGTAGTGTAGGGATTGAGTCTGTAGAGACATTGAAGCAAGAAGTAATTGAAGATATAGCAATTGAGCATAAGGAGGCGTAAAGATATACTGATGGAAACAGAACGTTTGCAAAAATATATTAGCCGTTGTGGATATGTATCCCGACGTAAAGCAGAAGAACTAATTGTAGCGGGCAAAGTGCAAGTTAATGGGCGCTTAGTTACAGAATTGGGTGTTAAAATTAATCCTGCCATTGATAGAGTAAAGATTGAAGGGCAGCGGATTGAACCTGAAGCATTGGAATACTATATTTTTAATAAACCAAAGGGAAGTATCACTTCAGTAGGTGACCCTCAAGGCCGAGCGACAGTTATGGATTATTTAAAAGATATAAAAACTCGAATTTATCCTGTAGGTCGACTTGATTATAATACAGAAGGCTTATTGCTTTTTACTAATGATGGGGCCCTAGCACAGGCTTTAATGCATCCTTCTCGAGGTATTACAAAGACTTATGAAGTTAAACTAAAAGGTCGAGTTCTGGATGAACATCTTGAGGCTTTGAGTAAAGGGATTACATTGGAAGATGGTATAACTTCGCCGGCAGATTTAGTTGATTATGGATTTGATGGCAAAACTAATACTACGACGGTAGAAATTACTATTCATGAAGGTCGTAATCGTCAAGTGCGTCGAATGTTTGAACATTTTAAATACAGTGTGTACAATTTAAAACGCATAGCTTATGGTGGTTTAACTCTATCTGGTTTAAAACGTGGTGCTTATCGCAAATTACAAGGCGAAGAAGTAAGACAACTAAAAGCTTTTTGCAAATTACCGTTTGGCAAGACTAGTAATAATGATGCAAATGGTAAACGTGTATTAACTAAAGACAATAAAAAGCAATTTGGTCGTAGTGGCGCTAATCGTGGCAGTCAACGCCATAGTAGAGGAGGCCGTTAATGAAACATATCCTTGTGATAGGTGCTGGCGCAGCAGGACTCATGGCGGCAACTATTGCAGCCCGTGAAGGAGCCAAAGTTACGCTTATTGAGAAGATGAATATGGTAGGCAAAAAAATGGGTATTACTGGCAAAGGGCGTTGTAATATTACTAATGATGCACCTATTGCTGATTTTATTGGTAAAACGCCTGGTAATGGCAAGTTTTTAATGAGTGCCTATCAACAATTTGATAATCGTGATTTATTGGATTTATTACATAGCTGGAAACTAGCAACTAAAGTAGAACGAGGTGGCCGAGTGTTTCCAGAGTCTGACTCAGCCTTAGAAGTACGCAATATGTTTATGCGTGTTTTTAAAGGGTATGGCGGTATACTTCATTTGAACGAAGCAGTAAAAAAAATAATCGTAGAAGCTGGTGAAGTAAAAGGTGTTGTAACCGATAAGGAGACTTATTATGGTGATGCTGTTATTTTAGCTACTGGTGGTTTATCCTATCCTTTGACAGGTTCTACTGGTGATGGTTATAAAATGGCAGAAGCGGTAGGTCATACGATTACAGATTTGCGACCATCTTTAGTGCCTCTAGAAACCAAAGAGCTATGGGTAAAGGATTTAATGGGTTTAAGTTTACGTAATGTTGAACTTTCTGTAGTAGCTAAAGACAAGGTGCAGAGTAAGCAATTTGGCGAAATGATGTTTACTCATTTCGGTATTACAGGCCCTATTGTGTTATCGTTGAGTCATACCGTAGGGAAGCTATTAAAGAAAAAGAATATAGGCACGATTTTGTTAGAGATTAATTTAAAACCAGCTTTGACAGTAGAACAATTAGATCAGCGTATACAACGTGATTTTGTAACCTATTCCAAGAAGCAATTAGCTAATGGTTTGAAAGATTTATTACCACAGCGGTTAATACCTGTCATAATAGAATTGGCGGAACTAGAATCAGATAAATTTATCAATCAAATCAGTCGGGAAGAACGGTTACGCTTAGTTCATGTTTTACAACATATGCCATTAACATTTAAACAAATGCGTCCGATTGCGGAAGCTATAGTAACGGCTGGTGGTATTTCCGTTAAAGAGTTTGTGCCTAAGACAATGGAGTCAAAGAAAATAAAAGGCTTATATGCAGCTGGCGAGGTATTAGATATTGATGCTTTTACAGGAGGCTATAATTTACAAGCCGCTTTTGCTACTGCGTATGTGGCGGCTCAACATGCTGTGTATAGTGATGAAATATAGTATTTTTAAGTCCATGCTTACTGCATGGCAAGGAGTTTTGCATTATGAGTAATAAGCGGATTGCTGTAGCTGTTGATGGACCTGCTGGGGCAGGCAAAAGTAGTATCTCTAAAGTAGTAGCAAAAAAATTAGGCTATTTATATATTGATACAGGTGCTATGTATCGCGCAGTTACTTGGGCAGTTTTACAGCAGGGAATTGATCCAACTGATGAAAGTGCTGTAACAACTTTGTTAGATAATTTAACTTTGCGTTTGGAACCAACTGTTGAGGCTTTTAAAGTATTTGTTAATGGCGAAGATGTGACTGATGCTATTCGCAGTCAAATGGTCAATAACTCTGTATCTCAAATTGCATCCATTAAAACGGTACGCCAATTTTTAGTGGCTCAGCAACGTGCTATGGCTGCTGGTGGTGGCGTTATTTTAGATGGTCGTGATATTGGTTCGGTTGTGTTGCCTCAGGCGGAATTAAAAATTTATTTGACAGCCTCAGTAGATGCGCGGGCTAAGCGTCGTTGGCTAGAAACTAAAGAGAAAGAATCTATTTCCTTAGAAACTATTAAAGCTAGTGTAATGGCGCGTGATGAGATGGATACCAATCGTAAAGAGTCTCCATTAGTTTGTGTACCAGAAGCGATTGTGGTGAATTCAGATAATTTAACTTTTGATGAAACTGTAGACCGTATGGTACAATTAATAACAGCAGCTGAACAGTAAAGGAGTATTGCTTTATGGATAAATTTTCAGAATGTTTATGGCGTTCTGCCTTTCAAATTGTATATGGTTGGATATACAAAACAGATGTAGTAGGGCGTGAGAATTTTCCTAAGGAAGGCCCTGTAATAGTAGCGCCAAATCATAAAAGCAATAATGATCCTTGTATTGTGGGGCATGCCTTGCCTAGACATGTAAGTTTCATGGCTAAGGAAGAATTATTTAAAAATCCTATATCCAATTTTCTTTGCCGCTGGTTAGGCGCTTTTCCGCTTAAACGGGGTGGTGTAGATAAAATCGCAATTCGACATGCTATGAATTTGCTAAAAGAAAATTTGGTATTAGGTATTTTTCCAGAAGGTACACGGCAAAAAAAAGATAAAATGTTAGGCCGTTTTCATGATGGTGTTGCTTCTATGGCTCTTCGCACGGGTGTACCAGTAGTGCCAGTAGCAATTATGGGCTCCTATGCAATACAACGGGGACAAGTAGCGGCTATAATTGGTAAGCCTATTCCTGTAGAAAAAGCAAAGCCCACAGCAGAAGCTATTGCTGCTTTAAATGAAGAAATTAAATCAGCCTTAGAAAGCCTAATGGAAGAGTATAGAGCTAGTCATCCTGACTTTAAACGATAAAGGAGACAAACGTGGAAATACGTATTGCAGAAAATTGTGGCTTTTGTTATGGTGTAAAGCGTGCTGTAAGCATGGCACAAGATACCTCAAACCATTTAGACCGTAGTTATACATTAGGTCCTATTATTCATAACCCTCAGGTAGTTGCCAATTTAGAAAATCATGGTGTATATGCTGTGGATTCCTTGGAAGAAATTCCTAAAGGCACTGTCATTATTCGTTCTCATGGGGTAGGGCCTGCTATTTATGATGAAGCTACTAATAAAGGCCTTCATGTAGTAGATGCTACTTGTCCGCATGTAAAAAAAGCGCAACAAGATGCTAAATCGGTAATTGACTCTGAAATGTCACTTGTTATTTTGGGCGAAAAAAAGCATCCTGAAGTAATTAGTATCAATTTATGGGCGCAAAACAAAGGCATAGTCATAGAATCGGAAGAAGAAGCTGAAATTCTGCCTTTCGTGGAAAATAGGGGTGTAGTTGTACAAACTACCTTTTCACAATTTAAATTTCAAAGTATAATAGATATATTAGAGAAAAAAACTCAAAATCTAAAGGTTTTCAAAACGATTTGCACAGCTACTCAAGAACGTCAAAATTCGGCAGTAGACTTGGCAAAAACGGTGGACCTTATGATTGTGGTAGGTGGTAAAAACAGCGGTAATACGAACAGATTAGCAGAGGTCTGTCGTGACGTTGGATGTACTACTTATCATATAGAGACCGCTGCTGAATTAGAACTGGCTTGGTTTAACGAAGTCAACACGGTAGGGGTTACAGCCGGTGCATCGACACCCGACTGGATAATTAAGGAGGTCATTGACACAATGAATGAATTTGAAGAATTGTTAGCCAAAGAAGCTGACTGGGCAGAAGACTTTAAGAAAGGCACTGTAGTAGAAGGTACTGTAGTAGAAGTTGACGACGACAAAGCGTACGTTTCCTTCGGTTATAAAACAGAAGCAACTTTGAACCGTACTGAAATCGCTTATCCAGCACCTGCCTCTGCAAAAGACGTGCTAAAAAATGGCGATCACATCAAAGCCGTAATCATGAACCACATCAAGGAAGATAATCCTATCTACTTGTCCATCACTCGTTTGGCTAAAGACGAAGATTGGCAGTATGTACAAGAAGCTCAGGAAAAAGACGAACCTATCATCTGTAAAGGTGTGGACGCAATTCCAGCTGGTCTTGTAGTAACTGTAAAATCCCTTCGTGGTTTTATTCCACTTTCCCAAGGGGATGTACACTTCGTTAAATCTCTTGATAGCTTAGTAGGTACTGAATTTGAAGCTAAGGTATTAGAAATCGACGAAAAGAAAAACCGTTTGGTTCTTTCCCGTCGTGCAGTATTAGAAGTAGCTCGTCAGGCTAAATTAGAAGAAGCCTTGAAAAATATTAATGTTGGCGACAACTATAAAGGTATTGTACGTAAAATTATGCCTTATGGTGCGTTCGTTGATATCGGTGGTATTGAAGGTTTGCTTCACATCTCCGATATTTCTTGGCACAAAATTAAACGCGTAGAAGACGTGTTATCCGTTGGTCAAGAAATTGAAGTTAAATTGCAATCCTTTGATGAAGAAAGCAACAAACTTTCCTTATCCTTAAAAGCATTAACTAAGAGCCCTTGGGATGTAGCTGAAGAAACTATCAACGTGGGTGATGTATTAACTGGTAAAGTTGTTCGTTTAGTAGCTTACGGTGCATTCGTAGCTGTTAACGACGACATCCAAGGTTTACTTCACATTTCTCAAATTACTAAACAACGTAATGCTAAAGTAGAAGACTACTTAACTCGTGGTCGTGAAGTAGAAGTTAAAGTTATTTCTCTTAACAAAGATGAAAAGAAATTGGGTTTAGCTTTAACTGAATTAATGGAACCAGTAGAATCTGCTGATTCTGACGCTGAATAATTTTAGCAATTAGCACATAGTGCTTTTATAAAGGAGCTGTAGGTGGAATTTCCACTTTACAGCTCCTTTTGTCTATTTTATGATGAAGTAAAGCAATTAGTTTGTTTTTTACGCTTATAGTGAAGGCTAAGTTCTTTATGGATTACGTTGAATATGTTACAATGTAAAGTGATATTTTATGTTTGATTGAGGTGACAATATGGCAAAACCATTAGTAGCAGTAGTAGGGCGTCCTAATGTGGGAAAATCTACGTTGTTTAACGCCATAGTAAATAAACGTATTTCCATTGTAGAGGATATTCCCGGTGTAACACGGGATAGAATTTATTTTGACGCAGAATGGCTAAATAGAGAATTTACTATGATTGATACAGGGGGAATAGAGTTTATTACCGCTGATAGTCATGAAATTCCTAAAATGATGCGTTTACAGGCACAATTGGCTATTGAAGAAGCTGATGTTATTCTATTTGTTGTAGATGGTAAACAAGGGGTAGTACCAGCAGACGAAGAAGTAGCCAATATTTTACGAGCCAGTGGCAAGCCTGTTATTCTAGTAGTTAATAAGATTGATAGTGTAACACAAGAAGCAAATATTTATGAGTTTTATAATTTAGGCATTGGTGATCCTATTGGCATTTCTGCAAAAAACTTAATGAATCTTGGGGATTTGCTAGATGATGTAGTTAAGCATTTTCCTGATGGTGCCACAGCAGTATCAGAAGAAGATACCATTCACGTTGCTTTGATTGGCCGACCAAATGTGGGTAAATCTTCTTTAACAAATGCCTTATTAGGGCAAGATCGTGTTATTGTAAGTGATGTAGCCGGTACTACACGAGACTCTATTGATACACATTGGACACATGATGGTCAGAAATTTATTTTGATTGATACAGCCGGTATGCGTCGTAAAGCAAAAATTGATGCACCAGTAGAGCGCTATAGTATTGTACGTTCTTTGCGCTCTGTTGATCGAGCTGACATTGTAGTGCTTGTACTCGATGGTGTAGATGGAGTGACTGAGCAAGATAAAAAAATTGCTGGTTATGCTCATGAAGCTGGTAAAGGTATTGTTATCGTAGTCAATAAATGGGATTTAGTTGAAAAAGATGATAAAACTACGATTCGCTATACTGAAGATATTTATGATGAAATGGGCTTTTTGCGTTATGCACCTATTTTATTTGCTTCAGCTTTGACTAAACAACGAATTCATCGCTTATCTGATTTGATTAAATTTGTATCAGAACAGCAGCATATGCGCATTTCTACAAGTGTGCTCAACCAAGTGTTATCTGATGCGCAAAATGTAAATCCTGTGCCATCTCGCAGTGGACGCTTGCCTAAGATTTATTATATGACGCAAGCTTCCGTAAAACCGCCAACATTTATATTATTTGTTAATGAACCAGAATTAATTCATTTCTCTTATATGCGATTCTTAGAAAATCGTCTTCGTGAATCCTTTGGTTTTGAAGGTACGCCAATTCGTTTAATTTTACGTGGCAAGAAGGGAAATGATGACGACTAATGTTTACAATGTATACGGTTTTATTGGCTTTAGTTGCCTATCTATTAGGCTCTATTCCTAGTGGGTTAATTATTGGTAAGTTATTTTTTAATACTGATGTGCGTCAGTATGGAAGTAAGAATATTGGTGCCACTAATACGTATCGCGTATTAGGCATGAAAGCAGCCTTACCGGTATTCCTTTGTGACGCGGCTAAAGGTATGGCAGGGGTAGCGATTTTTTCACCAGAGCCAAACTTAATGCTCTTAGGTGGTATTTTAGCAATGGTTGGTCATAATTGGTCTGTATTTTTGGGCTTTAAAGGAGGCCGTGGTGTAGCTACGGGATTAGGAGTACTTATTTTTTTAGTGCCTCTTATTTCTGCTATTTGTTTTGCTACCTGGGCCGTGATTGTCTACTTTACTAAGTATGTTTCACTAGGATCTATTGTAGGGGCTGCCTTGGTGCCTATACTTATGATTGTTTTTGGCGAACCATTTTGGTATATCATTTTTGGTGGCGTAGCCGCTTTATTTGTAATTTTACGACATCGTGAAAATATTTTACGGCTCTTGCGTGGTCAAGAACTAAAAGTAGAACGAACGGAGCGTGATGATTCCTAATGAAAATTGGTATTATAGGTTCTGGGAGTTGGGGGACAGCATTAGCGTGTAAAGCTGCTCAAGCAGGCAATGAAGCCTGGCTCTATTGTCGTCGTGAAGAACAAGTTCAAGCACTGCGAGCGACTCGTGAAAACGTGACCTATTTGAAAGGTGTTATGTTACCTGACTCTTTGCAGATAAGTTCTGATTTAGCAACGATTGCAAAAGATAGTGATATTTTACTGATTGTAACGCCTTCTATTTATGTACGGCACACATTAGAACAATTACACTCTTTTGTGAACAAGTCTACTACTGTGGTTATTTGTTCAAAAGGCATTGAACGAGAAACTGGTAAACGATTATCAGAAGTAGCTAAAGAGGTACTAAGTAGTATTACAGATCGACTAGCTATTTTATCGGGGCCTAATCATGCAGAAGAAATTGGCCGTGATTTGCCAGCTACCACCGTGGTGGCTGGTACTAGTAAAGAGACTGCGGAGTTTGTGCAAAAAGCTCTTAGCACCCATAATTTTAGAGTGTATGTTAACGAAGATATGACCGGTGTAGAATTAGCAGGTACCACTAAAAACATTATTGCGCTAGCTGCTGGGATTGCTGATGGTATGGCATTGGGTGACAATTGTAAATCGGCCTTACTTACACGAGGGCTTCACGAAATGACAAAATTTGGTGTTGCTTTAGGGGCAAGGCGCGAAACTTATGCGGGCTTAGCAGGGATGGGTGATTTAATTGCTACTTGTATGAGTCAACATAGTCGCAATCGCGCTGCCGGCCAAAAATTAGCTAATGGCGAAACTATGGATTACATTATGAATCATTCCAATATGGTTGTAGAAGGTTTTTTTGCAGTAAAAACGGTGTATGAAGTAGCCCAAGCGAAGCAATTAGATTTGCCAATTACAAGTGTTTTATATGAGGTGTTATATCATCAAAAAGCACCACAAGAGGCCTTAATGGATTTAATGGGACGAAATTTAAAAGATGAAATGTTCCTATAATTAATTTTTCACCGTACATGTACTTTTATTTTGTTATATAATATACTATAATTAAGAGACAAGTGTAGGCATAAAGAGGGAAGTATGAGAATTATTGCAGGTCGTGCCAAAGGCCATAGTTTAAAAGCACCTAAAGGGATGAATACACGTCCGACCCAAGATCGGGTTCGTGAAAGTATTTTTAATGTGTTAAGTAATTATGGTTTAGTCGATACGACAGTCCTTGATTTATTCTCTGGCACAGGTGCTTTTGGATTAGAAGCAGTAAGTCGTGGTGCCTCACTAGCCGTTTGCGTTGATAAACGGACAGCGCGTATTATTAAAGAAAATGTAGTTCATTGCCATTTTGAACAAGACGTGGAAATTTTACCAGTTACTATTGAAGTAGCAGGTAAACAATTAGCAGGTCGGCAATTTGACTATATCTTCTCAGATCCACCCTATGAGCAAGGTTTTGTAGGTGCTACGTTAGCTGTAGTAGTGAATCAACAATTACTAAAAGAAAATGGAATGCTTATTGTGGAGCATCATGAAAAGGAACCACTTGTGTTACCAGAAGGCTGGCATATACTGAAAGAGCAGCAATTTGGTTATACAAAGGTTACGTATTGTGTACCCTATGAGCTTGAAAGGAGCTAGTATAGTGCGTATTGGCATTTGTCCAGGGAGTTTTGACCCTGTCACAAATGGGCATGTCGATATTTTCGAACGAGCGAGTAAGCTTGTAGATACATTGATTGTAGCGGTTTTAGATAATCCTAATAAACATAGTTTATTCACGCAACAAGAGCGTGTGGAATTAATTAAAGCCTCTGTAGCCCATATACCAAATGTTGAGGTTGATTGTGCATCGGGATTATTAATTGATTATGCCAAGTCAAAGAATAGTTATATGATTATTCGGGGCTTGCGAGCGCTCAGTGATTTTGAATATGAGTTTCAGCGAGCTTTATTTTCAAAATATTTAGATGATGATATTGAAACTGTGTTTATTATGACAAATAATAAGTACTCTTTTGTTAGTTCAACAGGAATTCGTGAGTTAGCGAAATTTAATGGCTCTTTGGACGGTTTAGTTCCTGAAACAGTAAAAGAGGCTTTGAAAGCAAAGTTTGCAAATCGTAGTAAATAGTACTAATAGGAGTGGCGAGAATGAAAACAGAAAAACTTTTAGAAGATTTGGAAAATTTAATCGAAACCAGTGGTCGCATTCCTATGACCACCAAACGTGTTATTGAAGAAGAAGAAATTATGCGCGTACTAGACGCTATTAATGAGTCCTTGCCATTAGAGCTTGAAGAGTCTCGTCGCATTATGAACGAAAAAGACAAAATTTTGGCTGATGCACAACGTCAGGCAGATACTTTGATTGCACAAGCTAAAGATTACATTGCTAAATTGACAGAAGAAAGTGAATTAGTAAAGCAAGCGCAAACACAAGCAAACCAGATTATTATGTTAGCTAATCAATCCTCACAGGAATTGAAAGATAGCTCAATTCAATACGCTAGTGATGTAATGCGCTATGTAGAAAATAATTTAGAAAAAACATTAGAAAGCTTACGTCAAAATCGTGAAAGCTTAAAACAATCCAATCGAGAATAAGTAAATAAAGAGGCTCTCAGGAAGTAACCTTAGTATATAAGGTGTTTCCTGAGAGCCTTTTTGGTTTCTTATAGAATTATTCGTATAAATTTGTCCCTTCGTTGAGCTGTGGTTCTTTTGGATCAATGACCGCTGTTTTTTGATTTGTATAGATAACAAAACCCAGTGGCGAAGCAGGGGGCTTTTTAATAAATTTTATAGGCGCATAATCAACGGCCACTTTTGAAGACTCACGAGCTTTACTAAAATAAGCTGCATATTGAGCTGCTAAGGTAAGCATTTCATCAGTTGCCATAGTTCCTTCAATAGGCCGTAAAATAACATGACTGCCTTGAACTTGTAAGGTGTGGAACCAAATATCGGTAGGCTTGGCAAAACGATGGGTTAAATATTCATTTTGTTGATTATTACGACCTATAAATATTTCACCGCCATTGATAGGAAAGCGCATAAAATTATGTTTAGGTGCTTTGTAGCTAACAGGCTTCTTAGATTTTTTTAGTAAACCTGCTTGTTCGCATTCGTTATAAATTTCTTGTACTAACTCTTTACTATCGGCAATGGATAAGCTATATAAGACAGATTGAAGGTAATCTATGCGCTGTGCACTTTGATTTAATTGATATAAGCCACTTTGCATACGATTTTTTAATTTTGTATATTGTTTATAATAATGCTGTGCATTTTCAACAATTGTTAATTCTGGTTGTAAGGGAATCGTAATGGGCTCTACAGGTTCTACTAAAATATTATCCAAAGTAATTGTGGGCTTATATTGAGTATCTAAATAGGCATTAATCATTAATAAATCACCATATGATTTATATTCTTCGGCTTTATCACTAGCATCTAATTCCGCTTGAATCTTTGAATGGCGTAACTCTTCTTTTTTTATGGCCTGTTGCAAAGTTCGCTCTAACTCGTGAGTGGTTGTGTTAATACCTCCTTGTTTGACAACGGCTAATTCTAAAGGTTCTGATATAGAATCATAGGTAGTTTTTAATTGGCCACCTAGCGCCACTAAGTAAGTGAGGGGAATAGGGCTATAAAACTTCTTATGCTTTTCATTTTCATATTCTAATAATTGGGTTGCTATAGACAGATCGTTTTTTAGTGCAATTAAAGCCTGGCCTAATTCATTAATGGCTTCACTAGTTAAAGTGGTTAACTCTGTTTTTTCACTAAGATTAGCTTTATAACAAACTTCTTTTAATAAGGCTGGACCAAAGCCATTAAAAATGCGACGTACAGTTTCAGCTACTGTACCTTGACCAAAATTGTGCAATAACTCTAATATTTCGTTATCTTTAAACTCGAATAAACTACCACGTTCACTATTAGGGGGCAATTCATAAGGTAGTTTAGGGGCAATGGAACGTTCCCGATTCATTAATGGCGTTACATGGATTAAGGCTTCCAAAATAAGTCCATCTTGCACAAAGATACAATTTGAATATTTGCCCATTAATTCAATGTAAATTCGATTAGAAATAAGTGAGCCATCAAGGGCTAATTTATCAGCACTAACACGTAATATACGATCGCCATTAAGCTGTTCAATCGCAGTGATACGAGCGCCTTCTAAATGTTTGCGCAAGAACATGCATAAAGCAGTCGGTTCTTTTGGCAAATCTGTTATGCCATGACTTAAATAACAGGCAGGCATATTACCAGCCGTGATTACTAAATCTTGATTACCTTTACTTGTATTTACTTTAAGTACTAAAGTTGTTTTATCTATTTGCAATAGCCGCTGAATTTGGCCAGTAACAAGATGCTTGGCTAATTCTTTGGTTAAAACGGCTAAGGTTAAACCATCTAAATTCATAGTTAACTCCTTTGTAATATTCAATATAATAAGTATATCACATTTATAAACTATAGAAGGGAGTAGATTCCTTTACCCTGTGTAAGTAACGTGATAAAATGAAATAGAATATGAAGATTAAGACATATATGTGAAACAATATTATGTAGAAAGGATAACTGGTATTATGAATAGTATGACCGGTTTTGGTCGTGGCATTGGGGTTGATGAGAGTTTACAGATTACAATTGAAATAAAAAGTGTAAATTCACGATTTTTAGATCTTTATCTCAATATGCCATCAACCTTATATTTTTTAGAGAATACATTACGACGTCATATCAAAGAAACCCTTCAAAGAGGTAAAGTAGAAATTAATGTATCGCTTAAAAATACAAGTGATCGGGAGAAAGTTTTTACTGTAAATACAACGTTGGCTAATCAAATTCGAGATTTTTTAGTTGTCCAGGGTTTTTCACCAACTAAAGAACGAGTAGCCTTACGGGATATGATGAGTATTTCACAAGATTGGTTAGTTTTAGAAGATGTACCCTTTGAAGAGTCTAAATTAGAAGGCGCTGCTGTTAGCGCTTTAAATTTAGCGTTAAAGGGTCTTTGTGAAATGCGTGCTCTTGAAGGTAATAATTTACAAGTTGAAATTGAAAAACGAGTAAATACATTAGAGTCAGTATTGCAAGAAGTGACGGCTAACAAAGATATAGCTGTAAAAAAATACGAAGAGCGCTTATTACAGCGGATTCAAAACGTGCTAGATAAAACCGATGTAACGGTTAACATGGATCGTTTTCTGCAAGAAGTAGCCACTATGAGTGATAAAACAGATATTACAGAAGAAATTGTACGTTTTGGCTCTCATGTGGTACAATTAAGAAACACACTAAAAGAGAATCAACCGATTGGGCGTAAGTTAGATTTCTTATTACAAGAAATGAATCGAGAAGTAAATACAATGGGATCTAAAGGATCCGATTTAGCCATAACAGACCGTGTTGTAGTATTGAAATGTGAGTTAGAGAAAATTAGAGAGCAAATTCAAAATATAGAGTAGGTTGCAAGAGTAAGGAGTCACTAAGTATGAGTACAAAGCTTTTAAACATTGGATTTGGTAACATGGTTTCGGCAAATCGCCTAATTGCTATCATCAGTCCAGAGTCCGCGCCAATTAAACGAATGATTCAAGATGCGCGTGAAAAGAGTGTATTAGTAGATGCTACATATGGTCGTAAAACACGAGCTGTCTTAGTGATGGATAGTGGTCAGATTGTGTTATCAGCGATTCAACCAGAAACAGTAGCGCATCGTATTGTTCAAGCTACACCAGCTGAGTCTACGGAAGCGTAGGTGCTATTATGTCGGATAGAGGGATTTTGATTGTGTTATCTGGTCCTTCAGGGGCTGGTAAAGGGACTATTTGTGCCGAACTACGTAAACAAATGCCCAATCTTGTGTATTCAGTATCTATGACTACACGAGCACCACGCGTTGGTGAAGAAGAAGGGGTTAGTTATTTTTTTCGCAATAAGGAAACGTTTCAACAGCTTATCGAAGAAGATGCCTTCTTAGAATATGCTCAAGTATATGATAATTATTATGGCACGCCTAAGCAGCATGTAATGGATTTATTAAGCGAAGGCAAGAGCGTCATTTTAGAGATTGATATTCAAGGGGCTATGCAGGTAAAAGAGCGCTTTAGTGAAGCCGTGTTTATTTATATTGTACCGCCATCATTAGATATATTATCAAACCGTCTACGGGATCGTGGTACAGATGCTGCTGAGGTTATTGATAAGCGCCTTTCCAAAGCAAGCTCTGAATTAGCCTTAGCACATCGCTACGACTACATTGTGGTGAATGATATATTACCAGATGCAGTAGAAAAAGTGGCGTCCATTTTACGTGCTGAAGCTTGTAAAATTAAGCGAAATAAAGAAAAAATACAATATATTTATAAGCAATATGCGAAGTAAGGAGTAATGCGTTATGATGGTAAAACCTTTATTAAAGGATTTAGAAAAACATGTAGATAGTAAATATACATTGGTTACATTAGCAGCGAAGCGAGCTCGTGAATTAACCGATGGCGATGAAGCTATGGTTACCGGTCTTGATACAGATAAACCAGTATCAGTAGCGCTTCATGAAATTGCAGATGATAAAATTGGCTTTGCTCGTACTAAAGATGGTATTAAATAAAGCGTACGCTAAACGTGAACTATAATAGGTGTTGAGGATGAAAAATAAACACATAATCGTAGGTGTATCTGGTGGTATTGCTGCTTATAAAGCAGTAGAAGTAGTAAGTCGTCTTCGTAAATTAGGGGCAGAAGTAAAAGTTGTTATGACTGAAAATGCAACTAAATTTGTATCCCCTATGACATTTGGTGAAATTAGTGGACATCCAGTCGCTGTAAAGATGTTTGAAGATGTTCATGATTGGAATGTAGAGCACATTGCATTGGCTACTTGGGCTGATGCCTATGTAGTTGCACCTGCTACTGCTAATGTAATTGGTAAATTAGCATCTGGCATTGCTGATGATATGCTCACTACACAGCTTATGGCAACAAAAGCGCCTATCTTTTTATGCCCTGCTATGAATACTAATATGTATGAAAACCCTATTACGCAACGAAATATGAATACTTTACGAGAATTAGGCATGCATATTTTAGAAGCTGATAGTGGTCATTTAGCTTGTGGTGTAACGGGGAAAGGTCGTTTACCAGAACCAGCTCGCATTGTAGAGTGGTTATCTTTTCACATGATGAAAACTAATCTATTGTCTAATAAGACAGTAATCGTAACAGCTGGTGGTACACAAGAAGCTATCGATCCAGTGCGATATATTGGCAATCGTTCAAGCGGAAAAATGGGCTATGCTATAGCTGAACAAGCGGCCTTAGCTGGTGCTCGTACAATTTTAATTTCCGCGCCAACAAATTTGCCTGTGCCTTTTGGTGTAGAATTAGTTTCTGTTGATTCTGCTAGAGCTATGGAAGAAGCTGTAAATAGTCGCTATGAAGATTGTGATGCTGTTATTATGGCCGCTGCTGTAGCTGATTTTAGAGTCGAGAATATGGCTGACACAAAAATTAAGAAGATGGATACATTAGAACTTAAATTAGTCAAAAATCCAGACATTCTTAAAGGGCTAGGTGCGAATAAAACTCATCAAAAGTTAATTGGTTTTGCTGCGGAAACTCAAAATGTTATTGAATACGGCAAATCTAAGGTACTTAACAAAAATCTTGATATGTTAGTGGCCAATGATGTAAGTAAGCAAAATGCAGGCTTTAATGTTGACACTAATGAAGTTACCTTGATTTATCCAGGTGGTCAAGTTCGTCCATTGCCACTTATGACAAAAATTGATGTAGCTAAGCGAATTATTTCAGCCTTGGCAGAATTGTAATTCTATTGTATAATGAATCAGTGATATGAAGTATCACAATCAGTTTAATAATAACTTTTGTCTCATCAAGAGTAGTGGAGGGAAAGGCCCTGTGAAGCTACAGCAACCATTCATAATGAAAAGGTGCTAAGTCCGACGGTACTATGCCGAAAGATGGGGTTTGATTCCTCATCGTTTGGCTGATGAGGAATTTTTTTATGGAGGTATTGGGTAAATGGCTGAAAAACATGTTTTTTTCACATCAGAATCCGTAACAGAAGGTCATCCTGATAAAATTGCTGACCAAATTTCGGATGCTGTGCTTGATGCAATTCTTGCACAAGATCCAACGGCTCATGTTGCTTGCGAAACGCTCGTAACAACAGGTCAGGTTCATGTAGTAGGGGAAATTTCTACTAAATGTTATGTTGATATTAATCATATAGTGCGTGAAACTATTCGTGAAATTGGATATACTCGTGCTAAATATGGTTTTGATTGCGATACTTGTGGTGTTAATGTAGCGATTGATGAACAGTCCGTAGATATTGCTATGGGTGTTGATGATGCACTTGAAACTCGTGAAGGCGGAAGTGATAAATTTGATAAGATTGGTGCTGGTGACCAAGGTATGATGTTTGGTTACGCTACCAATGAAACAGAAGAATTTATGCCTATGCCAATCGCGTTGGCTCATCGTTTATCCCGTCAGTTAACTAAAGTTCGTAAAGATGGTACTTTACCATATCTTCGTCCCGATGGGAAAACTCAGGTAACTGTTGAATATGTAGATGGTGTGCCTAAGCGTATTGAAACTATCGTTATTTCTACACAACATGGTCCAGAAGTAACGCGTGAACAAATTGAAGCTGATTTAAAAGAATTAGTAATTAAACCAGTATTACCTGAAGGTTTTGTTGATGAAAATACTAAATTCTTTATTAATCCAACAGGCCGTTTTGTTATTGGTGGTCCTCAAGGGGATGCTGGTTTAACTGGTCGTAAAATTATTGTAGATACTTACGGTGGTATGGCTCGTCATGGGGGCGGTGCTTTCTCTGGTAAAGATCCTACAAAAGTTGACCGTAGTGCAGCGTATGCAGCTCGCTATGTAGCTAAAAACATTGTAGCAGCTGGCCTTGCTGATAAATGTGAAATTCAGATTGCTTACGCTATTGGCGTAGCAAAACCAGTATCCATTATGGTGGAAACTTTTGGCACTGCTAAAGTTGCGGAAGAAAAAATCGCGGAACTTGTTAAGAAACATTTTGACCTTCGTCCAGCAGGTATTATTGAAATGCTTGACTTGCTTCGTCCAATTTATCATCAAACAGCAGCATACGGTCACTTTGGTCGTACTGATGTTGATCTTCCTTGGGAACATACTGATAAAGCAGATATTCTTCGTAAAGAAGCAGGCTTATAATTAAAAATCGTCATACAAATAGGCATTCGACATTCTTAAGAATATTGTCGTTTCGTAATTTGTATGACGATTTTTTTATTGTATTCTAAGACTGTCTTTTATTTAAAAATATCGAAAAAAATGGTATAATAAAAAATACTGCAAAGGAGGGATAGTATGCGTGTAGCGGAGGTTATTATTAATCGCCCAGCAAAGAAAATGAATAGTCCATTCAGCTATGCTGTGCCGCCACAATTAGGCGAAATTGCCATTGGTACACGGGTAGCTGTCCCTTTAGGGCGAACAAAAGAAGAAGGTATACTTATTGGCTATCGTGAGTTAGATGAGATTCCTTCTTATGAAATCAAGCCTATTCAAGCAGTATTGGATAAAGAACCGTGGTTTACCCAGGAAATGCTAGCAACAGCAGAAAAATTAAGTAAATATTATTTATGCGCTTTATCGGAAGCGTTAAGTTTATTTACTATTGATAAGAAACAATTGAAAAGTTATGAACGGCCTAAAGAACAATGGCTAGTAGTGCAGCCCTGGTTTCAACCAGCGCATATTCCACTAAAACGGAAAAAGCAGCGAGAATTAGGTTTCTATTTACAAGAGTTAGGCACTGCATCGGTTCATAGCCTTCAAAAAGACGGTTTTACCTTACCGGTTATTAAACAAGTCATGATGTATGAAGGCATTACGGTAGAGGAGCGATATACTCAAACAAAGACAAAGTTTAATTCTTGTCCAATGAAAGAGTTATCCTTAACTGATGAGCAGCGCCAATGTTATGAACCGATTAAAACAGCGGTTACAAATTGTGTAGCTGATACTTTTTTATTACATGGTGTTACTGGTAGTGGCAAAACACAAATTTATATGAAAGCAGCCAGCGATTGCATTGCTATGGATCGTATTGCCATTGTACTGGTACCGGAAATTATGTTAACTAATCAAATTGTTACTCGGTTTGTAGAGGCATTTGGTGATGAAGTAGTGGTATTCCATAGTAAGTTAACGATTAGTGAGCGGTATAATAATTGGGAACGATTACGACGTAAAGATAGTCACATTATAATTGGTGCTCGGTCAGCTGTGTTTGCGCCTACTGAAGATATTGGGCTTATTATAGTAGATGAGGAGCATGATACATCATATAAACAAGAAGATATGGTCCGTTATCATGCTCGTGAAGTGGCTCAGTGGCGTTCTAAGGCCAATCATTGCCCTTTAATTTTAGGTTCGGCTACGCCATCTATTGAGTCGTATTATTTGGCTAAAGAGGGAATGTATAAGCTTTTAGAATTAAAGCATCGAATTTTTCACCAGCCATTACCTAAAGTACAGATTATTGATATGAAAGAAGAAATGATGTATGGCAATTATTCTGTATTTTCAGGAGCCATGAGTCATTTAATTCGTCAAACGCTAGCGAATAAAGAACAGATGATTGTTTTATTGAATCGTCGTGGGTATAGTACCTTTGTTATGTGTCGTGAATGTGGTGAACCGATTAAGTGTCCTCATTGTGATGTTGCTATGGTATATCACCAAAGTGGTGATGCGTTACGATGTCATTATTGTGAATATCATGAGCCTGTACCAAAAGTATGTCCTCATTGTGGTAGCCAGAAGATTAAATTCTTTGGTTCTGGCACACAAAAAGTAGAAGAAGAATTACAGCGTAATTTTCCAAAGGCTCGTATTGCCCGTTTAGATCAAGATGTCACCGCTAAAAAGGGCAATGGTGAACAAATTCTGGCTGATTTTGGTGCTGGGGCATACGATATTTTACTAGGTACTCAAATGGTGGCGAAAGGTCATGATTTTAAAGGTGTTACTGCCGTTGGCGTATTGACAGCGGACTCGGTATTAAATATTCCTTTATATAGTGCTTCAGAGCGAACCTTTGACTTATTAACACAGGTAGCAGGCCGTGCTGGACGAAGTACGGGGAAAGGGCAAGTAGTAATTCAAACCTATAATCCGCTACATTATGCTATAATAAAGAGTAAGGCTCATGATTATATTGGCTTTTATAATGAAGAAATACAGGCCCGTGAAATGCTCGGGTATCCACCGCTAGGCGCGATGATGCATTTTCGAATCCAGCATAAAGAGTCATCTAAAGCGATGGCCATTGCAGAAAAGATTGTTACTGCGTTGGAGCCTTTTGCAGTGCCAGGTGAGCTTGATATTATGGGGCCTTATGAAGAAGGTATCAAGAAAGTACGTGATTTATATCGTGTGGCTATTATGGTGCGAGGCAATAATTTAGAGTCCATAAAAGACTTTATATACAATTCATGGATTTTTACACAAGAAGGATTACATATTGATGTAGATCCTGTTTAATAGGAGGAAGTATGGCAGTTTTAGATATTGTAAAAGCGGGACATCCCGTATTAAAAAAAGTGGCAGAGCCAGTTGACTTTGTGAATAAAAAATTACGTCAATTATTAGATGATATGGCGGAAACTATGCGTGTTGCTGATGGTTGTGGTTTAGCAGCACCGCAAGTTAATGTTTCACAACGAATCATTGTAGTGGACGACGGTACTGGCTTACAAGAATTTATTAACCCAGAAATTGTTAAAGCCGATGGTGAGCAAATCGGTGTGGAAGGTTGTTTAAGTGTACCAGGGTATTTTGGTGATGTTAAACGTTATCAAGATATCGAAGTTCACTATATTGATCGTCATAATAAAAAGAAAAAATTAAAAGCGGAAGGCTTTTTAGCTCGAATTATTCAACATGAAATTGATCATTTAAATGGTATTTTATTCATAGAAAAAGTAGAAGCTGCTTATAAATTAAAAGATGAAAATGCAGTGGCTATGGCAGAAGCGGAAGCAGATATTGTAAAAGAATCAGCACAAGCATAGGAGGTATACATGGAGTCATTACGGGTTATTTTTATGGGAACCCCTGATTTTGCTGTACCTACTTTACAGGCTTTAATTGATGGCCCGCATAAAGTAGTCGGCGTTTTTTGCCAGCCAGATAAACAAAAAGGACGTGGCAAAAAAGTGCAAATGCCACCAGTTAAAGAGTGTGCTTTAGCAGCTGATGCACCTGTATATCAACCAGTTACGTTACGTGATGAAGAGTCTGAAACCTTATTGCGTTCGCTAGCACCTGATGTGGTAGTAGTAGTCGC
The DNA here is from genome assembly GCF_943193155.1 of Veillonella intestinalis. GTDB lineage: Bacteria > Bacillota > Negativicutes > Veillonellales > Veillonellaceae > Veillonella_A > Veillonella_A intestinalis. Next base: position 375,643 of record NZ_CALPDB010000001.1, on the reverse strand, counting down.
TTATGGTAAAATTTTACCGCCATGGCTTATTCGTTTACCTAAATATGGATGCATTAATGTACATGCATCCTTATTACCAAAATATCGTGGTGCCGCACCGATCCATTGGGCTATTTTAAATGGCGATACGGAAACAGGCGTGACAATTATGCAAATGAATGATGGCCTAGATACAGGTGATATGCTTGAAATCATTCCGTTAGGGATAAAACCAGATGAAACAACGGGTGAATTATTTGACCGTATAGCACCTATGGGGGGCGAAGTCATTAACGAAGTGTTAGCAAAAGCTATAGCTGGCACTCTACAACCGGTTAAGCAGGACAATACATTGGCTACTTATGCTAATAAGATAACCAAAGACATGGGAGCCTTAGATTGGAATTGCAGCGCTGAGGAATTGGCTAATCAAATTAGAGGTCTTAGTCCAGCGCCAGGCTGTTTCACTTTTTTTGACGATGGTAAACGTATTAAAGTATGGCAAGCACATGTAGTTAAAGATACCACCTTACTATCCAATTTATTACCTAATGTAGCTACAACTATGCCAGGTACAATTGTAGCTGTAACAGAGAAAAGTTTCTTTGTAACTACTGGCAGTGGTGTATTAGAAATAGTAGAAGTACAGCCAGATAATAAGAAACGCATGAACGCTGGCGACTTTTGTCGTGGACATCAAGTAAAGGCAGGATTAACACTGAATGCGTAATCAACAAGAAAGCTTAGGACAATATCCTTTGTATTTTAAATTAACCTTTGCTGTATTTGTTATTCTCACTTTATTATGGGCAGTTTTAGGCTATTTATTATGGCCTGGGCTACATCGCTGGGGTGAACCTATAGCGATTACAGCAGAAATTCTTTTAGCTCTATTTCCTTTACTCTGTTGGATTATGTGGGGAAGTATGGCCTTAGCAGCAACGAGTCATTTACGAATTCATCCCATTTGGCTTCGTATTAGTAATCGTTGGCTCTATGCATTTTTTCCGTTTGTTTTATTAATCGGTAAAATTGTAGGTATCACTAAAGATAAGGCTAGTCAAGCACTAATTGATTTAATTAACCATTTAGTTGAGTTAAATTTGTATAAAGTACCAGCTGATCGAGTGCTACTATTAACGCCTCATTGTTTACAACAAAGTGATTGTGTGCATAAAGTAACAACGGATGTTCATAATTGTAAACGCTGTGGACGCTGTCAGGTAGGAACTTTACTTGATATTGCAGATACATATGGGTGTAAATTTGTAGTAGTTACTGGCGGCACTTTGGCAAGGCTTATGATTAAAAATATTAGACCTAAAGCCATTGTGGCCATTGCTTGTGAACGAGATTTAGTGAGTGGTATGAATGATGTATTTCCAATTCCTGTTATAGGTGTACTTAATGAGCGTCCTTGCGGACCTTGTTGTAATACACGGGTAGATACAGACCGAATTAAAGATGTAGTGGAGAAGTTAATTAATGGCTAACATGCAAACATCGAGGCAAACCTCGCAAGGACAAGTAAATATTCGCCGCTTAGCCGTACAAGCTTTATTAACGATTAATCGTGACGGAGCGTATGCCAATATTGTGTTGCAACAAATATTGGCCGAACAACACTTAGGAGATGTGGATCGCCGTTTTTTTACAGAACTTGTGTATGGTGTAGTTCGTCGAAAAAACTATTTAGATGCTATTATTGAAGGCTTAGCCAAAAGACCTTTACGCAAATTATCTTCGATTGTAGTTGAAATTTTACGATTAGGGCTTTATCAGCTTATTTATATGGATAAAGTACCTGATAGTGCTGCTGTCAATGAAAGTGTTAAGCTGGCTAAAAAAATGGCTAGAGGCCTTGATGGTTTTGTAAATGGTGTATTGCGCAATTTTATTCGTAATCGTGATAGCTTTAGCATTGATGAATTAGCTACAAGTGAAGTGGAGCGTTTAGCATTTATTTATAACCAGCCTCTTTGGCTATTAGAACATTGGCTAACTATTTATGGTGAAGAAAAAACCCTTGGTCTATGTGCTTGGTTTAACGAACGACCTAAACTGACCGCCCGCATCAATACTTTAAAGCTTTCCATTCCTGAAGCACTGAAGGCGATAGAAGAGGCTGGCTGGGAAGTAGAGCCAACGGGTAAACTGCCAGAAGCAGTACATATTACGCGCCATCATGGGTCTTTAGAAAACTCTTCATTAGTAAAAGATGGTATTTTAACCTTTTCTGATGAAGCTTCTATGGCCGTAGCCTATGTAGTGGATCCTAAGCCGGGTGAGCATATTCTTGATTGCTGTGCCGCTCCAGGGGGGAAAACAATGCATATGGCAGCTCGCATGAATAATGAGGGTCGTATTATAGCTGATGATATTCATGAGCATAAATTAGGGCTCATGGCTACAAATGCGAAACGATTAGGTGTTACTAACGCTGAGTTTAAATTGCAAGACGCCACAAAGCTACCTTCTGAGTGGCAAGAAACATTTGATAAAGTATTAGTAGATGCGCCTTGCTCAGGTCTAGGTATTTTACAGCGGAAGCTAGATATGCGTTGGCATAAAACAGCCGAGTCTTTACAATCATTACCGCTTTTACAGTTTGATATTTTAGAACAAGCTGCTAAAACAGTAAAGAACGGCGGTGTACTTGTATATTCAACTTGTACTATTAATGAAGCCGAAAACGAAGAGGTAGTTAATAAATTTTTAGCTACTCATAGTGAATTTGTCTTAGAAGATAGTGCTCCGTTTTTACCATTTCCTGTAACAGGTCCAATGATTACGTTATGGCCGCAACGAGATGAAATGGATGGCTTTTTTATAGCACGCCTACGTAAACAGGGTTAATACTTACAAAATTGATTACTTAAGGATATAATTATGATAGAATTATTAGGTAAGAACCTCACAGAATTACAAACCATAATTGTGGAAGCAGGATTTCCAAAGTTTCGTGCCAAGCAAATTATGGATTACATATATAAACGTTATGTTTTTGATTTCGAAGCGATGCAACAATTACCAAGCAATATGCGTGACTGGTTAGTAAAGGAGTGCGTAATTTCTATTCCAGAAGTGGTGACTGAAAAGACTGCGCCCGATGGTCTAACCAAAAAATTACTGTTAAAACTTTCAGATGGTAATCAAGTGGAAACAGTGTTAATGAAACAGCATTATGGTAATTCAGTTTGTGTATCTTCACAAGTAGGCTGTGCTATGGGTTGTGTGTTTTGCGCTTCTACCACAGGTGGCTTATACCGGAATTTAGAAACTCATGAAATTGTGGCACAAGTACTACTTTTTGGTGCTTTACTAAAAGAGCGGATTCACTCCATCGTAGTCATGGGAGCCGGCGAACCACTACAAAATTATACCAACACTATTAATGCACTTCGTCTGCTTCATGAAAAAGAAGCCTTTGATATTGGCTATCGTCGTATGACCTTATCTACTTGTGGTGTTGTAGAGAATATCTATTTGCTAGCTGATGAAGGTATTCCTATTACCTTAGCACTTAGTTTACATGCCCCAAATGATACTATTCGATGTGAAATTATGCCAATTGGTGCTCACTATAATTTAGAAGATGTATTGGCATCAGTAAAAACTTATTATGAAAAAACTGATCGTCGAGTTACATTTGAATATATATTAATTGATGGTATTAATTCATCTATTGAAAATGCACATGAATTAGGTGAATTGGTAAAAGATTTTCCAAATTGTAATGTTAATTTAATTCCTGTTAATGGGAATGAACATATTCAACTGTTTAAACCGTCACGACGCCAAATGGAAGCTTTTAAAAATATTGTAGCTTCTTATGGTGTAGCTGTAACTGTGCGTAAAGAAATGGGCGATGCTATTCAAGCTGCCTGTGGACAATTAAAAGTGCAACACGCTCAGAAACAGTCTGAATGATTGAAACATGTGTGAAGGAGGACCTATGAAAAGTATAGGCATGAGTAAAATTGGTTTAGTGCGTCAGCGCAATGAAGACCGATTTTATATTGGCGATTCCTTTTGTATAGTCACTGATGGAATGGGTGGCTATAAAGGTGGTGAAATCGCAAGTACCATGGTAGTCGATACTATATCGGCAGAATTACAGGCAGCAGACACTATTTCTGTAGACACGTTACGTCAAGCAGTGGCTAAAGCGAATATAGCTGTTTTTGATCGAGTACAAGCTACACCAGAATTAGAAGGAATGGGAACAACGGCTGTTGTAGCCTATGTAGTGGGGACTACTTTATATTGGGCTAATGTAGGCGATAGTCGGCTTTATGTTTTTCATGAGGGAGAACTTACACAAATAAGTATTGACCATTCGATGGTACAAGTTTTGTATGATGCTGGTGAATTAGCTGCTGACGATATGTTACAACATCCGCAACGCAATGTATTAACTCGTGCGGTTGGCGTAGGGGCAGTCGTCGATATAGATGGCGGTGAATATAAGTTAGCTCCAGGGGATAGAATTTTGTTGTGTTCTGATGGCCTCACTGGTTACATCGAGCAAAGTATAATTGAAGAAGCCTTCCGTAAGGAAGCAAAAGATGAACGTCTTATTGAGGACTTAATGACCTTAGTTTACGATCATGGGGCTCGAGATAATGTGACAATAGTGATAGGTACTGTTGACTAGGAGTGAGGTGAGAACATGAAAGAAACAGCAACAAAATTACAAGACTTAGTTCTTGATAATCGCTATAAAATAATTTCTAAAATTGGCGTTGGTGGCATGGCTGATGTATTTAAAGGGGAAGACTTATTATTAGGCCGTCCTGTAGCTATTAAAGTATTGCACCAAAACTTTGCTGGTGATGATGATTTCGTAGCCCGCTTCAAACGAGAGGCTCAAGCAGCTGGTAAACTAAGCCATCCTAATATTGTGAGCATGTACGATGTAGGATTTGATCAAGGATATCACTATATTGTCATGGAATACATTGAAGGGGAAACCTTAAAAGAATATATTACTCGACATGAACGATTGCCTATTGATAATGCAGTTAAATTTACAATCGCTATTGCTGAAGGGTTAGAACATGCCCATGCAATGGGAATTGTTCATTGTGATATAAAACCCCATAATGTATTAATAACTAAACAAGGTCGCATTAAGGTTACTGATTTTGGTATTGCCCGTGCTATGAATGCTGGCACAACTATGATGTATACAAATTCCATTATGGGATCTGCTCATTATTTATCACCCGAGCAAGCTAGTGGCAAGCCAGTTAATGGAAGCACTGATATCTATTCCTTAGGGGCTGTGCTTTATGAAATGCTAACAGGCCGAGTTCCTTATGAAGGTGAAACGCCGATTAGCGTTGCTTTAAAACATGTAAGAGAAAAATTAATATCCCCAACTCGTTATAATCCGAGTATTCCTACTTTATTAGAGTCAGCGGTTATTAAATCATTAGCGAAACGACCAGAGGATCGTTTTAATAATATATCTGAAATGATTTCAGCACTGCGCATGTCACAAGGCTTTGTAAGTAGTAATAGTGGTCGACGCGTACCGCATGACTTTGGTACTCAAGTTATGGTGCCTGTTAGTGAATCACCATATGGTGAATTAGAAGAGGATGATGTTTATTATGGAAACGAGCCAGTTAAAGAAAGTTGGCTTACTAAATTATCTCGCTTACCACAAAAATATATTTTGTTAGGGGCTTTTTTCGTCTTTTTATTAGCGTTTGCTTGGGCCTTTTTAAGTTTTGGTAATTTCTGGAGCAATGCTACTGTCGATGTACCAAATGTAGTGGGGAAACAAGTATCGGTAGCTAAACATATTTTAGAGGATAATCACCTACGTGTTTCTACAAGTGAAGTGTCTAATCCTGATGTTCCAGCAGGACAAGTTATTTCACAAAGCCCTGAAGCTGGCGAACAAGTTAAAGAACAGCGGACAGTTCATTTAGTAGTAAGTAAAGGTGTAGGCGATATTACTATGCCAGATATTACAGGGATGACCTTAGAACAAGCTAAGAGTCGTTTAAAAGGGCTAGGCTTAGTTGTAGGTAAGATAACAACAGCTTCTGAAGATGGCAAGGAAGATGGGGTCATTTTAATGCAATCACCACCGAGTGATTCAAAGGTGACTAAAGGAACCACTGTCGATGTTACTGTTAATCGAGTTAAAGTTCAAAAAATAGAATTACCTAATTTAGTAGGAATGACTATTAAAGAGGCTAAAGAAGCATTGACTGCTTTAGGCCTTACAGTAGGTCCAATTAGTGGAAGTAGTGAAGATACAGCAGTTGTAACACAACAAAATCCAGAATCGGGTAGTTCCTTAGATGCTAATACAGCCGTATCCTTAACTGGAGAAGTGAAGAAAAAGGCTGACCCAAAACCAAGTGATAGTTCCGTAACTAAGGGCACAGTAGATATTACAGTTCCATCTGGAAAAGCTAATCAATCCGTTCGTATTGTTGTAACCGATGATGCTGGCTCGAATACAGTCTTTGATGGAACAGCTCAACCGGGCGAACGAATTGTAAAAGATGTGTCGGGTACTGGAAAAGTTCAAATTCAAGTATATTTAAATGGCGCTTTAGTACAAGATCAAACATTATAGGAGGACTATGAATACAGGCATTGTCATTAAAAATATGAACGGTTATTTCTATGTACAGGATGAAGTGGGGAATGTTCATGAATGTAAAGTACGTGGTCGTTTAAAACAAGGACGTTACTCTTTATTAGTAGGTGATCGAGTAACATTTGACCCTGCTGGAACAATTGAAAAAATACTCCCACGTCATAATGAGTTGAAACGACCTCATGTAGCTAATTTAGATCAAGTAATTTTAGTAGTAGCAGCTCATGAGCCTGATATTAATGAATTATTACTTAATAAGCTAATTGTAATGATTGAGCATGCCGATATTCCGTTAGTACTTTGTATTAATAAATGTGACTTAAAAGATGAGAGTACCGCTGCTTTAGCGGCGGTATATCGTAAAATTGGTTATACTGTAATTCTTACTTCAACGCGAACAGGCGAAGGCCTTGAAGATTTAAAAGTGCAATTACATCATAAAGTAAGTGCTTTTGCAGGTCCTTCCGGTGTAGGTAAAAGTAGTTTACTTAATGGTATTGAACCGTCTTTTGCTTTTCAAACTGGGGAAGTGAGTGATAAAATAAAAAGAGGACGTCACACAACCCGTCATGCCTCTTTATATAGTTTAGACGGCGACTCTTTTATCATGGATACGCCTGGTTTTAGTGCTATTGACTTTAGCGATATATCTGAAGAACGTTTACCGTCTTTATATCCTGAATTCTTAGCTGCGGAAGAATCCTGTAAATTTAGCCCTTGCTACCATGAACATGAGCCTGTGTGTGGCGTAAAAGAAGCGTTAGAAAATGGTCAAATTAGTGCTGGCCGATATGAATCGTATTTAGTCATTCGCGAAGAAATTCGCAGTCAAAGGAAATGGTGAGAATATGGTAAAAATTGCACCTTCTATGTTATCCGCTGATTTTGCGCGTCTACAAGAAGAAATAAAAAGCATTGAATTAAGTGGAGCTGATTTATTACATATTGATATCATGGATGGACATTTTGTGCCAAATCTCACATTTGGTGCTCCCGTAATTAAGGCATTACGCAAACATACAGCATTGCCTTTTGATGTGCATTTAATGGTAACTAATCCTGCTGATTATGTTAAAGCCTTTGCTGATATTGGGACTGAATATTTTACATTTCATGCTGAGGCCACACCTCATATGCACCGCTTAGTACAGGAAATTAAATCCTATGGTATGAAAGCAGGGGTATCTTTAAATCCATCCACACCAGTAGCTGTATTGGAAGACATTGCTGGTGATTTAGATATGATTTTAATTATGAGCGTCAATCCTGGTTTTGGGGGACAATCATTTATTCCTCATGCAGTTCGCAAAATAAAAAAAGCAAAAGCTTTATTTGAGTATTTTGAAAACACAAATGCCGTTGTTGAAGTGGATGGCGGTGTTAATTTAGAAACGGCTCCTTTAGTTCGTGAAGCTGGTGCAGATATTTTAGTGGCTGGTTCAGCTGTCTTTGGGGCAACTGATAGAGCAGATATGATTCGTTCTTTACGCGGTTAGTGAGAAAAGCTCCTGATTTTCAGGGGCTTTTATTTTAGACGCAATGGGAAAGGTAATTCCATGAAAATTGGCACAGATATAATTGAAATTGCAAGAATTGCTAAGGCTGTAACTAAAGATAATTTTGCAAATCGTGTGTATACAGTAGAAGAATTAAAGTATGCAAATAGTCGTGGTAAGCAAGAAGCTGCGTCGTTGGCTGGGATGTATGCGGCAAAAGAAGCATTTGTTAAGGCCTTAGGAACAGGTTTTAGAGAAGGTTCTTGGCAAGATTTGGAAATACGCCGAGATAAACTAGGCGCTCCACATTTTATCTTGCAAGGTAAATTCAAAGATATATTTGAGGCTAGGGGATTTACTCAAATCGAAGTCACGATTAGTCATTGTCATACCTACGCAGTGGCTACAGTACTGTTGGTATAATTGCTTATCCAAGGGATGTATGCTTAAACAAATATAGTATATAAAAGATTGCTACAGGGTTAGAAAGGAGTTTTTATGCGTATTTTAGCCAAAGAAGAGGCTCAATTTATTGATCAATGGGCTCCCACAAAAGGTCATTTACCGTTAGCTGTGCTCATGGAAAATGCTGGACGTGGTGTGGCCGAAGCAATTGTAACTGCTTTTGAAGAAGTAGAAGGACCTTTAGAAGTCGTTATTGTAGCTGGTAAAGGTAATAATGGTGCTGATGGTTTAGTAGCGGCTCGCCAATTAGAAGAATGGGGGCACGAAGTTCGCATCGTTGTTCCTAATGATAATAAAGCAGGTTCCCCCTTATTTCAGGCACAACTGGCTACCATTGAAGCTTTAGAAATTCCTGTGCTCACCCTAGAGGACGGCGATGTTTTTGAAGCTGCTCATGTTATTGTTGATGGATTAGTTGGCACAGGCTTAAGTGGGGAATTACAAGAGCCTATTTTAGAATTATTGGATCGCATGGAAGCTCATGTTGATACATATCCAGATACTCTCTTAGTAGCGATTGATGTGCCATCAGGGCTTGATGCCAATACTGGTGCTGTCGCTACAGGAACGTTAGGCGTGGATATGACAGTTACCTTTGGGGCTCCTAAACAGGGAATGTGCCTGTATCCTGGAAAATCCTATTGTGGTGAAATTATTATCAAAGGTTTGGGCTTTGCGTGGGAAACTGCGCTCTTAGATGAGAGTAATGAATATTTTCCTACAGAATTGATTACAGCTGATTTAGTAGCTGCTTTATTGCCAGAACGCGAGCCAACAGCTCATAAAGGGACTAATGGTCATACTTTGATTATTGGTGGTTCAGATGGTATGATAGGGGCCCCATTACTAGCGGCAGAAGCTGCCATTTATACGGGCGCTGGTAAAGTAACTACAGTGGTTCCTTCTAATTGTTTGACTATGCTACAGACTAAAGTAATGCCTGAAGTTATGACCGGTTCTTTTGGCAATTTACTTCATTTACGCATGCATAGTGTGGATAAAGAAGCGGTTGTTATTGGCCCTGGCTTAGGCCGCAATGAAGAAACGACTACATTGGCTAAGAATTTTATGACAACCACAGCGGTTCCTCTCATAATTGATGCAGATGCTCTTTGGGCTTTAGGTCATATGGATATTATAGGGGCTGAATTTAGTAAGCGAGAGCGCCCTGTGATTATGACCCCTCATCCTGGTGAATTTGCTCGCCTTACAGGACTCACCATTGAAACGATAGAAGCTAACCGTATTGAAGCAGCACGTCAATTTGCTATAAAATACCAAGTCGTATTAGTTCTAAAAGGAGCTCCTACAGTTATAGCTTCACCAGATGGTTTAGTAGCTGTTAACAACAGTGGCAATGAAGGTATGGGCACTGGTGGTATGGGTGATGCGTTAACCGGTATTATTGCAAGTTTATTAGGTCAAGGCTTAGAAGAAGTAGAAGCCGCTATGGCCGGTGTATATCTTCATGGAGCTGCGGCTGATGTATTATATGAAGAGCGTCATCAAGGATTTACCCCGTCTGAAGTAAGTCGTCAGGTACCGTATGTAATGACAGCTTTAATGGAAGAAGAATAAGTCAGGTGAAGTATGCAATATTATATTAAACGTTGGCTTACGTATATTACACTCGTAATTGCTTTAGTTGTTGGCTCTTTAACAGTTAGTGGCTGTAATTTACAAGCTAATATTCCTAATTTAGGTCAAAGTGGTCATAGCACCGCATCAAGTCAAAGTGCTGACATATCAGGTACACTCGATGTATATACATTAGATATAGGGCAAGGGGATGCGCATTTAATTAAAGTAGGTGATGAGTATACCTTAATTGATACTGGTGAGGTTGATCATCGAGAGCGTTTAATTGCCTTATTAAAACAGTACAATGTAAAATCCTTAAAAAATGTAATTATTACTCATCCTCATGCGGATCATATGGGTGGTTTTTATGCCTTAATTAAAGCGGGGATTCCTATTAGTCACGTATATGATAATGGCATGGACGCTACTACATCCGTATATAAAACATATGTAAAGAATATTACTAATAAAAAAATTCCTCTTACAGCTCTATATAAAGGGGATACAGTTGATTTAGGCAATGGGGCAACCTTCACTGTATATGCGCCTACAAAAGGAGATTATATACTGGATAATAAAGGTCGATCTGATCCTAATGATAATAGCATTGTAGGTAAATTAGTGTTTGGCAAATTTTCTATGCTCTTTACTGGTGATGCCTCTCGAGCGGAAGAAAACCGTTTAACAAAAGAGGAAAATACTAAACTATCAAGCCGAGTTATTAAAGTAGGCCACCACGGTAGTGCTAGTTCATCACAAAAAGACTTTTTACGCTCTGTTCGACCAGAACTGGCTGTGATCTCGGTAGGCTTACATAATGATTATGGACATCCTACATCACAGGCCTTAAAACGTCTCAATTCTGAGAATATTTTAGTATACCGTACAGATACGCAAGGGACAATTCGCATTCATACAGATGGCAATACTTGGAATGTAACAACGGAACGATAAATCTTGTCAAGTAAAAACTAAAAGACTATTATTTAAAACATACGCTCCTATAGGAATGGTAAAACCCTTTTGAATCGGGCTTTACACGCTATAGGAGCGTATGTTTGCTTTGTGAACAGTCTATGAAAATCATGGGCTTTTCAAGAATCTTGGAAAACCTATGTTATAATAAACTAAACATGTCCATATGGTTTTCAGACTTTGTGTTGAACAATAGGGACTGTAAGAATATATGTGTTGTGTATGTAAATTACTTAGAAATCAAATAAGGGGTCTTTTTTACTATAAGGCCAGTGATAGGAGTGAGATTGTTGCGAAAACTATGGTTAGCCCTGTTGTTTACAGTAATAGCATTTCCCTTATGGGCTATGTCTGTACGCGCAGCGGATGTAACAGATGTTAATTGGGTGACACGAAATGATGCACCAATTCCTTTTGTACGGGTGGTTTTAAGTTTAACTGCGCCAGTAGAAGCTTCAGCTTCCATTGATAAAGCAGGGACAACAACAACAGTGCAATTAAAAAATGTAAAGTTAAAAACAAAAGAAACATCATTATCAATGGATCCAAAAATTGTATCCAAAGCTCAATTAAGCCAAAAGAGTAAACATGTTAATGTTGTTCTCAACACACCAACTGCTATTGATGTGGGAGATATTAAAGTCTTTTCCCTTAAAAAGGATAAGGTGAATAATAAACCAGATCGTATGGTTATTGATATTCAACAAAAAGGGGTTGCACCAAGAAGTGTATACTATGGTAGTACACCAAAAGTAACTACACCTAAAACAACAACCACAACAGTCAATACAGATAAGAAATCAAATAAAAAATCTAACCAAACTGCAAGCACTACGCAACCAGCTAAAGCGCCAACTGTTGTTGCTACGGCCAGTCAACCTAAGGCAATAACGATTGATTACAAAACAAGTGGTGGCATTGCAGGTAAAGTGATTACTATTGACCCTGGTCATGGTGGTAGTGACCCAGGTGCAATTGGTCCAACTGGTTTAATGGAAAAGAATGTTACCTTACCAATTTCTATGAAATTGAAAAAAGCCTTAGAAGCTAAAGGGGCAAAAGTTAACATGACTCGTACTACTGATGTCGATGTATACGGCCCTAATGCATCTGGTCCTGATGAATTACAGGCACGCGTTGATGTAGGTACAGCTAATAAATCTGATTTATTTATTAGTGTACATATTAATTCTTTCAGTAATCCAAATGTAGGTGGCATTTCAACTTATTATTATGATAAAACTCAGTATGATACGCGTTTAGCATCTCGTATTCAAGCTCAAATTGCTGATGAAACAGGCTTTGGTGGCGATCGTGGTATCCAACCAGGTAACTTATATGTGTTACGTCGCTCTTTAATGCCAGCTGCTTTAGTTGAATTAGGTTTTATCTCTAATCCTAAGGAAGAAGCTTTATTGAAATCCGATAAAGTACAACAAGAATTTGCTGATGAAATTGCCGATGGCATTGAAAACTATTTTAGGGGGTAATAATTATGTTTCATAATATAAAACTCGTATATACTACCCTCCTGGCAGTTATGCTATTTGTAATAGCTGGCTGTAGTTCAATTGCCACTGAATCAGCCGAGGGTTCTAAACAAGCTGTGACTACATCAAGTAGCCAAACTACAAATGACAAGGATGTTAAAGATTCCATGTCAAAAATGGTAGTTTATGTGCCTCGAGATGATGGTAAGGGTGTTCGCCCACAGACTATTACGGTAGATACAGAGAAGAAAACTTTAAAATATGCGATTTCTTTCTTGTTTGATGAAGATAGTCGTCAAAAATATCCTGTGTTTCCAAAGAAGGTAACAGTTAAAGATGTGGCAATTAAAGATGATGTAGCTCGTATTAACTTGTCTAAAGAATTCTTAGAAGGGGGCAAAGTAGATGGCTTATCTGCACAACTTCGCTTAGCCTCAATCGTAAATACGGCTACTAGTTTTGACTCTGTCAAAAAAGTTCTACTTCTCGTAGATGGTGAACGAATTGAAACCTATGGTGGCTATGATGTAAGTGAACCTATGAGTCGTATGGAACAACAAATTGTAAAATAAGAGTATCATACAACTCGTATATTTTAATCCTCACATAATTATGGACATATCGTTGGTTATGGTTTAAAAGTTTTTATAACTTTTGAATAACCAATGATGTGTCCTTTTTATCTGTTGTACGCTGAACCATTTTTTAAAGTATGCTATAATAATAACGATTCTATGAAATAGAAATATACTTATAAATACTTTTATAGTTAGGAGGGCGTTATGAAGGTTTCAGAAACAGGTGAATTTGGTTTTATTGATGCCATTAGTACAAATACCCTCTATGATACATCGTCGGTTATACAAGGCATCGGTGATGATTGTGCTGTTTATCGAGCCACGCCAGACTATGAGCAACTCATTACAACGGATATGATGGTTGAAGGCATACACTTTTCTGCTGAAACAACGAATCCCTTTGATGTAGGTTATCGCTTAGGGGCTGCTAATATTAGCGATATTGCAGCTATGGGGGGTGTACCTAAACAAGCCGTCATTGCAGTAGCCATTCCTCAGGCTACGGAACTAGCTTATATGGAGTCTATTTTTACAGGCCTAAAAGCTATCTGCAGTAAATATAAGGTAAATCTTATTGGTGGCGATACTGTAACAACGAAAGGTTCGTTAGCTTTGAATGTTACTGTAATTGGTGAAGTACCAAGCGGACAAGCTGTATTACGAAGTGGTGCTCAGGTAGGCGATATTGTGGTAGTTACAAATGAAATAGGTAGTAGTGCGGCCGGCTTAGCTGCTCTATTAGAGAAATGTGAAGGTTTTAATTTCTGTAAGAAAGCACATCAACAACCAGAGCCACAAATATATTGGGGTCAATGGTTACGCCAACAAGGAGTTACAGCACTAAATGATATTAGCGATGGCCTTAGCAGTGAACTTCATGAAATCGCTAAGGCTTCAAACGTATCAATTGAGATTGAAGCAGAATCAATTCCGCTTCATAAAGAAGTTATAACTTTGGCAGAGCAATTAAGTGTTGATCCTCTAAATTGGGCCTTATATGGAGGCGAAGATTTTCAATTAGTTGCTACTGTACCAGCTAAATTACGTCCTTTAATAGACGCTCAGGAGTCACTGCATTGTATTGGACTAGTTACCTCTAATAGTAGCAATAACGCAAATCATGTTATATTACGTACTGGCTCTAATACAACAATCTCTTTATACGCTAAAGGATATGATCATTTTAAACAACATCAATCAAAGGAGTAATGAAATATATGATAAATACGACTAAAGATACTCAAGTCCTACATTGTAATACTAATACTGTTAGCGATACGGAACAATTAGGGTATCAATTAGGTACTTTTTTAAAAACATATAATAAGCCCCTTTGTATTGCTTTAGTTGGTGATTTAGGTACGGGCAAAACTCATTTTTCACAAGGCGTAGCTCGTGGTTTTGGTGTAACTGATGAAGTAACAAGCCCAACCTTTGCATTAATGAATACATATGAAACAGAAGCCGGCACTTTATATCATTTTGATGTGTACCGTTTAGATGATGTGTATGAATTAGAAAATATTGGTTTTGGTGAATTTACTGAAGATACCTTAAGTTTGGTAGAATGGGCTGATAAATTCCCTGATGCATTGCCCTTAGAAGTATTATGGATTACCTTAATGGCGCAACCAGATGGCAGTAGAGAGAGCATTTGGCAGACATCAGAACTTACACAAGATGAACTTATAACAATAGGAGGACAATATGTATCTGGGCATTGAAACAAGCAGCGCTGTATCTAGCGTAGCACTCATGACTGAAGAAAAATTAGTCGGCGAGTTGACCATTCAAGCGGGTTTAACACATTCAGAGCAATTAGTACCTCATATTGAATTATTAATGAAACAATGTAGCGTCACAAAAGATGCCATTCAAGGGATTGCAGTAAGTATAGGACCTGGCTCTTTTACAGGATTACGAATTGGTTTAGGAACAGCTAAGGCGTTAGCCTATGCTTGGCAGGTACCTTTATTAGGTGTAATGACTATGGAAGTACTGGCTCATAACTTTTGGCAAGCTAATGGCTTATTAGCTGTTATGATTGATGCACAGAAAAAGAATGTATATGAAGGTTTATATCGTTGGCAAGAAGGGCATTTACAGTGTATTCAAGAACCAACTGTAAAAGTACGTGCAGAAGCCTTAGCAGAACTGGCTGAGCGTAACGAAATGGTAACTCTTGTGGGTGATGGTATTACTAAAGTAGCTAGTGCAATTTCTGAATATGGTTCACAACTTTTACTAAGCCCCTTGTCTTTGCGCATTCCTAGGGCTAGCAGTTTATTGCTTGCAGCTTTACCACGCTTTTTACAAGGTGCACCTGATGAAGCCAATGCTATAGCCCCTTATTATATTCGCCGTTCTGAAGCGGAAGTTGTTTGGGATGCTAAACATCCTGAATTAGCGGCTCAAATGAAAGGGCAAGAACCTACTGTAGTTGTTACTGAAGCAGCCTCTACATTGCATGATGAGGTGGATCATGCTTAGTTTACGGCTGGCTACATTAGACGATATAGAAGCTATTTTTGAAATCGAAAAAGCCTGCTTTTCTGTACCTTGGTCCTTAGACTCAATTACGACTGAACTAACGGAAACAGAACAACGTTTATATTTAGTAGCTGAAGAAGATAATCGAATTATTGGCTATGCTGGTGCTTGGCTTGTCTTAGATGAAGGTCAAATTACAAATATAGCCATTCATCCTGATTTTCGGCGCGAAGGATATGGCGCTATGCTTACGCGTAAACTCATAAAAGAATTATTTAAACGGGGCATGAATGAAATATTTTTAGAAGTGCGCATTTCTAATGTAGCAGCTCTTACAATGTATCGCCGTTTAGGTCTTACCGTTAAAGGGATTCGGAAGAATTATTATACCGAACCTATTGAAGATGCCTATATTATGTCTATTATAAGAGAGGAGGCCCTGGTGTGAACGATGTATATACCTTAGCCATCGAAAGTAGTTGTGATGAAACATCGGCGGCCGTATTAGTAAATGGTCGTCAGGTTTTATCGAATGTAATTTCTAGTCAAGTGCCCATTCATCAAAGATTTGGTGGCGTTGTGCCTGAAATTGCATCCCGTCATCATATAGAACAAGTTATTCCTGTAGTAGATCAAGCCTTATTAGATGCTAATGTGAAATTAGAAGATATGGATCATATTGGCGTTACCTATGGCCCGGGCTTAGTAGGCTCCTTATTAGTTGGCGTGGCTGCTGCTAAAGGCTTATCCTTTGCTACTGGCATTCCACTTATTGGGGTTCACCATATGGAAGGTCATATTTTTGCTAACTTTTTGGCTCATCCTGACTTAGAACCACCTTTTTTAAGTTTAGTTGTTTCTGGTGGCCATACTATGTTAGTCGTAGTTAAAGATTATGAAACGTTTGAAGTATTAGGCCAAACTCGTGATGATGCAGCAGGCGAAGCTTTTGATAAAATAGCTCGTGTTATGGGGTATCCGTATCCAGGAGGGCCACAAATTGAAAAAGTAGGTTCTACTGGAAACCCTTTTGCTATTGAATTTCCTAAAGCTTTACAAGAGAAGGGGAATTTTGAATTTAGTTTTAGTGGTTTAAAATCAGCGGTTCTTAATTATTTAAATAGTGCTAAACAAAAAGGGGAACCTATTAATGAAGCCGATGTAGCTGCCTCTTTTCAGCAAGCCATTATTGATGTGCTAGTTCATAAGACTTGTGAAGCTGCTCATGCCACGGGACAACTGAAAATTACCTTAGCTGGCGGTGTATCAGCTAATAAACATTTACAAGATGCCTTAGCTACTATGTGTGAACAAGAAGGCTTCACCTTTTATCGCCCAAGTGGTATTTTAGCCACAGATAATGCAGCAATGATTGGTTGTCGTGCCTATTATATGGCTAAGGCTGGCAAATTTAGTGATTTACATTTAAATGCCAAACCAGCTATACCGCTAGGTCAAGCATAAGGTATAAGCTATGAATGAAAAATCCATACTAGCAGAGCGATTACAACAATATACGGATTTATCAGAACCACAACAGCGCCTATTATTACAAGTGGCTCAATTATTACCATTTGGTGCTTCTTTGCCACAGCAAGAAGTTTGCATATTTACTGGCACTAACGATAAACAAATTTTAGTGTTAGGTTCCTTGAAAGACTGGCCGCAACAGCAGCTTGATGGTGAAACTATACTGTTAAACCCTTATGAAGTGAGTTTATGGCAAGAACTATTACAACAGGGACAACCGGTTAAAGGCTTTATGGAGCGTCATTATGGCCAATTAGCTCGATTATTGGCATTTCCTATTGTAGATAATGGGGGAAAATGTATTGCTGGGTTAGCTATCATTCACAATGGCTTAGAACCTCAAACAGATGCACTTTTATTAGCGGCTTCTGATGTCTTGGCAGAGACGACGTATATGGCCATGATTGTACCACAACAGAATCAAGATGATTTATATAAACCCTTATCGTATCAAGATGGCATTATTATCTTTGACGAGGCTGGAATCATTTTATATGCCAATGAAGCGGCTTCTCATTTAGTGGATTTATTAGGCTTTGATCGTCGTTTATTAGGAACTTCCATTTATGGTGGCGCTTTAAAAATGAGCTGGGTTAAACAAGCGATTCGTGAACACCGTGGGTCCATTGCCGAAGAAATTTATGGCGATATTATCGTAGAACAAACAATACTACCTATTACAGGTAGTAGTCGTACTAAACGAAGTTTTTTATTTTTAAAAGATAAAACAGCCTTACGCCGTAAGGAACAAGAATTATTGGTAAAAAATTCTGTTATAAAAGAAATACACCATCGAGTAAAAAATAATCTACAAACTGTGGCCGGCTTACTACGTATGGAAGCTCGTCGTTCTGACTCAGAGCAAGTGAAAAAAGCACTTCAAGAAGGGGTAAGTCGTATTGAAAGCATGGCCTTAGTCCATGAAGTAATTTCTCATTATGAAGAAGATTATATTGATTTACGAACTATTGCCGAAGAGCTCATTCGACTTTTAAAACGAGCTTTATTACAAGCTGATGATGTAATTAACTGTGAATATATAGGACCACCTATTTTATTGTCGTCTCATCGAGCGGGCTACATATCTCTCATTTTAAATGAACTAATTTCTAATAGCTTTGAACACGGCTTTGCTCTTGGTCGTTCTGCCTTATTAGCTAAACGAACTACCGCAATTACAGATGATATAAATAACTTAACTTCGCAAAATATACCAACTTTAGAAATACAAGGGAGCATACAGTCAGGTTTGATTACCCTAAGGGTTAGTGATAATGGACAGGGTTTACCTGCAGATTTTGACAGTATAGCTTCTAGTAGACTAGGCTTACAAATAATAAAAAATTTAGTCACTAATGAACTTGCTGGTACTTTTCAAATTGGACCAGGTGAGATTAAAGGTACTGTAGTTATAATTCAATTTCCAGAAGAGACTGAATTATAACGAAGCTTTAAAAGTGAGGTAATAGAAAAGTTAATAGTGAGTTAAAATTGAGGAGAATGTCATGAGAGTCCTTATTGTAGATGACGAATCTTTAATTCGTATGGATATACGCGATCAATTAGAAGCGGCAGGCTATGAAGTAATTGGGGAAGGTAAAAATGGGGTCGAAGCCCTTGCTAAAGCAAAAAGTTTAAAACCTGATGTGATTGTAATGGATGTTAAAATGCCAGAATTAGACGGCATTGAAGCGGCTCGACAAATTCGCCATAATCAGTGGGGACCGGTTGTACTACTAACAGCCTATAGTCAGCAAGATTTAGTCAAAAAAGCTGGCCAGTCGGGCGTATATGGCTATTTGATTAAGCCTGTGCGAGAAGATCAACTCATTCCTACTTTAGAAATGGCGTATCATCGGTATACCGAAGAGCAAACCTTAAAAACCAACATTGAGGCCTTAGAAAATACCTTAGAAGAAAGAAAATTAATTGCGAAAGCGACGGGAATTTTACAAAATCTTTATAAAATAAGTGAAGACGACGCCTATAAACGTTTGCGCTCTTTTAGTATGGATAAACACATAACAATTGTTGAAACTTGTCAAAAAATTATAGCCGCCGCTAAAAAGAGCAGTGTATAAGCACTGCTTTTTTTAGTGACAAAAAGTCAAAAAATCAAAAATAATACTTGCAATTATTTTCAATTCGGATATAATAATACTTGTAGTTAGCACTCGAGGTTAGTGAGTGCTAACAAAATAAAAATTTACAATCCATTAGTTCAAAGGAGAGATTGACAATGATGAAACCTTTAGGCGACCGTGTTATAATTCGTGTCCTTGAAAAAGAAGAAAAAACAAAAAGTGGCATCTTTTTACCAGATACAGCAAAAGAAAAACCTTCCGAAGGTGAAGTAGTAGCTGTTGGCGCTGGTAAAGTATATGACAATGGTCAACGTGTTGCTCCTGAAGTAGCTGTTGGTGACAAAGTAATGTTCTCCAAATATGCCGGTACAGAAGTTAAAATTGATGGTGTAGATCATCTAGTAATTAGCGAACGTGATATTTTAGCTATTTTATAATCTAGCAAGTAGCTACTATATATTCACTAATTTATATATTGAGGTTATGTAATTAACCTTAGGAGGTAATAGATTATGGCAAAAGAAATTCTTTTTAATGAAGACGCTCGTCGTGCTTTAGGCCGCGGCGTAGATGCATTAGCAAATGCAGTAAAAGTAACCTTAGGACCAAAAGGTCGTAATGTAGTATTAGATAAAAAATTTGGTGCACCTACTATCACTAATGACGGTGTTACTATTGCTCGTGATATTGAACTTGCTGATCCATTTGAAAATATGGGCGCACAACTTGTAAAAGAAGTTGCTACCAAAACAAATGACGTAGCTGGTGATGGTACAACTACAGCTACTGTATTAGCACAAGCTATGATTCAAGAAGGTATGCGCAATGTAGCAGCTGGTGCTAATCCAATGATCTTGAAAAAAGGTATTGAATTAGCTGTAAAAACTTTGGTAGAAGAAATTAAGAAAAAATCGATTAAAGTAAACGGTAAAGCTGATATTGCACAAGTAGCCTCTGTATCCGCTGGCGATTCTGAAATCGGTGGTCTTATTGCAGAAGCTATGGAAAAAGTTGGCAATGACGGCGTAATTACTGTTGAAGAATCTAAAGGTTTGCAAACAGATCTTTCTGTAGTAGAAGGTATGCAATTTGATCGTGGCTACATTTCTCCTTACATGGTAACTGATCCAGATAAAATGGAAGCTGTTATGAATGAACCATACATCTTGATTACAGATCGTAAAATCAGTGCTATTGCTGATATGTTACCAACACTTGAAAAAGTTGTAAAACAAGGTAAAGAATTATTGATTATTGCTGAAGATCTTGATGGTGAAGCATTAGCTACATTAGTAGTTAATAAATTGCGTGGTACTTTCAAAGCAGTAGCTGTTAAAGCTCCTGGTTTTGGTGACCGCCGTAAAGCAATGCTTGAAGATATTGCTATTTTAACTGGTGGTACTGTAATCACTGAAGATATGGGCCGTAAATTAGATAGCGTTGAATTAGAAGACCTTGGTACAGCTCGTCAAGTACGTGTAACTAAAGACGAAACTGTAATTATTGATGGTGCTGGCGATAATACAGCTATTAAACAGCGTGTAGGCCAAATTAAAGGTCAAATTGATGAAACAACATCTGAATTTGATAAAGAAAAATTACAAGAGCGTTTAGCAAAATTAGCTGGTGGTGTAGCTGTTATCGAAGTTGGTGCGGCTACTGAAGTTGAATTGAAAGATAAAAAACTTCGCATTGAAGATGCTTTAAATGCAACTCGTGCAGCTGTTGAAGAAGGTATTGTAGCTGGTGGTGGCACAACCTTAATTGACATCTTACCTGCTCTTGAAACTTTAAAAGAAGAAGGGGATGTACAAACTGGTATTAACCTTGTAAAACGCGCTGTTGAAGAACCACTTCGCCAGATTGCTTATAATGCTGGTTTAGAAGGTTCTGTTGTAGTTGAACGTGTTAAAAATACAGATTCTGGCGTAGGCTTCAATGCATTAACTGAAGAATATGTAGATATGGTTAAAGCTGGTATCGTTGACCCTGCTAAAGTGACTCGTTCTGCTCTTCAAAATGCAGCTTCTATTGCGTCCTTAGTATTGACTACAGAAAGCATTGTAGCTGATAAAGTAGAAGAAAATGCACCAGCAGCACCTGCTATGCCTCCAATGGGTGGCATGGGCGGTATGATGTAATCTAGATTATTTTATACCTAGTAATAGTTAGCTCAGCTAATATGTAATTATGCTGCTACATGGCATTTAATAAAATACCCACATCAATTGATGTGGGTATTTTTATTTTTTTCTATAGAATTGACGAACGCCAATAAAATTAAGTATAATCTTACATATACTTAAGATTCATTATTACAAAATAAAACAAGGGCTGACAATTATTACTAATTGCAAGGTCATTGAGTGAGGAGAAAGATTGATGAATGAGAAAAAATTACCCATTACAGCGGCCCGTTTAGAAGAAATTATTGCTGAATATCCGACACCATTTCATTTATATGATGCACAAGGAATTGTAAATAATATTCGTCGCTTTATTAAAGCCTTTAGTTGGGCTAAAGATTTTAAAGAGTATTTTGCCGTAAAGGCAACACCTAATCCATATATTATGCGTTTATTACAACGCGAAGGCGTAGGTGCAGACTGTTCTTCTATGGCAGAACTCGTATTGTGTGAAAAAGTTGGTATAATGGGGAATAATATCATCTTTTCATCCAATGATACACCGTATGAAGAGTATGCCAAAGCCATGGAATTAGGGGCCATTATTAATCTTGATGACATTACTCATGTCGCTTATTTAGAAGAACATGGTAGTTTACCTAACCGTTTAGCTTTCCGCTATAATCCAGGCTCTTTAAAGCATGGTGGTAATACAATTATTGGTCTTCCTGAAGAAGCTAAATATGGTATGATGGCAGATCAAATTATTGAAGCTATTAATTATTGCAAAACTCGTGGTGTATCCCGTTTTGGCTTACACACTATGGTAGTATCTAATGAATTAGATATCAAAGGGCTCATTGGCACAGCTGAGTTAATGTTTGATTTAGCTCTTCGTGTAAAAGAAGAAACAGGCATAGAAGTAGATTTCATTGATTTTGGTGGCGGTATTGGTGTAGCCTATCGACCAGAAGAAACACCAGTTGACTATGAAGCCTTGAGTGCAGGGATTAAAGAAGCCTATGACCGTATGATTATAGGTAATAATCATAGCCCTATTGCCTTGGCCTTTGAATGTGGCCGTATGGTAACAGGTCCTTATGGCTATTTAGTTACAACAGCCATTCACCATAAAAATATTTATAAAAACTATATAGGTTTAGATGCTTGTATGGCTAATTTAATGCGTCCTGCTTTATATGGTTCTTATCATCATATTACCGTAGTTGGTAAGGAAGATGCGCCCCTTAATCATGTATATGATGTAACAGGCTCACTTTGTGAAAATAATGACAAATTTGCCATTGATCGTAAATTACCGAAAATCGATAGAGGTGATCGCATTATAATTCATGATGCAGGTGCTCATGGACATTCTATGGGGTTTAATTATAATGGTAAACTAAAATCAGCTGAACTATTATTAAATGAAGATGGGTCCATTACTCAAATTCGTCGAGCTGAAACCTTGGATGATTTATTTGCAACATTAGATTTTACTGATTTATAAGGAAAAACTATCATTTCTAATGATAATATGTTATAATTAAAAGGTAATTTCAAAGTTTGCCCAAAAATCACTAGTTTAATAAAGCTAATGAGAGTCATATTTTTTGATAAAATTCAAAAAATTCGATAATATAAACAAATTCATAGTAAAATAGTAGAAATTAACTTGCACTGGATACAGTTAGATTGTATAATGTTTATTAGGAATAGATGTTGTAAGATTTGCTGTTTACCGAAGTGGTAGAATATTTTTGCTGTTAAAAGCGGTGTTTCACTTTGGTGGGATACCGCTTTTCTTATAAAATCTAACGAATACATAATATATAACTTAAAGACATAATTAAGAATAAAAGGAGTGACTGTACTGTGTCAGAATTACTTCGCGTAGAGAATCTACACGTGTCCGTTGAGGGCAAAGAAATCCTAAAAGGTATTGATTTAACTATTAATAAAGGTGAAATCCATGTTGTAATGGGTACTAATGGTGCTGGTAAATCCACATTAGCAAATGCTATTATGGGGAATCCTGTATATGAAGTAACCGAAGGTTCTATTACATTTGATGGTGAAGATATTACAGACGAAGCCGTAAATGATCGTGCTAAGGCTGGTATTTTTATGTCCTTCCAAAATCCAATTGCTATTCCTGGTATTACTGTAGAAAACTTTATTAGAACATCTAAAGCTACTGTAACCGGTGAAAATGTTCGTGCGTTAGCCTTCAAAAAAGAATTAAAAGAAAAAATGGATGAATTATCCTTTGATGCATCTTATGCACAACGTTATGTTAACGAAGGCTTTAGTGGCGGTGAACGCAAAAAGAATGAAATTCTACAAATGTCCATCTTGAATCCAAAATTAGCTATGCTTGATGAAACAGACTCTGGTCTTGACGTTGATGCAGTACGTATTGTATCAGATGGGGTTGATCGCTTCCATACTAAAGAAAATGCCGTACTTATTATTACGCATCATAACTCCATCTTACAAAAATTAAAACCAGATTTTGTACATGTTTTAATTAATGGTAAAATCGTAAAAACTGGGGACGCATCCTTAGTAGCAGACATTGAAAGCAAAGGCTACGATGCTTACAAAGCGTTAGTTTAGGAGGCACTCATGGAAACTAGAAAAAAAACCTATGTGGAGGATATGGACCGTGGCGTCTACGATATAAAGAATGAATTTGAATATTCTTTTAAATCGAATGCAGGCCTTACGGAAGATATTATCCGCGAAATTTGGTCAAATAAAAATGAACCGGAATGGATGCTTGACTTCCGTTTAAAATCTTTAAAAATTTATAATGAATTAGATATTCCAACTTGGATTCCTGATATTAGCGGTCTTGATATGGCTAATATTGTTACCTATGTTAAACCAAAAGTTGACATGAAAGGTGACTGGAATGAAGTACCAGAAGATATTAAAAGCACGTTTGATCGCTTAGGGATTCCTGAAGCTGAGAAAACATCACTAGCTGGTGTTGGTGCGCAGTATGACTCTGAAGTAGTATATCATAGTATTCAAGAAGATTTGGTAAAGCAAGGTGTTGTGTATACTGATATTGAAACAGCCCTTCATGAGCATGAAGATCTTGTACGTCAATATTTCATGACCTTAGTTCCGCCAACGGACCACAAATTTGCAGCCTTACATGGTGCGGTTTGGTCTGGTGGGTCCTTCGTATATGTGCCAAAAGGTGTACAAGTTGACATTCCATTACAGTCCTATTTCCGCTTAAATGCGCCAGGGGCTGGTCAGTTTGAACATACCTTAATTATTATCGAAGAAGGGGCTAAAGCTCATTTCATCGAAGGTTGTTCTGCACCTAAGTATAATGTAGCTAACTTACATGCTGGTTGTGTAGAATTATTTGTTAAAGATAATGCAACCCTTCGTTATTCCACAATTGAAAACTGGTCTAAGAATATGTATAACTTGAACACCAAACGTTCAACTGTCGGTAAAAATGGTACTATTGAATGGGTAAGTGGTTCCTTTGGTTCCAAAGTATCTTGTTTATATCCAATGAGTATCTTAGCAGGTGAAGGCGCTCACTGTGAATTTACTGGTGTAACCTTTGCTGGTGAAGGACAGTTCTTAGATACAGGTGCTAAAGTAGTTCATGTGGCTCCACATACTACATCCAATATTAATTCTAAATCCATTTCTAAGAGTGGTGGCGCTGCTATTTATCGCGGCGTGTTAAATATTGGTAAAAAAGCAGAACATGCGAAAGCTACAGTGTCTTGTGAATCCTTGATGCTAGATGAAATCTCTCAGTCCGATACAATTCCATCCATTTCTATTGAAAATGATAATGTTGACTTAGGTCACGAAGCAAAAATCGGTCGTATTTCAGACGAAGCTATCTTCTACTTAATGACTCGTGGTATTAGTGAAGAAGAAGCTCGTGCTATGTTAGTTCGTGGTTTCGTAGAACCAATTTCTAAAGAATTACCATTGGAATACGCTGTTGAAATGAATAATTTGATTTCCTTAGAGCTTGAAGGCTCTATCGGTTAGGAGGTACTGATGAGTAACGTACTATTTAATGAACTCCCTAGACCTACTTTCCGGTGGTTAAAGGTAAATCATACGGAAGGGGTAGTTGCTACTGGTAGTAAACCTGCGATTGTAACAGTAGATGCTAATCCGGGTGTAGTAACGGAGTTAAGTAATAATGCATTATTAAAAGCTGATTTTGAAGGGGCTGAAACAACCTCATTAGCAGCTGTTACTAATGACTATACTAAAGGTCTAGCTATTACCGTGCCTGCTGGGGCTTCTGAAAAAGTAGTCATCACCATTGATGCGGACAATGCTAGTGTAGGTGATAAAACTCGCTTAGCTATTGATGTAGCTGAGGGTGCTTCTTTAGAAGTATTATATGTAGTTAAAGGCAACGCCACTGAAGGTGGTTTAAACCTTTTAACAGAAGTAAATACTGCAGAAAATGCAAATGTAGTATTCAAAAAAGTTCAGCTATTGAATGAAGGGGTACAACAAATTGAACACCGTTATACAAAATTAGCTGACAACAGCCATGTTGCCTTTCTCAATGTAGAATTAGGTGGGGGCGAAAACTTCTTGCATTATACACAAGATTTAGTAGGTAAAGAAGCTCATATTGAACATGATTTAGCCTATTTAGGTGACAATGAACAGCGCTTTGACATTTCTATGTTGATGTCTCATGTAGCACCTAAGTCAGTAAGTGATATTCACGTATTAGGCGCTTTAGCCGATAATTCTAAAAAATCCTTCCGCGGTACTTTAGATTTCATTCGTGGTAGCGTAGCTGCTGAAGGGGCTGAAGAAGATACTTGTGTATTACTTGATCCAACAGTAAAATCTGTATCTTTGCCATTACTTCTTTGTAAAGAAGATAATGTAGTGGGGAATCATGCGGCTAGTGCCGGCCAATTGGATAAGACTAAATTATTCTACTTAATGAGCCGTGGTTTCAGTGAAGAAGAAGCTAAACATATCATTGTAGAATCTATGTTACGTCCAGTTATTGATCGACTCGAAGATGCTGAGTTAGAAGAAGTAGTATTAGCTGCGGTACGAGCTAAGATTTAATTGGGCCGTAGTAATAAGATAGAATAGAGAAGGTGTATTATGAAGTCGATTGCAGAAGCATATAAAGATTTTCCTATATTACAAAGAGAGCATAAAGGTCACCGTTTAGTGTATTTAGATAGTGGAGCAACTACACAAGTACCAGAAGTGGTTATTAATGCCCTTGAAACCCATTTAAAACATCATAATGGTAATCCTCATCGAGGAGCCCATGTGTTGGCTGTGGAAGCATCTGAGGCGTATGAAACAGCACGCGATGCGGTGCAACGTTTCATCAATGCCAAAGCTAGGGAAGAAATTGTATTAACACGCAATACGACAGAAAGCTTAAACTTAATCGCCTTTAGCTATGGCTTACATAATCTAAAAAAAGGTGATAAAATCGTCATTACCATTGCCGAACACCATGCTAATCTAGTAACTTGGCAACGTGTAGCGGAAACAACTGGGGCTATTTTAGAATATATGTACTTAGATGAAACGGGCCATTTGAAAGATGGTGAGATGGATAAGATTGATAGCCATACAAAAATCGTATCCTTCGCCCATGTAAGTAATGTACTAGGCATGGAGTTTCCTGTAGATGAGCTAATTAAACGAGCTCACGCTGTAGGTGCTATTGCTATTCTTGATGGTGCTCAGTCAGCGCCTCACAAAAAAATCGATGTGCAAGCCCTTGACTGTGATTTCTTTGTATTCTCAGGCCACAAAATGTGTGCATCTCAAGGTATTGGTGTTATGTATGGTAAACGCCATCTACTAGAATCTATGCCACCATTCTTATTAGGTGGTGATATGATTGAGTATGTACAAGAACAAAGTACAACCTATAATGAAGTGCCTTATAAATTTGAAGCAGGCACACCAAATGCACATGGGGCTGTAACTTTGAAGGCTGCTATTGAATATTTAGAAGAATATGGCATGGATAATATTAATGCCTACGAAAAGGAATTAGTAGCTTATGTATTGCCAAAACTATTAGCCATTCCACATGTTCATGTGCTCGGCTCTGAAGATCCAAAAGAGAAACATGGTGTAATTGCATTTACGATTGACGATGTACATCCTCATGATGTAGCTACTATTTTAGATAGCTATGGTGTTTGTATTCGTTCCGGTCATCATTGTGCTCAACCATTAGGTGCCTATTATAAAGTACCTGCTTCTAATCGTTTAAGCATGTACATTTATACCCGTAAAGAAGATTTAGATATTTTCTTAGATGCAGTAAAACAAGTACGACCTACAATGGGTCTTAAAGACTAAAGAAGACTAAAGTAAACCATATCCCTAAGTATTGACGAGGGGGAAATAAGCAAGTATAAAGGAGTTCCTACTTATGGAAATGGATCAGTTATATACTGAGTTAATTTTAGAACATAATCAAGATAAACGAAATAAACGTCTTTTAGACGTATTCACAGTATCAGAACATGGTCATAATCCAAGTTGTGGTGATGATTTAACCTTGCAATTAGATGTAGCTGATGGCGTAGTAAAAGATGCCGCTTACACTGGTTCTGGTTGTGCTATTAGTCAAGCATCGGCTTCTATGATGATTGACATTATTAAAGGTAAATCTGTGACTGAAGCCTTTCGTTTAGTCGATATTTTCTTAGGCATGATCAAAAAAGAAGTAACTGATGAAGCTGAATTAGAAGAATTAGAAGATGCTATTGCTCTTCAAAATATTTCTAATATGCCAGCTCGTGTAAAATGTGCTGTATTAGCTTGGCATACCTTAAAAGAAGCGTTAAAAAAGGAAGAATCTCATAGCTAGTTACTTAACATATAATCATGTATAATAAAAGGAGTTAACCAATAACAACTGCTGTTGCTATGAGTTAACTCCTTTTTTACCAAACCTATAAATTAGTCTTCTTTCGGTGCACCTGGTTTTGGCAATTTGCCCATGTCCTGTAATAGTTTAACAATACGGACACCACAATTTTTGCCACCACAAGATCCGGTACCAGCACCAGTACGCTCTCTAATTTTAGGGATCGTATCACAACCATCATTAATGGCTTCTTTAATGGTTTTACGTGAAATGCTACGACAAGTGCAGACTTTAGTATATTTGTCTAAAATACTATCGGGTACTTTTTGTTCTTCAAACTCCATCTGTATTACCTCCCTATACTACTTAGTATAGCTATTAATTTAATAGTAGTTAGGCTTATAATATCTAAAAATAGGAATAGGGTATACCAAATCCAATGTATAAGATATAAATAAGGGCTACTATATAAATTTATTGTACCACAGATTTTTAATTCTATGTATAGTTAAGAAAGGATTCAAATATGATTTGTGTTTTATTTGATTTGGATGGCACTTTAACAGATTCAGCCGAAGGTATTAAAAAATCTGTTATTTATGCATTAGAAAAAAAAGGTGTACCGGTACCGTCTGATGAAATTCTTACGTTATTCATTGGGCCACCAATTGTTGATTCCTTGCGAGAACATTGTCATATGAACGATGCTGATGCGGAAGAGACTTATGGATACTTCAAAGAACGGTATAATACAGTTGGGAAATTTGAAAATAAAGTATATGAAGATGTAGAACGCATGTTAGTAACTTTACGTCAAACTAATACGTATGTTGCTGTAGCTACTGCCAAACCAGAACCGTTGGCCAAAGAAGTGCTAGACCATTTTGGTTTAACTAAGTACTTTGAAATTATCAAAGGGGCTGATAATGCCCGTGGTATAGTGCATAAAGAAGATATTCTAAAAGAAGCCTTAGCAGACATGAAAGAAATTTCTTCAAATCGCACAAAAAAAGAAATTACAGGCTGGTACATGGTAGGGGACCGAAAATATGATATGGAAGCTGCTAAAAAGCTAAATTGTCGTGCAGTTGCCGTTACCTATGGTTATGGAACACAAGAGGAATTAGAAGCAGCTGGGGCTGATTATATTTGTCATACCCCTTCTGATGTAATTTTAAATATTGCTGTTGATACCTTATTATAATAATTAGAATTTATATAAAAAAAGACTATCCCGTTAGCAATTTGCTTTGGGATAGTCTTTTGTATTGTTTAATCTAAAGGTTGCTCATGGCGATTTTTTTTAGAAGAAATAACCTTGAATACTTTAGCTCCTGTAGACTTTAATTTTGTACCTGTTTGCTGTAAGCGCATCCGTGTTCTAGTCACGCGGGCTAGGGCAGAAACAGACGATTTCTTCCGTGGTTTCATATCTTTAACTGAGCCAAAATCACCACGATTAATGCTAGTCGCTTTTACTCGATCAGCACCAAAGGATTGTTTTAAAACACGCATAATCAAAGTGGCCTGCAAAGAAATATTAAAGGTGTAAATATCAACGGCTACATAGCCCATTTCAGGATACGCATGAACTGCAATATGGCAATGAGGGGATACAGCAAATAAAACAATTTCATCATCTAACACTTGGCAGCTAATTTCATCAATCGGCTGTTGGGCTGCTTCTAGGGCATTAGTAACACTTTCCTGAATAATAAGAGGGGAGTTAATCGCATCTTCTAAACAAGTATATAAATCAATAAGTAAATGAGTTCCAATTGAATTTGACACTGTGACACCTTCCTTATAAGCATTAATATATAGTGACAAGCTGATTCAACAGCTTGTGATTTATGAAAAACATACAACATATGCATTTTATGTATTTTTATATCATTATATTATACCGTGAACCTTAAAAATTGTAAAATATCAAATATATTTTTCATATTATAAAACGAATAATTTGAATATATAGTTTAAATTTTTCTTAATAACTTTTTGAAATATAATTTATAAATTTCCTATATTTATGGGACTTATAATGAGTTAGTGAGAAGATTTATTAATTAGATAAATGATGAGTTTCATGAATTATTGAAACAATATTTTTAAAAATTATTCAATTCGTGTAATTATTTATAAGAACATATTTTTTATTTTATGAGTTTATTAGGGATTTAATGGTAATTATTTATATATGACTCTAGAGCATAGGTATATCATTGATTTACATGATAACTTCAGTATGCTATTCTAAGTTTATATTAGACTATGCGTCGTGCTTAGTAGCATAACAATAGGTAGGAGGTCCTAACATATGAGCTTATATTTGAAACGTGATTTTGATACCTTTGTATCAGAAGCCAAAAAGATTTCACCAGATCGTGTTTTTACAGATTATTTATTACGTTATGCTTATGGCATAGATGCATCGTGTTATAGCTATTTGCCAAAAGTAGTAGTAAAACCAAATACGGAAGCAGAAGTAGTACAATTAGTTTTGTTAGCTAATCGCTGTGGCACACCTGTTACTTTCCGCGCTGCAGGTAGTTCCTTATCAGGGCAATGCTCATCTGAAGATGTATTAATCGTAGCTAATGACGGGTTCAAATATGCTCATGTATTAGAAAACGGCAATGCAATTCGCTTAGCCTGTGGCGTAATTGGGGCTGATGCTAATGAAGCTTTACTTCCTTATGGTAAAAAAATTGGGCCGGATCCAGCTACAATTACTACAGCCTTAGTAGGGGGGATTTTTAATAATAACTCCAGCGGTATGTGTTGCGGTACTGCTCAAAACTCCTATAAAACAGTTCGTTCTATGCGCGTCGTGCTAGCCGACGGTACTATTCTTGATACCGGTGATGCGCAAAGCGTTAATGACTTCATGCGTACTCATGGTAAGATGATTGAAGATATTCTTAACCTACGTAGTCAAATCATGGCTGATCAAGAATTAGTAGATTTAATTAACCGTAAATATAAAATCAAAAATACAACTGGCTATGGTATTAACTCATTAGTTGATTTTGAAAATATAGTAGACATTTTAAACCATTTATTTATCGGTAGTGAAGGTACATTAGGCTTTGTTAGTGAAGTTACATATAATTGCGTAGAAGACGCTAAATACAAAGGCTGTGGTCTCTTATTCTTTGAAAAATTAAATGATGCATCTCGCGCAGTAGTTGCCTTAGCTAATATGTCTCGTGAAAAGGTAGTAGCTGCTGAAATGATGGACTATTTAAGTCTAAAAAGTGTACAGCAATTGCCAGAAGTGCCATCATTTGTACGCGGTGTACCTGAAGGCACTAGCTGTATTTTATTCCAATCTGAAAGCAATGACGAAGCTACATTAGATCAAAACTTAGAATATATCAAAGAACATTTAAAAGATATTCCAACTGTAATCCCAAGTTTATATTCCAAAGATGCAGCTGAATATAACTCCTGGTGGATGATTCGTAAAGGTTTATTACCAATTGCAGCTGGTCTTCGTCGTCCTGGTACAACTGTTATTACAGAAGACGTATGCTTCAAAATTGAAGACTTTACTGACGGTATCGAAATGATTACTGAATTATTCCACAAATATGATTTTGTAGATAGTGGTATTATCTTCGGTCATGCTTTAAGTGGTAATGTTCACTTTATCATTACACCTAACTTTAATGAACAAAAAGAAATGGACAACTTTGCTGGTCTTGTTAAAGAAATGGCAGAACGAGTAGCTGGCGTAGAAGGCTCTATTAAAGCTGAACATGGTACAGGTCGCATGGTAGCACCATTCGTAGAATTAGAGTGGGGTAAAAAAGCATATGCTGTTAACCGTCGCATTAAAGAAATCTTTGACCCACTACGTCTACTAAACCCAGATGTTATTATTACTGATAACCCAGACGTTTATAAGAAAAATCTAAAAGCCATGAATGATATTGATCCACTATACAATATGTGTATGGAATGTGGCTTCTGTGAAAAGAACTGTCCAAGTCGTAATTTAACCTTAACACCACGTCAACGCATTTCTTTACTTCGCGAAGAACAACGCTTGCTTAAAGAAGGCAACACTGAAATGGCAGCGGAGCTTAAAAAAGGCTATGAATATTATGGTGTAGACACTTGTGCTGCTTGCTCTATGTGTTCACAACTTTGCCCATTAGGGATTGATACAGCTCAGATTGCTATTTCTATGCGTAAAATTGATCCTAAAGGACGTAGTTTGGCGCAAGCTATTTATAATAACTTTAGCACGACTTTAAAAGCGGCTAGAGTAGGGGTAACCTTAGGTGGGGTAGCAGGAAAAGTAGCTACTAAAACTTTATTAGCTAAGATTTCAGAAGATGCCCATCAATTAACTGGCTTAACACCTTATTTACCAAAAACAATGCCTAAGGCTAATACTTATAAATTGAGCAATAAACGGAATCCATTATTCCAGAAGAATGTAGTATATTTCAGTACTTGTGCTAACCGTGCATTCCGCCAAAATCAAGGCTATGATGATACTCGTAGCTTACAACAAGTATTTGAAAGTTTATGTGATAAAGCCGGTTATAATGTAATTTATCCACCACATATTGAAAATCTTTGCTGTGGCCTAAGTTTTGAAAATTATGAAGAAATTGATAAACAAGCGTTAGCAGATTTAACAGCTTCTTTAATGAAAGCTAGTGAAGGTGGCGTTTATCCAGTCGTTATTGACCATTCCGCTTGCTTTAACCATGCATTTAAACACATTAAAGGCTTAAAAATCCTTGATATTTCTGAATTCTTGTATACAATTTTACCAAACCTAAATGTAACTAAATGCAATGAATCAGTAATTGTCCACAAACAATGTAAAATTAAAACATTAAACAAAGGCGATTATATTGAAAATTTAGCTCGTGCATGTACAGATAAAGTATTCAATATTAAATCATTTGCTTGTGATGGTTTTGCTGGTCAAAAAGGTTTCTTTACACCAGAACTTAATAAATGTGCCACTAAAGATTTAGCTGATGAAGTTAAAAAATATGGTTGCACTTTAGGTGTAAGTTCCAGTTCCACTTGTGAAATTGGTCTTGGTGAAAATGGCGGTATTCCATTTGTAAGTATTGCTTACTTATTAGACCGTTGTTCTACAAGAAAATAAAATTTGAACAATTCATAAAAAATAGCCTTCGATACATGTCGAGGGCTATTTATATAGGTAATAGCTTAGAGCTTATTATTGAACTCTTTTTAGCTTTATGATATAATTACTTCCGATAACGATATATTATCGGAAGTAATTTTTAGGTTATTTTACAATGAATTAAGCAATATCAAGGTTTATTCGTATTTTACAACTATTATATACTATTATACTATCTTGGAATTTTATCGTATTATAAGGAGTTTCCTATTATGAGCGCTAACAAGCATTTTTACTTACGAGACAATGAAATCCTCAAGGCTAGCAGCAAACTCTCTGAAAAAGCTAAACAAAGCATTCTCTTATCTAAATCTGAAAATACAGTTGATGCGTATGAGTCAGATTGGGATGATTTTGTATATTGGTGTGAATCTCGGCACGTTTCATTTTTTCCGGCTACCCCTGAAACCATTGTTAACTATATTAATGACTTAGCTGATCATGCCAAAGCTAATACCATATCTCGCCGCATTAGTGCTATTTCTGAAAACTTTAATGCTTCTGGTATATCGGATAATCCTTGTAAATCTTCGCTAGTCAGTCAGGCTTTGCGTGGCATTCGTCGTGCTAAAGGAACCTATCAACAAGGTAAAACTCCTATTCTACTAGAAGATTTAGAAGATATTTTTCAAGAAATGGATTCTCTTGGCTTACCAGAGATTCAACTACTACGAGATAAAGCTATTCTATTAATCGGCTTTATGGGTGCTTTTAGACGAAGTGAAATTAGTGCTTTAACTGTAGAGGACCTTACCTTCTCTCCACAAGGCTTAGAAGTGTTTATACGCTCTTCAAAAGCCGACCAAGAAGGTCAAGGAGCCGTTGTAGCTATCCCTTATATAGAAAACGCTGAATTTTGCGCTGTAAGGGCCGTTAAGGCATGGCTCCGGTATACTGGTATTAAAAGTGGTCCAATTTTTAGAGGTTTTACGAAAAAAATGGACATTCGTAAGAATGCATTAAGTGATAAAAGTATTGCTGATATAGTAAAAAAATATATTTCCCTTATTGGTTTAGACCCGGCTATGTATGGAGCCCATAGCCTACGTCATGGTTTTGCTACAACAGCAGCTACTTATGGTGTAGAAGAACGTAATATTATGCGCCAAACTCGCCATCATAGTGTCAATATGGTACGAAGATATATTAATGAAGCCAATAAATTTGTCGATAACCCAATTAGTACTATATTTGGTAGTAGAAAACGCTAACATATTTCTATAGAATCAATACTATATAGTAACAATAGAAAAACGGTGATACCTAGCCGCCTAAGTATCACCGTTTTATTGTATTCAATTGTCTATATAAACCCTAGAGTAAAATAACTCATAGTGGATCTATTACTTTATTCATTCTGTGCTAAATAATCAACAGGTAATTTATGATTTGGTGTTTTAATAGTTGGCACTTTAATTTGGCTACCAGGTTCTAAATTAGCTCTTTCATCCAACTGATTCAGTGATTTTACGACATGAACCATTTCACGCACATCGATGTTGCTATTGCTGTGTTCAGTCGCAATACCCCAAACAGTATCGCCAGCTTTAACAGTTACAGTACGAACATTTTGTGTATCTAATTCAATAGTCGGTGTATTAATAAAATAACCCATTGTTAATGTTAAAAACATGCTGAAAACGATTAAAAAATCACGTTTCATACTATCACCTCATTAATAAACTAATCCCAGGCCCCTAACATACATGTATTATTATCTAAAATAAGAGCAATACTTACGAACATTTCAACGGTATGTATGTTCGTTTATGAAATTAGTATACCACACGAATAAATGTTCGGTCAATACTTAATCGAACAATTATTTGACAAAACTTTACCTTACGTTCTATAATAATGATGAGATTATTTATATATTTGCAACTTTTTACTACAGAATGAGAGGTTTTAACAGTGAGACGTCCAGCTACCGATATTAACTCCAAACAACAAAAGATTCTAGATTTTATTACTGAATCCCTACAGACAGAATATCGTTGCCCTAGTGTACGTGAAATTTGCAATCATATGGGCCTAAGCTCCACCTCTACTGTTCAAAGCCACTTAAATACATTAGAACGTTTTGGCTATATTAAACGGGATGTAAATAAAAACCGTTCTATTACGGTCGTTGGTATGAAGCCAAAAGTTATTCCTGAAGTTAACACATCTACAGATGGTCAAGTTACCTCTTCTGATGCCTTTGATTTTATGGATATGAAATTGAAAAA
The DNA here is from genome assembly GCF_943193155.1 of Veillonella intestinalis. Lineage (GTDB taxonomy): Bacteria > Bacillota > Negativicutes > Veillonellales > Veillonellaceae > Veillonella_A > Veillonella_A intestinalis. The sequence goes on along the minus strand of NZ_CALPDB010000001.1, from coordinate 339,931 downwards.
TGTACCACTGATTGGGACTGTCCAAGCCGGTTTACCCGTAACAGCTTATCAAAATCAAGAAGCTCAAATTCCATTACCTATGACACTCATTGGTAACTCTGAATGTTTCTTACTTCGTGTTCGTGGTGAGTCTATGCGTGATATTGGTATATACGAAGGGGATTTATTAATTGTTCGCAATCAATCGACTGCTAATAATGGTGATATTGTAGTTGCTCGCATTGATGATGAAGCTACTGTTAAACGGTTCTATCGCGAAAGTAATCGTATTCGTTTACAACCAGAAAATAGCGATTTTGAGCCAATTTATACTGATAATTGTGTTATTGAAGGTAAGGTAATCGGACTTATTCGCGATCATATTTAGCCATATAGTTACAAAATATGACTAACTTATCCAGTAAATGTTAACTATTTTTGCTTAAATAAAACTATATAACAAGAAACATAAAAACGAACACCTGTTTGGCTGCCCTATTTTCAAGCAACTAAACAGGTGTTCGTTTTATACTTAGTATATTTACTATATTTACTATACTTACTATATTTACTGTATTTACTATACTTACTTCATATATGGTTTAATAGCGGCGTCCACTACAGCAACTTCTTCAGCTGATGGTTCACACATTGGTAAATGATATGGACCTGCTGGCAAGCCCATTTGACGGACTGCATATTTAACAGGAATTGGGTTAGTTGTAACAAACATAGCACTAAATACAGGATATAATTCCCGATGTATAGCTTTAGCTTTTGCTACATCGCCAGCTTCATAAGCTTGAATCATTTCATTCATTTCATTACCAACCACATGACCCGCTACTGAAATGACACCACAGCCCCCTACAGCTAACATAGGTAAGGTCAAACCATCATCACCACTATAAATCATAAAATCATCTGGTAGTAAATGATAAATTTCTGAAGCTACATTAATATCACCACTTGCTTCTTTTACAGCAGCTATATTTTCACAAGTAGCACGAAGTTTTGCTAAGGTAGCTGGCAAAATTTTACCACCTGTACGCCCTGGTACATTATAAACTATAACTGGTAAATCAGTCGCTTCAGCCATAGCTTTGAAGTGTAAAAATACCCCTTGTTGATTTGGTTTATTATAATAAGGTACGACTCCCATTACTGCATGAACACCAGTTTTACTAGCTTCCTTTGTAAAAGCAACTGTTTTAGCAGTATCATTAGACCCTGTATTGGCCACGATTGCACCAATATGACCACATTCTTGCGCAATAGTCTTAAAGAGCTTTAACTTATCCTCATTGCTGATAGTTGGGCTTTCCCCAGTAGTACCACATACAATAAGGCCATCAGAGCCATTTGCTAATAAATGCTTAGCAAGTACTACAGCGCCCTCAAAATCTACTGAACCATCTGCGTGGAATGGTGTAATCATAGCAGTTAAAACACGACCTAAGGTTTTCATAAGAACCTCCTCTAATAATTTCATTTAAAAAGATTGGTTTTCTACAAGGTATTCCGCAATTTGTAATGCATTAAGTGCTGCACCCTTACGAATTTGATCCCCTACAATCCAGAAATTCATACCTTTGTCATTATATAAATCTTTGCGAATACGGCCTATTTCACAATCATCTTTGCCAGACGTATATAATGGCATTGGATACTCTTGTTCTTGTGGATTATCTTTTACAATCAAGCCTGGGAAGTTATCACAAGCAGCTTTAAAATCAGCTACACTAACAGGTGCTTCTGTTTCTACTAGCACAGATTCAGAATGCGAACGATATACTGGAATACGAATCGTTGTTGGTACTACTTGAATTGTATCATCATGCAAAATCTTTTGCGTTTCTAGTACCATTTTCATTTCTTCTTTAGTGTAGTCATTATCCATAAATACATCAATTTGTGGAATTACATTAAAAGCAATAGGATAATGTTTTGGTAATGAACCACTTGGTAAAATATTAGCTACCATTTCTTCGCCAGCCATATGTGATTTTACTTGATTATCTAATTCATCAATACCCTCTTTACCGGCACCGGAAACAGCTTGATAGGTGCTGACTACAATTCGCTTAATTGGTGATAAATCATGAAGCGGTTTCAAACCTAATGCCATAATAATTGTAGAACAATTTGGATTAGCAATAATACCTTTATGTGTATCAATATCTTCTGGATTCACTTCTGGCACTACTAATGGAACTTCTGGATCCATGCGGAATGTACTGGAATTATCAATAACAATAGCCCCTCGTTTAACCGCTTCTGGTGCTAAAGTCTTCGAGATAGAACCACCAGCAAACAAAGCAATATCAATGCCTTCAAAAGATTCAGGTGTTGCTTCCTCAACGATATATGACTTACCACATACAGTTAATTCAGTACCAGCTGAACGAGCGGATGCCAATAATTTTAAGTCTGCAAATGGAAAATTACGTTCTTCAAATAGGTTAATAAACTCTTGACCTACAGCGCCTGTAGCGCCTAAAATTGCAACATTTGGTTTTCTCATGTGTATCTCTCCCACTAAAAATTATAAATAATGTTCTAAGCCATATGTAAGACCTGGTTTATCCATAATCTTTTTACAAGCTAAGATAACGCCAGGCATAAAGGATAAGCGACTAAGTGAGTCATGGCGAATGGTTAAGGTTTCATCATAACCCCCAAATAAAACCTCTTGATGAGCCACATAACCTGGTAAACGAACACTGTGAATCGTTACTTCATCTACTTTAGCGCCTCGTGCACCAGGTAGACTTTCTTTAGTTAAGTCTTCTGCCCCTTGAGCACCAGCGGCCTGTTTGGCTTCATTAATTAATTTAGCTGTTAATACAGCCGTACCGGAGGGTGCATCATATTTGTGATTATGATGTAATTCAATGATTTCTACATTAGGAAAATAAGGCGCTAAATTGGCAGCTGTTTTCATCATCATAACAGCACCTAGTGAAAAATTAGGAGCCACTAAACAATTGGCCTTATTAGCTTTACCAATAGCAGCTAATTCATCACGTTGCTCTGCCGTAAGACCAGTAGTACCAATTACAATATGAACACCTGCTGCTAACACAGTTTTGGCATTTTCAAAAATAATAGCAGGATTTGTAAAATCTACTACTACATCTGTTTTTTTATCAGCCAAGGCAGATGTAAGATCCTTATATAATGGAAGTCCCAATTCTTCTAAGCCAGCAGCCTTGCCAGCATCTTCTCCAGCTTGCTTTGGATCAATACCACCAATAAAGGTAAGCTCTGGATCATTATGAACAGCCTTTACTACTTCACGCCCCATTTTACCGGTGGCGCCACATACCATTACCGTAATCATATGCATTCCTCCTAAAAAAAAGACCAGCGCATAGCTGCCACTGATCTTGGTATGATTACCTGAACGAGCTATCTTACTTGATTACTAAGTATCAAGACTAGGATAGTCGGAACAATGAGCTAGCACTCCATCTAACGATGACAGTCATACACCTATTCGATGCACAACCAGCACTGTTTGTTGGCTCAAACAGGCTTCGGCGAAACTTCCTTTCTTCATACGTCTACATGTGCCTCACTCAATATGAATACTCTTAACCTTCGCGCCTCTATCTCCATCTATTCAATTAAAAAATGATTACTATTAGTATACATTTATTTTTTAATATCGTCAAATTTTATTATGTATACATTATAAATGCTTAATAACAATCTTTCTTAGGCCTGTTTATTTTTAAAATGAGCAATCATCTCTTTAGCTGTTGCTAAGGCTGTATGAGAAAAGTTTTGTCCTGACATCATACGTGCAATTTGCTCAACATGCTCTGTTTCAGATAGTTCAGTTAAGCTTGATACGGTACGCCCTTCTTCTTCATGTTTAGCTAAATGATAGTGATGTTTAGCAATACTCGCTGTTTGCGGTAAGTGTGTAATACAAAATACTTGTGTACTATTACTTAATTGTTGAATTTTTGCCGCCACTTGTAATGCTATATCACCACTAATCCCTACATCGATTTCATCAAACACTAGGGTTTTAAAGGTTTTAACATTAAATACAGATTTAAAAGCTAATGCAATACGAGAAATTTCACCACCAGAAGCTACTTTATGAAGCGGTAATAAGCCTTCACCTGCATTGGCACTAAAAAGTAATTCTATATGCTTAGCACCTAACGGTGTTAACTCTTCACTAAGTTCTAAGGCAAATTGTAACTCCGCCTTAGGCATCCCTAAATCAGTTAACTGTTCTTTTAATTGAGCCGCTATAATAGCACTATTAGCTTGACGTATAGTTGTTAAATTAACTAATGCAGCATTAGCTTTCTCTTCTGCCATAGCAACCGCTTTTTCTAAATCTTCTTTAGCAAAACTCTGTGCCTCTAATTCTTCTAAACGCGTTTGCGCTTGCGTTTCAAATTCTAAAATAGCCTCTATCGTATCGCCATATTTCCGTTTTAGTCCATAGATTAAAGAATCCCGTTCTTGGCAATAGGCATAGCGCTCTTCGTCATAAGAAATAGTGTCACGATAACGATCAAGACCTTGCGCTGCTTCTTCTAATTGAAAGTAAGCCGAATTTACCAATTCTGATAATTCTTTTAAACTGTCATCATAGCGAACTAAGTCCTGTACTTCAGCTTTAATACTATTAACAGCTTCTAAAATAGCATGACGATCACTATAAAAAGCATTATAACAAGCACCCAGTACTTTATCTAAATGCTCAAAACTATCCAGACGTTTCAATTCCGCAGTTAAGGCTTCATCTTCACCAACTTTTAATTGTGCTTCTTCAATTTCATCAATCTGAAAGCGCAACATATCTAATTCACGAGCTCGTTCAGCAGCCATGGCTTCCATACCATCCAACTGCTGTTTAGCTGTTTTATAGACTTTATACGCTGCTACATAGGTTTCAAAAGCAATCTGACCTTCTTGGCTATATTCGTCTAAATAGCGGTGATGTACCTCTGGATCCAAAAGTAGCTGATTACTATATTGTCCATGAATATCCGCCAAATAAAGTCCTATTTCACGCAATGCTTTTAAGGGGATTGCTTGGTCATTTGCTAAAATAGTAGATTTACCTTGACGATTAAAGGAGCGTGATAAAATAAGTTGATTCTCTTCAACTAAAATATTTTTACTCCCTAATAACTCTAATAAAGCCGAATCACCAGTTACGTCAAAAACCCCTTCTATCACAAAAGCGTCTTTACCATGGCGAATAAACTCACTACTAGCTCGTTCACCTAGCAATATACTGAAGGCGTCCATTAAAATGGATTTACCAGCCCCAGTTTCACCAGTAAAGATAGTAATTCCATCAGAAAATTGTAAATTCATCTGTTCTATTAAAGCAAAATTACGAATCCCCATATGTGTAAGCATAGTTTAATAGCCTTAGTCTTTCATTAAATCCGAAATACGTTTTAAAATTGGTTGCACATCTTCAACAGAACGAGCAATAAGTAAAATCGTATCGTCCCCTGCCAAAGTTCCAATTAATTCGCCCCATTTAGCATGATCAATAGCAAATGCTACTGATTGAGCCGAGCCTGGCAATGTATGCAATACCACTTGATTTAAGCTGTAATCTACACGAGTAATAGAGTCTTGGAATAGACGACTAATTCGATTGCCAATAAGCAAGACATTTTCTTCAGGTGATAAAGCATAGCGATAGTGACCATCACCGGTAGGAATTTTAATAAGCATCAATTCTTTTATATCACGAGATACGGTAGCTTGTGTTACTTCAATCCCTTCATCTGCTAAAGCAGCCGCTAACTCTTCTTGCGTTTCAATCGAGCGGGATTGTACGATTTCTTTAATCTTGTTATATCTGTAGCGTTTCATAGGTCACCGTCCTTTAATAATATATAAAATAGGAGGCTTGTTAATTTGATTAACTGGCATCCATGTTGCCACATCATAAGCTTGCTGTGGCAAGGTTGATAAAAATGTATGTACCGCCTTTGCTTCGGCCTCGCCTATAGCTGTACCTGGGTAGGCTACCACTGTAATGAGCCCCTTTGGTGCTAAACAAGTAAGCCCTTTAGAAATAGCTTCAATGGTAGTATCCGGTTGTGTCATTAATTCATGAGAACTACCGGGTAAATATCCTAGATTAAAAATAAGTAAGTCAATTGGTTGTGTTAACCAATCTGTAGTACCTAATAGAATTTCATGAGAACCTTCGATAAAGTAACAGTCAATATCCTTTCGCTCACATTCTCTTGCTAATCTAACAGTAGCAGTTTCAATCGCTTTTTTCTGTTTATCTAAACCATATAAAGAAGTTCCGGACTCACAATGAGTAGCTAAATAAAGTAAATCATGACCATTGCCTACCGTTGCATCTACAATAGTGCGTGCTTGTCGTAATTGATCAAGCCACAAAGTACGTTGAAATTGTACAGCATGATTAAAATTAATCATAATAATTCATCTCGCCGAGCCGATAACTTACGGAATAAGGTAGCAAAGAATTTTTGCTCGTAAAAACGTACATAACGGCTATAAAGAGCACTCGCTTCTATATGTAACGTATCTTCATTAGTAAATTCATAATCAAAAGTACCATCAATACAAATATGTAATTTTTCTTGACGCTTTGGCATGGTTAAATCAACGCGGGCACTTTCTTTAAGCACTAATGAGACACTCTGTAGTAGATGTGGTGCTATAGGTGTTACAATAATCGAATGATTATCTGGTGCCATTATAGGACCTCCAGCGGATAGATTGTACCCCGTTGAACCAGTCGAACAGGCAACAATCAAACCATCAGCGGGATACATTTGCGTATAGCCCTCATTAATTGATAAATTAATGCGAGCCATGCGACCTGGTTTTTCATGAGTAATAACGATTTCATTAATGATAGGGGTTAATTTCTTAGCCCCTTCGGCAGTCCGAATTTCAGCAGCTAAATGAATTCGATTTTCTACTCGATAATCACCCTTAGCAATCTTTGTAATCCTATCTTCCATATCTGCCAATTCTATTTGATTAAGAAATCCCAATTCACCAAGATTAATGCCACAAATTGGCACATCATGCATATAAATTTGGCGAGCTAAATGAATGAGCGTACCATCACCACCAAAACTAAAGGCAATATCTAAATGCTTAAAAATTTCAGGTCTTGGTAATACTTGATCATCGGAAACATTAAGCAATTTTGGCAAATCAAATTCTTTAAGATCTTCAGGAAGCCAAACTTCTATACCACAATTATCGCAAATACGTTTTGCTTCTTGTAGCACAGCTATAATATTCTCTTTGCCCATATTAGGGATAAAACCTACTCGCATATCATCACCTACATTTCATGAGCGGCTGCAACCACTGACTCTACTAATTCATCAGTTATTGGCAAAGCCCCTTCCTTTGTCTTCTTAAAAAATCCTAAAAATTCTATATTTCCTTCTGTCCCTTTAATAGGGGAATATGTAGCACCATGCAAATATAAGCCACAAGCTTCAGCCACTTGTAAGATACGTAATAATACCTCTCTATGAGTACTGGCTTCACGAACAATACCACCTTTACCTACTTTTTCACGGCCTGCTTCAAACTGTGGTTTAATCAAAGCAACTAAAGAACCGCTGTCTTTAAGCAAGGTAACCGCTACCGGTAGTACTTTATCTAAGGATATAAAGGCCACATCAATAGAGATAAAGTCAACAAGCTCCCCTAATTGTTCAGCTGTTACAGTACGGATATTTTGTTTTTCCATATTAACAACGCGTGGATCTTGACGCAGTGACCAAGCTAATTGATTATACCCTACATCAATAGCAAACACTTTAGCGGCTCCATTTTGTAAAGCACAATCTGTAAAACCGCCAGTTGATGCGCCAATATCTACCATGACAGCGTCTGTTAAATCAATGGGATAGAGTTGCAATGCTTTTTCTAATTTTAACCCACCACGGCTAACATAAGGCAACGTATTTCCCTTTACTGATAAATCAGCATCTATGGGAATTTTAGTGCCCGCTTTATCAACGCATACTGTGCCCATGAAAATTTGACCAGCCATAATTGCAGTTTTTGCTTTTTCTCGGCTTTCAAATAAACCACGGTTAACTAGCAGTACGTCTAAACGTTCTTTAGTACTCATAAAACTCCCTTACAATTAAAGAAAATTATAATAAATAATTGATGCTACTGCATAACCTAAAATGGCTCCGCCAAACACTTCAAATGGAGTATGACCTAATAGTTCTTTAAGCACTTGCCCTCCTTCAATATGAACAGGAATGTTTCGTTTCTTGAAATGTTCCATCAATTGATTGAGAATTTGTGCTTGGCGACCAGCTTCACGGCGCACACCAGATGCATCGTACATAACAATCAAAGAAAAGGTTAAGCAAATAACAAACAAATCAGATGTTGGTCCATGTTGATATGCCGTTGCCGTTGATAGAGCTACCACTAAAGATGTATGAGAACTCGGAAACCCACCAGACCCAATAAGGCGTTCCCATTGCAAACGGCGAATTTGTAATAGCACAATGACAAACTTTAAAGCTTGGGCTAAAAACCAACCCCAAAACGCACTAATAGCTATATAGTTACTAAAGAGTTCATTTAAGAATTGCATAATTAATTTGTCCTATGCACTAGATAATCTACTAAGGCTTCTAATATAGTAGTATCACCATCAATTTCTGAGAGGGCCGCTTTAGCCGCAGCTGCTGTTTCCGCTACTTTGGCTCTAGCACCAGCCTCACCTAATTCGGATACATAGGTGGATTTATCTTGTTTTTCATCACTTCCAGGCATTTTACCCAAATCTTCAATAGTTCCTGTTACATCAAGAATATCATCAGTGATTTGGAACAATAAACCTAAGTGATCACCATATGTACGATACGAAGCCTGCACTTGTGGGGTCGCATTACTTAAAATAAGCCCAATCTCTATGGCAGCTAAAAATAAAGCACCTGTTTTACCACGATGTAATACTTGTAATTCTTCAAGTGGTATATGACGACCTTCTGACTCTAAATCAAACGCTTGCCCACCAACCATTCCTTCTGGACCAGCTGCTTTGGCTAACGCCAATACACAAGACAATTGTTGACTAGGTGTGGCAACCGTATTTTGACACATTAATTGAAATGCATACGTCAATAAACCATCACCGGCTAGGATAGCAAGACCATCACCATATACTTTATGATTCGTTAAACTTCCACGACGATAATCGTCATTATCCATGGCTGGTAAATCATCATGTACCAACGAATATGTATGAATTAATTCAATAGCACAAACGATTTCTTTATAAGGTTCCGGCGAAACACCTAATGACTCCATAACCGCTTTTGTTAAAATCGGACGGATTCGTTTGCCCCCCATTAGTAAACTATAACGCATAGCTTCGTATAACTTAGCATACTCTGCATTGGGCGACTCTAATAGGGAGGCCAAATACGATTCTGTCCAAGCTTTACTGGCTTTTAAATATTCTGTTAGCATAGTTCCTCCTACCCTATAGGTATGCACCAGTAGATAACATTTTATGTATTAATAGATAGAAATTATAAATCTACATTTCATCGCCAATTCGTACTTCTTCAATAATCTGACGCACTTCGCCTTCTACACTTTGTAGCATATCAGAGCATTCTTTTACCAAAGTTAAGCCTTTTTTATATTGTGTTAGCAATTCATTGACTGATAATTCATTAGCATCCAATGTTCGAACAATTTCTTCTAAGGCTGCATATTTCTTTTCGTAGTTTTTTAATGTATTAGCCATTGCTATGAATCTCCTCTATTACAGCTTCTAATGTACCATCTTGCATGGTTATATCTATATGATTACCAGGGTTCAATTCTTTCGTAGATCGAATTGGTAAACCCTTATGCTCAACTTTTGTATACCCTTTTACTAATAGGTGAAGCGGATTTAGTAACTCTAGTTGTTGTGCTAATAGCACAATATCATTTTGCTTTTTCCCTAAGCCTTTAGTAAGGCTAGTCTGTAATTCATGTTGTAAAGCTGTTAATTTAGCACTTTCTTTATGAATAAGCGTAAGAGCTGGAATCCCTAACTTACGATTAAAAATTGCTTGTAAATCTTGCTTCTTCGACTCTATCATTTGCTTCATAAATTGGTGCAAATACTCTTCTTTGTCTTTGAGTTGTTGCCACAGTAAAGTTACAGGGTATACAGTTAATTCAGCAGCATGACTAGGCGTAACGCCTCGAACATCAGCAGCAAAATCGCATAAGGTATAGTCCGTCTCATGACCTACGGCTGAAACAATTGGTGTTTTACAATGATAAACAGCTTCTACAACAGCTCTATCATTAAAGCACCATAAATCTTCCATAGAGCCACCACCACGACCAACAATAATTAATTCTACCTCTTTATCTCGATCTGCCCGTTCAATGCCTTTGGCAATAATAGGACCTGCTTTATCCCCTTGCACTGGTACAGCAAATAATTTAAAGTGAACCCATGGATTACGTTGCTTCGCTACATGTAAAATATCATGCAGTACAGCGCCAGATTCAGAGGTAACAAGACCTATACAAGTAGGCATGACTGGCAATGGTTGTTTATGAAGATCATCTAAATACCCTAAAGCAGTTAATTCTTTTTTTAAAGCTTCGTACGCTAATTGGTAAGGACTCTTTTGGCCTATTTCCATATCATTACAAATTAAGCTTAAACGACCTGTTTTTTCATAAAAATTAATAGTTGCTCGCATGGTAACAAAAAGACCATTTTCTAAAGCACCTACTAAATTCTTTTTCTGAGCCGTTCCAGCCCAAAGAGCCACGTCTACAGAAGCATCTTCATCTTTAAGGGAAAAATAATAATGCCCCGTACTATGTCGTTTTAAATTTGAAATAGTGCCAGCAACATAACAATTTTTTAAAATATATTCACGCTCTAATACCCGTTTAATTAATGAATTTAAACGAGCTACAGAAAAAACATCCATAAAGACCTCTACTTTCCTAATAAAGCGGCGCCATAAGCTACACCCGTCGCATTATCTGAACTATATTGAGGTGGTGCAAACTCTAGTGTTACCTCCTGTTTCTGCCCAAAAGCGAGTAAAGCTTCTCGCAAATAGCTGTTAGCCATAACTCCACCAACAGCAATTAAACGATTAGCTGGTCGCTGAGACCACTCATAGGTAAGCATTTTGGTTAATGATTCACAAATACAATGAAACACAGCTAAGCTCATTTGTGCTTGTATATCTTCTGAAACCACATCACCTTGATGATCCTTATTTTTTAAGCGTTCAAGACGACGCATAGCTTCACTGCAAGGGCCGCCAAAGCTTAAAGCTCCCTTTTTGACCGCTACAGGCAATGGTTTAAACCGTTCTTCCTTAACTAAGGTTTTTACTGTTTCTGCTAAATTAGCTGGATTAGTACAAAGCGTTTTGGCTAATAACTCTAGCTTTGGTCCAGCAGGAAACGGTAATCCTAAAGCAACTCCAACACGATCTACGAATTGTCCGCCATGTAAATCTATAGCACCATTAACTAGTTGAGCCGTAAAAAAATGACCTTCATGAGGCACACAATATAAAAGTTCTGTCGTGCCCCCTGATACATGGAGACTAAAAAATGGTTCGGAAGGAATTGTCTGTAGTACACGCAAAGCTGCTAAAATATGATTTTCTTGATGAGAAAATTCAAATAAAGGAACATTATGCATATGACTCAAACTTCTACCTAAACCATGCCCCACAAGAAAAGCTGGCATATATGAATTAGCTTCCCGTCTAGGAAACGCACTCACACCAATGCCAGCTAGGGTATAGTCCTGAGGTAATTGCTCAATTAAACTAGGTAAAGCACGGGTATGTTGGAATACCATTTGCGATTGCTGAAGCCCACGGGCGCCAGGTTTCACCTCTAATAGTTTACGTGCTTCCCCTATTAACTTGCCATCTTCGCTTACAAGTGCACAAGACGTTGTATAACAACTAGTATCTATCCCTAAAAATACTTTCATAATAGCCTCTTAGGCCTCTGTAGAGGTAGATACAGTTGTTTTATTTTTAGCAATTGTATCAAGTACTGCATTTACAAATTTATAACTTTTTTCTGCACCATAGTCTTTAGTTAATTGAATGGCTTCATTAATAATAATGCGAGGGTCAATAGCTTCATTAGACAGGATAAGTTCCCATGTTGCTAAACGCAATACATTGCGTTCCACCGCTCCTAACTGAGAGATTTTACGCTTTGGTGAATAGCTTTGTAATAGTTTATCAATAGTCGTCTTATTGGCTTCTACACCTTGAATAATAGCTTCTGCATAGGCTACATCCATGCCTTGTGTTGTATGTACTTCTTCCGCTACAGGAACTGAAATAGTATCTTCTACATTATGAAATTCTTTTGCATATAAACTTTGAAATGCATACAATCGTGCTTGGCGACGATTACGATTTTGTTTCATTGCTTGTCTCCTCGAACTTTTGATTTGGATCAATAATATGTTCAAAATGTACGTCAATACGTACTTTATCTATGGCAGCCTTTTCTTTTAAATCTTTGCGAATTTGTTGACGAATTTGCTCTGCCATCGTCATTAAAGGATATCCGTAAAGGACATTAATATAAATATTAACTTCCAGACCTTCTTTACGATGTTTTACATTTACACCTGGTAAGCGTTTTTGCCCAAAATTACGAGCAATACCATCCACCATGCCATAATAAAAATTACTATTTAAGGAATGATAGCCAGGGATTAGTGTGAGTGCATGATTGGTAATTTGTAAAATAACCTCATCTGATACTTCAACCTGTTTATTTTTATTATCCACTAAGTATCACTCCTTCCATCAGTAGTAGTTGTGCCTAAGGCACTATCAAACGCAATATCTTGAATAAAAATATTAACACCCTCTACGGTAGTTCCCGTTAACGTTTCAATTCCAGTCTTTACATTTTCTTGAACGCGTAAGGCCACATCAGGAATACGATATCCATACCGAGCTACTAAATATAAATCTAGCGAAATTGACGTATCGGATACATGTTGTAATTTAACTCCTTCCCACTGGCTTTTCATACCAATAAAATTGGCAAAATCATCACCAGCAGTCGTACTCATAGAGGCAACTCCTTTAATCTCTAATGCCTTTAATAGAGCAATAGTACCATACACAGTGTCACTAATTTTGGTTTTTCCTTCAAAGAATGTAGTCTCTTCACTCATAGTACGCCAGCCTTTCTGTCATAGCATAAAAGCATTTGCCTCTCACATAGTGCGTTAAAGACAAATGCTTTTAAATTTAAATGAAATTACGCACGTTCAATGTACTGACCAGTGCGAGTATCAACGCGAAGCACATCGTCAACTTCGATGAACATCGGTACTTTAACTACATAGCCAGTTTCAAGCGTAGCTGGTTTGTTACCACCAGTGGCAGTATCACCACGGATACCAGGATCAGTTTCAACTACACGAAGTTCTACGGCTACTGGCAAATCAAGACCAATTACAATACCTTGGAAGAACATAATGCTTACTTCCATATTTTCAAGTAAGAAATTCTTAGCTTCACCTAATTGTTCAAGAGTTAGTTCAACTTGATCATATGTTTCGCTATCCATGAAGGTATAGGCACCATCAGCTTCGTATAAATATTGCATACGACGACGGTCTACATGAGCTTTAGGTACTTTTTCACCAGCATTGAATGTACGTTCAACTACAGCGCCAGTTTGCAAATTTTTCAATTTACAACGAACGAAAGCAGCCCCTTTCCCTGGTTTTACGTGTTGGAAGTCAACTACTTGCCACACGTTGCCATCGAGCTCAACTGTTACGCCCGGACGAAAATCATTACTAGAAATCATTTAAATCCCTCCGTTTAACCTTTTACTTCTATTAATTCTTTCGAGGTATGAGTCAATAGTTCATAACCCTCGTCAGTAACAATAACACTGTCTTCAATGCGAAGACCCATTTCACCAGGCAAATATACCCCTGGCTCTACAGTAACAATCATATTAGATTCTAATACTGTATTAGATTTTGGTGAGGCCACTGGCTCTTCATGAATATCAAGACCAACACCATGACCTGTGCCATGATTAAAATAGCCTTCATAGCCAGCCTTATAAATACTATCACGACAAGCAGCATCTACAACCTTACCAGTCACACCAGCTTTAACAGCCGCTAATCCCAGTAGTTGGGCCGTAAGAACTACGTCGTATAAATTACGTTGTATTTCTGAAGCCTCACCCATAACAATCGTACGAGTCATATCTGAATGATACCCTTTATAAACGGCCCCAAAATCAAAGGTAACAAAGTCGCCCCTTTCAATCACTTTATTAGACGCAACACCATGCGGCATGCTAGAGCGATGTCCTGAGGCTACAATGGTTTCAAAAGATGGTTCTTCAGAACCACGACGCATCATTTCAATTTCTAAAATAACACGCACTTCTTGTTCAGTCATACCTACTTTTAATTGAGGTAGCATAGCAGCAAAAGCTTCATCAGCAATCTGAGCCGCCTTGCGCATTAAAGCCAACTCATCCGGTCGTTTCACGGCCCGTAATGAAGTTAAATTCACTGACGCAAACTGACTATCAGTAAGCACTTCTGAAAAGGTTTGGTATGTATCTACTGGCACATAGTTCCCTTCAAAAGCACATACAGCTAAGGAAATTTGTTGCTCCTTGCATATTGTTGTAATACTGTCCCATACTGACGAAGTATACTGAATTACTTCATAGCCTTCGCATTGTTGCTGTGCCTGTTCTGTATAGCGACTATCTGTAATTATATACGCTTGTTTAGGTGTTACAAAGCCTACTGCCGTAGTACCTGTAAAACCAGCAAAATACCTAAGATTGGTCTGGCTAAGCAAGAGTATGCCATCATACTGGTGCGCAGTCAAATAATCCTGTAGGCGTAATAAGCCATTCATGATAAGACTCCCTTGCTATAAATTTTTTCATTTCATGATACCATAAATTACGTATTTTGACTATAGTTTTTCCACGTCTTCCTCATCAAGATATGCAAAATCACCTAAATTTTCAATTCCAGCTAAAGTTAAATGACCTACTGATAGACGCCGTAAATAAGTAACCTCACCACCAGCAGCCCCTATCATCCGTTTTACTTGATGATATTTACCTTCTTCAATACTGATTTGAGCTTTACCTGGCTCTAATACCTCGAGAATAGCTGGTTTACATACTGTGCCATCGCCTAGAACAATACCTTCTTGTATACGTGCCAAACCAGTGTCAGTGAGTTCACCGGCATATTCAATATAATACAATTTAGAAATATGTTTTTTACCATTTATAATACGATGAGCCCACACACCATCATTAGATAACAATAATAAGCCTTCTGTATCCTTATCTAATCGTCCCACTGGAACAACACCCATGGTTAAAAATTCAGGTGGCAATAGTTCCATTACTGTGGGATGACGTGCATCTTCTACGGCACATACATAGCCAGCTGGTTTATTGAGCTTGACATAATAATTCTGACGACTATCGATAACTTCACCATTTACAGCAATAACCTGTTCTGGAATATTAATGGCTTGGTCTTTTTTAGTAGCAACTATTCCATCAACAGTAACTAAACCTTGCTTAATTAAGCCATGAACTTCTTTACGACTACCCAACGCTTTATTAACAAGAAATTTATCTAAACGTAAACGCATGCTTCAACCTACTACTTTATAGTTAAACTTTCTAAATGTTTCGTATAGTTTAATAAACTTAATGTGTTATGATCATCTTCTGTTAAGCCATAGAATTCTATACGACTAATCGATGTGTTCCCTTGACTAAAATTCCAAGCAAAATGAAGTGGTAAATTTAACATTTTACAAATCAGTGTACGATTAGTACCGCCATGAGCAACAACTAGAATCGTTTTATCTTCACCTACTTGACTCATTTCTTCCCGTAAAGCTTCCCAAGCTCGAAGTTGCACATCTTGAAACGATTCACCATTAGAGATTTTCACTTTATCAGGGCTACGATACATTGTGTAAACAGCTTGTGGCCATTTAGCTTCAATTTGATCATACGTTAAACCTTCCCAATCGCCAAAATTAATTTCTCGTAAGCGCTCATCGGTACGGAATGGGATTTGGCGCTCCCCTAAAATTGTCTCAGCCGTAATGCGAGCTCGATCTAAGTCACTGGCAATAATCGTATCAAAATGAACAGAGGCTAATTCTTTGGCAACCGCTTCTGCCTGAGCAATACCAGTTTCATTTAAAGGAACATTAGTATAACCTTGATAAAAACCTGTACTATTCCATTCAGTTTGACCGTGACGTACTAAATAAATTGTGTGCATGGGCGAACTCCTTTACATATGAGATTAATAATTCATTATTAGCTCTATCTTTAACTGCTATACGAAACCAACCAGTTCCCAAACCTTCATAGGCCTCACAACTACGAATTAATAGATTTTTTGTCTCTAAAAATTCCATAAAGTCCTGCAAACTTGGAGACTCTGGTTGCCAATGCAATAGCATAAAATTAACACTTGGTGGTAAAACGGTTAAAAAGTGAAAGGCTTTTATAGCGCCATAAAGCCATTCCTTTTCTCTTGCCACTACAGCGCGACTTTTCTGACGATATACTTCGTCTTGAAGAGCCCCTATACCATACTGTGCCGCTAAATGGTTCACTGACCAAGCAGGAATAAATTGTTTTATAGCGTTTAAAATTTGAGGCTGTCCTAACAAAGCACCTAAACGTAAACCAGGAATGGCATAAAACTTTGTAAATGAATGAAGAACTAGGATATTGGGATTTTCTTCAATATAAGGCCGCAAACTATGACTTTCATTGGTAAATTCAATAAATGATTCATCCACCAGTAATAAACTACCGGATTCTTCAGCTAATTTAGCTAACTCAATTACTTCACTAACCATCTGTAAACTACCATCTGGATTATTAGGATTACCCAAACAAAGCAGTGTTTGAGTATTATTTTCTTTTGCTGCCACTAAATATTCACGCAATACATCGTAAGGAACCTCAAAATGATAGGTAGGTGACTCTTCCAATCGTAATGAATACGATTGAACTTTAATATTCTGGGCCATAGCAGCTAACGCATATTCTGAAAAACCAGGAGCTGGAACCAATACTTGCGCGATTCTCTGTAACTCCATTAAAGCATATAGCAACTGAGCGGCCCCATTACCAAATAAAATATTATCTTTTGGCACGGCTAATAATTTGGCAGCTACCTCTAATAAAGCCTCATTATTAGGATCTGGATAGTGAATAACTTCCTCCACATGCCCTAAAAGAGCTTCTTTTCCCTTAGGACTTAATCCTTGCGGATTAATATTGGCACTAAAATCAACAATATCTTGGGGATTAACGCCATGGGCTGCAGCTATTTTATAAATATTACCACCATGTATATTTTTCATAAGTTAGCACCTCCCTAGCGTTTCATAAACGTAATACCTTCATTCGTTGTCTCAACCGTATCTAAATAATGTAATGTTGGTAACGCTTGCTGCACTGCCGCTCGACAATCAGCTAACGGTGAACCATCTGACGGAAAAAGTAATCCCATTATAGTACCACTATGGGCAATAATAGTCCCAACGCTATTAAAATGATTTCCTATTTCATGAAATTCATAGAGCAAAGGCTTATATAGAATACGCTGATTAGCAAAGGCACTTAAGGTAGCAGCTTGACCAATAAGCGACACGTTATGCTGTGCTAAGCCCTCTTTAAATAAAGCCAATGATTCTAAAATATAAGGCTCTTTTTCAGCAATCAAATCATGCAAACCAACTTGAGCATTAAAAGCTACCGTATCAATTTCGCCACCTTCATCAAAAATCATGATTTTCATAGGCGGACACTGCCCCAATGGCTCTGTAATAACACCAGATATATAATCAAATTGAACAACACCAGGATAAAAGGATGCATCACTCGGTTCGATACTAAGACAAATATCTTTTAACTCTTCCAAAGTCAAAGGTCGCCCATGAGCTAATGCAGTAGCCATAGCAGCTACACTAATATCAGCACTACTCGAAGCCATGCCTTTCCCCTGAACAATATCTGATCGTACATAGACTGTAGGCCCTGGCGTTTCTTGGCTCCACATTACGGAATCAAAAGGACGTTCATTCATCAATAACCGTTTTACTTGTTGCGCCGCTAAGGCAGCCTTTGGTTGCAATGAACAAAAATAAGGCCGTAATGGTTGTTTGACCTCACTAAGAGCATACGAATAGCGATTGATTGGACAGGTAACCAAAAATGGTTGACCATCAATGGAACCTTGCAAAAATTCACCGCACGTCCCTGGTGCTCGCACATAATATGACACCTGTCGTTCCTCCATACTAATATACAAAAAAATATAAAATCACACAGTAAATAATCAGTAAAACTCTTGTAAACTGTTTTTATTGTAAAAACCCGAATCCCATTGCAATAGCAGCTAAAACTAATAATACTTCCGTAGTTTCAATAACGAACCCGTAAGTATCACCAGTCACACCGCCTAAATGTTTAGAAATATAAGTATTTAATATTATATTAAGAATAATACCAATTCCTAAAAAAGTAGCATACTCCCAATGAAAATAAAGAGCTGGTAAAAGTACAAATAAAGTAGACCACCAAAGAGTACTCTTTGGTGAATAAACGGCAAAGGCCTTCCCCATCCCTTCAGGTCTTGCATATGGGAATAAACGTATACTTAACACCAATGTATATCGGCTAATAATAGGTAAGAACAGTAACAAGGCGCATAAAAATTGTGGACTTACATGGGCTAATAATTGCCATTTTAACAAAGTAAGGAATACAAAGCCTACTACGCCATTAGAACCTACTCTACTGTCTTTCATAATTTCTAGCTTACGTTCTCGATCGCGACCAGAAAATAAGCCATCACAAGTGTCCATAAATCCATCAGCATGGAGGCCACCAGTAAATAAAAATTCAAAAATAACCAATAATAAAGCAAGTAATTGAATAGGTAATACATCAGCTAATAGCCAATATAATACTGCCATAAAGGCCCCAATAACCAAACCTACTAAAGGAAAAGAAATTACACTTTTGCCAAAATCATGAATATCCCATTCTGTCTGATTCACAATTTTAAGGCGAGTCAAAAATTGTAAGCCAATAAAAAATGACTTCATACTATCACCAAGATTCTAGAAATTAAGGCTGCTAAAACAACCCCTAATAAAGAACATACATACATCATACCAATAGTCTGTTGGATATGAATTCCTCTCATAGGCACATCAGGATTACCCATATATTCCCGAAATGTCATGGTATCACCATACTTGTTATAGCCACCTAAACGAATATGCAACGCACCTGCTACGGGTGCTTCTGCATAGCCACCATTAGGACTAGGATGTTTAGCCGCATCTCGTTTCGCTATATGCCAAGCATTACGCCAGTCATGGCGCAAAATATAAGCGGTTGCAATATATAGGAATAACGTAATTCGGGCAGGAATCCAGTTAACAAGATCATCAAAAAGAGCTGCTACCCTACCAAAATAAAGATAGCGTTCATTTTTATAGCCTAACATGGAATCCATTGTATTGGCTGTACGATAAAATAAAGCGCCTAATGGTCCAAAAACAGCAAAGAAAAGCAAAGGCGATATAATGCCATCTACAGTATTTTCAGCCACTGTTTCAATAGTAGCACGTGTAATCTCACTTTCATCTAATTCCGAGGTGTCACGTCCTACAATCCAGCCCACTTTGCGTCGTGCTTCTGGCAAGTTTTTTTGCTGTAACAAACGAGCCAATTCAAGACCTGCTTCAGCCAGTGACCGAGGGCTAATTGTAATATATACAATAATAATTTCCACTATATATGCAATCCATGGATGAATAGTACCAGCAATAAGAAGCACTATAAAACCAATTCCAGTGACCGTAAGAAGTGTTAAACATACAGTTAAAGCACCATATGCTATTTTCTTTCTAGACGAATCTGTTTGACCATATAACAAATTTTCATAAAAAGATATAACCTTACCAATCAATACAACTGGGTGATATTGACTTTTAGGATCACCTAACAAGCAATCTAATAAAAAGGCCCACACAGGAATAAAAAAGTAGGCATTATTTACAAACCACTCCATTAGGCTTGTTCCTCTAATAAACTATCAATATAATCCATATCTAAATGCTTTTCTACAATATCCGCTAAGCGGTTATAGGCTGCATCTTTGTGTTCAAAATAATGGAATACTTCATCAAGTGGTGCCAATCCTTTTTTAGTGCGTAACGCATTGATTAAATGACGGCGCAAACTATCATTATCTAAAATACCATGAATATAGGTACCCATAACTTGGCCTGATTCATTAGTAAACCCATCCATTACATTTACTGGTTGCTCACTTCTTGAAGTAATATTAAAGCACTCAGCTACAGCACCAACACCTCGCGTATCGCCCATATGAATTTCATAGCCGCGTAGTCCTTCGCCACTATAATTCATACCTAAAAATGCTAACTTTGTTGTATTAAATGTAACTTGATGTGTCATTTTAGTACCAGTCATAGTTGTTTCAGTTGGCAATAAACCTAGGCCGTTTAATTCTGGAATATCTCCTTCAACACCATCTGGATCATGTAGCTTTTCACCTAACATTTGGTAGCCACCACATACGCCAAGCACTGGAGTTCCCTTTGCGACTAAAGCTTGAATATCTTTATCATACCCACGATCCTGTAGATACTTCAAATCAGCCAATGTATTTTTTGACCCTGGTAAAATAATTAAATCTGGGTCCCCAATGGCATCGCCAGGTTTTACAAAGCGAACTGCTACATCCGGCTCATAAGCTAACGCATCAAAATCAGTAAAGTTAGAAATCTTAGGAGTCTGCATAACAGCAATCGTAATATCACGATTAATAGTAGTATGTTTACTTTCAAGCGCTACCGAATCTTCTTCATCAATATCAAGGTTTTCAATAGCAGGAATAACCCCTACTACTTTACGACCAGTTCGTTCTTCAATAAAATCTAAAGCAGGTTTTAATAAATTAATATCACCACGGAATTTGTTAATCACAATCCCTTTTACAAGGTTACGTTCTTCTGGTTCTAATAATTCTAAAGTACCTACAATAGAGGCAATAGCGCCACCACGATCAATATCAGCAATAAGCATAACTGGACAATTTGTCATCTTAGCTACACGCATATTTACAATATCATTGGCTTTAAGATTCACTTCAGCAGGACTGCCAGCCCCTTCAATGACAATCATGTCAAAATTTTCATCTAAAAATTGGAGACTTTCTTTCACCTTATCAAGGGCCGTTAAAGAATATTGTGTATGATATTCTTTAGCACTATAAACCCCTACAGGTTTTCCCATTAATACTACTTGTGAAGATTGATTACCTGTAGGCTTCAATAGCACTGGGTTCATCTGCACAATAGGGTCAATTCCTGCCGCTTCCGCTTGTGCTACCTGAGCACGACCGATTTCATCGCCCCAGCGCGTTACATAAGAATTTAAGGCCATATTTTGCGCTTTAAAAGGAACTGTCTTTAACCCTCTACGATAAAAAATACGGCACAGTGCCGTTGTCAAAATACTTTTACCAACATTAGAGCTTGTTCCTTGAAACATGATTTTCTTAGCCATTATATATGAACCTCCTTGGATTTAAGTTCTGTTGTAATACCACTAATGGTAAAATACACCTCATCAGCTGCTTTGGCTACGGCTTGATTAAGTAGGCCTGCTATATCACGGAAAAAACGAGCTAATCGATTTTCCGGTACAATGCCTAAACCTAATTCATTAGTCACAAATACAACTGTTTTTTGAGCTTCACGACTTTGTGAAAGAATTGTTTCGACTTGACCTACTAAGGCCTCTGCTATTTCATTACACGCAGCTTGCGTGTGAGGTTCTGATTTGAGCATGGCATTGGTAGCATACATTGTTAAACAGTCTACCAAAATGACATCGCATTGTTCTAAAACCTTTGGCCATGAAGCGGGCAGATCATAGGGAATTTCATAATTGTGCCATATTAAACCACGGCGTGCTTTATGCTTAGCTACCCGATCTTCCATTTCATCGTCAAAAATTTGACTCGTTGCAACATATCCCTTCGTTCCTGGTAATGATAATACTAACTGTTCCGCAAATTCGCTCTTACCGCTACGAGCGCCACCAGTGCATAGGATGATTTTACTCTTTTCATCTGTCATGAACCGCTATACTCCTACTGTTAATTAATAGACACTACTTGCTTTTTGGGTCGCTATAAGTATACAATAACTTCATATCAATACCCATATCTCCCATTATACACCGTTTAGGAAATCTAGGGAGAATAAAAAAGGAGTGTTTATTTTATGGAAATGAAAAATTTTTATGTTAAACTAATGGCCACTTTATGGGAGAATACCTATCGAGCTGTCATTACTGACCAAAATGAGCAATATGCTGCTACAGCTCGTGTCATCGTAAATATTCCCCTACCGCCTGAAGTATTACCTGATAACGCCCCTGCAGTAGAACCACAATTACTAGTGCTCATTGAAGATGGCACTATTGAACCAGAAAATTTAATTGAATTTGAAACTATTCTAGCGGCTAAAATCCGTGAAAAATTCCAATATGAAATTAGCACTGTATTTTTCTATTATCCAAGCCCTGAAGATGTACTCAATACAGGTACTATTGACTTAAAACCAGAATAAAGGTTCAATAAGATACAATACAACTAATTTTAGTCAATAATAAAAGCTATGTTACGCGAATAATTCGGTAACATAGCTTTTTTATATGGTTGACCATATTCCGTATTCACGCGTCCAGCAAGTATGAAGTTACTGCCACTTCAACTACGTGAAACACAAGAACACAATGAATACATAGAGATGGCCTATTATAGTTCAAACTCAGCACGAGCTAACATATAGCAACAATCAGATAAACGATTTAAATAACGAATATTTACATCGTGGATTGCTTCACCTGATTCAGCAGCTCGCCATAAAGCTCGCTCTGCACGACGCGTTACAGTACGACATTGATGCAATAAAGCCGAACTTTTCTTATCACCAGGAACGATGAATTTAGTAAGTGGCTCCATTTTAGCATCATAGCTATCGATAATTTTTTCAAGATTTTCAATATGAGCATCGGTAATGGTTGGTTCTTGACCTAAGCTAGCTACATCAGCCATTAATTGCCATAATTCTTTTTGGATTCCATAAATTACTTGCTGAATGTCATCATGCTCAGAGAAAGCACGAGCAACGCCCAACACCGCTTGAAGCTCATCAATCGTACCATAAGCCTCTACGCGAAGTGACGCTTTAGAAAGACGTTCACCAGTATACAAAGAAGTTGAACCTTTATCACCTGTTTTAGTATATACCTTTGCGTTCATACTATCACCTCTTGTAATATAAATAATTAAAATTCAGGGAACCACAACGCAATTTCACGTTTTGCTGTATCAACAGCATCAGAAGCATGTACTACATTTTCATCAATAGCCAAGCCATAGTCCCCACGAATTGAACCAGGATTTGCTTTTAATGGATCGGTAGCCCCATTCAACTGACGTACAGCAGCTACAGCGTTTTCACCACTCAACACCATAGCTAGTACAGGACCAGACGTAATAAAATCGATTAATTCTTGGAAAAACGGTTTTTCTTTATGCTCTGCATAATGTTCGGCCGCTAACTCACACGGTACTTGCATTAATTTTAGGGCACTAATTGTTAAGCCTTTGCGCTCATAACGAGCTAAAATTTCACCACAAAGTTTTTTCTTTACTCCATCAGGTTTTACGAGTACTAACGTGTGTTCCATGATTCCCTCCTAGCGCATACGCGCAGCTAATTCTTTTAACTTTTCAATACGAGATACTGTACTTGGATGAGTACTAAATAAAGAACTAGTAAAGTCCTTTACATTGCTTAATGGATTGATAATGAACATATGAGCCGTTGTACCTACTTGTGATTCACTAGTTGGCAGTGCACCATACTTAGCATAATAATCAATTTTGCCTAACGCTGATGCTAACGATAATGGTTTGCCACTCATTTCAGCCCCACCTTCATCAGCTAAATATTCTCTTGATCTAGAAATAGCCATTTGAATTAAAGCTGCTGCAATAGGTGCTAAAATAATCGTTGCCAACATAGCAATAGGATTAGCCCCTTCACGATCGTCACTGCGACCAAAGATAGCAAAAAATTGCATCATATTAGCAATCATAGTAATAACCCCAGCTATACTTGCCGCAATGGTACTAATTAAAGTATCACGATGCTTAATATGGGTTAATTCATGCGCTAATACCCCTTCAATTTCATCATCAGTCAACAGCTCCATAATGCCTGTAGTAACCGCCACAGCCCCATGTTCAGGATTGCGCCCAGTAGCAAAAGCATTAGGTACCTTAGATTCAATAATATATACCTTTGGCATTGGTAAATTACCACGCTTAGCTAAACTTGCTACCATATTATATAACTCGGGATTATCTGTCGCCGATATTTGACGTGCATTATACATGCTGAGAACAAGCTTGTCACTATTCCAATAACTGAACAAGTTCATCCCCATAGAAATAATAAACATCGTCAAAAGACCAGTCCTGCCAGCGACCAACTGTCCGATTACCATCAATAAGCCAGTCATTAATGCCAGTAAAACAGCTGTCTTTACATTATTCATAATTTATACTTGCCTCTTTCTTCAATGTATCCTTCATACACACATGGTCGGAACGACAAGATTTGAACTTGCGACCTCTACCACCCCAAGGTAGCGCTCTACCAAGCTGAGCTACGCCCCGATGAATAGTATTATATCAACAATTTTGAAAAATATCTATTCACACTATAATTATATAGTAATTGCCTAATTTTGGCAATTTACATACTTAGCACCCTCTGTATCAGCTTCTACTACATACGCATGGGACGCAATGCCATTTTCGGTAAATACTTGTGCCATAGCATCTTTTACGAGTTCAGCAGATGATCTAGGACAATAGGCAATTAACGTTGAACCAGAACCACTAATAGTCGCACCATACGCACCATTAGCTAAAGCAGCCGCAAAGACTTCCTCACAATGAGGAATTAAGGCTTTACGATAAGGTACATGAAGATAATCTTCTAGAGCAACGCTTAAATACTCCAACTTATGTTGCAATAAAGCCGTAACAAACAAAGTAGCGTGACTTACATTAGCTACAGCTTCCTTATGAGCAATTTCTTTAGGTAAAACGCTGCGTGCATACTCTGTTGCCACAGTTACTTCCGGTACAACTACAGCAAATACCAATTCCTCTGGCAAGTCAACAGTAGTATATAATAAACCACTTTCATGATTCACAGAACATACTAAATTTCCTAATAAAGCTGGTGCTACATTGTCAGGATGACCTTCAATTTCATTAGCAAGTATTAGTAAATCATGCGTGCTCAAAGGTGAACTTAACGTTGCATTAGCTAACATTAGGCCCGCTACAATAGCTGTAGAACTACTGCCAAGACCTCTTGATGGCGGAATAGCAGCTTCACTATGAATTGTGCCATATAAAGGCTTTACGTTAGCTTTTTTAAATACTTGCGCCATCGCAAAGCCAACTAAATTATGAGTCTGATCTTCTTTAGCTAATAAATTGGCATCAAAACCGGCAAAGGTATACGTATTAGTAGTAGCCATTTCATCAGGCGTGAAAGAAAATGTATTATATAATTCTAAAGCAAGGCCTAATGAATCAAAACCAGGACCACAGTTAGCACTTGTGGCTGGCACTTGTACAACAATAGATTCCATTCCTTGCCTCCTAATCTGCCATAATAGGAATAACACTGCCAACTTCACGAACTACACGCAAATTATTAAAGGCATTAATTACATTTACAATATAAGAACGTGGACAAGAAGAAGTAACAATCGCAATAGTCGATGTTGTTTCACTTTCGTTACGCTGTGTAACAGCTTGCACCGAAATTCGTTGTTCTGCTAATTTAGTTGCTACTTTAGCCAATACACCTGTAGAGTTATCTACTAAAATACGGATATAGTAGGACGATTCAATTTTGCCAGAAGAATACAGATTTTTCTCGGAAAAATAGAATGGCGCTAAGGCCCCTAAATGATTAGTGCGAATATTTTTAGCCACTTCCATAATATCGCCTACAATAGAACTACCAGTTGGTAAGCTCCCCGCACCCCGACCGTAGAACATAGCATCATCAATGCCATTACCTTTTACATATAAAGCATTATAAGAACCACGTACTGAAGCTAATGGATGATTACTCGAAATGAACGAAGGATGTACATTTAAGGACAACCCTTTTTTAGTCTCTTTAGCAATCCCCAATAATTTAATGGTATAGCCAAATTCTTTACCAAAAGCGATATCGGTAGCATCAATCTTAGTGATCCCCTCAACCGATACATCTTCGAAGAAAATACGTCGATTGAAGGCAATGGATGATAAAATAGCTAATTTACGAGCTGCATCAAGACCTTCAACGTCAGCAGTTGGGTCTGCTTCCGCATACCCTAAGGCTTGCGCTTCAGCTAGTACTTCCTGATAGCCAGCTCCTTTTTCAGTCATATTGGACAAAATAAAATTCGTCGTACCATTCAAAATTCCTACGATTTCCGTAATTCGATTCCCTGCTAACGATTCATAGAGAGTACGAATAATCGGAATGCCCCCTAAAACGCTTGCTTCATAGCGTAAATCAACGTTGTGCTTAGCTGCTAAGTCTAAAAGATAAGGGCCAGCTTCAGCTAATAAGTCTTTATTAGCGGTAACTACACTTTTACCTTTAGTGAGCGCTTTTTCGATACATTCGCGAGCAAAGGTGGTGCCCCCCATAACTTCTACTACCACTTGAATGGTAGCATCATCTAATACCTCATCCACTTGTTCAACAAAAACTGTATTAGCTGGTAACGCTACATGACTATATTTTTCTTTATTGCGCACATAGATTTTAGCTACTTCAACAGGCGCGCCTACTCGATTAGCAATTAAATCAGCATTTTTTACAAGTAGTTCAAAAGTCCCTTGTCCTACTGTGCCGAAACCTAATAAGGCTACTTTAATTGGTTCCATACTATCCCTCTCTCTTTATAGGAGTGCCCCGGCCTATTAATATAAGTCGGGGCTACACCTATATGTATAATTACTGTCTAACAATATACTCTAAGTTAACGTGATTAAGCTTGGCCTAAAATTTCTACACGTAAAATCCCACGAATAGAACGGATATTATTCAAGCATTCTTCTAATGGGGTGGATAAATCCTTAGTTTCAAAGGCAATCGTTACATTCGCAATCCCTTGTAATGGAATATCCTGATTAATTGTTAAAATGCTACCATTACTTTCAGCAATGGTGCGCAAAATACTAGATAACATACCAGCTTCATTAGACATAGAAATAGTAATTGATACGATTTTACCCTGTGCAATTTCATAGAATGGGAATACATAATCTTTATATTTATAATAAGCAGAACGACTTAAATCCATACGTTCTACAGCTTCATTAATTGTTTTAGCTTCCCCTAATTTTAAAATTTCTTTTACTTTAATTGTCTTTTTAATTGCTTCTGGAAGAATATCTTCTTGTACCAAATAGAATTTGTCTTTCTTTAACTTAGCCAATGTTCTTACCTCCATTTTCTCCTTCAATTGCCGCTGCGCCAGCTACGAATTGTCGGCCATATAATGTAAATACGGAATACATACCTATAAAAAACGGCAAATACTCGGCAATTACTCGCCAACCGACAGCAACGATGCCAACAGTCCCTACGGGCAAGAATGAAGTAAACAAATAAATAAATAATCCCTCTGCCACGCCAGTACCACCAGGTGTTGGCGCAAAATACAGAATTAAATTTAATAATATCATCCGACTGAGGACTTCCACAATCGGTATATCCCAAGTAAAGGCGCACATCAGTGCTGGAGCAATCGCATATAAAGCTAATAAACTAAGCCCTGATTCGATAAAAACTAATAATGATTGTAATGGTTTTGCATATAACAATGAAAACCCTTCATTAAGTTCAGTCAGTTTAGCTAACCACGCTTTAGGATTGCCTTTTTTGAATCGTTCTGCCAACATATAGACAAAACGCTTCATTAAATTGGTCCGCAATACATAGAGACCAACAATTGTGCAAACGACTAAAAATAAAGATATTTCTAGTAACGCTTCACGACTAATATAGGGAATTGTAATGGAACTATGTAAAAAGATAACTGGTAACATTACAATTAAAAACAAAATTGAAAATACAGTACGAATCAGTACAATGGGAGCCCCTTTCATGACTGGCACACCATAACTTTTAAGAATTAGCACTTGAGCTACAGCACCACCGCTAGCCCCGGGAGTTAACATGGCCATAAAATAGTTGCCAAAAATTACTCGCAAAATGGCAATAATCGGTAAATCATAACCACCGATATGCACGAGCCGTTGTAATCGCAAACCATCAAAATACATTCCTACTGCTAAGGCTACCAAAGCCAAAAGCAAAGAACTGAGATTGAATGTTTCAAGCGTAGCTAAAGAATCTAAATCAATAGTAAAGTAAATGGTGAGTCCTGAAATAACTACCAGCACCAAACCTAATATTAGGCCTCGTTTTAAAACTTTATTCATTCACACTCACCATAATTAACTAGCTGAATTTGGTGGAACTGAATAAATTGTTTTACTGGTTCTGCACACATTGCGGCTAATTCGCCTTCCCAATGATAATTCCATGGGTATAATGAATTAAGAAGTCTATCATTATTACCTGGATGAGTCATAATTTCATGACTACCACGTGTCGTAGCAATACGCTGAAGAATTTCCATCAATCGGTCTTCAGTTAACTGACCACCACTCATCATCCCCCAAAAATAACGGGGCGACCAAATCCCCATTTTACTGGATAATGTATAGGCTTTATCAGCCACTTCAGCTAACCCTACCTTACCAGCAAGACGTTCCCATTGCGTTATGCCATTACGGAAAAAACGATCTTCTGCAGGAATTCTCATTTTTTTAATCCCATAACGCCGCAATAGCGTAACCATAATCGGTGTTATTTGTGGTAACACATGAAGATGTTGATGACCATCCGCATGAGTAATAGGTAAACCAGAGGAAACAACTTTTTCAAATTGTTTGTCTAATTCCTTATACACTTCTTCAAAGTTAATGGCTCCCGTCATAGCTTTTTTTATAAAGTCTGGATAGGAGTTGAGAAAGCGTCCATTTTCTAACAAAGTAGGTACTTCCTCAGGGTCACATAGAGGCTTTAAACCACCTACTAAGGCTGTATGTACACCAATACCTAACTGAGGAACAGTTTTTGCAAGAGTTACAGCTTGATCAAAAGCCTCCCCATTTGCTAATAATGATGTACTTGTAATAATCCCCTCGGTATGCCCTTTAATGATACCTTCGTTGACAGCTTCATGTAAGCCAAAATCGTCGGCATTAACTATTAATCGAATCATACGCACCTTCTATTCTTTTAATCCTTGTTCATATAAAGAGGATATATGTTATTTTAACATATGTCTATTGGTAGTGTATAGTGTTATTTTGTGAATATACTATAATTTTAAGAATACTTGCAAAATAACCACAAAATTTAAAGTTCTTTCGGCAAAGCTTGCCAAACTTTCTGCTGTAAATCCTTTAAAGGAATTTGTAATACGTGAGATGCTTGCTTTAAATCTTCATACTCTAACGAAGTATTGACTAACTGCCCTTTATAATACGATCGCTTAATATGAATCTGTTGCCCTTCATAAAGAAACTCACTAAATTCCCGTTCACAAATAATACGATTAACAGGAAAAAAGCGAAAGCCAATCGTTGTGGTATTTTGAAAAATTATTTCACTTAGTTCATCCAACTGACTATGATTAGCTAATACACTTAACAAAATAGCTGGGCGACCTTTTTTCATAATAATCGGTGTTAACCATGCATCATTAGCACCAGCTTGTAATAAGATATCCAGTAAGGGACTATAAAACTCTGGATTCATATTATCTATATTCGCTTCGATTTGTATTAAATCAATCTCCTTACTTGCCTCCTTAGTTTCCATAGCCACTCCTTCCCTTACCGCTGACTATTAATAACATGGGCCAAACGTCCTGCGCCAAAGCCATTATCAATATTCACAACACCAACCCCAGCAGCACAAGAATTGAGCATAGATAATAAAGCCGCAAGGCCTTTAAAATTAGCTCCATAGCCAATGCTGGTAGGCACTGCAATAATTGGCTTAGTCACTAAACCACCTACAACACTTGCTAAGGCCCCTTCCATACCAGCTACTACGATGACAACATTGGCGGCTTGAATATCTTCAAGGCGATGAAATAGTCTATGAATCCCCGCTACACCAACATCATAGATACGGACTACTTCATTTCCCATAAGTTCAGCCGTTAAAGCTGCTTCTTCTGCTACTGGTATATCGCTAGTACCAGCTGTAACTACGGCAATTGACCGTGCTTCATTGTGCAACTGCCAATCTCTTCGGCAATATAAAATACCGCTCGTCTCATCAAATTGTAAATCGGGAATCTCAGCGCAAAGAGCTTCATAAATACTTTTTCGACCACGAGTCCCCATGTAAGTACCATAGTGATGATTTAATTCCTTAAAAATAGTAATGCATTGTTCATCTGTTTTACCTTCGCAATACACTACCTCTGGAAATCCTTGACGATTAGCACGATCTAAATCAATAACAGCTTCTTGTAAACTTGATACTCTAGCTTCATTACGAATTTCACAGCTTATAATCTCATTTATGTGTTTTTCACAGGACTCTAAGGAAAGATTTCCTTCTTTATAGGCCTCTAATAATTCACTAATAGATTTACTCATGTAACCAACTCTCTCTCACTGCATACATGCACAACGCACTTGCTATGGCCAAATTTAAAGACTCAATAGGGCCATACATAGGAATAGTAATGCGCTCTTGCGCTATTTGAAACCACGGCTCACTAAGTCCATTAGCTTCGTTACCTAATAAAAGCAATGTTGATGGTGCAAAGGAAACATCATAAATAGGTGATGCCTGCTCTAAAGCTGTAGCATACACAGCGATCTGATTCATTTTAATTATTGGCATGAGTTCGTCAATAGAAACATTCTCATAAATAGGCAATTTAGTTATAGCACTCATAGTACTGCGAACCGTTTTTTCATTATACGGATCTACACTACCTTTAGTTAAAAATAAGCCCTTTACACCAGCAGCAACAGCGGTGCGAATAATGGTGCCTAAATTACCAGGATCTTGAATTTCATCTAACAAGACATAAAGGCCATTACCAAAAGAAGACTCTGTTAACTGATGTGTTTGCTTCTTTACAATCGCAATAATCCCCTGTCCATGCACCGTACTTTCAATACTTTTTAGTAAGGCTGCCTTTACCTGATACACCATACTTCCTTGAGTCGCTGCTTGTTCAGCTATCTCATATGTTTCACTAGTAACTGCATATTCATCACTAATAAAAACAGTAGTCACTAATCCAGTAGCAATCATATCTGCTACAGTGCGCAAACCTTCTGCCAAATATTCGCCATGTAGTTTGCGATATTTTTTTCGTTGCAAGGATTGGGCGTATTTCAAAACCTTATTTTCTTTTGATGTAATACGTTCCATATATCCCTCCACAATAGTAATGAATACCGCACAGCAAATGTATGATTGCCTGTGCGGTATTAGTTAAACTTTCAAAGTTCAAAAAACTCTATATCTTAAATAATTATATCACAACTGACCGTGCTTCCCAAAGGGCAAAGAAAGAACCTTTTTGGGCAATGAGAGATTCATAAGTACCAGACTCAACAATTTCTCCTTGCTTAATCAAATATATCTGGTTAGCACTGCGAATAGTAGACAAGCGATGAGCTATACTGATGATTGTCTTTTCACCACGAATCGTTTCAATGGATTGTTGAATTAGTTGTTCCGTATGACTATCAATATGTGCCGTAGCTTCGTCAAAAATTAAAACTTGACGATCTCGCACCAATACTCTAGCCATGGCTAACAATTGTTTCTGACCAGTTGATAATAAG
The DNA here is from genome assembly GCF_943193155.1 of Veillonella intestinalis. Classification (GTDB taxonomy): domain Bacteria; phylum Bacillota; class Negativicutes; order Veillonellales; family Veillonellaceae; genus Veillonella_A; species Veillonella_A intestinalis. The sequence goes on along the minus strand of NZ_CALPDB010000001.1, from coordinate 307,749 downwards.
GATCCTAAATACCCTACCGGTGTATCATAGCCCTGAGGCAACCGTTCAATCATAGTATGTAAATGAGCCTTTTGAGCAGCTGTTATAAGAGCACTTTCTGGTATAGCATCATCATAGAGGGATAAATTTTCACGAATCGTACCTTTAAATAAATGACTATCCTGAAATACATAGCCCATTACCTCACGTAAAACAGCCGGTGCATATTGAGCCGTATCATAGCCATTAATACGAATAGTCCCTTTAGTAGGGCGGTAGAACCCCATAAGCAAAGCCATGAGCGTTGACTTGCCCCCGCCAGAAGGGCCAACAATACCAATGAACTGGCCGCCTTGAATAGTAATTGAAATATCCTTGAGTGCATAATTTTCAGAATTATCATAGGAAAACCATACATGATCAAACTCAATAGTATGAATGGTAGCAAATTCATCAGGCACAGTAATAGTTTCAATCGTTGTATCCGCATCTTCATTAATAATAGGTACTAAACGTTCTGCCCCTGCTAAAGCGCTTTGTAAATTATTATATTTTTCAGCAATCTCTTTTAAAGGCTGGAAGAATTTATCCATATACTGAATAAAGGCAAATACAGTTCCCGCCTCAGTTACTGAATCAAACCAATTAGTAAAACTAAAAATCGCAATAAAAATTACAAACAACATACCATCTACTATTGGTCTAAAAATGGCAAAGGTCTTTACTTCAAATAAACCGGCCTGTAAAAACTCACGACTAATACGATCATATTGCTTAGCCATAATACTTTCCCCAACATAGGACTTTATTATAACAATAAAGTTAAGCATTTCTTGAACAGATGTATTGGAAGCAGCCAGTTTTGTACGCACGCCACGAAAGGCCTTACGAGCATACTTTTGATACACAAAAATTAACACTGCCATAAGTGGTACCAATAAAGACACGACAGCTGCCAATTTTGCATTTAAAAAGAACATGGAAATTAAAATACCTATAATCATCAAGGTACTACTGCCAAGTTTTAAAACTACATCAGTATAAAGCGTACGCAAGGATTCGGTATCATTGGTAACACGAGTTACTAAATTACCAATTGGCAATTCACCAAAGTGGGCCGGCGTACGGGCTAAAATTTTGGCAAACACCGTATTGCGAATTTCAAAGATAATACGCTGACCAAATTGTTGTAAGGTATAATTGTGAACAAACATAGCGACGATACTCAATGTAATCGTCAAGAAATACAAGCCTGCATATTCTAAAATAATCCCCACATCTCGTTGTGGAAAGGCTGTATCAATAACCCCCTTAATAAGCATAGGGCGAACTAATTCAAGGCCTAATGCAAACAGTAAAAATAAAGCAGCCCAAATAAGCAAGAATTTATGAGGACTAATATACTGTCCCAAACGCCGTAACAATAAGATATCTTCATGTTTAGTAAGAGCTACTTCTTCCTGCACTGTATAGGAACTACTATGTTGCTTACTCATGAGACACCTCCTTTGCTAATGCCACCATATCCTCTTCTTCCAAGGGCTCATCAATTTGCTGGGCATATAACCGGCAATATTCACCATTGAGAGCTAATAACTCTTCATGAGTTCCTTGTTCTACAATGGTCCCCTCTTTAAATACTACAATACGATTGGCCTCACGTAAGGCTTCAAGACGCTGTGAAATAAATAATAAAGTTTGTTGGCGACCTTGACGCAAGGTTTTAATGATAGATCTAGCACTAATTGTATCGAGCGCCGAAAAACTATCATCTAATAATAAATATGGTGCATTTTTATATAGACCGCGCGCTATATTAACTCTTTGTTTTTGACCGCCTGATAAATCAGTACCGCCTTCTTTAAGTCGTTTAGCCGCCGGCGCTAAGCGTTCACTTAAATCACGTGTTAACGCAGCTCTTTCAGCAGCTTCAGTTAAATCGATAGTATGATTAGAAGCCTCACCAAAGGCAATATTTTCACCCAAGGTGGTGCCCAATAAAAATGGTTCTGGTGGCACATAGGCAATACTACGCCGCAATACTTGAAGCGGTAATTTCGTTATATCTTCATCCCCAATATATACACTATTAGCAGGTGTATCATGGAGACGTAATAACAATTTAAATAACGTAGACTTACCCGAACCAGGCCCCCCTACTATGCCGATAAATTCGCCAGGCTGAATCGTTAAATTAACATTTTCTAACATAGGAGCCGATGTTTCAGGGTATGTAAAAAATAAGTTACTAATCGTCATAGTTGTCAGTGGTAACTCACGAGTATCTTCCGTTAATTGTTCTTCCTCAATCATAAGAAAATCATAAATTCGATCTAAAGAGGCTAAGCCTTTTTGCAAGACCGATAGTAGCGAGCCTATACCCATAATAGGGCCAATAATTAAACTTAAGTACCCATTAACTGCTACGAAATCCCCTACAGAAATTTCATTGGCAATAATTAACCGTCCACATACAAAAATAGCTATGGCGTGACACATAAAAGGGGCTACAAAAGTTAATGGTGCTAAAATGGCATCTAATAGAGCCACTCTCATATTTTTTTCGTAGTTAATTTTATTAATATTTTGGAAACGCCATAAACTGCGCATTTCACGATTAAATGCCCGAATAACAGGCATACCTAAAAATAATTCCTGCGCAAATTCCGTTAAATCACTATAGGTATTTTGAGCTTCTTTTTGACGTTGACGCATGCGCCGACTTACATAGAGCATGCCAAATAAAATAAAAGGCATCGGCAATAACGTCATAATAGTCAAAGACACACTAATCTCTTTAGCCATTAAAAAGAACGAACAAATGCCAAAGAAAATGGCATCCACTAAAATCATAACACCAAGGCCCAGTGAAACTCGTAGGGACGTAACATCATTAGTCATCAAAGCCATAACCTTACCAGGGCCGTTCTTTTCATAATAAGCAGTAGGAATATATAAGGCATGATCAAAAAGACGACGCCGCAATAAAAATTCAAAACGACGAATAGAGCCTAATAGTAAATGGCGTGATCCAAATTTTAGAATGGTAACCGTTATACCTAACATAAAAAAGTACCCTATATAAGTAGTAAGGCCTTCCTTACCGTAATATAAGGTGTTAATTGATTCCCCAATGAGCCTTGGCACATAGAGAAATAGAATATTAATCGTAATCAATAGGACTATACCCAATAAATAAATGGGACCATAGCCTTTGAAAAACTGTGAAAAAATAGTAAGTTTTTTCATTATGTATATCTCCAGTTGTCATTCAGATATTTTTTGTATCTCTTAAGTTTACATTTTATGTTTCTATTGTATCATATAAAGTATAACATCGAAAATTATCAATTTTTATTTTACTTATGCAAAACACCATGATATACTTAATAGTGTCAAGTGAGTGTACAATACACTCGCTATTAAGAACAGAAATGAAATTTTGAAATTAATCTTTAGGAGGTTATTTATTATGGAAAAACGTACTGGCGTAATCACTTTCGCAGGTAATCCAATGACATTAGTAGGTAAAGAAGTAAAAGTTGGCGAAGCAGCTCCTAACTTTACTGTTTTAGATAATGGCTTAGCAGCAAAATCTTTGAAAGACTTCGAAGGTAAAGTAAAAATTATCTCTGTAGTTCCTTCCTTAGATACTGGCGTTTGTGATGCTCAGACTCGTTGGTTCAACAAAGAAGCAACTGAACTTTCCAATGATGTAGTTGTATTAACTATTTCCATGGACCTTCCATTCGCTCAAAAACGTTGGTGCGGTGCTGCTGGTGTTGAAAATGTAGTAACTCTTTCTGACCATAAAGATGCAAGCTTCGGCGAAGCTTATGGTTTCTTGATTGAAGAACTTCGTCTTTTAACTCGTGGTATCGTAGTTATCGACAAAGATGACAAAGTAGCCTATGTTGAATATGTACCAGAAGTAACTCAATCTGTTAACTTTGATGCGGCTGTTGATGCTGTAAAAAAATTAATCTAATATAAGTTTACTTGTTATCCCTGTACTACTGTAGTATTTACTATGGTAGACATGATGATATGTACGCCAAAAGGGCTGTAGCCATTGCTACAGCCCTTTTTTTATTTCACAAATAGTTTAATATCTAAAATACTTTCAAGATAAATTAATAGTTTTCAAAATCATAATAGGTTAATAGTTGTTGAATAGCATAGATATCAAATGCATCTAAATCCCCTATTTTTGATTTAAAGTCCTTTTCTTTTAATTTTAATGGTTGACTCAATCGAACAGTTGAAGGACGCTCCAAACCAGCTTCATTCCATTTCATTAAATCAAACTCTCCATTGAAATTTTTCCTAGGACCATGACTTGTTACTTTTAAAGATAAAATATAAGCTTGATTATTTTCTAAGACTATAACTGGTCTTGTTTTAGCTTGATTTGAATCTTCAAATTTAACTAACGCCCACCATACTTCCCATTCATTCGGCATAATCCATGTCCTTTGGCAAAACAAGTACATCATCTGCAGTATCTCTATGCCCTACAAATTGTGAATTAGCAAATAAAGGTTTAAAATCTTCTACAATATCTTTATCTTTAAAATAATCTTCTATAATTTCATTATCAATAATTTTGTGAGTATTAATTTTATAGGTTTTTCTCCACGGCCCATCACTTTCATGACTCATTTTAACTAGAGCTGAAGTAGAAATAGTATTATAAGTACGAAGTACGTCAATAAGATATAATTGTTCTTTACGCGATAATTTACTTCTATCAAATGGCTCACTTTGAATTCCATTTCTGCCAAAATGTTTATATCTTTCATAGACTTCTGGTAAAACTGGTCCAAATTGCCAAGCTTCAAAAGACTCATCAATTAGAGCATATCCAAGTTTTTTAAAACTAGCTGCTTGTGCAAAATATAATAATTTATTCAGACGTAAATTAGTCATAAGGTCTTCATTAGGATTATTATTAACTAATTCAATGAAAAATTTAGCAACATCAATCGCTTTAGCCATAGAAATACACCACCTTTCGTTGGAATGTATATACTATTTATTAATTTCAACTTTATTATACTCGTTCTTACTCTTTTAGTAAATCCATAATAAAAAGGCTGCAACTTAGACTCATGCTTAAGTTACAGCCTTACCATATTGTTTACTATTTCACAAACACTTTTGTTTTATTCATCACATCATAACGCAATTGTTCTTCGTCAATCGTCAATAATTCACGATCTTTCATAACAACTTTACCTGCAACAATAGTTGTCTGCACATCAGAAGAATTAGCTGCATAAACTAAAGAGGCTACATCATTATAACGTGGTAACCAATGCATACCCGTTACATCATACAAACAAATATCTGCACGATACCCTTCTTTAATGAGCCCCAAATCCTGATAATCTAATACTTTGGCCCCTTCTACAGTTCCAAGTGCTAAGGCTTGATGAGCCGGAATGGCTTTAGGGTCAAAATGAGTTGCTTTATGTAAAGTAGCTACTAAGCGAACTTCTTCAAGCATATCGGCATTGTTATTGCTAGCAGAGCCATCAGTACCAAGACCAACTGTAATCCCCTTGGCTAACATGGCTGGTACATCGGCAATACCACTAGCTAATTTAAGATTAGACTGTGGATTATGAGCTACGCGAACATTCTTAGCCTTCATAATCTCCAAATCGTCTTCTGTTAAATGAACGCCATGAGCCGCAACACAGCCCGTATCAAATACACCTAAATCATTGAAATGAGCAATTGGTGTTTTACCAGTAGCTTTAATTACATTGTCTACTTCCCCTTTTGTTTCACAAAGGTGAATATGAATTTGTGCGCCTATATCATGGCTTAACTCCATAACTTTACGCATATAGTCATCAGGACAAGTATATGGCGCGTGAGGCCCTAACATAACTTTAATGCGATCATGGTCAAAACCATGCCAGTTAGTAAACAACTCACGACTTTCTACAAGAGCTTGGTCAGCTGTTGGTGCAACCCCAGCCATACCACGGGATAAAACAGCACGAATACCGGTTTCTTTTACAACTCTTGCTGTATCCTCCATAAAGAAATACATATCACTAAAGCAAGTTGTGCCACTGCGGAACATCTCTGCAATACCAAGACGAGTCCCCACCTCTACTAAATCATTAGTCAATTTAGCTTCAGCGGGCCAAATAGCATTTTGAAGCCAGTCCATGAGTTCTAAATCATCTGCATAATTACGGAATAAACCCATAGCAATATGAGTATGTGTATTCACTAAGCCTGGAGCTGCTACACGCCCATTACCATCTAGTATATAAGCTGCATTTCCCGATTCTTTAGTAATCAGCTCTTGTCCAAATGGAGTTTTACTTTCTTCTTCTGTCAAAATTCTATCAATGTAACCATCTTTAATAATTAAAGTTACATTTCTTAGTATATCTTTCCCAGATTCTGCACGTTCCCCTGTAATACAATCAATGTTGCGAATTACAATATCAGCCATGTTATCTCCTTATTGTACTTTATGTAAATAGTCGTATTGTTCCTGTGTAAGTGCATCAATATCATAGCCCATAGAATTTAATTTAACCTTAGCAATGCGTTCATCTAATTCATGAGGCAAGATATGAACCGTATTTTCCATAGTTGCACCATGGTCTAATAAATATTCTGCCGCTAAGGCCTGCATAGCAAAGGATAAATCCATAATTTCAGCAGGATGCCCATCACCAGCGGCTAAATTAACAAGACGACCACCAGCTAGTAAATAAAGAATGCGACCATCAGCAAGTGTATACCCTTCAATATTCTTGCGAACGTTTTGATGCGACACAGCCACTTCAGCTAATTCAACACCATTTACTTCACAGTCAAAATGACCAGCATTACACATAATGGCTTTGTCTTTCATAACTTCATAGTGCTCTTTGCGAATGACGTCTTTACAGCCTGTAACTGTAACAAAAATATCACCAATTGGTGCTGCTTCAATCATAGGCATAACTTTGAAACCATCAAAAACAGCTTCAATCGCTTTAATTGGATCCACTTCTGTTACAATAACATGAGCGCCAAGGCCTTTGGCACGCATAGCTACACCTTTACCACACCAACCATAACCAGCAACAACTACATTTTTGCCCGTTACTGTCAAATTAGTAGTACGCATAATCCCATCCCAAACGGATTGCCCTGTACCGTAACGATTATCAAAGAGATATTTACAGTAAGAATCATTAACCGCAATCATTGGGAAGGTTAATTTCCCTTCATTGGCTAATGCGTGTAAACGATGGACACCCGTAGTTGTTTCTTCCGAACCACCAATAAGACGTTCTTTAGCATCTGTTCTTGTTGTATGTAACAAATTAACAAGGTCACCACCATCATCAATAATAATGTGTGGTTTGTGATCTAGCGCTTTATTTAAGAACATGAAGTATTCTTCTTCCGTACAATCATACCAAGCATACACGGTAAGTCCCATATCAACTAAAGCTGCCGCTACATCATCTTGCGTAGATAATGGATTAGAACCAGTCACGATTACCTCAGCCCCAGCTTCTTTAAGTACCGTTGATAAATATGCTGTTTTAGCCTCTAAGTGAACACTTACAACAACCGTTTTACCTTCAAACTTATGACTTGCTTTAAACTCTTCCCGCAAACTATTAAGGGCAGGCATAAAATTAGATACCCATTCAATTTTTTTACGACCTTCTGGGGCTAAAGCAATGTCACGAATTAATGATTTCATAGGGACCTCTTCTTTCATAATATAGAAATGTTTAATCTATGAACTATCATAAACTAAACAAGAAACTTCATTTTATACTTCATTTTATTTAACAATCTTTTTCTGTAAATTAGCAATTGCTTTATCATATGGTGCTGTCAATACCCCTTCTTCCGTAATAATAGCACTAACTAAGGAATGAGGCGTCACATCAAAAGCAGGATTTAATACTTCAATATCAGCAGGTGCTGTAGGAATACCACCAAAACAGAGCACTTCTTCAGGACTGCGCATTTCAATAGGAATATCCGAGCCTTTTTGTAAAGTAAAATCAAAGGTACTATATGGAGCAGCAACATAAAAAGGAATATTATGAGCCTTAGCGGCTAAAGCGACACCATAAGTACCAATCTTATTTGCCACATCGCCATCTGTAGTAATTCGGTCAGCGCCTACAATAACAGCATCAATTAAACCTTGTTGCATGGCATAAGCAGCCATATTATCGGTTAACAAGGTAACAGGAATCCCATCGTGGTGAAGCTCAAAAGCAGTTAAACGAGCCCCTTGAAGTAATGGTCTAGTCTCATCGGCATATACTCGTTCCAACTGTCCATTATTATGGAGCTCACGAACTACCCCTAAAGCCGTACCAAGACCGGCAGTAGCTAAAGCACCTGCATTGCAATGGGTTAAAATACGAATGCCTTGTTGGCCTTCAAATAAAGTAGCCCCTGCTTTAGCCATCGCTTCATTAAGACGTTGGTCTTCCAAATCAATAGCTTTAGCTTCAGCTTCAATAAGCGGTAACGCAGCTACCATAGTATCGCAAGGAAATACAATATTAGTCACGATACGATCAATCGCCCACGCCAAATTAATAGCTGTTGGACGGGTCTCCTTAAGAGTATTCGCAAAATCTAAGAAATTAGCACGTTGAGTCACTTCATCAGCCGCTGACTCTATGGCTTCACGGGCTGCTAAGATTAAACCATAACCAGCCGCTACCCCAATAGCTGGTGCACCACGAACACGCAACTTTTTAATAGCTTCCGCCACTTGACGCCAATCAGTACAATCAATATAAACTTCTTCCGTTGGTAATTTAGTTTGATCTAGCAAAATTAAAGTTTCACCATTCCACTGAATACTTTTCATAGACTGGCTCTTTAATGTATTTAATGAGTTAACTGCTTCATGTAAACTCATAGCAATTCCCCTTCTTTGCCTAACGCAGCTTTGAACCCACCGTATTCAGCCAAGCGATGATGGCAAGGCAAATCTTGATCGGGGTCTAAACGTTCAATTGTTTCAAGGATTAACGCCTTAAAATTATTTGACATTTCAGCCATAATATCCAATACTTCTTGATGAGTTAATTCAGTAGGTGAAATCCCTGCGGCATAATTAGTAACCATAGAAATCGTGGCATAGGCAATTTCAGCTTCCCCTGCTAATACAACTTCAGGCACATTAGTCATACCTACTGTGTCTGCGCCAAGCATTTTGAACATTTTGATTTCTGCTGGTGTTTCAAAACGAGGCCCTTCAGTACATACGTAAGTACCGCCATTATGAAGGGTGATATCTAATTTCTTAGCAGCCTCTTCAACGACTTTACGCAATGCTGGTGAATACGGATTACCTACACCAAGATGCACTACTTTTTTACCATCGCCATCAAAGAAGGTACTTACACGAGATTTGGTAAAATCTAAGAATTGGTCAACCAATACAAAATGCCCTGGTCCAAAGTCTTCGTTTAAGGAACCAACAGCAGTGGTAGAAATAATCATGGTAACCCCTAGCTTTTTAAGGCCCCAAATATTAGCTCGATAATTAATTAAATGAGGCGGAATCGAATGTTTCATGCCATGACGAGCCAAGAATACTACTTGCTTACCTTTATAACTGCCCTGTGTATAAGCAATGTCCCCATATGGTGTGGACATGGTTTTCGCTTCAATATTTTCAAACATCGATGGATCATACACACCAGTACCACCAATTACTGCGATTACACCCATTATAGTCACCTCTTTAATAAACATAACATACAGTGAGCCACAAAATTGTGAACTATCACCATTTACTATAGTCAAATACAATGTAAAACAAAAGAAAACTCCAGAGCAAGCCCTGGAGAATCCATACCTTAGTTACTGCTGCCCTAAGGCTCGTTTATTCTATTGTACCACATTATAAGTGATTGAGTTAATCATTTGTTTTTGCAAGGTTAACCTTGATTATCATAAAATACGATTAATTAAGCGGTGCCTTAGCAGCTTCATCAAATACTTTTTTTAACTCTTCACGACTGAAGTGGTATTTTTCATTACAATAATGACAAACTAATTCGGTTGTCTCATCTTTGAGCAACTCCTCTTTATCATGAAGCTGTAAAGTAGCTAAAATTTGCTCAAAACGTTCACGACTGCAAGTACAATTGAAATGAACTTCACCCTCATATACTTGTTCTTTCGTTAAACCAGCCAATACTTTGTCAACTAAGCCCGCTCCATCAGGATGTGCTTCTAAATACTTTGAAATAGGCCCTAAGTCATTAATATTAGCTTCTACCTGTGCTAATGCTTCATCGGTAGCATCTGGCAACGCCTGCACTAAGAAACCACCAGCTGCTTTAGTGGTATGATCTGTATTCACTAAAACACCTAAACTAATAGTTGCAGGGATTTGCTCCGACGTATACAAATAATAGGCTAAATCTTCGGCCACTTCCCCAGACTGCATAGGACTTTGAGACGTATAATCTTGGCGAAGTTTGGTAAAACGAGTCACTTGTACTTCACCATCATGACCAACAGCAGCTCCTACATCTAGCTTACCTTCGTATTTAAGAGGTACTTCCACATGAGGATTATCCACATAGCCACGCACTGTATTATCACTAAACGCATCTACATGTACAACCCCTAATGGCCCCTTACCATTCAATCGTAAACTAACATTTTCTTCATTTTTAAAATCACCAGCCATTAAAAGAGCCCCTGTCATGGCACGTCCTAAAGCAGCCGTAGCTACTGGACTTAACTCATGACGAACTCTTGCTTCTTCTACGGTATCCGTAGTAACAGCAAAAGCTAAACGAACCCCTTCCTTGGTGGTATAACGACGAATACTATCCATATAATTTTATCTTCCTTTATTCTTATACTTAAATTTGTTCTAATAAGTTAACCATTTCAATAGCACCCATAGCACAATCAAAGCCTTTATTACCTGCTTTTGTGCCAGCACGCTCAATGGCTTGTTCAATATTTTCAGTAGTTAATACGCCAAACATAACAGGCACCCCTGTTTCAAGGCTAATGTGCGCGATGCCTTTAGAAACTTCACTACATACATAGTCATAGTGTGTTGTGGATCCACGAATAACCGCTCCTACACAAATAATTGCATCATATTTACCGCTAAGAGCTGCTTTTTTAGCTACTACAGGAATTTCAAAAGCCCCTGGTACCCAAATTGTATTAATATCATCTTCTTTTACATCGTGACGAAGCAAAGCATCCATAGCGCCACCAATTAATTTAGAAGTAATAAACTCGTTAAAACGAGAACCAATAATCGCAAAGCGTTTACCTGTACCTAATAATTTACCTTCTGTAATCATTTGTAATTCCTCCTAGTTCGAATAGTCCGTTTCTACATGAAAAACTATTCTACATTATAATAAATGGCCCATTTTTTCTTTTTTAGTTTTTAAATAACCTGCATTTACATTATTAGCCTTGATAATCACAGGCACTCGTTTATTAACTTCAATGCCCCAGTGTTCTAGACTTTCACGTTTCAAAGGATTGTTAGTCAATAAATTAACACTTTTAATCCCTAAGAAACGAATAATTTGGGCCGCTAATGAATATTCACGCATATCTGGTGGGAAACCAAGTTTCACATTCGCTTCTACCGTATCTAAGCCTTTTTCTTGTAAAGCATAGGCTTTAATTTTATTTGTCAAACCAATGCCACGGCCTTCTTGGCGCATATACACGACTACACCACGACCTTTTTCTTCAATCGTACGTAATGCATTGTGAAGCTGCTCACCACAATCACAACGTTGCGAACCAAATACATCACCAGTTAAACATTCAGAATGTACTCGAACTAACACATCGTCTTGATCTTTTACATCCCCTTTAACAATGGCTAAATGCTCTTTATGGTCTAGGTAATTTTTAAATACGAAAATTTGAAAATCACCAAAAGCTGTAGGCAACTTAGATTCAGCGGCTAATGTAATAATTGGTTCATGCAATTTACGATATTCAATCAATTCAGCAACGGACGCAATTTTCAAATCATATTTATCAGCAAACTCTAATAAATCATCTAAGCGAGCCATACTACCATCATCTTTAGTAATTTCACAGATAACGGACGCCTCTTTAAGACCTGCTAAACGACATAAATCAATAGAAGCCTCGGTATGACCTTGACGAACTAAAACGCCCCCTTCTTTATATTGTAGTGGGAACACATGACCTGGACGGCGGAAATCATCTGGACGCGCTGTATCATCAACCAAAGTACGAATCGTCAATGCCCGTTCATAAGGGGAAACACCTGTAGTTGTATCAACATGGTCTACCGATACAGTAAAGGCCGTTTCATGATTATCTGTATTTTTTGTCACCATTTGAGGAATATTTAAACGTTCTAAATCTTCCCGTCTCATAGGTGTACATACAATACCCCGAGCTTCCTTCACCATGAAGTTTATATTTTCCATAGTGGCAAACTCAGCTGCTATCATGAGATCCCCTTCGTTTTCACGTTTTTCATCATCTACGATAACTACTGGTTTACCAATTTTAATATCTGCTAATACTTCTTCAATCGTATTCAACGTTCTTGTCATTATAATATCTCCTTTTATCCTCTAAATGAGTAGGTATCTATGGTTATATAAAGCCCTTAGCAGCTAGCCAATCTTTAGACAGCCCTGAATGTTTGGCTTCTGATTTTTTTGCGCTTGTAGAATTTGACCTTCCTGCTACACCATCAGCTGTAACAGGCTCAGACAAATTCATAAAATGGCGAATATAGCGCCCTGCAATATCTGTCTCTAAATTCACCACAGTACCAATCGTAGCCGTTGCCAAAATGGTATTAGCAATCGTATGAGGTATAATTGAAATTTCAAAATAAGTGGCTTCTCGCTTTGAAACAGTCAAACTAGCTCCATCAACGGCAATCGAACCTTTGTAAATAATATAATCTAACACATCAGCCGTTGTTTCAATGGTAAAAATAACCGAATTATCAAGTTTACGAATATTACGAATTCGGCCCTGTCCATCTACATGGCCAGCTACCATATGACCACCAAAGCGACCGTTGGCAGCCATAGCACGTTCTAAATTAACGGCTTGCCCTGCAGTAAACTTAGCTAACGTTGTCATATTCACTGATTCAGGCATAACATCCGCTACAAATTGTGTGCCAGAAAAGGCAGTCACAGTTAAACATACGCCATTAACAGCAATAGAACAACCGACTTCCATATCTTCGAAAATTTTATGACCTTCAATCGTCAGTCGCATAGCCTGAGCATTTCGTTGAACACTTACAACGTTACCGACTTCTTCAATTATTCCGGTAAACATGAGCGTCACTTCCTTCCTCTACATATGCTTCTAACCGAATATTATTATCTAGTATAGCAGCTGATTCAAAACGCAGTTGAACACCTTCCACTAATTGATCAATGCCTTGTCCATTAACTGCACCTAAAGCAGCTTGGCCACCAATAATCGTATTGCCAATATAGGTTACTATTTTGTTAAATGCTTTTGCTTCTACAAAGGAAGCAATCACATGACTACCACCTTCCACTAAAACAGAGGTAAAACCTAACTCACCTAGCTGTTTTAATATCAACGTTATATCAAGACCATTTACGGTAGACTCTACAGGAATTACCTTAGCCCCTCTATTAGTTAGAGCTTTAATTTGACAATCTTTACAAGCCGAACTAACAAAAATATAAACATCACGATTAGGTTGTTCAAATAATTTAGCATCTACTGGTGTTCGTCCTAAACTATCTAAAATCACCACATCAGGCTGATGTAATGGTGTAGCATTTAATTCTTGAATATTTTCTTCTGATAATTTACTATCGGCTTGTAAACGACAATTTAAACTTGGATTGTCACTTAATACTGTACCAATGCCAGTTAAAATCACATCATGAGTAGCTCGTAATCGATGTCCATCTTGCCGTGCCGTTTCATTCGTAATCCATTGTGAATGACCTGTCCGTGTAGCAATCTTTCCATCTAAAGACATGGCTGATTTTAACGTAACAAAAGGACGTCCTGTTTTAATAAAGGTCAAAAAGCCCTCAATTAATTTGGAGCATTGATCTATTAACACACCCGATGTCACTTCAATACCAGCGTCCAAAAGCATTTGAATGCCTTTGCCACCTACTAATGGATTTGGATCAACCACACCAATGACAACGCGTTGAAGGCCTGCTTCAATCACTCGTTTGGCACAAGGCGGCGTTTTACCATAATGAGCACAAGGTTCTAAGGTTACATACAAGGTAGCACCCTTAGCAGCTTCACCAGCTTGTTGCAATGCGTTTACTTCAGCATGAGCCTCGCCAGCTTTATGATGAAAGCCCTCACCTATAATCTGCCCATCTTTTACAACCACAGCCCCCACCATAGGATTAGGATGGGTCCGTCCTGTAGCTTGTGCCGCTAACGCTAGAGCCCGTGCCATATAGGTTTCATCAATTTGCTTTTGTAATTCTAGGTCTTTTATTTGTTCATCTGTCATACTATGAACTCCTAACATAAAAGGGACTATATGCATATAGTCCCTGAGTAAATTGCGTTATAAACTTCGCTTTCTATGCGACACCTCAAACAATCATTAATACAATAATTTGATTGTTCGTATTTCGTAAGAAGGCGAACTCATACCGTGTCTTTTCCCATCCAGACTATACTGTCGGTCTCGGAATCACACCGAGTCAACCCATTTCAGAGCTTGCGGACTATCACCGCCGGTCAGGAATTGAATGCGAATAATCAATTCTGTTATTCGATTCGCACCTTGCCTCAAAGACTATCCTTATTAATTTGTAAAATATATAAGGTAAAAATAATACTTAATTACAAGTTTTGTAAACTTGTAATGACTACTATTTCTATAGTTGATTATACTATCATTTATAGGATTCTGCAAGTGGTGAAACCAGATGCCCCTTTGTTTCACTACTTCTATGTATTTTTATATTCCCCCTTTGATCAATATAAGCACTTCCGTAAAGTAAAGTTAAAAAGTATAAGCCCCATTGAAGTGCTATAGTATTAATCGCCAAACTTTTTAATTGTTGTGCCACTTGCGTATATTGTGTACTAATTATGCTTCGAGTCAAAATCTTTGCTAAGGATTTTTCAAACATTTTATATTGATATTGCACATACATTAATTCACGCCGAATATGTGCTCGCTGAATCTTCACTTTCTTTGAGATAAAAACTGCTAAATTGTCTAATCTATATATACCTTCATGAAGTTGTAAAACTCGATATATAAGATGTTTTATATTATTATGAGAATTAAACGAACTTTCACAATAGAGGGACACCAATATTGTGTGAATAAGTTTTACACTGTATTGACAACCATTAACATACATATCACCACAACTAAATTCTGGATTTTCCTTTGATTTACAAGTACAGTCATCCATTTTTAGATTTGTTACTTTAAATAAATCTTGCCAGGAATACACCGCAAGCATTGTAGTAGCACTGGTGTGATGAAATAAATATCGCTGTTCATAACGAACTAAGTGACATAATTTACTAATGATAATATGTCCATATAGCTCAAACTTTACCTTCCCCTTAGCCGTCAGCCTATGGGGTCTTTCTAACACTAAAAAATAACCTTGGTTAAATATCTCCACTACCTCATCTACATGACGACGGGAATAGGAATTCTCTTTTAAATACGCTACCACTTCAAGATAGCCCTTATTAAATGGTGCCATCAACTGAGGAATAATAGCTTTATCTTGTAATGATTCTTCCAATAAATCCTCTAACATAAGTAAGAAAAAATGAATATATTGAGGAATTATGAAATCTTTACCACCATCAATAAATCGAGTTCTATCATTAGCAGTCTCAATTATAGATTCAGACATATTTATAACACTTCCTTACAAAAATTAATATAGATGGTAAGTTTTTTAAATTGTAATTCATAATATGGCCTTAAAATATTTATTAACGAAATAAAATATGTAAAAATAAAGGAACTTTTATTAAAAAACACGTCAACTGTGCTATTTAAGTCAAAGATGTTGACCAGTAAACTAGATATAATGCTGCAAAGAACCATCCTTTTGTGATTATTACATATATGTATAGCCATAGACCTGTTTCTAAAGGTAAAGTTAACAAGTTCTATCCTTAATTAAGATTATTTATATCTCCCTGCTATCAAACTCCTATATTACTAAGCAAATTCTATTAAATATGTGCAAAAATAAATTTTTTGGTATAGAATTTTTTGTTCAAAGGAAAAATTTAGACGATTGCAGCAAAATATTCACAATACTATACTGTTAATTGTGATTGCAATCACCTTTTATTCAAAATTAGTCATTAATATAAAGGAGATATAATGACAGAACCATTTTATGAAACAAAATATATTACATTAGCACAACAAGGCAATAAAAAAGCTTTTAACTAAACTTTGTCATCAGTATAAAGGGTTGATTCGCAAATATGCCCATGTAACAGCTGTAAAATGTGAGTCCGCTGATATGGAAAATCTTTTATGGGAACTATTTATCCGCGCCATTAAAGAATATAACACCAAAGGCTCCGTTCCCTTTTCAGGCTTTGTACAAAGTCGAATTCGGTATGGACAGTATAACGCCTTTAAAAAATTACGCCGTCAATGGCAACATGAGTCATTTATTATGAATATATCTACAGATGGCGAAGACACAGCCATGACCTTTGAAGATATTCTAGACCCAACGGTGAGTGCTGAGGATACAGTATTAGCACATGAAAATAAAACACGAATTACTAAAGCCTTTCATCGCTTACCCAAGCCACAACAAGCCTTATTATACGCATACTATGTGAAAGGTATTTCCCTGTCAGAATTAGCACGCCAACATGGTATCAGTCGTCAAGCAATGCAACAACATAAAAATCGTGCCCTTACCGCTTTGACAGTCTTTTTTAATGAATAGTATTAATAAACAACATAAATCAGGATTAACCATTATTTGTAAGAAATATACACTAAAAAGAAGGCGAAAACTCACATGAATAGTAACATAAATAGACCTAGTATAAAGTATAGCTTAGGCATAGATATTAGCGAGCATAATGGAGCCATAAATTGGAATGCGGTCAAAAAAGCAGGCGTAATATTTGCCATTATCCGCCTTGGCTATGGTCAGGGGCACTTAGACTCCTTATTTTATGATCATGTTAACACTGCTATTGCGGCTGGTATATCTATAGGTATTTATTATTATAGCTATGCTACAAATTGTGATCTAGCTGCCCTAGAGGCCCACTATGTAAGTAAAACCTTATTAGATTGTGGACTTCCCCTCGCTAAACTTCCTATGGGCGTATGGTATGACCTAGAAGACCCAAGTATCTTAACGGCTTGTGAAGTCAAAGGGTATCAAAAACAAGAAATCACTAATATAGCAAGTACCTTCGTCAATCACTTATGGCAAACAGGCTATACCTTCACAGGTATTTATGCCAATTTAGATTGGTGGCTTAACAATCTAGATACCTCTCAATTAAGCCGTCCTCAATGGTGTGCGCAATATAATACTACTTGTGATTGGCCTACTGCACATATGTGGCAGTATTCTAATTCACTTGCCATTGATGATGCTTTATTTGACGGTAATATATTGTTCAATTGATAGTAAAGAACTAGGAAAACCCCCATATATAATAAGGAGACTGTAGAGCGCCGAAGCATTCTACAGTCTCCTTTATTATCTTTATGATATGTGATTTTACTAAACTAACAGTATATTACGTTGTCAATATACAAACTTGCCATACTGGACAGTTTTATATTTAATTAGCCTTCAATTACATACCTAAGCGTTCCATGAGCAATTTAATTTGTTCACGTTGAGCTTCTAATTCTTGACGTTGTGCCTGTAATTCAGCTTTTTGACCAGCCACTTCTTGTTTCAAGGATTGATTTTCAGCATTGCTTGCTGCTACGGAATCCTTCAAGGATGTGTTTTATACTATCTTTATCTCTTTTTTATTGCTTCTCTAAATTGTTTCACAACTTCAACTACATTACTAGCTTTTGTAATAGCCGAAATTACGGATACACCATCGGCACCATGATTTCGAATAATAGCTGTCGTTTCCGCTGTAATCCCACCAATAGCTACAATAGGGATCTCTGAATCTACATTGCGTACGGCTTGAATGCCTTCTGGCCCTATAGGTGCTTTAGCATCACCTTTTGACTGTGTGCCATATACCGGTCCTACCCCAATATAATCAGCCAAATCTACTCTTGAGTGACTATATTCTTCTGGTGAATGAATCGATAAACCAATAATCTTATTAGAGAATCGTTGCCGAACGCTTTCAATTGAATCATCCTCTTGTCCAATATGAACACCATCAACATTTAATTGTTCCGCTAACGCCATATCATCATTCATAACGAATGGCACTTGGTAATTTTGACAAAGAGTTTGTACCTTTTTAGCAAACTCCAGTTTAGCTTCGCCTTGTAAAGAGTCCTCACCTTTTTCACGAAGCTGAAACATTGTAATGCCTGCTTGCAATGCTGTTTCTATACAAATCAAAGCAGCTTCTTCAGAATTTTGAGTTCCTTTAAAATCCTGTGTGCCACAAATAAAATATACTGCTAACTGGCTGCGGTTAAATACCATTTGCCAGTTCTTGCGATTTGTTACAACATCATCGGTAATACCATATAAGGCATTTAGAAACTCTATTTGAAAACTGCCTGGCTCTACTTGTCGATATATAGCCTTACAATTTTCAGCAGCCATTTCAGCAGCTACTGAATACGCAGTTAGCCCCCACAAAGTACGCGAAAACAAATCTTCATCAGTAGCATTGTCAGAAGACAGATTAAATTCCATAGAAGTTGAAGTAGAGCCAATAAAGGCTGCTAAAAATCCACCTAACAAACAACCTGTCCCCACTACAAGTGGCATCATAGAAGACCCATTAGTTATTTCAATCGTCTTGACTCCATTGGAAATACCATCTATGGGACCCGTTACTACAGTAAGTACATTAAAGGCCTTCGCACACTGTGTCGCTAACATACCAGGTTTAGCCACGCCAGCACTATCTACGCCTTTAGAGCTTACCGCCGTAATGTCTTTAGCCTGTGTTATTTCAAAATTACGTCCATTAGCCACGTCTAATTCCTGTTTCGCCTGTACTAATGACGCTATTTCACCCGCATTACCGCGGAGCAAAGTAATTTTATGTTCTAATAATAAATCAAGGGCAATGTTTCGTCGAAATGGCCCTGCGCTGCAAGCAACAGGATCCAATACAACGGGCACATTTAATTCATTAGCAAGAGCTACTGCCTTTTTATAAAAAGCTGCTAATTCCGGATTTACCGTGCCAATATTTACTAATAAGGCCTGTGCATGAGGCAATAAATCACGCAAATCTTCTATACAAGAACTCATTGCCGGCGATGCACCAACAGCTAGCAAACCATTTGCAGTAAAATTCTTTACCACATCGTTAGTTAAGCAGATAACCAGAGGATTTTTCTCCCTCAATGCTGCTATATATTTCATAATATGTCTTCTTTCTATATCTCGTAGCAACCCAACACTCTATTAACTAAATAAGCTAAAAAACTAAATAAACTAGAAAACTAAATAAATTAGAAAATCATAACTTAATCGTATGATTAACCGGCCCGTGTCCTTTTCCTAGACCAGGATTTTCTTTAATAGCCTTAGTTATAAACTCTTTACCAATGCCTACGGCCTCTGGCAATGACTTTCCTTTACTTAATTCAGCGGTAATTACTGCTGAAAATGTGCAACCTGTACCATGAGTGTGTGGTGTATCAAAGCGTGGACTTTCATAAGTAATGCATGACTCACCTTTTATATATAAATAATCTTTCGCTGTTTCACCAAAATGGCCACCTTTCATAATAACAGCCTTAGGTCCCATTTCATGTAAAATAACTTGTGCCGCTTTTTCCAATTCACTTTCCGTCTCAATGCTAAAGCCTACCAAATATTCAGCTTCTGATAAATTTGGGGTCACCAAAGTAGCCACTGGCATTAATTCCGCTTTAAATTGATCCCATGCTTGCTGATCAATTAAGTGATCACCACTGGTAGCTACCATAACTGGATCCATTACATACGGCACAGAACCATCTACATATTTACGGATAATATGCATCATATCCACATTAGCTATCATACCTGTTTTCAATGCTGCTGGTGGAATGTCATCAAATACACAAGCCAATTGTTCGTCTAATACAGGTAAATCTATATTTTGAATCATTCGTACACCCATAGTGTTTTGTGCTACTACACTCGTTACTACGGCCAAGCCATATACATCTCTAGCCTGAAACGATTTCAAATCAGCCATAATACCTGCGCCACCTGATGGATCAGTTCCTGCAATCGTTAACGCTGTAGGAAAGATATTTTGTTTCATGTTGTCCTCCAATTACTCTAGCAATAAACTCTCCTTAATTTATTGCTGAAACGTAATACTGTAGAACCCAATACTTAGTCTTATTTTACGTCATTCTGTGGATTTTGACAAACCTGCCAATAACCACCTCGATCTGGTCCTATACGTGTAACATAGCTATTTGCTTTCAAAAAAGCAATATTATTAGCAACCGTAGCTATACTAATTGATAATAATTCAGTTAACTGCTTTTGTGTTATAAAAGGATCTCGTGCCATATGCTCTAATATGGCTAACCTTGTTTTATTCAGTAGAGGCAACACTGATATAGTATGTAAAAATTTTTTACCTTCATCAGTTTCAATGCCTTGCTTATACTTAATTTTTAGTAACTCTTCTTTTTCAGAGTTTATATTATAAATATGGTTTTTATAAGAATTCATTCCATAAAGAGATATAGGCTCTGACACTTGATACGTAGAAATTCTATTAAAAGGCAATGTTACAGTTATCGTATTTTCACTAAAAGTAAATACATCCCTACTATATGCATCAATAATGGTAGGAACCCCTCGTCCAGAACGTTCGCTTACACGAAGTTGTAAAAAAATATTCGCTAATTCAGTATTAACAGGTACTGAGGCACCATTGAAAAAGCCTTCTTTAGTTTGCTTAGCAGCTAATGTACCTCGTGATAAAATTTCAATTCTATCTGAAAGCACACTTATCATAGGCGCATTACCATCAGTCCATTTATTATGTACAAAAGCATTAATTATCGCTTCTCTATAAGCATTACTATTAAACAAAGGAACATCTTTGCGAATCGCTACTCTGCGCCGCTCATCTGCTTGCATAATATTCAATACATCCCCATATTCAAGAATTTGCGTTACTGAAACTAATAAACAACGATTACCAAATTCTTTAACCATATATAAGGGTGCTTCTTTAGTATTTCCAGAAAATACTGATACCCTAATTGGAATATGAGAATTATCTGATAATAATTGAGCAAGCATATTATATTGCCCGTCATCTGTTCGTAATCCCAACGTAACGTCAAACGTATCAAGGTTAAGCTTTATACCTACTCCGCTATAATAATTAAACAAGCTAGTAAATTGTAAATCTTGATATTCAGCAACCATATTTTTTAAAGACATTCCATCTCGACGTAATTTTTCAAATAAAGTGGCTTCTCTCTCAGGATATTTTAACAAATTAACTTTACTGGATCCGATTCTTATAAATCGGTTATTTTTAAATGAAACAGGAGTTTTAGTAGCTCTTGGTACTTCCATAATAACCAATCGCTTATTCAAAAAGGAAATCTCATGAAATCTAAATGCCGTATCTGGTGTTAATTGTCTTGCTAAAAAATGCTCTAAAGGCTCACCATTAACAGCTATTGTAAAATCAAAGGTAGTCCCAACTACGTCATGGTTATAATCACTAATCCCCCATATTAAATAACCATAAGATTTATTGCACATAGCCGCTGCATTAGCTAAAGCAGATATATATTCCCCTAATTGATTTGGCTCATACCAATTCTCTTTAAATTCAAACCATTCACCTTCATTAGCATTTTCTATTAAATCTATAATTATTTTCTTATAATCTTTCATGTAAAATCACCTCAATTCACCTAACTATATCTTTATTATACCTCTCTCTCTTTAATAAGTATATAGATATTATACAGAAAGTATATAGAATTAATACAGAAAATAAAAAGTAATAGGTTCCCTTAACTACGACTTGTTCGTTAGAACTCAGAGTAGTGTGGGAACCTCTCTCCTCCCCCTAAAATACATCAGAATACTCAGCATAATACGCTTTATATTAATATAACGTTCAATGTAAAAAAGTAATAGGTTCCCTTAACTACGACTTGTTTGTTAGAACTCGGAGTAGTGTGGGAACCTCTCTCCTCCCCCTAAAATACACCAGAATACTCAGCGTAATAGACTTTATTTTAATATAGCGTTTAACGCAAAAAAGTAATAGGTTCCCTTAACTACGACTTGTTCGTCAAAACTCGGAGTAGTGTGGGAACCTCTCTCTTTCCCCTAAAATACACCAGAATACTCAGCGTAATAGACTTTATTTTAATATAATGTTTAACGCAAAAAAAGTAATAGGTTCCCTTAACTACGACTTGTTCGTTAGAACTCGGAGTAGTGTGGGAACCTATTACTTTTTACTTAACCTACAAATTAAAGAACATTACGCGCATATTCTGCGTATTTTGCCTCTAATTCGAGCATTTTTTCATTCATTTCAACTTGTAATTTTGAAGCTGTATCATAATCACCAGCAATAATTGCTTGCGAGATACGAGTAAATAAAGACGTTTCTGCGCCTGTATCTTTTGCAAGGTAATATCGCATTTCATTGATTACATCCCAGCGTGATGTATCAAAACTATCATCCCCATGAATTGGTTTCATAGCACGGATTGTATTAATATTGGCAGGAATTAAACGATTGATTAATTCTAATTTCCAACGATTTAAAATACCTGCAATAAAGGATTCCATTAAATCTTTAGCAAAGGCACCACCATTAACCAAAGCGTCTACTTTAACTGGATTGTTTTTATAGCCTAAGATGTTTTCCCATACAGTAGCTGGTGGAACACCATACATGCTATTTCGTTCTTCTTCTGTATAATCATCAAATACATTCTTTTCAGAACGATACGCACGACCAGTTTCTAAATAATCAGCACTGTCTTCTGGCTTTTTAGATAATTCAGCTAATAAAGCGTCTGGCGTTTTGCCCGATGTAATGACATAACGTAAACCATCTAAAACGGCGGAATAAATTAAAGCAATAGCCGTATATGTATTAGTATATGGATTTGGCGAGCGAAGTTCAAAACGAGTCGCCATTGGATTATCAATATCACGAATTAAACCACAAAGAATAGTACGGTTACGGCTTGGCTCATCAGGTTGATTACCTAAGGACGTTACAATACAGATTGGTGCTTCAAAGCCTGGTTTTAAACGGTTTAAAGAGTCGGTTGTAGATGTAATAAATGGGTTGATAACTTCATAGTTTTTCAAAAGACCCATAATCGCACCGATACCTAATGGGCTTAAGAAGGCTTTTTTCATGTCTTCCGGGCTGAAAAGATTGACCATTTTACCATTTTTCATTTTAGCCATCAAGCCAAAATGAGTATGTTCTCCAGAACCAGCTACGCCAATAATTGGTTTTGCTTGGAAAGTAACATCAAGTCCGTTTTCACGGAATACTTCACGAACAATGATTCGAGCTTGTAATTCATTATCGGCAGTTTGCAATGGATTGCTAGTATATTTCCAGTCGATTTCAAGTTGCTCTAATACATGATCCATATGACCTTCGTCATCAATTTTACCTTTAACGCCACCTACTTCTTTATGCCCCATTTCAGCATTTAAGCCATAAGCATCAAGCATTTCTACAGCTTGTTCCATAGCGGTACGAACCGCACCATGTGTACGTTGCCAGTATTGTTCTTGTAGTTTTTGAGATGTGGATAACTCTTTAGTACTTACTACTTTGGATGGTGTTTTTACCCAAAACTCTAATTCTGTAGCAGTCGTAAATACTAAGTCAGCAATATCGTCAACATTTACATGTTCCATGCCTTTAACTGCATTGTTTTTGAGTAAAGTCATTAATTCTACTTTTACAAAATCTAGTGTTTCTTTTAAGATGGAACGAGAGTCAACGTAACGATCACAGTGTTTTAAGAAAGCAGGAATACGAAGTGTTCCTGTTGGTAATCCAGTAGCTGGATCGATGTTTTCATAGTTATAATCTACAAACCAGTTAACACTTGGATCACCCCAAATATCTACACGAGCATTATTTAATGTAGCAATGCCGGTCAATACAACAGAGGAACCATCAGTCTGTACAGCACGACCTTCAAAGAAAGATTCATAATCATCAAAGAACATAGCAATTGGAATTTTTTCATCTGTGTCATTACCAGCCAAATCAACACCTACTAAAGATACAAATTTAATTTCAGGATGTTGCTCTAGTAATGCTAATACCCCTTCTTTACCATATTGACCAGCGGGAATATAGTACAATAATTCGTTTGACATAATACTTCCTCCTTGTTATAAGCAAAAAGACCCCTTAGCACTGCTGAATTAGCAATGCTCAAGGAGCCTTCATTGACCAGTTATTATCTTTAAAGGTATATTAACATACTCACATTAGTATGTCAACAACAGGTTAACCGTTAACCTTTGCAATTTCTTCACGAACAATCATATTCACAAGTTTGCCATCAGCTCTACCTTTTGTTTCAGGCATTACTTTGCCCATAACATCACCCATTTTAACAGGGGCCGTTAAGCTGTTAATAGCATTTACTACGATAGTGCGAATCTCGTTTTCACTAAGTTGGGCTGGTAAATATTTCTTCAATATTTCCATTTCCTCTTTAGTCTGATCTACGAGATCATCACGCTGACCTTTTTCAAACTCAGCCAGTGAATCTTGACGCATTTTCATTTCTTTCGCCAAAATACCAAGTATATCTGTATCGCTAAGCTCGCGCTTTTCGTTAATTTCCGTATTTTTAATTGCTCCGTTAACCATGCGAATAACGCCTAATGCCACTTTGCCCGCTTCACGTGCTTTCATGGCTTCTTTCATATCCGCCTTTAACTGTTCTTTTAAGGACATACCGTGCCTCCAAGATAAATCTTACGCTCTGAATTTGCGCTTACGTGCAGCCTCAGATTTTTTCTTTCTTTTCACGCTTGGTTTTTCATAGTGTTCGCGTTTTCTTACTTCAGACAAAACACCCGCTTTTTGGCAGGAGCGTTTAAAACGGCGAAGAGCACTTTCAAGCGTTTCATTTTTACCGACTTTAATTTCAGACATCTATATCCCTCCCTCCAATTATTCGATGGAAGTGCAGGTATTTACTATACGCACATAAAGATATTATAATATTTGACACTATGTTTGTCAATATTAGAAGGTCATTATGCGCTGTATTTATATACATTTTTTTAGATTTCTGGCCATCCTAATTCTTGGCCACCTAAAATATGAGCATGTAAATGGAATACTGTCTGTCCAGCTTTTGCACCAGTATTAAATACTACACGATAACCATCAGCAGCTAAGCCTAACTCTTTTGTTACTTCTTTAATAAATGGTAGAATTCCTTCTACATATTCAACTTTTTCATCAGTTAAATGTGCAATATTAGCTACGTGATTTTTAGGAATCACTAAGACATGCACTTTTGTTACAGGATTAATATCATGAAATGCTAAGAACTTATCATTTTCTAATACTTTGTTACAAGGAATTTCACCATTAATAATTTTACAAAAAATGCAATCACTCATGTGTCATCGCTCCTTAATAAATTAATACAATGTGTACATTTATTCAATGATAACTGTTTCACCGTCAAGGGCTACTACCGTACCACCAATAATTGTGCCCACTTCATAAGAACTTTCGTCTTTCTTTATTTTACCGTGAATATATTCATTAGTAAAGCCTAGATAATAGCCATCTTCTTCACGCTCAATCAAGATTTGAGCTGGCTTGCCTATCATTGACTCGGCAAATTTAACTAAGCCTTTTTGCCCCAAAGTATTCAAAAGTGCTACCCGTGTTTTCTTTACGGCTTCTGGAACTTGATCTTCCATAACGGCTGCTGGTGTGCCTTCCCGTTTTGAATAAGGAAACGCGTGAATATGAGTGAACCCAATTTCTTCAACCGTCTTCATGGTTTCTTCGAAATCTTCATCCGTTTCTCCAGGGAAACCCGCTATAATGTCAGTAGTAATTGCCAAATTAGGAATACGACTACGAAGCCGAGTAATTAAATCCTTAAACTCTTGTAACGTATAATGACGATTCATCAATTTCAAAATATGATCAGAGCCAGCTTGTAATGGCAAATGTAAATGCGTACAGAAACGTGGCTCTTTTGCCATTAAATCGACTAATTCTTCCGAAACTTCTACGGATTCAATGGAACCTAATCGAATACGCTGTAATTCAGGAATTTCAAGTAAAGCTTTCACTACTTGAGCTAAATTTGGTTTTTCTGGTAATTCAATACCATAATTCCCCAAATGAATACCAGTCAATACAATTTCATGGTAACCGTGCGCTACTAGGCGCTTCGCTTCTTTCACAATATCTTCAATACGGCGAGATTTTAATTTCCCTCGAGTATAAGGAATGATACAGAAAGTACAATAATTATTACAACCTTCTTGAATTTTCATGAAGGCGCGAGCCTTATCGATTTCATTACCATACAAAGGCATTTCTTCAAATGTAGCTTGTTCCATAATATTACGAACAATGCTAATCTGTTTTTCTGTAGATTCTAATTGTTCTACTAATTCTACAACTTGATGACGATTATTTGTGCCAATGACAAGATTTACCCCTTCAATAGCTGCAATCGCATCAGGTGCTAACTGCGCATAACAGCCTGTTACGATAATATAGGCATCTTCATTTGTACGTTTAGCTTTGCGAATGAGTTGACGTGATTTTCGTTCGCCCATATTAGTAACAGAGCAAGTATTAATTACGTAAATATCCGCTTTTTCATCAAAATCTACAGGCTCATAGCCCTTTTGTATAAATAAACCACGCATAGCGTCCGTATCATATTGATTAACGCGACAACCTAAGGTAGTAAATGCTACTGTTTTCATTATTTTTTTGATTAACTCCTCTCAATTTACATATTTAACTCGTATTGCAACATACTCACTGCACTAATAGCTGCCGTTTCAGCTCGTAAAATGGTACTACCAAGCGTTACTACATCAGCACCTAAGTCCATCATTAGAGAAACTTCGCTTTCACTTAATCCACCTTCTGGGCCGATGATGATAAGCACGCGTTGTGAGTCATCTTGTTGCAATGCTTCTTTCAAAGTATGACTTGCTTCATTCTCATAAGCGACCAAAAAGCGTGTTCCACGTTTTGCTTCAGCCGTTAACACTTCACTTATATTTTGCATAATCTCTAGCTTTGGCAATTGTTCCCGTCCACATTGCTGAGAAGCTTCTTTCATAATTTTTTGCCAACGCTCTACCTTTTGTGGCAATTTATCGGCTTTGTATTGAACTACACAATGTTTCATAGGGACAGCATATACAGTGTGAACATTAAGTTCCGTTGCCTTTTGTAGCACCCATTCTAATTTGTCAGCTTTTAAAAAAGCTTGTACCAGCACTACTTCCACATCGCCCGGTGATGTAGTATCTACATCACCAACTCGCTCAGCTCTAGCTTCACCATCTACCACATCTAAAATGCGATAGGTAGCCGTACCACCATCGTTATTACTTACACGAATTGGCTTGGCTACATTATGACGAAACACAGTCAGTAAATGATGCGTTGTTTCTTTAGGTATTATTATTTCAGTATCTAATGGAGTGGAAATAAATATCTTCTTCATTAAATACTCCTTTCTTGCAATGTCAATAGCCCCCTCAAATAGAGTTACATATTAGTATACCATGTTTATCGATGTTTCTCTATGGGAAAAACCTCCTACACAAGAACAATAAGTTCTTGCACAGGAGGTTCCTCCAATTATGACTTATGTGTTAAGGCAAATGTATGCCAGCTACCTTTAACTATTTCTTCCACAATCTGCCAATGCTCGACAATATATGGCTTAATCTCTTCGTAACGCTCATCAATGATACCACTAATAATCAGTGTCCCCTTAGGAGCTAACTTTTCACTAATCGTCGGTAATAACATTTTAAGAGGATCGACTGTCAAATTCGCTAAAATTAAATCAGCAGTGCCCTTAAAATCAGTAGCCAGATCACCACAGATAAGCTGTGCAGTAACGCCATTCGTTTTACAATTAATTTCTGCCTGCACGACTGCACTATTGTCTATATCAATACCAATTAAAGTAGGAATACCTAACTGATGGGCTACTAAAAGCAAAATGCCTGTGCCTGTACCAATATCTAAACAAGTATTTGCCTTAGCGCCATATGTTGCCATTAACTCTGCACAAGCCTGTGTTGTTTCATGAGCACCCGTTCCAAAAGAAAGATCAGAATCAATCGTAATCACTTGTTCACCCTCTTTTGGTATATATTCTTTCCAGGCAGGTCGAATCACTAAATTGGGTAAAATTTCAGTCGGTTCAATATATTGTTGCCAACTATTATACCAATCTGTATCAGTTACTTCTTTCGCATATAAATCTTTAAACTGAAACTGGGCTTGTTTTAATTCATGGGCAATGCATTGTTCCCATTCATCAACACTTTTAGCTGTATCACCATATAAGGTAATCTGTACCCAATCGGGTTCATTCGGTACGTCTTCTTCTATAAAACCGTTGCTACTCATAGTATCAAAAAGAGTAGTCACTTCTTCAAGGACTACTCTTTCAATGGCAACGGATATTTCAATCCATTTCATATATACCTCTTTAATCAAGACTCAAGGCATCTTTTACTTTGTCGCCAATTTTTTCTAAAATGCTCTTACTCTCCTGCAAAATTGTTACATCTTCTTTGCCTTCTTTTGCAAATTGAACTAACAATTCACGCTGTTTATCAGTCAACTTCTTAGGCGTTGCCACAGTAACACGAACGTGTTGATCCCCTCGTTGATTTGGATTACGTAAGTATGGAATCCCCTTTCCTTTTAAGCGGAAAATAGTACCAGTTTGAGTACCTTCAGGGATTTTCAATTCTACTTTACCATCTAATGTATTAACCTTAATCGTAGCACCAATAGCAGCTTGAGCAAATGTAATCTTAGCTTCACTCACAACTTCATTACCTTGACGTTCAAATTCACGACTAGGTTTTACATAGATGTAAACATACAAGTCACCTTTAGGGCCACCTTTAATACCTGGTTCCCCTTCATTCGCTACACGCAAACGTGAGCCACTGTCAACGCCAGCTGGAATTTTAATTTCAATCTTACGACGAGCTACTGTTTCACCACTGCCATGACAAGTCTTACATGGTTTCTCAATCTTTTTACCAGAGCCATGACAAGCTGAACAAGTACGTGCAGAACGCATCTGACCAAATGGCGTATTTTGTACCACTGTTTCTTGTCCAGAACCATGACAACGAGTACAAGTATCTACTTTGCTACCTGGCTCACCACCAGTACCATGACAATGATCACATTCTTCATGACGTTGAATTTCAATCGTCATCTTGCGACCAAAGGCGGCATCTTCAAAGCTAATTTCAACATCATGACGAAGATCGTCCCCTTTTTGAGGACCACGGGCTTGTTGACCACCACCGCCACCAAAGAACATGTCAAAAATATCACCAAAGCCACCAGCTTGGCCACCGAATCCGCCAAAACCACCTTGACCGCCAAAGCCGCCGAAACCACCGGCCCCAGCGCCTCCACCTTGCGTGAAGGCTTCATGACCATACTGGTCATACTGGGAACGTTTAGTTTCATCAGACAATACTTCATAGGCTTCATTGGCTTCTTTAAATTTCTCTTCGGCCTCTTTTGGATTGTCACGGTTTACGTCAGGATGATATTGGCGAGCTTTTTTTCTAAATGCTTTCTTTATTTCATCTTGAGAGGCGTTTTTATTGACCCCTAAGACGTCATAATAATCCTTCGCCATTAGTTACCGTCCTCTTAGTCTTTTTTATCGTCTTTTACTTCAGTATATTCAGCATCTACCACATCATCGTTAGATTGTGCACCAGCTGCATCAGCGCCTTGAGCCGCACCAGCAGCATCTTGAGCTGCTTGCGCTTGTTCATACATCTTAGTAGACAATTCATATAAAGGTTTTGTCAATTCTTCGCTCTTAGCTTTAATGTCTTCTACATTACCAGCTTCAATTGCAGATTTCAAAGCATCTTTAGCCGTTTTTACTTGTTCTAAAGTAGTAGCATCTGCTTTGCCTTCAAAGTCTTTAATTGCTTTTTCAGCTTGGTAAACTAAGGAATCAGCATTGTTTTTAACTTCGATTTCTTCTTTCTTAGCTTTATCTTCCGCAGCATGAGCTTCAGCTTCTTTTACCATGCGGTCAATTTCATCTTGTTGTAATCCGCCAGAGGAAGTAATTGTAATCGCTTGTTCCTTACCAGTACCCATATCTTTAGCTTTTACGTTTACGATACCGTTAGCATCGATATTGAAAGTAACTTCGATTTTAGGTACCCCACGAGGAGCTGCTGGAATGCCAGTTAATTCGAAACGACCCAAAGTTTTATTATCTGCAGCGAAATCACGTTCACCTTGTAATACATGAATATCTACAGAAGGTTGATTATCTGCAGCCGTAGAGAATACTTGGCTCTTAGAAGTAGGAATAGTTGTGTTACGATCGATAATACGAGTGAACACACCACCTAACGTTTCAATACCTAAAGACAATGGAGTTACATCAAGAAGTAACACGTCTTTAACTTCACCAACAAGTACGCCACCTTGGATAGCTGCACCAACAGCTACACATTCATCAGGATTAACGTTTTTAGTAGGTTCTTTACCTAATACACGTTTGATAGCTTCTTGAACGGCTGGAATACGAGAAGAACCACCAACTAATAAGATTTTGTCAATTTCGCCAACACTTAAACCAGAGTCTGCTAAAGCTTTACGAGTTGGTTCAATTGTAGCTTCTACTAGATCATGAGTTAATTCTTCAAATTTAGCACGGGTTAAAGTTAAATCTAAATGTTTAGGACCAGTTGCATCAGCTGTAATAAATGGCAAGTTAATGTTAGTGCTCATTACACCAGACAACTCAATTTTAGCTTTTTCAGCTGCTTCTTTTAAACGTTGATCTGCCATTTTATCTTGAGACAAGTCAATGCCAGTATCTTTTTTGAACTCTTCAATCAACCAGTTCATTACACGTTGGTCAAAGTCATCGCCACCTAAATGGTTATTACCGCTAGTAGCTTTTACTTCAAATACGCCATCACCAAGTTCAAGGATAGATACGTCAAAAGTACCGCCACCAAGGTCAAATACAAGCACTTTGCCTTCTTCGTCTTTATCTACACCATAAGCAAGAGCCGCTGCTGTTGGTTCGTTGATAATACGAAGAACATCAAGACCAGCAATAGCACCAGCATCTTTAGTTGCCTGACGTTGGCTATCTGTAAAGTAAGCAGGTACAGTAATAACTGCTTGCGTTACTTTTTCACCAAGATATGCTTCAGCATCAGCTTTTAATTTTTGCAGAACCATTGCTGAAATTTCTTGTGGTGTGTAATCTTTGTCGTCAATTTTTACTTTGTAATCGCTACCCATATGACGTTTAATGGAAGAAATAGTGCGATCTGGGTTTGATACAGCCTGACGTTTTGCCAATTGGCCTACCAAACGTTCCCCATTCTTTGCAAAACCTACAACGGAAGGTGTTAAACGAGAACCTTCTTGGTTCGTAATAACTACTGGTTCGCCGCCTTCCATAACAGCTACTACAGAGTTTGTTGTACCTAAGTCAATACCAATTACTTTTGCCATTTTAAATGACCTCCTATTAATTATTACTTCTATCTATTGTCATGTTAATTCTTTTAATGTAGTGTATAAATTTTAAAGTTTTGCGTTTTTTAAGAATTAATCATTATGTACTACTTTAACCATAGCTGGTCGAACAGTTTTGCCATCTACAGTGTAGCCTGTTTGCAACACTTCGCATACCATATCATCTTCATATTCATCAGACGGTACACGCATAATAGCTTGATGATAATTTGGATCAAACGGTTGCCCCACAGCTTCAATTACAGCCAAACCATGTTTACTTAACATAGCCATCAAGTTTTGGTGAATCATTACAAAGCCATCCAAAAAAGCTTTCGTTTCCGCTGTAGTCGGCGCCGCTAAGGCTCTTTCAAAATTATCTAAAACGCCAAATAAGTCTTTCATAACATCAGCTTTTACGAAACCTGCTAATTGATCTTTTTCCTGCAAGGTACGTCGCTTGAAATTATCAAAGTCTGCTTGCAAACGAACAAAGCGTTTTTCTGCTTCTGCCAGTGCTTCTTGAACTGCATCTGCTTCAGCACTAACGGCTTCACTTACTTCATTAGCTTCACTAGCAGCTACATCTTCAGCACTTTCTACGGTTACTTCAGGTTCATTAGCTGTTACTTCTTCATTTGTTACAGTTTCTTGGCCCTCTGTTTGTTTCATGTCGTCTGCTCCCATCGTGAGTATCACCTCATTACTTTCTATTTTTATTTTCCGCTAATGCACGCATAAAATCTTGCATATACGATAAAATACCAATAATACGACCATACTCCATACGAGTTGGTCCTAAAATAGCTAATGTGCCAATTCGCTCATCATTGTCACCAAAGTCAGCTTGAATAACACTCAACTCTTTCATGGTCTCCGCTTTATTTTCGCTCCCAATGGTAATACCGATACCGTCTTTTTTAGAAGATGCTAATAATTTATTTAATTGATCTTGTTCTTCTAATAAAGATAAAATTGGCTGTACTTTCTTTATATCTTTAAACTCTGGCTGTTCTAAAAGTTCTGTAGTACCTACTGAATAAAACAGCTTACGTTTAGCAATCGCTCGATATAATGTTTCAGCTAATATCATTAACACAGCTCGAGGCCCTTCAATTAATTGAATAGTTGCTTCTAAACTATGTAAGGTTAAGTCACAAATCCTAAGGTCTTTTAACGCATTGGTAAGCCGCATAGTCACTGTTGCTAACACATCGTCAGAAACAGATTCTTTAAAGTACATAGGCTCATTATCTAAAGCGCCTTGATCGGTTACCACAACCATAATCGCCCGATTATCACCTATAGGTAATACATGAATAAATTTAAGCACTGATGTATCATGAGCTGGTGCTAAGAATAAACTCATGTTGTGACTAATCTGTGAAATTAGCTTAGCTACATTTAAAAAGAAATCTTCAAAATTAGCTGGCTTTTGTTGCCATATTCGATTAATTTGTTCTGCATCTTCGCGCTCTGTACCGTTCGAATGCAACATGGCATCTACATAAAAACGATAACCTTTGGCTGATGGAATACGACCTGCTGATGTATGTGGTTGTTCCAAAAAACCTAAGTCTTCTAAATCAGCCATTTCATTACGAACTGTGGCAGGACTAACACCTAAATTATAATTCTTAGCTAGTGTGCGTGATCCTACTGGTTCAGCTGACTTTATGTAGTCTTGTATGATTGCGTGTAAGATGCGTTGTTTACGTTCATCCATAATCACACCTCATTGTTAGCACTCATCAATGTCGAGTGCTAATCACAGCTATAATGTTATCATAAAACGTCAAAATGTCAAGCAATTATTTTAAAAAAATTTCCTAAAAGTTCGCTTATTTACTGATTAGTCAAAAAATCAAAGAGGCGTTTGACAATCAATAACTGCCAAACGCCTTTTCTTATAATACTTTTAATTTAATAAAGCATATACATATTCTAAACTATACGTTTACGAGTCGCTACTTTGTAAATTAATACGCAAAGCGCTAAATAAATTACAATACCTAGATATGTTGCTTCAGGTGTTTGTTCCCAAGCTTCTAAGAACCAATCCACACCAGCAATACGAAGTACAGCACTAATTAAACTGCCAATAGCACCACCAGCTACAAAACCAGAGGCAACAGTACCGCCTTCATTCACACGAGCTTCCCCTTCAGCTTCATCTTTGGCACTACGTTTTACAAGATAGGAAATGAAACCACCAAGTAAGATTGGTGTATTAATTTCCATTGGTAAATAGGTACCAAGGGCAAAGGCCAATGGTGGCACACCTACCATCCATAATAAAACAGCGAACACCGCACCAATGATATAAAGTGGCCATGGCGCACTACCGCCTGTCATAAGCGGTTCAACAATAGCAGCCATAGCATTGGCTTGAGGTGCATTTAAGGCTCCTTCACCAACGAAGCCATACGCATTATTTAAAAGAATCAAAACACCCACTGATACAATACTGGATACTACAACCCCAACTAATTGCCAAGTCTGCATTTTAGCAGGCGTAGCGCCTGTCAAATGAGCCACTTTATGTTCTGACATGAAGTTACCCGCTACACCAATTGTAGTACCTAAGAAAGCGGCCATCATCAAAATTGCAATGATACCAGTAGTACCACCCATACCAACGCTAGTTAACACTACTGCACTAATAAGGATCATAAAGATTGTCATACCAGATACTGGTTCATTACCAGTAAACGCAATGGAACTAATCCCTACTACGGATAATAGGAACGACATAATCAACACGATTAGGAAGGCCAATACAGATTGCATCAAAGTTTCTGCAAAATAAATATGGAAGAAAATACCAAACAATACAGTCGTTAAAATAATACCTAAACCTAATACTGAATTTGGCAAATCCCGTTCTGTCCGTAAAATATTTACTGTTGTTGTTTTACCGCGGGAGAACATGTCAACAATAGCACGTTTCATAATCTTGCTAACTACATTGGACATAGTTAATAGGCCAATTACCCCTGCCATGGCTAACATACCAATACCAATATGACGTACATAAGTCGTGAATACTGTACGAACAGGTGCTTCAGCTAATAGAATTTCTTTGCCTCCTACCGTCATCAAATGATCGCCACCAATGAAGTAGAAAATAGGAATACATACAAACCATGCGAAGAAAGAACCTGCTGCAATAATAGCACCATAACGCAAGCCAGTAAAATAACCTAAACCAAGTAAAGCAATATCACTATCAAGGGCAAAAGAAACTTTTGTTTTATCTTGGAATATTTGCCCCCATTTGAATGTAGTTGTGGAGAATACTTCACGCCACCATCCTAATGTATTTAGCACAAAGTCATAGAATAAACCAAGTAAACCACTTAATGCCATAAGCTTCGCTTTACTACCATCATTACTACTCAATACTTCTGCAGCTGCACGTCCACCTGGGAACGGATAGGCATGATGCATTTCCACACAGAAATATTGACGGAAGAAAATACAGAGGAATACGCCTAACATACCACCAAGTATAATCGGAATAATCATTTGTAGCACGGTTACATGGTGAATATCTAAAATAAATAAAGCCGGTAAGATAAACATAGCACCACATAATACATTAGTGCCAGAACTAGCGATAGCCTGAATATGTACTGTTTCAGGGAAAGCATTTTTACGTTTAAACAATACAGCCATCCCCATTGAAAGAATAGATACCGGTGCAAAGGCATCAACTGTTTGGCCGATTTTTAAGCATAAATAACCTACTGCAAGAGCAAATAATGCAGCATAAAATAAGCCCCAGAAAATAACATAACTGTTAATTTCTTCATAATTTTTGGTGGGGTCCATAATTGGGCGGACCTCATCATGATGTCCTGACGCTGCCATTTCATCATCTCCTTAATACATAAAACACGTAAAAATATAAAAAATAATACCAGAAAAACATACTTCCTAATGTTCACTGCTCCGCTTGCACCATTAATACCGCTACATTTTTATCAACAACTTCCTCCTCTCAAAGAAATATTGACAATGTACAAAAATCCCGCTAACACGCACAAAAGAGAGGGTTTTCATGCTGCCATGAATAGCCCTCTCTTTTATCTAACTTGATTATATGTTGTATTATTATTAATGTCAATTACTAGTGTACAGTTGATAACTAATCGGCATATTGCCCCTTAAAGTCGACTCATTTTTGTGATATCTTCATTGCGACCAATGAGAATTAATAAATCATCCTTTTTTAACGGTTCCTTTGGTTCTGGTGGTGCTAAGACTTCTTTATCCCTTTTTATAGCTACCACGTTTATTCCATATCGGCTTCGTAGTGAAAGCTCAACCAAAGATTGGCCTACCATAAATTCAGGTGTATTCATTTCGACAAGACCAATATCTTGCGATAGTTGAAAATAATCAACAATATATTCACGAGTCAACATCTGTGCCAAACGATCTGCCATATTCATTTCAGGAAAAATGACTAAGTCTACGCCTACTCGTTCCAATAACTTGCTTTCCATATCACTCGAAGCTTTGGCTACTACATAGGGTGCTTTCAATTCTTTTAAAACCATAGCGCTCAATAATTTGGCCTTTAAATCATCGCCAATAGCAATTACTACTACATCAAACTCTTGTAAATGCAAACTACGAATAGTCTCTTCATCACTAAAATCAGCTACCATGCTATGTGTAAGAAAAGGTGCCACTTTCTGAACTACTTTTTCATCAATATCAATACCACATACTTCATGACCTAAGGCTGCTACCTGCTTTGCTAAGGTGCCACCAAAACGCCCTAACCCAATTATACCTATTGTTTTACGCTTCATATAAAACTCCTAAAATTACTATAACAATACATTGTCTTCTGGATAATACGCTGTTGTTGTACGTCGCCGTTTCAAGAAAAAGGCTCCAATTAATGTAAGCACCCCTATACGACCTGTATACATAACCACAATAAGGGTTAATTTGCTCACGGTCGATAATTCAGGTGTAATACCAATCGTAAGACCGACAGTAGCAAATGCTGAGGTTACTTCAAATAGCAAATCAAGAAATGGAAATTCTTCAATACCCGCCAGTATAAATGTTGCTAGCACTACAAGAATGGACGAAAAAAATACAATGCCACAGGCCTTATAAATAACAGCTTGACTTAAACTACGTTCAAATAACTCAACACGTCGTTTATTGCTAAATAAAGACCATGAGGTAGCCCATAAAACGGCCATTGTACTAATTTTAATACCACCGCCCGTAGAGTTTGGGCCAGCGCCAATAAA
Source organism: Veillonella intestinalis (assembly GCF_943193155.1). Taxonomy (GTDB): domain Bacteria; phylum Bacillota; class Negativicutes; order Veillonellales; family Veillonellaceae; genus Veillonella_A; species Veillonella_A intestinalis. The sequence continues at coordinate 270,517 of NZ_CALPDB010000001.1, read as the reverse complement.
CATAAAAACAACGGTAATAAAAACCGTAATAGGATGTAAATCCCCATAATTTAATGTCGGAATACCGGCTGTTCTAGGTGTTACAGCTTGAAACAATGCACCTTGTAACTTCGTAAGTGCAGGTAAGGGCTGCAACGTATTATTCCACTCAAGTCCTAAAATGGCAAGCGTACCAACAATCACTAAGATAGCTTCGCCAACAAGCATAACTTTAGTATGTAAAGCAAAACTACGAAAACCTCGTTTATAATTCTTAAAAATATCAAAGGTCGCCATATAGCCAAAGCCACCAATAAGAATTAAACTACAAGTCGTTATGGTGAATCCCCAATTTCCTACTAAATCATAGGGCAGATTGTTATCAAAGAATACAAAACCAGCATTACAAAATGTGGAAATAGCTTGATAGAAACCATAGTAAATAGCACTACTACCTAAGTAAGGCCATAAATCGATGGTATAAGCAATGCCACCTATGAATTCAACACCAAAAGTCAACAACGCAATCTTTTTAAGCACTGTATGTACAGAAATATTGTCTTCCCCAATATCTTCTTGTAATAATAATTTATTTTCTAACCCTACTTTTCTGCGAAGAATTAAAAATATAAAAGTAGTAAACGTCATAGTGCCTAAACCACCAATTTGTATCAAGAAAATCATGATCGTTTGTCCCAATACATTCCAGTGGTGAAATGTATCAACCGTGGTTAAGCCTGTTACAGATACACAAGATACAGCTACAAATAAGGCATCTACCCAATGAGTACTAGTACCATCAATCGTAACCATTGGCAAGGTCAGCAAAGCCCCTCCCAATAACATTAAAATCGCAAAACTAAGTGCTAACATGCGCTGTGGATTATTCATAAGTGATTCGCGCCATATTCGTCGCCACGACTTTGGCTGATTGTGTAAATTAGGTTTTAAAAGCATAGTGAAACCTCTATTTATTATGATAGTAATATATTTGTATTATACCTCTTTTTAAAATTTTGCCAATAAAAAACTATTGATACTAAAAAAGGATATGCGACGTAATTATCGCATACCCTTTCTAAACATATCTATCATTTCAGCACTCTTAACCACTCGTCAAAAGTTGCTATGATTATTCAGTTACTGCAAAAGGGTTTCCTAAACGACTTAAGCAATGATCAAACTTTTCCTTTGGCATAGCATTATCTTTATACCATTGTAATAAAAACTCAATTTTTGCTTGTGCTTCTTCTGCCGTTAAACCTTTTGCTAGTGTTTCACCACCTTTAGGGCGATTGCCACTTTTACCTCCAGCAACTAATACAAAGCCATCAGGCATACCATAGACACCAATATCTTTAATCATTGATTCTGCACAACAACGGGGACAACCACTAATACCAATTCGTACTTTATTTGGCATTGTTTCACCAAAATAGGTTTCATCAATATATTTAGCTACGGGAATAGTCTGCATAAAAGCATGAGAGCAACCATCCGTACCTCGACACGCAACCACTGAGTTGACAGCCGCATGTTTTACTGGTTGCACACCTTCTGGTAATCGTTCTAGAATCGCCGCTTTAGCTTCTTTGGTAATGTCATAAATCTGAATCCCAGTTACTACCACTCGAAAATTGCCGTTAAATTCATCGGCTAAGTCCATAATAGCATGTAATTGTTCACGGGAAAATTCACTAAATAAAGAATGTAGAATAATAGATGTTTTCATGAAAGCTCCTTAGTTAACTGATTAATGAGATTACTTATATCTGTAAATAAATCTTAACTATATGTATTTGTATCACATTACTATTCTACAAAACTGTGACAAATATCACCAAATAACTAAAAGTTATGACTAAAAAGGCTATAGCATCGTAGAAATTGTTTCATCATCAAGACTTTCTAACTTATGTTGTAAATATTTACGCCATACATATTCTGCACTAGCCGTTGCATACAGAAGAAAATAAAAATAAGCGGCACTCGATAGAGCCATGAAGATTAATGAAAATCTTGAAATAACTTCATTATCACTAATTTGTCCCGCTTGTAATTCAGTCATAAAAAGGGCTACACAAGCTATATATAGTAAAGCTAACACAATAGCTAATATAAGGGCAATAGCATATAAAATAAATAAAAAAGCACTGCGGGAAATATGCGTATCAGGAAAACGCTTTTTAAGCCCTTTCACATAAAAAGGCCTACATAATAGGGCAAATGCTGTAATAACTACAAATAAAATAATGCCTGCCGCTATGTGAAACTTGTCGCCAGGCAATATATGATATAACCACTTATAAGAAAAAAAGACCACAGCTAAACTTACTAAATCAAAACCAATGCTAGCAAAACACGCGCGCCAGCCAAACATTACATAATCTCTCATCTTGCAAACTTCCTTACTTCTTTTTGTAAATCTCTCGACGATGTGCGACTTCAAATAAAAAAATTTTCAAAACTTCATCGTTAATTTCAGCAAACAAACGATAATCAAATTCCACCCTATACATTTTATATTATATACCTAGCATTTTCCAAACTTCTTCATGTGAATATGTCTTTTCATGATTTGACAATTTTTTAGCTTTCAAAATTCTCTTTTCATCAAGTTTTAAATCTTCTTCAATTTTATCTAACACAATATCTCTAATAAAAGAAGATACGTTCAAATTATTCATTTCTACATACGATCTAATGAGCTTATTTTCATCTTCTGATAGACGTAAAGAAATAGTACTCATAATAAGCCTCCTTTTCTCCTTAATATGATACTGCTTATTTTACAAAAAAGCAAAATGTAATACAAGAATTACATGTTTGTATTACAAGTATCACTCTATTCTACAATATTTTCAATCCTTTCAGCTCTAATAAAAAGACCTATTGGATGTATTACACAAACTATACATCCAATAGGTCTTTTAGTAAGTAACAATCTATTGCACATTTAAGCGCAATAATTTGATTTATAAATCTTATCGTTTAGTTTCTTTAATTAAGTTACCTTGTGCATCAAATCTTAAATCATATTTTTCACGAGCACCCTCTACAGTAATCATAGCTGTAAATACACCATCATTAACAGAGAACGAGTAAAATACACCACTCTTTACTTCGCCACCTTCTATACTTTTAGCCTTCTCTTGAGCTACTTTGTACATATCAGAAACTTTATTAAAGTCAATTGTACTAATAGAACCTACATTATCAGCTAACACACCATCACCTGTTAATTGAACTGGTTGTGGACCATTCCATTTGCCATTTTCATATTTATAGCCATCAACCTTATCAGTAGTTCCTGGTTTTTGGACTTGAATCATTACTATAGTACCTAACTCTTTATAGTAATTAAACATAATACCATCCATTGCTTTTAAATCATGGCCTTTTAATTCGTCTCTGTTTTTTAGTTCATCAATAATCTTATTGGCTAAACCTGGCTCGGTAAGCACATTACTTTTACTGCCGCCGGTCAAACTACTGACAGTATCCCCGCACCCTACTAAAAATACCATTGAAAATACAACTAGTAACATTACCCAAAGCTTTCTCATTGTCATGCCTCCCTATTAATTACAATACCAATGAAACACTCTCTATATTCATTTATATTTCATATTATACCTTGTTCTTGAATTTTTTAATAATACCTATCTTGAAACAAACACGCTTTAATCGAAAAGAACACCCTACTATAACTCTTCATTAATTCTAGTAAATTCTGAAATGTACTACTGCATGTACTATAAAATACATTTAAACTACATTACATATAATAAAAAAACCGCACTTCTGTGCGGTTTATATGGTGGAGATAAGCGGGATCGAACCGCTGACCTCTTGAATGCCATTCAAGCGCTCTCCCAGCTGAGCTATACCCCCATGCATTACTCCTATATATTACTAAATACATATGGACTATGTCAATATAATCTAACTTTTAAACATATAATATATCACATTACCAATAATGACTGATAAAAATAAAGGCCGAGTACATAACCTCGACCTTTACAGTTTTATCCTATAAGTCACATTTTTTATCGTATAAACTGACTAAACACATAATTTCCATGTTTAGCCCCTTCTCTTGTTAAGCGCCAAGAATCATCAATTTGTTGTAATAACTTTTGCTTAGTTAACTGTTCTAATTCATTGCCAAAAATAGCTAACAACGATTGATTAAAGCGGTTTTCAAAATTAATTTTTGACAATCCCCATTTAGTACGCAAAGCCAAAAAACAAAAATCTTCAACAGCTCTCGTTTCATTAATCACTTCTTCAAAAACTACAGGTAATAAGCCTTGACGCAATCGATTGATATACGGCACTACATAAGGTTCATTATTACGCCGTACATCTCTATAAAAGGAATATGCACCAGCACCAAACGCCAAGTATTCTTTATATTGCCAATAGCGTAAATTATGATAGCTATAGGCCTTCCGATTTGTAAAATTAGAAATTTCATACCGCTCAAAGCCATAAGTAGCTAATTGATCAAGCATACAATCATACATAGCTTCATTTTCATCATCACTAGGCAATGTTAACTGTCCTTGCTCCACTTGTTTATGAAGATTTGTTCCTTCCTCTAATTGCAGCCCATAGATGGAAACATGGCTCACTCCTAAATCAACCAAGGTTTTAACATTAGTTTCAATATCCTTAAGATGTTGACCCGGTAATGCATAAATTAAATCACCACTGACAGAATGAAAGCCAACATCTAAGGCATCTGAAATAGCTTGTTTTGCCATTTTAGACGTATGGCCTCGACGTAAAAGATTCAATAGGACATCATCAAAAGTCTGTACACCATAACTCAAACGTGTAACACCTAGGGATTTTAAATCATTCAAATAGGACTTGTCTATTTCTCCTGGATTCGCTTCCATAGATATTTCAACTACATTATTACACTGATAGTGTTTGTATAGCACGTTTAATATTTGTTCAATTTGTGCAATGGACAGTTGAGTCGGTGTTCCCCCACCAAAATATATAGTTTGTACAGGCACCAATGTACTCTCTGGATATTGCTTCGCCCATACTTCAATTTCAGTACAAAGGGCAGCCACATAATCATCATAATAAGCCTCTAACCCTTCATAAGAGGCAAAATCACAATAAGAGCATTTTTTACGACAAAACGGGATATGAAGGTATACCCCCATATCCCGTGTATGCGACGTCGTAAAAGAAGACATGCGTTTGTTATTCATACACAAACTCCTTTTTATATCGTCATAAATATTGACGCCTCTTATCAATAAATGCTGATTTATTTGTCGTCAACTTTAAGAATTGCCATGAATGCTTCTTGAGGGATTTCAACACTTCCTACCGCTTTCATGCGCTTCTTACCTTCTTTTTGTTTTTCTAATAATTTACGTTTACGACTAATGTCACCACCGTAACATTTTGCTAATACGTCTTTACGCCATGCTTTTACTGTTTCACGGGCAACAATTTTATTTCCCACCGCTGCCTGAATTGGAATTTCAAACATTTGACGAGGAATTAACTCTTTTAATTTTTCAGCCAAAGCACGACCACGCATAGCAGCACGATCTTTATGGACAATAATACTAAGAGCATCCACAGGCTCACCATTAAGCAGAATATCCATTTTAACCATTGGTGAAGTTTGATAGCCAATTAATTCATAATCGAGCGACGCATATCCTTTTGTAGCTGATTTTAGCTTATCAAAGTAATCATAAATGATTTCACCTAATGGCAAATGATATACGATAGATACACGAGTTTCATCTAAATATTCCATAGATTGATATTCCCCTCGTTTATCCTGAGATAACTCCATAATAGCTCCTACAAAATCTTTAGGTACGATAGTAGTCGCTTTTACATAAGGCTCTTCAATAAAATCAATCTCAGTTGGTGGTGGTAACTTTGCTGGATTATCAATTTCAAGCACTTCACCATTTGTTTTATGGACTTTATAGTTAACACTTGGAGCTGTAGTAATAAGCGTTAAATTATACTCACGTTCTAAGCGTTCTTGAATAACATCCATGTGCAATAAACCAAGGAAACCACAACGGAAACCAAAACCTAAAGCAATCGATGTTTCTGGTTCATATTCAAGAGCTGCGTCATTTAAGTTTAATTTTTCTAAGGCATCTCGTAAATTATCATAATCCTTACTATCTGTTGGATATAAGCCACAATATACCATAGAGACTGCTTTGCGGTAACCTGGCAATGGCTCTGCAGCTGGTGCATCTGCTTTCGTAATGGTATCGCCTACATGACAATCCCCTACATTTTTAATACTAGCAGCTACACAACCTACAGTACCACAAGTCAATTCTTCAACAGGTAGTAAATTAGGCGTAAATACACCAAGTTCAGTTACTTCAAAATCTTTATTATCATGCATCATACGAATGATGTCACGTTTTTTAAGTGATCCTTCTTTAACACGAACGTAAGCAATAGCGCCTTTATAGGAATCAAAACGAGAATCAAAAATTAAAGCACGAGTAGGTTCATCCGATTTATCTGGGGGTGCTGGAATGCGCTCTACAATAGCTTCCAAAATATCTTGAATCCCAATTCCTGATTTTGCACTGGCAAGAATAGCATCTGATGCATCAAGACCGATAATATCCTCAATTTCTTTCTTTACCCGTTCCACATCAGCACTTGGTAAGTCAATTTTATTAATGACAGGAATGATTTCCAAGTCATGTTCTAATGCTAAATATACATTAGCCAAGGTCTGGGCTTCCACACCTTGTGCAGCATCAACGACCAACAAAGCGCCTTCACAAGCAGCTAAGGAGCGAGACACTTCATAACTAAAGTCAACGTGACCTGGCGTATCAATTAAATTTAGCGTGTATTGTTTACCATCTTTAGCCGTATGTAATAGACGAACCGATTGGGCTTTAATGGTAATACCTCGTTCACGTTCTAAATCCATAGAATCCAATACTTGGGCTTCCATTTCACGTTTAGTGAGGGTCCCCGTTGTTTCAATCAAACGGTCAGCCAAAGTAGATTTGCCATGGTCTATATGGGCAATAATACAAAAATTGCGGATATGCTCAGTGGACATCAAATTACCTCTCTCTAACAAACAGTTTCGATAACGCCTCCTCCAAGGACTTGTGTGCCGTCATAGAATACGACCGATTGACCTGGCGTGATGGCCCGCTGTGGCGTTTCAAATACAACTTCCATCGTTTCATCATCAAGAATACGAGCTACACATGGTGATGGGTTCGCTGCATAACGAATCTTACCAGATGCATGTAACTCTTTAGGAATAGTACCTGATAAGAAGTTATAATGCTTACAAATCATGCGATTAGTAAATAAACTTTCATCAGGACCAACAATTACTTCATTTTTCTCACCATCAAGACGCACTACGTAAAGCGGATATTTATAAGCAATACCAAGGCCTTTACGTTGACCGATAGTGTAATTAAATAAACCATTATGTTGACCTAAAATTTCACCATTTTCATGAACAATATTGCCTGACTTAGGCGCTGTTGTCAACTGTTTTTTAATAAACCCTTGATAGTTATGATTTGGCAAGAAGCAAATATCTTCACTATCTGGTTTATTAGCTACTGGTAAATCACGATCGTTCGCCATTTCACGAGTTAATGTTTTCTTTTGAGATCCTAGAGGGAACATCAAATGGCTTAAAATATGCTGATTCAAAGTATATAATACATAGCTTTGATCCTTAGAAGGGTCATCCCCTTTATGAAGTTCGTATAATTTTGTTGCTTCATTATAACGAACTTGTGCATAATGACCTGTTACCATATGCGTAGCACCTAGTTCTAACGCTCTGTTTAATAATAAATCAAATTTTATATTTTTATTACAGAATACACAGGGATTCGGCGTGCGGCCAGCGGCATATTCATTAACAAAATAATCTACCACATTATCATAAAAAATATCCCGAGCATCGACTACATGATGCTCAATACCAAGAAAATCACACATTTTCTTAGCATCAGTTACGGCTAATGGCACATCATCAGGATCTGTGTCACTTACCCATAAACGCAAGGTAATACCAAATACCTTATACCCTTGTTCTAACAGCATCGACGCTGTTAAGGAGCTATCTACGCCCCCACTCATTGCAACTGCTACAACGTTTTCCATGCTTTCTCCTTCTGTTGGTCGCTTGACCTGTACAGTAACTCAATATACATGATACAGAGTGAAAGTCCGAATATGTATATACTGACTCAAAAATAAAAATGTAGATACAGAGCGCTTTAAAACTAAAGCAACAGATAGTATAACATAAAATAGGTGTAATATATATAGATATTTAGAAATATCATCAAAAAAGCTTTTATTTTCTATGCGATAAAATTTCTTCAGCAGCCCCTAAAATCCCCAGCATAGAATGTTCAAATACGAGACCACCTTGCATAAAGATGGTATATGGTGGTCGTACTGGACCATCAGCACTTAATTCAATTGATGAACCTTGTACAAAGGTACCACCAGCCATAATAATTTGATCTGTATACCCAGGCATGTCCCCTGGTACAGGTCGTACATGGGCATCTACAGGTGAATAAGCCTGCATACCACGACAGAATTGTTCCATTTCATCAGCATTATGAAGATTAATAGCTTGTATCAAATCGTATCGTGAAGAGTCTACTTTAGGAAATACTTCATAGCCTAATAAAGTGCCGACAGCCGCTGTATATACGGCGCCTTTTAGAGCCTGTAAAACCACATGAGGAGCTAAGAATAACCCCTGAAAGAATAAGCGATAGCCTGGTGAATACGAACCCATATGGTCCCCTAAGCCTGGTGCCGTCAACTCATAGGCCACATCTTCTACCAGCTCTGCTTTCCCCGCTACATAGCCACCAGTTGGTGCGATGCCACCACCAGCGTTCTTAATCAATGAACCAGCCATAATATCAGCGCCATGTTCTAGCGGTTCAGTCATTTCAGTAAATTCACCATAGCAATTGTCTACAAAGCAAATCGTTTTGCCATTTTTTTCTTTTACTGCTTTACAGATAATTTCAATATCCTTTACTGATAGAGGCTCTCGTGTACTATAACCACGGGATCTTTGAATGACAACAACGCGTGTTTCTTCCGTTACAGCAGCTACAATAGCCTCTAAATCGTAAGTATTATTCTTTAACGGAACTTCTTTATAAATAAATCCTCGTTCTACTAAGGAATTACGAACTGTATGCGGTACACCAATTACGGATTGCATCGTATCATAAGGAGCACCTACTGCATAAACAAACTCCTTGCCTTCTTTACCACTACCTAATAAAGCAACTAAAGTAGTTGCTAAGGCATGAGTACCAGATACAAAGTGAGCTCTCACCAACGCTTTTTCAGCTTTAAATACATGGGCAAATACTTCATCAAGTTTTTCACGCCCACTGTCATTATAGCCATATCCACTGGATCCATTAAAGTGATAATCACTTAACTGACATTCTTTAAAAGCTTCTAATACTTTTTTGGTATTATGCAATGCAATAGGTTCAAACTTCTTAAATTGAGGCTCTGCCATGCGCAAAGCTTCATCACGGATACTTTCTAAATTCATTCTATATAAACATCCTAACTTAAAATAATAAATAGATTAATCTGGTTCTACTAATAGCCTATAAAAACTTTAGTCCAACATATATAGTGTTGCGCTCTAATTGTAATTACTTCACTAACCTATCCTTAGCTGTGATTGAATAAGCGCCATAGCCTCCTCATAAATAGACTCACTTGTTCTATTGTCGCAATCTAACCAAGTAATATAAGGCATACGCTTATACCAAGTGATTTGTCGCTTAGCAAAACGACGTGTATTTTGTTGAATAGCCTCTATGGCCTCTGCTTTTGTACATTGCCCGGCAAAATAAGCTACCACTTCTTTATAACCAATCCCTTTAAAAGCCTGGCAATGAGGAGATACACCGTTAGCTAATAACTCTTCTACTTCTTCAAATAAACCTTGATCTACCATAATTTGCACACGTAAATTAATACGATTATACAATTCTTCACGATTACGTCGCAAACCAATAACAGGTCCTTCATAAGATAAACCTGCCTTTGTTTGATGTATGAGGGCCTCATAATTGCCTTGTTCCATCAATTCAATAGCACGAAATAATCGATGTTTATCAGTAAAGCGTAACGTAATATTGCCTTTTTCAGCTAATTCGTTGCCATAGGCCAATACAGCTGATTCGCCATCTGCTTGCCACATATGTTCTAAGCGTTCACGAATACCTGTATCTGGCCCCTCTACAGAGAAATCAAAGCCTTCCAACAAGGATTGTACGTAAAAGCCAGTTCCCCCTGATAGTATTGGCATCTGCCCTTCATTATGAGCAACTGTAATCGCCCGACTAGCTTCATTTTGAAAGTCAGCCACGCTATAGCTATCGTCAGCATCACGAATATCAATCAGACGATGTGGCACCATAGCTAGTTCTTTAGCTGTAGGTTTAGCTGTACCAATATTCAAACCTTTATAAATTTGATAGGCATCCCCTGAAATCACTACGCCATTCATAGCCTGAGCTAAACGCAAGGTTAAATCAGTTTTTCCTACTGCTGTAGGGCCTAGAATAGTAATTAATTCTTCCATGGGCTACCTCCTTTTTTAAACTTCATAAACACCATAGGCTACATTGCTATAGGTACCTCCTTCTATATACGTAGGTACCCATGTCTTAAAAATAGAACTAAAAGGTCGTTCTTTAATAATTACCCGGTTCCGCGCTACCCGTTTAGCTTCCACTAACATAGCTTCTGTCATGGGCGTTGCCAACACATGGCCTCGCAAACTTAAAAACTGAGGACTGTCATTAACGGGTACTTCAAACATAGGATCAAAATACACTATATCAAAGCTATTCGTTTTAGCTTGCTTTAAAAAAGTTTCATACCGCGTAGCACACACATGAATTCGCCGCAATGCTTTTGTTACTAGCTCAGACTTATGAGTAAAATGACGGCAGCCATAATTTGTCACATACGCCAATAATGGATTTCCCTCTAAGGCCACTAAATGATTAATTTCTGGCCTCGCATAAGCCACCAACAAACTATCACTACCTAGTCCAGCCGTGCAGTCTAAAAAAGAATGTACAGGCTCCGAACCTAAGGCAGCTATTAAATGATCTCGTTGTCCTCGATCATACGCAATAATCCGCAATTGTGCCATGGATAAATGAAATTCATGAGCTTTCCCTTCACCAGTATAAAGTTTAGGGCCTTGTTTACTAAGGATTAAAATATCTTCCCCTTCAAATTGTCCTTGTAACCGTGGCAAGGATACACCATTACGGGGCACATAAGGGAGTTGCAATAAACGAGCTACCTCTTTTGCTTTTATCGCTTCCGTTTCTTTTCCTTTTTGCGAAATCGTAACAATAGCCATATTTAGCTCCGCAAAAATAATTTACCCAATTCTTCAGGAGTAAATTTAATAATAGTAGGACGACCATGAGGACATACATAAGGCTTGTCAGTGTGAAATAAATCTTCAATGAGCACAGCCATTTGGTAGGTATTCAAATTATGCCCCGCTTTAATCGCCCCACGACAAGAAGCATAGGCTAACATTTCATGGCGCAACTGTGCTTTTGTAGGCTCTTGAAAATCTTTTAACAGAGAAAATACATAGCGAAGTATCTCTTCCCCTTTACTTTCTACTAAATCTATAGGTAGCCCTTCAATTTTTAACTGTGTAGGCCCCCCTTGGACTACTTGAAAGCCAAGATTTAACAAGGTATCAGACTGTTCTTCCACTATAATTAATTCGTCTTCATTAGCCTCTAAATATTGAGGGATTAATAGATCTTGCATAGGAATAGCTTCTGCCGATTTGCACAATGTATCATACCGAACTCGTTCATGCGCAGCATGTTGATCGATTATATATAAATTATCCCCTTTTTTAGCTAAAATATAGCAAGAAGCGACTTGACCTAAGGGTAATAAACCAGTTGTATTTACAGGCAAAGGTGACTGCACAGTGGAAGAATCTACGGCACTTTGTTGATTTCGTAAATTTTCGGCCAACTGTCTAAACTTTTCTTTATCCTCTGCGGTATAACTCTTTGGTACTACCCCATCAGTAAAATCACCAGACTCAACCCAAGAGCTTTGCTCATAGGTTGTGCGTTTTGGTGCTTCATAGCCTTCAGAGCGTAGCTTCTGCACGAAATCTTCTGTTTTTTCACGAGCTATAGCTGATACTTTTGGTCGCTCATATTCAAAATCAACAGGGGCAGTCGCCGTATTTAAAATATCAATGTCATTTAGCTTTTCTAAGCCCTGTTTAGTAAATGATTTGTCATAACTTACAGCTGTTGTAATACTATCTGGTGTAACAGGTTGTGTGCCCTCTAATGTTGTATATCCACTATCCTGCCTTAATAATTGATCCTGCCCCTGCTGCAAAGGATTTTGTAACGCCTGCAATACAGCATGATATACAGCTTTAAAAACAGGCTTATCATCTTCAAATTTCACTTCACTTTTTCGAGGATGTACATTTATATCTACCGTACCTGGTGGTACTGTAATCGTCAATAATACTAAAGGATAGCCCCCCTTAGGTAATAAAGCGTGGTAGGCATTATCGATTGCTTTCGTAATCGCTTTGTCAGAAATTACCCGATTATTAACTACCACAGTTTGCCAAATACGACTACTTTTTAATAAAGTAGGTTTGCTCACAACACCTTGAATTGTAATTCCTTCCGACTCATAGGCAATAGGAAAAATATCATCACTTACTTTATAGCCGTATAAAGCTGACACTGTATCAATTAAATTACCATTGCCTGGCACTACAATGCTAACTGTATCATTACTAATAAGCTTAAATGCTACATGAGGATTACTTAACGCTAGTTTACCTACTATATCTTGAATTTTAGCCCCTTCAGTCCGCTCTGTTTTTAAAAATTTACGACGCGCCGGCGTATTAAAAAATAAGTCGCGCACTTCAATTGTCGTACCAGGCTGTGCCCCAAAAGGCAAGCAATCAGTAAATTTACCGCCATCAATTAAAATTCGAGTTCCCAACTCTTGGTCTACTTTTCGAGTAGTTAAACTAAAATGAGATACGGAAGCAATACTGGCTAATGCTTCACCACGAAAGCCTAAAGATGCGATATCAAATAAATCATCGACAGAACGAATTTTACTCGTAGCGTGGCGTAATACAGCTAATCGAGCATCTTCTTCTGTCATACCCGATCCATTATCCGTAACACGCATATACGTAGTCCCGCCATCAGCAATCTCTACTTCAATGGAAGTAGCACCTGCATCTAAGGAGTTCTCTAATAGCTCTTTAATTACTGACGCAGGGCGTTCAACTACTTCACCAGCGGCTATTTTATTAATCGTTACTTCGTCAAGAACGTGAATTAGTGCCATTACTGGCCACCTCCCTTACGGGCCTCTTCTTGTAATTTATATAAAACATTCAATGCTTCTATCGGGGTTAAACTCATTACATCAACAGCCAATAAATCATCTAATACAGACGTAGTAAATAAATTAGAACTTGCTGCATTAGCTGATGAAGTACCTAGTACAGTAGCTTTTACTTCAACAACATTGTCAGTGCCTTCATAGCTATCTGTTGTTAAACCACTAATACGAGCTAATGCATCAGCCTCTTTCGCTTCAGCACTACCTTCTAAGGCGCTCAAAATTACTTCTGCTCGTTTTAATACAGAACTAGGTAAACCAGCTAACTTAGCTACGTGAATCCCATAACTACGATCCGCGCCACCACGAATAATGCGACGTAAAAATACAACATCTTTCCCTTTTTCTTTCACTGCCACAGTATAATTTTTTAGTTTCTCATACTGTTCTTCTAATGGAATTAATTCGTGATAGTGAGTCGCAAATAAGGTCTTCCCATGAATATGTTTACAAATATATTCCACCACAGCTTGGGCAATGCTTAAGCCATCAAAGGTACTTGTTCCACGACCTATTTCATCAAGAATTAATAAGCTATTCGATGTGGCATTGTTTAAAATATATGCCACTTCTTTCATTTCTACCATGAAGGTACTTTGACCCGTAGAAATGTCATCACTAGCCCCTACACGAGTAAAGATACGGTCAACCGGCGAAATAACAGCTTCTCTAGCAGGAATAAATGACCCAATTTGAGCCATAATCATAAGCACCGCTACTTGGCGCATATATGTAGATTTCCCCGCCATATTAGGCCCTGTAATAAGCAAAAACTCTTCTCCATTATGATTTAACGTTACATCATTAGGGACAAAGACTTCTCGTTTTAGGAATTTTTCAATAACTGGATGACGCCCATCGCGAATTGTAATTTGCCCATTCATCGTCATAGTGGGACAAATATATTGTTCTTCATACGCCACTTGTGCTAAGCCAGAAAGTACATCCAATTTAGCTAAGGCACGAGCTGTGGCTTGAATAGGCTTTACCGCCTCTTTTACAGCTTGGCGTAATTCTTGATATAACTTCTGCTCTAAAGTAACAATTTTATCTTTAGCACTTAAAATATTAACCTCAAATTCTTTTAATTCAGGTGTAATATATCGCTCTGCATTAGCCAATGTCTGTTTACGAATGAAATAATCTGGCACATCAGCCGCATTGGCATGAGAAACTTCAAAATAGTAGCCAAAGACTTTATTATATCCCGTTTTAAGGCGAATTCCTGTCTTGGCCCTTGCTTCTTCTTCTAATCGATGTAGCCATTCTTGACTATTAGACGCCAAGGAGCGTAAATTATCTAGCTCTTGACTATAGCCATCACGAATAACACGACCATCTTTTAAAGTCAAAGCAGGCTGTTCAGCAATCGCTCGATTGATTAAGTCATACATATCTATATGACAATCAATTTGGGCCACCACTTCTTGTAATAAAGTGCCTTCAAAAGTGCTGGCAATATTTTTTAATTCAGGTAGAATCCGTAAAGACTCTCTTAAAGAGGTAAAGTCTCGTGGTGAAACAGAACCTGTTTCTACGCGAGCAAGAATACGTTCAAAGTCAAAAATCAGTTTTAATAGTTCACGCAGTTTGCCTTGTTCAGTTGGTTTTGCAATCAATTCGGTCAAGGCCATTTGACGGCGTTGAATATGATGAATATCCATGAGAGGACTTTCAACCCACTGTTTTAAAAGACGAGCGCCCATAGGTGTTAAAGTCTTATCCAACACCTGAAGCAATGTCCCTTTTACACCGCCATCACGAAGATTATGAGTTACTTCCAAATGTCGCAAACTCGATGTATCAAGCACCATTCGATCGCCAATGCGCAAAGGATGGATATAATTAATATGAGAAATATCAGTTTTAATAACGGTTGCTAAATACGTTAATAAATACCCCAGTCCTTCTAATACATCTTCCTCTAAAAGACCGGCTTCCGTAAAATGAATTCGTCCCTGATTTCGTACATCTTCCAAGGTCAACTCAGGCGCAAAGGGTGATAAAGCCACTTTATCTAGCTGTACATCAATAAAATCTTGTAACTCTTTGCCTAAAGGCATAGCTCCAACAGTCACTAACTCAGAAGGACGATACATAGCAAGTGCATCATACACGCCCGTTTGACGCTCACCATGGCTAATGCGATCCCAAATAACTTCTCCAGTAGATACATCACAGAAAATAAGTATTAACGCTTCATCAGTACGATAAAATAGAGCTAAAAAGTTATTCTCTCTCGCTTCAGTACCATTTTCAGTTAACACGGTACCAGGCGTAATTACACGAATTACATCCCGTTTTACAATTCCTTTAGCTGTTTTCGGATCTTCTACTTGCTCACAAATGGCTACCTTGTAACCTTTCTTAATGAGCTTTTCGATATAGCCTTCGGCCGCATGATAAGGTACTCCACACATGGGGGCTTTTTCTTCTTCACCAGAATTTCGACCCGTTAGGGTAATATTTAGCTCTCTTGAGGCTGTTAAGGCATCATCATAAAAGAGCTCATAAAAATCGCCTAAACGAAAAAATAAAAGCTCTTCTTTATATTTATCTTTTATGGAAAAATATTGATCCATCATGGGCGTTTGTTTTTTGCTCATGTACGCCTCCATTTTCTAATTTCAATTAAATGATTGTACCATATAAAATCCAAGTTTGCGCTTTATCTACACGTGCTTTTACAGTTTGGCCAATGGCAAGATTTTCATCTTTAGGGAATAAAATCATCTTATTACCTGATGTGCGACCAAACCAAACATTTTCATCATTACGACTTGGCCCTTCTACAATAATCTCGTATACTTCGCCTTCCATAGCTTTATTTAACTCTAAGGAGATTTCATTTTGCACATCCATTAACGCTTGTAGGCGAACTCGTTTAACCTCTTCAGGGACTTGATCTTCCATAGTAGCAGCTGGTGTGCCAGACCGTTTAGAAAAAATAAAGGTATACGCCATATCATAGCGAACATCTTTTAATAATTGCAAGGTTGCTTGGAAATCTTCTTCTGTTTCACCAGGAAAGCCTACAATTAAGTCAGTAGTCAAGGTTAAGCCTTTAATTTTTTCACGACAGTATTCAATGAGTTCTTTATAATGTTCTACCGTATAACGGCGATTCATTTTTTGTAAAATACGGTTGGACCCTGATTGAATAGGTAAATGTAATTGTGTAACTACATTAGAAGAACGACCTAAAGCATCAATCATCTCTTTATTCATATCTTGTGGATGACTCGTCATATAGCGGATTCGCTCAATGCCAGGAATACCATCTAAGGCATCAATTAAATCACCAAAGTGAGTGCCATCTTTAAAGTCTAAGCCATAGGAGTTTACATTCTGCCCTAAAAGAGTAATTTCTTTGTGGCCACTGGCGCCCAATTTCTTCACATCTTCTACAATAGCTGAAATTGGTCGGCTAATTTCACGCCCACGAACATGAGGTACAATACAATAGGTGCAGAATTTATTACAGCCATTCATAATAGGAACCCAAGCTGAAAAAGTCCCTGTTGGCTTTGCTTCTAACTCATGCAACACTGAATTATCCATTTCAATATTAATTTGATGTTTATGAGTTCGTTGTACTTCCTCTACCATCTCATTAATATGACGTAAATTATGAGTCCCTAATACGATATCAATATGAGGCGCACGTTTAAACATATCCGCTTGATTTTTCTGCGCCATACATCCAGTAATAGCAATAATCAAGTTCTTATTTTTAGCTTTCAAATGCTTTAATTCACCAATACGTCCATAAATTTTATGTTCCGCTGTTTCACGAACACAGCATGTATTTAAAATAATTAAATCAGCTTCTTCAAAATTATCAGTACTTGTATAGCCAGCTAACTCTAGCTGATGAGCTAGGCGTTCAGAATCACTTTCATTCATCTGACAGCCATAAGTAAATATATAATACTGCTTCATAGGGTCTCCTTAATTACTATTATCCTAATTTAGGTTTTACTACATTATCTACCACAATAGAAAGGCGCTCTACCGACATGCCTGTAATATACTCAATTTCATTAGATATAGCTTTGTGCATATCATGCATAATATCTTTAACAGGCCGCCCTTTATACACAGACACCCCCATATCTAGGAGCAGTGCATTGGTTCCTTTAGAGGTTTTCTTTATTTTAATGTCATCACATTCTGCCATACCAGGCACTTTTGACAAACTATTTTTAATGAGTGCTTCAATCACTTGGTCAGAAAACGTTAAACGACCATAATAACTAAATACAGGACGTACTACAGATTTTTCAAAATCTTCAGGCGCACCTGTAGATTTTGTGGAACGAGTACGGCGCAATATAGATTTAATTGGATCTATCAAATAACCTTTAAAATGAGGTTTCAACTCCATCGTTGGCACAGGAATAATGTGCTTACCTTCTTTTAGGCGAGCACTTTGTGCTTTTTCAATTTCTTTTGAAGACGCAATATCTTCAATATGGATATAGCGTGCTGGTTTACCAATGCCTAAGGCTGTTGAAATTTTACCCACCATATTTTCAGATGTACCTAAAATTAAAATACGTTTAGGCTTAATAATATCTAGTTGTTCTTTAACAGACCGAACCTGTTCTGGATCTTGAAATATTGCACGACGTACGGCTTTAAGACGGCTTTCTTCTTTTTTTGCAGAAAAGCCTGCTACAATACGATTATTATGGATTAAAATCCCATCATCAATAATACATTCTGCACTATTTTCATGAGCCACTACTAAGGCACGATGACTTTTACCAGTGCCACTAGGACCAACAAAAGCAATAACTTCCATAGTTTTCTCTCCCTATCTTATGATGTATAGCATTTGCTAATTATTATTTAGACTATAACACTTAAGACTGTAACACTCGCAAAAATTCTGCTACATCCTTACTTTCAATTAAATAGTCCCCTACAGCTAATGGCTCTTTATCTTTAATGCCATGAAAATCGGAGCCTCCCGTAATAAGTAATTTATGCTTATTAGCTAATTTACGAAACGCTGCGGAATCTTCTTTACTATGTTTCACATGGTATACTTCTATACCATCAAAAGGCAATTCCAATAATTCATGTACATCTTCTGCTGTACGAATTAAAATTGGATGCGCCATGACAGCTAAACCATTAGCACGATGTATTAAATCAATAACATCACTCGGCTCTGCTTTAAACTTAGGTACATAGCAAGGACTTGTGCGATGTAAAATTGTTTTAAATGCCTCACTCACTGTAGTAACATATCCCTTTTTGATTAATAATTGTGATAAATGAGGACGTCCTAAGGAGTTAGCATGAGGAAACATTTCTTTTAATTCTTCCACTGACACGTCATACCCATTGGCTGCACATAAATCAATCATTTTAAAAATACGAGATTGTCTCGACTCTTTAAAAAAAGCCATATAATCTAATAACTCTTTATTCGTATAATCAAAAGCATAGCCTAAAATATGTACATCACCATTGTGATATGTTGAACTGAATTCACAACCAGGTATAACTGTAATATCTGGATCTAATTGATTCAACAATTCTAACGAACCTTCTATTGTGTCATGATCAGTTAAGGCCATAATTTTTATTTGAGCTGCTTTATTAGCTTCACGTAAGTCTAAAGGTCGCATAACACCATCAGAAGCGGTACTGTGCATATGAAAATCAACTAACATATAATCTTACCTCCTAAGCTTACTATATCTAGATAAAAGTTGTATTAACTCATGTATTGAAAACAATCTATCTTTTTATTATGACCTAAAATAGTGATTTATACAAGTATCAATCCTATAACCAATCATGAATAGAAGTCCTATAGGCACAACTAAATAAACGGCAAAAGCAGTCGATAGAAACTCCATCGACTGCCATAGCTTATAAAGTATTTAACGTGTCTGCTACAACTGTAGTTACTTCGTCAATTGGTACTTCAACGGCTTCGCCATTTTTGCGAAGCTTCATTTCTACAGCACCAGATTCTAACGTATTTTTACTTACTGTAATGCGCAATGGATAGCCAATTAAATCAGCATCTTTAAATTTAACACCAGCACGCTCTTTACGATCATCTAATAACACATCAACGCCAGCTGCTTTTAATGCTTCATATACACGGGTACTAACATCCATAAGAGCTTCGTCTTTTGCATTAATTGGCACTACCACTACTTCAAATGGCGCAATAGCTCGTGGCCAAATAATACCATTTTCATCATTAAATTGCTCAATCGCTGCTGCTAATGTACGCGATACACCAATACCATAGCATCCCATCACAAATGGATTAGGGCGACCATCCTGATTAAGGAAGGTAGCACTCATAGCTTCACTATACTTAGTGCCTAATTTAAATACTTGCCCTACTTCAATCCCTTTAGCAATACTTAATTCGCCACCACAATTTGGACAGACATCATCAGCTGTAATTAAACGAATTGGCGCTACAATAATATCCTCAACATTGAAATCACGTTTTGGATTGATATTAATGTAATGCGCATCTTTTTTATTAGCACCACCACAAACGTTATAGGCTTCCATAACGCTTTCGTCTACAACAATTTTAAAAGTCTCAGTCTGTTTTAAACCAACCGGACTAATAAAACCAGCTGTTAAACCAGCACCTTGAAGTTCTTCTTCTGTTGCCATTTCCGGTTCAATTGTGCTGCCTACCGCATGTTGTACAGCAATTTCATTAACTTCGTGATCACCGCGAACAATCGCTAATACAACAACACCATCAGTTGATAATACTACAGCCTTAATTGTTTTAGCTAATGGTAAGCTTAATTGTTCTGCTACAGCTTCAATTGTTTTCGCATCAGGTGTTGGTACTTCTGTAAGCTCTAATGCGTCTTCCACCTCGGCTTTAATGACACCAGGTTTACCAATTTCAATATTAGCAGCATAGTCACAACTACTGCAATGAATAACA
The DNA here is from genome assembly GCF_943193155.1 of Veillonella intestinalis. Lineage (GTDB taxonomy): Bacteria > Bacillota > Negativicutes > Veillonellales > Veillonellaceae > Veillonella_A > Veillonella_A intestinalis. The sequence continues at coordinate 250,068 of NZ_CALPDB010000001.1, read as the reverse complement.
TCAGCTTCACCAGATTCCGCCAAAGCCATAAATTCATGGCTATTGCTACCACCAATAGCACCTGAATCAGCTTCTACTGGTTTAAAATATAAACCACAACGGCTGAAAACACGTTCATACGCATGATACATATTCCAGTATGATACATCTAAACCAGCTTCATCCATATCAAAAGAATAAGCATCCTTCATGATAAATTCGCGACTACGCATCAACCCATAACGAGGACGTCGTTCATCACGATATTTATTTTGAATTTGATATAAAGTCAATGGCAATTGGCGATACGAATTAACTTCCCCTTTTACCAATGTAGTAATCATTTCTTCATGAGTTGGTCCAAGACAGTATTCACGATCATGACGGTCTTTTAGACGAATCATTTCAGCGCCATATACTTTCCAACGACCAGACTCTTGCCAAATTTCAGCGGGCTGAATAATAGGCATCATAATTTCTTGTGCCCCAGCATTTGTCATTTCTTCATGAACGATAGCTTCAATTTTACGAATACTTTTCCAAGCCAATGGCAAATAGGAGTAAATACCGCCAGTCATTTTACGAATCATACCAGCACGTAACATATACTGTTGACTAATTACGTCTGCATCAGCAGGTGTTTCCCTTAACGTTGGGGCATATAATTTACTAGCTAACATTTAATTCATTACTCCTTTGCTTCTGTCTCTAAATACGTTTCTATCTCATGGAATAAAGCATCCACTAATTCACTTTCATCTACAGTCTTAATGACTTCTCCTTTGCGGAAGACAATGCCGCGACTATCACCACCAGCAATACCAAAATCGGCTTCTCTAGCCTCACCGGGGCCATTCACAACACAACCCATTACAGCCACACGAATAGGTGCTTTTATGCTCTTTAAACGAGCCTCTACCGTTTCAGCCATACTAAAGAGGTTAACACGACAGCGACCACAAGTTGGACAAGAAATCATGGTAGCACCGTAATTGCGAAGTCCTAAAGAACTTAAAATTGTTTTCCCTACTTCTACTTCATGAATAGGATCACCTGTTAAAGATACGCGCAAAGTATCACCAATCCCTTGCGCCAATAAAGCACCAATCCCAATAGAAGATTTTACAGTGCCTTGTGAAATAGTACCAGCTTCGGTAACCCCTAAATGAAGAGGATACGGTACTTTATCTGATAATTTCTGATACGCTTCAATCATAAGTGGCACATCAGTTGCTTTAATTGATAATTTCATTTCTTTATAGTCTAAGGACTCTAAAATACGAACATGTTCTAAAGCAGCTTCTACCATTCCATCAGCACAAGGATGACCACCATATTCTTTCAAAATATGAGCTGGTAAAGAACCAGCATTTACGCCAATACGAATTGGTATATGCTTTGGTTTTGCTTTTTCAATGACAGCCACTACATTATCAATACCACCAATATTACCAGGATTAATACGCAAGCCATCGACACCACTATCTATAGCCGCCAAAGCTAAGGTGTAATCAAAATGAATATCTGCAATCAAAGGAATTTGAGCTTTCTCTTTTACTGCTTTAATTGCCTTAGCCGCTGCCATATCTGGCACTGCTAAGCGAACTAAATCACAGCCAGCCTCAGCTAAACGATTGATTTCAGCAATCGCTTTTTCAGTTTCCACTGGGTTAGTAGTAATCATAGATTGCACGCTAATAGGTGAAAAATGACCAATTGGCACATTCCCTACTTTAATACGCGTTGTTTCTTTTCTGTTAATCATAGGTAACTCCTATATTACAGACGGCTAATATCATGAGTCGTAGCATAGACAAATAAGAGTATTAAAATAATGACCCCTGTCATCTGAATATACTGCAATGCCTTCACTGGCAAACGTCGTCTCGTAATTCCTTCAATTAATAATACAATTAAATGACCACCATCTAAAGCAGGAATAGGCAATAAATTAATTACGCCTAAATTTAAGCTTAGTAAAGCAGTAAATTGTAATAAATACATAAAACCATTTTCAGCCATTTGACCAGCCATTTGAGCGACCCCAATAGGGCCTGCTAATTCAGCATTAGTAGTTCCTGTAATCATAGACCACAAGCCCTCTACCATACTTACTAAAACATAACCAGTCGTATTAACTGCTTGAACAGCTGATTGACCAATTGTATATTCTTGCACAATAGATACAGGGTTAATGCCTATCACTGCACGCCCTTCATTACCAGTCTGTGTTGGAATAACAGATAATTCTTGCTCTTGTCCATCACGACTGATTACGATAGGAACAACGGTATTAGCAGTTCCTTGTAACTGCTTAGAAATATCTGTCCATTCTGCTACCGGTTTGCCTTTAATTGATATAATGCGGTCATTCACCTGCATATGTGCCATAGCGGCTGGTGAATTACTCAACATATTCCCAATAATTGGCTCCTTTGAAGGCGTTTGCACACCATAAGTAGCATATACTATAAAGAATATAACAATAGCCAATAAAAAGTTAAAAATCGCGCCCGCCGCAATAACGATAAAACGTTTCCACACCGGTTTATTTAAAAACGAACGATTATCTAATGGTTCTTCTGGATCCATACCAGCAATTTTATTATAGCCACCTAAAGGAATAGCTCGAATGGAGTATAAAGTTTCTCCTTTTTGAACCTTAACAAGGGCTGGACCAAAACCTATAGCAAATTCGTCAACCCGCATACCACTTGCTTTAGCTGTAATAAAATGCCCGAATTCATGAATAAACACAATGATGCCAAATACAAAGATTGTGGCAACGATAGTTAACAACATAATCTCTCCTATTTAATCAAGGTTCTCGCTGTTTCACGAGCCCATAAATCAATCTCGCGTAAATGAGCCAATGTAAAGGTTGGCTCTGATTCCATACGCTCTAATACAGTGACAACAGTTTTATATATATCACCAAATTGAATTTTTCCAGCTAAAAAAGCATATACAGCTTCTTCATTTGCTGCATTAAAAACTGCTGGTTTAAACCCACCGGCACGCCCCACTTCAAAAGCTAATTTTAAAGCAGGAAAATCATCATACCGTGGTGGAAAAAATTCTAATTGCAAGGCTTCTTCAAAGGTTAAGGTATCCATTTTTAACGGTTTACGTTCAGGATATGTTAAAGCATATTGAATTGGCTCGCGCATATCGGGATTGCCTAATTGAGCAAGAATGGCCCCATCTTTCATCATAATCATAGAATGAACTATACTTTGAGGATGGACTGTCACCTTAATATGGTCAAAATCAAAACCAAATAGCCAGTGTGCCTCTATAACTTCCAACCCTTTATTAAATAAGGTCGCTGAATCTATGGTAATCTTATTTCCCATATTCCAGGTCGGATGCCGTAAACAATCTGCGGCCGTCGCCGTAGCAATTTTTTCTGATGGCCATGTCCGTAAAGGACCACCTGACGCGGTAATCAATAGTGAATCAACATTCTCTCGTTGCTGTCCTTCTAAACATTGAAAAATAGCACTATGTTCACTATCAATCGGCAATAATTGCACATCATATTCTTTACAAAGGGATGTAATTAAAGAACCACCAGCTACTAATGTTTCTTTGTTCGCTAAACCAATTGTTTTTTTAGCGCGAATAGCTTCTACAGTTGGCTCAATACCAGCGGCGCCGACTACTGCAGTAACAACAAGTTCAGCCGTAGACCAAGTAGCGGCAGCTAATAAAGCCTCTTTGCCCCCTAGCAGTTTAGTTGGCCCATTATATCGTTGCTTTAATTCTAAAAACGCTGTTTCATCAACTAAGCCAGCCATTTCAGGTTGAAATTCTTTAATTTGAGCTTCTAAGACATCTACATTATGATTAGCCACCAGTGCTTTTACAGAAAATAAATCAGGATGCTGTCGCACCACATCTAATGTTTGTGTGCCGATAGAACCGGTACTCCCAAGAATACTCAGTGTTTTCATAGAAACTCCTATCCAATACAGTTTACACTGTACTTTTATATATTACGTAACTTATACCTCAATCATATTAATAGCAATGTTACACATACAAACGCATTCATGCAAACGAATTCATACAAAGGTCTTCATACAATTCTCTTTATACAATTATGCTTATAATGTATCAAAGCCCTTATAATAGATTGAGATACTTATTATAATAAATAAACTAATACCATAGGTGCTGAAAAAAGCAAGCTATCAAAGCGATCTAAAACACCACCATGGCCAGGTAATAATACACCCGAGTCTTTTACACCACAATAACGCTTTAATTTAGATTCAAATAAATCACCTAATGGTGCTACGATGCCAGTTAATAGACCAGCGCCTAAACCAAGCATAAGTGGCATGCCAACAATCACAGCATAAATTATGCCCGTAAATAAACAACCTATAAAGCCACCAACATAGCCTTCTAAGGTTTTATTAGGGCTAATATTAGGGACAATCTTACGTTTTCCCCATTGACGGCCTGCAAAATAAGCAAAAGTATCACTAGCCCAAGTTGTAAATAGTAATAACCAGATTACTAATTCCCCCATGTTGGCACTCACTACAGGAACAGACAATAATTCATAAATGGAAGTTTCACGAAGCATCAACAAAGCAGCAAAACCACCGTTAATGTAGAAAAAACCAAAAGTGGCACAACTTACAACAGATATATTTAAACGTGCTGACCCAAAAATATAAATCAAGCCCATGGTCATAGCAGCAGCTGCGGCCACCATAATCGCCCATTTATAAAAACCAAAGGTCAGCATTATCATTAATAGTGTGGAATATACATAGCCCCAACGTTCAGGAACTACAATATCAATTTTACGCAGCATACTTGCATATTCCCGCCAACCTAATAAAGCTAACAGCAATATAATCGCATTAAAAAGATAACCACCTACAGTGATTGCTAGCACAGCAATAATAAACCCAATTAAAGCTGTAATGACACGAGTCTTGAGCATATTATTCCTCCGTCTTTAAACCACCAAAGCGACGTTCTCGCTGCTGGTAAGCATATACAGCATCTAATAATGTTTGTGCTGTAAAATCAGGCCAATGCGTTTCTGTAAACCAAAATTCCGCATAGGCGATTTGCCATAATAAGAAATTACTAATGCGATAATCATTACTTGGTCGGATTAATAAATCTACATTACTAAATTCTTGCGTAAACAAACGATTACCAAAAGACTCTTCTGTAATATCTTCTATAGCCAAAGTCCCAGCAGCCACGTCTTCAGCAGTGGCACGCACAGCTCGTACTATTTCATCGCGTCCCCCATAGTTAATGGCTAACTGTAAGGTAAGACCCGTATTATTCTGTGTTAAGGATTCAGCGTCAGCAATAATTTTTTGCAATTCTTCAGAAAGTCCCCCTATATAGCCAACAAAGCGAATACGCACATTTTTCTCATGCATATCACGCACATTGCCTAACAGGTATTCACGAATCAAACTCATAAGTAAGGATACTTCCTGTTCTGGACGCTTCCAGTTTTCCGTAGAAAAACCGTATACTGTTAATGCTTTTATGCCAATTTCATCAGCAGCAATAACTATTTTTTTTAATACATCAGCCCCAGCACGATGTCCCATCGTACGAGGCAAACCACGGCGTTTAGCCCAACGACCATTGCCATCCATAATAATAGCTACATGGTGAGGTATATTGTGAGGATCCAGTATAACATCAGTTAATGTTTTAGTATCCTCATTCTTACGTAGTAATTTCTTTAGCATATTGTACCTCATTGCAGTTTTCAAAACCACTTGCTACCATCGGACGATATAACAATATTTGCCATATCCCCATTTCCTCTACGTACGCTACTCGGCCTACGTAAAAATCATTGTCTGCAACAGTGAAAAATCGATTATAATTTTCACCGATAGTTACTGCAAAAGGGATATTGGCAGCTTGCAACATCTGCTGCGCAAGCTGCCAAGGTAATCCAACCATTAAGTTTGGCGTATTCATTATACTTCCAATACGTCCTTTTCTTTCTTATCTTTCAAATCATCAATGGCTTTAATCTTTTTATCCGTTAATTTTTGAATTTGGTCTTGACCTTGTTTAGCATCATCTTCTGTAATTGTTTTAGCTTTTTCTTCTTTTTTGATAGCATCATTAGCATCACGACGAATATTGCGTACTGCCACTTTTGCTTCTTCTGCTTTTTTACTTACTACTTTAACAAGTTCTTTACGACGTTCTTCAGTAAGTTGAGGAATTGCTAAACGAATTGTATCGCCATCATTACTTGGATTTAAACCTAAATCCGATTGTAAAACTGCTTTTTCAATAAGGCCAATCATAGATTTTTCCCAAGGTTTTACTAAAATTAAGCGAGGTTCAGGTGCTGTTACATTAGCTACCTGATTAATTGGAGATGGTGTACCATAATAATCAACCATAACCTTGTCTAATAGGGCAGTGCTAGCACGGCCGGTGCGGATGGAAGCAAATTCTTGCTTTAAAGCTTCGATGGTTTTGTCCATGCGGCTTTCTTCACGGGTTAATAACTCTTGAATGTCCATTATTCTTCACCTCTTACGATAGTACCAACAACTTCCCCTTTCGCAGCGCGTGTAATATTACCAGGAATATCCATGCTAAATACTACGATTGGGATATTATTATCCTTACACAAGGTCGTAGATGTAGAGTCCATTACTTTAAGTTCTCGACTAATTACGTCCATGTAAGTAAGTTCATCAAACTTTTTAGCTTCTGGATTAGTACGTGGGTCACTATCATACACACCATCAGCAAATTTTTTCGCCATTAAAATAGCGTCAGCTTCAATTTCAGCAGCACGGAGCGCAGCTGTTGTATCAGTAGAGAAATATGGATTCCCTGTACCAGCTGCAAAAATAACAATACGACCTTTTTCTAAGTGACGAATAGCACGACGACGAATGTATGGCTCTGCTACTTCCTGCATAGCAATGGCTGTTTGCACGCGGGTCGCTGCACCAGCATGTTCAAGTGCATCCTGCAAGGCTAGTGAATTCATTACAGTTGCAATCATACCCATATAGTCAGCTGACGCACGATCCATGCCTTTAGCACTGCCAGCTAAACCACGCCAAATATTACCGCCACCTACTACGATAGCAATTTGTAAATCTGTTGTTCTAGCAATTTCTGCAATTTCTTTGGCAATTTCTTCTACTACAACTGGGTTAATACCGAAGCCTTGATCACCTGCTAAAGCTTCACCACTTAATTTCAAGACGATACGTTTAAAATTTCTATTACTCATTGCGATACTCCTCTGCTATTACAAAATAAGAGAACACATGACGGTGTTCTCTTATCTCTTAAATCTTATTGACCAGCGGCTGCACGAACTTCAGCTTCGAAGTCGTCCTGACGCTTTTCAATTCCTTCGCCTAAAGCGTAGCGAACGAAACGACGTACGTTAATGTTTTCACCGATTTTAGCGATTTTTTCAGTAATAACATCAGTAATAGTTTTGTCACCATCTTTAATGAAAACCTGTTCCAATAGGCAGTTTTCTTTATAGAATTTTTCAACGCGGCCATTAACCATTTTTTCAAGAACTGCTTCTGGTTTTGGTTTGCGACCAGCTTTTACATCTTCTTCTGCTTCTGCTTTAGCTTGTTCTAAAAGAACTGCTTTTTCATGTTCAATAACTTCAGCAGGTACTTCTTCACGATTTAAGTACGTAGGATTTGCTGCTGCAATCTGCATAGCAATATCTTTTACAAGGTCTTGGAAGTCTTCAGTTTTAGCAACGAAGTCTGTTTCACAGTTAACTTCTACAAGAACACCAATACGACCGCCACCATGAATATAGGAAGCAACCACACCTTCAGCCGCTACACGACCAGCTTTTTTAGCTGCCGCAGCTAACCCTTTTTCACGAAGTAAGTCGATTGCTTTTTGGATATCGCCTTCAGCTTCTGTTAACACTTTTTTGCAATCCATCATGCCTGCGCCTGTAATTTCGCGCAATTCTTTTACTAATGCAGCAGTAATCGCCATATAATATATACCTCCTACACATTAATTAAGGTAAGGTCTATTTAGCCTTACCTTAATTTTATATCGTTCTACATATTTTATCAAATAATATTTAACATATTATTAAATAAATTTTAAGTTTTAAGGCAATGTCAGCTATTAGCCCTGACCGTCTTGTACCATTTCAGCGGAATCAGCTTCCATTTGTTTCATAGCTTGATCAGCTGCTTCTTGGTGTTCACCTTGATCATCTAAAGATTCGCCTTGACGACCTTCTAATACAGCGTCAGCCATTTTACCAGTTAATAATTTAACAGCACGGATAGCGTCATCATTAGCTGGGATTGGGAAGTCGATTTCATCAGGATCACAGTTAGTGTCTACAGTTGCTACTACTGGGATACCTAATTTTTTAGCTTCTGCAATAGCGATACGTTCTTTTTTAGGGTCAATTACGAATAATGCACCTGGCATTTTAGGCATATCTTTGATACCGCCAAGGTATTTTTCTAATTTTTCCATTTCATGACGTAAGCCGATAACTTCTTTTTTAGGAAGAAGTTCGAATGTGCCATCTTCAGCCATTTTTTCAAGCTGTTTTAAACGTTTAACACGTAATTCGATAGTTTTGTAATTAGTTAACATACCACCTAACCAACGTTCGTTAACGTAGAACATGTTAGCGCGGATAGCTTCTTCTTTAACGGATTCTTGAGCTTGTTTTTTAGTGCCCACGAAAAGAATTACTTCACCGTTTTGAGCTACTTCACGAAGGAAATCATAAGCTTCTTCTACTTTTTTTACTGTTTTCTGAAGGTCGATGATATAAATACCATTACGTTCAGTGAAGATGAACTTAGCCATCTTAGGGTTCCATCTTCTAGTCTGGTGACCGAAATGTACGCCGGCCTCCAATAATTGTTTCATTGATACTACTGCCATGTTGGCACCTCCTGTTAATAAACCTCCGCAGCATCATATTCAATATAAATCAGGACAATTCCTGACACAGACATTGAATCAGACTGCGTGCGTAATTTTTCATACCTGAAAATTATAGCACATGAGGCACTAGTGTGACAAGAGGGTTTCATTAAAAATATTATGCATGAAATGTGCAATATAAGGTACAAAAATATGCCCCTTCTCTTACACACGAATTAATAAGGAACAAAGGTCCCTTCGAAATGTGTCACGATTTCTAAAAAAACTCCCACCCATTAACAATAGGTAGGAGGATTTTAGTATGGCTAAATTTTAATTAGAATATGCTTTTCTACATTTTTGTATGACCACCATACACATCGCGACTCTCTTTATCTTCGCTATTTACACGAATACGTTCTACTTTGTAACGATCACTTGGTTTACCATGAACTAAGTCCACACGGAATCTATCTGCTTTTTCAACAGCCACCATTTCTTGACCGAATTCTTCAGTAGCACGAGCCATATTACCATCAACAATAGCTCCATTTTGTAAAGCACGGTAAATAACAGCCGCAAATTCGTAGCGCGTCATAGATTGATTACCTTTAAATTCTCCATCTGGATAACCAACAAGCAGACCTTTAGACGCTAACTCTTTTACATATGCGTAGGCCCAATGATTTTCAGGCACATCTGGGAAGTTCACATTCATATTAACTGCATTAGATGAAATGTTAGCCTTATTACCTCGTTGCTGCGCTTCTAATTGATCAATACGAGCTTTTAATACTTCTATCTCTTTTGCCATAGCTACACGGGAACGTGAAACACCACTACTTTGACCAATATTAAAGTTAAGGCCAGCAGAAATCATATTTTCACCATTGCCCGTAGAAGACGCTACATTTACCATCACATCTTCATTAGGACGATAAAAAGCACCTACTGCCATTGCATTAGCATTACCATAATTGCCGTAACCTACAGAGAAACTCCATTTATCATCAGGATTAAAATCAAGTGGATGTAAGCCTGCTAAGGCCGCTGCACCAGCGCCCACTTTGTCCATGCGGTTATCTAAGCTATTAATACGACCATTTACGCCATTTACACGATTATTTAGATCGCTAATTTGCTCTGTATGAGTATTGATAGTTTGCGTATTATTAGCAACCTGCGATTTTAAATTCGTAATATCGCCTATATTAATTTGTACTTGACTATTTAGATTTGTAATAGTATCGCCAAGCTTACTAATATTATTCGTATTATTGGTAATGGAATTCTTAATGTCATCAGCTAATGCAACAGTAAAGGTATGTTTAGTCTCATTGCCCTCTGCATCTGTACCAGCTGGCGTTTCTGTTACGATAATGCCATTGCCTTGTTTTACATCGACTGCATTAGCATTTACATATTCTCGAACTGAAGTTTCTACCGATTTTAATTGCGCCACATTCACTGCATCACTATCATCAGAACCAGCTGCTACATTCGTAATTTGTCGAGTAGCTCCGTCATTACCTACAGATACTGCACCTAGTTTCCCTTTTACTGTAGCTGCAATAGCCGCTTTAGCAGTGTCAGTACTATTCGCTGCCCCATAAACTTGATTATTAGCGGAGCTTGCGGTGTTCGTCACCGTTACATCACTTAAAGCACCACGAGTAGATACCGACGCACTACCTAGCGCCACCCCACCAGCTACAGAGCTCTTAGCATTATGACCTACAGCTACACTATCAGCTTCTGTACTTGTAGCATTACGACCTACTGCAATAGTATCGGTATTATTTGCTAGCGCGTCAGTGCCCACAGCTACAGAATAATCACCTGATGCATTCCATTGTCCCAATTCAGTAGCATATGTACTGGTTTCACCACCTTTAGTATTCCAGGTTTTTACACTTTTAGTGGAAGATCCAAGAGCAATAGCATTTTTACCACTCGCACCAGCGCCCCAGCCAGCCGCTAAGGATTGTGCACCAGTAGCAGCTGCCCCAGAGCCTAAGGCAGCAGACTGCATACCTAATGCTTCAGCACCATTCCCTAAGGCAGTAGCCTGTATACCAGAGGCATAACTATGGGTACCCACAGCACTAGCTGCATAGTTCATTGCCTTAGCATCATCTCCCAAAGCTGTAGTTTGACTGTGCAAAGCATAAGCTTTATAGCCTAATGCCGAAGCACCCCAGCCAGATGCTTTTGTATCGCCCCCAATAGCTACAGCATTATTACCTTGATTTTCTAATTCACCTAAGCCAGTCAAATACTGCTGATTGTCAATTCGCAAATTATCAATTTTAGCTTTTAATTCCTTGGCATCCTCGTCAATGCTCGCATTGTACACCTTAGCATTTTGCCCATATACAGTACTTTTTACGCCATGGCCCCAAGCCCCATCGCCAATAACAGTAGAACTATCCCCAGTAGCACTTACATTATTGCCAATAGCTACTGAATTATAGCCCTCTGCCTTAGCCGTAGTCCCTACAGCAATCGCTTGGCTCCCTGATGTATAGGCATTAGTTCCAATAGCAATGGCATTTTGACCACTAGTCTTAGCTTTACCACCATTTGAAAGGTTATCTCTGTAATCTGAATCTCTAACTACGTTAGCATTATAGCCAATAGCAATAGCATTAGCTGCAATTTCATCAATCTGTGCAGATGTCCCTGTAGCAATACTGCGAATTGCTTGCCCTTTGGCTTCATAACCTGTGGCAATACTGCTAGCCCCTTTAGCTATAGCTCCATTGCCAGTAGCCAAAGAGTTTTCACCAGCAGATTCTGCATTAGGTCCTATAGCTACACTATTATAGCCTGTATCTTTTGGAAGTGCTTCCGTAGAATAAACACTAATATAATCTGTTGCCCCTTGTACTTCATAACCATTCCACAAAGAACCAACTGCACTTAATACCAATAGCGCAAGTATTTGCTTACTTTTTCGTTTCATTCTATCACCTAAATTACTACACACAAAATATCACTTATTATTTTATTTTCATATTATAATTTATACTAATTTGTTTTTCAAGTAATCATTCATTATTTTTATAACAATTCATAAATTCCTAAAATGCAAAATTAATCTAGCCTATATTTATCAGGAGTTATTAAGCACCATAAAATTCAGTTAGCATATAGGAATTTATCAACAAACTATAATTAAATATACTCTACAAGATATAAACTCTTAAGTCTTCATATTTTATAATATACATTATTTTTATATGTATTTAATATTTTTGTTTATGCATATAAACCCGATTAAGATCTAGATATCCTATATCGAACTAATACATGCTACTCAAGCAGTATTTAATCTTTAAACTACAGCCTCAAATATCTTTTCTAAAAAAATAAAAAGGTGATTTCCTAATAAGAAAGCGCTTTGTAAAAGCTAATCTAAAGGAAATCACCTTATTAAATTATTAATCTATTAAATTCTAGAAATTGTTAAACTTCTTATAAGCCTAATTTACTCATCATGCAATGTAGTAAACAATGTCAGCTTATATATTACATAAATAAATTTAAGATTTCTACACCAATTAAACCACATACGGCAATGGCAGTTTCTACAGCACACCAAGTGCGAACTGTTTGTTTTACTGTTAAACCAAAGAATTCTTTAAACAGCCAGAAGCCTGGATCATTTGGTGGGCTGAAAATTACACTACCGGCACCTACAGCCAATACCATAAGTTCAGGACTTACACCAGTCATAGGAATTAATGGTGCCACAATACCACCAGCTGTTAAAGCAGCCACTGTAGCAGAGCCAACAGCAATACGAATAACGGCAGCAATAATCCATGCTAAGAGTAATGGCGATAAATTAGCCCCCATCACAAGGGATCCAATATAATTACCTACACCACTATCAATAAGCACTTGTTTTAAAGCACCACCAGCACCAACAATAAACAAAATCATAGCTACTGTTAAAATTGCTTTTTCAGAAGTTTCCATGATTTCTTTAGTTGTTTTGCCACGAGCATAACCAAAAGTATAAAAAGCTACCATAATAGAAATTGTTAATGCTACACTTGGATCGCCAATAAAGTTAAAGATATGCATAATTGGCGCATCTTTAGGAATACCCATCATTTTACCAACAGCACTAATAGCCATTAAAATAACCGGTGTTAACGCTGTTAAAATACTGCTCATAAAAGAAGGCATTTCTTCATCAGTGAAGTTTTTATCATTATGAAGCCCTTCTGGGATTTCAGTTTTAATATCTTTAACCGTATTATACAATAAAGGTCCCGAAATAATAACAGTTGGAATGCCGATAATTAATCCATAAATTAAAGTTTTACCAATATCAGCATTAAAAATAACGGAAATCGCCGTAGGACCTGGATGCGGTGGCAAAAATCCATGAGTTACTGACAATGCCGCTGCCATAGGAATACCCACTTCTAACAAAGGAATATCTGCAGCTACGGCAATCGTAAATACCAAAGGAATTAAAAGCACAAAACCAATTTCATAAAATAAGGCAATACCTACAATAAATCCAGTCAAACAAACTGCCCATTTTACATTTTTACGGCCAAACATATTGATAAGGGTAGTAGCAATTCGTTGAGCCCCACCACTATCAGCCATCAATTTACCAAGAATGGCACCAAAACCAACAACGATAGTTAAACCACCTAATGTTGACCCTAAGCCTTTTTGAATGGTAGGGAAAATTTTATCGATTGGTAACCCTTCTCCAAAGGCCAATAAAATACACACTAAAATAAGAGATAAAAAGCTATTTAACTTCACTTTTACAATCAGGAAGAATAATAGCACGATGCCTAATGCCAAAATAACCAGTGGCATAAGAGCGCCTCCTTTCAAACTACACATTTCACAAACGACGAGGCCCCATAGTAAAACACCCTAACAAAACTGAGATAACAAATATACTCTCTCTCTAAAAACTCAGTATTACAATCCTGTAAGCTATTCAATCTCAAATAATAAGTACTAAACTATAAACGATTAAATGGATGTTCTTGCTGGAAGTTAACAAGACGAGCTAAATCATCCTTCATATTAGTATATAAAGATTCATAAATTCTAAATAATTCATCATAAATTTCACGATTAGCCGTTTTTGGTGTATATACTTCTTGAGCTGTAACTAACGTGGCCGTATCTTTAATATCTTTTAAGGTACCATCAGAGATAAAGCCTAAAACAGCAGCCCCAAACGAAGCGCCTTCACTATTAGTTGGTAATGTAATAGACTCATTAAATACATCAGCCATGATTTGTAACCATAATTCTGATTTTGTAAAACTACCGCTAACACGAATGTCTTTTACTTCTTCAAAATCACGCAAAGCTTGTAACACGCAAAGCAAGCTATAGCAAATTCCTTCCATAGTTGCTCGAATCATATAAGAACGACTATGATTTAACGATAAACCAATAAAAGCACCTCGCAAATCAGAATTCCAGTACGGCGCCCGTTCACCAGTAAAGAATGGCATCAAAAGTAGTCCGCCCGAACCAGCAGGCACATGACGAGCTTTCATCGTCATCAAATCATAAGGATCCACATCCAGTTGCTCCATTTGAGACCCATGCAAGTGAAGAATTCGGTCACGCATCCAACGCATAATAATGCCACCATTATTAATCGCACCACCAGCAACCCACATATTGTCAGTTAGATTGTAACACCAAGTTCTTTGGTTCTTATCCATGCGAGCTTTTTCAGTTAACATACGAATAGCGCCACTAGTGCCAATTGTACAACTTAATTGCCCGGCTGACACTGCACCAATTCCCACATTAACTAATACACCATCAGTAGCGCCAATTACTACTGGCAAGCCAGCAGGTAAACCTAAGCGTTTTGCAACGTCTGGAACTAATTCATTGCTATGAGTTGTAGATACAACCTCTGGTAAACGGTCTTTAGTAATTCCTAGGAAATCAAGAATTGTTTCATCCCAACATTCTTTATGCGCATTATATAAGCCACTACTACTTGCTACTGACTTATCAGTTACCCATTCCCCTGTCAAGTTGCGGAAAATAAAATCTTTAATCGAACCAATATGTGCCATTCTATCAAAAATAGAAGGTTGGTTTTCCTTTACCCACAAAATTTTTGCCAAAGGATAACATGCATGAAGTGGACAGCCTGTATTAAAATAAAATTCTTTACATTTAGGATCTAATTCTAAACGGCGTACAATGGCAGCACTACGACTATCTGCCCAAGTCATCATATTTCCTAGAAATTGAAAATTTTCATCTTGAGGAATAAAACTATGCATAACTGAACTCAAAGCCAATCCCGAAATGGTCACTAATTTATACTGTAGTTCAGCGACTGTCCCCTTTACCACTTCCTCTACAGCATCATAAATTTGTTGCGGATTTTGCTCTGCCCAGTCATACTGGGGTGTTTCTAAACTATAAAAAGCCTCCGTAGTGGCTACGGCTTTGCCAGTTGAAGTATAAGCAGTAGCACGCACACCAGTAGTACCAACGTCTACACCTATCCAAACGGGTTCTTTTACTTTTAAGGTCATTATAACCGCCTCTTTTCATTTGCTTATTAGTGATTATTTACTGTTGTAGTATAAAGATTATACTGTTATACTACAACGATTATCACTGCCAGCTCTTAATCTTAACCAAATAAACTCATTTGCTCATCTTCAGGCAAGTCGCCAAAACAGCCTAAATCACGCATAGTTGCCAAAATACTTTCTGAAATCTTACAACGACGCTGCAAATCTTTCACCGATGTAAATGGGCTCTTTTCACGTTCAGCCACAATAGCATCAGCTACTTTTTCACCCAAACTATCTACGGCTACAAATGGTGGCAACAACGCCCCGTCATGAATTTTGAAACGATGTGCATCCGAATGATTTAAGTCCGCTACTAAGAAATTAAAACCACGCTGTTTCATTTCCATAGACACTTCTAAAGCGCTCATCATATCCTTATCTTTATTAGACGCTTTTCTATCTAAAGCTTTTAAACGTTCAAACTCAGCCCGTTGTACTTCTAAGGAGCTAGCCATAATTTTCATATCATACGCCTTAGCTCGAATAGAATAATAGGCTGCATAAAAAGCTAATGGATAATTAATCTTGAACCAAGCGATACGGAACGCCATCATAACATACGCTACGGCGTGAGCACGTGGGAATAGATAGGAGATTTTCTTACAAGAATCAATAAACCAATCAGGAATACCACCGGCCCGCATTTGGTCCTCATAATCTGTTTCCTTTTCCCCTACCTTATTGAGTTTATCTATGCCCTTACCTTTACGCACATTTTCCATAACTTTAAAGCAAGTCAATGGCTCAATGTCTCGATGCATTAAAAAGTTCATAATGTCATCACGAGTAGAAATTGCTTCATTCAATTTGCAAGTGCCATTTTTAATCAGCGTTTGTGCATTGTCTAGCCACACATTCGTTCCATGTGAAAAACCAGAAATTCGAACTATATCAGAAAAATGTTGTGGTTTTGAATCTTCCAGCATGCGCCGCACAAAGCCCGTACCACACTCAGGTACTGCTAATGAAGCTACTTTATCCCCCATTAACTGCTCTGGTGTTAAACCAATGGCTTTAGTCGAGGAAAATAAACTCAAGGTTTCAGGATCATCAAATGGTATTGTCTGAACATCTACGCCTGTAATATCTTCTAACATACGAATAATAGTAGGATCATCATGGCCCAGAATATCAAGTTTAGTCATACAACCTTCAAAAGAGTGATAATCAAAATGAGTCGTTATAATGCCGCTATCTTTTTTATTCGCTGGATATTGTACTGGCGTAAACTGATGCACATCCATATCACGTGGACAGACCATAATACCGCCTGGATGCTGACCTGTTGTATTTTTAACGCCCGTAACACCTTTAGCTAGTGCTTCAAGGAAGCCTTGACGCGCTTGAATATCCTGAGCTTCAGCATATTTCTTTACATAACCAATAGCTGTTTTTTCAGCAATCGTACCAATCGTACCTGCCCGGAATACATTATCACGACCAAATAATTCTTCTGTATACTTATGAGCGCGAGGCTGATAATCACCAGAGAAGTTAAGGTCAATATCAGGCACTTTATCACCATTAAAACCCATAAAAATCGCAAATGGAATATCGTGACCATTCGTATTAAGGGGCGTACCACATTCCGGACAATTCTTGCGTGGCAAATCAAAGCCCCCTGCATATTCGCCTTTTTCAAAAAACTCACTATGCTTACAATTTGGACAAATATAATGCGGTGGCAATGGATTTACTTCTGTAATATCTGCCATAGTAGCTACAAAAGAGGACCCTACCGAACCACGGGACCCTACCAAATAACCATCATCCAAGGATTTACGTACTAATTTATGAGCAATGAAGTATAACACGCCATAGCCATTACCAATAATACGAGTCAACTCATAATCCAAACGATCAGCCACAACTTTTGGTAAAGGATCTCCATAAATATCTTTTGCCTTTTTATAACACATCTCTGTGAGTTCATCATCGGCCCCTTCGATTTTAGGTGAATAAGTCTTACCTTGTGGAACTGGCTGTAAGGTATCAATGCTATCATTAATCATACGAGAATTCGTAACAACAACTTCATAGGCTTTTTCTTCACCTAAATATTTGAATTCTTCTAACATTTCATCCGTTGTGCGCAAATATAAAGATGGTGTACGCTCAATATCTTTAAACCCAGATACAGTAAGCATAATCTGCCGATAAATTTTCTCATCATCATTCAAATGATGGACGTCACATGTAGCCACAACTGGCTTATTTAATATTTCACCGATTTCTACTACTTTTTTATTTATATCAACTAAAAAAGATTCTTCGCGAATCTGCTCCCCAGTTCGTCTATCATATAGTAAGAATCGGTTATTTTCTAATGGCTGGATTTCTAAATAATCATAGAAAGAGGCAATTTCTAATAAACGCTCCTGTGATTCCCCTTTTACAATAGCGCGAATTAATTCACCCGCTTCACAGGCAGAGCCAATAATAATACCTTCTCTATGATCTTCAATCACCGCTCTTGGCAAGCGTGGACGGCGTTTATAATACTGTAAGTGGGAAATGGTAATCATCTTATACAAATTACGAAGCCCTACTGTATTCTTCGCTAATAAGATAATATGTGAACGAGTATCATTTTCTTCATCTTCAATGAGATAGCCTTCCACACCATAGATAACTTTAACCCCTAATTTACCAGCAATATCTTGCGCTTCTGGAAAAGCTTGAATAACACCATGGTCAGTAATAGCTACTGCTGGATGACCCCAATCTTTGACTGTTTGAAGTAACTCTTTGACATTAACTAAGGCATCACGATCACTCATTTTAGTATGCAAGTGTAATTCTACACGAGAATCAGCTCTATTTTCTGTGCGCTTTCTTTCCTTTTTTAACTCTTGAATACTGCGCAAACTAAAGATGTAATCTTTTTCAAATTTATCATCATAGTTTACATCCCCTTGCACACGCACACCCTTAACTTTTTCCATTGTTTTTAAGAGTGTTTCAGCATCTTCATAATTATCTACAAATTTTACAAACTGAATACTATTCGTGCCATCTACAATACTACCTTTAATAAGGCCTTTTTCTGTCTTTGTCTTAATTAATACTAAGCCAACAAAAATCCCCTCAAAGATTGCATTATTCATTTCTTCATTCACTGAAGCAATAGGTAGGGAATCGCCTTCAATAGTTGGTCCTAATAACATACCAGGATCCGTCACATCCCGCTTAAAACTGCGACGTCGTTTGCCCTTATAGGCAAAACCGCTTTCACCGCTACTACCACTAATGGGCACTGTCGATTTTGCCGGCACATAATCACAATACACGGGATCTTCATACATAGGAATTGGTTCATCAGCGGCTGTAGCAAAGGGAAAAAACTCATCCTCAAAACTAGCATCCATTGCCTCAAGCCTATCTATAGCTATCATTTCATCTGGCATAGTACTGTCATAATAAATTTGAGTTGCTAGCGCTTGTTCCTCTGCAATTTCTGCATCAGTAAGCTTGAGTTCTAGCTCTTCTCTATGTTGCTCTTCTAATTCAGCAATTAACTCAGCAATATCACAACCTCCAGCAAAACAATATTCCTCAGCCGTATGATCATGAATTGGTTCACTGTCCCAGTCATACACAAAGACAGTAGATTCATAGGCTTCAACTTGTTTAGCTTGAATTTGTTTTTCCTTATACCAATGATCTAACTTACTATGTAATAATTTAAATGCTTCCTCTGAGGACAGCACATTTTTAACTTTTATAGACTTATCATCGCTCTCAATAAGCATCGCTGTTTCTTGCTTAGCTTTGGGAACTATATGATAGCGTACTTTCATGACTATCCTTCTTTCTTACTACGTAATTACTCTGCCGTTTCGCTTTTCACCGGTTCAGACTTTCTGGTATCACTACTCGTATCCGTGCTCTCTTGTTTAGCCGAATCAGTGTCTGCTTTCTTAGGTTCTACCTCTTTCTTAGCATCTACCGCTTTATTAGGACGAACTATAATCGTTGTTTCAGGGTCATAGGTAGAATTAAAGCTATCTGTTGTAGTCCGCCCATCCTTATACGTCAATTGAACCGTTGTATTTACACTTAAGCCATCATGTCCAGCCTGTTTAACTTCTTCTTTAGTTACGGCTGGATCAATAGTTACTTGAGTCTCATGAGGAATAGCCGTTTCACCACCTACTACAACTGAAGCATTTGTTGGTTCATCAGCCGCAAAGCCCAAAATACTAATTGTCAAAGTGTCACCTATCGTATGGGCTAATACATAAATCGGATGTTCATACGGATTACTAAATACAAAGTCAATGTATCCATAAGCTACTGTTGCATCACGTCCAGCCGAAATATAACCAACTGGTGCATAATGAGGCACCCTTTCTTCAATCGTCATCCCTGATAATAAAGCAGAATTAAATAAAGTAGAGCTAACTTGACAAATTCCCCCGCCAATGCCAGGCACTAATTTACCGTCCATAAATACTGGAGCATCATCATATCCCGCTTCAGCAGTACGCTCACCAACAATTACATTAAAGGAAAACTTTTGGTGTGGCTGTATTACTACATTATTAATTTTATCAGTAGCTAATTGAATATTATGTGTACGACTTGTATCCCCAGAGTTAAAAGTAGTGCTATACGTTCCTAAAACAGTATTAATGCCCTTTAAATCTTCCGCCGTTATTTTAGGATTAGCTTGCTCATCAATTACTAAAGCTAAGGTTGTTACTTCGCCTTTAGCTAATTGTTCTTGCAAATTGGCTACCGTTTTAGCAATGTCTAAACGCTGTCCAGCAATTTCTTTATGCAGTACAACTTTGCCATCTTCTACTGTCAAATAGGCATCATGTCCACTTTTAGCAATCTCTTTATTATAGGTCTGTAGCAACGCTTCTAGGGCCGGAACATTTACATCATACACAATAGATTTAGAAACAGGCTTCACTAATGCTTGCCAACGATTAACAATATATTCTTCCATAGAAGGTTCATAGCCATAAGACATAATGCTTTCAATGGTTTTATTTACATTTGGTTTTACCCCAATATCAGCTAAGGCCACTTTCGTTTCTTTACCATTTTTCCATTTTACAGTCATATGAGTTGGTGCTTTAGAAGCTTCCGACTCTATAATAGCTACTAATTCTTCTTTATCCACTCTAGATACATCTTGTCCAGCTAGTTGCATACCTTGAATCACATTGCCTGTTGGATATAAAAAAGCGCCTGCACTAATCGATACAAGACCTAATACAGCACCTGCTATAATACCAATTTTACGTTTCATATAAACCCCCACAGCCTATTCAGCACAATAGGCTAAACATAAATCTTTAAAATACGACACTGACCCTTCACCACGACGACTATCACGCATTACTTCGTATAAACCACGTAATAATTTCGCCAAGGCACGAATTGAAATTTGTTGACTTTGACGATAAGCAAGTGTAATGGGATATGCTTTTACGTTTGACCCAGCTTCTTTAAACAATTCTTGTACCGCCCGCTCACTTAAGCCACTACTTCTACACTCACTTACCATAAGCTGTAAACGTAATTGACCTTCAATATATGACATAGCCCGTTCTACTTCTTTATTTTGTAGCATATAAGGAAATAGAGCTAATAAAGTGTTTACATCTTTTCTAAAGAGAGCTTCTTTAAATAAAAAAATATTTTTCGCTCCATAGTCACTACCATTAGCAATTAAAAAGTCCTGCGTAATTTGACCTTTTGGTGGTAATAATAAAAAATAACGATCAAATTCAGTCCGTAAAAAGCTAACTGGTACATCTTGCCAAAGTTCTAATAAATGATGAATATATTCCATCCCATCAGCACTCATAGTAAAGCCATGAGATTTACAATATGTTTGTAACCATGTAACAATTTCAGGCCCTTTTAATCGTTCACAGGCCTCATTAGGAACAGCTTTTAAGAAATCCTTATTCGCCTTTAACCGTTTATCTATTGTCTCATGATATAACAATAAAACGGGATGATTCCCATCGTAAGTTAACAACATATCATAAACTTGCTGCCACTCATCACTCACTTTTTTATTCGCTTTAGCAAAAATAGGTATATTGACCAGACAATATAAGGTTGGTTCCCCGAATAAAGAGTCTTCACTTAGTTTTTCACATATACGCCTTGCGCCCACTTCATCATTTAACATTTGAACTGTTAAATCCGAATGGACCTTTAAAAAGGCTTGCTTTTTTTCTTCTATGAGCTGTGACTCATCACCATATAGTAACTGTATCGCCATAGCTTCTCCTACAATAAAAAATCCGGGATCACAGTTGTGCCCGTAATATATCGATTTTCATCGGCTGGATCTACGTCTACTTCACTCCGTTTATTTCCATTCGACCAATACACAAGGACAGGGAAACTATTCGCTTCATCTCGATTATGAGACGTGGCTAAAACGGCATTTGTAGTTCCAACAATATATGATTTCATCTCTTTTAATTTTAGATGTTTTTTACTGTTTTGTCCATTACTGAATAGGAATCCTCCATGCGCGCCCCTTGCAATTACGGCATTAGGTTGCTCCTCAAAAATGCCATTAAAATCTCCAGTCCATTGCCCAATATAAATGTCTTCATTGATTTGACTTTTATGTAAATCCTGAAATGACCAATGCAGTGAAGTCATTAAAGGTTCTAAATTAGTGTCTTCAGTTTGCTTTACTCCCCCTAAAGAAATTTGCTGCGGTTTAGTAATCCCATAATAATGTACAGCATTAACAATGGCGCCCTGTGATACACGAGATAAGGTTTTTCCTTCCGTCGCTACATGAAGCCAACCGACTCGCCCTTTAAAAGGTTCTTCCTTTACCACCAAAAAAGCGGCGCCTTGCGATAGTGGAATTATATGAACATATACAGACCTTTGAAATATACTATGTATTGGTAATAACAATAAGGCCATAAGCCCCATGACAATCATTGCTTCGCGCCACCAATAGAGCATTCTTGATTCTGAAAAATAATAATATAAAAATCGACAACCTAATATATAAAGAGAACCTGCCATAATAGTTAAAGCGCCCCAATAATTAACAAAGCCAGGTATATTAGCAATAGAAAAATTTAAGAATAAGGCTCCTTTTAAAAGCCATGCTAGAACATTCCAACCTAATGATATATCCACTATTAAATTCATTAAAAGTAATATAGCTGCCCCTAAAATAGCTAAATCTAAAATAGGACCTACTAAAATAGCCGCTATAAAAGCGCCTAAGCCCATTAAGTGAAAATAATATAATTGCAATGGATATATCAATAATTGCGCACTTATACATAAACTTAGTGGCCCCATTACATAGGGCCACCCCTTTGGTAACCGCTGGTAGATACTACGACCAAATAACAAAATTCCATAAGTAGCACCAAAAGATAATTGAAAACTAACATCCATCAATAATAATGGCTCCATACATAATAGTACTGCAGCACTTATATGTAAGGCTTGTCGACTTTGATATAATCGCCCTTCAATAATCCCAAGCCCCATAATAATTCCCATGAGAGCAGACCTTACCACTGGTGGATTATACCCAACTATTGAGCAATATAAAATTACGAATATAATAGCGCCATAAGTCGCTCGTCTTTTACTAATACCGAGCCATGAAGCTACTACGAATAAAAAGCCAAATAAAAGTGCTACATGGGAGCCAGATACGGATAAAATATGAATTAACCCTGTTTTTGCAAATGAATCCATAATCGTTTCATCCAATGAATTATAGCCACCACCGAGTAATAAACTTTGACTCATCTCTCCAAGCGCTCCTGGCAAATGAGCCTTCAATACATCACCACATTCATAACGAAGAAACCCTAACATGCCCATTATTGAATTACTTATTTTCGTACCCCAAGGTAACTCTTTCATCGGGACAAGGCCTACCATATCACCTTCATACAAAGTCCCCATTCTATGATCAGTAATATAACGAGCTCGTAAATCAATACGCCCTTCCTCGGGCGCAAACTTTGTTTTGCTAATACTACCTTTAACCGCTATATATTGACCTGGCAAAATTTTGTTAAACAGCACTGTTTTAGACGGCACAATATAAGCAACAATAGTCCCTTCAGCTGGTAATTGACAGTTTCCAATTGTTTCTTTTTGCGGATCCATGGCAACTAATTCACCGGTTAAATGCCAATAAGAATTTCCATTTACAGTAGCTATTTCTGGTAAGTTTGTTACTCGCAAGGTATAAATTCCTGTAGCCCCCACATAATAAGGGTTAATCCCCCTATAATTATCTATTGTTTGTTGAGTTCGATACATGCCAAAGCCTAATAAACTAATTATTATTAAAATGACAACTACTAAACTATGCCATGATGTAGCGCCTGTCCTAACTAACTGATAAGAATTACTAAATTGGAACAAATTAACATAAATATACTTACTCTTGCCATTCTTTTTATATCGCTGTAATAGTAGCCAAATAAAATACCAAGAACTGTTTAATAGAACGATCATAGGATTAGTAAACTCATAAGACATTCCATAAGCTATTACAATCCCCCAGGCTGGTGCTAACCACAACAAAGCACCCCATTCTGTAATAGTAAAAAAATAGAGTCCGGCCTGAATGGCTTGTTTTAAATAGTTATATAGTATGTTAACTTTAGCCTGCACGTCATACTGCCTCCTCTATACTGTCCAATGTAGTTTAAAATTTACAACCAATCATTAAAATACTAAGCTATTAAAATAATACGTAACTCTAAATTAGTTAAATAAATCCAGTTACTACCTTACCTGTTTTAAACCGTTATATGAGGTGCTAATTTTTTAAAGGTAGCTTCACCAATTCCTTTAACCTTCTTTATGTCTTCTATAGACTTAAATAAACCACTTTGTTCTCGATAGGCAATAATTTTCTTTGCCGTTCCAGGTCCAACGCCCGATAGTTTAACTAACTCTTGTTCATTAGCTGTATTGATATTAATTTTCTGCTTCCGTAATAATTCCTCAGGATTGCCCATGAAGTTAAAGGCTACATGAATATGACTACCACTACTTGCCTTTTCAGCTAAATTAATAGTATCCACAGATGCATAAGGTAATAAACCGCCACAAGCTTGAATCATATCGCCTACAGTTTGGCCTTCCTGCAATTTATATAAACCTGGTGTTTCCACCGCACCAGTAATATACACATATTCATTATCACCACTTGATGTTTCAACCTGTTGCGATCTATTTTGTGTTTGTGTTGCTACAGCAGTGGCTTCAGTGCTATTCATTTGCGTCTCTGAATCTGTTATAATAGGCCGTAGTACCAAAAGGTACACTAAGCAAACCAGCCCAAGACAAAGGCAAAATTTTTTATGTGCTTTTATTAATTCCATATTACATTCCTCCTACCTATGGTGATGACTACTAAGAGTTTCTTTTTTATTAAAGAAACTCCTGCTAATTCACACCATTGGTATGAATTCACTCTAGGAATGTGAGTAATATAGAAGCCAGTTTATAAATTTACTTTATACTCATTTATATATATGAAAGGAAACTATCATGGAAACAATTCGTTTACAAAAATATGCCCAAGCCCTCTTAACAACAGGTGTAAATTTACAAAAAAATCAAACCTTAGTAATCAATGTAGATGTAGAAAATCAAGATTTTGCACTCATCGTGACCCAAGAAGCATATGCCTTAGGAGCCAAAGAAGTAGTCCTCAATTGGCGTTCTACAACTATTGGCAAAGAGCGTCTACTTCATGCAGCCGATGAAGTATTAGCTAACCCAGCCCCTTGGATTCCAGAATACTACAAAACCTATGTAGAAGCAGGTGCTGCCTTTTTATCTTTAATCAGCGCCAATCCGAAAGCCCTTGCAGGCGTACCATCTGAGCGCATTGCCAGTCAGTCACGCAATCTTAATAAGGTGCTCCATTTTTATCACGAAGCTATCATGGATTCTACGCTTACTTGGTGTGTAGCTTCTGTAGCCACCTTGCTCTGGGCTGAACTTCTTGGCTTCACTGGTACTAATGAAGAAAAAATTGATGCTCTTTGGAGTGAAATTTTCACTTTATGCCGGATTGAAAATGTAAGTAAGGAAGAAGAATTAGCCCCTCATTTAAAACGCTTGGAATCACGCACCAAAGCCATGAATCAGCATCATTTTCAATCACTACACTACACTTGCTCTAACGGGACGGACTTAACAATTACCTTACCTAAAAATCATCTGTGGCAAGGTGGTGCGGAAGCCTCTAAGAGCGGTATCATATTTGATGCTAACATCCCTACTGAAGAAGTCTTTACAGCCCCTCAATACGATGGTGTAAATGGTATTGTCTATAGTACTAAACCACTCATCTATCAAGGCAATGAAATCAATGAATTCCACTTTACTTTTGAAAATGGTAAAATCGTCGATTATGATGCCAAAGTTGGTCGAGAACATCTTAAACATCTCATTGAAACCGATGAAGGTTCTGCTTATTTAGGTGAAATCGCCTTAGTTGATCACTATTCACCAATTAGCCAATCTAATCGCATCTATTATGAAACGCTCTTTGATGAAAACGCTTCCTGCCACTTAGCCATTGGCGCGGCTTATCCTACTTGCTTAGCCAATAGTGATGGTCTTAGCAAAGAAGAATTAAAAAAAGAAGGCCTTAACTACTCCTTGACCCATGTAGACTTTATGATTGGACATGAGGATATGGATATAGAAGGAATTACGGCTACTGGTGAAGCCGTAACAATTATGAAAAAAGGTCAGCTTCTCATATAATAGTTAAATAAATGCAGTAAGCAAAGCTTCGTTCCGAGTTCTCACGAACAAGTCACTTAGCTTTTGCTTACTGCATTTATTGTCTTATATACATTAGTCTGACCTTTTTCATAATTATATATCTAAACCAGTAGCTATAATTCCTGTCTATATAAGAAGAAGAAAGGACTCTGATTTAGAAAAAGTCGCTTAGATTTTGCTGTCACTTCTTTTTTATTCCTTAT
This sequence comes from Veillonella intestinalis, assembly GCF_943193155.1. GTDB lineage: Bacteria > Bacillota > Negativicutes > Veillonellales > Veillonellaceae > Veillonella_A > Veillonella_A intestinalis. The sequence goes on along the minus strand of NZ_CALPDB010000001.1, from coordinate 223,580 downwards.
TTAGCTAAACAACTTACCCTTCTTCTAATTTCTACTAACTTTTCCAGTAGTTGTAATCCCTTTCTATATAAGAGAGAAAAAAAGGACTCTGATTTAGAACAAAGTCACTTAGCTTTTGCTGTCCTGTTTCTTCTTTATCTACACACACCGCTGTCTTTAACGCTATACTTACTTTGCTACAGTTATTTTCTCTAAAGTAAGTAGAAAGAAGCCGAACAGTGAAATCCGTACGACTTTGTTCGTGAGAACTCGAAGTAAGGATTTGCTGTTCGGCTTCCTTTATCATCCTATTTAGAATACACGTACAGCCTCAAGCTATAGGTTAATATTCAAGGTGCGCCCTGTAGGTATATATTCACTAATCTGTACACCTGCAGTTCGTAACATACGTTTTGAGGCGATTACTTCTGGTGTATCTTTATATTTATCTTGCCAATAAATCACTTCGCGAATACCGCTTTGTATAATAGCCTTAGCACATTCATTACAAGGGAATAAGGTAACATAGATTTTACTGCCTTCCAAAGAACCGCCACGGTAATTTAATATGGCATTCAATTCACTATGAACGATATAAAAATACTTATTATCTTTGTCAGCATCACGGCCCCAAGCAAATTCATCATCACTACAACCGCAAGGCATACCATTATACCCAATGGACAAAATTTTATTATCCTCGCTAACTATGCAAGCCCCTACTTGTGTATTTGGATCTTTAGAACGCTGCGCCGCCAAAATAGCCACACCCATAAAATATTCATCCCATGTTATATAATCACTGCGTTTTGGCATGTGACACCTCCTATATTAATTCACAACTTCTAACTTTTAGAATTTAACTCACTATTTCTAACTTCTAACTTTTAAATTTAACTCATTAATTCTATTCTTATCTGACTACTTATTTATTATTGTATAAAAAAGCTCACAAAGTCAATATATTAACTTTGTGAGCTTTTCGTTTTATTTTACAACAATATTCACAATTTTATTTGGAATAATAATTACTTTAGCCACTGTTTTATCAGTAGTAAATTCTTTTACTCGATCCAAATCTAAAGCTAATGCTTCTAGTTCTGCTTTAGGCATGTCTACAGGAATTGTAATCTTATCACGAACTTTACCATTAACTTGAATAGCAATTTCAATTTCATCAATTACCAGAGCAGCCTCTTCATAAACAGGCCAATCTTGTTGATGAATACTACCTTCAAAACCAACTTCATGCCACAACTCTTCTGTAATATGTGGCGTAAATGGAGCTAAAAGTAATAATAATTTTTGTACTAATTCATTAGCTAACTCAGCTTGTACTGTTTCATGAAAGTCTTTGAACTGGTACATTGCATTAACTAATTCCATAATACTTGAAATAGCCGTGTTAAAGTTGAATTTACCATCTAAGTCTTCAGTAACCTTTTTAATTACACGGTGTAATTCACGACGTAAAGCAAATTCTTCTTTTGATAATTTTTCACTGTGTCCTTTTTTAGCCATTTGCTGATAAGCATCAACAATACGCCATACACGATTTAAGAAACGATAGGAGCCTTCTACCCCTTCATCGCTCCAATCAAGATCACGTTCTACTGGAGCAGCAAATAAAATGAATAAACGAGCTGTATCAGCGCCATATTTAGCTACAATTTCTTCTGGTGAAACAACATTGCCCTTTGATTTAGACATCTTGCTACCTTCTTTAAGAACCATGCCTTGAGTCAATAAGCCTCTAAATGGTTCATCATAGCTAACAAGACCTAAATCATGAACTACTTTTACAAAGAAGCGAGAATATAACAAATGCAAAATAGCATGTTCAATACCGCCAATATACTGGTCAACATTCATCCAGTAATCAGCTAATTTTTTACTAAACGCTTCTTTATCATTACGAGCATCTGCATAACGCAAGAAATACCAAGAGGAATCAATAAACGTATCCATCGTATCGATTTCACGATGTGCTTCGCCACCACAGCAAGGACAAGTAGCTTTTACAAAGTTTTCAGATGTAGCCAATGGAGAGATAGCACCACCGTCAAATACTACATCTTCTGGCAAACGCACTGGCAATTCTTCTTCAGGTACCAATTGTTCGCCGCACTTATCGCAGTATACTACTGGAATTGGCACACCCCAATAACGCTGACGTGAAATCAACCAATCACGCAAGCGATAGTTCACCATTTTGCGTCCAATACCACGTTCTTCAAAATGCTTAATAATGGCTTCACGAGCATCAGCAGATGTCATGCCATCATATTCACCAGAATTAATGAGCACGCCATCTTCATGAACATCACTCGTCCATTCATCAAAAGTCCAATTGTGCTCTTTGTTTTGAACAACAGGAAGAATTGGCAAATTATATTTACGAGCAAACTTATTATCTCGTTCATCGTGAGCTGGCGAACCCATAACAGCACCAGTACCATAATCAACTAATACATAGTTTGCAATCCAAATTGGAATATCTTTGCCTGTCATTGGATGTTTTGCATACGCCCCTGTGAAAAGGCCTTCTTTTTCCACCTCAGTAGAAGTACGATCAATTTCATTTAAATTGCGCACTTTATGAATGAACGTATCTAATTCGGCCTTATTTGATTTATTAGCAATTAATTCTTCCACATATGGATGTTCCGGTGCTAATACAATATAGGATACACCATAAATAGTATCTACACGGGTAGTATACACTTCAATATTTTTATTGATTTCAGGAATTTCAAAGGCAAATTGAGCCCCTTCACTGCGGCCAATCCAGTTTTTCTGCATTGTTTTAACTCGTTCTGGCCAATGATCGAGGGTATCTAAATCAGCTAATAAACGATCAGCATATTCAGTAATCTTCAAGAACCACTGTTTAAGGTCTTTCTTCTCAACCTTATTGTCACAACGCCAGCAAAGACCATCGATAACCTGTTCGTTAGCCAATACTGTATGACAATGATCACACCAGTTAACTTTAGCTTCTTTTTTGTATGCTAAGCCCTTTTTATAGAACTGTTGGAATAACCATTGTGTCCAACGGTAGTAATCTTCTTTACAAGTAGCAACTTCACGGTCCCAATCATAAGAAAGACCTAGTTCTTGTTGCTGACGCTTCATATTCTCAATATTTTCAAGCGTCCATTTACTTGGAGCAATGCCATGTTTAATAGCTGCATTTTCAGCAGGCATACCAAAAGCATCCCATCCCATTGGATGAAGTACATTAAAGCCCTTCATTTTTTTGAAACGGGCCACCACATCACCAATGGAGTAGTTACGCACATGCCCCATATGTAAGTTCCCTGATGGGTATGGGAACATTTCTAATACATAATATTTTTCCTTATTTTCATCATACTCTGTCTTAAAAGACTTATGTTCAAGCCAATAGGCTTGCCATTTTTTTTCAATATCCTGGGCTACATATTTTTCGTTCATGCCACAGCCTCCTACACTCAAATTCCTCTAAAACCTGCTCCGTATCGTTAAACTACAAGTCTTAAATTTAATTATATTACTAATTGTCAACTACCGTCAATATGAGAATATAGTCACTCTGCCTTATCCTATTTCTTTCCTTTAGGTTTATCTATTTCTTTCCCTTAGGTTTGTCTATTTTTTTAGTTTTCGTTGCTGTAAACTCTTTTGCCATATACTGACGGAACTCTGGTGTTTCAAACCCTTTGCGCCACGCGGCAAAGCCTGCTAGTTTAAGTTCAGGGATTAAATTTAATTTATACTGCATAGACATTTCATCTTCAAACCAAACTTCAGAAATTGTTGATTTTTTATTACGTAAACCGCCAGCTATCCGTGGCTCACGACCAGTTTCGGCATACGCAATTAACATTTCACCTAAATTATCATTGCCAAAACGAAGATAATTTACCTTTAACTCATCGTCCCAAGTAACACGATCATTATATTTTGTTTTAAGAGCTTCTGCTTCAGCCATCGGCAGCGTACGACTCTTTGCTGGCCCATAATGAACCTTACCATTAGCATCTACAGAGATTGTTTTCTCCCAAATACGCATATAATATGGAATCCCCAGTACCAATTTTTCAGGAGATATTTCACGAGTTATAGCCGTTGCATTTTCTTTAACCCAAGGATACGACGCAACTGGACCTGCTATTTTACTCCCTGCCGGAGTCTCATCATAAGCCATAAGAACGACATAATCTAGTAATTCACCTAAATGCTTACGATCATATACAAGCGACCAATTCTCACTATCTGAATAGCCTGTTACATCCATAGAAACAAAAAGATTGGCCTCATGTAAACGTTTCACTAAATAGGACACAAAACTTGTCAAATTAGTTTTATCTTTATAATGAATATTTTCAAAATCTAAATTATAGCCATCATAGCCATAGGTTAATGCATAGAGAACTAAATCATCACCAATGAGCGACCAAGATTTTTCATTATTCAGTATTCGGCTTGTAAAATCAGGATTGAATGTATTTGTCACTAAAGGCCATACACGATATTTTTGATCCTTGTATTGATTTACATACGCTAATTGAATATTAGGCTTTACTGTTAATCCTTTTTCACTAATGTCAAACCAAGTTGGAGATATTATGGACGTACTCTTTTTAGCCAATGGCCCTTCATATGCAGTAGTAACAAAAGGATCAAAGACCCAAGCCACAGGACCCTGAATTTCTTTCCGCTCTCCTAAAGGCATAGAACCTAATGGCGCCGATAGTTCAATCCCCTGTTTCGTCTTAGTCGCCATCACACCAATAGCCGGTGAAATACTATTCATATCAACATATAACTGCCCGTCTAGCGTAGTGGTTGCTAACTGAATCTTGCGCTGTCCTTGCCGTGTATCACCAGCATATAACATATCTCCAGCTCGCCGTGGTACAGGTAGTTGTACATATGGTTGCCCTTTTTCAGAATTTATTGGATTTAGATTTACTTGCTTATAAATCGCTAGTGGCACATAAAGATGCTTACCATCCTGTATAGCCAATTCCTCTGTTGGTGATACTTGCCCATATAATGTGCGCAATAAAATAGGCTTCGTATTTACTGCACTGAAAGTACCACTATTAGCAGTCGTGCTATCTTTCGTCACAACTACCTTTGTTTTATCTTTTGATGTAACCGCAGGGGTGGCTTCCTTTGTAACAACTGCATTACGACCTTCTTTTGTAGAAACTACATCAGTGCTTTCTTTAGTTACAACCACATTAGTATCTTCTTTAATAGTAACTACATCAGTGCCCTCTTTAGTGGCGACCACATTAGAACATTCTTTAGTTACAACCACATCAGCGGCGTCTACCGTAGTAACTCCAATAGCTAATGAAGCAATGACTAAAGCACGTAACATCTTATATTTCATAGTACATCCTTTCATTCTATCTACCATTATCTAACTTACTTTATAGTTAAAAACAACTTTAAAATAATGGTAGTTTACTCCACATGATATGTATCATAGGTCCCCAATAATTGTAAAGAAGTTGCTAAAGACCTTAGTTCTTCTAGCGCTTCCTCAATTTGAGACCCATTGTGGGCAATTTGTAAATCTAAGAAAAATTTATAATCTCCTAAGCGCCCTTTTGTAGGACGAGATTCTATTTTAACTAAATTAATTTGTCGTTTAGCAAAAATACCAAGGCATTCCCAAAGAGAACCAGGGCGAAGACCATCTAGTTCACATTGTAACGATACTTTACCTGAAACTTTAGTACTGTCAAAGCCTATTTCATAACTTGGCTTCACTAAAATAAAACGCGTTAAATTAAACGCATTATCTTGTACTTCATCGGTCAATTTAAGGAGCTTATATTGCGCGCCCATAGCTTCACCGCCAATAGCTCCTAATGAAATATCTCCTGTAGACGCCACTATATGTGCGCCCTCTGCCGTAGAGGTAGTCACATGCTGAGCCACTGGCAGTATTTCTTTTAAAAAGTGCTTACACTGTCGTAATGCTTGTGGATGCGAATAAACAGCCTTTAAATTTTGTAAATTCGCCTTAGGAAGCCCCCATACATAATGACGAATCGGCATACTAATTTCTGCTACAATTTCTACATGTTCATGGTCTGCCAAGTAATCCATCGTCGTCAAGACCGTACCACCTAATGAATTCTCTACTGGAACAAAAGCATAATCAACCTTGTTCCCCATAGCCTCTTCAATGGCTTCCTCGATAGTATGAGCTGCCTCAGTATACACAGTCCAACCTTGCCATTGACAAAGACGATGTAGTGCTTCTTCAGTAAAGGTCCCTCTAGGCCCTAAAAAAGATATCGTTTTCACATTCATCGTCTCCTCCCAATTTGCCTCGCTAATGCCATAGCCCCACTCATACAATAATTTTTATTATAACATATGCCCTTTTTATTGTCATAAGAATAGACCTCCGTTATAATGAAAGAGATATTAATTACAGGAGGTTCCTATGCATCAGTATTTATTCTATATCGGTGACTTTCCAGTCCGAGCTTACGGACTACTTTTATCGCTAGGCATTTTTTGTGCCGCTGCCGTTGGTTATTTCTTGTTAAAAAAGGATGGCCGTGGCTGGCATGTCCACATGGTGGATTTTGCCATTTATACAGGCATTGCCGGCATTATAGGGGCCCGTTTATGGGATGTCTTTTTCTTTGACTGGCACTATTATCAACATCATCTACTAGAAATTCCCTTCGTTTGGCAAGGTGGCATGGCTATTCAAGGTGGTGTTATTTTAGGTACCTTAGTCGGCATTTGGTATGTAAAACGACAAGGTATCGATCCTTGGGCATTTGCTGATATCTTTGCACCAGCCCTCATTCTAGGTCAATCCGTAGGGCGCATGGCCAATCTTATGAATGGCGATGCCTTTGGCCACCCTACAGGCGGAAATTTTGGGATTCTCTATCCTGAAACAACCTTAGCCTTTAAAACGTATGGCGCTCAGCCCCTTTGGCCTGCCGAAATCTGGGAAGGCCAAATTGATATCTTAATTTTTGTTATACTTTTACTATTCAATACAACTAAACATAAAAAAGGCCAAACTTTTGTATTATATGCTGTACTTTACTCAGCTGCTCGCTTCTTCCTAGAATTCTTGCGCGGTGACTATGTTAATCTCACTATGGGCCTAAAATCAGCACAAATGACAAGCTTAGCTGTAATAATTGTAGGCATTATCGTCTTTATTATTTTACAAATTAAAGGTAAATATGATGAGCATGTATTATTAGCCCATGAAGCCGCTGACCAAGCAGCTACTTCTAGTAATAGAGCCAAACAAACTACCAATAATCATAAAAATAATGCTACAACGACTAATAATCATAAAAATGATACTACAACAGCTAAGAAACATACTAAACGAAAATAACTACGGCTTCCCAAATTGCATACTATAGTAATTACCTTAAAAGCATATAAAGATTTCTTTATAAAATGCCCCTACTATTAGATTTATTTAGCTAATAGTAGGGGCTAATTCATACTACTTTTTAAAATGTGAGAATATAGACTCAAAATATATGTATACGACAAATTGCTTGTATTTATCACTCATCAATACTATCCTTTCAGTAAGTATATCTTTTTTACAAGAACGCACAATTTTGTAAGGTACTACCTAAAATGAAAGTATTCATCTGATTACTAATCTTAAGTTACTATGGACTCTTATATATTATTTTATATTTATTTCTTATAGTATTTCCCTATATAAACGGTTAAAGCAATTAGTGTATAAGCATCGAAGGACAGAATAAAAGGCGTCACATTAGCTACGCGCATAATTAAATGAACATGTAAGCAAATAAGTAAAATACCAAGAACAATGGCCCTATGTAGCCATCGACATAATTTGGAAGGACGTAACGTCATCATACTTACCATCGCACCTACTACAATGATACCGCCACTTATGCCTGTATATACAATCTCCTCATGCATAGAGAAGCTCATATAATAGTGTATCAAACCAAGCAATACACTCAATGGCCCCAATAGGCGATGTAAATGCAAACTAAAACCTGGCCAAACTTTCGAGGTCATTTGATTTATATAGCTAAGTCCGCTCATTAATACAAGCGCTATTAACCAGGCTACATAGGCTAGAATCGCTATATCATAACTGAGTAAATTATACGTCGTTTCCACCAAGCCTTGACTTAAAAATAGCATTAATGGTAAGGCAAACCCAACAGTAAGTAAAATAGCTACCACTAAAGTTTGTCCATAACGAGCTAAATTCATTTGTAACTCCCCCTACTTCTTCTTTTTCTTCATAATAAAACAACAATAGGCCCTCCAACGTTAACGCAATACATACTGAACCTTTGTAGGAACTACTATTAGCTTACCGCTTGAAGTTAACTCAAAGTCAAGCCTATTTTCAATCAATATTAATAATAAAAAAGCAATCAATATTATCCTTTAGCCTTCCAAAGACTTTAGGTATACTGATTGCTTTTTATTTTGATTTTTAAAACTGGTAATAACCGACAATTAATGACTAGTTACTACTGTACTATAAATAAAACTCTTATTCCTACCCAATTATAAAATGTAATTAGATAAATCTACATCCTGTACAATAGTTCCTAATCGTTCTTCTACCATTTCAGCTGTAATAGTTACATCTACTTCCTCTGCTGGTGGCGCATTAAAGGAGATATCTTGTAATAATTTTTCTAAAATTGTATGCAAACGACGAGCCCCAATATCTTCTGTTTCATTATTGACGCGATATGCCAATTCAGCAATTTTATCAATAGCTTCTTCTTTAAAGTGAATGGTTACTTTATCCGCTTTCAACAACATATGATACTGTTTTAACAAGGCTTGTTGTGGTGTTGTTAAGATTTCTTTAAAATCTTCTTGTGTAAGACTGTTTAATTCTACCCGAATTGGGAAACGACCTTGTAGTTCAGGAATTAAATCAGATGGTTTAGACACATGGAAAGCACCTGCTGCAATAAACAAAATATGTTCCGTTTTAATAGGTCCATATTTAGTATTAACGGTAGCCCCTTCTACGATAGGTAAAATATCTCGTTGCACCCCTTCACGCGATACATCAGGGCCTGATTGTCCATTACGAGCTGCTATTTTATCAAATTCGTCAATGAAGACTATACCTTCTTGTTCCGTTAATTGAACCGCACGGTCATTTACAGCATCCATATCTAATAATTTTTGTGCTTCTTCTTGGATGAAGATTTTACGGGCTTGTCCTACCGTAGTATGACGTTTTTTCTTTTTCTTAGGCAATAAATTACCAAACATTTCTGAAATATCTGTCCCCATACTATCAGGAGCTCCGTTTAAGGGCATAGCAAAAGCTTTCGCTTGCTCTTCTACTTCAATTTCAATCTCACGGCTATCCATAAGACCGTTTTTTAATTGTTCGTAGAACTGAGTCCGCTTCTCAGACATTTCTGGCGTTTCTGGCTCTTTCTTTTCTTCTTCTTTTGTTTCATCAGGATTAGCAAATAGCATTTCTAAAGGATTTGTCATCTTTTTAGAAGATTCATTTTCCTTTTTAGGCCAAAGAATTTGTAATAAACGCTTATTAGCTAATTCTTCTGCTTTTTCTTGCTGGCCTTCCATCATTTCTTCTTTGACCATACGAACAGCATTTTCTACTAAATCACGAATCATTTGATCCACATCACGACCTACATAGCCAACTTCTGTGAATTTAGTAGCTTCCACCTTAACAAAAGGTGCTTTTACCAACTTAGCCATACGACGAGCCAATTCTGTTTTACCAACCCCAGTAGGGCCAATTAAGAGAATATTTTTTGGCGTATATTCTTCACGTACATCTTCTGGTAACTGTTTAGCACGCCAACGATTACGCAAAGCAATGGCTACCATTTTTTTGGCTTCTTTTTGGCCAATAACATATTTATCTAACTCGGCCACAATCTGGCGAGGTGTAAAATTGTTACTATCCATTCAATCCTCTCCTATATCTTATTTAAGTTCTTCAACGATAACATTGTGGTTAGTGTATACACAAATATCAGCAGCAATATGCAATGCCTTTTCAGCAATTTCACGAGCATTTAAATCCGTATTACTAGCTAATGCCCGCGCTGCCGCTAATGCATAATTACCACCAGACCCAATAGCACAAATTCCATCATCAGGCTCAATAACTTCACCATTACCCGATACCAATAAAATTGTCTTGCCATCCGATACTAACAATAGGGCTTCTAAATTGCGCAACATTTTATCACTACGCCATTCTTTAGCTAATTCAACAGCACTGCGCACTAACTGACCATTATACTGATTTAATTTAGCTTCAAATTTATCAAATAAAGTAAACGCATCAGCTACAGAACCAGCAAAACCAGAAATCACTTTACCATTATATAGGCGACGAACTTTTTGGGCCGTGTTTTTCATAACTACACTTTGCCCCATTGTAACTTGTCCATCACCAGCAATAGCAATTGCATCATTACGTTTTACAGCGCATATGGTAGTGGCATGAAATTCTACACTCATTCTAAATGTCCTCCTTAAGGGTTGCTAAGGTCTCTAACGCCCGTTGAGCAATAAGACCATTTTTTTCTTTTTTCTTGCGGACCTTAGTAGGCCATGGTTCCATTATACCAAAATTAATATTCATTGGTTGGAAGTCAGAACCTTCATATTCGCTAATATAGTGACTTAATCCACCTAGTGCTGTTGTTCTAGGGAAACTAATTCCTTCTTTGCCAGCTAATACACGACTTACCTGAATACCTGCCATTAAGCCTGAAGCGGCAGACTCTAAATAGCCTTCTACCCCTGTCATCTGACCAGCAAAGAACAAACATGGATCTACTTTTAATTGGAAAAATTCATTCAATAGTGTAGGTGAATTAATGTATGTATTACGATGCATAACACCATAACGAACAAATTCAGCATTTTCTAAACCTGGAATCATAGAAAATACTCGTTTTTGTTCGCCCCATTTCAAATGGGTTTGAAAGCCTACTAAATTAAACATAGTAGCTTCTTTATTTTCTTTGCGAAGTTGTACTACTGCATAAGATTCTTCACCAGTCCGTTTATCTACTAAGCCAACGGGCTTCAAGGGACCATAGCGCAATGTATCAATACCACGGGAAGCCATAATTTCTACAGGCATACAACCTTCAAAATATTGTTCTTTTTCAAATTCTTTTAACTCTGCCACTTCAGCCGTTGTTAAAGCCTCCCAAAAGACCTTGTATTCTTCTTCAGACATAGGGCAATTTAAATAATCTGCATCCCCTTTATCATATCGCGAAGCAGCAAATACTTTATCATAATTTAATGACTCTGCGGTCACAATCGGAGCCGCCGCATCATAGAAATAGAAATCGCCAGTGCCAGTCTTTGCTTTTACTTGTTCAGCCAATGCTTCGGACATTAAAGGCCCAGCCGCTACGATAACGATTCCATCAGTAGGTAATTCAGTCACTTCTTCACGTACAACCGTAATCATAGGATGATTTGTTAAACGCTCAGTTACCATTTGACTAAATAAATGTCTATCAACCGCCAGTGCGCCACCAGCTGGAACCGCTGTAGCATCAGCACAAGCCATAATAATAGAATCAAGTTGACGCATTTCTTCTTTTAAAAGACCCACTGCATTTTCAATATTACCAGCCCGTAGTGAGTTACTGCATACCAATTCAGCAAACTGTTCCGTATGATGAGCTGGCGAAGTTCGTTGTGGCCGCATTTCATATAAGGTAACAGGAATATTGCGTTTTGCTAATTGCCACGCTGCTTCAGAGCCTGCCAAACCTGCACCAATAATCGTAACTTTCGATGTAGTCACAATAGCCTCCTTTATATTATGCTTCTGTATCAGAAGTCTTTCTTGTTTTAGATGTTTTTGATTTAGATGTTTTTGATTTAGATGTTTTAGTTTTAGTTGTTTTTAATGATTTACTTTCTTTACTTGTTGTAGCTTCTTGAGTTGTTGTAGCTTCTTGAGTTGTTGCAGCTTGAGTTGTAGCTTGAGTTGTTACTGACTCATCAACTACAGTAGCTTCTTCAGCTTTTTTCTTGCGAGTTCGCTTTTTAGGCTGTGTTGGACAGGTTTCATTAGAACAGAATTTCTTAGTTGTTCCATTTTTATATGTTTTTTCTGTCATAATGCTACCACAGGTTTCACAAGTTTCATTAATTGGCTTATTCCAGAGCGTAAAATCACAAGCCGGATAACGATCACAACCATAGAAAATACGACCACGCTTAGACTTACGTTCTACAATGGTCCCTTCTTTACATTTTGGACAGGTCACGCCAGTACTTACAGTAATCGGTTTAGTATTTTTACAATCTGGGAAATTAGAGCATGCTAAGAAGCGTCCAAAACGGCCAAATTTATACACCATTGGACTGCCACAAAGATCGCACACTTCATCACTTTGTTCATCAGCAATTTTTACCCGTTCTACTTCATTCGCTTCATCTAGCTCTTTAGCAAATACAGAATAAAACTCATTTAAAACATCTTGATAGGTTTCATCACCACTGGCAATTTCATCAAGATCTTTTTCTAAATGGACAGTAAAATCTACATTAATGAACTTTTCAAAATGTTCAATTAAGAAATCCACTACTACAAAACCAAGTTCAGTTGGAATAAACTGTTTATCTTGTTTCTCTACATAATTACGCGTCATAATCGTATCAATAATAGGCGCATATGTACTTGGACGTCCGATACCACGCTCTTCTAGCGTTTTAATTAAGCTTGCTTCTGAATAACGAGCTGGTGGTTGCGTAAAATGTTGCTGCGGATCAACAGCTGTATTTGTCACAACTTGCCCCGCTTCCATACTAGGGATTAATTTTGGCTCCTCCCCATCCTTTTTAGTATCTTCATAAACTTCAGTAAAACCTTTGAAGATAACTTTACTGCCAGAAGCTCGCAAAGTATAGTCTCCGCATGCTAATTGAGCCGTTACAATCTCCGATTGTTGTGGCGCCATTTGGCTCGCCATAAAACGATTCCAAATTAAAGTATATAATTTTAATTCATCTTTACTCAAAAATGGCTCTACCATTTTTGGCGGTAATTCTAAAGTCGTAGGTCGAATTGCTTCATGCGCATCTTGGCTACTTTCTTTCGTGCCAAAAACATTAGGTTTTGCTGGGTAATACTCTTTACCAAAATGGCTAATAATATACTCTTTCGCAGCACTTTGCATTTCTTGCGCGATTCGAGTCGAATCAGTACGCATATAAGTAATTAAACCTACATGGCCATACCCACCAATTTCAAGACCTTCGTATAAATGTTGCGCAATCATCATTGTACGCTTAGCCCCAAAATTAAGCTTGCGTACCCCTTCTTGCTGTAATGTAGATGTTGTAAAAGGAGCTGGCGCTTTCCGTGACCGTTTGCGGCGATCAACGATGAGAACCTCCGCCGTTTGTTTGGCTAACTCAGCCTGAATAGCTAATGCAGTAGTTTCATCAGGAATAGTAATCTTTTCCTGTCCTTTATGAGTCAATTCAGCCATGAAACTTTCTTTATTGGCTGTCTCATATTGCCCCTCAATAGACCAATACTCCTCAGGAATGAAGGCTTGAATTTCTCGTTCCCGCTCACAAATTAGTCGTACTGCCACTGATTGCACACGACCAGCACTAAGACCTTTACAGATTTTCTTCCACAATAAAGGACTTAATTTATAGCCAACAATGCGGTCAAGCATACGTCGTGCTTGCTGTGCATCAACCATTTTCTTATCAATCGTACGCGGCGTTGAAATTGCTTCAGCAACAGCATGCTTTGTAATTTCATTAAAAGTAATACGACATTTTGACGCTTCATCTACGTTTAAAATATACGCTAAATGCCAAGAAATAGCTTCCCCTTCTCTATCAGGGTCAGTAGCTAATAAAATAGCTTTTGACTCGTCGGCTTCAGCTTGTAATTCTTCTATTAATTTCTTACGAGTAGCCAAATTAGAATATCGTGGCACGAAACCATTTTCAATATCAATACCTAATTGACTTTTAGGTAAATCTCGCAAATGCCCCATACTTGCTTTAACTATGTAGTCAGGACCTAAAAACTTTTCAATTGTCTTTGATTTTGCTGGTGATTCTACGATAACTAATGTCTTACCATCAGGATTATACGTCCGTGGTGGCATAGTTTTAGCAAGATCGCCTACAGCCTGCATAACAGGCTTAGCTTTGCCCTTAGCTGAAACAGCTACTTTACCTTCCAAGCGACGTTCTTCTTTTTTAGTGGTAGCTTTAGCCCCTTCTTTTTCTCCTATTACAATGGAACGTTTAATGGACAAACTGATTCCTCCCGTATTCCAAGATTATATATCCCTTTGAAGCAGTACGCTCAATACACTGTTTAAGTTCTAAGTTTAACAAACTTAAATGAAGTGCTCCTTCAGAAAGATTTGTCTTCATAGCTAATGTCTCTAATGATGTTTCATGAGCATTTGATAATGATTCTAAAATCTTTCGCTCCTCCAAAGTAAAGCTTAACACACCCATGCCGTTATGGCTACCCATTTTTTGCGATATATCTAAATCTTTCGTATTCCAGTTGTATAAATCAGGCAATTGTTCCGCCTTTGTTAGTAAAGTCGCCCCTTGTGATAATAACCAATGATTCCCCACGAAGTCATCTGTCAACACATTACCTGGCACAGTATATACATCACGGCCTTCATTGTTAGCTATATCTGCCGTGATCAATGAACCGCTACTAGCTTTAGCTTCCACTACTACGACGGCCTTGGCAATACCACTAATAATGCGATTACGCATAGGAAAATGTCCTGACTGCGGTGCTACCCCTGGGCCAAACTCGGATAATAAAAGACCACCCTTTTCTTCAATTTGATGAAAGAGTTTAGCATTACAACGAGGATAACAATGATCAAGACCACAGCCCATGACGGCAATAGTACTTCCTTTTCCCTTTAAAGCCCCTTCATGGGCATACGAATCGATACCTCGAGCCCCGCCACTAACAATAGTAATGCCATAGCGAACCAATTGCGAAGCAAAGACGGTTGCCACATTACGACCATAAGGTGTACAGTTACGAGCTCCTACCATAGCCACTTGTCTAGGGTTTTGTAGGGCCGTAATATCACCACGGTAAAACAGTACTTGCGGTGGGTTAAAAATTTCTTTTAATTGGTCTGGATAGGTTTCATCTGTAATTCCTAACACTGACATATGATAGCGCTCCATTTGGTGGGCTAACCTCTCTAAATCAATTGCCAGTACACCTTTTATTAAAGCATTCTTATAACGTGTTGCCACTGCAATCTTAGGATCAATTGCCTTATCTCGGTGAATGACCGCCCATACAGTCTGAGCATCTTTATAATAGCCTAACACTTCTTTTAAAGTAACACTCCCTACATTCGGTAATGAACCTAGGGCGGCCAACATCAATCGTTCATCTTCCATTTTTTACTCCCTCAAACAGCTATATATACGAATTTATTCCCTATAATAATCTATTTCTTATATTAATAACTTTATATCTGCTAAAATAACAATCACCTCAGCAGAATTAGCTTATGCAATCATGTAAACAGAATTAGTTCATGTAAGCACCTAGTTAAATTAGCTCATACGGTAACTCAAAGCCTCTGCTATATAATCAGCTTCAACTTTAACCGATTCATGTAAGTCCGCAATAGTTCTCGCCACCCGCAAAATTTTATCATAACTACGGATACTCACTTGTAATCGTTGAAAAACTTGAGCTAACATCGTTTCCCCTACACTAGTTAATTCACAAACATTGAGTAATTGACTATGTGACAACTCACTATTTAACAAAGCCCCTGAAAGATTCTTTTGTTTCAAACACCACTCATGAAATTGTCTGGCCTGTATGACTCGGTCTCTAATAACAGCCGACGATTCATTGTCTACATGACCACAAAACTCTTCGTATCTTGGTCGTGATACTTCAATAACCATGTCGATTCGGTCTAATAAGGGACCAGACAAACGACGTATATAATTTTCACGTTGCCAAGGCGTACAAGTACAAACATGACCATCTCCGCTGTGATACCACCCACAAGGGCAGGGATTCATAGCCATTAACAAAATAAATCGACAGGGAAATGTATAATTACCTCTCGCTCTAGCAATGTGAATAACTCCTTCCTCTAAAGGCTGACGTAATACTTCAAGGACTGTGCGTGAAAATTCAGGTGCTTCATCTAAAAACAAGACCCCACTATGACTAAGTGTTAACTCTCCTGGTTTTGGAATTGAGCCACCGCCAGCCATGCCAGCTAGCGTAATCGTATGGTGAGGACTGCGAAAAGGCCGTGCTTGTATGAGTCCTTCAACTGGTAATAAACCTGCCACGCTATAAATCTGACTCACCACTAACTGCTCTTCTTCTGATAATGGCGGCAAAATCGAAGGCATAGCTCGCGCTAACATTGTTTTACCAGCACCTGGCGAACCTAATAATAATACATGATGTCCACCAGCTGCCGCAATTTCTAATGCCTTTTTAGCTATTACTTGCCCTTGCACGTCTTTAAAATCTGATAAACATTCTTTTTCCTGCCCTCTATACATGTGTTTATTGGCTAAACAAAGGGGCGTTTTTCCTGTTACCATATTTACTAATTCAGTCAGGGTATTGGCAACAATAACATCGCCACCAAACCCGCTTTTCACTTCACTACCAATACTAGGCGCTGTATATAGAGTAGTTATACCCTTAGCACGAGCCCCCATAGCCATAGCTAAACCGCCTGTAACACCTTTAATCTTTCCTTCTAAAGAAACTTCACCAATAAAAAGCGATGTCTCGGTCAAAGTTTCTAATTCGGCCTTCTTTATTTTTACGGTACGAGAAGCAATTAATATGCCCATAGCCATAGCTAAATCTAAACCAGATCCATCTTTGCGAATATCCGCTGGCGCTAAATTAATAACGATACGTCGCATAGGAAAATCAAAGCCTGCATTCCGTATCGCTGCTCTTACACGCTCCTTCGCCTCTCTTACAGCTGCATTTGGTAATCCTACAATTTCAAAACAGGGCAAGCCCGCCGCAATATCTACTTCTACTGTTACAATTTCACTTTGCAATCCCCATAGAACTATCCCCTTTGTTTTCGCATACATCCTACTACACTCCTTTTACTGTACATTTTTATGGCAATTGAATACGCTTATATTAATTAAAGCAAACTAAAAGCACCCTTTTAAATGACGTAAATGCCGCACTGTATCAGCTACCACATATACTTCCACCACATCAAAACGAACTTTCCTATTCGCCATATTATGCATAGCCATATATAAAAGCATACTTTGCCGTATATGACGCTGTTTACCTATGTTAACGGCTTCACAAGGTAAACCATATTGTTGCGTGCGGCGCGTTTTTACTTCTACAGCGACTAAAGTGTCTTCATCGTTTACAATAATATCGATTTCACCACAATGTGTACGAATATTGCGACCTACCAAAGTATAATTGTGATGTAATAAATATTCTACAGCAACCTGTTCCCCAAACTGCCCCAACTCTAATGTTGTCAACGTATACACCCCTATCTAAGAGTTTATTTGGTTCTATTTAAGAATTCCCTTTTTACACTTGACTCTTATTGTTTAAATATACTCTATTAAGTATTTACAATATCAGTTTGTTTTTATTCTGTAAAGATAGGAAACTGCTAATATTCCTTATATTTTCTAACTAACCTCCTTATTAAAACTTGACAAAATTTTTTTATTCGTTCTTTATATCTAAGAATATTTATACATAATAAATACTATTTATTTTATCTTTGCCCTATTTACCCTCTAGCAAAATAGACAATATAAAAACCAGCCCTACTGGACTGGTTCTATAAGCATCATTCTACTTATTATTTATTATTTACTACTTGTTACTTAGTATTTATTATGTACTACTTGTTATTTAGTATTTGTTATGTACTCTTGCTATCTACTATTCACTATTTATTATCACTAGGATAGGTAAAACCTACCATACTTTTAATCGGTTCAAAACTCTTACGGTGCAGTGGTGTCACACCCTGCTGTTCTAAAGCCTCTCGATGAAGCGGGGTATAATATCCTTTATGTATGGCAAAACCATAACCAGGATACTCTGCTTCTAACGACTCCATATACCGATCTCGTGTTACTTTAGCAATAATAGAGGCCGCCGCTATGGACGCACTTTTCATATCACCTTTTACTAAAGATTCTACAGGAATCGTTAAATCAGGCAATGGCATAGCATCTACTAGTACTGCTTTAGCGGGTACTTTCAATGTCCTAATCGCTTCATACATAGCTTCTCGAGTAGCACGATAAATATTAAGTTCATCAATTTTTTCAGGACTATACGAAATACAACTAACAGCTACGGCTTGAGCCATAATTTCATCATAAATTAACTCTCGTTTATGAGGCGCAATCTTTTTCGAATCATTAAGTCCAGCAATATGTGTATGGGGTGGCAAAATAACCGCCGCCACAGTGACTGGCCCTGCAATAGGACCACGGCCTACTTCATCAACACCAGCTACTTCATAAATACCTTCTTCATAAAAACTGGCTTCATAGGTATATAAAGCTTCTAAGCGCTGTACCTCTAACAGTTTTTTCTTTTGACGCATCACATAAGCACTAGCTAATTTACGAACTGATGAACGACTATCTTCTTGCGCCCATAATAATACATCAAATTCGAATCGATTTGATTCTAATAAGGCCTTAATATCTTTTACTTTTAACTGTTCAAACTCATTTTTCGTCATTCTCTACAGTATCCTCAATTACAACGGGTTCTTCCAAGACCCCATCCAAGGTTAAATTACCTAATTTTTGATTACGGTAATCCGCCAATACAATTCGACGGGCCTTATCTAAATCAACAATGCCACCACTAACCAAACAACCACGGCGACGTCCAATAGATTCTAATAACTGCTCAGTATCTTCCAATTCTTCTGGTTTAAGTTTATATCGTTCAGCTAGTAGTGCCGGATTATTTTCTTTTACTTGACGCAATAACTGCTTCATGACTGATTCTAAATCATATACATCATCTGAAATGGCACCAGTCATAGCTAGACGAGCTGCAGCCCGCTGATCCTCTAATTTAGGCCACAAAACACCAGGTGTATCTAGTAACTCTAAGTTTTTACCAATTTTTACCCATTGCTGTCCTCGTGTATGCCCAGGCTTATCCGCCGTTCGAGTTGCAGCTGCGCCAGCTAATTTATTTATCAAAGTGGATTTACCTACATTAGGAATCCCTAAAATAATCGTACGAACGGAGCGACTGCGAATGCCTTTTTTTAACCACTTATCAATAATAGGCTGAGAAAGGCGCTCTACAGCCTTCACAAGCTGTTTATTGCCTTTACCAGACTTAGAGTCAATAGCCAATACTGTCATACCTTGTTCAGTAAAATATTCAGTCCAAGCCTTCGTTTCTTTAGGATCTGCTAAATCTGCTTTATTTAATACAATAATATGAGGCTTTTCACCAACAACCTCACTGATTACTGGATTCGCACTACTCCGTGGAATACGAGCGTCCAATAACTCAATGACTACGTCAACCTTTTTTACATATTCCTTTATCATGCGCGTGGCTTTCGCCATATGCCCTGGAAACCAATGCACTACGGGAAATATATCTTGTTTCGTATCTGCCATTACTACGCCTCCAATCGTTTATCTTTACCTTAAATATATACATACAGTCTGTAATTATACTACTAATGATTCACTTACTCTTTAATAATAATTTATATATTTTACCTGTCCTTCAGTAAAATGTCGTCAAAATTATCTCTATTTTTCAACAAAATCTAAAATTATGCAATTCGTTAATTTTAAGTAAATTTATATAAAAAATATATGAATGTATTTTAGACTAATAATTTTATTCACTCATACAGCACTTTTTTATTTACTCATACAAAATAAATTCACTCAATGAATTTAAGCAATAATTTCAGACAATAATTCAGGCAATAATTTTATTAACCATTTCATTCAATACTTATATCTTCATTATAGCAAAAAATAAAGGGCTGCCATAGGCAGCCCTCTATCTTTGTAATTAGCGTTTTTCGCGAATACGCGCAGCTTTACCAGTGAGATTACGTAAGTAGTACAATTTAGCACGACGAACAACACCACGACGCATAACTTCGATTTTAGCCAAACGTGGGCTGTGAAGTGGGAATGTACGTTCTACACCCACACCAGAAGCAATACGACGAACAGTGAAAGTTTCTCGAACGCTACCACCTTGACGGTTGATAACCAAGCCTTCAAAAACCTGGATACGTTCACGGCTACCTTCGACAACCTTTACGTGTACACGAACGGTGTCACCAGCGCGGAATGCAGGAATGTCTGCACGAAGTTGTTCTTGCTCAAGTACGTTAATAATGTTCACTTTTATTTCCTCCTTATTGTAGACATTCTTACCCATACCTCATAGGCAGCGGACTATCTCAAATTAACGTTACTATTTTATCACATACTATGCTAAAATAGCAAGCTTTATTTTCACTTTTATTTTAAAGCGCTAATATTACCAATCACAGCCATCACTTCGTAAGCTAAACGAACTAATTGTAAACGATTAGCTTTAATCGCCGGATTTTCAGCCATAACCATAACTGCTTCAAAGAAATTATTAATAGCTGGCACTAAAGTTTCAGGTAAGGACACCACTTTAGCATAATCCTTAGCTTCTAACGCAGTTTGAGACATTTCATAAGCATTAATAGCTGCTTGGAATAACTCATTTTCAGCTTTATCTTCAAATAAAGTCTCATCAACCGCTGTATAATCTACCTCTTTAACTAAGTTATACATACGAGTAAAGGCTTGTACTAATTCAACATTTTCATCAATGCGATGGTTCATAATGGCTTTAGCTAACCCATCAGCCTTGGCTACAGTAACATCCGCATTAGATAACACTAGTTCAATCACGTCATGAGGAATTTGGCGATCTAAATAAATATTTTTCAAACGAAGAATAAAGAAATGAGCCAACTGAGCCACAATTTCATCATGTTTTGCTTCATCAACGCCAAGCAAAGTTAAATCTTTACGCCATACTGGTTCTAAAGAAACATCTAAAGCACTTTCACTTAGAATATTTAATACCCCAATAGTTTGGCGGCGAAGAGCAAATGGATCTTGAGAGCCCGTTGGAATTAAACCACGGCTAAATGTAGCAGCAATATTATCTACTTTATCAATAATGCTCAATACTTTACCAGCTGGAGTTTGCGGTAATATATCGCCAGCAAACCGAGGTAAATATTGTTCAAAAATAGCTTCTGCTACTTCTGGAGACTCCCTATCTAATAGCGCATATTCTTTACCAATTACCCCTTGTAACTCAGTAAATTCAGTTACCATACCAGTCGTTAAATCAGTTTTAGCTAAAATGGTAGCTCGTTCGAGTTCTACCATAGCATCTTCACCAAGACCACAAGCTTCACCAAACTCTTCGCCAAGAGCTAATAAGCGTTCTGTTTTATCGGCTAAATTACCAAGACCTTCTTGGAATACAATCTTTGTTAAGCCTTCGGAACGATCTGCTAATGCTTTTTTACGATCTTCATTAAAGAAGAATTTAGCATCATCAAGACGCGCCCGTAATACCCGCTCATTACCAGCCGCCACTACATCAAGACTTTTACTATCCCCATTACGAACCGTCAAGAACATAGGTAATAATTTACCCTCTTTAGATACTAATGGGAAATATCGCTGATGATCTTTCATTGGTGTAATAACTGCTGCATCAGGTAAATTCAAATAACTTTCATCAAAAGTGCCACAAAGAGCTGTTGGATATTCTACTAAATATAGTACTTCTTCTAGCAAATCTTCATCCCACACAATAGCAGCTTCTTTGCTAGCCGCTAACTCTTTTAGCTGTTTAGTAATCATATCACGACGTAATTCTTGGTCGACAATGACAAAATTAGCCTCCAAGTTTTGAATGTAGTCCGCAGGATGTTGCACTAAAACACCACGTTCCCCTAAGAAACGATGACCACGGCTAAAATTAGAAGAACGAACACCAGCAAATTCCACTGGAATTACTTCCGTATCTAATAAGGCTAAAATCCAACGTACAGGACGAATAAATTTATCATCTAAATTGCCCCAGTGCATGGATTTAGGAAAACTCAAGTCATGAATTAGTTGAGGCAATACTTCTGTAAAAATATCCATCGCTGCTACGCCAGCAGTTTTAGTTTCCGCATAAATATAGCCATCTTCTACTACTAAATCAGCTACATCAAGGCCTTTACCACGAGCAAAGCCAATAGCGGCTTTAGTCGGATTGCCATCACCATCAAAGGCGATACTAGCAGAAGGCCCCTTATGACGTTCACTCAATTCTTCGGACATATCAGCCACACCATCTACTAACAATGTAATGCGACGTGGTGTTCCCATAGTACGAATGCTACCATAGTTTAAATGATGTTCAGCTAATTTATTCTCTGCTAAAGTTTTAAGCTGGGCTAAAATGCCTGGCATAGCGCCGGCAGGAATTTCTTCAGCGCCAATTTCAAATAATACATCTTTTGCCATATTACTTATCTCCTTTCAACAGAGGGAATCCTAATTCTTCGCGTTTAGCTAAATAAGCTTGTGCACAAATACGAGCTAAATTACGTACACGGCCAATAAAAGCAGTACGTTCACTAATACTAATAGCGCCACGAGAGTCTAATAAATTAAAGGTATGTGAGCATTTTAATACATAGTCATAGGCTGGCAAAATGTATCCTTCACCACAAATGCGCTTTGCTTCTTTTTCATACATTTCAAATAAAGTAAATAACATCTCTGTATCCGCTAACTCAAAGTTATATGCAGATTGCTCAACTTCATTCAAATGCCAAATGTCACCATAAGTAATGGTATCATTCCATCTTAAATCGTATACATTTTCTACGCCTTGAATATACATAGCTAAGCGTTCTAAACCATACGTAATTTCAACCGATACAGGTTTTACATCAATACTCCCTACTTGTTGGAAGTAGGTAAACTGAGTAACTTCCATACCATCGAGCCATACTTCCCAGCCAAGGCCCCAAGCGCCTAACGTTGGCGATTCCCAGTTATCTTCTACAAAACGAATGTCATGATCTTCTGGATGAATACCCAAAGTCTCTAGGCTTTTTAAATATAATTCCTGAATATTATCAGGCGATGGTTTAATAATCACCTGAAATTGATGATGTTGAAATAAACGGTTTGGGTTATCCCCATAACGGCCATCAGCAGGACGACGGGACGGTTCTACATAACAAACGGCCCAAGGTTCTGGCCCAATTGCATGTAAAAAGGTCGCTGGGTTCATCGTACCAGCCCCTTTTTCAATATCATATGGTTGCTGTGAAATACAGCCTTGCTCTGCCCAAAATTTTTGGAGATTCCAAATTATCTCTTGAAATGTCATGTCCATTCCTCCTAAACTATTATCCGTTGCGGACTATAACTTCTGTTACAATACCAAGTCCCGTTTATATTGTCAACTAAAAAACGTTGTGTATTGAGAAGTAACGTATTCTAATATTTTAAAATGCTTTTGCCTTCATGTCATATAAAAATCGTAACGAACTTAACTCCTCACCTAATTGCATCGTAGCATAGGCAAACAAACCTCGCTCTAATTCTTGCCACAAGGAACGTGGTAACTGTACCACTAAATCGGGTTGCCAATTATAATTCAAAATCTCACCTAATGCTGCTTGAGCTTTTGTAGATAAATTAAACCCTGTACTACCTTTAAACTCAGCCATAAAGCGTGTCACTCCATCCGTTTGCGCATAAGCCTTAGCCGATGGAATAAAGCCAGCTATACTCAATAACTGCCAACCTAATAAAATGACCGCTAAAGGCACAGGCTTCGATTGAATTAATTTTGAAAAACGAACCACCAAATCATATAAGGCTAAATCGACTTCGCCTTGTGCAAAGGCAGAACTAATTAATTCACCACCAAAAGCAGCATAACAAATACTATCTAAATCACTTTCAATCGAGCGAATTAAATAGATGCCATCTATTTGCTGCAACTCATAGTATTCACCGTTAGGACTCAAGGTTATATATACCTTACTAAAAGGCTGTAAGTACCCAACATTTTTTAAGGTTTGCCACCGTCGCTGAGGTATGGAACAACTAACAATACCTCGTTGTTTTGTCAAGAACGTCACTATGGAATACGTTTTACGCTTACGCCGATACAATACAATAGCATCACAATTAAGCGTCAGCTTAGCCGTACTCATGAAGATTCTTCCTCAGATAGCACCGCATCATCCTTTGGTGGCGCTGGTGTGGCTTTTAAACGGGCAATACGATACCCTTGCATTTCAGTAACTTTAAAAATATAGCCTTCCACTTCTACGGTATCACCTACTACAGGCGTACGCTCTAAAATCCCGAAAATATAGCCACCAATAGTATCTTCTTCTGGATCATTAAAGTCAACATGCATTGCATATTCAACTTCATCCACTAATACTTTACCATCAAAATCAAATGTACCATCGTCATTAATCATAACTGCTGGTAAATCATTTTCATGTTCGTCTTTAATGTCACCGACTAATTCTTCGATAATATCTTCCAAACAAACAAGGCCTACCATGCCACCATACTCATCAACTACAACGGCCTGATAAATACGTCGTGTACGCATATACTGCAATAAAACAGAGAGCTTCATAACTTCTGGAATTGTCAAAATATCCCGACGCACCAAACGTAAATCCTTACGAGCCTTCTCCTTTTGTTCCATTAAATCTTTGATATGTACCAACCCAATTACATGGTCTTTATCTTCCATGCACAGAGGGTACCGAGTATGACTTGTGGCAGAAATAATCTTTAATGTTTCTTCAAAATCATCTTCCACAAAAATGCAATCCACATCTTGACGTGGAATCATAACTTCACGCGCCATACGCTCTACAAAATCAAATACATTGCCAATGAGTTCCCCTTCCACTTGGTCTAACTGCCCTTCCAAGTGACTGCGGTTAACCATCATACGTATTTCTTCTTCTGTATGAACTAAGTCCAACTCATTCTTATATAAAGTACCAAAACTTTTTAATAAAATAGCACTTACATATTGAGCCACTAAAACAAAAGGCGTAGTAATCGCACCAAGTGCCACTACAAATTTTGAGGTCCAACGCACATAGCGGATGGGAAACGATAAACCTAAGGCTTTAGGAATAATCTCGCCAAAAGTTAAAATAATTAAAGCAAAAAGAGCCAATATAATAATATCAAAGAGGCTCGTAAGCCATTCATTATCTAAGCCTAATTGCTGTTCCCACAAATCAATGTAAGGCGCAATTAAGGAACTACCTACACTGGCTAATAAAACAATAAAAAATAAAATTAAAAATTGCGTCGTATTAATAAAGCGCTCTGGTCGTTGATATAATTTGCGCAAAAAAGTTTTAGCTTCTTCACTTAAATCTTCCATATCATCTAAATGCTCTTCACTAAGACGAGCAAATGAGAATTTAGCTAATACTAAAATATTAATCATTAACAGGCAGATTACGGCTAGCCCAACTATTAACAAGCTAGCCTCAAGGGGGGTATCGATACAAATCAGTCCTTTCTATTATTCATAACCAAATTCGGAGAGCATTCCCGATTTATTACGCCAATCTTTTTTCACTTTAACCCATAAATCAAGATATACTTTTGTCGCTAATAAGCGTTCCACATCAGTACGAGCTTCAGCCCCTAATTCGCGGAGCATACTTCCTTTTTTACCGATTATTATACCCTTTTGAGAGTCTCGTTCGCAATAGATAGTTGCACGAATATACGTCGTTCCATCAGGACGTTGCTTCATTTCATCGACATCTACAGCAATGGCATGAGGAATTTCCTCTCTTGTTTTAAGAAGAATCTTTTCACGGACAATATCCGCAATAATCAAACGCTCTGGCTGATCCGTAATCATATCTTCTGGAAAGTACTGTGGACCTTCGGGTAATACAGTCTCTAATACTTGTAGTACCTCTTGAATATTATCTTTTTCTAAGGCTGAAATAGGAATAATACCTTCAAAAGGATATAAATTTTGATATTCCACAATGACTTCTAAAATTTGTTCTTTAGATAGGGTATCAATCTTATTAATGACTAAAAATACAGGTACATTTACATTTTTAAGTTGTTCAATAATAAAGTTATCCCCTGGGCCACGCTTTTCATTACCCGCTACTAGGAATAACACGGCTTCCACTTCTTTTAAAGAATCAACAGCCGCTTTTACCATAAATTCCCCTAATTTATGCTTTGGCTTGTGAATACCTGGCGTATCCATAAACACAATTTGTTTTTTCTCATCCATATATACGCAAACAATTCGATTGCGCGTGGTTTGTGCTTTATCAGAAACAATGACAATCTTATCGCCAATTAATGCATTAATTAAAGTTGACTTTCCCACATTAGGACGTCCCACTACGGCCACAAAACCCGATTTAAAATGTTTATCTTTATTCATTATATGGTGCATCCTCCCGCACATAACCTAAATTACCTAATACAAACTCTTCTTCCTGACGCATTTCTTTTTTATCCTCGTCAGTCATGTGATCATAACCTAAAATATGTAAACAACCATGGACCGTTAAATAAGCTAATTCCCGTTCAAATGGATGTCCATATTCCTTTGCCTGTTCAGCTGTTCGCTCTAAGGAAATAATTAAATCCCCTAGCAAATGGGATTCTTCTTCGCCATCCTCTTCTTCCCCTTCATTAAGGGCAAAGGAAAGCACATCAGTAGGTCTATCAATCCCTCGATAAGTTTTATTCAAGCCATGAATATATTCATTATCACATAATAAAACACTTAATTCTTCTTCATCACTGAGTCCATATACTTTGCTCACTTCAGCACATACTTTATAAATAATATCTTCATATGCTGTTTCCATCTGTATGCCTTCTGCATAACTGATTGTTACGTCCACAATACATACTCCTTTATACTGTCTTGCCTCACTATATTGAGTAATTAAATCATCAAGGTCCCCATATTCACAATCATTACTCGTTTGTCTCTTTATTCATTGCTTTAGCTGCCTCTTTAGCAATCTCACGACTTGTTTTTATGCCTTCATAGCGCTCGTAGGCACGAATAATTTTACTTACCAAATCATGACGCACTACATCTTCATCGGTGAAATGTACCATAGAAATACCAGCCAAACCTTTTAATACCTTTTCAGCTTCTACTAAACCAGAAATCATCCGACCTGGTAAGTCAATTTGAGTACGGTCACCATTAATAACCATTTTAGAATTATTCCCTAAACGAGTTAAAAACATTTTCATCTGTTCCGGTGTTGTATTCTGGGCCTCATCAAGGATAATAAAAGCATTTTCTAAGGTACGCCCACGCATATACGCAAGAGGAGCTACTTCAATGATACCTTTCATCATGAAACGATCCACTTGCTCTAAACCAAACATATCATTAAGCGCATCATATAAAGGACGTAAATAAGGATCTACTTTCTCTTTCAAATCCCCTGGTAAATAGCCAAGTTTTTCACCCGCTTCTACCGCAGGCCGTGTTAAAATAATGCGCTCTACATCACGATTCTTCAAGTAAAAAGCAGCTAATGCCACGGCTAAAAAGGTTTTGCCCGTACCAGCTGGCCCTATGCCAAAAGTAATCGTATTGCGACGAATACTATCGACATATACCTTTTGCCCTTCAGTTTTAGGAGTAATCATGCGCCCTTTAATAGTCACATTAATTGTATCTTCAAACATGGTATGCAATAAATCAGCTTTACCACTTTTTACCATTTTTACAGCCATACGAATTTGCTGCTCCGTGATGGCACTACTTTCATTATAAAGGAATACTAATTCCTCTAATACTCGCCAAAATTGATTGACAATCTCGTCCTCACCTTTCAGTTGTAACGTATCGCCACGACTCACTACTTGGCAAGGTAACTCTTCTACCATAATTTTTAAATGACGCTCTTGCAAACCTAAAATAGGGCCTGCCATTTCATATCGAGGAAACGTAAATGTTCGTTCCGTCATACACTTCTCCTTTGCTATAAAAATTTACGTACAGCTGAGCCATTTAAGTAATTACATAAATCACCTTGACGCACATCTCGTTCTTCCATGCGCCGTTCTATTTCTTCTTGAATACGCCACCAGCCCATGGACCAATTAGTAAACAAGGTATTTTCTTCTGGAGCTCGGCCAACTAAGCGCTGCAATACAATCTGTTCATCTAGATTGCGCAAAAAGGCAATTACCCGCTCAATATATTCATCAGCACTAATCAAAGTAAACTGCCCTTCTTCATACCACTTCGCCATAAGTGTGTTTTTAACAATATACAGTGCATGAAGTTTCACCTGATCAACGCCTAAAGCAGTCAACATACGGGCTCCTTCTACCGTATCAGTCATCGTATCCCACGGCAAATTAACAATCATATGGACGCACACGCTAAAACCATATCGTTTAGTGCGCAACACCGCATCAATAAATTCAGCCATGCCATGACCACGATTTATTTTTTCTAAAGTATGATAATTGACCGATTGTAAACCGTATTCTAAATATATATCGACACCATAGGTTTCTTTAATATCTTGTAGAATCTCTAAATAGGTATCATTAATACAATCTGGTCGTGTAGCTATAGCCAAGCCAACGGTGCTATCAATACAACCTGCTTCCATATAAGCCCTGAAACGCTCTGGATCTAGATAGGTATTGCTAAAGTTTTGATAATAGGGAATATATTTATACGCCTTATATTTGGGCGCAATGTGGGCAATATTTTTAACGAGTTGCTCCTGAACTGTCATAGAAGCTGGCAAATTCTCATAACCAGCTCCAATTTCACCACAGAATACACAACCACCCACGCCCGCTGAACCATCACGATTCGGACAAGTTAAAGGCAAAGCTACTGGTAATTTATATACTTTTTCACCATATTTTTCTTTTAAAAATGTAGATATTGGTCGATACCGTTTTGGTTTCGTTGTATCACTCATTAACTAGCTACTACCTCCGGTCTTACAAACGGCGTTTGCCGTTGTTTTACATCTATAATTAAGGTCACTTTGGAGAGCCCCGCTTTTTCATAAGCACACATTGACTCCTCTGTAATAGCTCCTAAAATGTGAGCTGTTCCTAAGGTTACTGTATGTTCACAATAATCTTGGCGAATTCGGCGCCATTCTACAAAACGATATGTAGGAATAAATTGCTGTACCAATTCTTCGTCTCGCCAAAAAGCCTCGCCAGCTTGCAATAATTCTTTCGTCTGCTTAGGTAAACCTAACTCATCACCACGTACCTTACCACCAAAGCTAACCAAACAATCATATTCTAATAATTCTTGACTAATCACATCATCTTGAGATTCAAAATAGGCATGCAAAAATGCCATTTGGTCGCGATCATTCAATTTACGCTGATGCAAGCCCTGTTGTAACCAGGCCTTAGTCAATTCTTCAAAATAATGAAAAGCGCTTGCTTTTTCCTTAATAAGGCGCTGGCCTAAATATCCAAATACAGTACGCAAACGCTCACTATTATAAAAACGTTCAAATACATCTTCAAAATGTTTTAAAAAGCGTATGTCCTCATAAGGCATTACATGACTCGCCAATACTTCGTACGGTGCTTTCGGATCATACACATACTCAAAATCATCACTACGTTCTAAACCAGAACCTTGCAATAACTTTAAAAAGCCAATTTGCAGAGCATGAGGCGTTAAACTAAACACATCATTAAAGGACTGCGCAAAGCGTTCATATGGCTCATGAGGTAATCCTACAATCAAATCCATATGTACGTGAGTGCGTCCCGCTTTTATAACTGGTGCAATGACTTCACAAATATGCGCCCAATTATTATACCGACGAATCGCTTTTAATGTATCAGCATTTGTACTTTGTACGCCCACTTCTATCTGCATGCGTCCTTTAGGGGCCGTACTTAACAGGGCCACTTCTTCGGTTCCCATAAGAACAGGTTCCATTTCCAAATGGAAATTTGTATTCGTATCAACATCATGCATCCACTGCATCAGTGGTAAATGATGATGTTTCGCACAGTTAAAGGTACGGTCTACAAATTTAACTTGTTTTACCTTATGGTCTACAAACCACTGTAATTCTTGAAAGGTTCGTTCTTTAGGGAAAAACCGTACCGTATTAGCATTACCAGATAAACAATATTGACAAGAAAATGGACAGCCTCGTGACGATTCATAATAAATTATCTTATGCTCCAAATCCACCATATCAGATTCATCATAAGGAAAAGGAATACTCCCTAAATCAGCTACTTCAGCTATCGTTTCAGATCCCTTAATTTTTGTTATGCCCCTATCAGCAGCCATAGTCACTGCTGCATTATTAGAAGCTAAGATATGAAGGTTGTCACTAGTCTCACGGCCTAGTAGACCCGTAATTTCAGGTTCAAACGGAGATTGATTGGCTTCAAGTCGTGCTACTAATTCAGCGAATACTTCCTCCCCTTCACCTTGTACAATATAATCAATATACGAGTGCGCCTCTAATATGCGTCGAGCCGTATAGGAAACTTCTGGACCACCTAATACGATCTTTACCTCTGGTTTGACGGCTTTTAATAAGTTTGCCACATGAAGCGTCATGTCAATATTCCAAATATAACAAGCAAAGCCAACTACATCCGCTTCATGCTCTGTCAAATCACTAATAATATCCAAAACAGGCATATTAATAGTGTATTCCACTATATCATATGCCTGTCCACGGGTACGCCCATAAGCGCGCAAATAACGCAATGCCAAGGACGAATGTATAAATTTTGAATTTAAAGTACTTAATACAACTTTCATCGATATCCTCATCATATGATCGCAGTAAACTACACTGCCACTAACATAGTTATTTCGCTTTATTATACCACAAACTAAGGCAACTATGATAGTTATAGAGGAAAGACAATACTGTTTTGCCCAAGGTTTTACATAAGCTTTACGGAAAATGAATTTGTTACCCTAATTTGTAGGTTAAAATTTCACAGTTACGAATGACTGGACAATCAAAAAATTCTGCCATCAGCTTACTAGTCGGCGCTGTAGGCTGTTCTAATACCTGAAAAAAGCCTTCATAAACAAAGCATGGGTAAAAAGAGCAACTACCGTATCAGTACCACTAAAGAGTTGCCATATAAATCCTTTCCATATATCAATATTTTCTCTTAAAATATATCAAATATATAAACTTTTTCCTTTTTTAATCGAAAATAAACGGTCTATTAGCGTATATCTCCTTTTATTATATAAACTCTCTTCTACTAGGTCAAATTAACGATAATTAATGTAGGTAAATAAAGCTATTAGTGTTACAATAAAAATACAGTTGACAAATTAAACAATTTTTTTACTAGATTAAACAAAATTGAGTGCTAAATCTTAACTAATGTATCAAAGTAAATGTTGCGTATTGACAGCACAAGCAATATGGGAACATAAAGAATATAAAAATACATTTATTTTACATACTATAATTATCCAGTGAGGTACCTATGCTAAACGAAGCCAGTCTTACCCCAGAACCAATAGAACCAAATATATTCCAAAAAGGCCGTGAATATCTACCGGCCGTGTGCCACATGGTCAATGATACAGCCCAAGGTTCGCTACCAGCGCTCCTACCTTTATTTATTACCAATTATGGCTTAACCTATGAAGAAGTCGCTATCATTATCTTTTTCAACACAGCCCTAGCTACTATAGCTCAGCCGTTTTTTGGCTATTTAGCAGACAAACGAACATTCTGGCCCAGCGTACCTATAGGTATTATGATCTGTTGCCTTAGCATATCAGCCATTGGTTTTGTCAGCTCCTATGAAAGCATTATCTTATGCTCCCTAATTGCCGGTTTTGGCTCAGCCCTCTTCCATCCAGAAGCTGCTCGATGGGTAAATGCCCTTTCAGGACAAAAGAAAGGAAAGATTATGGGCTATTTCTCTGTAGGTGGCCAAGCGGGCTTTGCAGTTGGTCCTATTTTAGCGAGTACTGCTTATATCTGGGGCCCACAAAGCTTGATTCTCTTTTCGATCATGGGGGCCCTTTTAGTTACCTTTTATTTATTAGCCAAACCTTATAAATTAGTAGCGGCTCGCCAACAACAAGCCAAACAAACCCAAACTGTAGTTGCCCAAAACGATTGGCATAGTTTCAATATACTATTTATTGTTATTGCCGCTCGCTCCATTATATTTTCTGTGTTAAATACTTTTATTCCTATTTATTGGATCACCCAATTAGGACAAAATACAGCGTCAGGCAACTTTGCCTTATCAGCCTTTTTTATCTGCGGTGTTATAGTTACCCTTATTGGCGGCACCTTAGCCGATCGCATCGGTTTTGTTAAAGTCATTCGTTATTGTTACATACTACTTGTACCAATCATGTTAGCTTTTACCCTCAGTAATGAATATTGGCTATCTATGTTACTTCTATTACCTCTAAGTTTGGGTGTCTTCTCACAATATAGCCCTATCGTTATTCTAGGCCAACAATATTTAGCCAAAAATATCGGTTTTGCCTCGGGAATTACGCTAGGTCTTGGTATCACCTTAGGCGGCATTGTAACGCCTTTAATTGGTAAATTAGCAGATATCTATGATTTGCAAACCGCTTGGCTAACCCTTAATCCAATATGCTGGCTAGCTCTATTAGCAACCTTTTTAATTACTGATATACCGCGTTTTAAACGTAAAAATAAGGAATAAAACTATTTTTATGGAACTACTAAAACTATATAAGGAGATCTCTATGATTCGAGTTGGAATAGGACAAATTGAAGTTGTCTCTGGCAACCCCCGTAAAAATAAAGAAACCATTCTCCAAGCCATAGCCTACGCTAAAGCACTACGCTTAGATTTACTTATTTTACCTGAACTAGCCATTAGTGGCTATTTAGTTGGCGATGCTTGGGATCAACCATCTTTTGTAAATGAATGTGTAAAAATGGGCGAAGATATTATAGCCGCTACGCAGAATATAGCTCTTATCTTTGGTAATGTTGGTATAGATGCAACTAAACGCAACGCCGATGGTCGCATTCGCAAGTATAATGCTATCTTCGCCGCTCAAAATGGGAAAAAAATTGCACCTCAAGAATCCCCCTATCCCTTTGTAATAAAAACATTAGACCCAAACTATCGCTTTTTTAATGAAGCTCGATATTTTACAAATCTTACAACAGTAGCCTATGAATTACAGCGTCCAATTGAAGAATTTGTGGGCCTATTACCGTTTTCTTTTAAAGGGCAACCATTTACAGTAGCACCTTTACTATGTGAAGATAGTTGGGATGAAAATTACATATTCTCCCCTACGGCAGCCCTTTATGAAAAAGGAAAAAACAGTAATACTGCTATTGATGCTTATATCAATATTTCAGCATCCCCTTTTACCCTTGGTAAAAATGAACGCCGCCATCGCTTATTTCAAGAACGTGCTAATGAATTAGACGGCCCTATTTTTTACATAAATTCAGTAGGTTTACAAAATAATGGCAAATCTCTCTGCACCTTTGATGGCCAATCTACCGTGTATACAGCAACAGGAACTATTAGTGTTCAGTTACCTGCCTACGAAGCAACGGTATATCCCGTTTTGTTGGAACAGTTAGATGGTCGCCACTTTGAGCCTGTCAATTTATTAGAAGGTAAGGCCATAAAAAAAGAGACTCTTAATATAGAGCCGCCTAATGAAATTGAACAAATTTTTAGAACCTTACAATATGGAATTCGTAGCTTTTTAAGTCAAACAGGTATAAAAAAAATAGTGATTGGTGCTTCTGGGGGCATCGATTCAGCTCTTAATGCGGCCCTATTTGCTACTATACTAGATCCAAGTCAAATATATTTAGTAAATATGCCGTCGCGCTTCAATTCTAGTGCTACAAAAGATTTAGCGGCTCAACTAGCACACAATTTAGGTTGCCACTATGCCGTGTGTCCTGTAGAAGATAGTCTCCATTTAACAACTAACCAATTAAGTGAATTGACCTTTAGTCGGCCTTCTGGTGAAACAGAAACACTGACTATCAGCTCATTTGTTAAAGAAAATATCCAAGCTCGCGATCGCTCTAGTCGTATTTTAGCTGGTATAGCAGCTGCTATTGGTGGAGCCTTTACTTGTAATGGCAATAAAACTGAATTTACGATTGGGTATGCAACCCTGTATGGTGATTTAGCTGGTTTCCTAGCCGCTACTGGGGACTTATGGAAATACCAGGTATACGGATTAGCTCAATATTTAAATAAAGAAATCTACAAGCGAGAGGTCATCCCCCAAGGTACGATTGATATAATTCCTAGTGCTGAACTCTCTGAAAATCAAGATATTACAAAAGGACAAGGGGATCCTTTACAATATGAATATCATGACCGTCTATTTCGTGCCATGATTGAACCATGGAATCGATTAAGCCCAGAAGATTTCCTCTTGGCCTATAAAGAAGATTATTTAGAAGAACTACTAACTATACCACAATCAATCCACCATTATTTTAAAACAACTCAAGAGTTTATTAATGACCTCGAGCGTTGGTGGAACTTATTTAGCGGTATGGCGGTAGCTAAACGCATCCAAAGTCCCCCTATTGTTGTAGTCAGTCGTCGTGCCTATGGTGGTGATTTATTAGAGGCACAGATGAAACCATATTATACAGATTTGTATTATACCTTAAAGAATGAACTATTAGAAAATGAACTATAATAAATCCCCTAATACTAGCTTTTTACAGCTTTATTAGGGGATTTTTATTATTCTTTAATTGTTATGTAAGTTCTATCCTATAAACCTACACAATTATAAGTAAAACACGTGTATAACTAGCTATAATTTACATACACTGCAACTCTTCTACTGCTTTTACCTTATTAATAATAGTTTTAACAATGCTTTCTAAACGGCTATTTTCTTCATAATCAGCAGGAGTAATAAAATTCACTCGATTATCCTTTATCAACTTAGTGGCCGATGCTAAACCAGATTCATTATCACGATTATATACCGCAATAGACTGCCCGCCATTCACTTTAACCAGTTTCATACACGGCACGTCAGTTAACCCGTCACCAATATATATCATATTACTAAAAGGTACCCGTCGCTTAGCTTCAGGCGTATATTGATTTAATTCTCTATCACTATGCGTGGTAATATCTAACACACCCTTATTGATGCGGAATAAAAACTGAGTTTTAGCTGTATAATTAACAGCTACCTTAGGCCATTCAATGAGTTCATTATAATCATATTTAAATTCACAGGCATAAATTTTCTTAAAATACTTAGCAACACTAGTGCCATCAATAATTTCTTTTACCCCTGATGATACGATATAATGTTCTACTTCTACCCCCTGTGAAGCACCATAAGCATTAATGCGGTCAAACCAAGTAGCTATACCAGGGAAAAACTCAATGCCTTTACCAAGACTATTAAGTGTTTCTCGGGTAATACGTACTTCATGTCGTTGACTCATTTTAACCATCATGAACATGTATGCTAAAATACCGTCCATCCCTTCACTATCAGTTAAACCATTAGCTTCTTGCCAAAATTCGGCAGGCGTCATTCCAAGCTCAGGAATAAAACCATATTCTTGCATATCTTTAGTACAAAGTGTTTTGTCAAAATCATACATTAACGCCACAATAGGCTTCTTTATTTGCTCCATAGTTTTCCTCATCTATCCACTATTGATTTACGTAGCCTGCGATTAGCTTAGTTCGTAAGCTACTGTTGAATTACATTTAAATTACTTTTGAATTGCTTTTCTAATACTTTATATACATATACAATAGCGAAAATATTGAGGAAACGCAAGCTGTTAACCAATCAAAAAACTCTCGATATAAAAATAAGTTGACATCCGCACTACAGTCTCATAGCAATTGTGTCTGCCTTATTGGCACTTCATCACAAAATCATTTCAAAAAACGCTCGGTATGAAAATAAGCTGACACCGGCACTACAGACTCTTAGCAATTGTGTCTGCCTTATTGGCACTTCATCAGAAAATTGTTTCAAAAAACGCTCAGTATGAAAATAAGTTGGCATCCGTGTTTACACGGCGAGCCAACGCTTTTCATACTGAGCGTTTATCTCCTAAAACAGTTTTCGCAAAAGCGCCAATAAAGCAACACCAATTGCGACTACACTAAACCCAATCAAAAATAAACTACCAAAAAAGAACAACACACCTAAAGCAACGGCCGCCAAGGTAGCCAACACAAGCTTTCCCTTCCAACCTAAAGAACTAAATGTATATACCTTCATCTTAGGAAAGCCTTCATGGGTGCCATAAGGCCCTTCATTCGATCCATAGGCATAGGCCTCTTTAGTTTCCTTTTGCTTAGCACGACGAATATCTTCTTCTGATTGTTCACGGCCTTCTTCATCAATGGTCATACCATCGAAAGCACGACGTTCTTCATCAGATAAGACATTCGTGTTTTTTGTTTCATAAGATTGTTTATTTTCCATAGGCAATCTCCTGTGTCCTTACTA
Organism: Veillonella intestinalis; assembly: GCF_943193155.1. Taxonomy (GTDB): domain Bacteria; phylum Bacillota; class Negativicutes; order Veillonellales; family Veillonellaceae; genus Veillonella_A; species Veillonella_A intestinalis. The sequence continues at coordinate 186,922 of NZ_CALPDB010000001.1, read as the reverse complement.
TAAGACGAGCAGATTTTTACTGATACAGCTAAATATATCAGTAATTATTTATGCTTTCAAATGTTTCTGTAATAATTCATTAACTACACCAGGGTTAGCACGGCCCTTGCTAAGTTTCATAACTTGGCCCACTAAGAAACCAATCGCTTTACCTTTACCGCTTTGGAAATCTTCAACTGATTTTGGATTATCCGCAATAACTTGTTTTACGATTTCTTCAATAGCGCCTGTATCAGTAATCTGAACAAGGCCCTCTTCTTCTACGATTTTCTGAGGATCCTTACCCGTTTCCCACATAGAAACGATAACTTTCTTAGCAATTTTACCAGAAATAGTACCTTTTTCAATTAAAGCAATCATAGCTGCTAATTGTTCTGGTTTTACTTTAGCTTCAGCGAAGGTAATGCCCGCTTCATTGACCATTTTAGATAAATCACCAAGCATCCAGTTAGCCGCTGTTTTAGCATCCGCCCCTGCTTTTACCGCTGCATCTAAATAATCAGCAGTTTCACGCATAGTAGTCAAAATATTGCTATCTTCTTCAGATAAGCCATATTCTGCTTTGAAACGAGCAATCTTAGCATCTGGCAATTCTGGTAAAGATTGACGAGCTTCTTCAATTTGTTCATCGCTGATTACGATTGGTACCAAATCTGGCTCTGGGAAGTAACGGTAATCATTTTCTGCTTCTTTTTTACGCATAGATAAAGTCATACCTTTACCATCATCCCAAGTGCGTGTTTCTTGTACAATTTCGCCACCATCTTCTAATGTTTCAGCCTGACGAACGGCTTCATATTCAATCCCTTTTTGCAAAGCAGTTAAGGAGTTCATATTTTTAATTTCTGTTTTTGTGCCTAATTTTTCTTCGCCCATTAAACGAACTGAAATATTAGCATCGCAACGCAAACTACCTTCTTCCATACGCACATCAGATACGTCTAAGTATTTAATGATGGAGCGAAGTTTTTCCACATAAGCTCTAGCCTCTTCACCAGAACGAAGATCTGGTTCAGATACGATTTCTAGAAGTGGCACACCCGTACGGTTATAGTCTACATTAGAAGAGTCAGACGTGCTAATGGTATTGCCGCTATGAACTAATTTACCAGCATCTTCTTCCATGTGAATACGAGTAATGCGAATACGACGAGTTTCACCATTCACTTCAATATCTAAATGACCATTGAGACAAATTGGTAAGTCATATTGCGAGGTTTGCCAGTTTTTAGGCAAATCTGGATAATAATAGTTTTTGCGGTCAAATTTATTAAATTGTAAAATTTCACAATTTAAAGCTAAGCCTACACGAATCGCATAGTCTACGACCTTTTTATTAAGTACTGGCAATACCCCTGGAAGTCCTAAACAAACAGGGCACACATGGGTATTTTGGTCTCCACCAAATTCAGTGGTACAACCGCAGAAAATTTTAGACTTTGTTTTTAATTCCGTATGTACTTCCAGTCCTACGACTGTTTCATATTTCATAGTGTTACCTCCCCAATGGATGCTACTTTATTACATTCAGGACGAGCTTGCTCAAAGGTATAAGCAGTGCGTAGTAACACCTCTTCACCCATAGCAGGCGCCAATAATTGCATGCCAATCGGCATACCATTGCTTGCAAAACCAGCAGGGATTGAAATACCAGGAATACCAGCCAAGTTAACTGGGGTGGTACAAATATCTTCCATATACATAGATAATGGATCATTAATTTTTTCACCAAATTTAAACGCTGTATTTGGTGCTGTTGGCGTTAATAATACATCTACATTTTCAAAAGCCGCATCAAATTCATTTTTAATCAAACGACGTGCTTTCAACGCTTTCAAATAATAAGCATCATAGTAACCAGAACTCAATACATAGGTACCAAGTAAAATACGGCGTTGTACTTCAGGTCCAAAACCTTCCGTACGCGTCTTAGTCGACATTTCAACTAAATTATCAGCTGGTACACGTAAGCCATAGCTTACCCCATCATAACGGGCTAAGTTAGAACTAGCTTCTGCTAAGGCAATAATATAATATGCGGACAAGGCATATTTAGACGTAGGCAAGCTAACTTCTACAATTTTAGCGCCTAAATCTTCATAAGTCTTTGCGGCTTTTTCAATCGCTTCGCGGACTTCACTATTAATACCATCGCCAAAATATTCTTTTGGCATACCTATTTTCAAGCCTTTTACATCGCTTACTAAGGCTTTTGTGTAATCAGGACGGTCCCCTGGAATGGACGTAGAATCACGATGGTCATGACCAGTAATCGCATTCAATACAATGGCTGCATCAGTTACATCGCGTGTGACAGGGCCAATCTGATCTAAGGAAGATGCAAAGGCAATCAAACCATAACGAGATACATTGCCATAGGTTGGTTTTAAACCTACTACGCCACAATACGCCCCTGGCTGACGAATCGAACCACCCGTATCAGACCCTAACGCCCAAATAGCACTACCAGCGGATACAGCAGCTGCACTACCACCGGAAGAACCACCTGGTACATATTCTGCATTCCATGGATTCGTTGTTTTAGCTAACGCTGAGTTTTCTGTAGACCCACCCATAGCAAATTCATCCATATTAACTTTACCAAGACTTACATAATCTTGGCTGGCTAACTTTTCAATAACTGTAGCATTATAAGGGGGCACAAAGTTTTCTAACATTTTAGAAGCACATGTAGCCTTTTGATCTTTAATACAAATATTATCTTTAATGGCGCCTGGAATACCTGCCAATGGTGAAATTGTTTCACCAGCTGCAATTTTTTCATCTACTTTAGTCGCTACTGCCAAAGCAGCTCCATGAGAGTCTGATAAGTACGCATGTACGGTTGGCTCAGTTTTTTCTTTATGAGCAATAACAGCTTTGGTTAATTCTACAGCAGATAATTCCTTAGCTGTTAATTTTTGATGTAATTCATGAATTGTCACAGTGCTTCCTCCTATTCCTGTATAACTCGCGGTACTTTGAAGTAACCATTTTCTTCTTCTGGTGCATTTTGTAATGCTAAGTCATGGTCGAGTGATGGTTTAACTTCATCTTCGCGGAATACATTTTGTAACGGCACTGCGTGAGCCATAGGTTGTACCCCATCAAGGTCCAATTCTTCTAATTCTGTTACATATGATAAAACGTCATTTAAGGCTTTTTCTACAGAGCCCATATTCTCTTCACTAATATCTAAGCGTGATAATAAAGCAATCTTCTTGATTTCGTCCCGATTGATTTTCATGCGTACACATCCTTTCATTGTATTATTATATCAAATCAGCTGTAACAATACAAAACAAGCCTACTGCCAGTCTTTAATTAAATCTAAAAACTCAGCTTCATTCATAATACGAATACCTAATGTTTCAGCTTTAGTTAATTTACTACCGGCTTCAGCACCAGCAATAAGAATGGTAGTCTTCTTACTAACCGAACCGGTAATCTTCGCCCCATGAGACGCTAGTAACTCACCCGCTTCTTTACGGCCCATACTTTCCAAAGTACCAGTTAATACAATGGTTTCGCCAGCTAATTCAGTCCCACTTGGTTCAGCTACCTCTTCTTCCATAACAACGCCTACCTTGCGTAAGGACTCAATTAAGGCTAAATTATATGGTTCTTCGAAATAAGCTACTAAGCTTTCTGCCATAGTAGGGCCTATTTCACTAACGGCTGTTAAGGTCTCCACGGTAGCATTTTGTAAGGCTTCCATCGTAGGAAAATGTTCTGCAATTGTACGCCCTGCTTTAGCGCCAATTAAGCGAATACCTAAAGCAAATAACAAGCGACCTAAGCCTCTCGTTTTCGATGCCTCAATAGCATTCAATAAATTCTGGGCTGACTTTTTCCCCATGCGCTCCATCGTTACCAATTGCTCTTCTGTTAATGCATACAAATCAGCTACTGTAGTAATTAATTTATAGGCAATCAAGCTTTCTACAATACTTGGGCCTAAACCATCAATATTCATAGCATCACGAGAGGCAAAGTGAATGATTTTCTCTTTTTCTACCGCCGGACAATGCTCATTACTACAACGAACAGCCACTTCGCCAACACGACGTACCGTAAGCGAATCACAAATTGGGCAATGACTAGGCATAGTAAATTCTACTTCACTACCAGTCCGCTTTTCAGGTAATGATTTAATGACTTCTGGAATAATTTCTGCCGCTTTATGAATCATTACATGGTCACCAATGCGAATATCTTTATCTTTGATAAAATCTTCATTATGGAGCGTAGCACGCGCCACATTCGTGCCTGACACAAATACAGGCTCCAATTCAGCCGTAGGTGTCAACACGCCCGTACGGCCAATATTAATCGTAATATCTTTAACAATCGTCTCTACTTCTTCTGGTGGATATTTAAAGGCTGTAGCCCAACGAGGGTCCTTAACGGTAGCCCCAAGTTGCTCTTGATCTTCAAAAGCATTGACCTTAATTACCATACCATCTGTATCATACGGTAGATTATGCCGTTCTTCATCCCAATAAGCAATTCGTTCAATTATCTCATCCGCTGTATGGCATACCGTATAATTTTGGTTTACATGAAAATGAAAATTGTCTAAGGTATGTAATAATTCACTTTGCGATTGGATATGAGCACCTTCTGAAGATCCCAAAGCATAGGCAAAAAAATCTAAATTACGACTAGCTGTAATAGCTGGATCTAATTGGCGTAAAGAACCAGCAGCCGCATTGCGAGGGTTCACAAAGGTAGGCAACCCTTCCGCTTCCCGTTCTTCATTGATACGCTGAAATTCTTTATGAGGCATATACACTTCCCCGCGAATTTCTATATAAGGCGGTGCCTTCTCAATCCATAAAGGTACCGATTGAATCGTGCGCACATTGTTGGTAACATCTTCACCGACGCGCCCATCACCACGAGTGACAGCCCGCACTAATACGCCATTTTCATAATGTAAATTACATGCCAAACCATCAATCTTAAGTTCCACTACATATTCTGGACGGTGACCTAAATCTCGTTCAGTCCGTTCTATGAAACTGCTCACTTCTTCATATGTGAATACATTACCTAAACTAAGCATAGGTGAGCCATGTACTACTTTTGGAAAATCTCCTTCCACTTTAGCACCCACTCGTTGAGTCGGTGAATACGAGGTAATATACTCTGGATGAGCAGTCTCAAGCTCTACCAATTCACGATACAGCTTGTCATATTCATAGTCCTCCATTTGTGGCACATCTTTAACGTAATACAAGTAACCACAATAGGACAATAATTGTTGTAGCGCATGTGTTTTAGCTTCTTCTGTAGTCGCTACAGCTAATGCCTCTCGTAAGGTTGTCATTGTTGGCATAACATATTCTCCTGCAATCTTACTTTTCTAATCGTTTTACTGGGGCAAATTGCGCCATAATTAAGCGCACACCCTGTGTAGGAAATTCAATTTTAAGTTTCAAACCTGGTCCTGACCCCTGTAATTCTAATACTGTACCATTTCCCCATTTAGCATGAACCGCTGTATCACCTACTTGCCAATCTTCAACTACAGGATTGCGTAAAGTAGGCTTAGTCACAGGGCGTGACATAACAGAAAGATGAGCTGGTACATGTCGCTGTACGTCGTCCCGAACTTTTCGTTTAGGCCGCAATTCTTCTATTAAACCTTCAGGAATTTCTTTTAAAAATCGAGATGGCAAATAACCATTAGTTCGACCAAATACAGTTCGTGTCGTTGCATTTAATACGTACAATTCTTTTTCAGCTCGCGTAATCCCTACATAACAAAGACGGCGTTCTTCTTCAATCTCTTCTGGATTCATAAGAGTCCGACTATGAGGGAATAAACCTTCTTCAAGGCCTGCTAAAAATACAATAGGAAATTCCAAGCCCTTTGCAGAATGCAAGGTCATAAGCGTTACCTTAGAATCGGCTTGTTCGTAAGTATCTACATCATTCACTAAAGCCACTTGCTCTAAAAAGTCCTGCACTGTTCCCGTTGGATTTTCATCTAAAAATACTTTAGCCACGGAAAGCAATTCACCAATATTCTCTACCCGTGCTTCATCTTGTGGATCTGTACTAAGTTCTAACTCTTTTAAATACCCTGTTTTTTCTAAAATAGACTCTAAAATTTGAAGTACATTATGGTCATCCATCATAGCCACTAAGGTAAAAATTAAAATCCCAAACTCTTCTAATTTATCCTTAGTTTTTCCTTTAATAGTAGGAATTTGATTCAACATCGTTAATGTCATAAATAAAGAATTGCCCGTTTCCCGTGCATAATCTTGTAATTTCCCTACTGTTGTGGCCCCAATACTCCGCTTTGGCACATTAATAATGCGCAATAAACTCAAATCATCAAACGGATTAAACAATACCTTCAAATAGGCCAATACATCTTTAATCTCTTTACGATCATAGAACTTAGTGCCCCCTACCATAACATATGGCACACCTCGTTTAATTAGCCCTTCTTCTAACGCCCGTGATTGTGCATTAGTACGGTATAAAATCGCCATATTACCATAAGGTACTTCATGTAAATCGTGCTGTTTAGTAATAGTTTCACTAATAAAAGCGGCTTCTTCCTGTTCAGATTGTGCTTCAAAGTGACGAATCTTAGGGCCCATATCTTGATCAGTCCACAACACTTTATCAGGGCGTCCTTCATTATTATCAATAACCGCATTGGCAGCTTCTAAAATAGTTTTTGTGGAGCGATAATTTTGTTCTAACTTAATCGTCTTACACGCAGGATAGTCTTTTTCAAAATCTAAAATATTTTGAATATCAGCACCGCGCCAAGCATAAATACTCTGATCCGCGTCACCTACTACACATATATTCTGCCATTTAGAAGCTAGTAAATGGGCTAATGTATATTGAGCATGGTTTGTATCTTGATATTCATCAATCATAATATAACGAAAACGATGACTATATTTAGCTAATACATCTGCTTTGCTTTGTAATAGTTTAACAGCTACGAGCAATAAATCATCAAAATCAAGAGCATTATTTTTGCGTAGTTCTCGCTCGTAATAGTCATAAACATCAGCTACTTTTTGACTATAAAAATCACGAGCATCCATACGAAAGTCATGCGCTAATAACAAGCGATTCTTAGCATCTGAAATAGCACTGAGCATAGCTCCTACAGGAAAATATTTGTCATCTAAATTTAATGCTTTTAATGCGCCTTTAATGACGGCTTGAGAGTCACCCGTATCATAAATAGTAAAATTTTTACTATACCCTAAAAAATTATCTAATTCAAAGCGTAAGAATTTAGCGCAGAAGGAATGAAATGTGCTAAGCCAAATACGATCTGCCAAAGAACCTACCAAATCTTCTACACGACTTTTCATTTCTTTAGCGGCTTTATTTGTAAAAGTAATTGCTAAAATTTCATAGGGATTTACCCCTTGCGCTAATAAATGAGCAATTCGATAAGTAAGAACTCGTGTTTTACCGGAACCGGCGCCCGCTACAATTAATAAGGGACCTTCCGTAGTGCGTACCGCTTCTTGTTGCTCTGTATTCAAACCATCAAATAAACTACTCATAACAGTCCTTTCCTTACTTTTAATCGGTAATGAACAAAAACGTTGCAAGAGGCAACGTTTTTGTCAATTCACACTTCAATTAAATAGCTAATCACTACTTAATTGGCTTATTTCATAGCTCCCCAAATTTGAGGAACAATTTGTTTTTTACGAGATAAAGTATTAGCGAGGAATACTTCTTGGTCTTTTGGTTCTTCGCCGAAAGCAGCTTTTACAATATGTGCTACATCACCAGCAAATAATAGATTTGTGCTTTCTTTTAGAATATCCGTTACCATAATATAAGATGCTACATAATTATTAGCAGCCCGTAATTCTTCTAACGCTTTTAATAACGCTGGTTTACGAGTCAACACATCATCAGCATTCATAGTAGATAATTGACCGATTGTAAATACTTGGCCATTAGCACTAAATTCTTTCATATCAGTACGAACAATTTTTTCATCGCTAAAATCAGATACATCAGCACCAGCTTTTAACATTTCAAGACCATATGCTTCTAAATCAACACCAGCAATAGTAGCTAATTTTTTAGCTGTTTCTACATCTTTTGGTGTGCAAGTTGGCGAACGGAATAATACAGTATCAGAAATAATAGCTGATAATAAAAGCCCTGCAATATGTTTTGGAATGTCTTGGCCATATTGCCAGTAGAAATTAGCTACAATAGTACAAGAACAGCCTACTGGCTCGTAATGAATGAAAATAGGATTTTCAGTCACTAAACCACCAATACGATGGTGATCTACGTTTTCTACGATTTCAGCGTCTTCAATATCATCAATAATTTGAACCTTTTCATTATGATCGATTAAAATTACTTTTTGTTTTTCTTTAGGTGCTTCTACATGAGAACGAACCATACCAAAATAGGTATCCCCATCAACTACTGGGAATGCACCATTATGGCCACGATCAAATTCTTTCAATTTTAAATCTGGAGAAATAAGTTGACAACCAGCTTTGGATACTAACTCGCCAGCTGTCACAGTTTTCTGTTCAAGCCAAGCGCCTGCTAATGCTTCAATCAAACGACTTGGTAAAATCACACCTACGAATTTACCATCTTTTACAACAGGAACACGATTCATATCATGTTCTTTGCGCCATGCAAGAACAGCTTCTAAATTAGCATCTGCTTCTACCGCTGGTACAGCTTCTAATACATCTTTAATGCGTACAGCAAAGCTAGTTACGATTTCAGGATGTTCTACTTTAAAATAATCGAGTACAAAGGACGTTTCCTTATTCGCAGGACCAGCACAAATTGCTTTAGCCGAAATGCCCATTTGATTTTTTAAATTAGCATAGCCTAAAGCAGAACAGAAAGAATCAGTATCAGGGCTCTTATGGCCAGTTACGAAAATCACATTTTCACTCATGTATATCACCTCATAAAATATTTAGAATTAACGAAGTTAATTTATCTTATTTATTATATCATAGATTACCCCTTTTCAGTATGGGTAAATAGAGGATGACAAAAAAATCTCCACCCAATGTATCAGGTGGAGATTTTCATTAATTTTTATTGAGCAACTACGCTGTAATCACTCTGTAATTACACTGTCATAACTATGTTTTTACTAACTAGTACTTTACTTATGTTTTAATTATAAGAACATAACAAAGTTAGCAATAACTAATGTAATACCGGCCCCTATCATTGGAATAGCGGTCCGTTTTACCAAATCAAATGGAGATATACCAGCCATACCAGAAGCTACTACAATTACAGCTGTAATTGGTGAAATTGCGCGGAACGCACTGGCAATAAAGTGCATTGGCAAAATCATAAGAGCTGCAGAAACCCCTGTAGATGCTGCAATGGATGGTACTAAGTTAGCAAAAGCGAAGAATGGCGCATTACCAGACCCCATTACAACAGAAGATACACCAATAATTGCTACCATTACTAAGGTAATACCGATACCACCAAAACCAGATGACTTAGCCCAGTTAATTAGCGCATCAATAGTACCAATCGCCATAAGACCTTTAGCAAATAATTCACCTGCTACGATAAGGCTGACTACATTTGCCATTTGACGACCCATGCCGTCAAAGTATACTTGTAAATCGGCAAGTACGGATTTACCGTCTAACGTACGTACATATTGGAAAATCATGCCAATAGTTGTACCAATTAACATAGCCATAATAATGTTCATTTTAATCCAAGAAATCCATAGGCTAGAGAAAGATAAAATTAAAGCTAATGGAATAACTGGTAAAATTGCATAATACAACGGTGCTTCAACTTTTAAGTCTTCATTTGTCATTTTGTCTTCATTAACAGTTGCTTCTTGAGCTACCACTACATGGCCATCACGTTTATCCATGTACTTTTGAGTAAAGTAATGAAGAACTGCTACTACTGGGAATACCCATAGCGCTACTGGCACTTGGAAAGAATGCCAATATGTTACTGGGTCAAGACCTGCTAATTCAGCCGCAAAGATTGTACCTGTATCACTTGGGCTCCAGTCCAAACAAAGAGTAGTAGCAATAGCTGCTGTAGCAGACAATTTACTTACACCTAATGCAATCAATACTGGATACATAGTTACCATCAATAGCATCGCTAAACCAGACGCACTATTAATAGCTAACCCAATTACCATACCTAATACCCAGCAAGCACTTAGTACGATATAAGGTGATTTTAACTTCCGTAAAGGCTGAATTGTTAATGTAACTAACGCACGGGATGCTCCAATATGATCCATATAACGTGCAAAGCCTGCTACCGCCATAATATTAAGACCTAATTTAGCTGCACGTTCACTAAATAAAATACGAATAAGTTCGAAAATATCAAAAATAAAATTCCCCGTTGCTTGTTTAGCCCCTAGAATCGTGCCATACCCTAGTAAATATGCTAATGCCAATAATACCATACCACCAATAAAGAGCACGGCTTGCGCTTTGTACCTTTTAAATACAAGGGTACCAATCCATAAAATAACAATCACTGAAATTAAAATATTCACATGCATACCTCCTTACTTTAATCACAACTTAGTAATTCTTTCAGTGTTATTGCCGATGCATGCTGTCCATCTCATACGCATACACCTAATTTTGTATACATTATATCACGAACTTATTCATCTTAATTATACTTAATATGCATAAATGACATTGACTTTTTCTAAAAATTATGAAGCATAAAACAGCTAAGTATTTCTGTATTCGCTCGTCCTTCCAACTAAAAAACGATGAGCATACCTAAAGGTATACTCATCGTTTCAAATCAAGCAGCGAAATACTCACTTCATAAACTTTCTAAAATAAGGAATTGCTGTCCATATGTAATTGTAATTGTCTATTTGGCAAGCCTAATCAATAAACTAACATATCAATTAATGCTTTTTATCTTTTTTACCAAACCCAATATTTTCAATCAAGATAAATAACATTGGGATTACAAAGATACCAAATAAAGTAGCAGAGGTCATACCAGCTACTACGGTAATCCCCATGGATACACGAGCACCGGCACCAGCCCCACTAGAAATAGCTAATGGAATACAGCCTAGAATAAATGCTAAGGATGTCATCAAAATTGGACGAAGACGAATTTTAGCGGCTTCAATCGCTGCATCAACGAAGCGCATGCCTCGTTCATCAACACGAATTTTAGCATATTCAATAATCAAAATCGCATTCTTCGCTGCTAAACCAACCAAAGTTAACAAACCAATTTGTAAATAAATATCGTTTGTTAAATTATATGTACCAGTCAAGTTAAGCAACCAAGGAATCAACGCGGCCCCTACGATACCAGATGGAACGGAGAACAATACTGCAAATGGAACCTTCCAAGATTCGTATAAAGCTGCTAACACTAGGAATACAAAGATAATCCCCATCCCTAAGATAAGAATAGTCTGTGTCCCTGCTTTAACTTCCTCACGACTTTGATCGGCCCAATCGTATGTATAACCTTGAGGCAAGTTTTTAGCGGCCTCTTCTAATGCTGCAATAGCATCACCAGAACTATACCCAGCCCCCTGAGAACCACCAATTTTAACAGCTGGATAGTTGTTAAAACGAGTAATCGTAGATACAGAAGTGGTAGCTGTTGATTTAATATAGTTGGCCACAGGATATAAAGTGCCACTACTATTAGCTACATACACATTATTATTGTTTTCAGGTGATACACGATAATCTTGCTGCGCTTGGATAACTACTTTATAGTTTTTACCAAACTCATTAAAGTCATTGACCTGAATACTACCATAGAAACCTTGTAGCGTTGTGAAAATGTCAGAAACACTTACACCATCTCTAGCTGCTTTATCACGATTAATTTCAAAATCATAAGTCGGCGTGCCATCACTATAAGTAGTATAAATAGAAGCAAACACTGGCTGTTTACGAGCTTCACCTAAGAAATCATTAACTACTGTCGCCATTTGCTCAGGTGTGTCCCCTGCTTTGTTAATAATATACATGGAGAAACCACCCGTACTACCTAAACCAGGAATTGGTGGCGGATTCATAGGTAAAATAGTTGCTTCTGGCACCGTTGCGGTAAAGCCCATCAATTTGCCAATTTTAGAATCAACATCTTGCCCTGCCCCTTTACGCTCACTCCAGTCAGCTAAGGTAGCAAACATTAAGCCACCACTTGTTTTTTGAGCACTAGATAAAATATCAAAACCAGAAATCCCTGCTTTATCAACAATATCAGAGTCCTCATTCATGAAGGCTGTAACTTTTTCAATAACATCCATAGTTCTTGAAGACGTAGCCCCTTCTGGCAAGCTAATAGCTACCATATAGTAACCATTATCCTCTGAAGGTACGAAGGCTGAAGGTAAAACTCGGAATACACCTACTGAAACAAGTACAAATCCAATTAATACAACAACTGTAAGCCATAAATGTTTAGCTAAGCGAGCTAATTGATAGCCATACCAATCACTAAAACGCTCTAAAGCATCATTAAATTTATTAAGACCACGATGAATGAAGTCTTCTTTTTCTTTAGGCACATGTGGTTTTAACATCATAGCACAAAGTGCTGGTGTTAATGTCAATGCCACAAAAGCTGAAATCGCTACAGAAACAGCTACCGTCAAGGCGAACTGTTTATAAAGAATACCTGTCATACCACCCATAAAGGATACTGGTACGAATACAGAAGCCAATACAAAGGCAATACCAATTACTGGGCCCTGTACATTTTTCATCGCTTCAATCGTAGCTTCATGTGGTTTTAAACCATTTACTTTAATTTCATATTCAACGGCCTCGATAACAACAATCGCGTCATCGACAACCAGACCAATGGCAAGTACCATGGCGAATAAGGTTAAGGTATTAATGGTAAATCCAAGGACTTCAAAGGCTGCAAAGGTACCTAATAACGATACAGGAACCGCGATCATTGGAATTAATGTGGAACGCCAAGACTGTAAGAAGATGTATACAATTAAGGCTACCAATATAAGGGCTTCCACAAAGGTATGAATAACTTCTTCAATAGAAGCTGTAACGAAGTTTGTATTATCTACAATAATCGTATATTCAACACCTGGTGGCAAATTCTCTTTTTGTTGTTCAAGAACTTGTTTTACTTTAGTAATGGTTTCAATCGCATTCGCATCACTTGTCAAAGATACTGCAAAGGCCGCCATCGGCTTGCCATCACTCTTAGCACTAAAGCCATAATCTTTAGACCCTAATTCAATATTAGATACATCTTTAAGGCGCAATAAATTACCCGTTGTATCTGTCTTAATAATAATATTACCGAACTCTTCAGTAGTCATTAAACGACCTTGAATGGTAATATTATGTGATACTTGCTGATTGCTTGGTATCGGCTCAGTTCCTAACGAACCAGCAGCGGCCTGTTTATTTTGCGAAGAAATAGCATTAACTACTTGAGCAATAGTAACATTATGCTGTGCCATCTTAGCAGGATTTAGCCAAATACGCATAGCAAAGTCAGAGCCGAACTCTTGAACACTACCTACCCCATTAATAGACTTAATTTCATCCATCATGTAGTTAGATGCATAGTTTTTCAAGAATGTCTGGTCGTATGAACTTTCATCAAGTGATTTTAACGCAAATACTAAGGACATATCGCCTGTAGATTTAGTTGTGATTACACCAACGTTTTGAACTTCCGACGGCAAAGATGCTAATGCACGTTGTACACGGTTCTGTGTATTAACTGTGTCCATATCAGCATCAGTACCTTGATTAAATTGAACGGTCAAAGAATAACTACCGCTACTACTACTGGTGGACATCATGTAGTCCATATCCTGAACACCAATAATCTGTGACTCAATAACAGAGGCTACTGTATCACTAACAACCGAAGCCGAAGCACCAACATAACTTGTACTAACACGAACTTGCGGTGGTGTAATTTCTGGATAACGTGCAACTGGCAAAGTAAACATAGAAACTAAGCCAACAATCGTAATAATCAAGGACAAAACGATGGCGAATATAGGTCGGTTTATAAAAAATTTCGACACGATATCCCCCCTTATTTACTCTTTTCTACTTGGTCTTTAGTTAGTGCTGTTGCATTAACCTTCACACCATTACGAATTTTAGTTAAACCGTCTACAACAACAGTTTCACCTGCTTTTAGACCACTTTTAACAATAGTATAAATACCTTGTGTGCCACTAGTTACAACAGGCACTTGTTTTACTGTACCAGACTCATCAACAGTATATACAAATGATTTATCTAATACTTGTGTCAACGCTTTAGTTGGTACTAAGATAGCACCTTTAATAATGTCCCCAGGAGATACAACAGAGGCATACATATTAGGTAATAAAATATGTTCTGGATTTGGGAAAGATGCTTTAAAAATCAATTGACCAGAAGAACTATCAAGGTTTTTAGCAGCTTGTACTAAAGTACCTGTATATTGGTAAATGGAACCATCAGACAAACGAAGTTGTAATGGTAGATTATCCATAGTTTGACCTTGTTTATTCTTCATGAATTCAAGATATTCAGATTCACTCATAGCAAATTGAACATATACAGGATCTACTGTATTAATCGTCACTAATGTAGTTGTCCCAGCAGTTACAAAGGAACCTAAGTCAATATCATCCATTTCTAATGTGCCATCAAATGGTGCATAAATTACAGTATCTTGTAAATTATCTTGTGCAATACGAACAGCGGCTTCATTAGCAGCTAAAGCTGCTTTTTGCTGTTCAGTAGTGCTTGCTTGCGTATCTAAAGTCTGACGTGCAATGGCATCTTCATTCGCTAATTGTTGATACCGTTGTAAATCACGTTCTGAGTTTAAATACGATGCATTCGTAGACGCTGCTGTTGCTTGTGCACTTGCTAAATTAGCTTCATATTGTCGAGAGTCCAAACGGAATAAAGGTTGTCCTTTTACGACTTGTTGACCACCTTTTACATACTTTTCAACTACATGACCCGACACACGTGCATGGATAGCCGTCTTATTCTGAGCCGTAATTGTACCATTAAAAGACGTAGCAATTTGTGTGTCTGTTGCTGCTATTTTATAAGTGTTAACAGCCACTTCATTAGGCTTTGCTTCCTCCTTGCCACATCCAGCCACTACTAGCATCATTGCTACAATAGCTACTAGAGCACCTGAAAAACGAAACTTACTCATTCTTTGCCTCCTCATTTAAAATACCATGTAATATCATATTCATCGCTTCTGATAAAATTGTAATACAATCTTCTGGATTACGATGTTCATCATAAAAAACTGTACGCACTACGCCTTTTAACATTAACAACAATACTTCAATATTTCCTGGTTTAATAATTCCCATGCGTTGTTGCTCTTCTAAAAAGCTTCCGAGTAATTCCCAGTCTCGCTCAAATACCCGTAACACATGATCTACTAAAGATGGTACTGATGCAAACATTAACCGATAATGATCACCACTTATAGCCGCATACAAATCAGACCGCACAGAAAAATATTTTTTCAACTTAGTCACACAATCTAATGTAGGGTCTTCAAGGATTTCTTTATGAAGATTATAAAAATCCTGACTTTTCTCAAATAAAATTCGTTCAATAATTTCATTCTTTGAGTGAAAATTCTCATACAACGTGCGTTTGCTAATATTTAACCGCTTAGCTAAATCATCCATCCGAAAGGATGAGCCATACAATTCTATTTCAGCTACGGCAGCTTCAAGAATTCGTTGCTTCATTGTCGCCTCCCTCACTTTACATACAAACTTACTTTCACACCAACAACATATGTTAGACATACACTACACATATACTACACAAAAATTTATAAAGTTTTTCATAAATTATAGTCAATATACGTCAAAAAAAGTTCTCAATCCATTACGCCACTAGCCCACGAAAACCGAATTGAAAACTCTAGTACCATATCTCAGTTTAACTAAAAATAATTCAAATGTCAATATCAAAAATAGCTTTCTAGCAGTATATATCAACTTTTTTCGGCATAAAAATTTTGCACAATTTAATTGACAAAAATATTTTCATCAAGTATAATAAATGAAGTAAATCGAAAAATATAGCAGTCATTACATTTTATCGATATAATCTTTGCACCTTAGTGTGTATTATCTTTTTTGATACCGTATTTTCTAGGAGGAATCTATGAGTTTTTACAATGTAACTAAAGACACAAAATTTGAAGACATTTTCAAAGGTGGCGTTGAAGCCGAATTACACGGAACTCGTGTATATATGACTTTATATCTTTTAGCTAAGGAACAAGGTTTAGACGACGTAGCCGCAGCCTTCCATGAAATTGCTGTACAAGAAGCTGAACACGCAGGTTTTTATGCCCTCTGTAATGGTGAACAAAAACCAGATTTTTGGGCTGTAGCTAAACAAATTCAACAACTGGAAGAACAAGCTGGCGATCGCTTAGACGCCCGTGCTGATGATTTACGTGCGGCTGGCCTTACAGAAGCGGCTGACCATATGAACTTTATTGCCAAACAAGAAGTAAATCACGGCAACATGCTAAAAGCCTTATTTGAAAAATATGGCAAATAATCGAGTAAATACTAATAATTCTACTAAATAATCCCTAATTTAATACATAAAAAGGTCCTCATAGATAGACGCTTACTAATGTCTTATAATCTGTGAGGACCTTTTGTATTTTATTTTGCTAAAAATAAGCATTAATATATACTAATTTAACAGGATTTTATATTATAAAAAGATTATATTTATTTTTAAAAGATAACTAAGCTAAACTATTCAATTTCAATAATTAATGCACTATTTTTAATTCATATTTCCTATATACAAAAAAATATCCTAGTTATGATACAATAAATACAATCATACTACTTAGCATTCAATTAACCAATAAATGCTTACATATAATGTTTTGGAGGATTTGTGTATGAACTGGTTACAGCAAGAACGGCTTGGCCTCGCACTCTGTGCAGCCATTGCCATCCCCTGTTATATATTAGGACAATTCTTTCCTTTGATTGGCGGACCTGTCATCGCTATATTAACAGGCATGGGTATAAACCAATTATCATTTAATCGTCAAGTCGTTAATCCTGGTATTACTTATACTAGTAAAAAAATACTGCAATATGCAGTTATTCTTCTTGGCTTTGGCTTGAATCTACAAGTTGTATTAAAAACTGGCCTAGAATCACTACCTATCATTCTTTGTACCATTACAGTAGCCTTACTTATTGCCTATATATGTTATCGCACTATGTCTATTTCTAGTTCAATGGCTACATTAATTGGTGTAGGTTCTTCTATATGTGGCGGTTCTGCCATTGCAGCTACTGCCCCTATTATAAAAGCTGACGATAAAGATATTGCCCAAGCTATTTCAGTCATTTTCTTCTTTAATGTGCTAGCCGCCTTACTATTTCCTGCACTCGGTACTTTATTAGGTATCTCACAACTATCAGGTGAAGCCTTTGGTCTATTTGCTGGAACGGCTGTTAATGACACTTCATCAGTTACAGCTACCGCCTCAACCTGGGATAGTATGTATGGTCTAGGCAATGAAACCTTAGATAAAGCTGTGACTGTAAAATTAACTCGTACATTAGCAATTATTCCAATTACCCTATTTCTCGCATTTTTAACTAATAAGCAAAACAATGCCAACAATTCAGCTCATTTAAATTCCAATACTACTATTACAGCACCAACTACCCCTTCAATCAAAAAAGTGTTTCCTCATTTTATTCTTTACTTCATTGGCGCTAGTCTTATTACGACCATGGCCTCGATGATTGGCATCTCAATTGAAATATTTACACCTATGAAAAGCTTATCTAAATTCTTTATTGTAATGGCAATGGTAGCCATTGGCCTAAACACAGATATAGTAAAATTGATTCGTAGTGGCTCACGACCGCTATTAATAGGCTTACTATGTTGGACGGGCATTACCATTTCAACTCTTTTATTACAATACAGCTTAGGGCTTTGGTAAATATCAATACAAACATAAAAGGTCCGTAACTAAATGTATTAGTTACGGACCTTTAAGATATGGTGCCGGAGGTGGGACTTGAACCCACACGGTGTTACCCGCTTGATTTTGAGTCAAGTGCGTCTGCCATTCCGCCACTCCGGCACGTTCGGAACATTAATTATTATACGCAAACTTTACAATCATGTCAATATACTTTTACAAATTATTTTTACTTTCTAATTTACAAAACTACTCACTATTTAATAGATTTATTTTTCGTGTCTATTTGACTCTTCTATTGTAGTTGTCATTTGACACGCCTACTACAGTTGTTTATAATATATACACATATATACACAACTATGACTCTACATATAAAATCATAGTTAATACACACTTGGGGACGTAATGGTTTCGACAGGGGTGCGTGTATCATAGATAGCGAGTCGGCGTTCCATGAGGCCGTAAAACGGTGGAACTTTTAAATTAAACGCAAAAGAAAACTTTGCATTAGCTGCATAAGCTACGTCTTACCTTGCTCTGCCCGTGAGCAGGGATAAGGCGTCAAACTACGGGCTCGCCTAATTTATCTGCTCAAGTAAATTAGGTTAAACCTCTGAGCTGGGTTAGTGTAGTTTGTCGTTGTACAATAGCTAACTGAGATTCTAAAACAGCGACTGCACTCGGAGAAGTCTGTGGGGCAACGCTTTTGGACAGGGGTTCGATTCCCCTCGTCTCCACCACAACTAATATAGGCAGTAGGAATAGTCATTGACTAACTCCTACTGCCTTTTTTATATTTCAAATAGTTTTAAATTCCCTATAACCTCTAATTTATCTTCTCCTATTATCCCTTTTACGTTAATAGTCTCGGCTCTGCTCTTTCATACGCCGACGAATATCTCGTTGAGCATCGCGATCAGCTATATCTTGACGCTTATCATAATTCTTCTTACCAGTTACAAGGCCTACTGTCACTTTTATTAATCCATGAGCAAAATGAAAATTCAAAGGGACTAAGGAAAATCCTTTTTCTTTTACTTGACCTAAGAGACGATTGATTTCACTGCGATGCATCAGTAACTTCCTAGTTCTCATCGGTTCATGATTAAACTGATTCCCTTGCTCATAGGGACTTATATGCGCTTGAAATAAAAATAATTCACCATTTTGAATCCCACAATAGCTATCCTTTAAATTCAAGCGACCTTGACGAATTGATTTAACTTCAGTTCCTGTTAAAACAATACCCGCTTCAAATGTTTCATGTATATGATAATCATGGCGCGCTTTGCGATTATCAGCAATTAAACTACTACTATCTTTTTTTGCCTTACTCACTACGTTCCTCCTCAACTTCCATTACTTCTTTTTACTACCTTTTTTCTTACCTTTACTGCCCTTCTTGCTCTGTTTCTTACTTTTCGATTTCTTAGCTACTTTGTTAAAAGAATCTCTACCTGATTTTTTACAACCTTTTCTATCACTACTAGTCGAAAAACGCTCTTTTTTACCAGTCTTACTGTCTTTGGCACTACTATTACGGAAGCTTTTACCTGACGAAGCTAACCGTGTACGACTTTGCAATGACTTTTGAATTAAAGTGGCTGCATCTACATCACCAAGCAAGAAATCTATTTGTTTCTTATCCTTATCGGCTTTTATAAGTGTCACTTGAACCGTTTCACCTAGATGGTATGTCCTGCCAGTGCGACGACCGACTAATAAAAAATGTTCCTCATCAAAGAAATAATAATCATCATCCATAGTGGCAATATGCACTAATCCATCAATGCCATTTTCAAGTTCTACAAACATGCCAAAAGATGTAATAGAACTAATCTTGCCTTCAAACACTTCCCCTACATAAGGTTCCATATATTGAACTTTTTTCAAATCATTAGTATCTCGTTCAGTAGCAACCGCAACTTGCTCTTGAATAGAACAATGTTCAGCTGCCTTTGCTAGGTATTCTTCAGAATCATCATATTTACTATATCCATCAGGCCAATGCAATTGCTTTTTCAAAAGTCGATGGACTATCAAATCAGGATACCGTCGAATAGGTGATGTGAAATGGGTATAACAAGCAGAGGCTAAGCCAAAATGACCCACATTAGCCGAGGAATAGCGCGCTTGTTGCATAGAACGCAAGGTCATAATCTGCGCTATTTGCTCTACATCAGTCCCAACTAAACTATCTAAAAATCGCTGAATATCCTTTGGTTCTACAGCCCCATCAGCTAAATGAAACGGTTTGCCTAAATACGTCACTACAGTCTGTAAAGCTTGCAATTTTTCTTCACTTGGTTGCTCATGAATTCGATAAATAGCTGGTTTATTCGAATCCCGTAAATAGGTAGCTACTGTTTCATTAGCAATTAACATACACGCTTCAATAATCTTTTCCGCAATGGTTCTATCTTTGCGTACAATATTAAGCGGTGTGCCATCATTGGCTAACAATATTTTATACTCAGGAAATTCAAAAGAAATAGCTCCTGATTTTTCACGCATAGCAATTAATATCTTTGCTACTTCATGTAATTCATGCACCATTGGCATAAGTGGTAGTAAATCATCAGGAATAATCTCTTCTTCTAAAGCTTTATATATTTCAGGATAGCTACAACGACGATCTACCCGAATTACCGATGGACTAATGGTAAAATCAACCACTTTGCCTGCATGGTTAATCTCCATAATACAACTCATAGCATAGCGGTCTTCCTTAGTATTTAAACTACAAATGCCATTTGACAATACCGTTGGTAGCATAGGGACTACGCGGTCTACCAAATATACACTAGTCCCGCGTTTATAGGCTTCCTTATCGAGCTCCGTATTGCCTCTTACATAATGGCTTACATCCGCAATATGAACCCCTAATTGGTAATGGCCATTAACTAACTGCTTACAACTGACTGCATCGTCTAAGTCTTTAGCATCTTCCCCATCAATAGTAATCATAGGCACTTCACGCAAATCAAGGCGCTTGCCAGTAGGTAATACGTCAAAACTTACTTCTTCAGCTTCTTTTAAAACAGGCTCTGGAAAGGCAAACGGAATTTTATGGGCTGCCATAATACAGTTAATATCTACCCCTACATCCCCTGTATAACCCAAAATTTCTTTGATTTTCCCTTCAGGACGACGTCCTTTAACATCTGGCCAAGAAGTAATCTCCACTAAGACTTTAGCGCCACTACGTGCCTCCAAAGAATCTGGCAAAGGCACATAAATATCATCACCTAAACGCTCATCATCAGGCACAACAAAGCCAAAATTCTTTTGTCGATCATAGGTACCTACAATCTCCGTATTCACATGCTCTATTATGCTTTCTACACGACCTTCTGGTCGTTGATCACCAACACGACTAAAACGCAATATATAAGCTACGACTTTATCATTATGCATAGCTCCATTACGGTCATCTGGTCCAATAGCCACTTCATAGGTGCCAGTTGGATCTACTACTAAGCCTCGCCCATTGCGCAAACTTTTATAGGTCCCTTCTACAACATTAATTTGTTTCTTGCCAGCCTTAGCCTGTGCGGTCGGTGCTGCTAATTTATAGTAATCACCACTGCGTTTTACTAATAAACCGGCCTCAGATAGTGCTTGTACTTGCTCCATAAAAGTTTCTAATTCATCAGCCCCTTTAATCCCTAAAATATAAGCAGCATCTTCTATATGATACGCTTCTGGACTAATGGCTTTGAAAAAGGCTAAAATCTTGTTTTTCATATCTTCCATAGTTTCTTACCTCTACCAAAAAAGCCTGCACAAGGCAGGCTCCCATTAATATTGATTTAAGTAAATTCCCAAGAATAAGCTTAAGGCGGCAAAAAGAATCCCTAATACGATAGTGCATTTTGATAATAAACCATCAAGACCACGAGCTTTACCACCAAATACGGAATCAGCAGCACCACTTACGGCGCCCCCCATACCAGCACTCTTACTCGATTGTAACACAACCACCAAAATCAATAAAACAGATACTACCACTTCTGCAAACATCAAGAAATTTCTCACAATTGTCATCCTTCCTATGGCTCATTCTTTTTTGCTGAATTACTACGATGCTCTAAATACTTCTCTAACTTTCGTTTCACTCGTTGTAATGCATTATCAATGGATTTAACACTTCGGTTGTATTCAGCCGCAATCTCATTATAAGACTTGCCATCTAAATACCCCATTAATACTTTACCTTCTAAATCACTTAAAATAGATCCCATTTTTTCTTCAATATCGGAAAATTCTTCACGATTAATAAATAACTCTTCAGGATCTGTACCTTGACCTTCAATCAAAACATCCATCAAGGTTCGTTCCGCTTCATCCGCATAAATAGGTTTATTCAAAGAAATATACGAATTAAGAGGAATATGTTTTTGCCGTGTAGCCGTTTTAATGGCTGTAATAATCTGGCGAGTTACACACAGTTCGGCAAATGCTTTAAATGAAGCTAGACGATCACCTTTAAAATCCCTGGTGGCTTTATAAAGGCCTATCATCCCTTCTTGAATAATGTCTTCTTTATCGGCACCAATCAAAAAATAAGATCGTGCTTTGGCGCGCACAAAATTTTTATATTTATTGACTAGATAATCCACAGCTAAGTGGTCATCTTGCTCTTGCGCTAATTTACAAATTTCTTCATCAGATAACTCCACATAACGACGATATTCATCGTTTAAGCGTTCATTAACGCACATGCCAGCCTCCACTTTCCTGTTCTAGCAGAACACAACTAATGTATCTCTCATTATACTTGATAGACCCCAGTTCTGCAAGGCTATTTATTTCCACGTCGCAAGCTTTCCCATTCCTTAGCTACTTCACCATCTAACTGGTGACCGACTTCATTCCGTTGTAAGCGCAAACTATCCCGTTTATGAAGCCCTTTATAATATCTTTGTTCATCCAATTTAGCTCGTTCTACTTGTGCTTTTAACTCTCGCGCTGAAATACGCAAAGCTCCAAATCCTAAGACTTGACTTTGTTCTGCATAATCTGATGTACATACATACACATTAGCATACGTATTTTTAAAAGTAAACACAGTCCGCTCAATATATGAATCAGCCGTTTCACCATCCGCTGTATATACTTCTAAGAAATCATCAGTCATGTATTCTTCGGCCGCACCAGAATTGGCAAATTTTCCATCAAATACCAAAATAACGCGATAGCCTTTATGCTTGCCGTAATTCTGTAAAATGCTCTTAATGCGTGACCGTGCATGTTCTAACGAGCTTTTACTAATTTTCTTTAGCTCTGGCCAAGCAAAAATCACATTATAACCATCTACAATTAAAATGTCTTCTTTCATCTTAAGACCTCATTATTGTCGCTGTCTCACCGCTTCATATAGTAAAACTGCCGCTGCTACTGATGCATTTAACGAATTAAGGCGCCCATACATAGGAATTGTCACTAAGAAATCACAGCGTTCTTTCGTTAAACGACTCAAGCCTTTCCCTTCATTGCCAATGACTAACACTAAAGGACTCGTTAAATCAGCTTGGTATAAGGTCTGTTGCCCTTCCATATGAGCGCCTAGTACCCAAAAACCTTGCTTCTTTAACTCCTCAATCGTTTGTGCTACATTGCCAACTTGCACTAGGGGTATGCATTCCAAAGCACCGGCCGATGTTTTAGCTACCGTAGCATTAATCGGTGCTGTATGACGTTTAGGAATGAGCACCGCCGTAGCACCACAACATTCTGCAGTACGGATGATAGCACCCATATTATGGGGATCTTCAATGCCATCTAATAATACTAAAATAGGTGCTTTTTCCTTTGGCCAATTTGCCAACACTTCATCTAAATCAGCAAACTTTACTTGCGCAGCCAAAGCAACAACGCCTTGATGTACAACACCATTTGCATATTTTGCTAATTGATTATCACCAACACGACGAATTTCAATTCCCTTTGATTTAGCTAGGCCTACTATCTCTTGTAGAGAACCTTGCACTTTATCATTTGCAATAAAAAGGCGCTGAATCGTACGATCAGCTTTTAACGCTTCACGCACCGCATTGCGACCTACAATATAATCACTCATAGTTATTCAGTCTCCTCTATTACATCGTATCTAATGTGTATTGAAATGCTTTCGCCATTAGCTCATGTAAACGCTCTTGCTGATTGGTTCGATACAAATACCCCAATACGGCTTCAAAGGCAGTACTCGCTCGATATTCTTGTACAGTAGCACTTTTAGGTACATGCACATTACTATTGCGAGCACGCTTCGCTACTTGTAGCTCTATATCAGTCAGTATAGACGTTTCTTCCCAAGCTTGTAATACTTTTGCCTGCATTTTAGCACAAATAAAATCTGTTACTAAATTATGTAACACTTGTACTTTCATAATGCCCGCTTCAGTCATACGCTCACGAACAAACAAAGAATATACGGCATCGCCTATATAGGCAAGCATGAGGGAATCCTCAGCGCTAGCTGTTATAATTCCCTCATGCTCCTTTATAGCTTTTAATTTTTCAATGGCCGTAGCCCGTAAAAATTGATAGCGCTTAAAGTTCACGTTTCTTCCACCGTGCCCCTTGTGGCGAATCTTCAATAACTACACCAATATTAGCCAATTCATCACGAATTGCATCCGCTAAGTCCCAAAGTTTACGTTCACGGCAATTCTGACGAACATTCAAAATAACCTGCATTAATTGTTCGTATTCTTCGGCACCAGCCCCTGCATTAGGACCTTCCCAAGCTTGTTCTAAAATACCAAGAATATCTGTCATCATTTTGAAAATAGTTTTTACTTCATCTAATGTTTTATGACATACTTTGCCATTGCAATTTTGTACAGCTTGGTAATAAATGTTAATTTCTTTTGCAAGCCCAAACATTGGAGCCCCTGCCAAAGAGGTATTAAAGTCATCAGCCATAGCATCTTCAAACTCAGCTGCATATTTACGGGCATTATTCAATAAGGCTTTTGCTTCTTCATCACATTCGCCTTCTTCTTGATTTTCTAAGTAGAGAAGATTTTCAATAGCTGTTGTCATACGTTCTAAAGACTTATTAGCTTCTTCCAAGCGTTCATCACTGAAATCCAATGGACTACGATAATGGGTACTTAATAAGAAGTAACGAAGTGCATCAGGACTATATTCTTCTAAAATATCTTTTACTAAGAAGAAATTATTCAAGGATTTGCTCATTTTTTCCTGATTAATTGTAATAAAGCCATTGTGCAACCAGTAACGAACAGCTGGATGATGACCTGTACAACCTTCAGACTGAGCAATTTCATTTTCATGATGAGGGAAAATTAAGTCACTACCGCCACCATGGAAATCAAATTCTTCCCCTAAGTATTTATTACTCATAGTGGAACATTCAATATGCCAGCCAGGACGACCATTGCCCCATGGGCTTTCCCAGAATGGTTCACCTGGTTTTGCGCTTTTCCAAAGAGCAAAGTCCATTGGATTATGTTTACGATCATCTACATCTACACGAGCGCCTGCTTCCATGTCTTCAAGGGTACGACCTGATAATTTGCCATAGTCTTCAAACTTTTCAACACTGTAGTACACATCGCCATCTAATTCGTAAGCAAAACCTTTTTCGATTAAAGTAGCAATCATGGCTACGATTTCATCAATATGTTCCGATACACGCGGATATACATCAGCATGACGCACATTAAGAGCATCCATTACATCAAAATAGGATTCAATATAACGGTTAGCAATAATGTCCCAAGATACGCCTTCACCATTCGATGTATTAATAATTTTGTCATCCACATCTGTAAAGTTCTGTACATACGTTACTTTATAGCCAATATGGGTCAAGTAACGACGAATAACATCCCAAGTAACAAACGGACGAGCATTGCCAATATGAGGATGGTTATATGGTGTTACACCACATACATAAATCTTAGCTTCTCCCTCCTTTACTGGCTTAAATATTTCTTTTTCTCTTGTCATCGTATTGAATACTTTAATTTCTCTCATCGCTACCGATGCCTCACTTCCATAAAAATATAAAAAGCCACCATCTCATTACAGAGACGGTGGCCCGCGGTTCCACTCTGTTAAGTCCTATGTAGCACTCACTCAAACGCATAACGGGCGCAACCGAATAGATCTACTGAATTCAATCTATCAACTCCCGAATGCATTTCCCTTGGCCACACTTGAACCCTTCCACCATTTAGTTCTCGCTGTAAAGCTAGTCACAAAGTACTTATTTCGTTCATCGTCTTTAATAACAATTTTTATCGATATATAGAGTATAATAGCATGAAAGACTGTTAAAGTCAATGTCTCACAAGCATATCTACACAATTTATTGACGATAAATTAAATAGAGCGCAACTAATATATCTTGGTAAAAGTGAAGCCTACTAATAATTGTAATTATAGGTATATAGTAACAGTAATAACAATAATAACAGCAATAACACTAACAACAGTAATAATTGTAATAGTAATACCAATAGTAATACCAATATGTATACTTATTTCTCTATGGACACAATATTTACAATAGTATCAACTGCCAATTGCATATGTTCTACACAAGCAAATTCATGAGGACCGTGTAAGTTTTCTACCCCAGTAAATAGATTTGGTGTTGGAATGCCCATGAAAGAAATCTTAGAGCCATCAGTACCACCACGAATTGGCTGAATTAATGGTGTAACGCCAGCTTTTTCCATAGCAGCTTTAGCTATTTCAACACATTCCATATGATCTTTAATAACATCATACATATTGTAATAGCTATCTTTAAGTGTAAGTGTAATTACGTCACGACCATATCGTTCATTTAATACCTTAGTGGCTAATTCAAAAAGTTTCTTTTTACTTTCAAACAAACCACGATCATGATCACGAATAATGTATTTCATAGTACCAGATTCAATACCTGTCTCATTACTCGTCAACATAATAAAGCCTTCGTAATCTTCAGTTAATTCTGGCACAGCAGCTTGTGGTAACATACGATCAAATTCCATAGCCAATTTATTACAATTAATCATTGTATTTTTAGCTGCACCAGGATGAACAGATACACCATGTAATTCTACTGTTGCTGCACAAGCATTAAACGTTTCATACTCTAATTCACCTAAGCGAGTGCCATCAATAGTATAAGCAAAATCTACTGGAAAATCCTTTACATCAAAAAGATCAGCGCCACGACCAATTTCTTCATCTGGTCCAAAAGTACACATAACAAGACCATGTTTTATTTCTGGATGTTCTTTTAGGTAGCGAAGACTCTCCATAATTTCTACTATGCCCGCTTTATCGTCGCCACCTAACAAAGTCGTCCCATCAGTAACAATCAAAGTCTTACCTTTGTAACTAGATAAATTAGGAAAATCAGCTACGCGACTATATAAGTCTTTATCTTTATTAAGGAGAATATCTGTACCGTCATAGTTTTCAATAATCCGTGGGGTAATATTTTCAGCATTATAATCAGCCGTATCCATATGAGCAATAAAGCCTATGGCTGGCACATCTTCCTCTGTATTAGCAGGCAACGCACCTATAACAAAGCCATTATTTTCATTAATCTTAACACCTTCTAAGCCAAGTTCTTTTAAATCAGCTGCTAAGACCTTAGCGAAGGCAACTTGTGACTCTGTACTTGGTACCGTTGTAGATGCTTCATCAGAGCGTGTGTTTGTTTTTGTGTAACGCAAAAAGCGTTCAACCATGGTTTCCATAATAATCCTCCTTAATAAAAACTATGACTACACCTTAACTATGCCCCCACGCAGTTAAGTAAATATGGAACAAATGAAAAGCAAAATTATATACCTAAAATATATACATAAAAAAGCGGGAGGTTCCCCTCCCGCAGTCAAAATTGGCTTGTCGGAAAACCAATACAGCTTGCACATTATATTTCAGTGCCCTAATTGATATGTTTAAACCAATAACAATTAATTATAGTTTGCTAATTGTTTCATCTAAACGAGCTAATGTTTTATCCTTACCAAATAAAGTAATAATATAATTTAAATCTGGGCCATGCATTTGGCCTGTTGTAGCAATACGAATCGGCATAAATACGAATTTACCTTTTAATTTAGTTTCTTTCATAATGCCTTTAATCGTTGCTTTTACTATATCTGGTGTAATTTCTTCTAACCCAGCTACTGCGTCACGGAATGCCTTAAGCACTGTTGGACAAGACTCTTCTGCTAATACAGCTTTAATATCCTCAGCATGTGCTTCATCTAACACAAACGTATCGTCAAAAATAAGCTTGGCTTCATCCTTAATCTGAGCACCAAAACTAATATGATCCTTTAAGCATACACAAAGCATAGTAAGTTTTGCTTTTTCCGCTTCATCTGGTGTAGCTGATGCATAACCAGCTTCTTGCAAATGAGGCAAGCATAATTCATACAAAGCTTCATCACTTAAATTTTTCATATAGTTAAAGTTAATCCAATTTAATTTATCAATATCAAATACAGCTGGATTTTTTGCTACACGATCCATAGAGAAGTTCTGAATTAATTCTTCAGACGTAAATAATTCTTGTTCCCCTTCTGGTGCCCAACCAAGTAAGGCTAAGAAATTATCAATAGCATCTGGTAAATACCCCAGTTGACGATATTGATCCACAGAAGTCGCACCATGGCGCTTACTCATCTTCTTATAATCTTTGCCAAGAATCAACGAAATATGACCAAAAATTGGTACGTCCCAGCCAAGAGCATTATAAATCGCAATTTGACGTGGCGTGTTAGAAAGATGTTCTTCAGCACGAATAACATGAGTAATCCCCATCGTATGATCGTCAATTACAACAGCATAGTTATATACAGGAATTCCATCAGATTTGACAATAACAAAATCGCCAACGCCATTAGATTCAAAAGACACATGACCACGAACCATATCATTAAAAGCAAAGGTCTGATTTAATGGCACACGTAAACGAACTGTATATTTGCGGCCTTCTTTTTCATAGGCTGCAATCTGTTCGTCTGTTAAATGACTACAATGACCATTATATTTAGGCGTTTCACCCCGTTCTAACTGGGCTTGACGCTCTGCTTCTAATTCTTCTTCCGAGCAATAACAACGATATGCTTTACCTTCATCCAACAAGCGCTGTGTCACTTCTCTATAAATATCAAGGCGTTCTGTTTGACGATATGGGCCGTTTTCACCACCTACATCAATACCTTCATCCCAATCCATGCCTAACCATTTAAGGGCTGCTTTAATATTTTCTTCGCTCTCCCGTGTAGAACGAGCTAAGTCCGTATCTTCAATACGAAGAAGGAAAGTACCTCCTTCTTTACGTGCCAATAACCAGTTAAACAATGCTGAACGAGCACCGCCAATATGAAACGGGCCAGTTGGACTTGGTGCAAAACGCACTTTCATCTTTGCCATGTATATATCCACTCCTTTACTATCATCTTGGCTTTCCTTTAGGGCTATCTCTATATTGAATACTATATAAAACCGTATAAAAACTCCTATACTTTGCCTTTATACAGTATACAAAGTCGCTACAGCTTGCGCGGCCAAACCTTCTAAACGTCCAAAAGCACCTAACTTCTCGTGAGTCGTTGCTTTTACACTAATAAAGTCTTCACCAATGCCTAACACATTCGCTAAATTTGCTTTCATAGCCTGAATATGAGGTTTTAATTTTGGCGCTTCTGCAATAACCATAACATCTACATTATACGCCTTAAATCCTTTTTCGTGTAGTAGCTTCACAACTTGCTTTAATAGCTCCATACTAGAAGCATCCTTGAAAGCTTCATCTTCGGGCGGGAACCAATAGCCAATATCAGGCAAACCGGCAGCCCCTAATAAGGCATCCATCAGTGCATGAATCAATACATCTGCATCACTATGCCCATCCGGACCAAATTCACTTTCAATTTGAACACCGCCTAAAATACAAGGACGTCCCGTTTTAAAACGATGTACATCATAACCAAAGCCTACACGCATCATAGGTTCTGTCACTCCTAAATACTGTTTCGCTTTTACAATATCCGCTGGGGTTGTAAGCTTACAGTTTGTATAATCACTGATTACAATATGTACTGGTTTCCCTTGATGTTCGACTAAAGATACATCATCAGTCCCCAAATAATTTGTTTTTCGTGCATACGCTTGTGCTTCTAACAGCCACTGACGTCTAAACCCCTGTGGCGTCTGCACAGCATACAACTCACTGCGCTTTAGTGTCTGTGCCACAGTCTGGTCTGATTTCACCTGCTTAATAGTATCTACTACAGGTACAGCGGCTACAGCCGCACCATATTGCTGAGCCGTAGTGGCTACAGCTGTAAATAAATCAGACTTAGCCATTGGCCGTGCACCGTCATGAACTAAAATAATTTCTGACGTTTCACTAACAGCCTCAGTACCAGCTATCACTGAATCTTGTCGTTCTGCGCCCCCAAGCACATAAATAGGTTCCCAAGGCAAATCAAGCACTGCCACTTCTTTTTGAACAGCCTCTAATTCACCATCAGCTACCACAATAATAACTTCAGTTAAATTTGGGACTTGCGCCATATGACGAAGGTTCCACTGTAATACAGAATAGGATCCTAAGCGCAAAAAGATTTTATTCGTTTCACATTGCATTCGTTTGCCCGCACCGGCAGCCAATAAAATACAACTAATCATTCTTTAGTTCCTTTCGCTTTAGCGAAAATCATTCGCCCTGCACTAGTCTGCAATACAGACGTAACCATTACATCAATAGAGGTATCTACATATTGAGCACCATTTTCGATAACAATCATAGTACCATCATCTAAATAGGCTACCCCTTGATTATCTTCTTTCCCTTCTTTAATTACCTGCACGCGAATCCATTCACCAGGAATCATAGCTGGTTTTAACGCATTAGCTAAATCGTTAAGATTTAAAATTTCAATGCCTTGTAGACTAGCTACTTTATTTAAATTAAAATCATTTGTCACGATTTTCCATTTTTTATCTAATGCTAAACGCATGAGCTTAGAATCAACTTCAGCAATATCTTCAAAATCATCATCAATCACTTTAATATCAATGAGCTCTTTCTGCTGTAACCCTTGTAAAATATCAAGGCCACGTCGTCCTCTATTTCGTTTTAATACATCGGCAGAATCAGAAATATGCTGTAATTCCTCAAGAACAAACAAAGGAACAACTAGAGGTCCTTCTAAAAAACCAGTAGCACATAATTCAGCAATACGACCATCTATAATAACCGACGTATCAAGTAACTTAGCCACCGAAATAGATTCAAAATCAGAAACAGTAACACTTGCAGTACTTTCAACGTCTTTAGGAGCTGTTTCTTTTTTCTTTTCTTTTACTATCGACCGATTTTGAAGCCAATTAGCATATAACTCAGGCCCCTTGCGAGATGCCAAACGCATACCAATATAACCAAAAATAGCACTTAAAATAATGGGAATATACGATCCAATCAAAGGAACGCGATAAAATGCCAAGCCAATAAGATTTGCTATTATGAGTCCAAAGAGTAATCCGGCTGTGCCGGCCATTAATTCTTGATTAGGTACCCGCGATAAAAGACGTTCCATATTTTTAGCTAAGCGTAATCCTTGACTAATCAGCGGCATAGCGATAAAAAAGCCAATAACAGCACCGATTAAACCACCAAACGCTAATGCTAATATTTTAATAATGGAAATGCCAAAGAACCCCATTGTCCAAAACTTCACATCAATAATCGGTTCCCATACTGGCATAAAACTATCTGTCAACATATATCCCATGATACCCACCAATAAGGCTATGACATAACGTAGAATTTTATATATCATCAATTTCACCTCCTTTCTTATCGTACTCTTCTATTGTACATTAAAATGATAAATAAATCATAAACTTCTGCACTTTTTTTCAATAAATTTAAAACAAATTTAATATCATTGTCTATAAAAGGAAAAAACACACCATATTTTATTGATTATGTAGCCAAAATTTAGCCAAAGACAAGCTTCATCGCTTCTTGCACCGTAGTAACACCATGGATAGTAATACCCTTGCGCGTTGTCTTTACTTGTTTACTATTACCTGCAGGCACTACAAATCGAGTAAAGCCCATCTTAGCGGCTTCAGCAATGCGTTGCTCAATGCGAGGAATGCTTCGAATATTACCAGTTAACCCTACCTCACCAAGTATTACCATATTAGCAGGGACTGGCCGATTTTTTAAATTAGACACAATAGCAACGGCCACAGATAAATCGCAGGCCGGTTCATTAACTTTTAAGCCACCAATAACATTTACATAAACATCTTTATTACCTAAAGTTAATCCACAACGTTTTTCTAACACAGCCAGCAAAATAATCAAGCGATTCAAATCATAGCCAATTGAGGTGCGCCGTGGCATCCCAAAAGCAGTAGTGGACACTAAACTCTGTACCTCTACTAAAATAGGACGAATCCCTTCTAAATAGGCCATAACAGCAGAACCTGTTTCTTCCTCAGTCCGCTCGGCCAATAAAGTGGCTGAAGGATTGACTAATTCAGCTAACCCTTCTTCTTCCATTACAAAAAGACCTGATTCTGAAGTCGAGCCAAAGCGATTCTTAATTCCCCGCAAAATACGGAATTGATAAGACCGTTCCCCTTCAAAATAGAGCACCACATCCACCATATGTTCCAACATACGAGGACCTGCAATATTACCATCCTTAGTTACATGACCAATAATAATAACTGGCACACTTTGCTCTTTGGCAAAGCGAAGAAGTCGCGCAGTACATTCTCTTACTTGACCCACACTACCAGGTGTCGAATCTAAGGCATCAGTAAACATAGTTTGAATAGAATCAATTACTAATAAAGCTGGTTTATGCTGCGCAGCTTCTTGTAAAATAGCATCTAAATTTGTATCAGCCATAACCGCTAATTGATTACCTTCAATGCCTAACCGTTCGGCCCTCAGTTTTAACTGCATCTGTGATTCTTCACCAGATGCATAGAGTACTTTACCGAAGCGATCAGCAACACGGCCTGAAACTTGTAATAAAATGGTAGATTTACCAATACCGGGGTCACCCCCTAATAACATTAATGCACCAGGCACAATGCCACCACCTAGTACACGATCGATTTCATCATATCCAGTAGACATGCGCGGTGAATCTTCTGTTTTAATATCAGATAAAGCCACCGGTTTGGTAGATGAACGATCTACTGGTGCATAAGCAGCCGCACCTTTAGTTGTAGTAGGTCGAACAACTTCTTCAACGAGTGTATTCCATTCCCCACATTGTGGACATTTCCCTAGCCATCTAGGCGATTCAGCGCCACAATTATTACAAAAGTAAACTGTTTTAACTTTAGCCATTATATAATCCCTTTAATAATCAAATTATTGAACTTTATTTTATATTTCCTATGGTATCAATATTGCTACATAATATAAATACCATGCCTAGATAAAAAAATCACGAACACCATCTAAATAGTATTCGTGATTTTATATGCAATATCCTTCAAACAGAAGATAAATTTTATACTTTCATGACTTTAAACAGTTCCCAGTAACCTATAAAGCTCACCAAATAGAACTATACGACCATAGTAATATCTCCATCTACCACATTGGCCTTAATAACAGAACCTTCAGGAGCTTCACCTTTTAAGATTAAATCAGAGATTGGATCTTCAATCAAACGTTGAATAGCTCGTTTTAATGGACGTGCCCCATAGGTGAAATCAGATCCCTCTTTAACTAACAATTCAAGCGCTTCTGGTGTTACTTCTAAAGTCAATTCACGTTCAGCCAAGCGTTTCATAACATCCTGTAATAAGATATTAACAATCTTATTTAAATCATCACTAGTTAATGGGTGGAAAACAACCATTTCATCAATACGATTTAAGAATTCAGGACGGAAATGCTGTTTTACAGCATTTAACGTATTTTTCTTAGCTTCTGCAAATGTTTCTGCTTCATTCTTCTTAGCATCTTCTTTATTTTTAGCAGCCAAGAAGCCCATAGCTGCACTGTCTTCTTTTAAGAATTTAGACCCCAAGTTACTTGTCATAATGATAACCGTATTGCGGAAATCTACAGTACGACCTTGATTATCTGTCAAACGACCATCATCTAGTACTTGAAGTAAAATATTGAAAAAGTCTGGATGTGCCTTTTCCACTTCATCAAAGAGGATTACACTATATGGTTTACGACGTACTGCATCGGTTAATTGGCCACCTTCATCATACCCAACATATCCTGGAGGCGCTCCCACTAAACGAGATACAGTATGCTTTTCCATGTATTCTGACATATCAAGGCGAATCATAGCATTTTCATCACCAAAGAGGTTCGCTGCTAACGAACGAGCCAATTCAGTTTTACCAACCCCTGTAGGCCCTAAGAATAGGAAGGAACCGATTGGACGTTTTGGATCTTTTAAACCAGCACGAGCACGACGAACAGCTTTAGCTACTGCAACTACTGCTTCATCTTGACCAACTACACGTTCATGAAGTTCATCTTCTAAACGAAGCAAGCGAGCGGATTCTTCTTCTGCAATTTTTGCTACAGGCACGCCACTCCATTCTGCGACAACAGCGGCAATATCATCTTCTGTAACAACAAGTTTTTCTTCATCTTCTTTACTACGTTGAGCTTGTTTTGCTTCAATTTCTTCCGTTAAACGCTTTTCTTCATCCCGAAGTTTCGCTGCATCTTCAAAGTTTTGACTTGTTACAGCTGCTTCTTTTTCTTTGCGTACATCAGCCAATCGTTTTTCCAAATCTTTAACATCAGGTGGCGCTGTAAATACTTTCATTCGCACTTTAGAAGCCGCTTCATCCATAACGTCAATCGCTTTATCTGGTAAGAATCGATCAGAAATATAACGATTAGACAATTCAACCGCTGCTTTTAAAGCAGCATCAGTAATCTTTGCTTTGTGGAAAGCTTCATAGCGGTCACGCAAACCTTTTAAGATTTCAAGAGCATCTTCTTCATTTGGCTCACCCACAAGAACTGGTTGAAAACGACGTTCTAAGGCTGCATCTTTTTCAATATGTTTTTTATATTCATCTAAGGTAGTAGCCCCAATAACTTGGAAAGTACCACGTGCTAAAGCTGGTTTTAAAATATTAGCTGCATCCATAGCCCCTTCTGAAGCGCCTGCCCCTACTAAAGTATGAATTTCATCAATAAATATAATCATATCATCATGTTTTTGAACTTCATCAATGGCTTTTTTTAGACGTTCTTCAAATTCACCACGATATTTTGCCCCAGCTAACATAGCCGTTAAACTTAAAGAAATAATTCGTTTATCTCTCAAAATTTCTGGCACATTCTGATTAACAATACGTTGAGCTAACCCTTCAGCAATAGCTGTTTTACCAACCCCTGGTTCACCAATTAGAACTGGATTATTCTTAGTACGACGGCTCAAAATTTGGATAACGCGATTAATCTCTGTATCACGGCCAATAACGGGATCAATTTTACCTTGCTTAGCTAGTTCGTTTAAATCGGTAGCAAAATCTTTCAAATCACCTAAATTACTATTGCCAACACTAGCACCATTAGCAACACCTCCATTAGGCCCTTCACCACCAGATTGTTCTGATCCATAAATACTATTAATAGCTTTCACTACATCAGAACTACGAATACCAAATTTCTGTAATACCGCAACGGCTACACCACCACCATCTTGTAAAATACCGAGCAAAAGGTGTTCAGCCCCTACATAATTGTGTTGCATGCGGTTAGCAATTTCTACCGCTAATTGCAATACTCTTTTAGTTCGTGGCGTTACATACAATTCATTACCACTGCCATTACCGCGACCTACCGCAGCGAGTACAGCTTCTTCAGTAGCTTTGCCTTCCAAACCTAAAGCATGTAATGCTTTGGCCGCTACACTATTAGATTCTTCCAATAAACCTAAAAGCAAATGCTCAGTGCCCACATAGTCATGGCCAAACTCCTTCGCTTTTTCTTGCGCAATACCAAGAGCACGTTGTGCCCCATCTGTATAACGTTCAAACATATAATCACCTCATATCTATACGACAAATCGTAACTGTTATATTTTTAAATTTGCATTATAAACTTATATTGTAAAAATTTATGCCAGTAAATTAACTAACGGGCTAAGCGATCACGAACCACTTTAGCTCGATAGCTGTCTCGTTCAGCCGCTGTCATATTTTCTTTACCTGCATATTTACTTAAAAAATTAGGTCTTGTAGTAACAACTAACTCATTAAATACATCGGCTGAATGTTGTGGTAAAACACCTAAATCCATACCTAGTTGTACATCACTAAGAAGACCTAAGGCTTCTTCACCAGAAAGACGCCGAGCATATTGCAAAGTACCAAAAGCACGCCATACTCGATCTTCAAAGGCTTCAAAATCACCATTTTTAATGGCTTCACGAGCCTTCACTTCTTCTTGTACCAATTTTTCAAGTATTTTTTGCAATTGACTAATTGTATCTTCTTCGCTAATTCCCATCGTCACTTGATTAGAAATTTGATAAATATTGCCAAGAGCTTGAGATCCTTCACCATATAAACCACGCACGGAATAGCCTAATTGAGTGATACTACGAATTAAACGATTAATGCGTCCCGTCATGGCTAACGCTGGCAAATGAAGCATTACCGATGCCCGCATGCCTGTACCTACATTAGTAGGACAAGCTGTTAAATAACCATACCGTTCATTAAATGCATAATCACATTTACTTTCAATAGCATCGTCAATTGTTAGCGCATGATCTAAAGCTTCCTGTAAGCGAAGACCGGGCTCCATAGTTTGAATTCGAATATGATCTTCTTCATTTACCATAATAGCCACTGAAGCATCATTAGCTACTACTAAGCTACGGTATGGTAATTTCTGTCCCATCTGTGGACTCATCAAATGCTTTTCCACAAGAATTTCGCGCTCAATATCCGATAATTTATCTAAACTAATGTTGGAATACTCACGCCCATCAGCGGCTTTTAAAGTGCCTAGCACACCGCGCATTAGACTTTCAACTTCTTGTAAAGAAGCCTCGTGGTTCCGATTAGTAAATTGTAAGCCTTTAAAGTTTCGAGCTAGTCGAATACGGCTGGATAATACAATATGCGAATGTATGTCACCAATAGGATCCGTACTACGTAGCCAACTACTTAACGGTTCGTCTAAAATTTTGTCTAACATAGTGACACCTCCTATTTACTTTCTTTATTTAAGGATTCTTCTAACACTTTAATTTCATCACGTAGGCGAACAGCCTCTTCAAATTGTTCAGCCTTAATTGCTTTATCCAATTCTTGACGCAAACGCTTAATTTGGTGTTTTGTCTTGAAAACGCCGGTACCACGACTTGGCACCCGACCTTCATAAGACAAAGACCCTTGTAAACGTTTTACTAAAGGAGCTATTTGTGCTTCAAAGGTTTCATAACAATGGTCACAACCAAATTTACCAGTTTGATTAAATTCACTAAATGTCATACCACATTGACTACAACGGGCCTCCTGGCGAGTATTTAATAAACTATCTGGATACAAAGTATTAGTAAAGAAGTCGTTGGTAAAAAAATCATTATCTAATAAAGAAGGGCCAAAATTCATAAACCCTTGGCTCCCAAACCCATCACTTGGCTGTTTAGCTGCACAGACATTACATAAATGCCGTTCTGTTTTTTTACCATTAACAACTCGTGTCATATGCACAGTTGCATCATTTTGTTTACAATTATCACATAACATAAACCTTATCCCTCCTTCACCATGGCTACCACTTGTTCAAATAAGCGACGAACTTTAAGTTCCCGTGTCTTACGCTCTGGTTCCTCCATTAATAAGGCAAAAGCTTCATGTAACAAGGCCGCCTCTCGTTTATGCAGTAATTTTTGTTGCATCAACTCAAATAAAGAGTTGTCTATAATTCCCATAGTTAATGGTTTATCATTTGATTCTGTAGTATCTTGTTTATGCTTTGGCGCTTCTAATAAGGCTTTTACTGGAATACGCGTAATGCTAATAAAACCACCAAGACCACGACGAGACTCTACAATAAAGCCACGGTCATTTGAGAACCGCGTACTTAATACATAACTAATTTGTGAGGGCGCACAATTAAGCTCATCAGCTAATTCATTGCGGCGTAATACAATGCCCTCTTCTTTAGCTTGCTCTTCTAACAACTTAGCTAAAATAAATTTTTCAATACGATCTGCTAAAATACCCATAAATCATCTCTCCAAACTTTTTATATATTATCGTGTTGTCTTTCATATACTACCTTCATTCTTTATTGTACTTCGGTTCAATTTGACTTTCTAATCTTTTGACCTTTTGTTCTTTCAACCTTGACTATATAATAATTGACTTTTTGACTTTTGTCAACAGAAAAAGTCAAACTTTTTATAATTTTTGACTTTTTATTTTTTTGACTTTTCAATATATTAAAAAGACGCTCTAAAGAGCGTCTTTTTGCAGCTATCATAAGCTATGTGTAATTTTTTATCGGTTAGTGTTTCCACTTGGAAACGTAGTTTACTATTGACACTAAACTAAGCCAGTTTAGCTAAGTAATTATTGTTGACGAGTACCTAAACGGGCATCCACAAACAATTGGCTAGCACGGCTGTCACCAGCAAATGTAAATTCATCTACCAAGTCACGAGCACTTGCTTCTTCTTCTACCTGTTCTGTAATGAACCAGTTTAAGAAGTTAACAGTTGCATAGTCTTTTTCTTCAGTTGCTAATGCATATAAATCATTAATTTTACCAGTGATTACTTGTTCATGTTTGTATACCATTTCAGCTACTTTCAATGGATCTGTTACTTCAACT
Source organism: Veillonella intestinalis (assembly GCF_943193155.1). Classification (GTDB taxonomy): domain Bacteria; phylum Bacillota; class Negativicutes; order Veillonellales; family Veillonellaceae; genus Veillonella_A; species Veillonella_A intestinalis. Next base: position 148,044 of record NZ_CALPDB010000001.1, on the reverse strand, counting down.
GCTTGCGCTTTAATATCGCCTAATGTAGTTGTTTCATTACGAGACTCTAAGAAGTCAATAATTTTGAATGCATGATCCATTTCTTCTTGATACTGCAAACGTAACCAAGCGGATAAACCTTTAAAACGTGCATCAGCCATTGCCAAGGACAATGCTAAATACAAGTATGCAGAGTTAAATTCAAAAATAACCTGTTCATTTAATGCTTTTGCGATATTCTTATTCATAAAATGTCACCTAAAACCTTTCCTATATAATAAATTTTAATTTGGAAACTTAATTAAATAAGCTATAAATAATACTACTAACTTTAATTGATTCTTTATAAGTACTTATTATCGCTTACAATTTAATTATATCACATCGATAATTATAAATCTAGTCTCAATTTTCAATTTTAAAACTAATTGATAATTTGAGACTGTTTATCATTTAAAATCATTACCTTTTTTTATTCCACCTTCTATCTTTTCCTTATGTTTACTATATTCCCCTCACATTAATATAAAATGAAACACTAATGAAGAAAATAGAGCAACTCTTAATAAGCTACTCTATTTTTGATATATATTCTCATTTAAATTTATAAAATATGTTCCGTATCACTCTACTTTAATATCTAAAATTGAATGCAATAATTTTTGAGCATACTCACTTTGTACCCTACTAATATCATCTACTGATACAACTTCTTCCACACGCCCCTTATAAAGAAATAATACACGATCACACATATAGGTTACTGATGGCAAATCATGGGTAATAAATATATAGGTAAAATTATATATTGACTTAACTTTCATCAGCAAATCCATAATTTGCACTTGTGTGTGCGCATCTAAAGAGCTAATAGCTTCGTCAAATAAAACAATCTCCGGTTTTACCGCAATAGCTCTTGCTATGCACACCCGCTGTAATTGCCCGCCTGACAACTGATGCGGATATCGATCAATAAAATCAACCGATAAACCCACCAATTCTAATAATTCAATAATTTCTTTTTCGAAATCCAACTTAGTTTGCGTGCGCCGTTGCAATACAATTAAAGATTCTTTAATAATGTCACGAATCGTAAAGCGACTATTCACTGATGTGGTGTAATCTTGAAAGACTACCGACAAAAAGCCTGGGGAAACTTTATCTTTACCATATAGAGTAGTGCCGCCTAATGTGATATTACCTTCATAAGGCTCTAAAAGCCCACAAATAGCCTTGCCAATCGTACTCTTACCACTACCAGATTCACCAAGAATACCTAAACATTCACCTTTTTTAACAGAAAAAGTAACGCCATGTAATATCGTTTGGTATTCTTTTTTAAAAATCAATTTACTGTGAGGTTTCGGAAATCGCACCACCACATTATCTACTACTAACATGAGGCCCCTCCTTCAGCTACTACCGGCTTATGTAATAACTGACTATAACGATTAGCAACTGCCAGTTTTTGTTCAATCAGCATCTTTGTATATGCATCTTTAGGGTTTGCCATGATGTCCTTGAACGTTCCATAATCAGCTACTTGCCCCTGATTAAGTACCATAATTTCATCAGCTAAATGAGAGATTACACTAATGTCATGAGTAATAAAAATCATAGCTACTTCTTTAGAGTCTTTAATTCGTTTAAATTCCTTAATGATTTCATACTGTGTAATACTATCAATAGCAGTCGTAGGCTCGTCACAAATTAGTATATCTGGTTTCATTGCCATAGCCACACCAATCATAATGCGCTGTAGCATACCACCACTCAATTGGTGAGGAAACTTATTAAGAGTATCTTCTGGCTCACGAATGTGCATTTTTTGTAGAATCTCTACTGCCTTAGCCTGCCATTCGCCTCTTGGAAACAAATCATGTGCTTCAAAGGTCTCAAAAATTTGATTACCAATTTTATATAAAGGGTCAAAGCATGTCATAGGATTTTGCATAATCATGCCAATATCAAGTCCCCGTAAGGATCTTAATTCCAAGGTGGACATAGTTAACAAGTTCTTCTTTTTATAAAGAGCTTCACCAGTAATTTTAAAATCACGACTTAAAATTCCCAAAATAGCTTTAGCGGTCATACTTTTACCGCTGCCCGACTCACCTAATATGCCAAGACAAGCTCCTGCTTTTAGAGAAAAGGAAACATTCTCCAAAATTTGCTTAGACCGCTCTCGATTTTGATGGACAACAGATAAATTATTCACTGTTAAAATAGTCATTCCTGCACCTCCTTTGGATCGAGAGCATCGCGTATCGCATCACCTAATAAATTAAAAGCAGAAACTAATACTACGATAGCAACACCAGGCACCAACATTTGAATCGGGTTAACTGTTAATACATTTTTTGCCTCATTAAGCATAGCCCCCCACTCTGGTAATGGGGCCTGAATGCCTAAACCTAAGAACGATAATGTAGAAATATTAATAATTGTCCAACCTACATCTAAACTAGCTAATACAGCCATTTCAGAACTAATACTTGGCAATAGATGACGAACCATTATAAAACGCTCACTACTACCAATGCAGCGAGAATACAAGATAAAATTTTTATCTCTATATTTCATAACATTAGTCCGAATCATACGCGCATACCAAGCCCATTTAATTAGAACATTGGCAATAATAATATTTTGTACATCCACACCTAAAAGAGCAATGACCGCAAATATCATAATCTGGCTTGGAAAAGAAAGCATCATATCAACAATGCGCATAATAATTTCATCAATAATGCCTCTAAAATAGCCAGATAATAGCCCCATAATAGCGCCTAAGCCAATCGTAGCTAGCATAGTAAGTAAAGATAAAAATAGGGTTGGTCGAATGCCATAGATTAACCGTGAAAAAATATCCCGCCCCAAATGGTCGGTGCCAAACCAGTGCTCAGCACTATAAGGAGCAAATTTCATGAGAATATTGTTTTCATAAGGATCATAAGGAGCAATCCAAGGCGCAAAGATACCTGCTAAAGCTATTAATAAAATAAAAGAGCTCAAACCCACTACCATATTATTTTTTAACAATAAACGAATCATTGGGCACGCTCCTCTCTAAGACGAGGGTCAACAATGTATTGAATAATGTCAAACAATAAGTTAAAGACAACAAATAAGAAACCCACGAACAATACATAGGTCTGAATAATTGGATAATCACGATTAAAAATAGAGCTAATACAAAGTTGCCCCAGGCCAGGCCAAGCAAATACATTTTCTACTACAATAGTACCAGCAATCAACTGAGGGATACTCATACCGATGGCAATAATGCAAGTATGTAGCGAGTTTTTGAGAATATGTTTTGTCAAAATTGTTCGCTGCCGAATACCTCGCACTGTAGCATATGTTACATAGTCTTCTTTCATATTCTCGAGCATATTATTTCGAATTAAACGAATATATGTAGAAATATATGTTAAAGATACTGTAAAAGCTGGCAAAATTAAGTGCTGCCAAGATTCACTGCCACTGGTAGGCAATAAGTCTAATTTAATACTAATTACCCAAATAAGCAATAAACCTATCCAATACGCCGGCATAGAAGTTGTTAAAAACACTAAACCACGCATGATTTTATCAAACCAACCGCCTTTATATACGGCACAGAAAAAGCCGATAGGTAAACTTAAGCCTACAACAAAAAGTAGCGAAGTAAAGGCGAGTACTAAAGTGGCTGGCAAGCAGCGTTGAAACTCTCCCAATACTGTACGCGCTGGATTAATATAACTAACCCCAAAATCTAATTGCAAACATGCAATCAACCAATTAAAATACCGAATCAAATATGGCTGGTCAAGACCAAGTTCAGCACGCACTTGTGCAATGGCTTCAGGCGTTACTACAGGGGTCTGACGAATACGTAAGGCTACTTCAGCCGGATCTGATGGAATTAAATTAATGAATACGAAACATACAAATGAAATGGCCAACATCAAGGGAATAGCCGTCAATGTACGTTTTATAATATACGCCCTCATGGCAATGCCTCCCTAAATCAGAATGAGGCTATTGTAGTCACTCCTACAACAGCCTCAATAACTACCACTAGCTATGTAACTATAACTAGCTTGTTGCAAAACATCCTATTTCAAGGTTACATCTTTAAATGGCACTTCATATAAAGTTGGGGTAAAATGTAATCCTTCTACACGATTATTATAGATTGCTTTATTATTTTCATAGGTCAATGGAATATATACAGCATCTTCGTGTAAGCGCGTTAATACAAACTTATATAAATCTTGACGCTCATCTTCATTAGTAGACGTCAAAATCTTAGTAATCGCATCATCTATTTCTACTTTATCAGCCAATCCTTGTTGCGCTGCATAATCTCCATATACAGGTTTGCGCATCCCCGACAAGGAAGATTGTGGATCATACGGTAAACCCCAAGAAATATTAAATACCATATCAAAATTACCTGACTTCATATTATCTCGATAAGACTGTTCTTCTTCCCCTTTAATATGAAGTATAATACCAATTTTTTTGTATTCTGCTTGTAAAAATTCAGAAATAGCTTTTTCTGTTACACTATCACTGTTATATAACAAGTTCAGTTCTAATGGCTTACCATCTTTTGTTAAAATTCCATCCGCTCCTAATACATAACCAGCAGACGTTAACATAGATTTAGCTGTATCAACATTATATTCATATGGTTTTAACCCTACATCTGCATACGGCACAGTTGGAGCATATAAGGTATCGGCAGGCTTTTCAATGCCATAGAATACACCTTCTGAAATAGCCTCTTTATTCGTTGCATACTGTAAAGCTTGACGAACTAGTTTATCACTTAAATGTGCTTTTGTTGTATTTAAAACAATTTCACGCGTAGACATAGGGTCAGATAAAGCTACACTAAAGCCTTTTTGGTCTTTGAATTTCCGAATTCCATCAGCATCGACCATGTTTTTACCAAAGATTAAGTCCACTTCCCCTTTTTCAAGCGCTAAAATACGTGTTTGATTGTCTGGGATTACCTTAACTAAAATGGTCTTAACTTTTGGCTTTTCACCCCAATATAATTCATTGGCTTCAAAAATTGCATATTTATCAGTAACAACTTCTTTTAATTTATAAGGGCCACTACCAATATATTTATTAACACCATCTTTAGTGCTACCATTTTTCATAGCTTTTGGTGAAATCATAGCAAATGGTCGTGTTACACCAAGTTCTGTTAATAATGGGTAATATGGTTTGGTAAGGTGAATTACAAAAGTCAAATCATCAGTTGCTTCATACTTATCTATAAGACTCATCGACTCTAGCCAAGTATGACGAGATTTATTTTCAAAAATAGCGTCGAAATTTGCCTTAATTGCATGTGCATCAAGAACTTCACCATCGCTGAATTTTACATTAGGTCGAATCTTAAAAGTATAGGTCTGACCATCTTCGCTAATCGTCCAGCTTTCTGCTAATGCGGGAGCATATCCCTTATCAGTAATCTCTACTAATGTATCATAGAGCATTTCTTGGGCATACATTTCACCAGCATATAAATGGGGATTTAAGTCACGCACATCACGGAAATTAACAAATGTGAGCTGGTCACTCTTCGCACCTTGGGAGGCTTGATCACCCGTCGTTCCTGCACAGCCTAAAATGCCAAAAGCACTCGCTGTTAATAAAGCGGCACATACAAGTCGTTTTAATCTCATAGTACAACTCCTCAACTTTTTCCTTCAAAATACACTACTGTCACAAATCACGACAACTTATTTTGATAATAATTCACATTTACATCCATTGTCAATAACAGTTTGTACTATAAATTAACTATACGCAATAACTTATTTTTAATTTTAATTTTTTCGATATCAATACCACAAACCCTATAAATATAGTGTAATTATATTTATTTTATTAAGAAATATAATTAATATAATACTTTCTTCTACTTTTATAAAATCGAAAATAATTATCAAAAACTACCATTTTCGATATACTCTCAATCAAAAAAGAGAGACAAATACTGTCTCTCTTAATCAAAATTTTCAATAATTAATTTTATTATTTTTAATGAGTCCCTTTTAAATTTAATAAAATAACCCCTATAACGATTAAGGCAATACCAATAACGGCAGTAAAAGATACGTCCTCTTTCCAAATATAAACTCCAATAATAGCGGTTATCGCAGTACCAACACCAGACCAAATAGCATAGGCAATACTTAAGGGAATTAAGTTAAGTGCTTTAGATAACATATAAAATGAAGAACTCATCCCTACTACAAAGGTAAGTGATGGTATTAATTTAGTAAATCCCACCGATAATTTAAGCATTGATGTAGAAAAAATCTCTAGTACGATAGCCGCACCTAAAAATAAATAACCAACCATAAAAACCTCCTATATAATATGTTATGAATAATTGTTAATTTTATATTTTATTTTTTATTTCTTATTTCTTATTTCCTATTTCCTATTTCTTGGTTCAACTCAACCTGTTCAAGACCTTCCTTAAAAGCTTGAACAAAATTATTCATCTCCTTTAATAATTCTGCAGTTTGTTGCTCACCTAGGCTCGTCAACGTATGTGCTTCAATAGCTTGTAACTCTTTCATAATAGGTCTAAATATAACTTGCCCCTCTCTAGTCAGAGCCATACACTTTTCCCGATTATCATTATTTATGTGCATATAATAAATAAGACCTTCTCGTTCTAACCCTTTACAAATGGTAGATACTGTTTGTTTAGGAATAGCCCAATCGCTACAAACTTGGCTCTGCGTACCATAAGGGTGATAAAAAAGTGTAGCAATAACGGCTAATTTATTATAGCTAAGACCCTTTGTTTTTGCCCAAGCGGCATATAATTCTACTGTCTTTCCGAAAAAACGACCCATTGCCGTAATTTGGTCTTTCAATATACGATCCATAATTACAAATTCACTCCTTTTACACTATATTGAATGCTCAAAATACAATAAGGTATATATTACTTTTTAAGAGAATTTCTCTAATCCTAATTAGGACTAACTTCCCATTTGGAAGGTGCTATATTACGCCTCTTATAAACAACAAAATAGTCCTAATTCGTACTAAAATCATAAATACATTATAGTACGAATTAGGACTATTGTAAAGGCACGATTTAGGACCATTATAAATTAAGTATTACACAGTTTATACTCTGGTAGCCTCAATTTTAGCAATGAAATCTCGAACTTTTTGTTCAATCTCAGATATGACTAACTCAAATTCTTTATCACTTTTACCAGTTGGATCCGGCAATCCCCAATCTTCAATGCCATGTGTAAACGGTAATCTAGGACAAACTACATTGCACCCCATTGTAATAACATAGTCAACAGCAGGAATATCTTTTACTAATTTAGGGCATTGTGTTTTTTCCATATCAATATTGTACAATTTTTTAATAAGTCGAACTGCATCAGCATTAATATGGTCTTTAAGTTCAGTCCCTGCTGAATATACCTCTAAAATATGTGCCCCGTACTTTTTAGCCAATGCTTCGGCAATTTGGCTGCGACAAGAATTATGCACACATAAAAAAGCTACTTTTATTTTCATTGTAACCTTGTGACCTCTCAAATTAAATTACATGTATTTGACAACTTTTCATAGTTTCAAGTGCAGCTTCATGCTTCTCCGGAGTAACACCTGCACAACATGAACTATCCACAGTAATTGGCACTTCTGGTAAAAAGGCTTTCAATAACAACGCATTAGATACTACACAAATGTCTGTGCAAAGCCCAACTAACTCTATACTCTCAATAGGTTCTACCTCATTCAGATACTGTAAATCTTCAGCCAATTCTACCGAACCAAACTGGCCTTTGCAATATATTTTTTCAGAATCTACTTCCGTTGCTTGAAGCACCTGCTCCGCTAACTGCCAACCTTTAGTTCCCTCTTGGCAATGAGCAATTGGCAACGATTTGCCCTCTTGCGATGTTTCATAGCTTTCATCATGTGTATCCATAGTGAAATATATATCACCGCTGAAATTTGCTATCTTTTCAGCAACTTTCGACACAATACCTTGCGCTTCTTGAGTTCCTAACGAGCCGGAAATGAAATCATTTTGCATATCTACAACGATTAAAATTTGTTTTCCCATAAGATACTCCTTATCTCTATCTCCTTAGATAACACTATACATTCTACAATAGTTATAAAATCTAGGCCACTTACTAGTGCATCCTACTTACTAGTACCTCCCACTTACTAATACACACTACTCACTAGTAATGTCAAAAATACTTAGCTCTATTAGTATTTCATGACTTTCCACAATAAACATTTAAGGTAATTTAAGTATATCATAGTAAAGAAAATAAGTATTAGTATATTTAAATCTAAATTTTAATCAGTCACGCAAATTTACTAGATAAACGATTAGCGATTCTCACTAACAACAACATAATTGGCACTTCAACTAATACACCTACTACCGTTGCTAACGTAGCCCCAGAAGATAAGCCAAATAAAGCTATAGCAACCGCTACCGATAATTCAAAAAAGTTAGAGGCCCCAATCATCGAACAAGGAGCGGCCATAGAATAAGGTAGCTTTAAAAAATACGCTAAACTAAAAGTAATGCCAAAAATAAAAAATACTTGAACAATTAACGGAATCGCAATAAGTACAATATCAAGCGGCTGAGCTAAAATTTTATTTCCTTGAAAGGTAAAAATCATAATAAGAGTCAATAATAAGCCTACCATTGTATAAGGATCAAACTTAGGAATAAATTGTTCTGTTAGATAAGTTTCACCATGTTTTTTAACAATAATTTGTCGTGTAATAACACTAAATGCCAATGGCACGACTACAAATAACACAACAGACACCACTAACGTTTCCCATGGAATGTAAATATCCCCTCGATTTAAAAGAAAGCTAACTATTGGAACAAACGCTACTAAAATAATTAAATCATTACTTGCCACTTGTACTAAGGTGTAAGCACTATCTCCTTTAGTTAATTTACTCCATACAAAAACCATAGCAGTACATGGTGCTGCACCTAATAGAACAGCACCAATTAAATATTCTAATGCAAGAGCATTTGATAAAATATCCTGATAAATAATAAAGAAAAACACATAACCAATAGCATACATAGAAAAAGGCTTTACCAACCAATTAATAGTCCAAGTTAAAAATAGCCCTTTAGGATTATTACTAATATTACGCAAACTTGAAAAATCTACTTTTAATAGCATGGGATATATCATTATCCACAATAGAATAGTCACAGGTATTGATACATTATACAACTCAAGTTGCCCCAGCCATTGTGAAAATTGAGGAAATAATTGCCCCAAAGTAACACCAAAAAGCATACAAAGTAATACCCAAATTGTTAAATTCTTTTCAAAAAATGAAATACCTTCTACTTTCATAACAACCTCCTAAAAATTATAACTCTCCCATCAAATCAAAATATTTTGATTTAATGGTTATTTTTTAGTCACCCTATATTAGGGTGACTAAAATTTATAGTACATGAGTTGCATTTAACAACACATTAACTGCTCGCTGACACCCTTCAGAAGATATATGATAGAATGTCCACTTACCGTCTGGTCTACCAATTACTATCCCTGCATCACAAAGAACTTTCATATGATAAGATAAACCTGACTGTGTCAAATCAAGCTTTTCCAATAATACACAAGAACATTCTTCACCATGTTGCAAAAGTTCTAAAATAGCTAGGCGTTTTTCATCGGAAAAAGCCTTAAATATTTTAGCATTTGCCTTATGATTTAAATGACCTTTTTCTATCATATAAATTCATCCTCCTAACAAATCAAAATTTTTTGATTTGTTATTAGAATACACCTTCATTGACCCTTTGTCAATTATATATTTTACTAAATATATAAACTCCATTGCCTATATTTTCTCCAAAATATACTCCTACATAGATACTCATGCTTAAATAATTATGGTTTTATAATTTTATAGCGAGCCCAAATTGCCCCGCCGTCTTGTGGTAACACATTAATAAGCTCAAAACGTTGAGGTCTATCAGATTCCCCATTTTCAAATGCTGCAAACAAAGCAGGAGTTTTCAAAGAGCCATCAGCCGCTGCCGCTATAACAATACTGACTTCATCACACATTCCCGCCTGAATATACGTCCCCTGCTTTAGCTCCTTCTGGTGTTTCAAAAAATTTTCCCATAATCTTTCCATCTAATGATGTCAGCATATGACAAAAAATATAAGGCCGTTTCATAACTAATTCCTCCGCTGAAAAAATTAAACAAAATTATCAAATGATATGTCTTGAACAATTCCATGCATACATTAACTATAAATGTTAAAGCAAACTTCACAAGTGACTCTTAAAGATTACATAGTTATATCATTGTAATAGCCTTAAAATATTTGTTTATTTCACTTTTTAACATCTATTACTAAAAGGTATTGTCTTATATTGGAGATTTTTGTATACTAAACATGACTACAACATGAAATGGCATACAGTGCAATATTCTATAAACTGTACGTTCATAAGTCTAAGTAGTCAACCATTGTTTGGAGATATGTTTAGTGAAAAGCTGTATTTTAATTAGGAGAGTGATAGTATGAAACAGCTCATGCGTATTTTAACGGTATTATTTATCCCTTTATTTATGGCAACTTTGTATAATCCTGTAGATGCTAGTTGGCTCAGTAAAACATTAGACAAACTGGATCGTGCCTTAGGCATACCAGCTGGTACAACTACAACATCGGATGGGACTATGAAAGCTTCACAACGTGGGGAGCGTTGGATTGAAGTATCTTCAAACAAATATTATACGACCTATGTAGATCGTCGTAGCTTAGAAGCTAGTGGGCAAGCACAAAATCGTAAAGTTAAAGCACATGTAATGCATGTATTTACACCTTTAGGTTCACAGTGGATTGGTAATTCTAGTAGAGGTAATGTAAAGCCAGATGTAATTACTACTTCTATCACTAAATATACAGTAGTATATTCCACTAAAATTTATGAAGGTTCTTCTGCAGAATATTATGATATTCATGGAAATCTCATTTATGATGGTTATTTATCAGATTTTGATTCTGGGTGGAATAAATATGTCCCAATGTCCGAACACGAACAAATCAAAGATACGCTCTTTGCTATGTTCGGCTGGAATTATTAATTATCCGCCCAATTAAATAATTTTCACACACAACAAAAGGACTGAACTAGTTAACTAGTTCAGTCCTTTTACTTATAGGATTCTGGATTAGACAGCTACAGTGTACTCAATTTTTCATATCTTTTATTTTCTCTTAATTAGCTTCTTAATGAGTTTCTTCTTTAGATTCTTTCGCTCTATGTTCTTTTTCTTTCGCCAACATTTCACGGAGTACTTTTTCAAATTCTTCAACGGGCAAAGCCCCTGGTAGTGCTACTTGGTCATTAACAACAAAGAATGGCACTGCCTGAATACCATAACGAGCGGCCAAAGCTTCTTCTTCACGTACTTCGCTAGTATATTCTTCAGAAGTTAAGACAGCACGCGCCTCCGTTTCAGGCAAACCAACTGCTTTAGCAGCAGCCACTAGCACCTCATGGTCAGCTAAGGGTTTACTTTCTGTAAAATAAGCAGCATATAAGCGTTCAGCTAATGCATCGGCCATTTCATAACTTTTGCTCTGTGCCCATTTTGTTAAACGATGTGCATCAAACGTATTTGTAGACTGTGCTTTATCATACTTAAAATCTAATCCAATAGCTTGTCCCATCAAATTAATACCATTTATTTTATCCTCAGCTACTTCACGAGTTAGTCCATATTTCTGAGCAAAACGGTCAACAGTTGTAGTTTCACAAACAGTAGGTGCCGCTGGATCTAATTCAAAGGCCTTCATAATAATAGTAAAAGATATATTTTCTTCTGCTTTAATTTTTTGAATCGCTGCCTCCAAATGGTTTCGTCCAATATAGCAAAATGGACAAGCATAATCTGACCAATATATAATTTCCATACAATTCCTTTCTACTCTTACAGATTTTAAACTATTAGCTATATTTTATCTTTTTATCATTTTAATTTACTTGTATCCCCAATTACATTAGTTTTTAAATCACTTAGTAAACTACTCAAAATCACCAAATTATAATCTTAGTTACTCTATTACCATCATGAACAAAACGAATCCCCTGCATATTATCTGATAAAGGATAAAAAACTCCATAAAACCACATGTTATGACCTTCATTTACGGCATCTGGTCTACCATACAGAGCATATACTTTTTCCAAGGAATCCCCCACCGCAACACCACGATTAGTTACAGCATCACGGTTAACAATTTCTATATAAAACATCTTCTCGCTTCGTTGAAACGTACTAAATGTAATGCCACCATACGTAAGTGAGTCAATCTGATTGCCATACCAAGTAGTAGCGGAAGGTGTTCCTAAACTTCGTTGAATATCTGAAAAATCAGCGCCCAAACTAACACCAGCTATAGTTAAATCACTCTTTGGCAATGGTTTACCATAAGCCCTGCCAGGTCTCGCATTGTCATAAGTCCCTGTCATATTAGCTAAAGCACTTTTCAATTTACTTTGATGTTGTGTTGCCTCATTACTTGAAGCCGCCTGAACCCCACTAAACTCCATAGGTACCCTATTCATTATATCTAATTGCAATGCACTTAATATCCCTAAACTAAGTAATACAGCAAATACTTTTTTCATATTAGCATGGCCTCCTCTCTTAACAAAAGGTGTGATAATACTATTTTCCAATGTATCCCCTTATATAGTATTTCGACATTAAGCTAGTTTCCCCTTTAACAAACTTATAACAACCTTTCTTATAAACAAAAAGCTCTTGAAAGAGCTTTACTTTCAAGAGCCTTTAATGTTTCAATTATGCACTACGCCATTTTAATAACAACGCTGAATTAATGATAACTAATACAGAACCAGCATTATGAACTAAAGCACCAGTTACAGGATTTAAAATGCCAGGAAAGGATAATCCAATAGCAACAAAATTTAAAATCATAGCAAAGGCTAAATTCCACTTAATCGTACTCATCATACGCTTTGCTAAGGCAATCAAGTGAGGCAATTCTTTCACTTCATCATCCACGAGGGCAATGTCAGCAGCATCAACAGCAATATCACTCCCTATGCCACCCATAGCAATCCCTACATTCGACTTTTTAAGTGCTGGCGCATCATTGATACCATCGCCAATCATAGCCACATTCTGCTTAACTTGTTGACGCTGATTAATATAGTTTAATTTATCTTCTGGCAAACAATTAGCTACAATTTCACGAATGCCTAACTGACTGCCAATCGCATAGGCTGCATTTTGATTATCACCAGTTAATAAAACAGTTTGCACTCCTAAGCGGTGAAGCCGATCTACCATCTGTGCACTGTCAGGCCGTACAGTATCTGCTAGAACAAGATAGCCTACTAATGTATTAGCAATGGCAATGTAAACGATTGTACTTCCTTTATCTAAGTAGAGTTGAGCTGTTTTAGCTACACCAGGACTAATAGCAATGCCCTGCTCCGCCATTAAACGGTCATTACCAGCTAAGATTAATTGCCCTCCAATGATGCCAGACACACCGCGTCCTGGTAGCATTTTAAAATCAGAACAAGGCAATAAATAGGCTGATTCTGCCTTCCTTGAATCAACGGCACTAGCGTCTACCTTCAGTGTTGCTGCTTGCTTCTCTTTATAGGCCTTAACAATTGCCTTTCCTAATGGATGTTCTGACATAGCTTCTAAACTAGCCGTTAATTGAAAAATAGCTTGTGCCGTATTAGTTCCATATGTACTAGTACTTTCCTGTGTAACATTAGTTCCATATGTAGCATTAGTTTCATATGCAGTATTAGTTTCATATGTAGTATTAGTTCCAGATACACCATTAGCTCCATATACGGTATTAATCTTATATTCGCCAAGCGCTTTAGTCGTTGCCACTGTATTACCAACTGTTTCAATAGCAACCACAGTAGGTGTGCCATAAGTTAAAGTTCCGGTTTTATCAAACGTAACTTTTGTTACTGTAGCTAATCGTTCAAGAGCATCCCCTTCACGCACTAAAAAACCGTGCTTAGTGGCATTGCCAATGGCTGCCATAATAGCTGTTGGCGTAGCTAATACAAGGGCGCAAGGACAAAATACAACTAAAATTGTTACAGCCCGTAAAATTTCACCAGTAACCCACCAGGTTCCCACAGCAGATAATAAAGCAATAAGAACTACCCAAGTGGCCCAACGATCAGCAAGTCCCACAATCTTTGCCTTCCCCGCATCAGCTGACTGTACTAGTCGAATCATACGTTGAATAGAGCTATCTTCGCCCACTTTTGTTGCTCGCATATGAAATGCCCCAAATTGATTAACGGTCCCACTCGCTACTGTATCACCAACAGTTTTATCTACAGGTAATGATTCGCCTGTTAAAACGGCCTGATTAATAGATGTTTCACCTGAAATAATTTCGCCATCCACAGGAATGGTTTCTCCAGGTAATACGCGAAGTATATCACCAACTTGCACTAACTCCGCATCCACTAAAGTCTCACCAGATGAAGTCATAAGGCGAGCTTCTTGCGGTGTTAAATTAACTAACTTTTCAATGCCAGCCCGCGCCTTTGCTACAGTAATATCTTCTAAAAGAGCACCAATTTGCATAATAAATGCGACTTCGGCCGCTGCAAAAATTTCACCCGTTACTATAGCAGCTATCAAAGCCAACGATACCAGTACATCTGCTTTAATATCAAATTCAGTCACTAGACCAATAATAGCTTCTAAAATGATAGGGACACCACATAAAATAATCGCTACCCAAGCTATATCAAAAGGAAATGGCTGAATATCAAATAAACTAGCTAATACAGCTAAACCTGATAGCACTAAAAATACTATATCTTTTTTAATTCCACCTAATTCTAATATATACTCGACACGACTAAATACAGTCACTTCTAATTTACGAATAGCAGCTTCCATCAGTTTGCCTCCTATAGACACCCATTGCAATTAATTATTATATGTTTACATGATTAATCATTCATATATTTAGGCTAATATACCCATAGAGGTATATCCTTATACCACCAATTATATACCTATGGGGGTATAGGTTGTCAAGATATGCAATAAAAAAAGACGAAGTATACTCCAACGTATCTTCGTCTACATATCTAAATGTTACTATATTAGTATATTACTTATATTATGGCATCACTTATAATTGTATTACTGCATATTAGCAAAACGTTCTACTGCTTTAGTAAATTTATCTAATGTTTTATCTACATCCCCATGCTCTAGACCATCACGCACACAGTGACGAATATGACCTTCCAAAATAACCTGCCCAACGCGATTAAGAGCTGATTTAGCAGCATTAATCTGCGATAAAATATCTTCACATGGCACGTCTTCGTCAACCATTCTATCAATAGCCTGTACCTGCCCAATAATTTTCTTTAGACGGCGATGTAAATTATCCGCATCCATACACTGTTTCATAGGTAGCCTCCATTTTTTATATTATATTTAATGATACCTTTCAAAGCCTAGAATGTCAATAAAAAGGGCATTCTTACCCCTTTTGAATAAAAAAGAATCATCGTTAACTAACTTTTTGCTATATGTAAACAATACTTTCATAGTTAAAACAAATTACTCTCACTATAAAAAATATCGCAGTATATGATTTTTATCATCTTACTGCGATACTCTCTTTAATTCATTATTCCATTGCTTTGTATAGCTCTCACTAAACTGCATTTTAAAAGCTACCTCGCTACTTTCACTCACTACATTCTGAAATTTATATCAAATTATAGTGCTTTGTACCAGTCTTCTAGTAATTGGTTGATTAAAATTAGAATTGCCATCATAATAAAAACTTCCTTTCTTAAAATCTATTTTTACTAGATTCTATAGATTATTTCTTAACTATGATGTTATTCTAAACTATAAAGTAACTTTACAGTCAATAGCTTTTTTTGCAAAATTCCTATGAAATTTGTATGAACTTTCTAAAAAGACTTTTGTTTTTACAAGAACGCATATAAAGTATCACTAGATAGCATTACTACAGGCTTTGTAACTTATACTTCTTAGCCTCCAAAATACTCATTTTTTATCGTTAAGAGGCTTTACAGGAACTTGTAACATAGAAAATACTTCATCATGTAATTCTTCATCAAAAGTCGTATCTAAAAAGCAAGCGTCCACTACATCGCCACAAACTTCATACCCTTCATTTTTAATCCACTCGAGAAGTTTATTCAGTACCGTCACATCATTAGGTCGCCCTCGTTTATAGCGGCATACATAAGCCCCTTCTGGCAACGTAACTAATGTTGATTCGAAGCCCGTTGATTCTACAGGAATTCGAATATAACAACCTCCATCTTTTAAAGGATTGTCCGTAAGCAATGCTTCTTGTTTTAACAAAGTACCAAAACTATAAGCAGGTAAAAATTCATGACTATATAAATCACGCCACAATTCCATCGCGGTCAAATGTATATTTTGCCGATCTACCTCGCCCGTTTCAGTAGCTTGAAATGGATGAAATATAATGCTCCGTGGTTTATAATGCCGTAAAAAGGGCTTTTCTTGTGGCTGTGAAACAGCTAATACAGCTTCTTTATACATATAAAGGCGCTGTTGTAAAGCTAATCGTTTACGCCCCAATTCTTGTAATTCACGTTCAATTTTGCCCTCTTGTGCCACTAATAATTGTAACTCTACTTCAGGATTGCGTTGATTAAGATGTTGTTGAATTTCTTTTAAACTGACCCCTAATGATTTTAAAAAACATATCTCTCGCAATAAAGGAATTTGAATACGACTATAATAGCGATAGCCATTATCAGCTACATATACTGGTGAAAACAAACCAATTGAGTCATAATATAGCAATGTAGGCCGCGTTAAACCGTGTAACTTGGCCATATCACTGATACTAATTAAATCCTCATGCATACATGGTCTCCTCTCATTGATTACAATCATTGATTACAATCTATTGTAAATAACTCTTCCTTTAAATTATTTTGAAAAGCTATCTGTTATTATAGCCTGCCACATTTTTATTTATAGAAATTACTCTTATCCTTTAAAAGGGCTACTATTGTACTGATATTATAACATACTCATACTATAAAGACCCTAGATTAGAAAGATACTTCTACGCCTAATTGGTAATTGCGCCCCGGCATAGTCCACCAATCACGAGAACCACCATAGGCCACATTAGACATTTCAGCATAATATACATCAAAAATATTATTTACACGACCAAAGATGGTAAAATCATCATTCACTCGGTAATTAGAACTAATATTAGTAATCCAATAGGTGATCTTAGGGAAGAAATCTCCCTTATCATCACTTACATAACGGCCAGATCGGTCAATCACACCACGCACATCTAAATGAGCATCCCATTTTTCATCATTATAATCCAAACTAAAATTAACCGAATGCTTTGGTACATAACCATTTGCATTAGCTGCTCGATTAGACGTACCATCAATGTGCGTATATGTATAAGCTGCTGTTGCTGACAAATGTTGGGTAATCTGCTTACGTAAATCCAAACTAAAACCACGCGCCTTTTCAGAATCTACATTAGCATATTTCCAATTTATATAATTGAAATCAATTTTATCCGTGGAATGACGTGTAAAGAAGTTTACATTCCCCCATAGAGAATTACTAAATTGATGATGAACACCAAAATCGATTTCATGGCCTGTTTCAGGTTTCAAATTAGGATTTCCATAATTCTGACTAAATAGCTGATATGGTGTTGGGGCCAAGAAATATTCATTATAAGTTAAATATACATTTGTTTTATCATTCACATCATACCCCAAAGTAATATGAGGTGATGTATGAGTGCCAAATTCAGAATGATGATCAACACGAACTCCTGGCGTCAATGTCCATTTAGGTGCGAATTCCCATGTATCCTGCACATAAACAGAAGTATTACTTAATTTTTTATCACGAATCATTTCAAATGAATCACCTAAACTCCCTACTTTATCTTGCCGCCAATCAATACCACCAATTAACGTATGATTAGCCAATGCATATGTGACTTGGTCACCAATAGCAACTGTCTTAATATCCGTATTATATCCATCATAGGTAGTATCATAATGATTATGTAACATATACAATTGATGGCTTAATCGCTCATTAACTATCTGCTTCCAAATGCCACGGAACGAATCATTTGCTTCATGACCACGCCGAATATTTGTTAAATTATTATTAGAATCTGCATATTTTACATTGGCCCGATATGAATCATAAGAGAACATTACATTATTATCAGCATTAATATCACTCCCTACCATAAAAGATGTGGTATGGCTATCTAAATGCTGAGGTATAGTAAGTCCATGAGCATCTTTATAACTCCCCATCAAATCTTTTTGATAGGAGGCACGCCAATACACGTTGCCCTCTTGCCCTTCATTCATCACTTTATACTGTTCTTGATCATAACTCCCACCAATAACACGCATCGTTGTACGCATTCCTTCATCAGGAACTCTTGTAATAACATTTACAACACCACCGATAGCTCCTGAACCGTATAGTGTGGATGCAGCCCCTTTCATAACCTCAACACGACCTATGCCATCCATATTTTTCATAGTAGTCATCGGAGGATTCACACCAGCCGCATTCATATTGATACCATCAACCATGTATAATACATTGTTACTACCATTAATTCGAAAACTATTCGAATTAGTATACCCAACACCACCACTATAATTGTTAATATCAACGCCTGGCACAATACGAAGAACCTCACCTAAATTATCCTGATGTCGTTCTTGTAAATCCTCACCTTGTAAAACTGTCACACTAGCCGGAACTTTGTCAACTTGTTGTTCTGTACGGGTTGCTGTTACTACAACATCAGGTAAAATATACACTTCATCATTACTTTCAGCAGCCCACACACTTTGGCTACCTAAAGTTGTTCCCATTAAAGCTAATGTTACATATATAGTTAATACTTTTTTGTCCTTTACTACTTGTTTCATTACAAACCCTCCTAATATACAAAAACTCTTCTATTTTATCAAACTCACAGATTTCAACTTCACTGTATTTACCACAGTGAATTCATACACGTTATACACTACATACACTATTTCTTATAGCCATATATATTAGTAGCCATTGCTTCAACAGCATTAACCATAAACTGCGAATAACTCATAATCCAACGAGCATCAATAACATACACTTGTTTATTTTTAACAGCTTTAATAGTTTGCAATGCAGGATCAGTATAAATATTGGTTACATCAAGTTCTTTATACTGATCGAAACTATACACATTCGATGGTACAATAATCACATCCGGATTAATCCTCAATAAATCTTCTCGTTTACCGCTCTCACTTACGTCCAGACCCAACATAGCCGCTGCATTAGATGCATTAATAATTTGGCATATTGTGTCAAACGTGCTATTAAGACCGCCTGTTAAGCCTAACACACCATAAAAGGCTACTACTTTTTTATCGGCAACCGTACTACTAGTAAAGGCTTGAACCTTACTTAATCGCCGTTCCATATCTGTAATAATCATGTCACTCTTAGATTCCACTTGAAGGATAGCTGCCAACTCGTGAATTGTTACTTTAATTTCAGAAATTGTATGTGGCACCTTATATACATACACAGATATTTTTAAAGCCCGTAACATAGTAATCATTTCAGGATCTGCCCAATCAGGAGCAATTACTAAATCCGGTCTTAAAGCCATAATAGCTTCTGTATTTAGCTTTGTACGGTGCTTGATTTGTTTTGATTCCTCAGGAAAATTATTCGGCAAATTACCAATAGCCACTATTCGCTCTGGTCCTACTAACGAAATAACCAAATCTTCCGAACTAACACCAATAGGAATAATTCGTGAAGGTCTATCAGGAATCGCTACTATAACACCTGTTGAATCTCGTACTAAATGAGTTCCAGCCACTGCCTTTGTTTCTTCCAGCAACTTACAGCCCGTAATAGAAATAGTTAACAGGAAAATTAACAAAAATATAAAAAAGCGATTGATTGTCTTTATTCTCATAATTCATCTCGTAACGCTACAGATATATCAGCTGGTAATATATTTTCTGTTCGATATGGTTCTATAGATATCGCGTCTTTAGGAAATACAAAAATACGTTGTTGTTTAAAATAGGGGTCTTTATAAACAGCAGCGGCTAACTGAAAAGCATCTTTTAAATGACCTGCTGTCAGCACTTCTTGTGATGTACCATCAGCTACTAATTGACCTTTTGAAAAAAGTAACAAGCGAGTACAAAACTTAGCTGCTAATTCTAAGTCATGAACAACAATACAGATACCCTTCCCTTGTTCACAATACGTTCTACCTTGACGAAAAATTTCATCAGCATATACTAAATCAAGCGCAGCTGTTGGTTCATCCAATAATAAAAAGTTTGTATCTTGCGCCAATGCTTTAGCTAAAAAAACGCGTTGCCGCTCACCGCCACTCAACTCATTAACAGCACGATTACGAAGCGACCAAATCCCCACGTCTTTCATAACTTGTTCTACAATAGCTTCATCCCTTGACGTTTCATTTTGCCACCACTTTAAATACGGATAACGCGCTGTTAACACAATCTCTCTAGCTGTATAACCAAAATTTATGGTGCTGCTTTGTTGCATATAAGCCACTTGTCGTGCGATTTCTTTATCCTTTAAATTCCTTATATTATAACCATTTAAAATAACCTCACCTGCTTGTATAGGGCAAAGACCTCGCAACGATTTTAAAAATGTCGTTTTACCAGACCCATTGGGGCCAATAATACCTACAAATTCACCACTTCTAATGGTGGCAGACACATTGTGTAATATAGCTTGCCCACCTAAGGATACACTCATTTGATTAACTGTTAGTTCCATTTAAATGCCTCCTTTTTGACGAACTCGACGTAATAAATATAAAAAATAGGGGGCGCCTAATAGAGTCGTCATTATGCCGACTCGAATTTCATTAGGAGCTACTACTATTCGACCTAAGGTATCACAAAATACAAGAAATACGGCTCCAGCTAATGCAGATGTAGGCAATAAAATTCGATGATCTGGCCCAACTAAAATCCTCACAATATGGGGAATAATGAGTCCCACAAATCCAATAGCGCCACTCACACAAACAGCCGTAGCTGTAATAAAAGAAGCCAAAAACAAAAAAAGTAAACGATATAAAATAACGGGCACACCCAGTGCTTTTGCTTCTGTTTCACCAAGAACTAATACATTTAATTGGCGCCCTAACATCATCAAAATAGAACTACAAACTACAAATGGCCCCACAGCCAGCAGAACATGTTCCCACCGTCTAAAATCAAGTCCGCCTACCATCCAAAATAGAAACTCCCGCAAACGATATTCATTCATCAATGTCAACATGCCAGAAGTAAAGGCACCTAACAACATGCTGACGGCAACGCCAGCTAATAATAACGTTGCCGTTTCTATGCGTCCCCCACGTACAGTTAGCATAACTGTCACCGATACAGCTGCGAATGCGCCTACAAAAGCAAATACAGGCATATAAAACATGCCTAATGAGGTTAACCCTAATGAAATAGCTATAACAGCACCAAATGAGGCCCCTGCGGAAACGCCCATAATACCAGGGTCTGCTAAAGGATTTGAAAAAATTCCTTGCATGACAACACCTGCTAAAGCCAAAGAAGCACCTACCATAAGGCCTATCAATAACCGTGGCAAACGAATATACCATAATACAGCTTCCTGTTCTGGCTCTAATGGCAAATTTGCTCCTATTGGCATACCAAAGCCTTGAGCTAAACTCTTTAACCCTCCAATAAACGGTACTTTAATTGTTCCTACATACAAAGCGGTAAATGCTACTATAATCAATAAAATCAGTAAAGTCAAAATACTAATAAATGCTTTTCTTCTTCTCATATATTACTTCCAATTCTTTTATTGCATATCCTCAAACCTATATTTATTGCTACCAATCATCTTAATTGAAACTCTACATTTACGCTTGTTGTTGTGCTTACTGGCTCATTACCTCGTCTAGCCGGTTCAAATCGCCAAGAGTTTACTGCATCTACAGCAGCTTGATCTAGTAGTTCACTACCCGAGGAATCAACTACCCATGCAGATTCTACGCTCCCATCAGCTCCAATGGTTAAGCCTACACCAACACTACCACGAACTCCTTTATTTCTAGCCGCCCGTGGGTATCGTGGTTTTGGTGTGTAGGTCGGTACGGGACGATAAAAAGTAGTATCCACTACTTCACCATTTTCCTCCCCTTGAATACCGGGTTGATTGCCACTTTCAAAGCCAGCGCTACCGCCACTCCCATTATCTACCGCGTCACCACCGAGTGTGCTTTCTACCCCAGCCCTATCATAACCATTTTGCTTAGTATCTTGATGCTTAGTAATAATACTATCCTCATTATTACTCGTTAAAGGCTCTGAATATTCAGGTAAAGCAGCCATAGACGCGATGGTCGGTAAATTAGCCATAAATTTGCCACTACCATCCCCGCCATCACCACCACTATCAGGTAATCCTTTCGGTACTGGACGTTTAATCTCTATATAGTCCACCTCAATATGATTCTCGAGCTCCTCAAATTTTGGTGTTTCAGGCCAAGGTAACAAAGGAATTGATAGCAAAACTATGGCATGAAAAACTAAGGAGGCTATCCAAGGTTTCATCCACATATTTTGATAATTCATTAAAATCGCTCCTATCTCTCCTCAGCAGCGATTGATACTTTTTGTATGCCTGATTTTTTTACTGTATCAATAACACTGACTACGCGCCCGTAATTTACACCAGCATCGCCCCGAACAATAATAGCCAAACTAGGGTTTTTATTAACTTCTGTTTCTAAACGATGTCTTAATTGCCACTCTGGCACAGCTTCTTTTTCTAAATAAATCGTCCCATCTGCAGTCACTGTAATGGGCAAGACTTTATCCAAATTAACTTTAGAGGTAGCGGCTTGTGGCAATTGGATAGGCACGCTTTTTTGAACCACCATAGTAAGCATGCTCATCATAAAAAATACAAGCAAGAAAAAAATAATATCAATCATAGGAATAATCATTAATTTTGGTTGATGCTCTATTTTCATGGATTTAAGCTTCATGGCGATTACCTGCATTCGTATTAATTACATAGATTGATGTTGCATATTCAATATCAGCAATCAACACATTGACTCGTTGTGCTAAATACGTATGAATTACTAAAGCTAAAATAGCTACTAATAATCCTGTAGCTGTAGCAATTAAGGCCTCACCTACACCACCTGTAATAGCAAAAGGTTCACCGGACTCAATAGATAATACACTAAAGGAGCCAATCATCCCCACTACGGTACCTAATAACCCTAATAGAGGCGATAAAGTAACAATTGTCTCCAAATAGTTTAAATATTTTTTCAACTGAAATACTTCATGAGTTGCAATACTTTCAGCTACATCATTAGCTTTTAAATCTTCCGTCCGCTCCGCAATGGACTCTTTAATAATCTTACCGGCTACACCGCCGGCTTTCTCACAAATAACTTTAGCTTCTTCTAATCGATTGTATCGTAGTAGCTCAGGTAAATGCTCTTTTAACAATTCGATATTTGAAATGGCTCCTTTATAACATAAATACCGATTAACCCCGATAGCTACTGCAATGATAGAGACCAGTAAAATAGGGTACATAACTAAACCACCCTTGTGAAATAATGCTAATAAATCCACGACTATATTCCCTCCAGTCTATAGATAAAAATAAAAAGACACATCTAAGAAGATGTGTCTATAACATAATTAAGAAAATTTAAAATTCACAATTTATATTATCGCCAATCCCCTCCCCATCGCTCGTAGGTAAAACGGTGATTCTTCTATAGGCAGTTCTCCTGGCTTAGATTCATCGCTTACCTCGCCTTCCCAGATTTAACCAGTGGCAATGTGAGGTTCGCTCCTCTTACAGTGGCGGGACCGCATCGGCTTATACCGATTTCCCTATTAAGTCTAAATGACACCTATATATTCTCTATTTAATTAACTATTAACTATTAACTATTAACTATTAACTATTAACTATTAACTATTAACTATTAACTATTAACTATTAACTATTAACTATTAACTATTAACTATTAACTATTAACTATTAACTATTAACTATAGTTTATATAACTCCTGTATACCTGTCAACCATATTTCAAATTTCACTTAGTAAAAAGAAAAATTTAAATCTTAACTACCTCTTTAAATCTATACTGCGTAAACTAAGCCCTACTAATATAAAACTCAAAATCCCACAGACTATTCCCGTATAAATACCAATAGGACCATATAATGGTAAAATCAAACAACCAAAAGTTAAAATAAAATTCCCTGCACTTATTGGATACTTAGTACTAACTTTAAACCGAATGCATCGCAATGTTTTACTAAAAGGAACTACTACTAACAAACAGCTCATTACTAAATAAATAATCCAAATACATACTAATATCGGATCCTCATGATTTTTAAAATGTAAATCAATCCCCTTAGCCAACCAACTAATATACCAAGGCGACACCGCTTCATAACGCATCATATTATTATTCCTATAAGCTGATACCCATATATCATCAGTTACTAAATATCCTTGATAAGAATCTGAAATTGCTTCTTTATCTACTAATCTAAAATAATAGGTACTACTACTGGCTTTTGTTAATGCCTTAGCTGATGGAATATAAATTGACACTATTTCTTTCTCTGGATATATATTCTTAACCGCTTCAAACATTTCAGTATAAGAGTAAACAGATCCTTCAACAGATTGTACGCTAAAATATTCCTTAGCTGCTAAATTATGTTCTGAATACTCTAATTTTGAAAAATAAGAATAACCGATTAATAAACCTCCAGAAATAAACAAAACCATGCAATATGGGGCTACTATAGCCCCTAATAGCCTATGGAGTGAATAATAACCTATGGCACTCTTTTTATTACCCAATCTCAGATGTAAAAAATATCCTACAACGCAAGTAACCAAACTCATAAGTGTAAAAAACAGTAATATAATGCGCCCATAATCACCTAACCCTAAATTACTGTGCATCTTAGCCAACCAACGAGTTAGTACATTCAAATACTCATTATTATAATATCCTGATAAAAATTCATTATTTGCTAGTACCCAATCATCATTTTTGTTATAAAAATGATAACGAACTAATCCATCGTTCCCCATTTCTTTAAAACGAATCGTGAGCATCGACTTTTCAGGTCTAATGGTCATGGAATTAAGCTGTAAATTAGGATTTGCCTGTAATACTTCTTGTACTTTAATATCACTATTACGCCACAATGACTCTCCTGTATAAAGCGTTCCAAATTGATTAAAATTCACAAAAGGGATACTTCGAACCATAATCACTAGCCCTGAAACGCAAAGTAAAAAGAAAATTGCTAGGCTAACCATACCAGCATACTTATGTACTCGATACCAACGTTTCATAAATTTATCAACCTTTAATATTCATAACGAACACCTAAAGTATAAGTGCGTCCAGCCGTTGCTTCATTATCGTAAAATTCTCTATCAAATAAATTGTCAATACTGAATTTAACGGTAAAGTCTGGTGTTACACGATAGCCTACACTTGTATTAACTAAGAAATAACCATCATAGGCACCATACTCACCACCTGGCGCATTCGTATTTTGACGCGGACTCACATATTGCATATCTAATAAAGCCGTCCATTTTGCTCTATCATACGTTAGCCCTGCATGGAAAATATGTTTAGGTACACCATAATCAACTTGATTACTATAGCCAGATTGGTTTGTATTTGTAATTTCAGGGCCACTCACTTTCCCCATCTGCCAAGCATAGTTAATATAGGAACTCAAATTATCATTAAATCGATGTTCATAATTAAACTCTATGCCACGACGATTTTCTTCCCCATAGTTAATATATTGTTTGTATTTAACGATACTACTATTAGGCAAATAAAAATATGTATAAGCTACTTTATCTTTTGTTTTTACTTGGTATAAAGAAATATCTAATGTATCTTTATCCGTTAAATGACGTTTCATCCCCAGTTCCCAAGTCTTAGATATTTCAGGATCTAAATCGGGATTAGGAATTACATTCCCCATACCAGAACCACCAAAGCGATAAATATTATACAAAGCCGGTGGATTAAATGATTCACCATAGGATACATAATAATTCATCGTATCATTTGCCTTGTACTCTAATGCAACTTTAGGACTTATATGGTTATATAATTTACCTTCTGAAGTCGTGTCATATCCCTGCTTGCCACTAAGCCAGAATTTACCATCACCTTTTTTGAAACGATCATATCGAGCCCCAACAAATAAAGACCATTCATCATCAAATTTATATTCATCTTGAACGAAAACTGCTAAATTTTTTACTTTACCTTCGTCTTGTGCATATTGCTCAATAATTGAACCTTTATTATGCCAAGAAGATAAATCATAACGTTTTTGAATCATTTCTTCTTCATGATAAGAAAAGCCCGCATTAATAGTATGCTTTCCAAGATCATGCCAGGTTTTCTCAACTTCATACGTCCATTTTTTACCTGGATGTTGTGAATAATCACCAGCTCCCGTCCAATCAATACCAGTATATTTATTCGGAACTGTAGCCGATGTAAATCCATCAACTTTATCATGTACATAACTTGCTCTAGCAAAAAAATCATTAGCCCCATCTTGATACGATAAAATATGTGTATCTCGTTTATTCTCACTATCATATCCTAAGAAGTTTTTAGGAGATAACGTTATATATTTATTCTTACCAACTAATATATTCCCTTTCCAAATAGAGTTTCCCTTAGTATCATGCACATAAGTAAAGGGGTTCTTATAAGAAGACTCACTATTCGTTCTTGAATAGCTATATGTCAATACTCTATCTTGATCAAAATGATAACCTACTTTAAAACCATAATTTTCATGTTCCCACTCTTTTTCACCACGGCCTCCATACAAATAAGATCCATTACTTAATTGTTTCAAATCAGCACTAGCGTCAATTTTAGTACTCGCTTTCACTGTTTTAGCTGAAGCAGCTCGATAAAATCCACGATAACCATCCGATGAACGCTTTTCATAATTCACCCCTAAAAACCACTTATCAGATAATCTAGAGTTGACTATAACAGCTTTTTTCCAAGTATTATTACTACCATAAGATACATCGGCCACTACGGAAGTACCTACCTCAGGTGCGCCTTTTGTAATAATATTAATAACACCTGCTACTGCATGCCCTCCATATAAGGAAGAGGCGCCCCCTCTTAAAACTTCAATACGTTCTACATTCGTAATGGGCACCATATTAAAATTCACTACACCATTGTATGAACTATTTTGTTGTACTCCATCAACTAAGACAAGTACATCTGTTGAATCCATACCACGCATAGTTAAACTACCTTGAGCGCTTTGAGCAATAAAAATACCCGGTAAAAATTGTAAAGCCTCTTGTACTGAGGAAATATTTTTATTCTCTATATCCTGTGATGTAATAACACTTACACTAGCCGGCACATTAGCAATACTCTGATTTGTCTTAGTGGCTGTTACTACAATTGTCCCCAAATCATAATCAGATGGAGCTATACCTTCAGCTCCTGCAATTGAACTACTTAATACAATACCACTACAGCATACCACTGCTACAAATCTTGATTTGCTGATTCCCTTCATGTCACTCCTCCTATATAAAGCCCCATAAAAAATATACCCATACGCCTATATCCTACACGAAAACTTCATATATAGGCCTTATAGCTCGAATTATACTGCCACCTATTACCTCAGTCAACGTAATATAGCTACTAATGAATTATTGTCATAACTCATTGCCGTTTTTTGAATAAACAAGGATTATTTGTAAAAGGAAATAAAAAGAACCCCCAACCTATAGCGGTTGGGGGTGGTAAATTTTAATTCAATATACGTCTATATATTGTTTTAAATATGTCCTTAATTCAGAATCACATGCATATACATAGGTTCCTTTAATTCCTCGAGTTAATAAAACATAATAAATATGTTTAACATACTCAGTTAATTCTTCATCGGTTGCAGTCTTCTTGCCATTTGTATCAAAATAATGTGTTTTATCTGCATATATCTTATGTGTATCTACATCATATTTAATATCAGGTCCTAAAATAACAAAACCATAATTTAAATCATAACCTTGAATACAGTGAATACTACCAACTTCTTTAATAACTTCAGACTTACCTTTTCTAGTTTCCGAACTATTGACCCAGTCTGTAGTTGTAACATTCCATATATATGAATAACCATCAATCTCTATATCATATTCTGACTTATCCTTTTTGCTCTTCCACGGCCATGCATAACCTGCTATCAACCGGACAAGTTTAAATTCTTTACTTTTTTCACTATATAATTCTTGGAATGATTTAAAATCGTCAAATATCTTAAATTCATAATTTTCAGGAATTAATTTACTTTGTACCTTATTATCTAGTTGCAATAGAAATTTTACATAATTTAAATATGTTTCACCCCCTTCTACTCGCATTTGAGTTTTTAATTCAAACGATTTAATTTGTCGACTATGTTCACATTTTAATCGTTTTTCAAATATTTCTTCATTAATGCCAGACGGACCAATAACCTGATTTGTATCAAAAAATAAAACAGGACAATCTGTTTTGCAAAGTATCCAATCTAATTCGGTACTATCTTTAGGTAGCCCTAATTCCTTATTATTTTTATCATGCCCTTTATAATTAACAATGTTTTTACGTTGTCGCAAACGATGAGCTTCATCTACAAATACAATATCATAGCGCTCACTTGATCTAGCTATTTCAGAAGGACTCACTACATCAACTGGATTTAAACCATAAATATTAGCAAATAACTTTTTAATAGTTTTCCTTAATGAAGTCTGAGGAATTACCATAGCCATGCGTTTTATTTTTTCTGTTATTATTTTAGTAGATTCTTGCTTAGCCGCTTCTGAAAGCTCTTCAACCTTATTGGCTTTTATTTCAGTTAATTTGGTATACACATCACTAAGTCGTTTAAACATATAAATTGCAATGATTGTTTTACCACTTCCAGGCATTCCATTGACTATAATAATATCATTAGAATTAGACGAAATAGCTTTCATAATTCCCATTGCGGCTACATATTGCTCCTGATTTAATTCTTTATATGGGGAATATTTAAATAAATCAGAATCTTTAATATGATTCAAACTCTGCTGAACAATTTTCTTTTTTCTAAGACCTTCCCATAACACTTCAAAACCATCATCATAATATGTTTTATTATAATATTTTTTATTAGCTAATCCTCTATTACTATTTAATAGCACATATTTACCATCTGCTGCAAACATCTGAATTAGTTTAGATTCATAATCCAAAGTAACTGACTGATTAAACTCACTCGAAAAAATAAAACTT
This sequence comes from Veillonella intestinalis, assembly GCF_943193155.1. GTDB lineage: Bacteria > Bacillota > Negativicutes > Veillonellales > Veillonellaceae > Veillonella_A > Veillonella_A intestinalis. Next base: position 118,468 of record NZ_CALPDB010000001.1, on the reverse strand, counting down.
GCATCACTCAATTCTTTTTTACTTTCACTCTGTAAATGTTGTTTCATTCGTTGAATAACATTAGTGCTTTGTCCAATATATGCTAACGGTTTATCCGATATATTCTTTTTACTTTTCTCCTGACGTAAAATATATAAAATCGGCCAATTTTCAAGATAATCTTGTCCTTTGGTCACTTCTTGCAACACTTTTAAAAAGTTAATTCCATTATTAATATCTCCAGACTTTTGTTTTTGCCTAGCATCATTTAATACTTGAAACAAATTAATTTCATTAAGAATATAACTATACGATTCAAACGATATTTTTAAATTACTATCTTGATTATTTATCTGCTCCACTATAACTTTCATTATCAGCCTCTCAACTAATCATCTAACTCTGTATATTTCAAATTCTTTCCCTTTACTTTTTCTACAGCATACCTCTTATTGTTATATTCCATTTTCTTCTCTAAACAATCTTTTAAATCAAAATGGTTCATTTGAGAAAAACGTAATAAAAAGAAAAATATGTCTGCTAATTCACCGCCAATTTCAGCCCGTTTTGTATCATCCAACAACATTTCTTCCATCTGTTGATTCGTTTTAAATCTAAATAAATCTAACAGCTCATTAGATTCCGTAGATAAACCAATAGCTAAATCTTTAGGTGTGTGAAACTGATCCCAATCACGAGCTTCACAAAAAGTTTGTATTAACTGTGTTAATTCATCTAATGTATTCATAGCAGATTCCTTATTCGCTTCTATCAAAATGACTCTAAATTTAATTCAATTAATGTATTTCTATTAGTTAATAATAATCTCCATTCCCCCTCATTCCTCCAAGGAAGAGCAAGTTCTTTATCAAGGCCTTCATAAATACATCTAAATTCTAGATTTCTTTTAATTTCTTCATCATTCCTAATTATAGTTATTTCAATATTAACAATTGATATCAAAAAACTCTCTTCACGTGCAGAACATAATTTATACTTTTTTAATTCTAATTTTTCAAAAAACTTTCTACATTCACCCGCTCTTTTTCTATCACTAATATTAGAATAAAAAAGAAATGGAAAAAACTTTGATAGTTCACCATAATTTTTACTCTCCCAATATTTCATAGCCTTTATAACTTTAAAAATATAATCAAACCCCTCATAGTCTTCAGGTTCACCAACTTGTGGCACATCCTTACCGATAATAATCTCTTTAGGCTGCCAATTAGAAATTTCTTTAGTTCTTTTCTGTCGGTCCTTTATATTTTCAAAAAAACCTCCAATTTTACTTTTATTAGGCTTATCATTTCTTTTTTCCTTATTAACTTTAATCCAATCTGAAACTGCAAATAATAAGCATACACATTTACAAGCAACATATTCATTTGCATAATTTAAATCTAATCCATGTAAAATTCCATTCCTATAAGGAAAAAATATCTCCCCTTCATTAGTTTTATTTCTTTCTTGATTAAATATATTTTTCAATACTTGTAATCCTTTTTTGTCCCCTACTAAAGAACCCAATGTAATATATTCAGATTCAGAAGAAAAAAATCCTCTTTTTTTATTATAATCATTTATAGCTCCATCAATTATAATAAATGCTAATATGATACTAGCATAATATCGTCTAGAAAAATGATTTTCAAAAAATTCCTCTATTAATTCCTTCCTTATTTTAAAAACATCATCCGCATTTATAACCCACTGAGTAATATATTTCACGTCTGTTTTATAATAATTAATTAAAATTTTCTCACCAGACTCTATTCCTTTTTCCTTACTAACTTGAAGTGCTTTCTTCATTATATGAATATCCATGCTTTCATATGCACACCACCCATAACTTGAAAAAGTTTCATTAAAATACTTTAAAACATATTCAATATCTTTTATATTCTTTTTTAAAGAATTTATATCTTCTAAATATTTACTATTTAAATTTTTATTGAATATACGAATTATAAAATAGTATATATATATAATCATAATCCCAATTTTATACAACTTCACTTTTTTTAAAATATTCTACCAATCCCTTCAGATATATTTACTTAAACAATACACTAGGATTTAATATAATTAATTTCCAAGTGCCAATAGAATCAAATGTATCAGATTTTTCATCATCTTTCCAATAATGAATACAATTAAATTTTAAACTTGTCTTATTTTCTATCTCGTTTTTACACCATTTAACCTCCACTAACACTTCAGACTTAAATGGACTTTTCTCATTCACGTCAACAATTTCATAAGATTTGAATATCTTGTCTTCAAATTGCATTCTACATATCTTAGCTCTCCTATTATAATTATTTTCCATCCCAAATAATGAATAAAATGCCACTCCTAATTCTCCATAATTTTTGTTTTTCCATGAATCCATAGCATTAATAATATTTTTTAAATACGGAATATCTTGATAATTCTCACTACTATTTTCTAACATCATATGTTTTACTTTTATTTTCCTATTATTCCATTTTCTTATAAAATCCTCATCACGCTTTTTTCTAAAATCAGCCTGCCTAATAAAAGTAAATATATCCTCACTTTTCTCTATCACATTTCTTCTATCATTTTCTGTAGACTTATCTTTCATCCAACTAGCAATAGCAAAAAGTAATGCTATACACTTAGAGGAAACTAACTCATTTGCATAATTTAAATCCCGACCATGTAAAATACCATTTCTATATGGTACAGTAATCACATCTGTAGTCGTCTTTTGTCTTGATTTATTTAATAATATTTTAATCTGATTAAGCCCTTCAGAACACCCTATTATACTATCCCAAACTGTATAATTTGCATTTTCAACAAAAAAGCCTTTTATAGATGTAAAATCATTAACTGCTCCATCCGCAACAATTAATGCTAAAGGAATACTAGAATAATATCTTTTAGCTAAATGATCTTCAAAAATAAGATTAATTAACTCATATCTTTGTCTAAAAGCTTCCGAACTATTTTTAATCCAATGCTTAATAGAGTATACCTGTGAAGAGTAAAACTCACACAAAAGTTTGTCAACACGCTCTAACGCTTCTTTCTCATCACTATTATTTTCCTCAAAAATTTCAACACAATTTTTCATCAAATCAAAATTCATTTCAGCATAAGCACACCACCCTGCTTTAGCAAAATACTCATTAAATTTAGTAATTACATCACCTATTAATATAAAACGTTCCTTAATTGTATCGAGCTTTTTAATTTCTTCTAAACTAATTTGTTTCTTTAAATTTAACAATTCATTAATTTGACTAATATTATTTATTATAGTTACTAAATTTTTATCCAAAATAGACTCCTTAATCCTTCCAACATAAAAATCGACCTACTCAAACTCTATATCATCCCCATCAATCTCTTCCAATCCATATTTCTTATCAATTTCTTCCTGCGAAATCAATGTACTAGGATTATAATTTTCTAACCGTTTCAAAGCTAATTGTAATAAACAGTCATCTTCCAACGGCAACAAAAAATTCAATCCCTGTTGAATACTCTTGCCACGTTTTTCATAATTCATAAACTATCCCCCTACTTAAATGACGTCAACTCTCCATTTTTATTATTTACGAACATATATCTACTCTTACTATAAATCCTTTTTAAAAATTCTTCAATTACTATTCAAAATTACCAAATATAAAAAAAGACCGATAGCCTCTATCCCTCTAGCTGCTATCGGTCTTTTCTTATTATGCATTTCAAATATAAACTATCCTACATGCTGTCTATTTAACTTTTGTCAACAATTCCAATTTCCTTCATTTATATCTCCTAGCCTTCATACAATTTTTACTCTTTATCCACCTTAAAACCAAACAAATATATCATTGACTAAAATATTTGTTCGATATATTATTTTAGTAGATATAAAGGAGGGAGCATGATGGGATACATTAATTATGACTTAGAGCCACGGTCTGACATTGCCTTTATCGACATGAAATCCTTTTACGCTAGTGTCGAATGTATTGAACGCGGCCTTAATCCGTTAACAACTTCACTCTGTGTTATGAGTCGTGCTGATAACTCTAAGGGTCTTATCCTAGCCTCCTCGCCCACTTTCAAACATGTTTTTGGCAAACAAAATGTAAGCCGTTCCTATGATTTACCATTCGATATTGAAACACGCCGCTTTAATATGAAACGTGCTCTGCAAGAGGGACTTCCCATTACGTCTAAGTATATTAATTATATTGAAAGCTGGGCGCAACGAACCCTAATTGTACCACCTCGTATGGGATTATATATTGTAAAAAATATAGAAATTCAGCAAATTTTTCGTGAATACGCTGCTACAGAAGATATCTGCCCTTACTCTATTGACGAAGGCTTCATTGATTTAACTCGCTCCATTAACTATTTTATCCCCCAACATCATCTATCACGCCGTGAAAAATTAGATATTATCTCTGCCAAAATTCAACATGATGTATGGCGCCGTACTGGCATTTTTAGCACTGTTGGCATGTCTAATGCCAATCCTCTACTGGCTAAATTGGCCTTAGATAATGAAGCTAAAACAACACCTATGATGCGTGCCAATTGGTCTTATGAAGAGGTTCCTACTAGGGTATGGAAACTACCTAAACTAACAGATTTTTGGGGCATCGGTCGCCGTACAGCACGTCGTTTAGAAAAATTAAAAATCTATACCATTAAGGATTTAGCCCATGCAAATCCAGATATGCTAAAAAAAGAGTTTGGCATTATTGGTGTACAGCTATGGTTTCATGCTAACGGTGTTGATGAGAGTAATGTACGAGAACCTTGTAAAGTACATTCAAAAGGAATCGGTAATTCACAAATTTTACCACGTAATTATACTAAACAAACTGACATTGAATTATTATTATCTGAAATGGCCGAACAAGTAGCTATCCGCTTACGCCGCAGTCACCAGCAAGCCCAATGCGTATCACTCTACATTGGCTTTGCTAAAGATGTACCATTTAGGATAAATTCCTCAACAAGAGCTTCCCATTTCCATACACCTAGCCATGAAACTAACAATAAGACTGCACGTGATTCCTTTCAAGCACAAATGAAGATAGAAGCTACCCAATTAACAAAAGACCTCACTAAATATGTACTCACCCTTTTTCACAAACATTATAAAGGAGAGGCCGTACGGCAAATTGGTGTACGCTATAGCCAACTAGTGCCAGAAACCTTACAGAGCATGTCCCTCTTTGATAATCCTGAAACCATTCAAAAAGCCTATAATTTGGAGCATACCATTGATGATATTCGCCGCCAGCATGGCTTTCTTTCCGTCCAAAAGGCTTCAGCCCTCTTAGAAGCTTCCCGAGCTATTACACGCAGTAAGCTCATAGGTGGTCATGCTGCTGGTGGCGCTGGTGGCTTGGATGGTCTCTTATGACTAATCGATCATATTTACCCTTCTTGTCAGCACGAACCTACAAAGACCGTAAAATGGCTAAATGGATGGGATTCTTTTTATCAGATCATCAAACAGCCCTCTTACAATCTCATTTTTCATTAGAATTAGGGAGTGCTATGAGTCAAGAAGAACGCTTAATCTGGCTAAGTCGCCTTTATGCACAACAATGTAAAGCTACATTTTATATTCAGGAATATTTCAAGAGTGGCTCCACTATACGACAATTACAAGGTTACATTCAAAATATAAGTTTAGAAGAAGTCATTATAAAAACAGTGCCCTCAGATTCAGATTTAAATATAACAAAAGATATAAATCTAACCTCAACATATGTCACTGTTTCATTAGACCAAATTATACGTATTACCACCGAGGAGATGAATACCGATGAAAACTAGAGAGTTTCAACGCAATCAACTACAATTCGCCTATTTTACGCCTAACTATTTGCAATTTGAAAAGGACTTTTACGAATATTCAGCCTTAGATACACCACTAACGTTTTTAACAGATGACATTTTACAAAGCATGGCTCATTCTTAGCAGAACTTTTTTAAATTGAACAAAGAAAATGCTAAAGACAATCAAGATCATTACTTTTATTTTAAAATTCAAACAGTAGAACCTAAACGCTTAATCAGACAGTATGTATATGAAGGCCACTCTGTCGCCAAACACAAGCCTTAATTCTGCCATAGTATAATAAAAAACCAGTAAGCTATAGCTTACTGGTTCTTATTTATAGAGAATGAGTCTAGCTGTTCCACACCTAAGGGCTGTTGCAACCAATTAGGTAAATGGTGACTATATGTCTTAAATAGCCAGCGACAAATATAAATACTTAGACCACCTATTAAAATACCAAGTAGTGTACCAACTAATACGTCCGTAGGATAATGTACATATAAATATATGCGGGAAAATCCCATAATAATAGCACTACCAAGGATTATATATCGACCAGGAATTCTCTCTAGCATTAATATGGTAGCCATGGCAAAAGACGACCAGGTATGCCCTGATGGGAACGAATATCCCTGTGGGGCTGTAATTAATAATTGCACAGCTGATTCCCACTCAAAGGGTCGCAAACGCCCTACTAACGGCTTAATTCCTAAATTACAAATTAAAAAGCCTATGCCTAACGCTAGTACAATGGCCACCCCGGTTTTACGATATGCAGAGTTCCAAAGTAAGTAGGCTCCTATAATCAGCCAAATAAAACCACTGTCACCTAATGTAGTAATACCAATCATTAATGAATCTAACCACGCTGTGTGCCAGTGTAACCAAATATAATTTAAAATAGCAAAATCAAATTGCTGAATATCATTGAACACGCTATGCATTATATACCTCCTTGTAGGCTATTCTGCCAATCATAATAGCCAGTATACCGGAGGATGTTAAACTCCATTTACATCAAATATAAACAATTGTTAAACATTTATTCTTAATGCCAGCCTAAGTGCTCTATAACTTAAACCGATACCCTGCGCCCCATACGGTTTCAATATATCGAGGATTACTTGGATCATCTTCAATCTTTTCACGCAACCGATTAATATGAACAGGAATTGTCGCTACATCACCAATAGCATCAAAGCCCCAAATCCGCTCATATAAAGTTTCTTTATCAAAAACTAAATCACCATTTCGTACTAAAAATAATAAAAGTTCATATTCTTTATTTTTTAAAGTAATTTCTTCATTGCGGACAAATACACGATGTGAGCCAGGTTGGATTCTTAAGTGACCGACTTGAATTTCAGCTAAAGTTTCTTTCTGAGGGCTCTGCTTTAAACGGTCATATTGTGCTAAATTAGCTTTTACCCGAGCTACTAAAATACTTGGTGAAAAAGGCTTTTCAATATAATCATCAGCACCAAGTCCTAACCCACGGATTTTATCAATGTCTTCTTGTTTAGCTGTTACTAATAAAATAGGAATATCTAATGTTTCACGAAGTTGCTTGCAAATAGTAAAGCCGTCCAACCTAGGTAGCATCACATCCAATAATATTAAATCAAATTTGCCTGTCAAAGCCTGCTTTAATCCGGCTTCCCCATCATGGGCTAAAACTACCTCAAACTGGCTAAGTTCTAAATAGTCTCGTTCAATTTCTGCAATGGCTTTATCATCTTCAATGATTAAAATCCGTTTAGCCACAATATATCCTCCTTCTTCGCGTTTTAATGCACGTCTTCACTTTTACTGCTCTTTTTCACTTTTAATGCGCTTTTTCATATATAGGGAATTTCATAGTAATTTGCAAACCATGGGGAACCACTGCCTCAGCGCTAATGGTTCCCTTCATTTGTTGAACCATTTTCTTAACAATAGCCAATCCTAAACCACTACCTGTATGAGGATTACTACGAGCTACATCATCGCGATAAAACACTTCAAACAAGCGCTCCATATTAGCTGCTGTCGTACCAGGTCCGTCATCAGCTAAAGAAATCGTAACAAAATTATCACGATTTTCACAACGCATGTATAGGTGCCCCCTATTCTTTGTTTTATATTTTACACTATTATCTGCAATATTTAATAAAATATGGCGAATTTGAAATGGATCTGCCCATACTGTAAAGTTCTCGCCAACTAACTCATACTGTAACTGCAAACCTTTATTTTCATAGGCTACACTTTCATTGCGTACAAAATTTGCAATCTCTTGCCCCATATCTACTTCTTCTGGGTAATTAGGATAATCATCCATTTCCATTTTAGAAAACGTAAATAAATTGCTAATCATTCGCTCCATTTCATCAGCCTTAGTTTGAATCATGCGGATATATTTAGCTTCTAATTCAGGTGTTGTAGCAATGCCATCTTGAATACCTTCTGCGTATGCTTTAATCGACGTTAAGGGGGAACGCAAATCATGAGATATACCAGCCAACAACTCTTTTCGATTCTCTTCTTGCTTTTGAATAAGCTCAACTGATTCTTTAAGACGACGAGCCATTTCATTAAAATCTTCACAAATAGGCGCAAATTCATCACGCCCCTCATAAGAAAGTTTTACTTCTAAATTTCCATCACGAATTTGGCGAACGCCTTTCGCTAATAAATCAAGTGCACTGCGAATCCGTTGAAATACAAACCGAGTTAAGAAGCGATTTGCAAAAATAACGCCAACAATGACAACGGCAAAAATAAAAATCAAAGTCCATTTAACCGTATCTTTAGCGGGCCATACATGAGGCTGTATTTCAGAGCCAAAAATATACACTCTATAAGTACCATACAAGGTCTGTATATCTCGCAAGGCTACAGCATGTGTCCCCACCGAAATAATGCCTCTATCTTCTAACTGCTCCGCTAATGTTTGTAAATAATTCGTATAAGTGTTAGGCTCCTCGCCCCAAACCCATAACTTCTCTTGTGGATCTTCAATACATACAGTATAGCCTGTTAGTAGGCGCAACGAACTACCTACCTCAGATAGTCTAGGATCTCGACCTTGCGCGGATGTTTCATTTAACTTACCTTCGATTTGTGTCAGTAAAAACGAACTTGTTTTTTCAAAGTCATCTAAATCGCGCACTCCAATATTATTTTCTTGTACAAGAGGAACCCAAAGAGCCGTAATCGTAAAAAAGCTAATAACAAAAGCAATTAACACAGGAATACCAATCATCAAGAAGTTAGATATAGTAAGTCGTTGTTTAATCGTCATTTCTATTGCTCCTGTCCATCATATGTAAGCCAGCGTGTATAAAAATAGTCCATACAAATAGCACCAATCGGTGATGTAATTACAATGGCCATTGCGGAAGCGGCTAATACTAAAGGCCCACTAGCTAAACCTAATGCTAAGGGAATTCCTCCAATCGCAGCTTGCACTGTAGCTTTTGGCGCATAAGAAATAGCACAATATGCTCGTTCTTTTCGATTCAACGGCGTCTTCCATAAGGAAATTACCACACCTATAGTGCGCCCTACTAAACCTAATCCAATAACTGCCATTAAAATGCCACTCATGCTAAGCATATATGTTGTATCAATAGCAGCGCCTACAAGTACAAATAAAATGATTTCTACAGGAATCCAAAGTTGGTTAACCATCCGGTTAAGTCCTTGCCCTAATTCATAAGGAACTTGTCCCTTAACCACACTAGCCATAACCATGACGGCCAATAGCCCCGAAATAGAAATAATAGACTTTAACCAATTCCCCAAAGCTACTAAAACAAATGCAGTGGCAACAATAAGGGTTAATAGTAAGGTAGCTTGCTGTGGCGTCATCATATAGGTCTTCATAGCCTTAGCTTGATTACCTTCTTTATTCTCTTTTGCAGAATTAATAGCTTCTTCTTTTAATAAGTTCTGACTCACTTTTAATACCTTTGCTTTGGCTATAGTAGGCGCACTAGGGCTCATAATTTTCGCAATATAAGCTAATAATACACCACTTAATACACCTAAAAGAATACCACCTAATAAAGCGATAGGAACTTGTGCCATAGCTTCTAATGCCCCTATGCCATCAGGCGTTTCCACATGGGCCTCTACCAAAGTTAACACGAGCGAAAAAACTACAACAACTACAATATCTTCTAATGACGAGGCCACCATAATAAGTTGAGGAATTTTTTTAGCAATCCCGTACCGCTGCTCAATTAAATGAATCATGCGAAATACAACAACAGCTGGTGAAACGGCACATACAGCCGTTGCAAGTAATAAAGCTTCTAGCCCATGTAATTCAAAAACAGTAAGCCCCAAATATGTTAATACAATAAGCTCTAACAGCACAGGCACAGTCGCCATCATAAGTAATGGACGACCTAAGTTCCAAATATCTCGCAAGTTAATAGCTAACCCCGCCTTAACTAGAATTAAAATAAGTGCCATTTGCCGTAAATCTGGCGAAATAGTTAGCATTGTACTATCTAACCAATTATAGCCTTGTGGCCCTAATATAAGACCGGCCACCATAAGCCCTATAATCGTAGGCAGTTGAATACGGCGGCACAGCCCTGCTAGGGCTGCCCCACCTAATAAAATAAAACCTAAAGAGGTTAACACACTAAGACCTCCTAATCTTTATATATTCACCATAGATACCATTAAAACCCCTTCGCCTACTTTAATATGAGCGGTACCTTTCCATTCATTACTCACACCAATAGGAAAAGTATTTTTTAACGTAGCCTCTTTCAACTCATAAGTAGTGCCTGTTACTGTCACATTTTTACACTCATCAGTCATAGCTAATACTGACAAAGAACAATCTTCTCTTGGCTCAATAATAAGTTCTCCATGATTAATAAAATAGCTATCTGTATCATGGTTTACCATACGCACAACCGCACCTCGGCTAGCCGCATACATAGCCGCTTGCACATTGCCCATTAAATGATCAAAACGTCCACCAAATGCACAATACAACGTTAAGTCTAAATACTCATTATCTAATGCATACCGAATGGCTGCCATCGTATCAGTATCATCTTTCATAGTAGGCAAATCAAGAATCGGTATCCCCGCTGTCACAGCCCCATGATATGAGTCAAAATCACCGACTATCAAATTAGGTTCTAAATTATATTCTTTTAAATAGGCATAGCCTCTATCACAAGCAATAATAAAATCAGCTGTATCAATCCCGTCTAAGGTAGAAAATAAACCACCTAATACAATGGCACAATGTTTTTTCATAGCTGCTCTCCTAAGTATATACTAATATATGACCTACTATACACTAAACAGAGAGAGAATGAAATAGATATTACAAAAGAACTTTTAATATTTGTTAAATTTTTCTTAAATTAAAAACAGGCCCTACTAATAGAGCCTGCTTTTCGAGGAATTTTTTATTTATTTTGTTTTTATTTTTTATGCGCTAATTTATAGTCCATACTAAAGCGACCAGGTCCAGCAATTAACAGCATAATAGCACCAAACATCATTTGTGATGGATAGTCCCAAGCCAAGAAACCCTTACCTAGTTCTAATACCGTAGCTACAAATAAAGTACCAATAATCATTAAGGAGCCTAGACGAGTTGCCAATCCTAAAACAAGCAACAGGCCACCTAATAATTCGGCTGTGGCAGCCATAAAACCTAATACAAGATATCCACCAGTAATGCCAAATATTCCTAGCATACTGCCTACACCATATAAGGCTTGCTCACCGCCAGCAAACTTAAAATAGCCATGAGCCATCATAGATAAACCAAATACAATACGATAAAATAATAAGCCACTATCCTGATAACGGAATAAATTTTTCAATAATACATTCATGCTTTACAACTCTCTTTCAAACTTTATTTAACACACAAAATAACAATCTATCGTTGTTTGAGCTCTACAACTAGTAACATCTTTAATTACAAGTAAATTATATAGCAATTAAGTTGTAATGTCAACACATACATCTTAGATTTGTTATTCATTTTCAATATTTTTATTATAAAAAAGGCGCATGATAATTCATGCGCCTTGTCATTTACTACTTTATTCAATTAGTAGCATTTACTATACACACCACTATTGCAGCATATATCAGCTACGCTAAAGAATACTATTGAGCATCCTTTTCAATTTGAGCCTCTGCATCTTCAATTACAGACGCCAAAGTAATACTCTGTAGCTCATTCTCCAATGCATTTTGAATTTGTACCAAGCGATGATCTAACACATCATGAATATGATTCCCTACCGGACAATCCTTAGCTGGATTTTCATGAAAACTAAATAATTGACCATTATCCAAGGACTCTACAGCATTAAAAATATCTAATAAAGTAATCTCTGATGGACATTTAGCAATCTTAATCCCCGAACTCCCTTGACGAGAATCCACAAGGCCATGAGCCTTAAGCATAAGGACAATATTGCGGATAATAACAGGATTTACATTAATACTACCAGCCAAAAATTTGCTGGTCACTTTATAATTTTTTTCAGCAATAGCAATGCAAGTAAAAATATGAACCGCTATAGTAAAACGACTTGATATTTGCATATCATGCCCTCCTCAATTCATGTTACATAATGTGAAGGTACTTCACCTATTTATACTATGGTAAGCTAATCCCGCTTCTTAGATTAGTTCAATACAACCTTGTAATATTAAATATTACATTTTAAGTATAACACGAATTAATATAATTTACTATAGCTGTTCCTATTTGCCTCCTAATTTAAAGAATATAAGCTGAAATATATACTCCAAATAATCTAAAATATATACACTATAAGGTAAAGCTAATAAAACTATAAAGCGAATAAAACTATATGCTAAACTATACACTAAAATATATACTTAATGATCTAAAGCCTATATTTTATTTGCCAACTACACTAATCCGTTGCTGTACATGATGCCCTTTTTCAATTTCATCGACCAAAGCCATGGCGTAATCAGCATAACTAACTACACTTTCACCTCGTTCATTAAGAGTAAACTCTTCACCACTTAATATATATTCACCAGTACGCTTGCCGTCCGCTTCAAATTCTGCAGCAGGACTAACGAATGTCCACTTTACATCATGTCTTTTACGAAGTGCTACTAATTCATCAGCCTGTGCTTTAGCTAATGGATAATATTCCTTAGGAAATTCTGGCGTATCTAATAGCTGCATTGTATGTTCTTTATTTACATACAAGCTACCAGCCCCACCAACAACTAATAAACGAGTGTCCGTATTAGCTACAGCATCTGCTAGATGCATTAATGACTGTGTATGCAGATCTAAAGTATCTGGTGAAAACGTACCAAATGCATCAACAACAGCATCAAATCCAGCTAAATCAGCCGCCGTAATATCAAAAATATCTTTTTGTACAAACTGCTTAGCATCAGATTTATTTTCACTCCGTGCGAAACCAGTTACCTCAAATCCACGACGAAGAGCCTCTGCGACTACCAAACGCCCTACTTTACCATTAGAACTTACTACTGCAATTTTCATAATATAACCTCCTACGATATACATCAAAAATTCGTTTATTGCAAGATTACTTATGAGCCCTTACTAACTAGCTACATCATGTATCGTAATCTCGCACCAGCATGTAACTTTATACATTACATGTTAATTGTAACTAACCTAAGTTGTAATGTCAATATTTACATTTTGTATATAGCTAAATAAATGTTGTTGTATTTTCACACTAAAAACGACTCCTACGATAATACATCGCTAGGAGTCGCTCATACTTTTAAGTATCTACAACTTGATATACACTTATTTTTCTGTAGTTTTAGATTTTCTCATACGTTTTACCATAAGAGCCGCTATTACGACTAATACAACGCCAGCAATTTCAATTACGCGCTCATAGCCCATAATATAAGGTTTCAAGAATGGCTCTGCAGTTACCATTTCACTAGCTACCCACGCTAATAAACTACCACCAATCCAAAGAATAATTGGGTATTTATTAATGATACGTGCTAGTAAACGAGATCCATAAATCAAAAGTGGAACCGTAATTAACATCCCTACAATGACTAATTCAAGATGACCTTTAGCCGCACCAACTACCCCAATTACATTATCTATACTCATCATAGCATCGGCAATAATAATCGTAGTGATAGCCCCTCGCAAAGAATCCTTACTTTCAATATTAGCATCATCATCATCGCCAATGAGTAAATGAAAGGCAATCCATAACAAGACTAAGCCGCCAATAAAGTGAAGGCCGGGTATAAATTCTAAGGCTTCTACTAAAATGGTAGCAAAAATTAATCGCATAGCAATGGCCCCAAAAGTGCCCCACATAATTGCTTTTTCTCGTAACTTAGGCTCTAACTTACTAACAGCCATCCCAATAACAACGGCATTATCACCGGCTAGCAAAATATCCACTACAATAATTTTGCCAATCATAATCCATGTACTTACTTCTAAAAACTCCATATATACCACCATTCTATGTATAAACTGCGTTGTTCTTAACGTGTTACTTTATATGCAATGTGTCATAATCTCATTCTACATAATATACCCAAGAATCCTTACGAGGACTTGCTTTTGGCTCTTTACCATTCACATAACCAATGACACAATGACCGATACCTACATATTCACCAGTAATACCTAAAGATTTTAATAAAGCCTGCCCTTCAAAGGATTCAAATTCTTCCTTAGCGCGATGAATCCAGCAACTCCCTAAGCCTAGAGCATGAGCTGCCAACATTAAATTACCCATGACCAAGGAACCATCATAAACATGTGTAGGTCTTTCTTTAGCCGCTAATACAATTAAAACAACAGGTGCACCATAAAAAGGATCCATGTCAGTACCCATAAGCTGTGCATTTCGCTTAGCTAGTTGGTCCCGCAATTCTTTATTTGTTACGGCCACAATGATAGGTGACTGCTTCCCCATACCAGAAGCGGCATAAGTACCAGCTTTTACTATTTTCTCAATCAATTCTTTTGGCACTGCATCTGGTTTAAAATTACGAATACTCCGCCTTGTTTCAATTAGTTGCAACATATCATCTGCTAACGCCATTTATACTCATCTCCTCAAGGTCTTTTAATGGCCTATTACGTCTCCAAGGTTAAAATAATGCTTATTATTTTACAATGAACCATTCTATTTATTAACAAAAGTCTCTTTTCATTCTATCACAATTTCTCTATAGAAAGTAATACATTATGTCTAATTTTATGAAAACTAAAAATAGCCCCTGCTTACTGCAAGGGCTTAATAAATTTACCTCAATATTCAACTTTATCTTTTATAAATGTGCCATTACGTAATTCTGCAAACGCTTGTTGCACTTCATCTTGTGTATTCATTACAATTGGTCCCGCCCAAGCTGCTGGTTCATGCAATGCTTTAGAACTAATATATAAGACTTGGCCAGCCTTATCGCCCATTTTCAAAGTTACTTCTGTACCTGCGGTCAATTTAACAGCTGTTTTTTCTTCTATAAACTCACCATTTACATATATATTACCTAATAAAGTAAAGAGCATAACGGAATCTTCTTCTTCGGACTCAATGGTAATATTAGCCTCTGCTGCCATATGCACATCATAATAATCTAATGGTAAATGTTCACCTTTATAACCTTGATGATCTTTATATTTACCTGCCAATAAACGAATTTTACCACCTTCAAAAGGTATTTCTTCAATATCAGCCCGCTTTATAGAATGATAACTTGGTTTACTCATCTTTTCAGCTTGTGGCAAATTTAACCATAACTGAACCCCTAATAAACGATCTGATGCTGGCACCATTTCTTCATGTAAAATACCAGAGCCAGAATTCATCCATTGTACTTCACCATCAGAAATACCTTCTTCATTACCTAAGCTATCCCGATGAACCATTCTACCTTGTGAAACATAACTAATCGTCTCAATCCCACGATGTGGATGCATTGGAAAACCAGCTGTATATTCTTCTGGATTTATACTATCAAAAGAATCTAGCATCAAAATAGGATCAAACTCTTCAATTGTATTATTGCCCAAAACACGTACTAAACTCACGCCAGCACCATCTTGTGTTCTAAAACCTTTTACTTTAGTTTTTATTTTACGTTCCATATTTACGTACCTCTCTTTAAATAGTATTCTTTTTTGCTAACCTTGCTACTATAACAAATAATCTGATACTTATTTTTTATATTTTAGTGCAAATTTATTTCAACCTCGCACAATTATATCTAATTAGATATAATTGATGTAGTTATATTATAGTATATCTTTTACTCCATGTAAATAGAGACTTGTAACGATTACTAAGTAACCATTACAAGCCTCTTATCGCCTAACTATTCTTATATCCTTATATTTTATAGCCAATCTCCACTTGCTACAATATGACAAGTGCCACCCACCTCAATTACCCATTCATCAGTAGACTTATATTGAGCATGCACTTGCAAGACAGAAACACGTCCCATATCCTCCCCTTGATACACTGTATAAGTAATATCTGAAGCGTTGAAATAATTATGATGTAATAAATAGCCTGCTAAATCTCCATTAGCGCTCCCTGTCGCAGGATCCTCTACAAAGTCTTCCATTAAACAGCGAGCCGATAATTGCGTCGCACCTTCTTGCACAAAGAAAAGATGATTACAATTACAAGCAGGATGTTTATCAACATAGGTCTTAAATGCCTCTTTATTTACTTTCACTGCCCGCAAAGCTTCTCTTGAAGTCAGTGGTATAATCACAGCTTCTAAGCCTGTGCTCACCCATTGTACAGGAAATTCATTAGCTATATCAGCGTCTATAATTCCAAAAATAGAGGCAATTTCACGTTTATCAATACATTCACCAAAAGTAGGTGCCTTCTGGCTCATAGTCAATGTATCGCCCTTAATTGCTACTGGAATTTGACCGACTTTTAAATTTAAAATAACGTCCTCTGATCGCCCTCCTTTGCTTAATTATAGCAAAAACAACTATAAAGACATACTAATTCATAAAAAACTGTAGCAACCTCTCCCAAAAGAGGTTTGCTACAGCTTTTTATTTTATCTATTTTTTACTACATCAGCTAATAATTGATAGGAGTGAATTTGCGCCTTTGTATCATAAATTAGGCTATTAGCCATAATTTCTTCAAACTCTACGCGCTGTTGTAACTCTTTCAGCTGTTCGTTAGCCGTCTTAGGACTACCAATTAAAGAAACTGAAGCCATTTGTCTTACAATCGCTTGTTCTCTAAATGCTAAATCTTCCGCTCTAAAAGAAATCGGTCCAAAATGAGGTGCTGTTCTAGCCGCTACATAATTATCCCAGATTTCATCTTCTGAATTAACTGGCGGTTGCAACCCTTTGCGACTATTAGTTACAACGCCTAAAAAACTCTGTGTCTGCGTTGTTGCTAACCGAATAGCTTCTTCATCGCTATCCGCTAAAATCGCATTAAGGCCTAAAATAACATACGGTTTATCTAATACATCAGATGGTTTAAAACGTTCTCTATAAATAGCAATTGCATCTTCCATCATAGTTGGTGCAAAGTGAGCTGCAAAGGAATATGGCAGACCTAATTCAGCCGCCAAATACGCACTATCTGTACTAGAACCTAAAATATAAAATGGTACATCAATACCAGCAGCAGGATACGCATGTACTGGATTGGTATCATTAAAATAGCCTTTTAACTCGTCTAACTCACTAGCAAAATCTGTATATAAATTTTGAGTGCGACGCAAAGCTCGTGCTGTTACTTGATCAGTACCAGGCGCTCTACCAAGACCTAAGTCTACACGATTCGGATATAAAGTTTCTAAGGTACCATATTGCTCTGCCACAATATAAGGACTATGGTTTGGAAGCATTACCCCTCCAGAGCCTACCCGAATAGACTTTGTATTTGCTAGTGTATGTTGAATTAACAATTGTGTAGCGCTACTGCCTATGTTCTTCATATTATGATGTTCTGCAATCCAATACCGTTCATAGCCAAAACTTTCAACTTGTTTTGCCAATTCGGTCATATCTTGAAACGCTTCACTATGTGTTTGTCCTTCTCTCAAAGGAACTAAATTTAAAACAGATACTTTCATAGCTGCCTCCTGTTTAAGTTATATGTAAGCTCCCATATATACCTTTTCATACCCTAACTAATCCTATTTTATATCAAATCTATAATTCGAGATTTTTCTATATTAATATAATACTCGCAATCTAATAATATGTCAATTGAAGAAGTTATAAAAAATACCTAATAAAAAAACAGCAATGGCTGTTTAATCAGCACATTACTGTTTTTTATTACAAACTAACATTATTCATCCAACTCATCTTTATTTCGTCCAATTACACTATGTTTTTGGATGAAACACTATATAGTTGGACGAATACATGCAAAACTGAGTAACACATACAAAGGAAAACAACGTAAGCAAAATCTAATATGTAACTAAATCTATTATGCAATTAAATCAACTAAATCACTGAAATAGATTAAGCAAATAAATCATTCAAACTTTCTGACATAGTTGGATGCGTATAGATAAAGTCACGTAATACTTGATAATCTAAATTCTGATCCATAGCCAATTTAATAAAATTAATGATTTCATAGGATTCCGCACAAAATAGCTGAGCCCCCAAAATTTTATTATTGCTGTCTATTAAAGCTTTCAAAACACCGTCTGTTTTACGAATTACTTTTGCTTTTGGAATAGCATTCGCTGCTAAAGTAACTACTCGATACTCAAGATTATTTGCTTTTGCTTCTTGTTCATTAAGACCTACCCGTGAAAATGGTGGATCAATGAATACGGAATAGGCAAACGCACCACGATTATTAATTGTCCGTTCTTTATCACCTTGCATATCTTCTAAAATAATCCGACTATCATCCAATGAAATATAAGTAAATTGTAACTTACCACATACATCACCAGCCGCCCAGATATTGGGAACATTCGTCCGCAAATGTTCATCTGTTTCAATAGCGCCACGTTTTGATAGTCTAATACCTGCTTTTTCAGCAGCCAACTCATCGGTATTAGGACGGCGACCAGTGGCTATTAAAATGGCTGACGCTTCTAAAGAATGTTGTGTTTCATCAACTTTATAATATAAAGTGCCCTCCTTAATTTCTGTTGCCTCAGCGCCTGTTATAATATTTACTCCCTTAGCTTCTAATACAGAGCGAATATTAACTGCTATATCTTCATCCTCCCGCGGCAAGAAAGTATCTCTATCTTGTACTACTGTTACTTTACTACCAAAATTTGCATATAGTGCAGCAAACTCAAGCCCTATATAGCCACCACCTAAAATTGTCAACGTTTCAGGTAAATCATCTAACTCCATAAGCGTTTCAGACGTATACACCTCAGTACTAGCTGCTAACCCTTTAATAGCTGGGATAACTGGCGTCGATCCCGTATTAATAATAAATTGCTTACCTTCTAAGGTGATGTCCCCAGTAGCAGTTTTAACACTAATATGTGTAGCATCAACAAAAGAGGCTACCCCATCAATAATATCAGCACCAGCTTGTGCCACTTTATCATAATTTGCTTTACGCAACGCTGTCGTCAACATTCGTTTTTCTGCAATAACTTGTTTATAATAAGCAGCTTTAGCTGAAAAGTCTGCCTTAGGTGCTAACTCTGCATCTGTTACTAATCGTTTCGACGGCAAACAGCCTACATTGATACAAGTACCACCATACATAAACACATTTTTTTCAATCAACGCTACCGACTTCCCCTGTTTAGCTAATTTACCTGCTAACGTTTTACCTGCTTTACCAAAACCAATTACAATTACATCATACGTTTTCATACTAAGCCTCCTCTACACATTTTTCCATGCCCCTCAAGAACCGTCACGGAAAGTTTTCTAAATATCCATTAGCAATAAAACTTTTCTCATAGTTTACGCTTTATATCTAATATATAGTAACTAGAGCCATCGTACTTTTTCATGATTTGTACTTTAATGATTCTATACACCAGCAAAAACCCTTAGCACACCGCGTATCAGACTCTTGAAAATGATTTCCTTTATTACAAACTAAGGTGCATTCAATACCTTGGCTTTCTAATAATTGAGCCTGCTTTCTTATACAATCTCCTACAGTAGCCATCACTTTATTCTTTGTTCGTTCTTCTTTATCACCCAAACTAAGATAGATAGTATTAACTAAGGGTACATTATTACTTACAAAATCAAGCCATTTAGGAAACCAAACTGATGGAGACATGGCTGCAATAGCAGAAAATCGTGTACTCTTATAAGCACTCCATAAAACAAAAAGCCCAGCTAAAGAATAACCTCCTAATATAGCAGGTATAGTTTCCTTCAATTGATATGCTTCTATTACATATGGTATTACTACATTTTCAATATAATCTAACGTATCAGTAGCTTGATTACCAAAATCAGCATTACCAAACACTGCAGGCGCATACCAAGGAGACAATTCTTCATTCCAATTCTCTATATGTATTGCCACTAGTAACAAATGAGAACCCACTTCATGTGTTAACATATCAACCTCTTTGTCCAGTACCTCTAAATCATGTTCATCAACAGGTTGAATTAAAAAAAACTCTGGATTTTCACCACTATATATAGTGCAAATTTTATTACCTATATTTAACGTCTTTTTATTCATCTCCTCACCTCTTATATCTCTCTATTATCTAACTAATGATAAACTATTAATTTTTATATACAATTTATTTTTTATAACTTTATTATATCAAAAAGAACAGCCTATAAAAGAAGAAAGACATAAAATAAGGAATTTTTTAAATATTTCGCTAAAAAATTATATTTTGTTTATAAAGCAGGAAATAATATATCACCTATTTATACATAATATTAAATTTAATATTTCATTATTTTTTACAATAATTTTACGACTAGAAAATAATTATTACTATATAATTAAAGTATACTATATACACTTATTTAATACATGTCAGTTAGAAACAAGGAGACTAATTATGAATAAAAATAAATCAAGCCTACCTCGTTCACTCAAATATCTACTTCTTTTATCACCTATTATATTCATAGGTCTATTGTTTTTAACTGGTGAAATACGATTTATTCCAACGCTACAAATGGGATATGAAGTGCAAGGTTATTTTGGCCGTCCTGGTACAGTTTTTAAAAGTGCCGAAAATCTTGATCGAATTATCAATGAGCTCACACAAGAAAAAAAATTTAAAGGCCACTCATTTAATATTCTTGATGTATTTGCTACCGAAGATCGTATGGTAGTCACACTTCAAGACCCAATAACTCCAACTCATTTTGATCAATATGTATATAATACAACTAATCTTTTATTTTCTGAATGGGAATACGATAGACCTTATAAAATACCCCTTAAAGAAGATATAGCTGATGTATTCCCTTATGAAAAAATAAATGGAGTAAAATTCTATCAATTTTATAAACTAGTACAAAATCATATAGAAAAAGAAAATATTGAACTTGATTTAGATTTAAGTACAACCTATCATATACGAATAGATTATACCAATAGAGACAGCACCAAGAAAATAAACTACATTGCCTATGTCCATGGTATACGAGAAGATGTTTCTTTTGAAGCTGACGAAGAACTAACTAATGTTATTATTAATACGAATTAGTTCATAGATTATAAATGATTAATATATCTAATTAGCATATAATTAATACCTTTCATCCCAAAAGTAAAACAAACTAATAAATAAAAAACTGTTAAAAATAAAAAATAAACTTCATCATGTGGTAAATATATGTATAATATAAGTAAGTACCCATCTATTAACTTATAACTCATTTTATTGCTTTATAAGGAGGTTTATTATGGCTATGATTAAAGACTATTTGAAAAATGAATTTAAATCTAATATTCTAAAAGGAAATGTGCAATACGGCGTGGCACAAGAAATTCCCTCTGCAGAAGTAGCTGAGATTTTAGCAACCTCTAATTATGACTGGTTATTTGTTGACGGTGAACATGGAGCGCATGACATTAATTCTATTGTATCTATAGCTAGAGCAGTTGCCCCTTACAATGTGAGCCCTGTATTTCGTATCCCTGAAGCTGGCACTGGTATTATTAAGCAATTATTAGATTCTGGCATTCAAAATATTATTATTCCTAAAGTAGAAAGTGCAGAAAAAACAGAAGAAATTATGTACTGGGCCTCTTATGCCCCTCGTGGCAATCGTGGTATGGGCGCAGGCTCTGTACGCGCGGCTCGCTATGGTCGTATTCCAGACTATTTAGAACGCATTGCTGATGAAATTTGTATTTTACCACAAATTGAAAGCAAAAAAGGACTTGAAAATCTTGATGCTATCGCCTCTGTCCCTGATATTGGAGGTATCTTCTTAGGTCCTATCGATTTAGCGGTTGATATGGGCCATGGTTTAGATATATTTCATCCAGAAGTAGAAGAAGCTATGGATTATGCTATCAAACGAGTTCAAGAATATAACATTCCTGTCGGTACTATCGCTTTAAGCCCGGAACAAGCCAAACGCTTTATTGATTTAGGTGTAAGTTTCCTAGGTATTGGCGCAGATACTAAGTTCCTAGTAAGTGGCGCTGATACTACTTTAGAAACCTATAAAAAGAATATAGAAGGTTAGTAAAAACAAAACTCTAAAAGTATAGATAAAACTAAAATAACTGTTGAGATAACATCACTCAGATGAGATCTCAACAGTTATTTTTTAGGCTTCACTATTTTCGCAGAGTTTTAAAATACCTAGGACTATACTAGAACTTCCTAATAATATAATCCCTATAAGTACCAATACGTTTTCTATATTCTTTTCTGCTTTATATCGTTTTACATATAGGGGTATCATTAAAACTAGCCCGAACCCAAATAGTAAAAAAATAATTCCTTTTAGCATTATAGTACCTCAATATAAATAGCTTTCTATACGACTTTCTTTACTAATTCATCAAATGCATTGCCGACTCTTTCTATAATCTTTAGTTTTTCCTATTACCTCAGCTTTATCAAATCACCCAAAATAAGATTTAACAATATTTATTCTCCTGAATCAGTTTTACTAAAAATTCCTTCAATTATTAACTGATTTTCTTTTCATTCATTTTTCGTCCTATTAATATTTAATTACTTTTTAAAAGCAGGTAGCACCATTCCTAAATACTCCTGCCAATAATCATCATCACCTTCCATATCATGTATCCAATAATACATAAATAAAATCTCAAATTCTTGCTTTCTTCCTTTTGTAAAGGATTTTTTCGGCATTTTTCTATATAACGAATCTAGGTTAAAGAGATTACTTTTCTGCTTGTAATCGTAGTCATATTTCCTCCAAGTATCTTGACTCTTCTTCCGGTGAGTTAATGGCCAAAAATCCTCATTATCAAAAAAATTATTTATCCAACTATAAGCAAAGGCAAGAAGATTAACCTGATATTTTGCCCAAGTTTTATCTATCCAATCAGTTATTTCTTCTGTTATTGATGATATTCCAAAGTTAAACACTTGTTCACTTGTTACCCTATGGTAGTCTTTTATAAAAAGAAAAAGCATCTCCGTTTGCCCCTTAAGAAACGGCAACTTTTTAATAAGCTGCGAATAGCAATCATAGGAAACATTTCTAAATTCACTATCAGTATTATATAAAAAGAAAAACTCATTCTCCTTCATAATATTTCCAATGTATCTGTGCATTTGCTTCCCATATTCATTGTAAATCCCCACACCCCAATCTCGAACTTCAGGATCATACTCCCGTAGCTGATTCCGATACTTATCTAGCTTTTTATTATTGAGTATCGTTTTTTCTTCAGCTTCAGTAATATTCAAATAGTTATTAAAATACTCAAATACATAATCAACGCAATTTTTCATATTTTGTGTACGTGCATCAATGTCAAATTCATTAAGTTTATCTTCTTTTTTTCTTCGTGCAATATATTCCTCAATGCTTAGCATTTAAACCACCCCAATCTGTTCGCTCTTATGAAGCAAACAGCTCAACTTCATAACTCACCTATTCTCTCCATAATCATTGCTTTTCTTGCTTCATAAAACTTTTTGAAATTCTCACTTTCAAGGGATACAGTTCCTTTATTTCTATATAACATTAATTTTTTAAATGCATTGTAATTTTCAGCCCTTAATTTTGACAAGTTTTGAGACCACTTCCACATGACTTGTCATCGGGAACATATCCACAGGTTGTACTTCTTTTACTTCATAGCCCAATTCCCTTAGCACAACAATATCTCTAGCCATGGACGCGGGATTACAAGACACATAGACCATACGCGCTGGCTCCATTGTTGCCGCGGCTTTTAGTACTTCTTCTTTACAACCTGCACGAATGGGATCAAACACGACTACATCCGCTTTTACACCGCGTTTCACAAGGGCAGGCATCTCTTTAGCCGCATCAGCGGCAATAAATTCTGCATTAGTAATTCCATTGCGCTTTGCATTAGCTTTTGCATCTACAATGGCAGGTTCTACAATTTCAATACCAATCACATGTTTTGCCTGTTTAGCTAAAAATAATGAAATCGTCCCCGTTCCACAATACGCATCAATCACCGTTTCTTTGCCCGTTAACTGAGCAAATTCTAAGGCTTTCTTATATAGTATTGTTGTTTGTTCTGGGTTAACTTGAAAAAAAGAATGCGGAGATAAACGAAATTCCAATTCATCAATTGTATCTGTAATCGTTTCTTCGCCCCAAAGCAACGTACAGTCACGCCCCATAATTACATTGGTTTTCTTAGGATTGTGATTTAACACAATGCTGGTCACATTCGGTAAATGCTTACGAATTTCACTTACCCAATACTCCGATTGTGGCAATGTTTTGGCAGTGCTAACAATAATCACCATCCAGCCACTTTTACCAATACGACCAATAATATGGCGAATCATGCCTTCGCCTATTAATTCATTATAAGGCTGGCATTTCGTTTCTCGTAACAAGCGTTCACAAACAGCGGCAATCTGATTATTCCCATCATCTTGAATAGCACAGTCTGTACAAGGCACAATAGCATGTGATCCACGAGCATAAAAACCTAACGCGGCTTGCCCTTTTTCAACGCCTACAGGAATTTGCATTTTATTTCGATAGTGCCAAGGACTTTCAGGTCCCAACGCTGGTTCAACTAAATCAGGATTCGTCTTACCAATACGCTCCATAATATCCCGTACATTTTGCGTTTTCAAACGAAGTTGTTCTTCATACGATACATGCTGTAACTGGCAACCACCACAAGTGCCATATACAGGACAAATAGGTGCTACTCGATGAGCGGAAGGTTTCAAAATTTCTATAACTTCCCCTACGGCGTAATTCTTTTTAACCAACGTAATCTTTGCTCGCACTTCTTCCTCAGGCAGCGCAAAGGGAATAAAAACGGTAAACCCGTCATAGCGCCCTACCCCTTCACCACTCGTTCCTAGCCCTTGAATCGTAATCGTATAAATTTGGCCCTTTGCGACAGGCACAGTCTGTTTCATAGCATTTCGTCCTTTCTATCAATACCTACTGTTAAAATCACAACTAAACTATTTCTATCCTCATATATTTTCTACAACAATCATGACTGTATGTAGCTATACTCTTGTCTTTTATTATACCTTGAAATTCCCAAATCAGTAAAAAATAATTGCATAATTTTATATTTTTATTAATCACAAAAAGGGCTGTAAGCAAATGTAAAAAAAATCTACATTTACTTACAGCCCTTTGTCTACGCCTAAGTTATTTTTTATTGAATTGCTTCGTAATTAACCTGCCCCTTATGCATGATTAACTTCGCTTCTATAGGCGTAACAGATTTTTCAAGAACCATATCTTTGGTTTCAGATATATACCATTTAAAAGCCCAAGTATTTCTATGTTTAGCATAGGCCTCTTCATTCGCATAAACTTCAAAGAAATACCAAGTATTCCGATCACCTTTAACACGGCCAGCATACATGGCTAATACACCTGGCTCAGCGGCTATAGATTGTTTCATTTCATCTACAACAATGCGAGCAAAATCATCATTATAACCCGATTTAACAGTTACTTTAGCTAGATTAACTAACACAGTATCCTCATTTACCAACTGTAATGGATCTTCTTTTGTTAACAGAGCTACTGGCTCTAGAGAATAAAAGGCACGACTATTTAAATGACGACCTACTGCATCAACAAAGGCATTATACTGAGGTGACTTTTTATGGGCTTCATAAGCTTTATTATTTTCATAGACTTCGGCTACATACACAAGCTGATTATTGGTTTTATCATTACCTGCATTCATTACCCAAGTCCCTGGTTCATTAGCCAATGATTGTGTAAAGTTTTGATACCCTGTTTCATAAAAGGCTGGTTGTACTTCATCAGCTACTTCAAAAGTAAATAAATTATACACCGGTGTCACATCGGGCACCACTTCTTCCGCAGTTGCCGTCTTAGCGCTAATTGTAGCCCACATTAAACATGCCAAAGAAGCACTTACTAAAGTTAACCAACGTTTTTTCATAAGAATCTCCTTACTATATCCCTACACTACCAATCTTATTTTATGACAATACTACAACCTTTATTTTATATCAATACTACAATCTTTATGTTAGTCCCATACGCCAAAGCTTATTTTAAAGTCGCTACATAGGCTTCTGCTTGTGTTGCCAATGTAGCTTCTTCAATACCTAACGTACCATAGGTTACAAATGGTGCAACCCAAGTGGTACCAATTAATTGACTCGTAGCTTTAAATGGTAACACTAATTCATCAATCGTTACATTAAAACGACTCCCTTTACTGTAATCACTAGCTTGAGCGCCTGTAGAAATGGCTAACATCAATTCTTTACCATGTAAGGCCGTACCATTCGAACCATAGGCCCAACCATGTTCAAACACTTCATCTTCCCACTGTTTCAACAAAGGTGGACAAGAATACCAATACAATGGAAATTGTAATACTATGCGATCCGTAGCTTCTAAGATTTTTTGTTCCGCTTTTACGTCAATTTTCCCATCAGGATACACATCATACATATAGCGAACTTCTACCTGAGTCCCTTCAGCTGCCTTAGCCAAGGCTTTATTAACTACGGAATCATTCATATGAGGATGGAATACAAATACTGTTGTTTTCATAATTAGCTCCTTTATATTATCTATATTTTACCACATTATTTTCTAAATTTTTTATTTTATATACTCATTGACCACGATAAGACGTTATCTGATCAGCAATCAAATTAGCCTGAAACTTACGGACTGTATAAATAGCCTTATCTGGATAATAACTATCCTTAGCAATCAAAGCATCTATAGCATCACGAGATTCTGCTTGTGCCATAACAATACCAGCCGCTTCTTGATCTCGATATGGGCCGACTACTAAAAAATGACCAGCCTCAAATTGTTCTTTAAACCAAGATCGATGCCCGTCCAATAATGTATCAGCCTGTTCCTTTGGCATAGACTCCGTTTTAATTACTATATCAATTAAAAACATAAAAATCACTCCTTATAATAAACTAGTTCTCAATTTACTTTATCAATAACAATAGTACCTTTTAATTGGCTAATTGTTTCCACTGGCGAAATAATATGACCTAACTCATATAATCCTGGATGTGGCCGATACGTACCAAAAAACATAACCACATTCCCCCAAGGCTCAAAATATGCTAAAGTCCCTACTTGAACAGCAGCATGAGGCGTATTAGTAACTGGCAATGCATGAGGTGGATAAAAAATTTTTTCATTATCACTATAATCTTTAACTTCAAGCTGCAATGGTAATTGATTATATAACGCCTTTGCCGCTTCACTATCATTCAAAATAAATTCTACCACTGTATGATTATTATCTGTCACACGTATATATTTTTTACTGCTAAAAGATTCACTATTGATAACTTTATCATCAAACTGACTTACACCTTCACGTGACGCACTATTTTTATTGTGAGCATCTTCTATCAATCGTCCCTCTTCGCTAGCAATTAATTCCTGCTCACTACGTTCTTCATTTTGTAGATTGCCACAAGCCATAACATTCATTGAAAAAAGAAGCAATAAAATACTCAAAAATACAGATTTATTGCAGGTTCTTATATACATTTGAAATACATTAAACCAGTCCATAATAAACTCCTTTATTTTTTTATCCTCTATTCATATCGATGTTTCATTTGTTATAGACCTAATAATACGTGCTGGATTTCCTGCTACAATTACATTCGCAGGTATATCTTTTGTTACTACAGAACCAGCACCCACAATGGAATTGTCACCAATTGTAATGCCTGGTAATACGGTTACATTACCGCCAACCCAAACTCGTTTTCCTACATGAATCGGCTTAGATTGGGTACTTTCTCTACAAAATGGATTTTCCACATGATTTGTAGTTAATAAATGTACGCCTGGACCTATTAAAGTGTAATCATCTAAGAAAATTCCGCCACGATCCATAAAAACACAGTTAAAATTAATAAATACCGATTTACCTATATGTATATTTTGACCAAAATCAGTATAAAAGGGAGGATTCATTCTAAAAGTTTCATCAATCGTAGAATTAGTTAGTTCAGCAAATATCTTACGAATTTCATCAAGTTCATGATGACCCGTATTTAGTTTCGCTGTTAACACTTGCGCCTGCCTAATAATCTTATGAATAGCTGCGTATTCTTCCTCATGAGTTGAAATAACCTGACCTGCTAATTCTTGTTCAAATATACTTTTTACTACATTCTTTTTAGCCATATTACACCTTCTTTTTATGTATATAATTAACCTAATTACCTTAGGTCAGCTATAAAATTTCTTATAAAAAATAAGACCTATTACATCTTTTACTGTAATAGGTCTTTAACTATTCGTCTAATGCTTATTATCTTTATGTTAAAATGCTCTTTAAGCATTTTTAGTAATATGTATATACTTTTCTTTCACAAGACTAATAAAGGCTTGTGCAGCTGGTGAAAAACGGGATTCTTTTTCCAAACTAATACAGCCCCCGTTTCTAATGTGGGAGATAAAGGAATAAACTTCACACCTTTATAGGTAACTGCGAGTTCTAAACATAAAGCATAGGCAACTTTATGAGCTACCATATTCATCGCATTAAACAACAAATTATAATGTCCTACTATATGTATGCTATCATAACTATCTCCAATCCAAGCCTTTAATTCTTTAGAAACCGCTTCACGACTTGGCAATAATAAAGAGGCCTGCTCTATATCTTGATGCGTTATATAGTCCTTACTCGCTAATGAATCTGTTTCATGAACTAACATGCCCCATTGAGATTTTTTATTAAGTCGAAAATATTCATAAGATGCTACATCAACCGGCTCCATCAATAAACCAAGGTCTAAGACGCCTCGCTGTAAGCGCTCTTTTATATCTTCTGCATGCGCGCTATAAATTTGAAACGTCACTAGTGGATGCTTTTCTCTAAAAGTCTTGATACATTGCGAGATAAATGACATATTTTGTGATTCACCACAACCTATAGCAATTTCTCCACCTAAGTTACTCTCTGCATTAAATAATTCAGCTTTAGTTTTATGAGCTAAATCCACCATTTCTTGTGCTCTATGTCGCAACAAATGCCCTTCCGTAGTTAATTAGATACTATGCTTTACTCGGCGAAATAAAGTAACGCCTAACTCATCTTCTAACTGTTGTAACTGTCTTGATAAGGTAGGTTGCGTTATATGTAATAATTGGGCTGCCTTTGTAATATTCTCTTCACGAGCAACTACTAAAAAATAGTTTAATACACGTAATTCCATAGCCTCACCTCTTATTATCCATATAAACGCTATAAATACTTATCTTTAATTATAGCATACCAATTTTTTGAAGCCATTCTTTAACCGCAGCTTTAGCTTCATTAGAAGCAGAATCTCGTCCTTTTATAGCTATACCCGGTAATACGTTTGCATTAGGATATTGTGCTTTTAGCTGTGCTTCAGTATTTCCTAATCCAGACCCCTCATGCGTCGTAAATGGCACTACTACTTTACCATTTAAATCCACTTGATCCATAAATGTGCGCACAACCATAGGATATTCACCCCACCATATAGGACCGCCTACAAATACAACATCATATTGACTCATATCAGGAATAGTACCCTTTAGTGCAGGACGACTATTATTCCGTAACTCTGTCTTAGCTACCTCCAATAATTCATTATAATTTGACGTATATTCAGTAGCTGGCACAATCTCAAAAATATCACTACTTAAATTCTCTTGAATGTAATTAGCCACCCGATGAGTATTTCCTATTGGGAGTGTTTCACCTTCATATACACCTTTAGTTAACGAAAAGAACACAACTAAAGCTCGTTTACCATCCACCGGCTTTGGTAATGATTTTAAAGAGTCTACATTTGTACTGATTATTTTAAAATCACTGGACTCACGGGCTTGATTATAAAAATAATTATACGAAACCAATAAGATACCCGCTAACATTATAATAACACTGACTAAAATTTTTTTATACTTCATTCTATTCACTCCAATCTACTACAATACACACCAATATATCTTTATCTCTATTGTAGTTTTATAAGCAATGAATAGCTAATGCTCTTTTCTTTATTAATTCTATGCTTAAAAAGCATATTTAGGCTACAACAATCTATTTTAAACCTTTAGATATCATCCATTACTCAACTAAGTCATTTTATAGAATTATTTAGAAAACAGTACGAATTATCTCCACTAAAATATAGAACACAATATAATAAAAAATAAAAGGGCCCTTAAGGGCCCTTTTATTTGGTGTAACGTCTCATAATATAATAACCATAACTCAATTCATACTATGATGTTTCAAAACTATTATTTTTTAATCACAACGCGTTGACTAATATCTTCTTTATCCTTAGCATCAGGTTCTGACACAATACCACCAAATGGCATTTGTGCATCTAATACCCAAGTACTCGGTAAATCAAACAACTTTTGTACGGCTTCATTAATTACTGGATTATAATGTTGCAACGAAGCGCCTACGCCTAATTCACGTAAACCTTCCCAAATTGTAATCTGAAGCATACCAGCGGACTGCGCTGCCCAATGAGGGAAACGTTCAGCATACATTGGAAATTGTCCTTGCAAGTTTTCTACAGTTGGCTGATCCACGAAATATAAAATAGTGCCATAGCCAGCTTTGAAACTATCAATTTTTTCACGGGCTACTTTACCTTCAAATACATCATAAATCGTGTCCCACAACGCATCATGCTGTGCTCCAAGTGCTACAACTACACGGGAACTTTTCATATTAAAAGAATCAGGTGTTAACTCAGTCGCCTTTTCTACAAAAGCTACTACCTCATCAACATTAACTGGTAATTCTTTATTAATGTTGTAATACGTACGACGTTTTTCAGCTACTTCTAATGTTTTCATCGGGAACCTCCTAAATAAAAGCAATCAATGTAACAATATTTCAACGTTACTTAATCTCTGCTCTATCAATAAACTACTTGTATCTACAATTGACTACTTAGCCAACTTGTCTTATTCATATTTACAAGTTTATTATACCCCTTATTTCGATAAATTTCAATATGCTATTTTTCTATTAGAGAAAATTTTATTTCAAATAATTTACACATATAAAACATACAAAAAGAGACTCATTACATGAGCCTCTTTATTTTTATCATTTTATTGATTATTCGCTTTATTAGCTGTTAATTTACGCTGCAATAATGCGGCACCTACTACTAATACTACACAGCCGATTTTAAATGGTACAGTAATTGGATCAATATAATCGAAAACATATTTATCAGCGTGAATCATTTCACCGCCAATCCAACCTAAGATACCACCACCGAAGAACAAAATAACAGGGTATTTATCAATTAATTTCACAAATAAAGTACTACCCCATATAATAATTGGTACAGTAATTAAAATCCCGGCTAATACTAAGCCCATATGGCCTTCTGCAGCACCAACTACGCCAATTACATTGTCAATCCCCATGATACCATCAGCAATAACGATAGTAATAATAGCATCACGCAAATTACTTTTCGCTTCAATATTGTGTGACGATTCAGAAGCCGCCATAAGCTTATAACCAATCCACAATAATAAAATACCACCAACTAATCGTAATCCAGGAATATTATTAATGGCTTCAATAAATAAGAATGCCATAATTAATCGCAACGCAATGGCCCCAAAGGTCCCCCAGAAAATCGCTTGTTTACGATGTTTATCTTGTAAATTCTTAGCAGCCATACCGATAACGATTGCATTATCGCCGGCCAACAAGATATCAATAACAATAATTTTAGCAATAGCCATTAAACCTGCAGCTGTAAACAGTTCCAAATTCAATACCCCCATCTTTCAATATAACTTTATCGCATTTTATCAATCTAGCAAAATTATTATATCGAAAAAAACTACGCTTGTCGATAGTTTAGCCTTAGTCAATCATAAATTTTATAAATTTCTACTAATTAGGTTCTACTTTTCATTCCTAAAGGGCTATGTTACAATAAAACTATAATCATTAATTATGTAAATTTTTCCTATAATACTGTTCTCCATACTCATTGGAGATTTTTTTATTGCAATAATCCACGAAGGAGGCGCTATGCACCCAACCTTTAAAATTTTCGAAAAAATTCAACTATTTATACGTTTAGCCTTACCAATTATTCTCACTCAATTTTCGCTAATTGCAGGCTCCTTTGTATCCATCTTATTAACGGGTCAATACAGTACAGTAGATTTAGCGGGCATTTCAGTAGGATATAATATTTGGATTGCTTCTTTTTTTGGTGTTATGGGCATTTTATTGGGCATATCACCTATTATTGCCCAGCTCTTAGGAGCTAATAAAAAAGAAACAATTCCTACCATTATTAGCCACGGTCTGTATTTAGCGGTAGCCCTCGGACTTCTCCTTATTCTATTAGGCGCTATTGCACTGCAGCCAATCTTGACTCTAATTAATTTAGAACCAGCTACGCGTGCCATTACCAATCAATATATGCTCGCTGTAGCCTTCGGTATGGTGCCCCTTATGTGTAGTAGTGTGCTACGTAATACAGTAGACTGTCATGGCTATACCCATTATTCCATGTATATTATGATGTCTAGTTTTTTATTAAATGTACTATTAAATTACGGCTTAATTCTCGGCCATTTTGGGCTCCCCGCACTGGGCGGTATAGGCGCAGGCATTGCTACAGCCATTTGCTCTTGGTATAACTTCTTTGCCTACTTCTTTATTCTCCTATATAATAAAACCTTCAAAGCCTATGGAATTTTCCGCTGGTGGCCTACGTTTCAATTACCTTATGTTATGGAACAGCTAAAATTAGGAATTCCAATCGGTATTGCAATTTTCTGCGAAATGAGTTTATTCAGTGTGGTAGGTTTAATTATGGCATATTATGGAACTGAAATCATAGCCGCTCACCAAGCTGCTATTAGCTTTACCAATCTATTCTATTGTTTCCCTCTAAGTCTAAGTATTGCTTCTACCATTGCAGTGGGGTATGAAGTTGGTGCCACACGCTACCGAGATGCGAAACAGTATGCCTATATTGCTCGCGGAATAGCCCTTGTTATTGCAGGCCTCATCTGTATGTATAGTTTTACACATTTACTAGAAATTGCCGGCTTTTATACCAATGATCCACACATGATTCGATTAATTAGTAGTTTCTTGTCCTATGCCGTATTTTTTACTGTAATTGATGCATTTGGCACGCCCCTTCAAGGCGTATTACGAGGCTATAAAGATGTGCGCATCATTTCTTTAATTGCCCTTACCTGCTATTGGGGACTTAGCCTACCAATTGCCGCCTTTTTCACCTTTGTTATGGATTATGGCCCTTATGGAATTTGGATGGGCCTTCTCGGCGGTGTCGCCTGCTCAGCCGTAGCTTATACATGTCGTGTCTGGTTTATTCAATATAAAAGATATGGTAATTAGCCCTATACACAAAAGCCCTGTGAATCACTCACAGGGCTTTTATTTTTTCTACTAAAGTATAGCTATCATTTAATAAGCCTTTAACAAACTCCATATCAGTAGCTTGGTCAAGAACAATGGTAATCCAGTGTTTCTTATTCATGTGATAGGCCGGAAATATATGATGATTATCCACCAAGGTTTCAATGGTTTCAGGCTTTACCTTTACATTAAGTACATCAATATAGCCTGTTTTATCCTTCATTAAATACGCATATGGAATATTCATAAACAAACCATACCACTTTTTTGAATACTTAGTTTTTAAGGTACAATAAGACGCAAATTTATCCCACGGCTCTTCAGGAATTGTCCCATACTGTTCATACACATAAGCAAGAAGTTCTTTGCGTACATTAAAAGAATCAAAACTATTCGCTACAACATCAGTAAGTAAGGTCTTAACTTCGTCTCTCACTTGGCCAATAAAAGCCCCTTCACTACTTAATACATTAAATAATTCGTATTCTACCTGTTCTGGCATCTCATAAATGGTAACTTTCAAACTATCTTTAGCAATTTCAAAATCAGCCACCAATGAATCTTGACTCAAATGCCTGCGGAGAACATAGACCTGACCTACTTTTTTAAATCCATAGGCTAAGGCTTTCGCTGTATTAAAAATATACGTGTTAAATACTTCATTATAATACATAAAACTAACCTTCTTTACTCACTGTTTGGCCATTTTGCGATTTTTCTATTCTTCGACTTTTCGGTTTTACTATTTTGCAGTTTTACGGTTTTACTATTTTGCGGTTTCACTATTTTACTGATTTACAGCTTTACTGATTTTTAACCTCGCCAAGAATATTGCGCATTTGAACAGTTCCCGCTGCATCTTGTTGTTTCCAAGTTAATGCCACCACAGTAACCTTACCTTCTTTTACTGAGGCTACATCTGTTGGCGTGGCTTCTGGTTCAAATCCTAATTTACCGCCAATCCAATAATATTTTCGGCCCTTACGGTCTTCGCGCGGATCGATAATATCATAATACTGTTGCAAACCCTGATCTAGAATTTCACAATTAGCCCAACCTACTGGTCCTTCTTTAGCAAAATTCATATTTAAAAGGCCTCTATACTGCTGTTTTTCATATACTTCTTCAATAAACTCTCTAATAAATGGCATAATTTCCGCACTGCGCGTTGGACTATAGCGTTCAACAGATACTGCTAAGGCTGGTACATTGTAAAACATAGCCTCCATGGCTGCACTGACAGTGCCTGAATACAAAGCATCAGAGCCTAAATTGAAACCATTATTTACGCCAGACACAACTAAGTCAGGCATATCATTTTTTAAGAAATGAGAAAGCGCAAACTTCATACAATCAGTAGGTGTGCCAGTAACTGCGAAACGTCTAGGATTGTCAGCATCTTCGGAAAATCGACGTAAACGAACTGGCATTTGAATCGTAATGGCATGTGATTTAGCACTCTGCTCTACTTCAGGTGCAATCACCGTTACACGGTGATGCTTAGCTAATTCTGCCCCCAAATCCAATATACCTTTAGCCCATACGCCGTCGTCATTTGTTAATAAAATGTGCATAGTCGTTTATAGATCCTTTCTTTCACCATAAAACAGGCTATTCACTTCTTTTTATAATAGCCAGTATAACTACTTATAATATAGCTCTATTAAAGAGCCTATTATTAATTAATATTACATCTATTATTATATATTAAAAAAGTGCCTATTAATAGGCACTTTTTATAACTCGCTACGATTTATGCGCATTACACAAAAACTCTAATTTCAATTTTATTTTTTTATCTTATGATTCGCATCGCCCATGCGTGTCAATTTCACATCGCCTAAGGAAACCCCACGAGTATGTTCTGTGTGAGCCCATACTTTGTCGTGGCGATTTAAATAGCCTAAGAATGTAACCGGCACCCAACTATACATAAATAGTGGATATACTAAATAATATAACCAAACTTTAGGTGGCACTTTAATACTTGCCAATACAATCAGCGGGAATAAATACTGTCCTATCCCAATAATCGTCCATACCGTAACCGGTAAAATCTGGTAAATAATATTAGTATAAATTGGCACATATGCATTGATATACGTCATAATCAAATAAAAAGTAGATACTAATAAGAAATATGGCTGGCTAATTTGAACAATCCCATCTAAAATACGGAAATTGCCTTGTTTAATCCCTTCGACAAACAATTTAGGAATATAGCGTTCACCACAATCAAAATGGCCTTGTGCCCAACGCTTACGTTGACGCCATGACTGCATAAAGCCCAACGGTTTTTCATCGTATACGATAGCATCATGCGCCCACGTTGTCTTAATTCCATGAATTAATAATTTCATAGAAAATTCCATATCTTCGGTCAAGCAATTACAATCCCAACCATACTCTTTAATAATATCTGTACGAATACACATCCCTGTGCCACCTAGTGCCGTTGACAGGCCTAGATTATATTTCGCCAAATGCCACATATGGTTCACTTGCCAAAAAGCGATGGCAAATGTGCCAGCTACCCATGTATCAGTAGGATTCTTAGCATTTAAATAGCCTTGAATAACTGGTTCTCCTAACTCTAAATGGTGATTCATCTCCAATAAGAAATTAGGATGGACTAAATTATCGGCATCAAATATGACAAAGGCATCGTATTTACGATCCATTTCATAAATCCGATTAAACATCCAGCCCATGGCATAGCCTTTACCGACTTCTTCGCGATTTTCACGCTCATATACACAAGCCCCGGCTTCACGAGCAATGGCCGCTGTTTGATCGGTACAATTATCTGCTACTACAAAAATATCATATAACTCCTTAGGATAATCTAAAATTTTCAGATTTTCCACTAATTGGCCCACAACAGCCTCTTCATTATGAGCACATATGATAATGGCAAACGAGTTCTTAGGCGTATAATTCTTTTTTTCTTTCCTTCGCCACATTCCCGATACAGCTAACACAAAGTAATAAATTGTATAGAAAACAATAATTACTTGTAAGGGAATCATGATAAGGTCAAGAATATAATCCATTTACGTCCTTCACCTCTCACCGTTTTACAAGATTAATAATAGTATTACAAATGCCAAAGACAGCGTATAGCGCAAAGATAAGAACTGGCCAACTATGCCAATCAAGCACTAAGGCGATAATCCCTAAAATGACAACAATAGCTAAGGCTAATGTATTAACTGGATCGGCCCCTTTGCCTTTAAAATCAGGATGATGAACACGGCTCACCATTAAATACCCTACTACAATCATTAATATCATCAATACCCATTCTGGTAATTGAATACCTGATAACACATAGGTTGCAGCCATACAACCGGCTGCAGGAATAGGTAAACCTAAAAAGTAACCATGTACTTCATCCGTCATAATATTAAACCGCGCTAAGCGAAAAGCACCAAAAACAGAAAATGCCAATAATGGCACATAGCCAAGCCAACCAG
Source organism: Veillonella intestinalis (assembly GCF_943193155.1). Lineage (GTDB taxonomy): Bacteria > Bacillota > Negativicutes > Veillonellales > Veillonellaceae > Veillonella_A > Veillonella_A intestinalis. Next base: position 81,116 of record NZ_CALPDB010000001.1, on the reverse strand, counting down.
TATGACTCAATTGATACATATATAACATATATGCTGGCGCTACGCCAAAGCCGACTACATCAGCTAAGGAATCTAATTCGCGCCCCATTGGGCCTGACACGCCAAGTGCTCGTGCTACACGACCATCACAGCCATCAGCTAATAATGACAATAACACACAAATCGCTGCCCATGTAAATTCACCGTTAGCCGCCATAGTAATGCCTACGACGCCAAAGGATAAATTAGCAGCCGTAAACAAATTTGGAAATATTGATTTATCCATTTTTTTGCAGCCTCCCGATAATTGATTCTCCACCTCGTACGTAATCGCCTTTTTTAACGCAAATATCTACTGACTTAGGCACAAAAATTTCCGTACAAGAACCAAATTTAATCATCCCATATAATTGGCCTTTCGCTAATGTATTCCCTAAATCAGTCCACGATACTATACGACGGGCTAATAATCCTGCTATTTGTGTAACTAAAATTTCAATGCGTCCATTGTCAATGCCAATGGAGTGACGTTCGTTTTCATAGCCTACGCTTTTTTTATAAGCTGGTAAAAACCCGCCACATGTATATTGTCGGAACGTAATTTTCCCTTCCATTGGTGCCCGATTTACGTGCACATCAAAAACAGATAAGAAAATTGTTACCTTTTTACATTCTGTATTTAAGAATAAATCTTCATATACTTCACTTACTTCCATGACCTTACCATCAGCTGGTGAAACCAATACATCTGGATCAGTAGGAATCACACGGTTAGGATTCCTAAAAAAGAACGTGAAAAAGCAAGCCAGTATTAAGGGTATAATCGCTACATAAGGAGATAAAAAATATCCCGACAAAATAGCTATCAGAAAGGTTACCCCAATGAAAGGATACCCATCTTTAACAATAAACCCTGTGGGCATCTCGCACCACCTCTCTATTTTTTTGCTTGTTTCACTGCCCACATAAATTTAGGCAGTGCCATCATACGACCAAGCCGTTGAGGCTGATTCAACAATCGATATAACCATTCCAATCGATTGCGTTGCATCCATTCAGGAGCTCGTTTTACCGTACCAGCCATTACATCAAAAGAACCACCTAAACCGATAGCTACAACACCATCTAAATGAGCTAACTTAGTAGTCATCCATTTTTCTTGCTTAGGCACACCTAATGCGACTAATACTAATTTAGTCTGCCCTGCTTCAATCGCCTGAATAATCCTTGTTTCCTCTTGCTCATCAAAAAAGCCGGAGTGGATACCGACTACTTCTAACGAACCTACTTTAGCCTCCATATTTTTTACCGCTTGCTCAGCTACGCCAGGTGCGGCCCCTAAAAAATACACAGGCGTTTTATGTTGCGCTGCTTTTTGCAATAAAGCCACTGCTAAATCACAACCAGCTACGCGTTCTGGAATATGCTGCCCTAGTTGTTCGGCAGCCCATAATACACCAGCCCCATCTGGGACGGCTAAATCTGCTTGTTTTAAAATGTCGTGCAATTCTTTATCATGTCGGGCACGCATAACCATTTCAGCGTTAACCGTGACTACAGTATGTAGCCCCGGCTCAGAATATAAATTCTGTACACGCTGAACTGCTTCATTCATGGTTATAACATCAACCGGCACATCAAGAATGCTCAATTGATTACGCAAAACAAATACACCTCAATAATCAGCCGCTATAGTTAGGCGCTTCCACCGTGATGCTTACATCATGTGGATGACTTTCTTTAAGCCCAGCAGCAGTAATTTGGATAAACTGAGTATCATTAATCATTTCTTGGATATTATGACAACCACAATATCCCATACTTGCACGTAAACCACCTACCATTTGGAAGATAGTGTCCGCTAACATACCTTTATAAGGTACGCGTCCTTCAATACCTTCTGGTACAAGTTTCTTAGCTTCTGTTTGGAAATAACGATCTTTACTTCCAAGTTTCATAGCGCCTAAGCTACCCATACCACGGTACACTTTGTAACTACGACCTTGATAAATAACAGTTTCGCCTGGACTTTCATCAGTACCAGCTAGAATGTTACCCATCATAACAACATTAGCACCAGCTGCAATAGCCTTCGCAATATCGCCAGAATATTTAATCCCCCCATCAGCGATGATTGGAATATTGTAACGACGACCTACGGCTGCACATTCATAAACAGCTGTAATTTGTGGTACACCAATACCAGCAATAACGCGAGTAGTACAAATAGAACCAGGCCCAATACCAACTTTAACAGCATCTGCACCAGCTTCAATTAAAGCCTCTGTGCCCGCTGCAGTAGCTACATTCCCCGCAATTACTGGAATATGTGGGTTCGCTGCTTTTAATTCTTTTAAAGTACGTAACACGCCTGCTGAATGACCATGCGCTGTATCTACGATAATTACGTCAACTTTAGCAGCTACTAAAGCATCCATACGATCATATAAATCTTTACTTACCCCTACAGCCGCACCTACTAACAAACGGCCACTACCATCTTTTGCAGAATTAGGATATTTAGTTGCTTTTTCAATATCTTTAATGGTAATTAAGCCTTTTAAAATACCTGCTTCATCTACCAAAGGTAATTTTTCAATACGATGTTGACGTAAAATCGCCTTTGCTTCCTCTAAAGAAGTTCCTACTGGTGCAGTGACAAGATTTTCCTTAGTCATAACTTCACCAATTGGTCGATTTAATTCATTTTCAAAGCGCATATCACGGTTCGTAATAATACCTACTAATTTACCATTTTCCGTAATAGGCACACCTGAAATGGCATACTTACGCATTAATTCTTCTGCATCCGACAATAGATTTTGTGGACTTAAATAAATTGGATCAACGATGATACCATGTTCGGAACGCTTTACTTTATCCACCTCATGAGCCTGTTCTTCGATGGACATATTTTTGTGAATAACGCCCATACCACCTTCACGAGCCATAGCAATGGCCATCCGTGATTCCGTAACAGTATCCATACCAGAACTAATCATTGGAATATTGAGCTTAATATCACGAGTTAGGTGCGTAGTCAAATCCACTTGGTTTGGCAACACATCAGATGCTGCTGGCACTAATAATACATCATCAAATGTTAGACCACGTAACCCAAACTTATCTTCTCTCATGGTAACTTCCTTTCTCCTTAATTTCTTATCGATTCACTCTACTTAGCCATACAATGTAATTGGCTTATATTACCAATCCATTGTTAATACATCAAAACTGGTAATTCGCTTATTTTTCGCAGCGCATTACACCAGCTTCCATAAAGTTATCTGCTTTCATATCAGTAAAAATAACTTTTACCGCTTCTTTAGGCACTTTAATAATTTCAGCTGTTGCTTTAGTAATCACTTCGCCTAATTCTTTCTTCTGTTCAAAGGTACGCCCTTCTACTAATTCTACATGAATAATTGGCATTCTACTCAACCTCCATCATCGAAAACGTCTTTACCTATACAAACCTTTATCATTTAGCTGTATAGACTTCTCTATCGTATTATTATACTTCAAAAGGCCTATTCTGTACATGCTAAAATACAGTATTTTCTCAAATTCTATCAAGATGAAAGCAGAATTTTTCATTCCCCCATATCATAATTAGCTTAGCTATAAATAATACGCTGAAAACTATCACCAAAACGACGTATCAATTCAGGTTTCATTTGTATAACACCCGCTTCAAAGCCAACTTGCTGTAACCACAATTTAGCATCTTGTCGTGCCGCCACAAGTAAATCTATATCTTTTAAAATATTCGCTAATCTTAAATCAGGTAATCCTGATTGGGCTAACCCAAAAAGTTGACCTGAGCCACGTAGCAATAAGTCTTGTTCAGCTACCACAAAACCATCTTGTGTTTCAGTCATAACTTGTAAGCGCTGGCGACTCTCTTCACTACGGCTATCGCTCACTAAAACACAATATGACTGCGTACTGCCACGACCAACTCGACCACGCAACTGATGTAGTTGGGACAGACCAAAACGTTCGGCCCCTTCCACACACATAATTGTTGCATTAGGTACATTAACCCCTACTTCAATAACCGTCGTCGACACCAACAGCTTAGTTTGCCCTTTATAAAAAGCCTCCATAACAGCTTCTTTATCAGTTGCACTCATACGGCCATGAACAAGACCTACGCCAAATTTACGATTATATTTTTCAGCCAATTCCTCATATAATTGCTCCGCTGCTACTAAATCAAGTTTTTCAGACTCTTCTACTAAAGGACAGACTACATATACTTGATGGCCTGCAGTCATCTCTTTTTCAAAGAAAGTATGTAAACGCTCTTTATACGATGAGTCTACCGCATAAGTAAGCACCGGCTTACGTCCTGGTGGCATTTCTTTAATCAAACTGACCTCTAAGTCACCATAAATAGATAATGTCATAGTCCGTGGAATCGGGGTAGCCGTCATAACTAGCATATGTGGGTTTGTACCTTTACGCTGTAAAGTCGCCCGTTGCTCTACGCCAAATCGGTGTTGCTCATCAACGATGACTATTGCCAATTTCTTAAACTGCACCACCTCTTGAATAAGCGCATGCGTACCAATTACTACATCAATTGTCCCGTCAGCTAGTCCTTCATAAATAGCCTGACGATCAGCTGTTTTAGTAGATCCTGTTAATAGGGCCATCCGCAAATTCGGAGCAATGTTTGTTAACTCCACTACATCACGAGTAGCTATACAGCTATCACCAGGAGTAAATAAATCCTCACTCTCATTTGGTTTAGTGTCTGTAGCTATTGGTTTTAGCCAAGGTTTCATAAGTTCTTGCAAACTCTCATAATGCTGCTGTGCCAAAATTTCCGTAGGCGCCATCAAAGCCCCTTGATAGCCATTCTCTACCGCTTTAATTAAAGCTAATGCCCCCACAACAGTTTTACCAGACCCCACATCACCTTGTAATAAACGGCGCATCGGTCGTTCCGCTTCCATATCTGTAGCAATATCCTGAAACGCTCTACTTTGATCGCCGGTCAATGCAAAAGGTAATTGCTCTAAAAACGCTCTTACCATAGATCCTGAAGGCTGCATTTTAATGCCTTGCTCTTCTTGTTCTTTAGCACGTAACAATAATAGCCCTGCTTGCATAATAAATAATTCTTCATAGGCTAATTGTTTGCGCGCCAATTCATAGCGTTCAACCGTCAAAGGACTATGCATTTCTTTAAACGCTTCATAACGAGACATAAAATTTTGTTCTTGTCTAATCTCAGTTGGTAGCAATTCTGGCAGTGAATCATTAGCTGCCAACCAATTGGCAATAGCTTGGCGAACTACAAATTGACTTACCCCTTCAACCAAAGGGTATACTGGTACAATACCAGCCTCTGCCTGTTGTCCATCACGCAATGTTTCAATATGAGGCGTATTCATTTGTAAAGAGCCATAGGCAAACTCCACCTTGCCATACACATGAAGACGCTGGCCTACTTTATAAAAGTTTTTCTTATAGCCCTGATTAAACAATACTACTTTCATGCGACCAGTAGCATCACCAATGGTAATCTCCAAAATAGATAGACCTCGGCGAGGCTTCTTTTCCTGTATATGTAAAATAGTTCCTTCCGTAGCACCTACAGCTCCTTGCTTCAAAGCACCAATACAATATGTAGCACTACGATCTTCATAAGTGCGGGGAAAATATGTTAACAGTGAAGAGACATCGGTAATGCCCAGCTTATTCAGTTGTTTCACCCGGCTAGGGCCTACCCCTTTAATAGTTAATAGGGATTCTTCCATATATTCACTACACCTCCTAACGTCCACTACCTTTATACAAACTTAAACTACTATCTAAACCTATATTGCACTCTGGAAAATCCATTTATAATCTGTAAATCTATGATATAATAATACTGTTAAGAAAGATAGTACGGCAATTTATATGATTCGTCAACGAATTTAATTATATACTTGCTTTATTCTGTCCCCTTGTGATAGAATACATATGTTATGTTGTAAATTATGCTTGGAGGTGGAAATTATGGCAAACCTTTGCGAAGTATGTGGCAAAACCACCACTAGCGGTATGAACGTGAGTCACTCTCACATCCGCACGAAAAGGACCTGGAAGCCAAACATCCAGAGAGTACGAGCAATTGTAGACGGCGAAACCAAAAAGGTAAATGTATGCACTCGCTGCCTTCGTTCCGATAAAATTACACGCGCGTAAAAAATAAGAAGGTACATGTACTCTAAAAAAACTGCTATGACGTTTGTCATAGCAGTTTTTTATTGCTCTTTTTTAAGCAAAGACATATTTTTAATTCGCTGGATCCCAAATTCTAGGAATATATATCTCTTTAAATAACTTAATAGCATACTGATCTGTTAAACCAGCCACATAATCTACAATATCAGTCAGTGTAATCATGCGCTCTGCATCACCACCATGACGGGCGATTTCATGGCGCAATAATTCAGGATTCTCTAAATAATGTAAAAATAAATATTTCACTACATGAGCCGCTCGATTTCGATCAGGTATTAAAGTAGGTGCTTTATATACTGCCGTAAACATAAATCGCCTAAATTCATTCATCACATTGGTTACATCATCGGACATAAAAATTTCTATTTTGTCCATTGATTCACGCACCATATCCATAACCATCGTGGTAATCATCTGCGATGGTGTAGTGCCCAATACTTCTCGCACTGAACTTGGCAAATCTTCAATGGATAACATCCCCGCACGCTGTGCATCATCAAAATCATGACACAAATAAGCAATTCGATCGGCTAAGCGTATAATTTGCCCCTCCATAGTCATAGGTTTATGAGCACCAGTGTGACCTAAAATACCATCACGCACTTCCTTAGTCAAATTAAGACCTTGCCCATCTTTTTCTAAAACTTCTAACGTTCGCAAACTTTGTTCATTATGATTAAAATGTCCCACCAAATCACGTAAGGCATATTCCCCCACATGCCCAAACGGCGTATGTCCTACATCATGGCCCATAGCAATAGCTTCTACTAAATCCTCATTAAGGCGCAATGCTCGTGCTACAGTACGTCCTATCTGCCCTACTTCAAGAGTATGAGTCATCCGTGTTCTGTAATGATCCCCTGGTGCAATATATACTTGGGTTTTATGTTTTAAGCGACGAAAACATTTACTGTGAATAATACGGTCTCTATCGCGCTGAAAAGCTGTACGCAAAGGATCTGGTGCTTCTTCTCGATCTCGTTTAGCCGTGCTACTTTTAGTTGCCTGTGGCGACAATATTAAGTCTTCTCTCGCTTCAATTTCTTCTCGAATAGTCATGTAAGCCTCCTAACGGCCTTGCTCCTGCTGTTTATTTCGTTCAATAATCTGCATCACAAAAGAAGCTGTTTCTTCAATTGATTTATTCGATACATCCAATACAGGACAATGTACCCGGCGCATAACCGCTTTCGCATATGCTAATTCTTCTTCAATGCGAGCAACGGTAGCATAATTAGCTTCCCCATCAAGCCCCATTGTACGCAAGCGTTCACTACGAATATTATTCAATTTATAGGGATCAATAATAAGGCCCACTACTTTTTTAGGTGGTACTTTAAATAATTCTTCTGGTAATGGTACTTCAGGCACTAACGGTAAGTTAGCGGCCTTTATTTTTTTATACGCTAAAAACATAGATAATGGTGTTTTACTCGTACGAGAAACACCAATAATAACGATATCTGCTTTTTCAAAACCTGATGGGTTTTTGCCATCATCATATTTAACAGCAAACTCTATCGCTTCTACCTTTTTAAAATACTCTTGGTCCAATTTATGAATCATGCCTGCTGTCAAACGTGGGCGAGTATCTGCTACACTCCCTACAGCATCCAAAACAGGTCCCATAATATCAACCGCTTTTACACCTTGATTTTGTGCTTCATTATGTAAATAACGACGCAAAGTAGGCGATACAATAGTATGACAAATAATATGTTTTCCTTGCGCTGCTTCTTTAACTACATCATCAATCTGCGATTCTTGACTAATATAGGGAATACGAATAATATCTATACTTTCTTTATCAAATTGACTAGCCGTTGCCCGAGCCACGGATTCAGCAGTTTCACCTAATGAGTCAGAAATTGCAAAAATAATCTTATTTTTTTCCATGCCACACCTCACTTATGAGAGCTTATTTAATCTACTTGTAATAGCCTAACCAAACTTGTACAAGCTATATACAATCTACATACGCTATATATTTATTATACAATGCTTATTACTATTAATGCACCCAAAAATTATAGGTCTATATTATTTCACACCACAATCTAAAAATAATTTAGTCACGGTTGTTTTAGAAACACGCCCTAATACTTTATAGCGTCTACGGCTATTCTCTGTTTCCAATTCAACAACAGGTAAGCAATCTACTTCATAATCAATCATGCGCTGCGCTGCCTCTACAACGCTATCTTCTATATGGCAGGAAATCATTTTACTTACGGGGGTCATAATCATAGAAATAGGCATTGTTTTAGGGTCATTTTGCCCAATCGCTGCACGCAATAAATCTTTACGTGAAACTAAACCTAGCAAATAACCTTCATCACAAATCAACACGGTTCCCACATCTTCCGTAAACATGGTTACAATCGTATCATACAAATTAGTATCCGCTGTTACCGCCACTGCTTGAGCCATCACTTGCCCTACGGTAAATTGACGAATCTCATTAGCTACTGGGCTAACACCTTGTTGACCAATATAATAATACCCCACTTTAGGTCTTGCATCGAGTAACCCCATCATAGTCAACACAGTTAAATCAGAACGTAACGCCGATCTTGTTAATTCTAATTTTGCGGCAATAGCTTTACCTGTAATAGGGCCTTCTTCCTTTACAATATGAACTATTTTATCTTGCCGTGCGGTTAATTGCAAAGTATATCCTCCTTTCACTTTAGTAACTGAAACATAGTATGCTTTATGTGCTTCCACTGTATATTACATATGTTTCCACACCATGTTTCATATGTTTCCATATTATGTTCCACATGTTTCCATATGATACTTCATATATTTCTATATAACACTTCACATGTTTCAGCGTCTATAAAAAACAGGAGGCTATGTAGCCTCCTGTTTATTTCACATAGTATTATTACCACTCTAATTCATTACCAAGAGTGCGACCGCGACCAGTCACAGCGTCAAGCATAATACGTTGTTCTAACTGAGCCACCATTTTCTTCGTAGCTTTTACAGCATCTGGATTTACAGAAATGGAGTCAATACCACTACGTACCAAGAATTCACAGAAATCAGGATATACACTTGGTGCTTGTCCACAAATAGATACTGTTTTGCCATCACGATGAGCTACTTCGATTAGGTGATGAATCGCACGACGGATTGCCAAATTACGTTCATCATAAATATGTTGTACCGTTTCATTATCACGGTCACAACCAAGAATTAACATAGTTAAGTCATTGGAACCGATAGAGTAGCCATCTACATATTGGTTAAATTGATCAGCTAAGATAATGTTTGCTGGAATTTCAGCCATAAGCCAAATTTTGAAATCAGCACTGCGTGCCAATCCATTTTCAGCCATTACGCGAGTTACTTCTGCAGCCTCTTGCACCGTACGACAGAATGGAATCATAACTTGTAAGTTTTTGAAACCATATTCTTCACGAACTTTACGAATAGCCGCTAATTCCAATTGGAAAGCTGGTGCATATTTAGGGTCATAGTAACGAGAAGCACCACGCCAGCCAAGTAAAGCACTGGATTCATGTGGTTCGTGCTTATCGCCACCATTTAAATCACGATATTCGCTAGATTTGAAATCGCTTAAGCGAAGCACTACTTGACGAGGTGCCAATGCCTGACATACTTTACGCATACCTTCAGCTAATGTATCAATAGCGAATTGGCTACGGCCAGTTTCAATCAAATGCAATGGATGTTCATGGATGAATGTAGTCCAAATAAACTCTTCACGCATCAAACCAATGCCATCACATGGTAAAACACCATATTTTTCAGCTAAATCAGGGTCACCAAGATTCATATATACTTTAGTGCCTGTTACTGGAATATATTCACTTACTACTTGTGCCGAAGCTTCTGCTTTTGGTTTTACAGCATCTTCTAAAATACCATCATATACGATACCATTTGTTGCATCTACAGTAATCATCTGACCATCAGCAATGCGTTTTGTGCCTTCTTCACTGCGGCTCTTAGTACCAACGATACAAGGAATGCCTAATTCACGACTTACGATAGATGCATGACAAGTCATACCGCCCGCATCAGTTACAATCGCTTTAGCTTTTTTCATAGCTGGTACCCAGTCCGGTGCCGTCATTGTAGTAACAAGAATTTCCCCTTCTTTGAAACTATCAATATCAGCTGGGTCTAAAATAACATGAGCTTTACCAGCCGCTTTACCAGGACTAGCTGGTAAACCTTTTACCACGATTTCACGAGATGTTGTAGTTTGTACAGCTTCTTCCGCCGGTTTTTCATCTTTATTTTTACGGGACCAAACTGTTTCTGGACGAGCTTGTAAGATCCAAATCTTATTATCTCGTTCATCAACGCCCCATTCCATATCCATATAGCAACCATAATGTTTTTCAATAGCTTTAGCATAGGAAGCTAACTCAAGAACTTGTTCATCAGTAAGCACTTGTGCCTTAGCTTGTTCTTCTGGAATTACAATTTCAGCACAGTCGCCATCAGGATTACGAACAAGCGCAATATTTTTATCGTTAATCATACGACTTTCGATTTTCATTGCTTTTTTATTAACAGTGAAGTTATCTGGCGTAACTGTCCCTTGTACTACATATTCACCAAGACCCCAAGACCCTTCAATTAAAATACTTTCATCATTACCAGTCACAAGGTCAACTGTGAACATAACACCAGCAGATTTGGAGAATACCATCATCTGAATAGCAGCACTCAAAGCTACAGTCATATGGTCAAAACCTTGTTTTACACGATAGTAAGTAGCGCGATCTGTAAATGTAGATGCGTAGCATTCTTTTACTTTTTGGATAATTACATCAGCACCACGAACATTTAAGTATGTATCTTGTTGGCCTGCAAAGCTTGCATCTGGTAAATCTTCAGCCGTCGCACTAGAACGAACTGCTACGAAAGGATTGTCTTCATTTACTTTCTGTCCCAATTCAGCATAGGCTTTTTCAATAGCTTCTGCTAATTCCTGTGGCATTTCTGCATCACAAATTAATTTGCGAATATTAGCACAAATTTCACGTAACAAAGCAGAATTTTCTACATCATCTAATTTATCAAGTTCTGCTTTAATCTTGTCTTCTAAACCAGTACGTTCCATAAAGAACCGATAGCCATGAGCAGTTGTAGCAAAACCGTATGGTACAGGTACATTTGTGGAGGAAGTCATTTCCCCTAACGAAGAAGATTTACCACCAACTAAGGCTACATCTTCACGCTTCAATTCATCAAACCAAAGTACATATGCATTTTCACGATTCATTATATGAAACCTCCTGAAGAAAAGAAATACATCAACTAGGTAAATAGTACAACACATTTAATAAAATGTCAATTATATTTCACACTTTATAGAATATTATTTATATATTGCATAGCTATTAGCATAGAAACAACTACACTAAATATAGTTACCTATACCTATTAAGCACTATCTAACTATGTAATCAAAATAAAAAGAACCAGAGTTAATTGTACGTTTTAACTCTGGTCCTTTATACATTAAAGCATATTTCTTGTTATAGCTTATCTCATACCGTGTACGCTATAGCTTATATTCATATAATACATGTATAACTGCATTATATAGTGCAACATATTATATAGTGCAGCACATTAATTGAATTTAATTTTGATAAATTTACGTTTACCTACTTGTAGCACCATATCATCTGCTAGTTCAATATTTTCGTCAGCACATTTTTCACCATTAATTTTGAACGCACCAGCTTTAATGGAACGGCGTGCTTCACTATTACTTGCTGTTAAACCTGCATCCGTTAATAACTGTGGTACATATACAGGCTCTGATGATTTTGCCATAGCATATTCAGGAATATCCGTTGGCAAATCATGCTTTTGGAACACTCGAATAAACTGTTCCTGCGCTTCATTAGCCGCCTCTTCACCATGATACAAACGAACAATGGTATGAGCCAATTTCATTTTTGTATCACGAGGATGAGCTGTGCCAGCTTCTAAGGCTTTGCCTAATTCTTCTTGTTCTTCAATAGACATATCCGTTACTAACATAAAATAACGCATCATAAGCTCATCAGGAATTGACATAGCTTTACCATACATTTCTGTTGGCGCCTCGCTAATGCCAATATAATTACCCAAGGATTTACTCATCTTTTGAACGCCATCAAGACCTTCTAAAATAGGCATAGTAATAATTGTCTGTGGTGCTTGACCATATTCTTCTTGTAAATGACGACCCATTAATAAGTTGAAAGTCTGATCAGTACCGCCAAACTCAATATCAGCTTCAAGTGCTACTGAATCATAGCCCTGCATCAATGGATACATAAATTCATGAACTCCAATAGGGCGCCCTTCTGTATAACGCTTTTGGAAATCATCACGTTCCAACATGCGAGCCACTGTATATTTAGCAGATAGTTTTAGTACATCTTCAAAAGATAATTTACTAAGCCATTCGCTATTATAAACAACTTTAGTCTTTGACTCATCAAGCACTTTAAAAATCTGTTCTTTATAGGTCATGGCATTATGTGCTACAGCCGCTTCATCAAGAGGAGGACGAGTTACACTTTTACCAGTAGGATCACCGATACGAGCTGTAAAATCACCAATCAAAATAATAATTTGATGACCTAAATCCTGGAATGTTTTTAATTTACGTAACACTACCGTATGTCCCAAATGAATATCTGGTGCGGTTGGATCAAGGCCTAGTTTAATTTTTAATGGTTTATTTTCAGCAATAGATTTTGCTAATTTCTTTTTAAAATCTTCTTCTGGAAGTAAATTTTCCACGCCATGTTTAATCAGGCGTAATTGTTCTTCCAATGTTTTCATCAATCTTCCTCCTCTAAACTAACTACTCATCTTTACTCGATTTTGATGATTTCTTAGCTGGCTTTTTAGCTGGTTCTTCTTTGCTCTCATCTTCAGAACTCGCAGACTCCTCGCTTACAGCTTCTTCTTTACTATCTTTATCGTCTTTTTTTACTTTATCTTTATCTTTATCTTTCTCCTTAGGATCTTCTTTCTTAGGAGGAGGTGCATAGCCTTGGTTAGCAATAGCTGCAGCCCCTGGCGGCACCGTGAAATCACTAGCTGGAATATCCATAGCTGTTAACGCTTCAGACATAAAATCACGCCAAATTACGGCTGGTACAGTACCACCAGTAATTTCATTCAGTGTCTCAACACCATAGTCATCGCCCATCCAAACAGCAGCGACTAAATCAGGTGTGTAACCTACAAACCACGCATCTTTTGATTCATCAGTTGTCCCTGTTTTACCAGCTGCAGGACGACCAATTGAGGCGCCACCACCAGTACCACCAGACATAACTGATTCTAACATGTTAGTGATAACATACGCATATTTAGGATCTACTACGCGTTTTTCTTCAGTGCTATTTTCTTCAACCACTTGTCCATTGCGATCCACAATCTTCGTAATCGCTACTGGTTTTACTTTAACCCCACCATTAGCAAGGGTACCATAAGCAACAGCCATGTCAATCGGTTTAACCCCTTGTGTTAAACCACCCAAGGCAACTGCCAAGTTATAGTCATTAGGCTCGCCATCTTTAACTAAGGTAGAAATACCCAATGCGGAGGATAAATCAATGATTTTATTCATCCCTACTTTATCCGCTAACTGCACAGCAATGGTATTAACCGAATGCTGTAACGCATAGCGAAGAGTCATATTACCAGAATAAGTGCCTTCATAGTTTTTAGGACTCCAACCATTAAAGTCAAGCTTCTTATCTTCCATAACAGTACCTGGTGTCATGCCATCTTGGATGGCCGCCAAGTAAACAAATGGTTTAAAAGCTGACCCTGGTTGACGTTCTGCTAGCACAGCACGGTTAAAGGAGTCATCACCACGGCCACCTACCATAGCTACAATATACCCATTGTGTGGATTAATCGCTACCAAAGCGCCCTGTGGTTGTTGTAAACCATTAGAATCAGTATAGAAGTCAGGCAAATTATGCATAGCTCTAACAGCTGCTTCCTGAGCTTTCATATCAATTGTAGTATATACTTTCAAACCATCTTTATAGATAGCATCATCACCATATTTTTCAGCAATTTCTGAAATAACATAATCGATGAAGTATGACGCATTTGTATCACTATGAGCTACTTCAGCCTTTTCACGAAGCCCTAAATCAGCTTCTTTAGCTGCATCAGCTGTAGCTTGATCAATATATTCATACTTTGCCATCTGATTTAATACAATAGCTTGACGCGCTTTGCCAGCTTTTAAATTCGTCAATGGCGAATAATAGTTAGGGCTTTGTGGTAAGCCAGCTAACATAGCACATTGTGCTAAATCTAAGTCCTGTACATTTTTACCAAAGTATACATGAGCCGCTGCTTGTACACCATAGGCCCCTTGACCGAAGTATATTTGGTTCATATACATTTCTAAAATTTCTTGTTTTGTATAGTACTGTTCTATGCGCAACGCTAACATAGCTTCCATAATCTTACGTTTAAGCGTGCGGTCTTGCGTTAAAAAGGCATTACGCGCTAATTGCTGCGTAATGGTGCTACCACCTTCAGCTACTCCATCATGAGCAATATTTACCCAAATAGCACGCATAATGCCGACGGGGTCAATACCATGATGACTATAAAAACGAACGTCTTCGGTAGCAATAAAAGCATTTTGCAAGTTTTTTGGTACTTGAGATAATTTTACAGGTAACCGATTTTCCGTAGCATGAACGGTAGTAAGCAGATTACCATGCACATCATAAATTTGCGAGGATGCAGCTGGTTTTACATTGGCCACTTCTGGCAAATCAGACATAGTGGCACCAATAAAGCCACAGCCAGCTCCTGCAATAATCAAAAACAGTAGAATGCCCACAATCCATAGGAAGCGACGGACTGGAGACTTCTTCTTCGGTGATTTACCCGCTGTTGTTCTACTCTTAACTTGTCGCCCTCTTTGGGACGAACGTTGTAAACTCATACGACACCTCTCATTACGAATAATAAGTCATATAGCTCATTATATCATACCTATGCCACATATGGTATCACCTTACACTATAGAAGTAAACAGCTTAAGGCCACATTTCTAACAAAAGTTATCTTTATTTTAAATATACTAAAGTCGCGCCTGCACCGCCTTCATCATAGCCGGCAATTTCATACCGACTAATATGTGGCAATGTTTTTAAATACTGATGAATACCTGCCCGCAACGCGCCTGTACCTTTACCATGTACAATCCGCACTGGTGAAATGCCCGCCATCAAAGCTTGGTCAATAAAATGACCTACATTCTGATTAGCTTCATCCACAGTTTGTCCAATTACATTTAACTCCGTCGTAACATGCTTTTGTCGTTCAACAGCAGAACCACCAGCACGTTTTCGTGGTTTTGGTTGTATCGCCTCTTGCTTACGCCGTAAATTATTAGTTTCTTCACGACTAGCCAGTGCTAAATCAGCCACTTTCACATTCGCCGATAAACCATTCACCGCAACTTGAATTCGTTTGCCTTGAATCGCTTCAACTGTACCCACAGCATTTAAAGACGTCACAAAAACAGTTTGACCCACCTGAAGCTCTTTTATATTCACAGGTGTGCGTGTTTCTTGCTCTAATTCTGGCACATGTACGCCAGAAATATTTTTTCTCGCTTTTGTAATCGCCTCTTGGCGTTTTGTCTTATTAGTTTCAGAGAACTGAGATTTCAACTCTTTAATAATCTGTTCCCCTTCTACACGAATAGACTGTTTCAACTGTTGTGCTTCTTCTTGTGCCTTACTTAAAATTTGCTTGCGCCGTTCATTCAGTTGTTTCTTTTCACGATCAGCTTGCGTGCGCATGCGCCGTGCTTCATCTAATTCTTTCTTAAGAGCTCGTTCCTTCGCCTGATTTTTGCGTAATTGTTCATTTAGGTCGCTCAACACTTCTTCCATGTCACGATGATCTGACCCTTCACGATGTTGTTTCGCATAATCAATCACTTCTCGAGGAACCCCTAAGCGTGAAGCAATACTTAAAGCATGACTACTACCAGCCACACCAATATGAAGTCGATACGTTGGTCGCAAGGTGCGCTCATCAAATTCCACATGACCATTTTCAATACCTTCCGTATTATACGCATAACGTTTTAGCTCATTATAATGCGTACTTACCATCATAAGAGGGCCTCGTTTACGGAAATATTCGAGTAACGCTACGGCCAACGCACTCCCTTCTTCAGGATCGGTGCCAGAGCCCAATTCATCAAGTAACACTAAGTCTTTAGCACCCGCTACTTTTAAAATACGCACTACTTGTGTCATATGAGCGGAAAAAGTACTTAAACTAGCTTCAATACTTTGTTCATCACCTATATCAGCATAAATCGTATTAAATATAGGTAATATCGAGCCTGTATCAGCAGGAATATGAAGACCTGCTTGATTCATTAAACTAAGTAGACCTAAGGTCTTCATAGCTACCGTTTTACCACCTGTATTAGACCCTGTAATCAGCAAAATACGATAGGATGTACCTAATGTAATCGTAGTCGGTACCACTACATTAGCCGGAATCAGAGGATGCCGTGCATTCATCAATTTTACTTCACGAGCACCACTAATAATAGCTGGTGTAGCCTTCATGGCAATAGCCAAAGAAGCCTTACCATATACAAACTCTACATGAGACACTCGTTCACAAGCATCCATCAAAGTATTGCTATCCTTGCGTACTGCTAAGGACAAATCCTTATAAATACGGCGCACTTCTTCTTCTTCTGCCAACATAGCTTCTTGTAAATCATTATTTAAATTAACAAGGCGCATCGGCTCAATATAAAGAGTAGCCCCCGTAGCAGAGCGATCATGAATAAGCCCTTCAAAGGCATACCGATACTCTTGTTTTACTGGAATTACATAGCGATTATTGCGCTGTGTAACCAATGCTTCCTGAAAATATTTCTGATTATCTGGGTCATGAATAATAGCCTGAATATCAGACTTAATCCGTTCTTTCGTACGCACAATAGTTGTTCGCAAATGTTGTAATTTAGGCGAAGCCGAATCCATAAGATTCCCTTTTTTATCAAATACTCGCTCAAATTTGCGTTCCAATCCATCATGGCGTGGCATATCTTGAATCCACAACGAAAGCAATGGATAGGATGTATATTTACTATAAAAAAAACTATACATCCGTTTATACGCACTTAGCGTTGTGTAAATATCCCATAACTCATCATGAGTTAAAATAATCTCTTTACGGCTTTTAGAACAAGCTTCCCGAATATCGCGAGTCCCTCCGATAGGCTGTTCAATCTCCATTTGTAGTGAATTAACAGCTTCTACCGTTTCATCTAAGGCCGTCTTTATGGCAATCGGATCCGTTAAAGGCGTAAGCTCACGAGCTAATTTCTTAGCAATCCGTGACGAACAAGCCTCTGCTAACCGTTCCCGAATTAAATCAAAATCTAACAGTTTTTCACTGTTCATAGATATATCTATCCCTCCTATATTAGGTAATACTCTATATAACTTCTAGAAAATCATGACTTCTAGAAAATCCCTTTAAAATAGTGACCTCTTGTCACTGGTACAGCTTCATTTTTAGGTGGTACTGGTAATGAACCTTGTAAAATCCCTACATAGGCTTGTACCGTTTCTTGCAACCATGCTTTAGATTGTTGTCGACCATCAATACGCAATATAGCAAGCTTACGTTTTATTAAATCTGGTATATACGCTCTCATATCAAGCATGCGACTATTCATTATATGCATGCGACAATACGGATCGGTACGGAGCGGAAATTGCTCACCCAAACGATCTTTTAATACATATGAATCCTTTAAACATGGAGCTGGACAGCCTTCTTTTTTACCAATACCTGCAAAGCTACTGATTACACAATATTCCGAAATCATCAATTCTGTCAAGCCATGGACAATGCATTCAATTGGTAACGACGTCTGTTTTATAATACTACTAATCTGTTTAATCGTCGCTTCTTGTGAAAGCACTACACTTCGCAGCCCAAACTGAGCTACCTGCTGTACTGCTTCTTTATTAAAAAGTTGCAAACTACTATCCCCTTCAATAGCACCTGTATAGCCCAACTCTTGTAACCATTCTAAAGCGCCTAAAAAATGAATGCTAATCCCATCAGGCTTGGCCTCAATCATCGCTTGTAACGTTGGCAAATAGCTTGTTACTTCACTATCTCGCACAATACGAGGCGTTGCTAACACGCACGGTACCTGATGCGTTTTACAAAGAGCCACCACTCGTGCATATACATCTAAATCATAAGGTGTCCGCTGTAAACGATCACCACCAAATATAATTTTTTGTGCCCCCGCTAAAATAGCTGATTCAATTTGCCACTCTTCATCTAACTGTACCGACACTAATGGCAAATCCGGATTCCCCATTAATGACTTAGCCGGTAAATTTGCGGTTGTCATAGAGGCATAATTTGGACGATTGTGAAACTCTTGTTGAATTGCTGATTCTATGCGCTGTAAAGTGATGTCCATTTCCATTTCATGCTGTACTAGTAACAATTCTTCTAACCGAGCAACTCCATCCCGGCGCATCTGATTTAGCACACTGCTAGGCCACATAAACGGCTCATCGGGCATATATAAAGAAGCTAATGAAAAAACAGTCGTACCTAAACGACCTAATTGCTCCATTACTTTTTCACGACTTGTTGGTACTTTTTGTGCCCGTTGCACCACATAATCAGCACTTACAGTAACCGATTTACCATCTTCTAATAATAACGTCAACTGTGGTGCTGCCCCTTCTACACCATCTAAGTAAGCATGCACTTCATATTTCCGACCAAAATCTTGCAAATTTTGCCATACTGTCTTTTTAGGGCCATCATCACTAGGTCCAATTCGCTTACCACGATTACCTGGTGCTACCGCTGTAATCATTTCACGACTCGAACGATTTTCTAAATAAGCTGTTGAAAAACCGCGATTAAATCCTTCCTTTAAACGGGCTTGCTCTTTTTTAGTCGATTTGCCCGCTCGATCAATAATCGTTCGATACGAGCCAATCACTTCACGCACATAAGAGGCCTTTTTCATGCGCCCTTCTACTTTAAATGAGGCAACACCTGCTGCCATGAGTTCACTCATATGCTCACTATAATTTAAATCCTTAGGGCTCATAATATACGCTTCATCAGCACCATTAATAGTTTGGCCTTTGCCATCTAATAATTCATAAGGCAATCGACATGGCTGAGCACAAGCGCCTCGATTACCACTGCGCCCACCGATGAAACTACTCATCAAACATTGACCAGAATAACATACACAAAGAGCACCGTGAACAAAAACCTCAATCTCTGCCTTAGCTTCTTTACAAATATGCTGAATCTCAGCCAAACTCATTTCACGAGCCAATACAACTCGGGTAAAGCCCATTCGCTCTAAAAAACGGACCGTTCCCAAATTAGTGGCAGTCAACTGTGTACTAGCATGTAAATGTAACTTTGGTGCCACCTGCTTTGCTAACTGCGCTACCGCTAAATCTTGCACAATAATAGCGTCTACCTGAATTCGTTCTAACTCCTGCAAATAGGCTTTTAAATCAGCTAATTCTGTGTCGCCAACTAAAATATTTACAGTTACAAATACAGATACATTTAACAAATGTGCTAACCGTACGGCCTCTTCTAATTCCGCTATATCAAAATTAGCTGCATTAGCCCTAGCATTGAATACTTTACCACCTAAGTAAATAGCATCAGCGCCAGCTTCTAAAGCGGTTAAAAAATTCTCCGACGTTCCTGCCGGTGCTAATAATTCCATGAGACCCTCCTTAAGGGTGATTAAACTGTATGTACACTCAAATTATATCACATTCGACAATATCACTGGCACAAAAAAAGGACAAAGAAATCTATCTCTTTATCCTTATTACTTCATATATTATAGCATGAATTACCTATCTCTACCATAAAGCTACTAGGCTTCAAAAAACGTTTCAAAGGTTGAATTATAGGACAACATATATTAACAAAATAAACCTAACGTAAAAAGTACCTGAAATACTCTTTTACATTAGGTTTATCTTTCATTGTAATTTATAATTTTACGTTAACTTACCGCAATTTACAACCGATTTCATTCAACGCTTCAATAATTTCATCAATATTAGGTTGAATGTCTTCATCGGTCAACGTTCCTTCATTACTGCGGAAGGATAAGTTATAAGCTAAGCTACGATGACCCTCTTCAATATGCTCCCCTTCATATACGTCAAAAATGAATGCCCGCTCTAAATGTTCACCACCATGCTGGTAAATAAGACGTATAATATCTTGAGACGTAATTTCTTTTGGTGCCACAATAGCAAGGTCACGACTTGTACCAGGGAATTTACTAATCTCTTTGTACTGTAAATGTCCTTTTGGAATATTAAGAATAGCACTTACATCAATATCAAAGATATAAGCTTTACCAGGTAAGTCATAGGCTTTCATTACTTGCGGGTGTAATTCACCAAAAGTAGCAATTACAGTGCCATCTACTACATATTGAGCACTTACGCCTGGATGTAAATATGGTTCTGTAGAGCGCTCTATAGTCGCTTCAAAACGGCTATCCGCTAACATGCGTTCTAATACACCTTTTACATCATAAAAATCGGTGTCTCGTTGCGCTTCTTCCCATTGTACTTCATTCGTTTTACCCATCATAAGGCCCGTTACACGATAATTTTCTGTTGGTAGTTCCGTAATTGGTAAGCTCTTCGGTTGATATACAGCACCACTTTCAAAAATCCAAAGATCCTGATTTTTCTGTGCAATATTACGAGCTGCTACATCCAAAATACTTGGAATCAAGGTTGTGCGCATAACTGGGAAATCTTCTGTAATTGGATTCATGATTGGCACCGCTTGATAGCGACTATCCGTTTCAGGCAACAATAATTTTTTCAAACTATCTGGATGCATGAAGCTAAATGTAATCACTTCGCTAAGGCCACGATCAACTAAACTATTGCGAATGGCTTTGAATAACAATTTCTTGTCACTTATAGTACCACTGTTAAGATTGGCCCAAGGTGTACGATTTGGAATATTATCGTAACCATAAATACGCGCGACTTCTTCCGCAATATCTGGCATAACCGTTACATCACCACGCCAGGATGGCACGCCAACAGTCACTACACCATTAGCTTCTTCCCATTCGAAAGACAAAGTAGTTAGAATTTCTTTCATGCGATTAGCTTCAATTTGGGTGCCCAAGTATGCATTAATTGCATCTACAGTAAATGCAACCGTACCTGTTGTTGCCTTTACTGGATATACATCCACAACACCTTTAGCAACCACTACATCACTCGCTAATTCTTGTAATAATTGGGCTGCTCGATCTAATGCGACTGGTGTATATTCTGCATTGATGCCACGTTCAAAACGACCAGAGGCTTCACTGCGCATACCAAGCGCACGCGCTGTGCGACGAATAGAAGCACCTTTAAATACAGCAGCCTCTAAAATGATAGAGGTAGTTTGTTCTGTTACTTCGCTATCTAAGCCACCCATCACACCAGCTACACCAACAGGACCATTAACATCAGCAATAACAAGCATGCCTTCTGCCAATTCACGGTCAGTTCCATCTAATGTAGTAATTGTTTCACCCGCTTTAGCAGGGCGTGCCGTTAACTGATGACCTACCACTTTATCATAATCATAGGCATGCATAGGTTGACCAAGTTCTAACATAACATAATTAGTGACGTCCACTACATTGTTTATTGGTCGAATACCACCATTGCGCAAACGGTTTTGTAACCATAATGGAGATGGGCCAACTTTCACATTAGTAATTAGACGAGACATGAACCGTTGACATAAGTCAGTATCTTCAATCTGAATATCTACACAACCTTCAATGGAATTTCCTGTTTCACTAACAGTTACTGCAGGTTCTGTATTTTGCTGATTAGTAAGAACGGCAAATTCACGGCTAAGACCAACCATAGAGAAACAATCCGCCCGATTTGGAGTTAACTCAAATTCGTATACAGTATCATTAAGCATTAAGGCATCACGAATATCCATGCCAATAGGAGTACCTTCTGGCAAAATATAAATGCCTTCTGCTTCACCAGGCATAACCATATCTTTTGGCACACCTAATTCAGCTACGGAACAGAACATCCCATCGGATACTTCACCACGTAATTTACCTTTTTTAATTTCTGTACCATCAGCCAAACGAGATTTGTGATACGCCACAGGAACGACTTGTCCTACAGCCACATTAGTTGCAGCTGTTACAATTTGTTTTATGATTTCCTCGCCTGTTTTATCATCTAAACAAGCTACTTGGCACACTTGCAATTTATCTGCATCAGGGTGTTTAGTAATTTCTACGATTTTACCGGTATAAATCTTTTTCAAACCAGGGTCCATATTAATTACATCTTCTACAGGAATCCCTGCCTGCGTTAATATATCGGCTAGTTCCTGAGCCGGTTTTGTTGTGTCTACAGGAACATAGTCCTTCATCCATGTTAAACTAGCTTTCATTGTCTTACCTCCTAGAACTGCTTCAAGAAACGCATATCATTTTCATAGAATAATCGTAAATCACCAATGCCATAGAGTAACATAGCAATACGTTCCACACCCATACCGAAGGCAAAGCCTTGCACTTCATTAGGATCATAACCATTCATTTCTAATACTCGTGGGTGTACCATACCGCAGCCTAAGATTTCAAGCCAACCAGTGTGTGAGCATACGCGACAGCCTTCACCACCGCACATGCAACAAGAAATATCCACTTCTGCACTTGGTTCTGTAAATGGGAAGAAACTTGTACGGAAACGCACCTTTGTATCTTCGCCAAACATGTGGCGCAAGAAAATTTCCAAAGTACCCTTTAAATCTGCAAAAGTAATCCCTTTATCCACAACTAAGCCTTCTACTTGGTGGAATACTGGGGAATGAGTAGCATCATAATCCCAACGATATACTTTACCTGGTGCAATCATACGCACAGGACTATTTGGTTCTTGGCTCTGTAATGTTCGTGCCTGTACTGGCGATGTATGCGTACGCAATAATACAGAATTTGTAATATAGAAAGAATCCTGCATATCACGAGCTGGATGATCAGCCGGTAAATTCAAGCATTCAAAGTTATAGTGATCACTTTCAATTTCAGGCCCTTCAGCGACGGTGTAACCCATTTTCATAAAGAATTGTTCAATCTGTTCATTAACAGCCGTTAAAGGATGGACATGACCTTTACGAGTTACACGACCAGGCAAAGTAATGTCAACTTTTTCAGCTTTCAATTTAGCTTCCATTACTTTTGCTTCTAAACTAGCCTGTACTTCGCTAATCATACCTTCTAACTCTTCACGTACGGTATTTACAAGCGCCCCCATGCGTGGACGTTCTTCTGGAGATAATTTACCAAGACCTTTCAATAATGCCGTTACTTCCCCTTTTTTACCTAAATACTTAACGCGCGCCTCTTGTAAAACGTTTAATGCATCAGCACTTTTAATCCGTGCTTCAGCTTCCGCTTTTAAGGCTTTTAACAATTCTTCCATTTGTTACGACCTCCTGCTAACAAAAAAACCTCCGCCCCAGCAAGGGGCGAAGGTATAAATTCGCGGTACCACCCTAATTAGTACTCTAAGACCTTAACGCGGTCACACGATGAATCTACTCTTAGTTCAATCCATGGCTCCAAAAGGAAATGCTCTCCACAGGCTATTTATGAAGCTCCCACCAATACTTCACTCTCTGAAAAATACTCATGTGGCGCCAATTTTGTCATCGCCATATTATCTTATCAATATAAACCTAAGTATACCAAGTCTTACTAGTCCTGTCAAAGGTAATTCTATGTACCTTTTATAAACGCCAAGGTAACTGTGGCAATTCAAAGCCATCAATGACATAAAATGTACCCGAGCTCATATAAACTAACTCACCTAAATCATTGTAAATGCGGCCCGTCGTTACCATTGTATTTTTGCCATTATGCTCTACATTGGCTACAGCACGCAAACGCTGTCCTGATTTCACAGCTTTAACAAAGTTCCCCTTCATTTCTAAGGTAACAACTCGCTTCCCCAAAGTGAAACAAGCTACGCCCATAACAGTATCAGCTAAACTCATGTATACACCACCATGAATATTGCCAATAAAATTACCATGTTTTACAGCATCGCTCAAAAAAGTCATTTCCAAATGACCAGGGTCACCACCAGTGACACGTACATATTGTGACCAATCAAAAGTATGTTCATGACACATGTGATCAAAAAAATCGACTAAGGTACGCATTTCTTTTTGCTTACTCATAACCTATCCTTTCATAAAATAAGCGTAGCCACGAATTGTAACTACGCTTATGTGATTACATCTAACTAAGTATTGCTTACTGTTTAATAAACAATTAACCTCAAGCTATATAATCATTATACCTATTCATAATGTAAGGCGTCAATTGGATTTAATTTAGCCGCTTTGCGGGCAGGATATAAGCCAAAGACAAGACCAATAGCCATGGAGAAACCAAAGGATAATAAAATTGGTCCCATAGATACAACGGTTTGCATACCTGTCAATGCACTAATTAATTGTGCCGAGCCAATTCCCACAACAATCCCAATAGCACCACCAACAAGGCTGATTACCACCGCTTCAATAAGGAACTGCATAACAATGACACGATAAGTAGCCCCTAACGCTTTACGAACACCAATTTCACGAGTACGTTCTGTCACAGATACGAGCATAATATTCATAATGCCAATCCCCCCAACTAGTAAGGAGATAGCTGCCACAGAACCTAAGAACAAGGTCATTGTCGCCGTTGTTTGCTCTACAGTTTCCATGATAGTTGCCATATTACGCACATTGAAATCATCTAATTCTGGATTTTTAACATTATGACGAACTCGTAAAATATTTTCTACGTCAGATTGTAAGCGGTCAAGGTCAGCCCCTTCTTTAGCTTTAATATAAATCATCCGCAAATAGTCGACCCCTTGAAGCCGCTCCATGCCAGTAGTATATGGAATGTATATAATATCGTCTTGGTCATTCCCAAAACTACCTGACCCTTTTGCTTCTAAAACACCAATAACTTTGTACGGATTATTTTTAATACGAATATCTTTACCTACAGGGTCTTCCACACCAAACAAATTAGTTGCTACAGTGCTACCAATAACGGCAACACGTTCCCGTCGATCAACTTGAGTGGCCGTAATAAAACGTCCTGATTTTACAGTCCAATTATTAATGTATTGAAAATCAGAATTAACCCCAGTTACAGATGTGGTCCAGTTTTTATTGGTGTAAATCACAATATAAGATGAACCAGAAGATACTGGTGAAGCCATTTCAATATCATCAAGATGTGAAATTGTTGTATAGTCTTCCATCTTTATTGTTTTTTGTGAATCTGCCGTTGGTCGTACCCCTGGTGTTCTTGGCGCCCCTGGATACACCATTAACAAATTACTACCTAAACTGGATATAGAGTCCTGAATCTGACTACGCACCCCATAACCAATTGATACTAAGGCAATAACGGCTGCTACCCCAATAATAATCCCTAACATAGTCAACAAGGAACGCATCTTATTGGCTACTAAGGAGGCCCAGGCCATTAAAAAGCCCTCTTTATACATGGGCAGCACCTCCTTTACGTAGTAATCCTGCCATATTAGGATTTACTGTATCTTCAACAATATTGCCATCTCGCAATACAATATTACGACTTGCATAAGTAGCAATATCTGGTTCATGGGTAACCAAAATAATAGTACGCCCTTCTTTATATAAGTTGGTGAAAATATCCATTACATCAACACTAGACTTAGAATCCAAATTACCAGTTGGCTCATCAGCCATAATAATGGATGGATTATTGGCTAAAGCACGAGCAATGGCAACACGCTGTCTTTGCCCACCGGATAATTCAGCTGGTACATGATCGAGTCGTTCGCCTAAGCCTAAAGAATCTAATAACTCTGCCGCACGCTCATTGCGTTCTTTCTTAGCCACACCAGCATATACCATAGGTAACGCTACATTTTCTTGGGCCGTCAATTTAGGCAATAAATTAAAGCTCTGAAACACGAAACCAATCCGTTTATTACGAACAAAGGCCAACTCATCATCACTCAAATTGGCTACTTCCTCGCCATCTAGTTTGTAAGAACCAGACGTCGGTCTATCTAAACAACCTAAAATGTTCATAAATGTGGATTTACCGGACCCTGATGGCCCCATAATGGATGTAAACTCACCTTCATAAATATTAAGGTCGATCCCATGCAATACAGGTACTACCAACTTGCCATTCACATATGTTTTAGTAATACCTTCTAATGAAATTACTGCGTCTCTCATATATATCCCTCCTAGAACATAGGGCCGCCAGAGCTAGCCTTTTTTGTTGCAGAAGAGCCTACATCACCACTGACTACAATTTCATCGCCTTCATTTAAGCCTTTAGAGATTTCAATCGTCGTTTCACCAGTAATACCGGTTGTCACACTAGTCCGTTCTGGTTTACCATTGCGAATTACATACACATATTCGCCTACTTTATCTGTACGAACAGCGGCTAATGGCACGACTAATACATTACTACGTTCATCACCATAAATAGTGGCACGAGCTGTCATAGTAGGGAAGAAATTCCCCGCATCAGCTTCTGAAATAGCTACTTTCACTGTATAATACACCACACTACTCGAGGTAGTCCCCATATTACCTTTAGTACCTAAAGCAATATCACTTACATAGCCTGTAAAGGTTTTACCAGGATGCGCATCAACAGTAAAATCAACACGAGCTCCTTTTTTTACACTACCAATATCAGTTTCATCCACAGTAAGATAGATTTCAAGATTACTTAAATCAGCTACCGTAGCAATAATCATCTGTGTAGAAATACCTGTACTAATCGTTTGCCCTGCTTTTAGTGGTGTACCAATTACAGTCCCATCCATAGGCGAAGTAATCGTTGTATCATCTAAATTAGCTATTGCTCTATCATATGCCGCTTGTGCTTTTTGATAATTCATCAATGCCGTATCATACGTCTGTTGTGGAATAGCCCCTTGTGCTACCAAGGTTTTATAACGGTCTAAATCAGCTGCCGTATTTTCTAAAGTCGCTCTTGCGTCATCAGCGGTAGCTTGTAATTGACGCGCATCAATCGTTGCAATAACTTGACCTTGCGTAACATGATCATTCTCTTTTACAGATACACTTTCTAATGTACCTGCCACGTTCGTAGAAATATCGACATAGTTTTTAGGGTTAATTGTCCCTGTAGAGGTAATTACTGATGAAATATTCCCTCGCTCTACTTTACCCGTTGTATAGGCCGTAGTTTCACTAGTGTCTTTAGACTTAAACCAATACAATCCCCCTAACACTATAACCAAAATAGCTATGAGGATCCCCCAAAATTTACGTGTTCGCCACATCTTATAAACTCCTTTGCTTCTGACGATATACCTGGAAACTTTAGCTTATCTTAAAAAGACTTTGTATCCTGCTACACCTAAAATCCCCAATGTATACTTACTATATATAAGTCCTAACTGAAGTAAAGCCCTCCTCAAACAACATGAAGAAGGCCATACATCTATATGTATCTATATGGTTATTATAAATTTTTACTGTGAGTTCTTCATGAATCTAAAGCGTATTTAACCACTATATTCACAATTCACTAAAAATTATTTATATTAGCGAGCTAACACAGAAATCAATTCATATTCTTCATCACTAATTGGATAACGTCGCCGTTGTGCCTCTTCATAGGGTATAGCTTCAATCACAGCCCCAGTTAGTCCTATTAAACAATTATAAGTACCAACCTTTAAGGCATCAATAGCACGTTCACTCATTAAGGCCGCCATACTAGCATCTCGTGCTGACGGTGAACCACCACGTTGTAAATAGCCCAATACAGTAACACTAGGGGAAATCTGTAATACTTTGTTAATATATGCGTATACTTCAAAACTATGATACGCCCCTTCTGCTACCATAATAATACTATTTGTTTTACCGGAAGCATGAGAATCACGAAGATGATTACATACAGTATCTAAGCTCATAGGCTTTTCAGGAATAAGCACCAATTCAGCCCCACAGGCAAGACCAGCACGCACTGCTAAGTGTCCGGCATGACGCCCCATTACTTCTACAATAGCTACACGGTCATGAGCCGTCGTAGTATCACGAATCTTACTAACTGCATCTACCACTGTATTTAGGGCTGTATCAAAGCCAATCGTATACTCTGTACCACACATGTCATTATCAATAGTACCTGGAATCGTAATAGTCGGAATTCCTTGCTTAGCTAATGACATGGCCCCCGCCATTGAGCCATCACCACCAATAACGACTAAAGCATCGATGGCGTGTTCACGCAATATCTGTGCCGCTTTTTGCTGTTGCGCTAATTCTGAAAACTCAACGCAACGAGCCGTCTTTAGCATTGTACCACCTTTATTAACAATAGCCCCTACATCTCGACGATCTAATAGCTGAAAATCCCCTTTCAAGAGGCCTTCATACCCTCGATTAATGCCATATACTTCAAAGCCTTCATAAATCCCCTTACGCACTAATGCACGCACAGCTGCATTCATGCCCGGTGCATCACCGCCGCTCGTCAGAATTGCTATTTTTTTCATGTTCCTTTACCCCCGTATAAGGGCGACGTTTTTTAAACATAACGCCCTCCCGTGCTAATATATCATGAATTAATTCAATCAAATTTTCGGTACGGCCGTAGGTCGTATCAATGACACAGTCACACTTCTTATATACTGGCTTCCAACGTTGCATCATAGTTTCTACAAAACCCGGCACATCAGAATAATCCATAGTTGGTCGTTTACCAATGCGACGATTCACACGCTTAACAATACGATATTCTGCAGCACGAATGCCAATAATATACGCATACCGCTGTAAATAACGAACCGTACGTACATCTAAGGGGAAATTACCGCCTACCGAAATGACCGACTCATGATACATACACACTTTTTTAAGTATTTCTCGCTCCGCATGGCGGAACATCTTCTCGCCTAGTTTCTCGTAAATATCAGCAATAGGTAAATTATAGCGACGCTCTAACAATCGATCGGTATCCACAAATTGCCAACCTTTTGCCTCTGCTAGATTGCGCCCTAAGTGGCTTTTGCCGCTCCCCATAGTGCCAATTAATATTATATTTCGCTTCATCACGTAATCCCGCCTAATTTTTATTCTCATAGTTCACCTATGATAGTACTTTGTTTCTATTCTACTACATAATTTTTTAAAATTCAAAATTAACTCGCCCTATACTAAGAGTTATAATTAGCCTATTTACGCTATTTTCCTAACTTATTATTCAGCACATACGTTACTCTAATACATGCTATTTCTGTAGTACTTACTAGTTCTTTAAGCCCTAACAAAAGATAAACTAAGGAAACTATAAAAACTCAATATATACAAAATAACCCCATATACAAAATAACCGCTTACTAAAGTAAGCGGTTATTTTTCTTGATTAAGAAACTTTTTTTCTTTAAATTCAATGTTAACAATTTCTATATCTAATTCTTCTTTTGTCATATTTCATGTATATTTTTTGTCATATTTTTTATATATTCTAAAATCACAATTAAATTATCGATCTCTCATCGCCCACATACTATAAAAATCTGCTGGACACAGTAAATAAAATATGCAACTGCCCATTCTCTTTTTTCAATTCCTTCGGCTTAATTTCAAGCGTTGGATGAGCTTCTGTCAATTCAGTAGTAAAAGTAAAATAGTCCTGCAATGCTCCATTTACTTCTATATTCAACTGATTACCCCGTTTCGTCTCTTGTTCTTCCATCGCTATAATTGTCAAAGCTTTACTCCCGATTATTTGCATAATTACATCTTTTAAATGACTTCCTTCTGAAATCTCATTATCAGTTGACGTAATTAGTTCATAGGCCGGACTTGCTACTACTACTGAATCTCCTTCATTTTGCAAAGACTGTTCTTCTTGAGCGGCCACCAACATTGCTTGTTCACTATGAAACCAAAAAGCAAGCACAGCACCTAGGATTGTAATAAAGCAATAACTACTTATTAGTTTTATTATCAGCTTTCTTGGAATCGTCATTCTTGCCATAGCGTCCTGATAACTGAAACGTATGAACTTTACGAGTTGCATCAATGCCTTGCTTCTCATTAATTGTCACTCCCCTTAATACACTCTTTAATTTTTGACTATATGCCAATACGACTTCTGGAGTTGTACTAATACCTGTAATAGTAAATCCTGTATCCGTAAATGTAATCGTATCTAAAACTATGTGAGAGTTAGCACAATCTACCATATGCACTAACATACTTGCTTCTGTAGTATGACTTAAATCCTTCGCCATTAAACGTTTAAGACGTGCATTATATGAAGTTACAGCTTCGTGATTAGATTGACCCATTTCAACTAATTTTTGTGTACTAGCCTCAAGTTCACAATTTCCCATATACCAATAAAAAACTAAACTCCAACAAATTATCGGCAATAATAACAGAAATACTATTCCTCCTATTAACCGACTTTTATGTAGTTTACATATATATTCTAATCTCATAGACCATGTCATAAAATTCATACAATGCTTAACTACCTTTCTAATGCCCTTAACGATCTTCCAGAATCATGCCTTTATATATAGCTATTATCACTTCCCATAATAAAAAAGCTACCTTTTTGCCCCTATAACACCTCGATAAGCAAGACCTAAGGCCATATCCCATAATACTGGTTTTGCAATAGCTCTAGTCTGTTTACTAGCTACTGTATTTAACATAAGGTCCTCTTCAAAAGGAATCGGCGTCAAACGTCCATATTTTTCATATATAAGCTCCCACTGCAAAGGTTCAACTGTTTCCTCCCTTGCTGCCATCTCTTTTTCCATCGGATTTATCTCACCTAACTCTAGTTTGGACGAATTTGTCATACCCCTGTTCAGTTCAGGGTAATCCACAGTCGTTTCAATTTTCATCGGTTTATAATCATCTTCATAGATTTGAACGCCTGCAATTCCCTGTATACCATAGCTATAGAAATCTACTTCTATTTCATCTAAAGCAGAGGTTATAGCCTGCATATCAAGGGAGACTGAATAGGTACTCATACAAAGACCATTGTACCAACCAGTAAATTCAATTGTATTTTCACTTACAATGCCTATAACAGCGCCGTTCTTTTCTACAAAACGACGAGTTAATGGAGCTGGCGCCGCATCAATAATCTTCAAATTACCACCACCTTTTAATGCGCCTGTAGCTAAATCTGTAATATGTTGCTTTTTAAGTGCTACTACGTAGAGTAATTGCTGTTCTGCTGCATCCACAGCCTCTGAGGGCATATCCTCTAAAACAAAATCATAATAATAAGAATCTTCTGGCCAAGTAACAAATTCAGGTACTGTCCAACGCAACATTTCAGCGACTTCAATTCGTGGTAATCGAGGCAAAATCATGATCTTATCTTGTCGTTCGTCCAATGCTACAATCCCCATTGCTACGCCCTCCAAAGAGTAGGTCTTAATTAACCGTTTACAATCTTCAAACAAACTACCTTGTCGTTCTACAACAATACTATCATTAATCACCGCACCAGTTTTTGTCTTCTCCATCTTAATGGCAACCATTTGCGTAATACCTATAACGATGCCAATAAATTCTGATTTCATATTATTTTCTGTATCCCTTCTACACTTATTGAATCCGTGAAACTCGCTCCACAATCAACGTTTTCTTATCCCCTACACCATACATATTCTCCTTATGTGAAGCGCCCCCTCTATCTTCTAAGGATTTATTTTCTTCTCTAAATACTACATAGTATCTCACTTGTTGTCCCGTCAATTTATTACGATATGCGACTCTAAAATCCCCTTTTTGGTTAAGGGGACTAGGTGGTGTCAAAATATAAATAACAACACTTTGTTCAGACTGCTCATATATTACTTCACGCCCCGTAGGCATAGTTATTCCTTGCTCACTATAAGTCCGCAACAAACAACCAATGATACCTTCCGCATAATAATTCATAGTAGTTAAGCCTATTTCATCATGAGTCATACTCACTACTGTATGCATAGTCGTACTAATAGCGCTCCAAAATAATAATAAAATAGTCCCTAAAATTAAAGCTATATATGTAAAAAATCCACGTTCATTCACATGTAAATCACAGCCTAAGTATTTCATAAGGCTACGTCCATCCCGTTTCTAAACTACACATTCACCAAAATATAATCTTAAAAGTTCTCCTTTGAAAAGCCAAAGTAAAATATATTAGGATATATGACAACATCAGTAATTTTCTCATAATCACTACCTCTAATAGCATTAGCACGCCCATCTACACGAGTTCGCCAACTCATTCGAATAGGTCCTTTTTTCATAAGTTGAGAAAAAGGGGGCATTCCTTTTATGGGTGCCACAATCAGCTCACCCCATTGTGGGCTTAAGGAAGATGATGAAATAGCTTGTGCCTGACCATCACTCAAAATACGGCTGGCTTCGCCACCAACAATGCCATATTGTCTAAAACCATCTTGCAATACATAATTGCCCATACGACTTACCGTCATTTGTTTTGGACTTTGCTTCGTATAATTAGCAATTGTCAAACGAGTTGTTGTTGCATCTAAATATACTTCATTACTAATTTGCCATTGTTGCCACCATTTTACTGATGTTCCCATAAGACTTAGTAACGCTAATAAAGCCATACAAATAATAGTAGAACTTATAAGTAACTCAGCTAATAAAAAACCGCTAGCACGGTTCCCATAATATCGTGCATGACGATTTATTCTAATCAGAAATCCCTTCCCAGATATATGTTTTGAAATGAACCAATTCCTGTTGTTCATAATATCCTATAACCTCTAATTCTTTAACCTCCATATCATGCGCTGTCGTACTATGAACTGTACGTTCCAATCTATAAGGAACTTCTACCTTTGGTATATGCCCTAATGTGCCTGTATGTTGATAATTATATTTTCCCTCTTCCATAGCTGTTATAGCTACTTGAATCAATTGTTGTTGTATATTAGCTTTACGCCATTGCATTATCAAAGACCCCATCAATGCAGTAATCGTTAAAATAAATAATACTGTAATTACAGTACCGCCTAAGGCTTCGGCATAGAGATAACCGGCTCTATAATCTTCTCTATGATCTTCTTTATAATCTGCTTTGCGCATATCCAATTTGCTAAATAATTCCCTAATACACCGCACTGTCATAGTCAAAAACTCCCCTCCACCCATCTAATACGAGGTGTTTGCTGTGAAAAAATAAATTTACGATATAAGTGCAATGGATAATCATAAAGTTCATAACTAAATACGTCATTTTGACCATCATAACTACCTAGGTATACCGCTTGCTGTAATCTTGAATTATTAACAAGTTTCATAGTATTCGGTAAATGTATATACTGCGTCCCCCAAAGTTCGCCATATAAATTACTACTATATTCATCTGGCCTAATATACATTGTATTTACCGGACTTATTATAGCCCCTGTACTGCCATTAAAAGATATAAACTGCATTCGTTTTAATGTATAGTAAAACTGTCGACTCACCTCATCAAAACGCCTTGTCTCACTCAAGTTAGGAGATAAAGCTAAATGAGCCATACTAAGTAGTAAACCGAGCAATGTTAAATAAATTAAAACTTCAACTAATAAAAAGCCTTGTTGAGATTGTTTAAATACACTATATTTATGGCCTATCTTTTTTCTTCTAGTTAGTAAATCAATATCTGGCCACCTCCCTGCTCCCAAATATACAAACACCAAGCAGCCATACATAAAAAAGGACCAAAGGGTAGTATATATAGTTTTTTTCTAGTTAATAGCCAATACATAAGAAGCCAACAGGTACCACTAATAAAAGCCAATACTATTGCATACCAAAGAGCTACTGGTGATAACCATAAAGCAAATGTACTGCACCATTTTATATCACCTAATCCTAACCCTTCATTTGATACTTTTCGAAGTAAGAAACCACCTAACCAAACTAAGGCTGCTGAAATTATTACACTCTTCCAAGCTCCATTTATTAGCCATATTCGACCTAACCCACTTATAGACAATAAAATAGCACCTTCATCAGGAAGAATCAGATACTGCTTGTCGATGGTAGCGCCTATAAAAAGAGTAACTCCGAAGATTATGGTTAAAAATAACTCACTTAAAGATTTCATAAAATATGCACCACTTAATCCAACTAGTAAACCTATACATACACAAAGTAGATAAAACTTATCAGAACGCCGTTCTCGTCCTACAATAAATTCCCTTAAGAGATAGAAACTACCCATACCTGCTAATAGGCCACATATACTGCCAATACTAATTTGAAACCACATATACTAACCACAACGTCCCTTTTATACAATGACAGGCCTGCTTAAAACCTATAGATATTTATAAATAGATGTAACCTATACATTTAATAAGTGAATATAAATAACCATATATTCTAAATCTATATGTTTTAATTATTTAATAATATTCTTTAATTAGTTTCACTAACACTGTCCGAAGCTGTTACTACAATATGGCTACCAGCTCCGCCTCCATTGCTTTCAGAAGTAACTGTATATTCACCACCTTTAGGTGTTTTAACGGCTTCAGATAAATAACCAGCTTTATATAAATCATCAACTGATGGTACTTGATTAGTTGATTTATCTACCATATAAAGCTGAGCTGCATTAGCAATCGTTTGTGTATCAGCTTTGATTTTAGCATCTCGCGCCTTATCACCAGCCGATAAAAATTGTGGCATTGCAACTGCTGCTAAAATTGCAATAATAGCAACTACTACCATTAATTCAACTAATGTAAAACCACCTTGTTTCTTGCGCTTCATTTGTATAGCTTTACGATACGCCATCACCCATTGTTTCACACGTTCTGTAATTGACATCATAGATATTGTTCCCATAACTAACAATCCTTTCTTAACCTAATATTTTTATACATTTTGCATTGCTGTCACAGCATTAAACATTGGTAACATAACAGCAATTACTAAAATAGCTACCCCTATCCCCATAAGAGATACCATGATAGGTTCTAACATTTGTTGTAGTTTATTCATATAGCGATTAGTCAATTGTTCATAATACGTAGCGCCATGATGTAACATGTCGCCCATATCCCCTGTTTCTTCCCCAATCATCACTAACTCCCATAAAAATTCATTACCCAGCTTAACTTCTTTCAAAGATTCCCCCAATGTACGGCCATGACTAATTTCTTCACATACCCTATGCTGTAATTGTTCTGCATACAGATTTCCCCAAAGTGAACCTGTTAAGTTGAGCATTTCTGTAATCGTCAAACCACTATCTAGTAAAATAGCCCATACCTTTGTAAGCCTAGCTAAATAAAAACAATCAAACCATTCGTGACCACTGCCACATTGCCAAAACTTTCGCAATATTTTAAAACGAAACTTCGATTGTTGCCAGAGCCACCATATAAAAGTCCCTACACTTAATAACAATGCACTACAAAGCCCTGCATGAAGCGTAACAAAATCACCAAAACTAAATAGTAATTTTGTCAACCACGGTAATGGTACTTGCATGGACATAAACACTTTTTTAAAGGCCGGTAAAATAAAACCTACAGCTACGCCAATAAATAGCAACATTAGGCCTAGTAAAAACAAAGGATACGCTGCTGCACTACTAATTTGGCGTTGCCAAACCATTTGTTTCTCATAATACCCTTTAATCTGTCCAAAGCTATTGCCTAAAGTCCCTGCCGCTTCACCAGCTTGTAATAAAGCACAACCTATGGCAGGAAATCCTAACTGTCCCAATACTTCGGATAATACATGCCCCCGCTGAACCGCTTCATTAATAGCCTTATAAGGAATTCGCTTTGTCGGCTTATCACTCAAAAATTGCATAACACGACGTATAGAAATCCCCGCCTCTAATAAAAGTGACATGCGATAAGAAAACTCTACAATATCCTTATAAGCCCACTTTTTATTACCTGACTTTGTTTCCTTAATAATATGCAATGATAAAATCTGAAAACCTCTATGTCGCAACTTTTGCACGACTTCTTCGCTAACTTCTGCCCACATGGTATCTTCTTGTATCACCCCCTTTGCATCGAAGGCGCGATAACTATAACATTTCATAACTCTGTTCCAATACCTCCTTAAATTCAGGACGAGAACCCCACTCTTTTTCAAGCGCTGCCACTGCCATTTCCATCGTTTGCATCGGCGGCTGCGTTTCTTGAATAGAAACAATTTGAGGTTCCTTGCGTTGCCTAATTAAATTGGCTACTGCTGGCGTATTCAATAAAATATCCCGCGCCACAATAAATTGATTGTCTATACGAATTAAACGTTGACACAATACAGCACGCAAGACTTGCGATAACTGAGCACGCACCTCTTCTTGTTGTTCCGCTGGAAATACAGATATCATTCGATTAATAGCCATAACAGCCCGCTGCGTATGCAAGGTAGCAAATACTAAATGCCCTGTTTCAGCTGCATGTAAAGCCGCCTCCAATGTTTCTCTATCCCGCAATTCCCCAATCATAATCACATCTGGATCTTCCCGAAGTGCATCACGTACACCTTCTGCCATAGAAACCATATCTTGCCCCAACTGTCGCTGATGGATTAAACTTCCTTTATTGTGAAACGTAAATTCAATAGGATCTTCTAATGTAATAATATGTTTATGAGCTTCCTCATTAATACACGCCAAGCAAGATGCTAATGTATAGCTTTTGCCAGAGCCTGTAGCCCCTGTAATGAGAACTAACCCTTCTTGTAATTTCACTATATGATGCAATAATTTACCTGCTTCGCCTTTAGGTAACGCTAAAGATTGATTATATAAAATACGCAAAGTGCCACACATTGTCTGTTGTGACTTATATAAATGAACGCGAACACGAACTGTTTGAAAGGTAAAAGCACTATCTTTTGATTTAGATTTCGTCAATCCCTTATCACTCATTAAGTCATCTTCATTCTTTAGCTCCCCCCGTTCACAAGCAAACTGAATCTCATCAAATACACAACTCGAAACACTACTATTTTCACCTACTTGTAGGTCACGACCTAATCGAAAATAAGGCTCTTTTCCCGTTTCCAAATGAATATCGGTAGCCCCTATGGCTATAGCCTTATTTAATAATTCAACTAACTTCATCCGCTCATCCCTTACTATCCGTATGCTCTGCTTATTCACAACATTCTATGTATTCATAATTTTCTACTACTCACAATATTTAACTTATTCACACTGAAAGAATTCGTATCTAACTATATGTCTATACAAATTCCACTTTGAAGAATGGCTTGTTGCGTAGTTAAGCCCTGTTGTACAACAGTCTTAGCTGATGTTTGTAATGTTGGTTTTACATATCTTGCTAAAGTGTCTGTATTCCAACTACTTAAATTAGCTGGTACCGACCATAATTCATATAAAGCTAAACGTCCATGAGTACCCGTGGTAGTAACTCGGCGTACCAACCGCTGAGCTAAAGCCCCTAATAAAGTTGCCTTTAATAAATAATCTTCAATACCCATATCTAGCAAACGTTCCCTCACACCAAGAGCAGTATTCGTATGAATAGTCGCCAGTACACGATGCCCCGTAAGCGCTGCTTGAACAGCCAATTCTGCGGTTTCTGTATCACGAATTTCACCAACCATAATCGTATCCGGATCTTGTCGCAATACAGCCCGCAAAGCTCTAGGAAATGTCAACCCAGCTTTAGGATTAATCTGTACTTGAATAGCCCCAGGAATATCTGCTTCTACAGGATTTTCTAAGGAAATAACATTCTCAGCCTTAGTATCCAATAATCTGAGCAATGCATATAAAGTACTCGTTTTACCCGATCCAGTAGGGCCCGAAATCAAAAACAAACCATACGGCCGTTGTAAAATTTCTCCAACAGCTTCTCGCACCTCTGCTGACATGCCTAATTCAGCTAAACTCTTATAACAATTTTCATTCCCTACAATACGACATACAATCGTTTCGCCATAAATTGCCGGCAACGAAGACACCCTAAGTAACACTTCCTTAGCAGATACTATTTTAGAATTATTGGTAGCACCTCCCACTTTCTCCACATCTACACTAGTAAGACTTCTCGATTTATCTACAATGGATGAATCATGCCAACACCAACGACCATCTTGAGGCAAACGCTTTTCACTAATATCTAGGCCACTTAAAATTTTAATACGATTTATAACTTGTTCCGCTTCACGACCAGTTATAGTTCGATACGCTTCCAATACTCCATCAATACGAAAACGAATTAAAATCCCCTCTTTTATCGCATCAAAATGAATATCACTAGCTTTTGCCACCATTGCCTCATGAATAATGGCATCTAGCTCAAATTCTACTTGAAACATAAAAATAACAACACCTCCCTGTCGTCTACCAAAAATATCAACTCTATAAAAGCAACTTACAACTCAACCTATTTCAAATATCATACATACACCTTTAAAAATCACTGCTAACGAAGAATTCTCGAAAAAATTTTTAACTCCTGCCAAATCGCACTAATGGTATGAACTCGCACTGACAGTGTGAATAAACTAAATAAAAATATAAAAAAAGTGCCAAAAGCAATAAAGCCTTTGGCACTATAAAATCATAAATTCAATTTTACTCATCAAACCTACGCTTGATGTACTACTTTACCTTTTTTAATAACAGTTTCCACAATATTCACACCCGTATGGTATGGCAAGAATTTATAGGAAGGATATTGAAGAATCACAATGTCAGCTTGTTTTCCCTCTTCAATGGAACCAATCTGATCCGCCCGTCCTACAGCAGCTGCCCCATTTAGGGTAAGTGCTGTAATCGCTTCTTCCGCTGTCATCCCCATATAAATAACTCCAAGAGCAATCATAAGTGGTACAGAATTTGTAAAACCACTGCCTGGATTAAAATCAGTTGCTAATGCTACGGCACAGCCTGCATCAATCATTTTACGAGCTGGTGCAAATTGTTCTTTTAAACAGAATGCGGTTGTCGGCAATAAAGTTGCCACTGTATCACTGTTCGCTAACGCCTTGACACCTTCATCAGAAGCATGCAATAAGTGATCCGCCGAATGACATCCTAGTTCAGCACCTAATTCAGCACCACCTAAGGTTACAATTTCATCGGCGTGAATTTTCAAATCGAACCCCATATTTTTAGCTTGTTGCAAGAACTGACGACTCTCTTCAATAGAGAATACACCTTTTTCACAGAAAATATCACAGAATTGTGCTAAATCTTTTTGTTTTACTTCTGGCATTACCTCATCAACTAAGAATTGCAAAAATTCTTGATTCCGCCCTTTAAATTCAGGTGGAATAGAGTGAGCCCCCATAAAGGTACGCACAATTTCAACAGGTTGACGATTTTCAAGCTCTTTCATTACTTCCAACTGGCGAATTTCAGTATCATGGTCCATACCATAACCACTTTTACCTTCTACCGTAGTAATACCAAAGGCCAACATTTTATTTAAAATATCTAAGCTATGATCAATTAATTCCTCAGCCGATGCATTACGAGTAGCCTGCATTGTATTATTAATGCCACCACCACGTTCCATGATTTCCATGTAGGTCATGCCTTCCATGCGCCACAAGAACTCATCAGCACGATATCCACCAAATACAAAATGAGTATGAGAATCTACAAAACCTGGTAAAACTGTTTTTCCAGTAGCATCAATTTGCTTATCTGCTGGTACGCTTGCTTCCCAACTTGGGTCATTACCAATCGCTTTGATACGTCCATCTTCAATAAGTACTGACGTATTTTCATAAATACGAACATCTTTCATAGCAGTACCTTTAAGAGCAGTATGCCCTAATGGGGTTACTACTTGAGCTGCATTTTTTACTAGTAATTGTTCTGACATATATCTCTCCTTAAATGGAACAGTAACCACTGCTAGGCTAAATAGTCCTAACAGTGGTTGCTATTATAATAAACTACTTAGTATATAATTTTTCTACCGTGTCTAAATCCTACCGAGCTGTATTTATATATGACTAACGGTATCTACCGAGCATTAATGACTAAGTAGAACGTTAGCTGTTAGAGCTAACATTTTTAGTGTATCACTTAATTGCTACTTTGGCGAGTAGTTATGATAGTTGCGAGTCAATCATAACTATTTAATAAGTAGACAATGTAAGCTTAGTCTTTAATCACTTTAGCAGTGGGATATACTTTAGCTACAGCGGCTTTTACTTTTGCATCATCAGCTACAAACGGAATTGTAATATGGCCTACCCCTGCTCGTGTTTTATTAAATTCCACAGCAGTTTCCATAGCATGTTCATTACGAGCCCAAGAACGACGAGCTACACCACCAATTACGTCCCAAGACATAGCAGAACGAATAATTTCATCCACACGATGGCTACCATCAAGCACAAGACCAAAACCACCATTGATAGCTTTACCAATACCAGTGCCGCCACCATTATGAAGAGCAATCAAACTCATGCCACGAGCTGCGTTACCTGCATATGTTTGAATCGCCATATCAGCCATTACATTAGAACCATCTTTAATATTTGATGTTTCACGGAATGGGGAATCTGTGCCAGATACGTCATGATGGTCACGACCAAGCATAACAGGGCCAATTTCACCTAAACGAACTAATTCATTGAAACGAAGAGCAATGCGTACACGCCCAACTTCATCTTGGTATAAAATACGAGCTTGTGTACCAACAACCATCTTGTTTTCTTCTGCATCACGAATCCAGTTATAATTATCGCGGTCTTGGTAACGACGATCTACTTCAATACATTCCATAGCTGCTTGGTCTGTTTTATGTAAGTCTTCTGGCTTACCACTTAAGCAAACCCAGCGGAATGGACCATACCCATAGTCAAAGAGATGTGGCCCCATAATATCTTCTACATAACTTGGCCAAATGAAGCCATCTTTATCATCAATACCATTTTTAGAAATTTCTTTTACGCCCGCATCATAAACAGCTTTCATAAAGGAATTACCATAGTCAAAGAAGTAAATACCTTTGCCAGTTAACTGTTTTAAAGCTTCAAAATGAGCTTTCAAGGTTTCATCAACTAAACTACGGAATTTAGCTGGATCCTCTGCCAATAAACGAGTCCGTTCTTCAAAGGAAATACCTTGTGGGCAATAACCACCATCATATACATTATGGCAAGATGTTTGGTCAGAAATTAAATCTACATGCACATCATTAGCTGCAATATATTCTAATAGGTCAACAATATTGCCATGGTAAGCATAAGCTTTACCTTCTTTAGCGGCCATAGACTCTTGCGCCATCTTAATAATTTCAGGTAAAGAATCAGATACGCCTGAAATCCAACCTTGATCTAAACGAGTTTTAATACGAGAGTAGTCAACTTCAGCTACAATAGC
This sequence comes from Veillonella intestinalis, assembly GCF_943193155.1. Lineage (GTDB taxonomy): Bacteria > Bacillota > Negativicutes > Veillonellales > Veillonellaceae > Veillonella_A > Veillonella_A intestinalis. The sequence goes on along the minus strand of NZ_CALPDB010000001.1, from coordinate 39,331 downwards.
TACACAATTAGCAATTTCAGCCGCTTTACCTTGTGCACCACTCATACCGCCAAGACCAGATGTAACAAATAATTTGCCACTTAAATCGCCATCTACTGGGATACCAAGTTTCATACGACCCGCATTTAAAATGGTATTAAAGGTACCGTGTACAATACCTTGTGGGCCAATGTACATCCAGCCACCCGCTGTCATTTGACCGTAGTTAGCAACGCCCATTTCTTCAGCAATTTCCCAATCTTTAAGATTATCAAATAAACCTACCATCATACCATTCGTAATAATTACGCGTGGCGCTTCTGGTTTAGATTTGAATAAACCTACAGGATGTCCAGAAGCTACAACTAATGTTTGATCTTGAGTTACTTCTTCTAAATAGCGTTTAATTAATAAATATTGCATCCAGTCATGGCAAACGCTACCAGTTTCACCATATGTAACGAGTTCATATGGATATAAAGCAACTTCAAAGTCTAAGTTATTATCAATCATAACTTGGAACGCTTTACCTTCTACACAATTGCCTTTATATTCATCAATTGGTTTGCCATATAAACGACCTTCTGGACGGAAACGATACCCATAAATACGTCCTCGTGTAGTCAATTCTTCTAAGAATTCAGGAATCAATTCATCATGATATTCTTCTGGAATATAGCGAAGTGCATTTTTTAATGCCACTTCCGTCTGTTCTGGTGTCAAACGAAAACCACGATCAGGGGCCCGTCGAATCCCTTCTTCAAAGGTTTTCTTTGGCGGTAAGCCTTGAGAAAAATCAAGTTTAATGGTCATAGCGTCTTGTACAATTTTGTTATTCATAGGTCCACCCCTTTTGAAATGACTACAATATTTGCTTACGCATTGTATAGACTATACTGATTACATTTATTGTATACATTACTCATCTGAAAAACGTCTAACACTATTCGATTTATCTTGATTTCTAACATTGATTTTTATTTATATATATTAATGCCATTAATTCAATTAGACATAACTGTTAGACACATCAAAGAAAGATTTTTATACATAATTATAATCAAAAGCAAACTCCAATTATTTGATTACATTACAGAAGAAAACGGAAAATTAAAAATCAGCCTCTACCCATAAGATAGAAGCCGATTTCTTAACACCGAAATATTATTTTAATAACTATTTTATTTAGATAAATATTCATCAATCGCTGTAGCAGCTTGTTTACCCGCACCCATAGCTAAAATTACAGTCGCAGCCCCAGTCACTGCATCACCACCAGCAAAGACGCCTGGCCGTGAAGTAGCGCCTGTACTTTCTTCGGCAATAATACCACCCCACGATTGCGTATCAAGCCCTTTTGTAGTGGAGCGAATCAATGGATTTGGATTAGTTCCTAAAGACATGATAACTGTATCACATGGAATAACAAATTCAGAGCCTACAACCTCTTGTGGACGACGGCGACCGGATGCATCAGGCTCACCTAATTCCATCTTAATACATTTAACACCTGTTACCCAACCTTTATCATCATGAAGAATTTCAATTGGGTTTGTTAATAAGTTAAACTCAACTCCTTCTTCCTTCGCATGATGCACTTCTTCAGCACGGGCTGGAATTTCATCTTCACTACGACGATATACAATCTTAGACTCGGAGCCTAAACGCAACGCTGTCCGCGCAGCGTCCATAGCCACATTACCAGCCCCTACAGTAACACATACTTTGCCAATAGCAATCGGTGTATCATAACTATCATCATAGGATTTCATAAGATTGGCGCGCGTTAAAAATTCATTAGCCGATAATACACCATTAGAAGATTCACCAGGGATATGCATAAATTTAGGTAAACCTGCCCCAGAACCAATGAATACAGCTTTAAAGTTTTCTTTATCCATCAATTCGTCAATAGTCACGGTACGACCAATAATTACATCCGTTTCAAACTTAACGCCTAAATTTTTAATATTTTCTACTTCTTTATTTACAATGCGGTCTTTTGGTAAACGGAACTCAGGGATGCCATAAGCTAATACGCCACCTAATTTATGCAACGACTCAAATACTGTTACCTCATAGCCCTTCTTAGCTAAATCACCGGCACAACTAAGCCCTGCTGGACCAGAGCCAATAACAGCCACCTTAATACCTTTAGCCGGCTCTTTTTCACCAAAGACTACACCATTTTGAAGATTGGTATCCGCTACAAAGCGCTCCAATTTACCAATCGCTACTGCTTCATTGCGTATCCCCATAACACATGCGCCTTCGCATTGTTCTTCTTGTGGACACACTCGACCACAAATAGCCGGTAAAGCACTTTGCTGTGCTATAATACGACCCGCTTCTTCAATATTCCCTTGCTTTAAGGCTTGAATAAAGCCTGGAATATTAATATGTACTGGACAAGCTTGTACGCAACGAGGTACTTTGCAATCTAAACACCGTTGAGCTTCCAGCATAGCTTCGGTTTTACTATAACCATAACATACTTCTTCAAAGTTAGTAGCGCGCACCGCTGGATCTTGCTCGCGTACTGGAATTCGTTTACTCTTATCTGTCAATTCCGTGGTTTCAACACTATCCTCCGCTTTACAAGTACAATCAGGATTAGGATGAGCTTTATCCATTTCACGAATTAGTTTACGCCCTTCCTCCGATTTATACATAGTCTGACGTTGCATAGCATTATCAAAATCAACTAAATAGCCATCAAATTCAGGACCATCTACGCAGGTAAACTTAACTTCATCTCCAATAGTAACACGGCAAGCACCACACATACCGGTACCATCAACCATAATTGAATTTAAGGACACAACAATCGGAATCCCCAATTCTTTAGCTGCTAAGGTAGCAAATTTCATCATAATCATGGGACCAATGGCAACAATATGATTATATTCTTTACCTTTGGCAATTAAATCCTTCATACAAGCTACTACATTACCATGAAAGCCCGTAGAGCCATCATCAGTCGCTAAATATAAATTACCCGCTACCGAACGCATATGCTCTTCATAGATAATTAAATCTTTATTACGAGCCCCTATAATCACATCGGCTTTACAGCCACGAGATCTTAAATATTTAACCTGCGGATACACAGGCGCCGTTCCAACCCCACCGCAAAGGAATAATATTTTCTTTTCTTTTAATTCTTCATCAGAAAGTTCTGCCAAATCAGTTGGATTCCCTAAAGGACCTACAAAATCAGAAAGCAAGTCCCCTTCTTCTAATTTAGCTAATTTTTGAGTGGAGTCACCTAAAGTCTGAAATACTATACTAACAGTACCAGCTTCACGGTCATAGTCAGTAATAGTCAATGGCACACGTTCACCGTATTCACCATGTTTTACAATAACAAATTGACCAGGCAAAGCAGATTCCGCCAAACGGGGGGCTAAAATATCATACTGATACATATTAGCATGTAAAACTTCCTTTTTGACAATTTTATACAAGAGAACTCACTCCTTTAATACTAAATACCTATTAGAGCATTGACAAAAGCTATCAACACCTTACCTCATCCCTGAAGTTACATCAAATACTATCTGTCAAACGTGAACGCCATAACTATCAAGCTTTGATGTCATTACTATCATTTTACACCCATTATAGTAATAATTAAAATTACATTTGCGCATAATAACTGTATTATATTTATCAAAAACAGTTGCAGGCTACAACATTTGTCATAAAAAGTATACCTTACTATGTATTCCACTGTTGGCCCTTAGAGTAAATGCTGAAAAAAACAGAGCAGTCACAACATGCCTGCTCTGTTTTACTGTCAACACGGTTTATATATTATAAAACAACTTTACTTAATAAGCCTTGTTCTTTTTCATCGACACTATTTTCAATAGCTTCCATTTTAGCTGTTAAATCAGCTACAAAGGCTTCATCTTTAATGCTGCCCAAATTGATCTTTACATTTAAGAATGCACCATGCACGGAAGTACGTGCATTCATAGTGGCTACAGCACCATCAGTAATAGCGTTTTGATTACCTTTTTCAATAACAGTCGCTGCCATTGGTAGTAATTCATTCGCTAATTCGCCAATTTTAAATGGCACCAAAGCGGCCCCTTTAGTGGCTTCTTGAATCGCTGCGGAGCGAGCTTTTTTATCTTCGTCACTTTCTTTTGGTAATTTGAAAGCATCCATAATTTTATTAAATGCTGCACTATCTTCGTCAATATATGCCAAGAATTGTGCTTTCATTTCATGTGCTTTAGCTTGAATGTCTTTCATTTCAGCTTCTACAGCTGCATATTTTTCTTTACCAATGGTCAAAGATGCTACCATTTCAATCAAAGCAGCTGCCGCTGCACCATTAAGGGCTGCTACACTACCGCCACCAGGAGCTGGTGAACTTGAACCAGTTTCATTAATAAAACCTTCTACGGATAATGCTTTTAATTCCATTGTGCCTCCTATAATTGAAGTATGTTTTATGATATGTTTTATAATGTGTTTTATAATTAGTGGTTTACCATAACCGAACTAGAATAAACCTGAAATCTTGCCATCTGCATCAATATCCATATTTAAAGCTGCTGGTTTCTTAGGTAAACCAGGCATTACCATAATATTGCTAGTTTGACAAACAATAAACCCAGCCCCATTAGCTACACGGACATCTTGCACATTAATAGTAAAGCCTTTTGGTGCCCCTAATAAGGCAGGATCATCGCTCAAAGAGTACTGTGTTTTAGCAATACATACTGGTAATTTGTCAAGACCCCATTCTTCTAATTGCTTAATTTGTTTTTTAGCATTAGCAGTAAACTCTACACCTGTACCACCGTAGATTTTTTGTACAATCTTAGTCAATTTTTCAGGAATAGACTCTTCTTTATCATACATTGTAACTGGTTTAAGATTAGTACCTTCTACCATAGCCGCTACTTGCTTAGCCATATCGATACCACCATCGCCACCTTTTTCCCAACATTCATTGAGTGTTACATCCACGCCATAGCTATCACATTTTTGTAATAACTTTTCAATTTCAGCTGGTGTATCTGAGGAGAATTTGTTGATAGCTACCAATACAGGTAAGCCATAGGCCCGCATGTTTTCCACTTGTTTAGCAAGATTTACGAAACCTGCATTAACAGCCTCTACATTTTCTTCACCTAATTCAGTTTTCTTAACACCACCATGCATTTTTAATGCACGGATAGTCGCTACGATAACAACTGCTTTCGGAAAAATATCGCCATATGGGCATTTAATATCAAGGAATTTTTCAGCCCCTAAATCAGCACCAAAACCCGCTTCAGTAATAACAATATCACCTAATTTAAGAGCCATCTTAGTTGCTAAAATAGAGTTACAACCATGCGCAATATTAGCAAAAGGACCACCATGTACTAAGGCTGGTGTATGTTCTAAAGTCTGTACCAAGTTAGGCTTAATAGCATCTTTCATGAGCATTGCCATAGCCCCTTCACAGCCTAATTGATGTACATATACTGGATCTCCTGCATAATTACAACCAATTACGATACGACCAAAACGTTCTTTTAAGTCTTCAATGCTAGTTGCCAAACAAAGAGCCGCCATAATTTCAGACGCAACAGTAATCATAAAATGGTCTTCACGAGGGAAACCACATACTTTACCGCCCATGCCAACAACTACATTACGTAACGCACGGTCATTCATATCCATAACGCGCTTCCACGTAATTTGACGCACATCAATATTAAGGTCATTCCCCTGATGGATATGGTTATCAATCATAGCCGATAATAAGTTGTTCGCCGCTGTAATCGCATGCATATCACCAGTAAAATGTAAGTTAATATCATCCATTGGCACAACTTGTGCATAGCCGCCACCAGCAGCACCACCCTTAATCCCAAACACAGGCCCTAAAGATGGTTCACGCAAAGCTACAATGGCATTTTTACCAATTTTATTAAGCGCTTGGGTTAAACCAATACTTGTAGTTGATTTACCTTCCCCTGCTGGTGTTGGGGTAATGGCTGTAACAAGCACTAATTTACCATCTGGTTTGTCTTGTAACCGTTTTAACACATCTAAGGATACTTTGGCTTTATAATGGCCATATTGTTCCAACTCTTCTGGCAAAATGCCGCATTTTTCGGCAATGGCAGTAATTGGTTCCATCTGATTCGCTTGCGCAATCTCAATATCACTGAACATGAATGCACCTCCTATAGGGCTGATATGCGTTTGAAAAATAACTTTATACATTCTAATTTACACTAAATATGCACTTTTTTCAACTCCTATTACACATATAGGCGTTATAATCGACCCTAAATCGGCACTTACGCATCAAATCAAACCCTAATATGATAATATAAGCAGTTTTATTGTGAATTAGTCTACTCTTAGTCTAATAATTGTTTTTCTAAAATTTGATTAATATCAAAGTTTTCTACTTGTAAATAATATTCTGCAGCCATCATTAATGCAGCCATTGGTACAGTACCAATAATTTCACTACCTACAATGGATACACCATAGCGTTTAGCTTCCATTTTAATCATTTCAAATGCTTGATATACTGAGGATTTTTGGTAGTTTACTAAGTTCATGGACACTTGTACTTGATTACGTTCTTCTAACATAACGCCCATAGCTTTTACATAACGTAAACCACCGCCAATATGACGAATTTTCTTAGCAATCGCATCAGCTACAGCTAAATCGCTAGTGTTCAAATTAACATTAAATGCTACCAAAGATACACGAGCGCCTACAGCGGAGCAACCAGATTTTTCATTCATTTCACTTGGACCATAATCAGGTTTCCAGTTTTCATCTTTAATTTTTTCAAAGAAACCTTCATACTGACCTTTACGAACAGACGCTAAATTACGACGATCTTCTTTAGTACAAGCATCTTCATAAAGGTATACAGGAATACCCATTTCACCATATGCTTTACCAACTGTATTCGCAATTTCTACACATTCTTCCATTGTTACTTCAGAGATTGGTGTAAATGGAACTACGTCAACAGCACCGAAACGAGGATGAGCCCCTTCATGAGTACGCATATCAATTAATTCTACAGCTACTTTAGCCATATTAATCGCTGCTTCAGTTACAGCTTCTGGAGAACCAATTAAGGTCACTACGGAACGGTTGTGATCAGCGTCACTTGAATAGTCAAGAATTTTTAAATCTTTAATTTTGCGCGCTTCATCAACAATTTTCTCAACCTTTACCTTATCGCGACCTTCACTAAAATTTGGAACAAATTCAACTAACTTAGCCATACGATTGCCTCCATTCTGAAATGAACTCACTATAATCATGATGTTATAAAACAAAACATGAATTCTATACGTCCAATATACATCAACTATAACCAAAAAAACATCAAATTTTTTATATTTTAAAAAATTTTTGATTTTTGACACTTTTTAGACGTAGCTGACTTATAGTGTATATAGCGAATAGATGAAGTACCCAATAGGAGGCTTTATGGAAATTACAGTGATTGCTCGTCACCAAGCGACTACTTCTACCTGGTCCGGTGGCTCCACAACAGAGTTCTTTATATATCCACCGCAAAGCTCTTATGCACGAAGAGATTTTGCTATTCGGATAAGCTCAGCAACTGTGGATGTAGAATCATCTGAATTCACCTTACTTCCGGGGTATACCCGTCTAATTACTCCGCTAACAAATCAATTATACCTATCTTTTAAAGAAACAGCAGACACATATCATTTAAAACCGTATGAAGAAGCTTACTTCGATGGTGCTTATCACACCTTTTCAAAGGGGAAAGCAACTGACTTTAATGTTATGGTCCAACAAGGAATGAAGGTTAACTACTCTGTGTTAACTTCTTCTTCTCAACTTAATCCTCACGAACATAGATTTATCTATGTTCCCAACTTACCTTTTGTACCCTCTGCCAAGGCTCGAATAGGTAACCTCCAAATACAACCGGATACATTATATTATTTATCCGATTGCACGGAAACGGTTCCTTTATTCCTTGAGGATGCTGCTGTTAAGGTTCTCTATGTTGAAATATCCTCTTAGGATACTCTATACAAACTTCATCTTCTTTACAAAACGGCAAAACCCCTAAGTCTCCACACTTAGGGGTTTTGTTACGTTATAAAACTATTAATTATTTAGCTTCGAATTCTAAAGCTTCCAATTCTTCCTCAGTAAATGGTTCTTTCATTCGCTTAGTTAATTCTTCTGGCGAAATTTCATTTTCCCAACGTGCCACAACAGCGGCTGCTACACAGTTACCTGTTACATTACAGAAGGTACGCGCCATATCTAGGATACGATCAACACCAAGAATAATAGCAATCCCTTCAACTGGCAAGCCAAACGCTGCAGCCGTACCAGCAATAACGATTAAGGACGCCCCCGGCACAGCAGCAATCCCCTTCGTTGACAACATCAAGGTTACTAACATCAAAAGTTGAAGTTCTAAAGGAAATGGAATGCCATACACTTGAGAAATAAATACAACGGCTAACGCACTATATAATGTAGAGCCATCTAAGTTAAAAGTATAACCTAAAGGTAATACAAAGCTTACAATATGCTTAGGTAAACCCGCACGTTCTAGCTTTTCCATAGCAATTGGCAGAGCCGCTTCACTCGCTGCTGTAGAGAAGGCTAATACTAATGGCTCTTTCAATACTTTTAACAGCGGGAATAAATTTGTTTTTGTCAAAAATGAAGCAATAGAAATAACAATAACTAAGAATAAAATTAACGCTGCATAAAGACATAAAACAAGTTTTAACAATGGCAATAACATGCCAAGGCCAAATTCACCAACAGTATAGGCAATCGCGCCAAAGATACCAATAGGCGACACATACATAATATAATGAGTCACTTTGAACATTATGTGTGCCAAGTCCTTAGACAGATCGATAATTTGACGGCCATCTTTACCAGTACTAGCTGCCGCAATAGCAAACAAACAACTAAAAAAGATAATCTGTAGCATATCGCCACGTCCCATGGCATCCACAATATTCGTTGGTACAATATTAACCAACATTTGAATATGGTCTACCCCTTGAGCTGAAGCGACTTTATTAACCACTTCAGAAGCTCCATTTTGCGTTAACGCAACACCTACACCTGGTTCCATCACATTAACCGCAAATAAACCTACAATAAGAGCTAAGGTTGTGGCAAATTCAAACCAAAGAATGGCCTTACCGCCTAATCGTCCTAGCTTTTTGAAATCACCAGTACCAGCAATCCCCATAACTAAAGAGCTGAAAATTAAAGGGACTACAATCATCTTAATCATACGAATAAATACATCGCCTAATGGCTTCATGGCTTTACCAACCTCAGGTGCTACCCCACCAACAAGGACACCTGCTAATAAGCCAATTATAATCCAAGAGGCAAGGCTTAATTTTTTTAGGATTTGCATATTTCACTTCCTTTACTAACACTAGACTACTGTCCAACATACATTTTTTCATAAATAATATATAATACCAAGCTATTTTTAAAAGTCACCTTAAAATAGCATCACTGAATTATTATATATTTATAAATTTAGATTCGTCAACCAATTTTTAAGGTCACTCCCTCTTAAGTATTCCTATTTAACAATTGTCTACACTAGCTTTACATGATATTATGAGAATATATTTATTAACCTATATTTTTAGTAGAGAATAGTATTTATATACACTTTTATGAGAAATTAATGCGATTTACGCAAGGAGGTTTTCCTATGTACTCTCTATCAGCTACTAATCATTATGAATGCATTTCCTATCGACAAGGTGACGGTGCTAAGCAAGAACAGCTAGATATTTCACAAGAAGTGGCTTACAAATTATATATAGAAAATAAGCTCATCTCTACTTTAATTGCTTCGCCCCATGATTTTCGCGATTTAATTATCGGTTATTGCCTCATGGAAGGGCACGTAGAAAATGCAGATGATATTGCTTCTATTTTTATGAATCGTGAAACTCATCGCATTGATGTAACCCTCTCTCATGATATTCAATATTTCCATGATGCGGCCCCCACTTCACGGCCTCAAAAAAATAATACCTTCACCGTAACAGCTGATGAAATTTGCAGTTATGGTGGTCTATTGGATTCTATTACCAAAGCGCATCATACCTCTCATGGTGTTCACGAAGGTGCTATCGTGAAAGATGGTGAAGTGATTGCCTATGCCGAAGACGTAGGTCGTCATAATGTACTAGATCGTTTATTAGGTATTATCGTAACTAAACAAATTGATACGTCTGATAAAATTTTAATCTTTAGTGGCCGTGTACCTCAATCCGTTATAAAGAAAGTCAATCGCATTGGAGTTCCTATCATGTGTTCTCGAGCAATGCCAACAGCCTTAGGTATTGCGTTAGCTGAACAATACAATATTACCCTATGTAATGTGTTACGCCCTGATTCGTTTAAATGTATGACCCATCCCGAACGGATAAAAGACCTTTGTCGTTAATAAAAAAGCCCTATTACAATCGTTCAATATATCCTGGAAACGATTGTAATAGGGCCTTATTTATTATTGATGATGTTTAGTTATGATTTTTAAGCAATATAACAGGTACTATATCGCCAGCATCATAACTATGTATTCCTTGCTCTAATTTAGCCAAACCATTAGCCTTTGCTAACCCTAGCAACGCACTAGAGGTAAATACACGATTCGGTATAAAAGTAGCACCTTCTTCAGTATAGGTAATAACGCCTTGTACATACCGATCAAATGGATTTTTCTTATGAATGGCTACGCCTAAAGGTAAGGATACACTCATAAGTTCAGACACAGCATAACCTTGGCAAAAGCGTAAAATTGGCAACACTAATAAATGGAATCCATTATAAGCCGCTGTCGGATTACCTGATAGTCCAAAACAGAGTGTAAATTTACCTTCACCACGGTCAATTATACCACCATAGGAAGCGGCACCAGGCCTCATAAGAACCCTGTTATATAATTCTCGAGCGCCCAACGCTTCATAAATGGCTGGCATAGAATCAAATAATCCAACTGATACGCCACCAGTGCTCATGATTATATCAGCCTGCTGACTTAACTCTGTTACTGCTTTGATTTCCTGCTCTAATACAGCTGGATCATCACTAACATGATATGTCACCACTTCATAAAAACTGTGTTCGGCTAATAAATTTGTCAGCATAAACAAATTTGAATTATAGATTTTACCGGCCGTAAGTGGTTCTCCTACAGGTACTATCTCTCGCCCAGAGGTCAATACCAGTATTTTTAAAGGTACATACACCGGCACCGTAGCATAACCTAGTCCTACCGCTACTGCAATAACACCAGCATCTAAATAAGTGCCAGCTGCAATTACAGTCTCACCAACACTACATTCTTCACCTTGTGGCACAATATTGTCACCCTGCGTAATTTGTCCTCGCACAGTGATATATTCCCCATCAAAATCACAACGCTCCTGCATAATCATAGTGTCACAATCATCAGGAATAGGTGCCCCCGTCATAATTCGAACTGCTTCGCCAGCTCTAACTGGCCCATCATAGACTTCACCAGCACCAATCAAGCCAATTACTTTAAACCGTTGTTGATTTGCCACATAGGGAATCACAAATCCATCATAAGGCGATTTGCGAAATGGTGGCATATCACTTTGTGCTGTTAAATCCTGTGCTAAAACTCGTCCTAAAGCCTGAGACAGCGGTATATATTCAACAGCCTGTTTAGACCGTTTGGCTAATTCTGTATGCCATTTTTGCTGACTTGCTTCTACTGTAATTGCCTCCATATATTCCTGCTCCATGCCTCAAACTATACTACTATAAACTAAATACTCAACTATGCAAATGTTTTTCGTTTATGATCAATACACTCTTTCATAGTTTCTTCTGTCACTAATGTAAGTGCTTTTTTAGGGCAACCTTTTACGCAAGCTGGTGTGCCCGCTTCTGTATCAATACATAAATCACATTTTGTTGCTACCGTGCGGCCATCTTCTAATGGTGCCATACGCACCGCACCAAATGGACAAGCCAATACACATTCACGACAGCCAATACAAATATCTTCATCCACAAATATCATATTGTCATTGCGTTTGGAAATAGCATTAACTGGACAAGCAGCCATACAAGGTGCATTTTCACAATGACGGCAATGAACTGCTACTTTCAATTCTGGTTGTCGATAGGCTTTACACCGCGCCCGATGTAATGGATTATCCAACTGCACCTCAGCCATTCCCAAACCCTGATGTGACATAATACACTGCCGTTCACACATGCCACAGCCAATACATAAACTTACATCACAAAATACGAATCGATTCATGCTTGTCCCTCCTTTGCAGCCCATGCTTTTCTCGCTGTTTGGAGGTTCTTCTGACTAGCAATATCAGCGATACTATCTTCTACATAATACGTCAATGCTTCAGTTGGACAATGGGAAACGCAGGCTGGCGAGCCTTCTTCCGTATGGGCACAGAGGTCACATTTATTAGCTACCACCCGCACACCCGATTCATCCGAAAGCTTTTTCATCTGAATGGCGCCAAATGGACAAGCCATAGTACATTGCTGACAACCAATACAACGTTCTTCGTGAAGAAGAATGCTATTAGGTCCTTTTTCAAGCGCCCCTACTGGACATACAGTAACGCAAGGTGCATTTTCACAATGATGACATTGTACTGTCATTGTTTTTGTTTTAGTTTTTATTACATGAATACGTGGGAAAAAGTCTTCACTATCTGGATCTGTAGTAAAAATACCATTACCACGATGAGAAACTACACAAGCTACCATACATGTACGGCAACCAATACAAAGTAAGGGATTTCCTTTTACAAAACGATTCATGCGCCGGCACCTGCCTTTTCTATACCCATTTTTGCTCGAATAAGAGCATATTGTGATTTCACATATTCTTCTGCTTCTGCTTGATTGTCTAACTTTTCTACACGACAAGCACAGTACTTATATTCTGGTGTTTTACTCTTAGGATCTAATACGCCATTAGTCAACTCATTACAAGCACCAATCCACCATTGGTACGTCATATAAGTCGCCCCTTCTTTAGCCCGTTCTGTTGGCAAGCATCGTGTAATTAAGCTACCACGACGAGACCGTACACGCACTAAATCGCCTTGTTCAACGCCTAATGCTTCACAATCTTTAGGATTCATAGCAATCCAGCCTGGTTCATCTTCTAGTTGACGAAGCATACGACAGTTACCAGTCATAGTTCGTGCTGAATAATGACCTACTTCACGAACTGTACAGAAGGAAAGTGGATATTCATCATCTACTTCTTCTTTTACTGGCTGATAGTCATGAAAAACTAAGTTACCACGGCCATCGGCGGTTGCAAAATGACCATCTTTATGCAAGTACATAGTCCCTGTATCTTCCATACTTTCATCATAACAAGGCCATTGAACACTGCCAAGAGCTTCAATTTTCTCATAAGTTGCACCTGTAAATTTAGGTGCTAACATACGCATTTCATCCCAAATCTCTTTTGTATTATTGTAATGCATTGGATAACCCATAGCCGTAGCTAATAAACAGAGAATCTCCCAGTCTGTTTTAACCCCAGCTGGTGGTTCAATCACTTTGCGCACACGCTGGAACCCTCTATCACAACAAGTATAAATCGCATCATGTTCGCCCCAAGCTGTAGCTGGTAACAATACATCAGCATATTCAGAGGTACGATTCATGAAAATATCTTGTACGATAATGAGGTCAATCTTTTGAAATGCCTCACGCAATTCTTCTAAATGTGGGTCAGACTGAGCAGGGTCTTCACCGATAATATAATACGCATGAATTTGTTTCTTTGGATCTGTTTCTTCTAACACTTGTTCAGGCACTTGCGTTAGCTTTAACCCTACGGTTGGCGATAATTTTACGCCCCAAGCTTTTTCAAACTTTTCACGAATTGCATCATCTGTTACATCTTGATAGCCTGGATATTCATTAGGCAATACCCCCATATCACAAGTCCCTTGTACATTGTTTTGTCCACGCACAGGACCCACGCCAGTAGCATAACGACCATAGTTACCAGTTAACATAGCTAAGTTAGAGCAAGCCGCTACACTATCAACACCTTGTGAAAATTGGGTAATACCCATGCCCCAAAGGATTACAGAGTGTTTAGATGATGCATATAAACGAGCTGCTGCACGAATTTGCTCAGCTGGTACACCTACTTGTGCTGCAACTGCTTCTGGGGCATAGCCAGCCAATTTAGGAGCAAACTCCTCATAACCATTTACATAATTATTGACAAACTCTTCATCCACTAAGCCTTCTTCAACAATCGTATAAGCTAACGCATTTAATAATAATAAGTTAGTGCCACCTTTTTGTTGCAGATGAATATCAGCAATACGAGCAGTTTCAGAAATCTGTGGGTCTGCACAAATAATCTTAGCCCCTTTAGCTTTAGCTTTTACAATACGACGGGCAACAATAGGATGCGATGTCGCCCCATTATAGCCAATATTTAAAATAACTTCGGCATCTTCAATTTCGGGCACGCTTAAGGACATAGCCCCTTCACCAATGGTTTGCTTTAAGCCTGCTACAGATGCAGCATGACAAATACGCGCACAATGATCCACATTATTAGTACCAATAACAGCACGCATAAATTTCTGAGTCATATAGCCCGCTTCATTCCCTGGGCCACGAGCAGAACCGGCTGCCATAACAGAATCTGGACCATATTCTTTAATAATTGCTTTTAAACGTTCGGCGGTGAACTCAATAGCTTCTTCCCAACTAACTGGTTCTAAAGGACTACCTTTCCCGCCTTTACGAATCATAGGTGAGGTAATACGACGAGTTAAAATTTGTGGGTCATTTAAGTAATCCCAACCATAGAAGCCTTTTAAGCAAAGACGAGCCTCATTCGTACGCCCTGGCGCTCCCTTAGCTTCAATAATTCGATTGGCCTTCTTATCTACAGTAAACTCAATTTGACATCCCGATCCACAATACGGACATACTGTAACAATCTTCTCATAGTTACGCTGCATAGGGTACCCTCTCATTCACTTGAATATAAAAATCCGTGTATAACCTAATACCTATATTGCAATATTACCTTAAGGGTTTGGTAAAATCTGTTGCTTTAACCACATAGCCAGCTCATCTATTTGCGCCAATGAAAAATGAGCCCGCTCTAAATCTTCAGATTGAGCCGCTCCTTCTTTAACATCAGCTACTACGATAGATCCCTTCACAACCGAACCGGTAGCTATTGAACCTTGCTCTAAAAGCTCCATATGGCTAGGTAATACCTCAATACTAGGCAACATACCTCGACTTCGTGTTTCAATAATCACTAAGTCTACTAATAAGTTCTCCGCCAAGGTTGCAATATCCTTCTTTTTATTATGCGAAACTAGCATAGCATATTGTTGAGGTCCACTAATTGCAATCGCTTTGGCCCCTGCTTGTGACGCTAACCATGTATCACTTCCCTCTCTATCCATCGTAAAACCATGCCCATCACTTTTAGCATAACCTACTTCATATCCTAAATTAGTGAACGCCCTAATTAATTGTGTAGCTACCAACGTCTTGCCTGTCTTAGACTGCTCTGCTACAACAAATATAAAAGGCACCTTACGCTCCTGATTAAGGACTAAGGACTGCACTAATTTATAATCTAACGGCGTATTAACATTACGATAATCTAACGCTCTATCATCTACTGAAATATATTCTGTTTTTACTTTATCAAATAAGGCCCTTACATGTAATTCCCCTTGTTTTAACAAGTTTTCAATGTGTGTAATGCAACGACGACTATATAATGCCGCCAAGGGCTCTAATCGTCCATTAAGAGTTGGCACCACACAATCAATAGGTTCTTTACCTAATTGTTTTAACATGTCACAGGTGCTGCCAAAAGAAAAGTTATTAAAAAAAGGCATATCAATGGACACAGCTAAATACACTTCACTTTGCCCCGCTTCTAAACCAGCCCATAAACCACTTAATGGCCCCTGACTTTCTCCTTGATCAGGTACAACATAAATAGTTAATGTCGGTTCATCGCCTATCTCCCATTGATAACGCATACTCTTATCAGGCTTAATGGCCCCTACCTCAGTTTCACTAAGCGCTACATGACCTTGGCGATCACTAAGTGGATGAGAGGCGTACAACTGCCCTGGCAAGAGTCGTAAATCAACTGGTTCATTAGAGGAAATAACAATGTCAATAGGATCTACAGCCCTTGTTTTTTCAAGTAACTTTGTTAAAAAAGTGCCCCCTTGCCAAGGTAAATTCGCTTTATTTTGTCCCATACGAGAGCTTTGACCGCCCGTTAAAATTAAAACGCCCCGCTTATATGCATGATGACCATCAGTGCGTTCTAAAACCAGTCGTTTCATAGCATCACCTTCTTTGCAAGCCCTTCATAATGCGTGTATAAAACAACACAATGACCAATAAATTAATGGCTAATTCTGGCACCATATAGCTAGCATTATAAATCATGGAGTATAGCCAAGGATTTTGACCTGCTGGTGCATAGGCAGCAAAAACAACAGCCCCTGAAACAACGGAACAAAGCCAGCGCAATGAACAGCCAACTAATACACCACCAATAGCACCGCTACGCGTATTCGCAAAAAAGCCCGCCATACCAATAGCACCATAACCTAAAATATAGTCTAATAAAATACTCAAAAAATGAAGGGAAAATTTAAAACCTAAAAGAAATTCAATAAGTCCATAAGCCATACATGTAATTAGGCCCCATTTACCACCCCAACGAAGGGCAAATATAATCAGAGGCACTAAATTGGCAGCATTCACCGAGCCACCTTGTGGCATTTGAAATAATACAACAAAATGCAGAACATATGCGATTGCAATGGAGAGTCCTGCTTCTACTAACATCCGTGTCCGTTGTTTCTGTTCCATATTTTCTCCTTTGAGCCTAAGCTCAGCTACATCAAAACAACTAAATAGTAAGCATTTGCCTCTCCTTAAGCGTATGTTTACCCAATACCTGCAAATATACTTTAATTATACGTCTTATACTTCTGAAAAGGCAAATCAGAACGTTTTACAAGAAAGCATAAATAATGTTCGTCTAAAGCTTGCCAAAGCATAACCTTTCCTATATAATGTCTAATGGATTATTATGTTATTACAAGGAGGCATTCCATGATTAACACAACAAACATCTTTGATTATGAAGACATTCAGTTAATTCCTAATAAATGTATAGTAAACAGCCGCAGTGAGTGCGATACTACGGTTAAACTTGGCAACCGCACATTCCGTTTACCAGTTGTACCTGCTAACATGCAGACTATTATTGACGAAGAACTAGCTGAAAAGTTAGCATCTGAAAACTACTTCTACATTATGCATCGTTTCGCGCCACATACTCGTCTCGATTTCATTAAACGCATGAAAGAAAAAGGCTTATATGCCTCCATTAGTATTGGCGTTAAAAAAGACGAATTCAAATTTGTTGATGAAATTAAAGCAACTGGTTTAACTCCAGAGTATATTACAATTGATATTGCTCATGGCCATTCTAATTCTGTCATTGAAATGATTCAACATATCAAAAAACAATTGCCAGAAAGCTTTGTTATTGCTGGTAACGTAGGTACGCCTGAAGCAGTGCGTGAACTTGAAAACGCTGGCGCTGACGCTACTAAAGTAGGCATTGGCCCTGGTAAAGTATGTATTACCAAATTAAAAACTGGTTTTGGCACTGGTGGCTGGCAGTTATCTGCTGTTCGTTGGTGCTCCAAAGCAGCAACTAAACCAGTTATTGCCGATGGCGGTATTCGCGATCATGGCGATATTGCCAAATCCATTCGTTTTGGTGCTACCTTTGTTATGATTGGTTCCCTCTTTGCCGGTCACACTGAATCTCCTGGCAAAGAAGTGGAAATCGATGGCAAACCATACAAAGAATATTTCGGTAGTGCTTCTGAATCCCAAAAAGGTGAAAAAAAAAACGTAGAAGGCAAAAAAATGTACATTCCTTCTAAAGGCAGCCTATTTGATACCTTAACAGAAATGGAACAAGATTTACAATCCTCTATTTCATATGCTGGTGGCAATAATTTAACTGCTATCCGCAAAGTGGATTATGTAATCGTGAAAAACTCGATTTTTAACGGGGATCGCTAAGTAGTAATTGGCGAAGCCTGCGATAAAAAGAGGCTCATAGCTAATAAGAATATAGAAAGCCCTTACGAATACGTTCGCTCTCGACGAGACAAGCTCTGACGGTCGCTACACATATTCGTAAGGGCTTCTTATTTTTCCTTGAATCTATCTTGCCTCTTTTTATCAATGATTCACCACATTTCTACTGACGCTTTCTGGCAAGTGTACCAGTATGTTCGCTCTCGACGAGACAAGCTCTGACGGTCGCTACATATACTGGTACACTCTTTTTTTATATTCAATATCACTTCTTAGCTTGGCCTCTTAAAGACTTGCCACTGTCCTACTGGCGCTAAGAGAGAAAAGAAAAGCCCCCTATATATGTGCAGCGACCATTCGATCCCTTCCCATGCGCGATGGGCTATGACTTTGTAAAAGTCATATACACTACTTCTGCAATAAAAAAGATGTCACATATACGGAGCGAACATTTAGCTTGGCTAAATGAGAACAAGTATAGGTGACATCTTTTAATCCCCCACAAGGAGGCTATATTATTTTTTACAAAGTAAGCACTAGACGATACAACTTACTTCCCTTGGAAGTTCGGTCTCCGTCGCTCAGCAAAGGCGCGTACCCCTTCTTTAAAGTCTTCAGAGAAACCTAAATGTGTCTGTAGAGCTACTTCCAATTTAGCATATTCATCCCAACCGCTAAAGAAGGCAGCCCACATTTGTTCTTTCATGGCTTTAAATGAAAGTTCTGGCCCTTTAGCTAAACGAGCACAAAGTCGATCAGTCGTTTTCACCAATAGTTCTGGTTCACACACTTTGTAGACAAAGCCATATTCTTTTGCTTTTTCAGCAGTTACAGCTTCACCCGTCATAGCTAGATGCATAGCACGATTCATACCAATCGCACGAGTTAACAGGAACATACCACCTGCATCAGGTGCTAACCCCACATTAACAAAGGCTTGAATAAAACGGCTATTCGTAGAAGATACACACATATCGGCCGCTAATACCATATTAAATGCGGCACCTGCTACCGCACCATCAGTACTCATAACAACTGGTTTAGACATTTTTTTCATGGCAAATGAAATCTGCATAACAAGTTCTGCAATCGCTACCAAAGACTGTTGATCATCTTCTTCCACGGCACGTTTCATTTCAGATAAATCGCCACCGACAGAAAACACTTTGCCTACTGCGTTAATAAGTAGTACTCGTGCTTCTGGATCCGCTTCAGTCCGTTCAATAGCTTCTAAAATTTCATTGCACATAGGAATGTTGAAACCATTTTGTACTTCTGGACGATTAAAGGTGATTGTTGCAATTTTATTTTCTACTGAATACAAGATATTAGTATATTCCATCAATAACTCCATTTCTAATTCGCGGAAACAAATGCGGTCCGTAACATTTACAAAAAATTTGACATTATATCTCTCTTTGTTACTAGTATACCGAATTTTTTCGATAATGAAAAGAGTTATATAGGGGTTTCTATTTAAGAACCTTCTCTTTCACTTCATTTACAGTATCTTCACTTGGTTTGCCATTCCCATAAAGAAATGCCATACCTACAAAGACGATGCCACCAATCATATTGCCTAGTGTTACTGGCAATAAGTTTTTAGTGAAAAAAGTACTCCAATTTAATTGTTGAAGTGCCTCTGCAGTTATGCCTAATTTAGCGGCTTGTGCTACATAGCTTGGATCAGACGCTGCAAAGATACCTGCTGGAATGTAATACATATTAGCTACACAGTGTTCAAAACCAGACAACACAAACATAAAGATTGGTAAATAAATAGATAATATTTTCCCAGAAGTTGACGTTGTGCCAAAGCTCAACCATACAGCTAAGCATACTAACCAGTTACATAATATCCCTAAAACAATTGCTGCTGTAAGATCTAAACTTACTTTACCTAACGCGAGTTTTATTGTCATAGCACCGGCTAAATTAGCACCACCATGCCATAACCCAGATTGACTCATCAACCAAGCAATAAAAAATGATCCTAAAAAATTCCCAATATATACATATACCCAATTTCGTAACATGGCAACACTTGATACCCTACCACATAGCCAAGCATTGGTAATCAATACATTGCCAGTAAAAAGTTCTGCCCCAGATAATAACACAAATACAAGACCACAACCAAAAATAATACCTGCTACTAATCGTCCTAGCCCATACCATTCTGGTTGAGCCAATAAGTTAAAAGCTCCCATCGTTGATGCTTGCGAAGCAAAAGCAATAAATGCGCCTGCTAAAAAACCTAATATTAAAAGTTGTACGCTCCCTAAACTACTTTTCTTTTCTCCAATGGCTAACGCCGCTGCCATCGTTTCTATTGGTTTTAATAACATTGGTCCTTTCATATAACTCCCTTCCGTATACCCTATCTAAGGATAGGTATACTTAAAAATCTAGAAACTATGATAACCAACTTCACCTAACTATATCGGCAATGTAGTAAAACCTCCTTACTGCTTTTTTAAAACGCACAAAACCCTATTCTTTCAAAAAACGCATACAATGAATAACTTATCTTCATTTATAAGCATAAAACAATATTCTATAGGAATTGTCAAGTATACTTTGCCTTGATTCTTCATCACTTTTTTATAATAATTGTCTACCAATACATGTAATTACTGGCTTAATTACACATTACAGTTCCTTTACAAATAATTTACTGCCTTTTTTCTGTATCTTTTATAAGCCCTTTCTTAGGATAATAACAGCAGATGTTCATTCTTTTTTGATACATTAGGAGGTATTTTCATGAATGGCAAGCAGCATTTACGTAAAATGGTATTTTTTGCTTTAGCAGGCGCCTTAGCCTTTGGTATTAATGCACCTATGGTAAAGGCCGATGCACCAGCACCAGCAGTTACTCTTAGCTCACAAGCAGAATTGCCAGCCACAGCTGTAATAAGTAAAGACATCAAAGTATTACCAATCAATCAGGCTAAATTCTGGCAAGGTCAGCGCTTTGACTTTGAAGTAGAGCTTCCATTAGGTACTAAGCAAGTAGCTGTTACTATCAATGGTGAAGATGCAAGCAAAGTATTTAAAGAAACACCTACCCTAACTCAACATAGCACTCATATTTCATACCGTATTAATGATGTGGCTTTTAAAGAGGTCGGTGATAAACGTGTTAATGTGGTTGCTGCTACGAACCAAGGTACCTTAAAACAATCGGCAAGTTACAAAGTAGTTAATGAAAAAGCACAAAAGAAAGCAAAGAATGTAATTCTTTTTGTAGGCGACGGTATGAGCATGCAGGCCAAAGAAGTAGCCCGTATCCTTTCTAAAGGTTTATCGGATGGTAAATTTAACGATGTATTAGCTATGGAAAAAATGCCTCACATGGCTTTAGTAACAACATCCGGCTATGATTCACTCGTTACAGACTCTGCCAACAGTGCCTCTGCCTATAATACAGGTAATAAATCCGTAGTTAAC
The DNA here is from genome assembly GCF_943193155.1 of Veillonella intestinalis. Taxonomy (GTDB): domain Bacteria; phylum Bacillota; class Negativicutes; order Veillonellales; family Veillonellaceae; genus Veillonella_A; species Veillonella_A intestinalis. The sequence goes on along the minus strand of NZ_CALPDB010000001.1, from coordinate 17,698 downwards.
GCTATGGGTGTCTACGAAAATAGCACAGCTGACCCATTAGATGATCCAAAAGTAGAAAATATCTCTGAAATTATTTCACGTAGCAAAGATATGTCCTATGGTATGGTAACTACAGCAGCAGTAACAGATGCAACGCCAGCAGCCGTAACAGCTCACACCCGTCGTCGTGGCGAGCAAAACTTTATTGCTACAGACTTTTTAAATCGAGCAAAACCACCAGCTGTTATCTTAGGTGGCGGTTCCCAGTTCTTCTTGCCATTGAGCACACCAGGCTCTAAACGTAAAGATAATGTAAATGTTATCCAAGAATTTAAAGACAAAGGCTATCAATTTGCAGGTAATAAAACAGATTTAGCTAAAACAACAGCAGATAAACCACTTCTTGGTCTTTTCACCTTAAATACTATGAACGTATATATGGATCGCCAATTCTTACCAGAAAATCCTGCAGTGCTTAAAGGTTTCAATGACCAACCAGGCCTAGTGGATATGACTAAAAAAGCAATTGAAGTCCTTGAAAAGAATCCAAATGGTTTCTTCCTCATGTCAGAAGCTGGTTCCATTGATAAACAACTTCACACTATGGATTGGCAACGTTCTGCTTACGATACTATCGAATTTGACCAAGCTATCAAATATGCGCAAGACTACTCCAAAGCTCATGGCGACAACACTTTAATTATCGTCGTAGCTGACCATGCTCATGGCATCAGTATTACTGGTACTTACAGTGAACAAGATGGTAAAGTAGGTCGTGAAGCAGTTCGTGTATATGGTGAAGCAGGCTGGCCAACCTTCATCGATGCAAATCGAGATGGTTTCCCAGATAACCCAGATGCGGATGTAACATTAGCTGTACAATATGCTAACTCCCCTGACCACTACGAAAATTACCGTTTCCAAACAGAGCCACATGATCCAGCTACTGCAGGCAAAGATGGTAAAGTAATTGCTAATCCAAAACGTGCTCCACAAGGTGCTCGTCTAGTAGAAGGCAGCTTACCAACTACAACTGGTGAAACTAGTGAAGTTCATTCCGCTGATGATGTAGTACTCATGGCACAAGGCCCTGGCTCTGAATACTTCAGTGGTGTTATGGATAATACCGAAGTATTCTTTGGTATTCTTCGTGCCCTTGGCATTGATGGCAACAAAGATGTATTAAAAAAATAAGTAAAAAATAATTAAGGATGTGACTAGGAACATGATGCAATTAAAACAATGGTTGCGCCCACTTATACTCTGTTTCGCCTTACAACTTTTGACAATTTCGCTACCACAAACAGTGCTAGCAAATTGGCTTAGCTTTGGCGATATGTATGCAGGTGCTACTTCAGAAGGGCTTATCTTATCGGACAGCTTGTTATCCCAAAATGGACAAACGGTAACTATGCAAGGTTATATGGCGCCACCGCTAAAACCAAGCATTAACTTCTTTGTTCTTACAGAAACGCCTATGTCCATATGCCCTTTCTGCTCTACTGATGCCGATTGGCCTAGTGACATTGTAGTCGTTTATCTGGATGATGCGGTAACAGCACTTCCTTATGATCAAGATATTACCGTAACCGGCCAACTCGATGTAGGCAGCTATGTAGATGGTGAAACAGGCTTCGTTAGCCTTGTTCGCATCTTAGGTGCTGAGGTAAATTAATATGATTCACATTGAAAGCTTAACCCATCAGTTTCCTGATGGCGAAACCTCTGTGACAGCACTAGATTTACCTAATTTCTCCGCCACTACTGGCAGTCAATGGTGTATTACCGGTGTCAGTGGTAGCGGGAAATCTACCTTATTACAGTGCCTAGCCGGTCTTTTACAACCTACAACAGGTATACTTCAAGTTGAGGACATGTATCTTAATGAAGCATCATCTAAAGAGCTTGATACTTGGCGTGGTAAAAAAGTAGGCTATATCTTTCAAGACTTCAATTTGCTCAACTTTTTAACAGTTGAAGACAATATCCTAAGCGGTGCTTTCTTTGCCAATCGGTTCACGCACAAAGAAATGGTGCAAGAAATGGAGCAACTCACTAATCTTATGGGCATTGCCCCTTTACGCCATAAAAAGCCTACCCAATTGAGCAAAGGTGAGCAACAACGTGTTGCTATTGCTAGAGCGCTTATCAAAAAGCCCAGCCTCCTCTTGGCTGATGAGCCTACAGCTAGCCTAGATGAAGCAAATAGTCGTCTTGTTATTGATTTATTGAAAGCCTATAGTGAAACACTACAAGCTACCCTACTTATTACGAGCCATGAAGAACCTGTCATTTCTCAATTTTCCAATCGACTTCACTTAACAAAGCGAGGTACCCATGATTCGTAAAATAGCCTGGCAACAACTTTGGTCCAAACCATTGACGACCACCCTACTTCTACTCGTCATGGCCTTAGCCGTTGCGTTAAGTGTATTAGTCGTTTCCTTAGGGAGCGGGCTTCAGCGGGGACTCATTGCTGCGACTGAACCCTTTACGCTCCTAGTAGGTTCCCCTGGCAGTAGTCAGCAATTTGTATTAAATACCGTCTTTTTACAAGATAAACCCTTAGCTAATCTCCCCTATAGCGAAGTAGAGCAATTGCGTAATAAACCAAAATTAGTAAAACAAGCTATACCCCTAGCCTTTGGGGATAGTATCAAAGGCTATCGCCTTGTTGGTACTGAACCTGAAATTTTTACTATTCGTCCTAGTGCTAGTCAACCTGAATGGTTACGCCTAGCAGAAGGAAAGCCTTTTGCCAAACATTTTGAAGCCGTGATTGGACAAGATGTGGCTAAACATACAGGGCTTAAAGTAGGTGATACCTTCCACTCTACCCATGGCACCTTAGCCAAAGGAAAAGCGCACGAAGATCATCCTTTCACAGTCGTAGGAATTCTAGCTGACACCAATGGCCCCTATAACCAAGCTGTACTGACGTCCATTGACAGTATTTGGGATTTACATGCCCATGGTCATGACCTTTCTACCAAAGGCGATGTGACTGCTATCATGGTCGAGCCAGTCGGCTATGGTCAGGCCTATACCTTAGCTAGCCTCTACACTAAACAAAAAGATGCGCAACTCGTATTTCCTGCACAAGTTATCACGCAACTCTTTAATCTAATGGGACGTGGTGAAAAATTATGGCAGCCTATTGGCTACTTGCTAATTATACTAGCCATGCTAGTCGTATTAGTTACAGCCTATTTAGCAACTCTTAATCGTTTACGAGATTATGCAATTTTAAAAGCCCTAGGAGCTACGCAAAAACAACTGTATAGTATCTTAGGTCAACAAACGGTTTATATTATTAGTTTAGGCGCTATTATGGGATGGGGACTAGGCTTTGGAGCCTACCTTGGCATAGCTCATTGGCTCAATGCAAGTTCTGCCATTATCATGCCCCCTAGCATTTCCCTCGCCTCACTTCAATTAACCCTATTATGTATCATCGTTGGTCTAGTGTTTGGCTTATTACCTATTCTCGCCTTTCATCGAAAGACTAAACACCTCCACGATGTTATGAATTAACCTCACAAAAAAAGATATACCTCGTGAGTCTAAGTAAAACGAACTTATGAATACATAAGTCGATGTCTTACTTATACCGCTTGGTATATCCTTTTTTGTTATATGCTATTTTTTATTACCTTAAACTTATCAAAATCAATATATTGCATATATTATTTAACAATGACTAAGGCACCACTATTTACTAGTTCAAACAACTTTGGAAGCGCCAATTCATCATATGTATTTGGCTCTTGTGTCATAGTAAAAACAACCTGCCGCTGATTGCGAATTAACGCTTCAAATAAGCGGTGTAAAGCGCGCTGAGATAATTCATCCGCTTCCCGTACTACATAATCAAATTCACTCACTAAAAGCATATCAATCTTAACAAAAGTTTCCATAAAATCAGCAACATAGCCATAGGTTACGCTATCCGTATAAGCCTGTACTAATTCTTGTCCATTTTTTTCTAAAATCACTAAATTTGGTTCAATCGTTAACGCTTCTCGTTTAACAATCTCCCCTACATGAGCCATACGATCTTCCGTGCCCACTACAACTAATGGATTATGTTCTTCAGCTCCTAAAGCAGCCGCTACTGTATCAAACGTATGACGCGCATCCGCTTTCACAATCGTATCTGTTCGTTTTAAAATATCGGTATTAATTGTATCTTTCATGTTAAAACTCCTCATAATATAAACTTTTAAGCCTTAAATTATCTAATAAGCCCCTGTAGCTTTCTATTTACCTATATTACTCATCATTGCCAATATACAAATGAGCATATTCCCATTATAACAGAAAAATCGGTAATCGAATACTTCGATTACCGATTTCCTTATACCTATCTACTCCATGATTAAACCATAAGTAGCTAAAGACCCTCTCCTCGCAGCTAATGATCTAACTCTGAGCAAACAATACTGGGCTTCTCCCCACTCCTCAATTAACTATTTCGCTTTAGATGCCAAAGCTGCCGCTTCAGTACGTTTACGAATTGCGTCAATTAAAGGTTTAACTTCTAAAAATTCTGCATCCGTTAATCGGAATGTACGACCTTTACGGTCAAATAATGATTTTTTGCGACCTGCGCCCGCGCGTTTGCCGCCCCACTTGTTACTTTTCATAACGTTCCTCCCTTGGGATATGCGTAACACTGCCATGCAAAAAAATAACTATTCTTCTCTGTTTATAGTATATACTATTCAAGCGCTAAATATCAATATTCTAATTCATGTATTCCCTAAAGTTTTACATATTTTTTACATTAAACGCCACTATAATTCAAATTCCTTTGATTTTCTACACGATTAACTCTATACACTAGTTAAATCAAGGACTTTATTACTTTATCGCTCTGCCAGTTCAAGCCAGCGCATTGTTTTTAACTCTAATTCTTCCGCCACTTTGGCTCGTTCTGCCATAGTCTGTTCCATCGCTTCATAATCCCCACCAGCTTGGTTCAACATAGCATCATAGGCCTTTAATAAGCCTTCTAATTCAGCCACTTTCAACTCCAATTCCTCCAACTCAGACTGCTCAGCTTTGGTAAGAGGCTTAACTTCCTTATTAGCAGCTAACTCCTTCAAATTACTGCCCTTATCACCAGTGTTTGCCGCCTCTACGTCATCTGAAATAGTTGTGCCTGACCCCTTTGAACTACTTTGCGGCTTAGCTGTTTTACTTAACCCATGTGATTTAACATCTTCCACTGACGCGTCTTCCGCCTCTACTAGTTCTCGATATTCAGAATAAGCACCATGAATAATATCTATTTGCCCGTCCCCTTTAAAGACAAATAACTTATCTACTACACGATCTAAGAAATACCGATCATGGCATACTGTAATCACTACACCACTAAAAGAATCTAAAAACTCTTCCAACACTTCTAAGGTAGGAATATCCAAATCGTTAGTCGGTTCATCTAATAACAATACATTAGGCGCACTCATGAGCAACTTTAGCAAATATAGTCGTCTTTTTTCACCACCAGATAGCTTGCGAATGGGAACACCGTGAAGTTCTGGGGTAAATAAGAACCTCTCTAGTATTTGTCCAGCGCTTAAGGTGCTACCATCAGCTAATACCATATAGCGGTGATCCTCACGAATATAATCTAAGACCCGTTGCTCCTCATCAAAAGGTGGTAACTCCTGTGTAAAATGCGCAGTTCGCACCGTTTCACCACGTCCTACAGTCCCAGCTAAAGGTTCATATGTCCCATCTAATAAACGCATGAATGTAGATTTGCCAATCCCATTAGGTCCTACGATGCCAATACGATCATGACGAACGACATGATAGGTAAAATCTTTTACTAAGGTCTTCTCCCCTAAGTCAAAAGATAAATGCTCTATATCAAAAATTGTTTTCCCCAAACGACTCTTTAAGGCAATCGGATCTAGTGTATCAGCACGGCGTGCCACATCTTGAGCTTTGAGAGTTTCATAACGCTGCAAACGAGCCTTTTGCTTCGTTGAACGAGCTTGAGCACCACGCCGCACCCACGCTAACTCCCGTTTTAAAAATTGTCTACGCTTTTCAGCCGTAGCTGCTTCACGTTCTTCTCGCTCTGCCTTTAATGTAAGAAAGGTTTCATAGGTACCTTCATAACTATAAAAATGTCGGTCAGATAGCTCTAAAATTTCATCGCTTAAAGCATCTAAAAAATAGCGGTCATGAGTACTAATTACTAGCCCACCCTTACGGGCTAATAAATATTTTTCAAGCCATTCAATACTAGCTTCATCAAGATGGTTAGTCGGTTCATCGAGAAGTAAAAGATCACTAGGGTATAATAAAGCCTGTCCCAATGCTAACCGACGTCGTTGTCCCCCTGATAAATGTTTCACTGGCTTAGTTAAATCTTCAAACCCTAATTTAGTAAGAATCGTACGTGCTTGTTGCTCAACTTGCCAGCCCCCTTCTGCATCCATACGCCCCAATAGGCGCAAGTGTTCAGCGCTACCTGGCGCTTGTTGATCCACACGCTCATATTCACGAACTAAACTCAACACAGGATGATGAGCTAAAAATATATTTTCTAACAACGATGCTTCTTCATCAAATTCAGGAGCTTGTGATAAATAATAAATAGACGCCTTGCCATTTCTCAAAATAGTACCTTTCTCAGGTTCTATTAGGCCTGCCAAAAGACGCATAAAGGTAGATTTGCCCGTACCATTTACACCGATAAGACCAATTCGTTTTGTATCCGTAAAAGTCATGCTGGCGCCTTCAAATAAGCGGCGGGTACCATATGATTGACTTACATCTTGTAAGGTTAATACATTCATAAATTAATATTTCCTTTCAAAAAGAGCTGTCCAGCAAAGTTAACTACAGAACGTAAGCACTTTGTGGATAGCTCTTTTTCATTAGTCTAGGCTATCGTCATAACGAGCCATATTTTCTTGTCGAATATCTTTCAAATTAGAAAGTAATTCATCCGTATCTTCTACGCGAGTAAATAATTCACCAAAGTATTCAGAATCTTCTACTGTCACACTCCACTGAAACGAATCATTTTCATCATAGAGAGTAAAGATAATTGGTTCTTCCATAGAAGTAGGTACATTCCCATCTTCATCGGTAATGGTCGCATAAGCACCATCATCATTGACCTGATAAAATAAAGTCTCACGGTCATCAATTTCCACCAATTCAAATCCTAAATTCTCATAAAACGATTCCAGCGCGTCGCCGTCCATACGAATCCTCCTTTAATACATAACCCCGAATCCCCTTTTGGGTGTTGAGTACATTGTACAAAAATTTCTAGCTCTTAGCAAGAGACTTTTATAAGACTCCCCTTGCAAACTATGCATACTATCCCTATTCACTACTAAATAAATATTAACGACCTAATAGCTTTTTAGTGGCCGACACAATATTAGCAGCCCCATCAATTTGCCACGTCAGTTCTTGCGCTGACATTTGTTCAAGTCGCTCTGGATTATTTAAAAGTACCGTTACCACATCATCTAGATTGTGAATATCACGAGCCCAACGGGCATATCCTTGCTGTTCAAAAAATGTAGCATTTCCTTCTTCTTGCCCTGGAATCGCACTAAAAAATACCATAGGCACACCAACAGTCACACCTTCCATACAAGTTAACCCTCCTGGCTTTGTTACCAATAAGGTGGCTTCTTGCATAAGTTTGGCCACTTCTAAAGTATATCCATATACTGTAGTCGGTGTACGCATAGAATGACTCATAGCCACTAAGCCTTCATAAAGATCAGCATTACGTCCAGTAATTACAATGAGCTCATCAATCCCCGATACCTCATCTAACCGCTGTAACGCCGTTTCTAAGCAACCTAAGCCAAGGCCGCCCCCCATTATTAATACCTTCACTGGATAAGAAGTCTTATATTTAGTTAAACGATGCTCAAAGAAACTTCGGCGCACCGGAATGCCTGTAATTGTAATCTTATGTGCTGCAATGCCCGCTTCACATAATTCATTAACCATGCCCGAGGTACCCACATGATACGCATCGATTTGATTATATACCCAAAACTGATGTACCTGAAAATCTGTAATTACCGCAACTAATGGTACATTGATTAAATTTTGTCGTTTTAAAATACACGCAGCGCCACAAGGAAATGGATGCGTAAAAATAACTACATCTGGTCGTTCTCGATTGATGAGTTTTAACATACGACGCTTTAACATCCAAGCCAAAGCTGTCTGTACGGCACTCCCTTTCTTATCTCCTTGTGATAGACGATAAATAACATCATATAACATAGGAAATACGTCAATCATTTTTATATATGTTTCTTTTAATAAATTATCAAACGAAAAGCTATTTGTATCTAAAAAGTCTACATGGGTAATAATAGCATCTGGGTTTTTGGCTGCCCAATACTCTTCAATCGCCCGTGCCGCTTGTGTATGCCCCGTGCCAATAGAAGCCGATACAATGAGTATACGTTCCTTCTTGCTCATGATTGTCTCCTTCCCTGTCGTCTTATTATATCACATTTTACAATCTAACAAGCAGGAACACTTCGTATTTTTGCATAGAAAAAGAGACCCTCTGCAAGCCTGATAGCGACGGCCGTAGCCGTCTATACCATCAAAGGCACACAGTGCGGTCTCTTTTGAGTTCCTAACAAAATTATTTTTTGCGAGGTTTAACTTTAGTTGTAACATTAACTAATTCTTTTAACTGTTTACCAGCTTTGAATGCAGGGGATTTGGAAGCTGCAATCGTAATAGCTTTACCAGTTTGTGGGTTGCGGCCTTCACGAGCGGAACGTTCGCGAACTTCAAAAGTACCGAAACCAATTACTTGAACTTTTTCGCCTTTTGCCAATTCTTCAGCTACTGTGTCGAACACAGCTTTAACTGCTTTTTCAGCATCCTTTTTAGTTAATTCGGCTTTCTGAGCAACGCTTGCGATTAATTCTGTTTTATTCATGACAGAACCTCCTTAAAAAATAGAATGTATCCATTCATCAATAATGACTTGTAAGAGTATATCACGCTTTGCCAATCATTTCAATGAATGTTTTTGTTCAGACACCTTAGCCGAGTCCCAAAATGAGTCCAATTCATCAAGTGAAAACTCCTCCCATGATCGTCCGCTGTCTTTAACACAACGCTCCACATAAGAAAAACGACGACGGAACTTATTATTGGTGCGGTTTAGTGCATTTTCACCGCCTATTTTATACCATCTTAGAAGATTAATCAAGGAAAAAAGCACGTCTCCCCCCTCTAATTCTGCATTTTCATAATCACCGAGGGCTACGGCTTCCTTAAATTCAGCAATTTCTTCCTCAAATTTTGCCCAAACAGGAGGCTCAGAATCCCAGTCAAAACCTACCTTCGCAGCCTTTTCTTGTAATTTTTGAGCCCCTAATAGAGCAGGTAATCCTTTTGATACACCAGCCAATAAATTTTTTTTACGATGACCTGGCTCTTGAGCCTTCAAAGCCTCCCAATTTAGCTGAGTAGTACCTATCTCTTCCACATTTGCTTGATTAAATACATGAGGATGGCGACGAATCATTTTTGCGCTAATGTCATCAATTACATCTTGTACCGTAAATAAGCCCTGCTCTTCCGCCAAACGAGCATGAAATACAATTTGTAATAATACATCGCCCAATTCTTCTCGTAAATTTGCCATATCGTGATTATCAATCGCTTCTAACACTTCATAGACTTCTTCTAATAAATACCGTCGTAAAGTACTATGGGTTTGTAAGCGATCCCATGGGCAACCATTAGGTGCTCGTAATGCAGCCACAACCTCCACGAGCGGATTCAAATCAAACGAGGAAGTCGCCACTCCATCAGATTGCGATTGGGAACGCTGTAATGGCTTAATAAATAACCACTGAACAATATTATCTAATGAGGCTTCTTGGTCCATAATATATGTTTTGCCAATTGTTACTAATTGACCAAGTGTTACCTCTTTTGGTCCTACTAATTGCTCTGTTTCAGTAATACCCGTTAATAAAAAGGTCGTCGACTCCTCAAATCGCCCCGTTAAAGCTTCTAAAATGCGTTCTAAGGCCGTTTTCTCCCCCTGCACATCTGTTACTACTAAAACGCCAGTTAAATCGAAAGGAACATAATCTATTTGAGCTGTAGAAATAGTAAATACCCCACAAGTCTCATCGAGCTGTAAATCCGATATAACTCGGCTAACTACTGTTAATGACATAGGTCCTCCTTACTCACTTTTTGCGGCTCTTCTTTGTTGTAACCGCTTGCCAATAAACGGCATGGCACACCATTCTTCCTCTTTAACTGCCTTACTAATAATTAAACCAGCACCATATACAACAACAGCCACTATAATCGCCCCAATAACCGCTAAATTACCGCCTATTAGCGAACTTAAAAAGGCGTAGGTAATAACAGTAGCACCACCCATAGCAAAGGCGGCAAAAGAGATTTTACCAAGTTCTAGCCATGGCACCTGATATTGGATGTATTTACGCACAAAAATCATATTTAATAAGGCGGCTAAGCCAAAATCTATATTTGTAGACCAAGCGGCCCCATTAATGCCCCATTCTGGTAAAGCTGTTAAATACCAGCTAAGAGGAATTTTGATAAGGGTACTAAAAAATAAATTAATCATAGGAATGGCCGTATGACCTAACCCTTGCAAAATGCCCGTACTAACTTGTTGTACCCCTAGCAAGAAAATACTCAAGCTCATTACGGCTATGGGACCACCTGCATGAGGTGTTGCATATAATAGTTCTGAAATAGGTGTAGCTAATACACAAAGACCTACAAATGCCGGCACTGTAATAAGAGTTGTTATTTTTAATGCCACATGACTTCGATTTTGAATCTCTAGCATATCTCGTTTAGTATAGGCTTCTGATATAGCTGGTACTAAACTGGCGGCTAAGGAAGTTGTCAAAATAATTGGCAAATTCACTAAAGATGTCGCCATCCCAGTTAAATACCCAAATAGAGTAGTCGCTTCTCTCATAGAATAACCTGCATCAATCAAGCGCTGTGGCACGACCCCTAAATCAATCCCCGATACGATAGGCATCATAATATTAGCCATAGACACAGGAATAGCCAAGACTAATAACCGTTTCATAATCTGCGAAGACGATTCAATCACTATATCAGGGGACTGCTTAGCTCTTAATTCAGCACGTAACCGACGTTGTCGATGGTAAAAATATAACAACACCAGTACGCCACCAACCACACCAGGAAAGGTTGCTAAGGTCGCGCCTGCCGCTGCCATAGGCAATCCATACGGTAATAAAAACAAAGCAAAGCCTACCATACAGGCAACCCGTAGAGACTGTTCCATCACTTGGGAAGCGCCCGTAGGTAACATATCTTGAAACCCTTGGAAATAGCCGCGCAGGCAACTTAAAATAGTGACGACAATAATAGCTGGCGCCAAAGCCATAAGCGCATAGCTACTCCGTGGATCAGTGAGCCACTCGGACTCTACGAGCCAAGGTACGGCTAAAAATAAAGCAATACTAAAAAAGGCACCTAAACCAAAGAGAACTGTAGCGGACACTCTAAATATTTTAGAGGCCCCTCGAATATCTTGATGAGCTAATTTATCAGCAATCATAATTGAAATAGCAACGGGCAAGCCTGCTGTGGCTAAGCTAACAATAATCTGATAAATCGGATAGGCCATTTGGTATAAGCCAATTCCTTCGCCACCTAAAATACGAGCTAATAATACTTTACTGAAGGCCCCAATAATTTTCACAATAATACCGGCTAAGGTAAGAATCATGGCTCCTTTTAAAAATCGATTCATTGGTTCCTCCTTATGTATCTGCTACTAATAAACTGGGGTCCCTCTTTTCCAGTTCCCCTAACAAGCCTTCGGTCCGCCCCATTACATCAGCCTCACGTTCCAAAGTATACCGAAGCACATCATTTTTCATCTTCACATGTTGCCAAACCGCTGTACTTGGTAAGCCTGGATGCCAACCTGCCATACGCGAAATATCACCCCAATGGATGGTAATCATATTCTCTCGTACAATTAGACTTTTAATCCCTAATACACGCGCTCGTTCTTTAATGCGAGCTAATTTCAACAATCGTTCCACCGGTGCCGTAGGCGTGCCAAAACGGTCAATTAACTCGTCCGTAAATTCATCAAAGTCTTCTAATTTACGTATCTGTAATAAACGCTGATAAATTGTAATTTTACGAGCTGTATCATTAATGTATGCATCATCAATAAAAGCATCAATCCCTAAATCGATTGTCGGATCTATTTCTATCGTCTTTGTTACTGTCTTATGCTGAGCTTTAGCGATAGCTTCTTCTAGCATGGAACAATATAAAGCAAAGCCAACGGAAGCAATATTGCCATGCTGTTGAGAACCTAATAAATTGCCGGCACCACGAATTTCAAGATCGCGCATAGCTAACTTAAAGCCAGCCCCTAATTCAGTAAATTCTTCAATTGCCTTTAAACGCTTTTCCGCTGTTTCACTGAGCATTTTATCAGGACGATATAAGAAATACGCATATGCTCTACGCCGTGAACGGCCTACTCGACCGCGCATCTGATATAGTTGCGATAAGCCAAGTCGATCTGCATCATAGACGATTATCGTATTTGCGTTTGGAATATCTAGCCCTGTCTCAATAATACTAGTACAAAGTAATAAATCATAATGGCCTTCATAGAAATCCACCATAATCGCTTCCATCTCACTGCCAGCCATTTGACCATGGGCAATAGCAAAGCGAAGTTCTGGCATAGCTGCTTCTAAAAATTCGCCCATATGATCAATGGAAGCTACTCGATTATATACAAAATATACTTGACCACCACGCTGAATTTCACGTCGAATGGCTTCAGTAATCAACTTCATATCATATTCCACCACATAGGTTTGCACAGGCAAGCGATCTTCTGGTGGAGTATTAATAACACTCATTTCTCGAACCCCAACTAAAGACATATGCAAGGTGCGAGGGATTGGCGTAGCGCTCAATGTTAATACATCAATATTTTGTGCCCAACTCTTCCATTTTTCTTTCTGGGCTACACCAAAGCGTTGTTCTTCATCAACAACTAGTAAGCCTAAATCTTTAAATGTAACCTTTTTATTTAATAAGGCATGCGTACCAATCAGTACATCCACATCTTTACTGGCTACTCGTTTTATAATATCTCTTTTTTCAGCTGCTGAACGGAAACGATTTAATACTTCAACTTGTACCCCAAATGCTCCTAAACGGTCTGTAAAAGTCTGGAAATGCTGTTGCGCCAACACAGTAGTAGGTACTAACACGGCCACTTGTTTACCACTTTTAACGGCTTTAAAAATAGCCCGCATAGCCACTTCAGTCTTACCAAAACCTACATCGCCACAAAGTAAACGGTCCATAGGATGTGGTTGCTCCATAGAGGTTTTAATTTCTTTACTAGCTTGTAACTGATCTTCTGTTTCTTCATAGGGAAAAGCTTCTTCAAACTCAGCTTGAAAGGTATCATCTGGCTCAAAAGCAAAGCCATCAACGATTTCACGTTGGGCGTACAGTTCAACTAATTTTTCAGCTAAATCATCAATAGATTTTTGTGCCTTTTGACGAACTTTTCCCCATTCACGACCACCCATTTTATGAATCTTAGGCACATCGCCCTCGTTGCCAATATACTTTTGTAACTGGTCTAAATTATCAGCCGGTAAAAATAGTTTGTCCGTGCCAGCATAGGCAATCTCAATGTAATCCTTATGAATACCTTCCGTTTCAATTGTTTTTAACCCAATATACTTACCAATCCCATGAAGTACATGTACCACATAGTCACCAGGTGTTAAATCAGTAAAGTAAGTAATTTCTTGGCCTTTAGGTACTTTTTTGCGTAATTTGCGCTTCTGCTGCCCAAAAATATTACCTTCTGTAACTACTACTAAATTACATAAAGGTAATTCAAAACCTTCCGATAAAAGCCCGCTCACAATTAACACAGACGATCCTGTATAAGTTACTGCATCACCATGCTCATAGGAAATGTTTTCCTCCCGTAAAGCTCGTTCTAAGCCTTCTCTACGTTGCAAATTATTCATGACTAACGCCACTTGACGGCCCTGAGACAGCCATACTTGGATTTCATCTATCAATAATGGCATTTGTCGTTCAAAAGACATCATAGATTTGCTTTGTAAGCCAATTGTATCAAAACCTGGCAGGCCACTAATTCGTTGCTGTAAAAAATTAAAGGCCACTTCACAGCTACATTGATTCGTCTGCATAAATTCGGACCAAGTAAAATGCCCTTGACGATGCATAGAATCTTCTTTTAAAAAGCCCTTTAAGGTATCTTGCAAACGGTTTGGTTCATCATAAAGTAGCAATGCCCCTTTACCATAACTTAATAACGATGCTTCTTCAGAAGAATTTGCTAAATGAAAAGGCATAACTGTCATACCCGTTACAGTTTCAATGGAGCGCTGTGTATCAATAGCAAAAGTACGAATTGTATCTATTTCATCATCAAAAAACTCAATGCGATATGGATTGTCACTATTTACGGGAAAAATATCAATAATATCTCCACGCACGCTAAAATGACCACGTTGTTCTACCTGGTCTGTTCGCTCATAGCCTAAAGCCACTAATTTATCTAGTAACGCCATGCGCTCTACAATATCATTGGCCTGTAATCGTATTACATGGTCTTTTAATTCTTCAGGTGTTAATAGTCGCTGCGTAGCTTCGTCAATCGTCGCCAAAACAACAACAGGTTCCTCGTGGAGCAAAGCACCTAAAGCCCTCATCTGCAAGCCTTGATTTTCTAAGCTACGAGCTGCTGTAACAAAGGTTACTTTTTCTGTAATAGGAAAAGGCATAACATCAACCTTTGGCAAGAAAAACGCTAAATCACGCTCCCATTGCTCCTTATGAGCCCTATCATAAACCAATATAATTGTAGGTCGTACCTGCTGATTAGTCGCCATAGCAGTGCTATATATAAAAGGCTTTTGTGAGCCTCCTAAACCTGAAATGACATGCTTACCAGTTCCTATTAGCATTTGCTCTGCTTCTTTATAGGCGGGATATTTATATAATAATTCTTGTAAAGCTGTCACGAACATCCCTCCATTGCTAACTCATCCTATATAACTTATCCTGCATCTTATTATTTATTATCTAATAAATTTTCTTATTTTATCAAACGACAAAACGGGCTTTAGCAATGCCAAAGCCCTTTTTAATTCTTTACTTATAGTATCATACCACACTTAAATGTGCAATAAAAAAGAGCCCCTAAGGACTCATAGTGACTTAACTGGTGCGGGAGAAGGGACTTGAACCCCCACGCCCGAAGGCGCCAGATCCTAAGTCTGGTGCGTCTGCCAATTCCGCCACTCCCGCAACACAGTTATATTACCACATAACCAAGTGCATCGTCAATATATTTTTTTAATTTTAATAATAAAATTAAAAACCAAAAACGCTAAGAATACCCATCACAGTATCTTAGCGTTTCAGGTTAGGAGATGATGAAAATGTACGCCCATACATTATCATGACAATATATTAACACTTACGTGATAATACCAACATATAGACCATGAGCTGTATAGGTTTCATCATATGCACGGTTAGAATTAAGCCAATAAAAAAGCCTTTTCCGACACATGCGAAAAAGGATCTATAATTCTCCTCCCTATCGCTCGTAGGTCAAATGGTGAATGATGAATAGGCAGTTCTCCTGACTTAGCTTCACCGCTCCTCTCGCCTTCCCAGTGTTACCCAGTGACTTAATGAGATTTGCTCAGCTTTACAGTGGCGGGACCGTGTCGGATTTACACCGACTTCTCTATTATGCATATCTGCACCTATTCCCAACTATGTATTTTATTTATTGTTTACTTTCTACATACGTATAGTAACATGATTTCTATAGATTGTCAATACGAATGAAAATATGTAGTTTAACGCTTAGAGGGAGTTCTTCCAGTCCTTCAAAGCCGGTTCACTACTTTTCCCAGCTTCTGGTCGGATAGAAAGCTATACAAAAAAAGACACACCATTCGGTGTGTCTTTTAAGTTTAATCAGCGACTACCTATCCTCCCAGGCCGCTTCCAGCCAAGTACTTTCGGCGTTTACGAGCTTAACTACTGTGTTCGAGATGGGAACAGGTGGGCCCTCGTAGCTATCGCCACTGAATCTGTCAGAGCTTGTACTCTGAAAACCACATAGAAGTGTAGATCTTGTAAGTTACACATTAGATAATTCGTTGATTGAAGTTTGTCCCTACAGTCTAGTGACTACCATTTTAATCTGGTTCACTATTTAAAAGTAAAGCCCTCGATCTATTAGTACCAGTCAGCTCCAAGCCTCACAGCTCTTCCACACCTGGCCTATCAACCATGTCGTCTACATGGGATCTTACTAACTTTTGTTATGAGAAACCTCATCTCAAGGCTGGTTTCACGCTTAGATGCTTTCAGCGTTTATCCGTCCCGAACGTAGCTACCCAACTGTACCCTTGGCAGGATAATTGGTACACCAGCGGTTCGTCCACTCCGGTCCTCTCGTACTAGGAGCAGCCCCCTTCAAGTTTCTTGCGCCCGCGATGGATAGGGACCGAACTGTCTCACGACGTTCTGAACCCAGCTCACGTACCACTTTAATCGGCGAACAGCCGAACCCTTGGGACCTACTTCAGCCCCAGGATGTGATGAGCCGACATCGAGGTGCCAAACCTCCCCGTCGATATGGACTCTTGGGAGAGATTAGCCTGTTATCCCCAGGGTAGCTTTTATCCGTTGAGCGATGGCCCTTCCACTCGGCACCACCGGATCACTAAGCCCGACTTTCGTCCCTGCTCGACCTGTCCGTCTCGCAGTCAAGCTCCCTTCTGCCTTTACACTCTTCGAGCGATTTCCGTCCGCTCTGAGGGAACCTTTGGGCGCCTCCGTTACTTTTTCGGAGGCGACCGCCCCAGTCAAACTGCCCGCCTAAGACTGTCCGGAAGGTCGTTACTCTTCCCGTTAGAATTCAATTAGTGAAAGGGTGGTATCCCAACAGTGACTCCACTAAGACTGGCGCCCTAGTTTCTACGTCTCCCACCTATCCTGTACATTCAATAACTAAATTCAATCTTAGGTTGCAGTAAAGCTCCATGGGGTCTTTCTGTCCAGTCGCGGGTAACCTGCATCTTCACAGGTACTTCAATTTCACCGGGTCCCTCGTTGAGACAGTGCGCAAGTCGTTACACCTTTCGTGCGGGTCGGAACTTACCCGACAAGGAATTTCGCTACCTTAGGACCGTTATAGTTACGGCCGCCGTTTACTGGGGCTTCAATTCAGAGCTTCGGATTACTCCTAACCCCTCCTCTTAACCTTCCAGCACCGGGCAGGTGTCAGCACCTATACATCAGCTTTCGCTTTAGCAGGCACCTGTGTTTGTGGTAAACAGTCGCTTGCGCCTCTCTTGTGCCACTCATTCATGCTCCGAGCGTTGCTGCTCTTCACACTACATGAGTCCTCCTTTTCCCGAAGTTACGGAGGCATTTTGCCGAGTTCCTTAACGAGGGTTTTCCCGCGCACCTTAGGATTCTCTCCCCGCCCACCTGTGTCGGTTTCGGTACGGGTAGTATGTCTCTACCTAGAAGCTTTTCTCGGCAGTGTAGAATCAATCAGTTCGTCACTATCTCTAGTAACTCCTCATCACGCCTCAGCTTT